>JACPUV010000025.1 GCA_016192105.1 Sphingobacteriales bacterium | reverse complement strand
TCCTGCTCTTCACCTTTCAAAACCGCTTCGGTGGCCATCAGTTTTTTTTCTTTCTCCAGTTCACGGATCCTTTGTGCCTGCAGTTTTTGCTTTTGCCGGTAATTGCGGTACAACAGCAGGGAAAAAAAAACAAGGATGACCGCACTGCCCAGAAGGATATAATTCAGCGTACTTTTCTGGCGAAGGCTCAGTTCCTGCAATTTTTTTTCTGATTCCAGTTCACGGATCCGGCTTTCCTTTTTTCCGGTTTCGTATTTCTTTTCAATTTCCAGGGTGGATCTCTGAATGGTCTCATTAAGGATGCTATCGCCCAGTTGCGTGCTGAGGCGGGCATAATATTCTCCTGCCTTCATATCCTGCCGGGCATAAGCCAGGTTGGACTGGTGTACATAGAGCTTCGCCCGCTGATCCCGAAAATTATAGCGCCTGGCCAGGGCCAGCGCCGAATCCGCATATTGTTGTGCCAGTTGAAAATCAGCTGCATGAAAATAATGAAAAGAAAGTCCCTTGAGAGCAATGGCCTCACTCTCATAAAGACCAAGCTGGCGGGATAAACGAAGCGCCTTTTCCATGGCGGGTTTCAGCGAAACATAATCATCGCTCTCCATATACACATCCCCCAGGTTCAGGTATTGGGTAGCTTCCAAATTCAAGTCACCCGTTTCTTTCGCGATATCAAGGGCCTGCCTGAAACAAGTGCGGGCAGAATCCAGGTGCCCCAGGCTGATATAATTTAACCCCATATTACTGTACGCCATTCCCAGCAGGGTCCGGCTCCCCCCGTTTTTTAAACTATTTACCGCCAGCCGCCCGTATTCCAGCGAGCGCCGGTATTGCTTCATACCGGTGTACAGGTTTTGCAAAATATCATTGGCCTGAGCATTAATCGCTTCATTGTGATAGGGCTCAAATAATTTCTTCCCTTCCTCATAATACTTTACCGCCGTTTCATATTCTTCCTTCAGCCGGTAAGAACTGCCCGTATTAAAAAGTGTCTTGGCCAGCGTAAAATCATCTTTTAACGAACGGGCCAGTATCACGGATTGCAGGTTGAGTGCCAGTGACGAATCAAAATAACCCTGCACATTCAGCACATAGGTATAATTGGTGATGTATTTTATTTCACCGGGAATAAAACGGATACGCCGGCTCAGTTCACCAGCAGCACGATAATAATATTTGGCCCTTTCCGGTTCAGAAGTTTCATATTGCTGGCCCAGGCTGATATACAGCAGCACCTTGTTGCTGTCTTCCTTTGCCAGGGGCAACAACTGCAGCAAACTATCGCGATTCATTAATTCCTGTCCGGTCAGCACGCGGGAGAAGAGGATAAAAAAGATTAGGAGTACTTGTTTCGGCATAATAGAAGGAATAACCTGTCATTAAATAAACCATTAAGGCGCGGGCTGCTCATCAATATCAATATGAACAGAAACCCCTTTTCCCGGTTCCGACTGAATATCCAGCCGGCCTTTCAGGTATTCCACCCGGCTCTGGATATTGCTCCATCCGATCCCCCTGGCTCCTTTCAACAGGGCCGTGTCAAATCCTTTGCCGTCATCTTCCACCGTAATGCTGATCCCTCTCCCGGTTTTGCTCAACTGGACGATTGCGGTACGTGCCGCGGCATGCTTCATCGTATTATTCAGCAGTTCCTGTACGATCCGGTAAATAGTGATCGCGGTTGTTTGCGAAATTTGTTCCTTTTCCATACCGATGGATTGGTAGCTCACCTGCAGGGCGCCGGACCGGTTGATCTCCTCGCAAAAATCCCGTATGGCGGTAGTTAGTCCGAATTTGACCAGGGCTTCGGGCATCATATTGTGCGCCACACGTCGCATTTCCCGGATGGAACTGTCCAGCATATCCATGCTGCGTTCAAACGCCTGCTGGTTCTCGGGCGTCATGATCAGGTTTCCTTTCATAGTTTGAAATGAATATTTAATACCCGACAACATTCCCCCAAGTCCGTCATGGAGGTCTTTTGCCAGGCGGGTTCGCTCCTGCTCTTCACCTTTCAGCACTGCTTCTGTGGCCAGCAACTGTTGCTGTGTTTCCAGTTCCTGGATGCGTTGCTGCTGCAACAACTGCCGTTGCCTGAAATTCCTGAATACTAAAAAACTGATGACAGCCAGCAGCAGTGCCGCCCCGGCCAGGATATAGTTCCAAATATTTTTCCGCTGCAGGTTCAGCTTTTGTACTTCTTTTTCTGCCTGCAACTGGCCAATCTGTACTTCCTTTTTCTCCGCCTGGTACCGGGCATCCAGGAATTCAATCCGGTCTGCATTTTCCAGGTGCAGCAGACTGTCCCTCAGCAGGCCGAATGAATCCAGGTAACTGACCGCCGCCTGGTAATGCCCCTGGCTTTTTTCCAGTTCCGCCCTGTTTCCGAAAACGTCTTTCTTCATTAATAAAAAATCATTCTCCTTCGCAAGGGCATAGGCTTTATCCAGGTAATCCCCGGCCATCCCGTATTTTTTAAGGGCGGTACTGACGGTGGCCACCCAGTTATAGTAACTGGTAATATCCGCGGCAAAACCGGTCTTCTCTATATGCGGAAGACCGGCCTGTATATAGGAATAAGCCTGAACGTCATCTCCTTCCTCATGGCTGAACATCGTCATCAGCTGATAATATTTGGCCAGGTAAAAATCATCCTGTAAACTGTCTGCCAGGGCCCGTCCCCGTTCAAAATAATAATCGGATTCTTTTCTCCGGTTGAGTTTCCGTAACAACCTTCCGTAATTCAGGCAGATCCCCATCCGGGAAGCATTGTTTCCCATCGTCATTATTTTCGGATATGCCTTCGCACAGTACGACAGCGCGGTTTCAAATTTCCCCAGGTTATAATAAGAATTGATAATATTGGTATAAAGAATGGGCAGGTTAAAATGATTACTGTCCATGGCTTCATACCGTTTGATGCCGGCAAAAAAATAATCCAGCGCCCCGACATCATCGCTGACTTTCATATGCTCATACCCCGTATTCAGTGCCAGCGATGCCATGCTCCTTACTGCGGCGGGCGATTCGGGGTACTCTTTAAGTATATTTTCTGCTTGCAGGAAATAGGTAATGGCTTTTTTTGAATCGCCCCGGCTGTATAAAAAACCGAAGTGCTCGTACACGATCCCTTTCAGCACCGGGTTTTTAGTTTTATCCGCAATACTGTCCGCCTCCTTTCCGTATTTCCAGGCGGCTGCAGAATCGTTGCGGTCCATCAGGTACCAGGATATCCGGATCCGGTCGTGCACCTTGATAGAATCGGGTTTCGATTTCGGCAGTTCCTTCCGGAGGCTGTCAATCCTTGACGTTTGCCCCGCGGACAGATACGGCAGGCAAACAGTCCAAACGATAATATGAATAATTACCCTCATTCAGTTAAAATAGTGCATTCTCATCAGTCTGCAAATTAACCGATTGCCAGTCAGGGGTTTCCTCCCCTTTTTACATGATTTTTTACCGATTGCCTCAATCTCCTGTTTTTAGGGGATAGCCGTCGGGGCGAACCGTTTTACTTTTAAAAAAATTATCAGCAATGAAAAAAATAATTTCCTTTGTTCTTCTTCTTTCCCTGTCCGTGTCCGCAACAGCCCAGTCCGGACGAATCAGGATTTCCTTTGTGGGCTTTGACTGTTACCGGGAAACCTGGGATGATATTCTGCAATCAGACGGGAAAGGCGATGAAGTGTATTTTAATTTTGGCTTCAACCTTGCCGGCAGAAACGGCAACACCAAACTAACCTATGAGAAAAGGACCAATGTATATGGTGATGCCACCGGTCCCTTCTCCAACCGGATCAGCGTGGGGAGCTGTGTGGATTTATTTGGCGGGGCCCGGGGTGGTATCAAAGCAGGTGATAATTACCGCTGCAATGACATCATCGGGGAATACGATATGGCCGATGGTGATATACTGACGGTATTTCCCACCGCCTGGGAATATGATCCGATAGCAGACAACCGGAATGCCTTCACCAGTACCATGAGCGGTTTTTACAATTCACTCAACCAAAAAATCGGTCCCTTTATGCTGGGTTTTAATGTCCTGACCGGCAACCTCGGAGCAGTCGTTTTCCAGGGTACTACCATGGGCCTTCAGAAATTAATCAGAGCCGGCGGAGACCAGGGTGAGCTGGGCAAACCGGGCACAAGACCCATCGGCATGGAAAAGCTTGGAGACTTCACACCCAAGTTCCTCGCTTTGAATACTCCCAACCTCGGTACAATTGCCAACAGTAATATGGGCTTTGGCCAGGGAGTTATCGCAGTGAATTATGATGAAGCGGCCGTGGGTAACCTTCGCGATCACGGGAACTATACAATTCTGATAAAAGTGGAATTCTTTCCCAGCCCTGCCGCGAATCCGGCTCCTCCGCCTCCGGCACCCCGGAACGGCAGTACTCCTCCTCCGCCTCCGCCACCTGCTCCCCGGAATGGCTATACTCCTCCTCCGCCGCCACCCGTAACCGGTAATAATAATGCTGCCGGTAATTATCGTAAAGCCAGCAGGCCGGAAATAAACACGGGCAATTCCATTGCCGGCAAATGGACCGGCACCTACGGAAATGGCGCCGGCAACACCCCCAATTTTTATTGCTTCCAACTGAATACAAACGGCAGCATGCAGTTACTGGACCCGAACGGGAATACCATTGCTTCGGGTAATTATACCTTCGTGAATAACCAACTGACCGGTCATTATACATATAACGGTTCCGGTACATTCTCCGTCAGCGCCATACTGGATGCTACAGGCACCCTGAACGGCACCTGGGGTAGCGGCAGCAATGTACAGGGCGGTGGAAAATGGATCATGACCAAAAAATAAGTCAACTATTTAAAGTACAGCACGGGTACCCTGGAACCTGCTGTACTTTTCTAAATGAAATTGTATGAAAAAAAACTGCTTTCTTTTATTCGGTTTGTTGCTGGCCGGCTTGCTGACTGAAGCCCAGCCGGGGAAAAAACAAAAAAACCAGCCGGTGGCCCAGCCCGACATGAATAAGCTGCTGGAAGAAGCGATGAAGTCCGAAGGCATGAGCAAAGAAGAACAGGAGGAAATGAAGAAAATGATGAAAGGGGTGATCCCGGCAATGGAAGAACACAATAATACGACTGCTGATTACCCTGAATTCACCAATAACCGGGACCTGGTTCCCCGGAAAAGCCCGGCAAAGATCAACACAGCAAAAAAGAAAATACTCACCCAGCCGGGAATGAGCGGCTATGCAACGGCCCTTTATAATAAAATGCTGGCAACTACGGATGCCGCTGAAACCGCGCTGATAAAGCAAGTGCTGGCCCGGTCGCCCAATGCCCGGGACCTCGCGGCCGCTGCAGTCCTGGCCATGCAGCAGGGGCATCCCGAACTGGCCCTGGCAATAAGTATGAAAGCCGTACAGGCGGAACCGGCTAACCCGGTTTACCAGAACAATATGGCTTCCCTGCTCTCACAGTATGGCTTCCCGGAACTGGCCATGCCGGTTCTGCAAAAACTGCGGAATGAATATCCCCTCAACAGTACGGTGCTGAACAACCTGGGGCAGGCCTGGTTTGAGCTGGGGGAAACAGACAGTGCAAATGTCCTGCTGAAAAAGGCGGGTGGCCTCAATCCATATCATCCTGAAGTAAAACAAACGGAAGGTGTGATTGAAGAAACAAAGGGCAACCCGGAAAAAGCGGCCGACGCATATAAGCAGTCACTCGAAAACGCGGTAAATCCTTTTACGGAGCAATTGCTTAAGAACAGTAACAATGCGGGCAGTATCAATAACCTGGATTTTGAAAAAATCAAGCGGAACATTACGATTCATGAATTCTTTCCCAAAAACTGGATCCACCTGCCCGAATTGGAAAACAGTGTAAACAGTTATGAATCCAATGCGGCAATCCTGAACGGCTACCAGGCCATGCTGGAAAAACTGGACGATAAAATTGAGAAACTGGAAGAGGCCGCCAACCGCGAATTGGAGGACCTGATGAAAGAAGGAGAAGATGAGTTTGCCAAAAAGATGATGGAAGAATCCATTGCCGGTCTTAGCATGATGAGCCGGCCGGCCACCACTGTTATGATGGTGCTGCAGGCCTGGTTGCAACAATGGAACCAGGATTTCCAGGCGAAGCAGCATGAACTCCGGGAATCAATCAACCGGAAGAGGATTGAAATGACTACCTTCAATAATAACGACAAATGCCCCGATTTCGACCGGAAGAACAATAATTTCATGCAATATGCCAATCCGCTGATCCGTAAATTTCATTCGGAAAGGATCGAGGAATTCCGTATCTGGCTGAATGCTTTTTGTACCTGGAGGTGGTATATCGTGGGGGACCCGAAAAACAGTTCACTTGCCGCCTGTATTGGCTGGACAGCCGCTCTGTCCAATTTGTATGAATCCGCCGTTTCCGATATGGTCAATATTGCTAAGTCCTGTGTGAATCAGAACGGCGACCGGAGTAATACGGTGCCGGGGCCTGAAGTACCCAATTTCACCTGCCCGGTTGTGGTCAGCATTCCAACCGGAACCGAATGGACCGAACTCAGCAATGCCAGTAAAGATTTTAATAAGAATAGTTACGGGATCAAAAAAACAAATAAACCGGTGCCCAATGTCACCACCAGCTATGCGGCCGGCACCGGTATCGGCGAACCGGGCAAATCCCCTTTTGTAAAAATGACCAACGGCAGCGTCACAGCCGGGATGAACAACCAGGCAGAGGAGCCATTGGCCCCCCTGGTCAGGATCCCGAACCCGGATGATCCGGCCCCCCTGCCCAGCCTGGCGGAGATCATTAAACGAAATGTAGAGAAACAGTTGCTGAACAAATACCGGAATTCCCAATGCAACCAGCCTCCTAAAAAGAAAAAAATAAAATTCGAAGTCTCCCTCGGCGAACTGGTGCTGGAAGGCCCCATGCCGGTAAAAGAAAGGCAGACGGAAAGCGGCTATGAAATCGAATACGAAGATGGGTCGGCGGACTTTATCATGGAAGATGGTTCGATCCTTCACCTGGAAGCGCCCAACACCTACACTGTAGTGGATGGCGAACCGAAAGCAAGCGTTACCCGGAAACCGCCAAACCCCGCAGACAAAGTCCTTCCTCCCCTGCAAGAATTCCGGGAAAGCTATAATAAGAACGGCCTGGTGCCCGCCATCAGCAGCGGGCTGCAGTCGCCCGGAATTTTCGACTTTTTAAAAAACATTTTTAACTGATCAATTATGAAAAGAAAAACGATTACCACGCTCACCATTTTAAGCGGCCTCCTGCTAACCGCCTTCACGGTTGCGGATGATATTATCAAAAAACTGGGTATGGAACATTCCAATGCGCAGTACTATATCATCAGTAATATCCTGGGTACATTCCGCACCGGGGAAATGGAAGAAGACAATGGGTCGGGCGAAAACGAATCACTGTACCTGCAGTCAGAATCCTTTAAGCTACCCTATGCCCGCTTACTTCCTTCCGTTATCAGCGGCGATAAAGCGGGTGCCGCCAAAGAACTCTGTGCGTATATAAAGCAGTATGTCAACAGCCAGGATTTTGCGGACGCCTATAATAAGAGAAGGGATGCCGCCAAACCCAGCAGCGAACCCTGGCGGCCTGACGCCGAAACGATCCGGACCCAGAAGAGCATCATTAAACAACAGGAAGCGCAACTGGCCCAGTATAAAAAAAACAAGCAATTACCGGCCTCCTCACTGGATGCATTGGAAAAAAGCCTGGTCAGCCAGAAAAAACAACTGGCGCAATGGGAAGACCCGCACCCGAACCAGACCCGCTGGGAAAATACCCACCCTGCCGATCCCAGCCCGATCGTGAAAAAGGCCCTGCAGGAATACCTGGCCCTGGTGGCCACTGTTGATTTCAATGCGCAACTGACGGAGCCGGACAAATACAAGATCAAAAAATTTGTCAATCCCCTCTACGAAAAAAAATCCCTGAAATGGAAAGCCTGTTACCGGGCCGGCAAGGAAGTGAATGAGGTGATAACCGCCTTTGTTAAAGAATGGCTGAAAGGAGAAATCATCAAATCTGTAAAAGAAAAAATGCCGGATTATAAGAATGCCGGCGACGGCTCCCCGGCCAATAATACAAGCAATACCCCGGTAACGGCAAGCCCCGTTGACAGCAAAACGGATCCTGCCGCCAAACCCGTGAAAGAGAAAAAATCCCTGCTGAATAAACTAAAAAAAGCAACCGGGTTTTAAAAGGACCTGTTTGACCAAAAAAATTGTATGAGAAAGATACTGCAGGCCTGTCTTCTTCTATGCATCGTTTCAACCGGATCCGCGCAGAGCGATTATAAAGATCAGTACCTGGGATGGATCAAAATGGTGAAACCCAACGACCCGGTCAAACCCGTCCGGTATGACAACCGGGTATTTACCGCCGGTCAGCTTTCCTTGTCAAACCTGCTCAGCAGTTGGGTACAGGCCAGCTATACGCCGAAAGGCGGACTTGGTGGCGTACATAAAATATCCAACGAAAAACTCAGTCCCTATAACCCATACACCAAATCCCTGCACCCGTATTACGGGGCTTCGCTGCCCACTTATCTTTTCCTGAAAAAAAAACCGGGCGGGGGCTGGACTCCGGAGAATAACCTCGGCCTTTTCCTCCTGGTGGAAGCCAACGGATTGCTGGGCGATCATGTGGACCTGATCAGTTCGCCTGAACAATATTATTTCTATATCCCGCGGAAAAACGGATACGAAGAACCCGATAAACAGCAAAGCAGCTTCCTTGGATTTGACAAGCATCCGGTCTTCAGTAAGTACATTCATTTCTACCAGCCCGCAGGGATCCGGTACCAGGCCCAGTATGTGGTCCTCCTGAGCCGGAACAATGAGCTTCCCTATGTACAAATCACCAAGGGCGAGTTCATGGAGCAATTGGAAAAAGCGATTAAAAAGGATTATGCGGCAAGACAGGAAAAAATCACTAAAGATTACGGGGACGAATCACAGAAAAAATATTTCCGCGATTACGAAAAAGCAGCCTATGACAAACGGATGAACGCTTATGACAGGCAGAAAGAAAAATACAAAAACCGGTTGCAGGAAAAAGCGGCCATCTATACCGAACAGCCCGGCATCCACCTGGAAAACCAACCGGATATTTTTGAAGGGGAAGCCGGAAACCAGCGTTCCATCCCGGTGTACAAATATGACCCCGTGAAAACGGCTTTAACAAATTCAGACCGCCCGCAGTGGATCCGGATCAGCTGGGGCGGCAGCAGGATGAATGATCCCGTATTCAAACACATGCATGCGTCCCTCCTTAACAACCTGGATATTGACTATATCTACAACTATTTCTTTGACCCGGAAAAAGTAAAAGGGAAAGCATATCAGCCACTGCATTCCCCGGTAACAGAGGAAAAACCAGTCGTTCAGGAAGTCTCCGGGAATAGCAGAAAAGCACAGGCGGACCCTTCGGTCCTGTTCTATGAGGATTTTTCCAATACAGTTACCGGCAAATCACCGGTCAACTGGGCTTCGGACCTGAACAGCCAGGGCCAGGCAGTACAGGTAGAAACCGTTTCCGGACAAACCGGGAACTGGGCAGTACTGAAAGGCAATAAAATCAACCTGCGTAATAAACTACAGCTACCCGGAAATTTCCTGTTCAGTCTTGAAGTAGCAGTTCCTCAAAATTTTACCTGGGGGGCTAAAAGGCTGGTGATAAAATTGGGTACCGATAAATCATCCCTGCTGGTAAATATGAAGCCGGGTTTTGATGGCAACCCCGGTTTCCTGTTAACCGGGCCTGATCAGTACGGTTCAGACATTCTCACCACCTCAAGAGAAACGGAGGTTCCTGTCCCCGGTTTTTCGAATAACAAACCCTTTAATAAATTCCTCCTGCAGATCCGCAAAAACGGCCGTTCACTGGAGCTCCTCATCAACCAGCAACAGGCCCTGCTGATCAAGGATGCATTTATTGCTGCGGATCCGGGTATCCGGGGAATAGAAATCTCCCATTCCCGCAGCGACAGTGAAACCGAAAAATACTATATCAGCAATATCAAAATCGAAAAAAAATAACATGAAAAGCATCCTCTTCCTTTTCCTGCTCTTTCCGGCCATACCTGCAGTCACGCAATACTGTAATGAAGCCATGCTCCTGCAAAAAAAGGGTAACTGGAAGAAAGGCTTACCCGGCTCCAGGGGAGGAACAGCCGCTGAAGTTCAAAACGAAAAAAAAATTCTGGACGCCATTCACAACATGATACAATCAGGATACAGCCCCATGGGGCTGGAAGCCGGTTACCAGGAAGCCTTCCTGGCTATTGACCCGGCCGCTCCGGCAAATGGTTACTATTACAGTATCATACCACTGAATTATTACTGTGATGGCGACAAACTTAAAACCGCACATGAATCATCTGCCTGGTTCCAGGTAGCAGCTAATTATTTTGATGCGGAAATTTATTCAACCCCGGAACTATCACAACTCAGTTCGGGCACAGGTTACCACTATATCCGGGACATCCCTTCAGAAAAAGACGGCATTTTCGTCTTTCCTGAAACCGATGTGTCTCTTGGTTTTGGGCTAAAAGGAAGCTCGCACCAATGGCTGGTCACATACGATAAAAAGCTTCCCTTCGCATTTGTAACCCGGAAAGAATTTCTGGAAACAAGAAAAAAGATACTGGTAAATTCACAAATGCAAGAGGCGGCAGGCATAAAGGATTTGCTCAGTAAAAAGGAGATGGAAAAAAAATTTAAGGAAGCCGAATATAAAAGCGACCCGGAAAAACTAACCCATTACCTGCGGATGGATTTTGAGGTCGTTAAAGAAAGATATCAAACGCAACTGTCTGGCCTGGAGAGAAACTACGGCACTGCTTTTGCCAAAATCAATGCCGCACTACAAAAGCCGGCAGCAGAATTGAACCAGCCTTCCATCGTGAAAACAGATCCGCATGACCCGCTTTCCTACCTGTTTACAGACGATGCAGATCCCTTTGGCGAAGTGCTGATCAAACCTAACCCGGGCTATTTTAATAAAAAACTGCCCCGGTCTTATCCACAGTTCTTCTTTATCACGCTGACAGGTAATCAAAAAGAACCCGTTGCCGCCAAGTTCACCGCCGATATACAACAGGCACTTCTTTTCCCGACTTTGAAAATTATGCTGGGAAAAGCTCCGGGCAATCCGGCAGTTCAAACCATGAATTCAGCTAAATCGCTAATACCCTGATCGTTGCACTGCAAAACAAATCAGGCGGAGAAATCTGTTAGTGGCCGGATATAATTCCCTGTTTTACGGGAGGATTGGGCAAAAAAAACCGGCTATTTTTAGCAGAAATTAAACAACCACGATAAAGAAAACAATGCACATGAAAAAAATATATTGTATCCTGCTGGTCCTTCTTGCCGCTCTAAATTCCTCCGCCCAAAAACAAAGCTATGACCTGGCCACTTATGTTGCGCCCGCCGGCTTCACCATGCAGGCCGGAGAAAAATCACTACAATACAGCCTGGAAGACAAAGCCAAAGGCAGCTACTGCCTTATCACTCTTTTTAAGGGACTTCCCAGTACCGGGCAGTCAAAACCGGATTTTGATGCCGCCTGGGAATCCCTCGTAAAGGAGACCCTGACGATTTCTGCAGAACCTGTTATGCAGGATAGCGCATCCGAAAATGGATGGGTGGCGCAAAGTGGCTATTCCACTTTTGAAAGCGAAGGGAATAAAGGAATCGTAATATTAGTGACGATGAGCGGTTTTCAGAAACTGGTCCCGGTACTGATCCTGACCAATACCGATGAATATCAGCCGGCGATTTCGTCCTTCCTGGAATCAATTGACCTGGCAAAGCCCGTGGCTGAAAAAGTCAATCCCGGTAAACCGGAGAAAGAGGTCCCGGTACATCCCAATACCAGCCCGGTCAAATCCGGCTTTGCCTTCACCCGGACGGAATTTGATGATGGCTGGGTCAGTACGGTGCAGGAAGATTGGGTGGAGGTCCGGAAGGGAGACGTGAAGATCTTATTGCACTATCCCAACCCGGAGATTAAACCGGCCAATACCGATGTGAATGTCATGTGCGCTGCCGCCTGGAATGTCCTGGTGGCCCCCCGGTACAGCAACATACAAAATTATAAGCTCACACCTGGTATGCTGGACTACGAACGGCCTTATTATGCGGAAGCCAACTTAACCGATAACGCAACCGGTCAACAGGTATTTGTGGCTCTCTTCCGGAAAGGGAACACCAGTTGGATAGAATTTGTTTGCCCTGACCGGAATACTTTTATTCAGCAATTCGGACTGGACGTCTCCGCCATAGACTATTATGCGGACAGTAATATATGGGCTAAACTGGTGCGCATGAATAATTATAACAAGTTCGCGGTTGCCGCCACCGACTTTAAAGGAAAATGGTCTGATCGTTTCGCCAGCAATACTTATTATACCAACATCTATACCGGGATGAGTGCCGGGATGAGCACGTACACCTCCTCTCAGTCCTTTGAATTCGGCGCGGGACAAAGCTATAAATGGCACCTGGTCATGGCCAATTCCTACGGCGGCAACATGCAATATTCCCAGGGCAAAGGCGCCGGAAAATTTACCGTATTAAATAACTGGCAGGTCCGCTTCTCCGAAATGGAAGGGAAACCCAAGACCTATGATGCCTATTTCACCGCCATAAAGGGAGGAAGAGTGTTGTGGATGAATGATGCCCAAAACCCGGGATCAGGGATCTTTACAGGATTTTCGAAAGCTGACTGATTTTTATTAGTTGTCGGTTGACAGTTGGCAGTTGACAGTTGGCAGCTATGATGCCGGAAATGGTTGGCTACAGGCTAATTTTTAATTTTGTATCTTCAAAAAAAACGACATGAAAAAAATACTCGCCCTGATCAGCCCCCTGCTCATTTTTACCGGGGTAAAAGCACAAAATAACCCGCAGGTAAAAAAAGAAACCGCTAAACCTGGAATCTTAACACCCGCTGCGAGCAGCGCCAAGGACACACTGAAGGCCGGCATTATCAAACAATCGAATGGCACACTTAAGAATACGGTAAAAGAAGGGAAATGGACAAACCCCGCGGTCGCGAAGGAAGGAAAACTGGTCAAAGACGCGAACATGAAAGAGGGAAAGCTGGTCAAGGGTGCCGATATGAAAGTAGTGAAACTGGTCAAGGATGCCAACACGAAAGAAGTTAAACTGGTCAAGGACGCCAATATGAAAGAAGTGAAACTGACTGAAAAAACTATTTTAAAAAAATAAATGACTTCCCTGTTTCAGAAAAAAATTACACGGCCGGAAGGAATAGAAATAAAAGAAAGCCCCTTGCACGGGATGGGTGTTTTTGCCTGCAAATCGTTTAAACCGGGTGCTGTTATTGAAACAGCCCCGGTTATTTTATTAACCGAAGCCGACAAAAAACTGCTGCAACCCACCCGCCTGTTCGGTTACTATTTTCTGCTCAATCATAAAAAGACCCCCGCGGCCCTGGGGTTGGGTTTCAGTTCTCTCTATAATCACTCGTATAAAGCCAATGCTGTTTATACGGTCTCATACAAAAGGAGTTGCCTGCTGATCAGGGCCTGCAGGGCTATCCAGCCCGGTGAAGAGATCACCCTTAATTACAATGGCCTTCCCCTGGATCCGGCTCCTGTTTATTTCCCACCCGATACCCCATGAATCATTTTCTCTATATAAAAAATGTAAAAGGAAAAGGACGGGGTGTCTTCAGTCGTCAGCTAATCCGGAAGGATGAACTCATTGAGTCCTGCCCGCTCATTGTACTTCCAGGGGAGGATCATGATGCCGCCATTTCTTCCCGGCTGGCCGATTACTTCTTTAATTTTAATAAAGAGGAAGGTACGCTGGCCCTGGTACTGGGATTCGGCTCCCTCTATAACCATGCTGTAAATCCCAACGCGGTATATGAACTGGACCGGGAAGCCAGGACCATGACCTACCATGCATTGGAAGATATCCCCGCAGGTACCGAGATCTGCATCAATTATTCCGGTGAGCCGGGCAAGGAATACAAAGAATGGTTCGAAATCCGGAACATTGATTTCAGGGGCCGTTAACAGGGCTCCGGTGCCTTTCGAAATTCCCCTTTTTAAGGGATGCCGTCCCCCTGCAGCCTGTTTACATTTACCGTACAAACTATGGTTATGCGAAATTTTCTTCTAATGGGGTTGCTACCTGTTTTCCTGGTAGCATCGTCCTGTAAAACGGTACCGGTAACCGGGCGGAAGCAACTGAACCTGGTCCCCAACAGCCTGATCACCAACCTGTCTTTTTCCGCCTATGATTCGGTATTGAAAATAAGTCCCACCCTGGGCAGCTATGACGAAAGAGCCCAAATGGTCACCCGGGTAGGTTCAAAAATTCAGCTGGCGGTGGAAACATACATGCAGCAGAACAATATGAGTAAGGAACTAAAAAACTTCAAGTGGGAATTCAACACCATTAATGAAAATATCGTGAACGCCTGGTGCATGCCCGGCGGTAAGGTAGTGGTCTATACCGGGCTGCTCCCCGTTACGCAAAATGAAACAGCGCTTGCCGTAGTGATGGGACATGAAATCGCGCATGCCATTGCCCGTCATGGCAATGAACGGATGAGTGAGAGCCTGCTGATTAACCTGGGAGGGCTGGTACTGGAAGAAGCGCTGAAAAATAAAAAACAGGAAACCCAGTTTCTATTCCTGGGTTTGTACATGGTTGGCTCCAACCTGGCGCTTGCCTTACCCAACAGCCGTATGCAGGAAAGCGAAGCGGATAAACTGGGGCTGATCTTTATGAGTATGGCGGGCTACAATCCCGAAGAGGCTGTACCTTTCTGGCAGCGGATGGCGTCGGTCACTAAAAATAAAACTCCTGAATTTTTATCCACTCATCCCAGTGATGAAACAAGGATCAAAAAGCTGTCGGCCCTGGTACCGGAAATCAAATCAACTTACTTCAAACAGCAGTCCCCGCAATGAAAAAAAAATTATTCACCCTTTTTTCATTGTTTGTCACCCTGCTCCTGGCAGGTCAGGGAAACCCGGGTCCGCGTTTCAAGGCAAAAATTGATTCCGCCAAATTAACCGTCCCGGTGAGAATAAAAAATATGTACCCCCTGCCCGGTAGGGCACCGGATTTCGCAGGTATAAAGACCTGTACGGACCTGCCACCTGTGAACAGCCGCCCCCTTCCGCCACGGGCTGCCACAAATGCCGCCACTTTTATTAAAATTGATCAAAACGGGAATATTGCGCCGGTGGCCGTATCCCGTCAGCCACTCGCCACATATACGGAAAAAATGTGGGAACCGGGAGAAGTAATCACCGTGGGCTTTAACATTTCAGGCGGCAGTCTCGACCTGATTGAAAAAGTAAAATATTACGCGAAAGAATGGGAACTCTATGCCAATATCAAATTTGCCTTCCAGAACAACTCAGGTGGAATGATCCGGGTGGGTTTTCAGCCCGGCGGATCAGCTTCATTGATCGGCAGGGATGCCCTGCTGGCTCCGGCGAACCAAACCACGATGAACTTCGGCTGGCTGGCAACCACTGCAGATGCGGGGCTGATCCGTCAGGTGATATTGCATGAATTCGGCCATGCGCTGGGTTTTATTCACGAACACCAGAATGCCGGTGTTGCCATCCCCTGGGACAAGGAAAAAGTGTATGCCTACTATGCGCAAGCCCCAAACAACTGGAGCCGGGCACAGGTGGATCAGAATATCTTTTCTAAATTTTCCTATACAACCACCAATTACTCTTCATTCGACCGGCAATCGATCATGCTCTACCCTGTGCCTGCCGAACTAACCACAGACGACAGTCATATTGACTGGAACGGGCAGCTCTCACCGGTTGATAAACAATATGCGGCGCTCTATTATCCCTTCCCGGTCCTGCCTCCTCCCGCCAGGGGCCTATTAAAAACCGGGGATGACTGTGATGAAATTGAATTCACCGTGGAATACGGAGTGGCCCCCCGGGATAAAGTGGAATTTTATTTTGAACTGGGCCAGCAAAACGGAAAAGCCGTGACCTGGTGGAAACAAATCGGCATTCCCCTCAGAAATAATAACCAATCCCTGCTCGAAATTCAGAATCACTCCCTGATCGCTTCAGAAAATAAAACCAGCGCTGCGGTGCAACTGTCCGCTGACCAGCTTGATAAGAACAGGGGAATCAGTTTTGCCAAAGCAAAAGCATTCGGCTTCCACACCCCGCTTTCCTATAAATGGAATGTACTCCCTGCGATCAGCGGTGGTTGCCGGATCAGGTTAACCTGGAAAAAAGACAGCTGCCCCTGAGCCCGCAGGCCGGTCAACTGTTCTTTCTTTACAATATCTTCGCAGTGATATGGAGCATTTCAAGTCACTGCGGATTGTTTTTATGGGCACCCCCGAGTTTGCCGTTGCCAGCCTGGACGCCCTGGTAAAAGCCGGTTGCACGATTGCAGGAGTTATAACCGCCCCCGACAAGCCGGCCGGCAGGGGCCTGCTGCTGCAGCAAAGTGCTGTAAAAAAATATGCAGTGGAACATGGTTTACATGTATTGCAACCGGTAAAACTGAAAGACCCGGAATTCCTGGAAGAATTAAAAAAACTGAACGCAGACCTGCAGATCGTGGTAGCTTTCCGGATGCTCCCCGAACAGGTCTGGAATATGCCGCCCATGGGCTCCGTAAATCTCCACGGCAGCCTGTTGCCGCAATACCGGGGTGCCGCGCCGATCAACTGGGCGGTGATCAACGGGGAACCCGAAACCGGGGTAACCACTTTTAAACTGAAACACGAGATTGATACCGGTGATATTCTCCTGCAGGAACGTTTTCCTATTGGAGAAAACGATACAGCCGGAACAATCCACGACCGGATGAAAGAGATCGGGGCCGCCCTGCTTGTAAAAACAGTTAAAGGCCTGGCAGCAGGCAGCCTGGCCGAGACACCGCAGCCGGTTACTACCGGTTCAGCTCATCCGCATTTGAAACATGCACCCAAAATTCATACGGATACCTGCCGGATCAACTGGAGCCAGCCGGTGAATACCGTTTATAACCTGGTCCGCGGCCTCAGCCCCTACCCCGGCGCCTTCACGGTCCTGAATGAAAAAATGCTGAAAATTTTCCGCGCTGAGAAAGAAACGGGTTTTCCCCGGATTACCGAAGGCGATTACGAGACCGATGGCAAAACCTTCCTGAAGTTTGCCTGTACCGACGGATACCTCCGCCTGCTGGAAATACAACTGGAGGGAAAAAAGAAAATGGAAATAACCGAGTTCCTGCGCGGGTACCGGTTCAATGAAAATCAGTAATTGATCCTGACAATAAATTTATCCGTATCGCTAATCTGTAAAACGGCGGCAGCGGCATTACTGACCCGGATCGTATATCCTTCATTCTGCCGGATCCCGTTCATTTCTCCCAGTACTTTCGCATAGATAGTTTTATTATTTGAAGGATTCGTGATCCTGATAATGGTGCCCGGTGATGCGCCATCTATCAGCAGGTAATATTTTTCATCCTGCCAGCCGCTGGTGGTTTTGAATATGCCGGCCGTCACCGTTTCATCTTTTGAAACAGGCGATTTTTTGACCTGTTGCTCAAAATAGATTTTAAAGAACCCCTGCCCGGCTGAGGATACCGGTTCCGTCACGACAGGAGGAATGGGCTTTTCCTCTTTCTTCTCATTGGGTTTATTTTCGGGTACGCCGGCCGGTTTCTCCGTTGTTTTTTCCTCCGCCACCGGTTCCGGCTCTTTTAGTTTTTCCACTTTCGCAACCACCGGCTCCACCGGTTGTTTGGGTTTCAGGGTAACAGAAGGCATTTCCCTGCTCAGCAGGAAACCGATGACCAATTTACTGTCCTTTCTCACCTCGTCGCCGGAAAGATTGTTCCAGCCCCTGAGACTGGACACAGGTACCTGGTTATTCTCCTTACTTACAGTAGCAAGGGTGGTGGCAGCGGCGGGTTTGTAATAGACGGGGGTACCACTGTTCCCTTTCTGGGTAAAATTGGTATCCGTAAGAGGGATCCGTAAGCGCTGATCAATCAGGAGGCCTTTGCCCAGGTCAAGTTTATTAAACGTGGCAATATGTTTGGGATGTACATTGTAAAGACGGCCCACAGAAAAAAAACTTTCCCGGGGGATCACTTTATGTTCAAGATACAATCCTTTCTCACCGGATTTCACCATTAAATCTGCTTTCTGGGCCACCCCGGAAAAACAGGAGAAAACGATCAGGAAAAAAGAAAATACCAGGTGCTTCATACCGCCAATATTTGACAGCAAAGATGCAGATTTTTTAGCGTTTTCGCTGTTAAATATCCTTCAGTATCCGCAGCTCTTTTGGATAGTAATTATTGACCCGGCCGGGTAAAATATTCAGCCAGCCGAGTGAATGTCCTTCGTAGAAAGCCAGGGTCCATCCGGTTGATTGTCCATTCAGTGAGAGCTCTTTTCGTTGCAGGTACCGGATCGCCTCTTCTTTTGTCAGTACTGCCCTGCGTATGCCGGGCGATACGATCGTACTCATCGCCAGCGCATGGTCCGGCACCAGTTTATCCCGCACCAGTTCCCCCGTTTTCACTCCCGAATAAACAACCCGCATTTTTTCCAGGATGAAGGAAAACAAGGATGCCTGTTCCGCTGGCCAGGCATACACCGTTTGGTCGTGCCGGATCAGCCACTTCCCTTCTGTATTCAACCATGCACTGGTAGTGTCCTTTTCCTTCTTTGAAAGTTGAACGGGATGTTTTATTAGTTTCAAGGATACCGCTTCATCTTCTTCCTTCTTCTGATAACAGGCGATAAAAAATCCTTCCCCCCTTAGCTTATCCGGCCAGAACCGGTACCCTTTAGCACCTGAGGCCGCAATTGTCTCCCGGATTCCCCAATGAGGATCAAACTGAAGCGGGCGGGACTCCGCCTCAACCTGCTGGCTGATCCAGTCCAGTACCTGTTCGTCTTCTTCTTCCGAATAAGAGCAGGTGGAATAAACAAGGATACCGTCTTTCTTCAATGCCGGCCAGGCGTCAGCAAGTATCCGCTGTTGCCGCTGTGCACAAAGCTGAACATGGCCCGGGCTCCATTCCCGGATCGCTTCGGGATCACGACGGAATAAGCCACTGCCACTGCAGGGCGCATCCACTACAATCACATCAAAAAAACCTTCCAGCCGGCCAAAATCCTTCGGATCATTGCTGGTCACCACCACATTCTCCGCCCCCCACTTGACGATATTATCCTTCAGTACATTGGACCTGGAACGAATCACTTCATTGCTTACCAGCAGGCTGTCCTTTGTAAGCAGGGACTGAATATGCGTGGACTTGCCGCCGGGTGAAGCACAAAGGTCCAATACTTTTAAAGGGATTGAAAGGTCAAGGGTTTGTTTCAATGCCTGTTCGAGGAACATAGACGAAGCCTCCTGCACGTAATAGCAACCGGCATGAAATAAGGGGTCAAATGTAAAAGAAGGCCGCTCAGCCAGGTAATACCCCTGCTCCGCCCAGGGTACCGGCTGGCAGACGTCCAGCTTTATTCCGGCTGCTTCAGAAACGGGTTTTAGCGGATTGATGCGCAGGGAGGTCACCTGCTCACCGGAAAGATGAACTTGTTCAAAAGCCTCCCTATCGAAACTGCGGATCGCAGCCAAAGAAGTTAATAGTTCTACGGGTAGTAACACCCCGCAAAACTAACTACAATAAATTTATTTAAGCAGAACAGCTGCCGCCTTCACCTGGTTGGTGTAAGCCTGCAGGGTAGCCGCCATTCTCTCAATATTTTCCTGGGCTTCTTTCCAGTAGCGCTGTTCCACAGCTTCCCGGATTCCCGGCAAAGTCTTTACTCCATAACCGGTGTAAAAACCGGGTGCATATACCTGGTGCCGGTACCAGGAACGCCGGGGCAGGCCATCCGGTTGCAATAAACTTCGTTCCGCTTTATACAAAATAGCATTCAGTGATACCTGCCCGCCGGCCGGCAACCGGACGGCTTTTTCATAGAGCTGCTGGAATTCTTCACTGGCATTTTTCAAACTCATCAGCGCGTTTTCCAGGCTGCCCCAGTTGAGAAAGGGCACGGGTTCCTTTGCTTCCGGCGCCTGGTAGGTTTTTTTCGGATCCCGGGCCAGTTCAAACAATTGCTCCTTCCGCATTTTTGTTTCCTCTTCCGTTTCTGTCCTTGTTTTTTCCAGTTGTGTTTTTATCTCCGTCACATATTCACTCACCGTTTTATAGAAACTGGTGAAATCAACCGGCAGCACATCGGCATCGGCCAGGCGGAGCAGGGTTCTGCCGGTGGTCTTGGATAAGGTCACCCCGTATGTAAAGCCCGGGTCAATAAACCGTGTGAAATGATCATACGAATCATAGATAGAATGGTACTGATCCCCCTCACTCTCCCCGCCAAAACCCATGTTCAGGGATGCTATTCCCAGGTGCTGGAGAAATCCGCCCCAGTCGCTCCCCGCACCCAGTGCCCCGAGCTTCATGTATTTATTTCCCAGCAATTTTGCGCGGGCTGTTTTATCAGCATTCACAACTGTCTGCGCATATTTTCTTTCCTTCAGGGAAACACCGGTCTCCGGGTCGGTTACCTGTTCAATGATCTCATTAAAAAAAGGTTCAAAAATATGAGAGCCGCCGGCATTGACAATCCCCCTGCCGTTCCCATCTGTGTTGATATACGCCACGGCCTTCCGGCTCAGTTCAGCCTGGTGATCTTCGGTCCATTCGGTAGAACCCAGCAAAGCGGGCTCCTCCCCGTCCCATGCACAAAACACCAGCGTGCGTTTCGGTTTAAATCCTTTTTTTACCAGCTCGCCGATGACACGGGCGGTTTCCATTTCGGCCACCATCCCGCTGACAGGATCAGCAGCCCCGTTTACCCAGCCGTCGTGATGATTCCCGGCAATCACCCATTCATCCGGGTAATCGGCCCCCGGCAATGTGGCAATCACATTGTACAGCGGTTTGATATCCCAGTTAAACGCTAATTTCAGGTGTACCTTTACGTTAGACGGGCCGGTGTGATAGGTGATGGGCAATGCCCCCCGCCATCCGGCCGGCACCACTTCTCCCTTCAACGATTGCAGTAAGGGCAATGCATCTTCCCAGGATATGGGCAGTACCGGTATTTTCATAATGGTCGGCGCTTCGCTCCGGTCAAGGCGCTGTGCATCCCGTGTAGCACCCCGGTCCGGCGTCAGCGGATCACCGGGATAAACCGGCATATCCATTACCGAACCCCGCTGTACACCATCCCCCGGGCGATAACCTCCTTCCGGGTAGGCATCCCCGATCGCATACCCGTCATCCGCCGGGTCTGAATAAATAATACAGCCGGTGGCTCCGTGTTCGGCAGCCACTTTCGGTTTTATACCTCTCCAGGAACCGCCGTATTTGGCTATGACAATTTTTCCCTTTACCTCCACACCCCTGCGGGCCAGTTCTTCATAATCAGCAGGCACGCCCCGGTTCACGAATACCAGTTCTGCCGTAACATCGCCGTCTGCTGAATAAGCATTGTACGGAGGTAATTGTTCGGCCAACTGACCGGATGTTTTATCAGCAGCCAGCACCTGCTCCCGTAATTTTGGTTTGTAATTTTTATTCCCGGCAATTTCAAGCTGGAGCAGTTTGGGTGTGGGAAATAACACCTGGTATTCCGCGATCCTGACATCGTAACCCCATTGGCGAAACAAATCAGCCATATACTCCGCATTGGCTTTCCCCTGCGGGCTGCCCACATGGTGCGGGTGGGAAGTCAGGAAACGCATGTAGGCATCCTGGTTGGAGGCTTTGAGCCCTGCATCGAACTGTTTTTCCCAGTCCAGCTGCTTCGCGGCATTGGACGCTGTAAAGCCCATTACTTTTTGTGCCCGGAGGGGCAATACAACACAAACGGTCAAAACAACCAGTAGGATTTTTTTCATATCGTTGGTTTTACTATTAAGTGAACAAGCGTTCCCGAATACACCCCCCTTACCATGCAAAAGCACCGGGTTTCCGGTGCTTCTAAAGTATTAAATATCGGGGTACCTTCCTGAAAAGAAAAGAACATTTTCCCCGGTAGTACCCGGAAGGAAAATGTTCTGTTTCATTTGCCTGGTAAACCAGGTTTATAAATTCTTGATCTCGGCGATCAGGTCCTGCAGCACTTTCTTGGCATCCCCGAAAAGCATGGAGGTTTTGGGCCGGAAGAAGAGTTCATTCTCAATCCCCGCATAACCCGGCTTCATGCTTCGTTTATTCACGATCACGTTCCGGGCCAGTTCCACATCCAGCACCGGCATGCCATAGATCGGAGAAGAAGGATCCGTTTTAGCAGCAGGATTCACCACGTCATTGGCCCCCAGGATCAGTACCACATCCGTGCCGGCAAATTCATCATTCGCCTGTTCCATCTCCATCAGTTTGTCATACGGCACATCGGCTTCCGCCAGCAGTACGTTCATATGCCCGGGCATCCGTCCCGCCACGGGGTGGATAGCGTATTTCACTTCCACACCTTTCCCTTCCAGTAATTTTTCCAGTTCATGACAGGCATGCTGCGCCTGGGCCACTGCCAGCCCGTAACCGGGCACGATAAATACCTTATTGGCATACGCCATTACCACCGCTGTATCGCTTAAGGTGATCTCTCTTACGGATCCCTGTTGTTTTGCACCGGCAGCTGCTGCCTTATGCCCCCCGCCAAAGGAGCCGATCAGCACATTGGTCAGTGACCGGTTCATGGCCTTGCACATCAGGATGGTCAGCAATGTACCCGCTGCGCCCACAAGGATACCACCGGTCAGCATGGCTTTATTATCATACAGGAAACCACCACAGGCCGCGGCCACGCCGGTAAAAGAGTTCAGCAGGGAAATCACCACCGGCATATCAGCGCCGCCAATCGGCATCACAAAGAGAATTCCATATATAAATGCGAAGAAACCAATCAGGATAAAGGGCAGGTAAATATTCCCGATATCAGAACGATAAGCCAGCACAGCGGAAACAAGTACCAGGGCCAGCACGATCATATTGACAATATGCTGTCCCTTGAACGAGAAATCTTTTACGCGGCCATTTAATTTGCCCCAGGCGATGATACTACCCGTGTAGGAAATCGTACCAATGATGGCACCGGCCACGATCGTGATATAGAAACCCACCGGCACCAGTTCATGAAAAGGGGTATCCGGCGACCCCTGGTGATTGCGGTAAATATGATAAAACTCCGCGGCGGAGATCAGGGCTGCACAGGCGCCCCCCATCCCGTTGAACAAACTGACCATTTCCGGCATGGCGGTCATCTTCACTTTTTTCGCGGCATAAGTTCCGGTAACGGCGCCGATCAGAATACCCCCGAATATCCATCCGTAATTATGCAGTTTATGTCCATCACTGTCTGTATATAGGAAGATGGTACCCAGGATCGCTATTGTCATACCGGTGGCGGCTACCAGGTTGCCATTCCGGGCCGTGGCCGGGTTCGACAACATTTTTAGTCCCAAAATAAATGTCACCGAAGCGATCAGGTAACAAAGCGTAAGTATATTAAGTTCCATGGTTAATTCGTATTACTTTTTCTTTTTCTTAAACATTTCCAGCATCCGGTCGGTCACTACAAAGCCACCCACCACATTCAGGGTACCGAGGATCACCGCGAGGAATCCCAGCGCCAGGGCGAGGTAATTATCGCTCTCGGCCTTGCCCATAACGATGATCGCGCCGATGATCACCACCCCGTGTATAGCATTGGCACCACTCATCAACGGGGTATGCAGCACACTGGGTACATGGCCAATAACTTCGATACCCACAAAAATCATCAGGACGACAATGTAAATGATCTGCTGGTTGACTGTAATCCAGTTCAATAAAGAGTCCATATTTTTATTTTATACGTTCGTGGGTGATTTGCCCGTTATGAGTGATACAACTTCCCTTTACCAGGTCATCATCCCAGTTCAGGTTCAGTGTTCCTTCCTTCGTTATAATCAGTGACAGGAAATTCAGTACGTTCTTGCCGTAGAGCTTACTGGCATCGGAAGGCATGGTGGACTGCAGGGAAGAATTTCCGATTATGCTGACGCCCCCGCGCACCACGGTCTCATTGTTCTTTGTCAGCGGGGTATTACCACCGGTAGCCGCTGCCAGGTCGATGATCACGGACCCGTTCCGCATCGCATCGATCATTTCCCCGGTGATCAGTATGGGCGCTTTCTTACCCGGGATCTGTGCTGTCGTGATGATGATATCCGCTTTGGCGGCGCTCTCCGCGATTTTTGCTTTTTGTCTTTGCATAAAATCCTCCGATTGCTCAACCGCATACCCGCCGGCCTTGCTGGCATCCGCCGCCCCTTCCACCTCAATGAATTTGGCCCCCAGGCTCATTACTTCCTCCTTTACGGCGGGGCGTGTATCAAAGACTTCCACCATGGCACCCAAACGCCTGGAAGTGGCAATGGCCTGTAAACCGGCCACACCGGCGCCCAGGATCAGCACTTTGGCCGGGGCAATGCTTCCGGCAGCTGTCATGAACATGGGAAAGTACCGGCCGTATGCATTGGCCGCAGTTAAGACGGCTTTATACCCGGCAATATTGGCCTGCGAGCTCAGTACATCCATCGTCTGCGCCCTTGTGGTACGGGGCAGCATATCCAGTGAAAATGTGGTTACGCCCGCAACGGCCCAGCTTTTCATCTGTTCTATATTAAACAAAGGCTGGTAAACACCGATCAGGACCTTCCCCTGCAACCCGTTTAATTCAGTGGCTGCCGGCGGGTGAATACAGAGGATCAGGTCGGCTGATTTCAGCAGGTCCGTACGGCTTTTGATCACAGCTCCGGCTTTCTCATAATCCGCATCACTGCAATACGCTTTTTCACCGGCACCGGTTTCTGCAAGTACTGAAATTCCTTTTTTGGTAAGGGTGGCCACCGCTTCTGCCAGCAGAGAGACTCTTGTTTCATGGGCAGGTTCTTTCAATAAGCCAATCATCATAAATAGACTTGTTAAGATAGAAAATTGAATTTTCTGTGGGCGTGAAGGTATTGATTTTCCCGTGAGCCGCACAGTCATTCGTATTGATTTTATTCACCTGCAGTCCTGTTATTGGTCAGGCTCAGTACCTGATTTCTACTGTTTGTTTTTCCAGGAATTCTCTTCGGAATACAACGATCCCGATAAAAAAAAGGTCGATACTGCAGCGTACGGACGGATGCTTTTTTATGACCGCCCATGCTTTCTCCATTTCCAGGCTCCAGTGTATATCGTCAAATATGAAAATGCTGTCATTTGTCGCATGCGGTAGCAGCGCTTCAAAATACCGGAGAGTGGGTTCCATCCTGTGATTGCCATCCACAAATGCCAGGTCAACCGTGGCTGTTGATTCCAGCAGGGAAGGCAAAAGGCTGTCAAAATTTCCCTCGGCCAGCTCAATATGACCCAGCCCGGGCCGGGAAAAATGCTGCCGGGCCAGGCCCGCGATCTCCCGGGATCCTTCCAGTGTAATCAGTTTTGCGGCAGGATTGCCCAGGGCGAGATAGGAAGTGGTAATACCCAGTGAAGTTCCAAGTTCCAGGATAACAGCGGGCTTATAATACCGTACGATCCGGTATAATAACTGCCCGTATTTGCGGGGCTTTGCGGCATGACGGGCAATGGAACTTACTTTTCGTTCCCGTGCCTGGTTATAAACTGAGCCGGCACCGAAATCTTCCACCCGGATACTGCGTTTATCATGACAAAGTTCTTTCCGCAATCCCTCCACCCGGCTGTAATCTCCATACTGGTTTTTATCATTCAGCACCCGGGTAATAAAGGCATAGATAAAAGGAGAATGTGTGCCATGCCCTTTCCCGTTGGAGGCACGCAGCCAGTATTGAAGGTATCGGAAAGCTAATTGGGGAACAGTGTACATGGCCGGATCATTTGATTAGACCACCCGTTCCCATAACTGGAAGGAATAGTTGTATGCATTTTTTTCATCCGCCTCATGGATAAGCTGGCTGATAAGTTTCCATTGCCGGGGATCCATTGCCGGGAAAAAAGTATCCGCTTCGGGGCTGGTTTCCACCCGGGTCAGGTAAATCCGTTTTGCCTGTTCAAAATAGGCCCGGTAGATTTCCCCGCCCCCGATCACCATCACTTCCTTTGCATCCGTCCGGGCGGCGGCCCCTATTGCTTCTTCAATGGATTTCACCACCTCGGTCTCTTTCGCCGTCCACCCCTCCTGCCGGCTGATGACAATATTTTTCCGGCCCGGCAGTGCTTTTCCCAGCGATTCAAAGGTCTTCCGCCCCATGATCACCGGCATGCCCCAGGTGATGTTTTTGAAATGCTTCATGTCATTGGGCAAATGCCAGGGCATAACCCCCTCTTTACCGATGGCATTATTCGTGGCGGCCGCTACAACAAGTGAAATGATCATTGTATGATGCTTATTGATCCGGTAAAATTACTGGCTTACACGGCAACCGGTGCTTTTATCGCCGGGTGCGACTGGTAATTTTCCAGGGTGAAATCATTAAAGTCAAAACCGAAAATATCAGTTACCGCCGGGTTCAGTTTCATCTGTGGCAGAGGGTACGGTTCCCTGCTCAACTGCAGTTTCACCTGCTCCATATGATTCCTGTAAATATGCACATCCCCGAAGGTATGCACAAATTCCCCTGGCCGCAGGCCGCATACCTGGGCCACCATCAGGGTTAACAATGCATAGGAAGCAATATTGAAGGGAACGCCCAGGAATACATCGGCGCTGCGTTGGTATAACTGGCAACTGAGCCTGCCATTCGCCACATAAAACTGGAACATCGTATGACAGGGCATCAGGGCCATCTCCGGCAGATCTGCGACATTCCAGGCATTGATGATCAGGCGGCGGCTGTCGGGGTTCTTTCTGATCTGGTCGATCAGTTCGGAAACCTGGTCAATCACTTTCCCGTCTTTCCCTTCCCAGCTCCTCCATTGTTTTCCATACACAGGTCCCAGTTCACCCTTATCATCCGCCCATTCATTCCAGATAGATACCCCGTGCTCTTTGAGATAGGCAATATTGGTTTCTCCTTTGAGGAACCAGAGGAGCTCATAAATAATACTTTTCAGGTGTACTTTTTTGGTGGTAACTAAGGGGAAACCTTTTTGCAGGTCAAACCGCATCTGGTACCCAAACACACTTTGCGTACCGGTGCCGGTCCGGTCCGTCTTTTCTGTTCCGTGATCCAGTATATGCCGTAACAGTTGCTGATAAGCTTCCATGGCCGCAAGTTAGGAAGAAAGCCGGAAGCCGCCTTCCAGGCCGTGGAAAAAAGGAGGGCCCGTTTCATTCCATATCCAGGCTTCCCAGCAATAATCCTTCTTTTGTTTGTAAAAAGGCGAAGCGGAGGATATGTTGCCCGCATTTTACCTGCTGCACGATCCAGTATCCTTCCGATTCGGTATCTGCATCCAGCGAACCGAAGGTATATCCCGGGCAACCCTGCAGGTTTTGTTTTATTTCAGTCATGCGACTGGCGGCCTCCGCTCTTTCTCCGGGATCGTTCATGTTCAGCGCCGCTTTCCAGTCCCGGGTGATATCCGGGCCATGATAAACCATCCTTTTCCCGGCAGCTTCCATACTGTCCTGCTGCGCCAGTTGTACCAGTTCCCTGACCCGTTGTTTTACCGACTCCTTAAACGCCGGTTTTGCCAACTCAATGGCCGACCGGGCCTGGTTACTGTTGCGCAGGCTGCTGTCTTTCATAGACAGGAAACTTTCGGTATTCGGGATTTCGAGCAACCAGGTCTTTCCGGCCTGCATTTTCACAATCACGCTAATATCGTCATACAATACACCCTTATAGGCATACACCAGCAGCAACCCCTGCATGGAGCTCTGCTGAAACGGGTTGTATAACAGGCTTTCTTTTATGATAAGCGCACTCAGATCAACTGAATCCTTCTTCACCCGATCCCTGATCTTCTCCCAGTTTTCTTTCAGGCGTTTTTTTGAATTTGCCAGGAACTCATTAATTTCTTTATTGCTCCGCTGCTTCATTTCCTTTCCCAGTGATTTGTAAAACAAAGGGGTTGGGAGGTAGGGTTGCAGCATCCCGAAATTATTTCGCTGAAAAGAAGCGACCAGGGTCTTCCCCAGTAAATCGGACGAGGGAGGGGCCTGCGCAGCAGCAAAGAAAAAGACAAACAGGCAGCATCCGGTAAACAGTTGACGCATATTATTTTTACGCTAATATATACCCGGTATTGCCATCTTTTATACCCTGCAGCGGGTATTTGATCCATTCAACCGGAAAGAGGATACCCTAATTAATAAACAAATAAGGGAGTTCCTTTGACCTGCGGCACAAACCCGGCTGATTCTGGTCAATCATTAAACCGGGCAAAGGCCTTACATTTAAATCATGCAAAACCCAAGGAGATTATACAAGGAATTGGGTAACCTGTTTTACGCGATTGCTGCAGCCGATAAAAGAATAAGACCGGAAGAAAGAAAGACCCTGCACGATGAAATTCTTTTTGCCTGGAAACACCATGAAAATTCAACCGACCGCTTTGGTTCTGACCGGGCCTTCCTGATAGAATTTGAATTTGAAACAATGGAGGAAGAAGCCGCCACTTCCGAAAATGCTTACAACCTGTTTGAGCGGTATTTCAAAGAAAACGAAAAGGAATTTGACCAATCCAGCCGCGTTAAGATCTTTAACAGTGCCCGGCATATCGCTGAAAGCGTCCGCAAGATCAACCACGAAGAATTGATTTACCTGGTGAGGCTGAAAGAGCTGCTGAAAATCTGATCAGAGCTTACGGCGCTTCAGCTCCTTGTTGATCAGTCCCAGTTCACGCCCGGTTTGTCCTTTTACAGAAGTATTTTCCTGGGCCCTGCGCATCAGGTAGGGAACCACATCTTTGATGGGCCCGAACGGGAGGTATTTACTGACACTGCACCCGGCATGGGCCAGGTTGAACGTGATATTGTCACTCATACCATACAACTGGCTCCAGTGAACAAAGGGATGGCTCAGGGGAAGTCCTTTTTCCTTTAACAGGGTGGCTGCATACAAATTACTTTGTTCATTGTGTGAAGCTACTACCAGGGCCACGCGGTCAATATGATCAATACAGAATTTCACACCGGCATTATAATCCCTGTCCGTACTTTCCTTGTCGGGTTGTATCGGGGATGGGTACCCTTTCTCGGCCGCTCTTCTGCGTTCCCTTTCCATATAAGCACCCCTGACCAGTTTGGAACCCAGGATAAAGTTCCGGGCCACTGCCGCCTGATAACTGTCTTCCAGGAAACGCAGGCGGTCATGCCGGTAATGCTGCAGCGTATTATATACAATCGGTTTCTCCTTGTTATATTTTTCCATCATCAGGATGGTCAGCATATCCACCGGGTCCTGGATCCAGGTTTCCTCTGCGTCAATCGAAACACCAATGGAATTGGCCCCGGCCGATTCACAAACCCGGTTCACCCGCTGGTGGATCCGGTCCCATTCAGCCCTTTCCTCCGGTGCCAGCTCATTCAGCGCCAGTTCAAAACGCTTATACAAACTGCCTTCATGGCTCTTCATCAGGCTGTCAATTTTCTCAAGCAGGGCATGACGGGCAAAACCGGTCACTTTTACGCTCATGAACGGGATATTCGGCTGCGTGGCGGCATAGTTGATCACTTTGATAAACATCTCACTGGCCTGATCGAAATTATCCTCTCCCTGTTTCCCTTCCACCCCATAGTCCAGTATTATTTTTACATTGTACTCACCCAGGGTTTTGGCCACTGCTGCGGTTTCTTCCAGGGTTTCCCCGCCCACAAACTGGGAGAAAATCGTATTCCGGATCATGCCCTTTACCGGCAACCCTGCATTGATCGACCAGGGCGCTAACCGGGTACCGATCTTTACCAGCCAGGGTTTCCCCATCATAGAAAAAAGGAAATGGGCCTTCTTTAATTGCTTGTCGGTCTTGTATTCAAACGCAACCTGGGTATTGTCGAAAGAAATTTCGGGGTAGTTTTTTTCCATATGACGATTGTATGTCCCCCAAAAATAATCGAAACCCGCAAACTACCGCTTACTAACATTTATGAGTTTTATCAGACTCGTTGCTGATTCAGGGATTGCTGCCCGCTTCCCGGCTTGGTCCGCAGGTGAAAAGCCCTGGTACCGGGGACTGCCTTACCGGCTGCCGGGACGGAAAACGGGGCCCTTCTCCCCGCCGGATCATTATCTTTGTTCCATCTGTCTGCAACGCACAGATGTCAAAAAAGGATTATGGAAGCAAAAAAAGCAATGAACAGCCTGACCATTATGACCGAAATCGTTTTGCCCAACGATACCAATACCTTTGGCAACCTGATGGGAGGACGCCTGATGTACTGGATGGATATCGCTGCGGCCCTGTCTGCCCAAAAACATTGCAATGCCCAGGTCGTCACCGCTTCCGTGGATAATATCTCATTTGAAAACCCGATCAAACTCGGGAATGCGGTACACATTGAAGCCAATGTGACCCGGTCCTTCAATACCTCTATGGAAATTCACCTGAAAGTATGGGGAGAGGACCTGACCCAGCAGTTCAAATATAAAAGCAATGAGGCCTATTATACGTTTGTAGCACTGGACCCCAACCGTAAACCCCGGCAGGTACCACCGGTGATCGCGGAAACAGAAGAAGAACAAAAACTATTTGAAGGAGCTCTTCGCAGAAGACAACTTCGCCTGATCCTGGGAGGAAAAATGAACCCGGATGATGCCGTGGAATTAAAGGCATTCTTTACCAACAAGGACTGATCATTTGTCCGTGGTCTGCCAGTGATGCTTGCCCATCATCATATATTTCTTACTCTGTTCGATCGCATCCATGATCTGGGCTAAGATCGTTTCTGCACTGGCTTCATAATCGATAACAAGAGGCGGCTTGAAGGTTACTGATAATGTAGAACCCTTTTTCTTGAACTTCAGCCCCTTTTTATTAAAGGCTCTCCAGAATCCGCTGATCACAACGGGTATCACAACCGGCTTTACCTGCTTAATGATCAGTGCCGTTCCCTTGCGGCCGGGTGCAAAAGGTTTGGTGGTTCCCTGCGGGAAAGTGATAACCCAGTTTTTCTCCAGCGCCCGGGTGATCTTTCGGGTATCCGAGGGGTCCAGTCCCCTTCTGACTTCCTTCCCCTCCGCCCGCCAGGTTCGCTTTACCGTTAGTCCGCCTGCCAGCAAAAACAGCCGGCTGATCAGGCTGCCTTTCATGGTTTCTTCCGCAGCAACATAATTAACCCGGGTAAACGGGTTGAGCAGGTAATACGGAATACCCAGCCGGTTCAGTTTGCCCCATTTCACCGCACAAAAGATCTGAAGGAATGTGATCACATCAGCAAAATAAGTCTGGTGGTTGCTGACAAAAAGCACTTTCTCCCGGGGCAGATCACGCAGGTGCTCCGTCCCGGATATTTTAAGCTTGTTAATGATCGCCAGGCCCGGATAGGTAACAGCGCCCACAATAAAATAGACCAGTTTCCTGACCGGGTTAAAATGCCAGAAGCGGTTAAAAATAGCAGCCATGCGTCAGTTTTGTATTGTCAAACCTTTCGCCGCTGAAATTAAGGAAATGCAGGGAAACAAAAACAAATTCCCGTCAACCGGAAAACAAGCCGCATGCAAAACTGCAGCAAAGGGGTTATTTGGTGATTTTACCAACTGAAATTTCGTTGGTCATCAGGTTAGTGATCCGCAGGTGATACAATCCGTGGGAAAGAGAAGCGACCCCGTTGATGGACAACTGGTTCATTCCCCGGTTGACACTGAACTCCTGCAGGTGCTGTTGCCGGCCACTGTTATCATATAATTCCACGCGTATGGAACCGGCATTGGCGGCTGTATAGGAAAGGGTGATCGTGGAAGCAAACGGATTGGGCCAGAACCGGAAACCAGCAGTCGGGAACAGGCGCACCGGCACCACATTTGAATACGCATAATTGGCCCTGTTATCTTCTGCCCTGACGCGGTAATAAACGATACCTGCCGTCAGCAACTGAATGTCGTCCGCCGCATTGTATTCAGTCAGAATATTCATCGGGCCGGCGGGAAGGGTTGAACCCAGGTCGGAAAACACCGCTCCGTCCAGGCTTCGCTGGAGGATGAATTTCTCCGTATTCATTTCATTCTCCGCCATCCATTTCAGGTACACGGTATTTTCTTTCAATAAAACAGTCAGTGAAAAATTATGCAGGGGTAAAATGCCTCCGCCGGTATCCACTTTACAAAAACCGGCAGCTGTCTTCGGGCCCTGCCCATGCAAAACAGCAACGGACCTGCCTGCACCCTGCACCTGCCCGAATACTATGAAAGCAATAATCAGGAACGCAAAGCGTCTAACGGCTACCCGGCAAGTGAATAAAACCCTGGATCGAAGAGCGTGCATAATCATGAGTTTGGTACGAATAATAGACTCCCCAGGACAAAGAATGCGTGAAAACATGCATTATTCAATAAGACTCGCCTTACTGAATTAGTCAGTTACAGCATCAAATGGATGATATACAAAGAAAATAACAGGAACGGTCATTTGCAAGTTTACACAGGAGAAATTTGTTCGTATTTCTACGTTTTTAAGGATTTACACTAAATAAAAAGGCCGTCTTTCCGGAAAAAGACGGCCTTTATCTGTTGAGATGGGATTATTACTTATTCAGGTTTTGCTGCATCAGCATTTCCTTCTTCAGCATTCCCTTCCATTTTCTTTTTCAGGTCAGCCAGCACACCCAGGTCGCCCAGCGTGGCTTTTTCCACTTTGTTCTGGATATTCTTTACGGCTTTCTTGGTTTTGTCCGCTTCAACCCTTGCTTCTTTCTTGGCGCTTTCCGCTTCCTCTACCCGACCCTGTTCCCAGATACGGGTATGCGATATCACGATGCGCTTTTCGTTGCGGTCAAATTCGATCACCATGAACTGGTTGGTTTCATCAGCGCCGATGCTTTTGCCGTCTTCTTTGTTCAGGTGACGGTTAGGAGCAAACCCTTCCAGTCCGTAAGGAAGCTGAACGGTGGCGCCTTTATCATCACGGCGGGTTACAGTGCCTTCATGAATGCTGCCGATCGCAAAGGTATCCTGCAGCGTATTCCAGGGATCTTCTTCCAGTTGTTTGTGTCCGAGTTGCAGTTTGCGGTTGTCTTTGTCAATGCCCAGGATGATCACATCAATGTGAGAACCCACTTTCGTGTACTCACTCGGGTGATTGAATCGTTTCAGCCAGCTCAGGTCACTGATATGGATCATTCCACCAATACCGGGCGCCAGTTCTACGAACACACCATAATTCGTAATATTCTTCACTAAACCGGTATGCCGGCTTCCTTCCGCGAATTTGGTTTCGATATCATTCCAGGGATCAGCAGAAAGCTGCTTGATAGAAAGGCTCATCTTGCGGCTGTCCTTGTCCAGTGTAACGATTTTCGCTTCGTGCTCATCCCCTAATTTGAAGAATTCCTTCGCATTGATCGGGGTATTGGCCCAGGTGATCTCACTTACGTGCACCAGCCCTTCCACACCCGGCTGGATTTCGAGGAATGCACCGTAATCTTCGATATTCACCACTTTACCTTTTACTACATTGCCTTCAACAATGTTTTCACCCAGTACATCCCAGGGATGCGGGGTCAGTTGTTTCAGACCGAGGCTGATCCGTTTTTTCTCATCATCAAAGTCAAGCACCACCACGTTGACCTTCTGGTCAAGTTTCAGTACTTCGGACGGATGGGAAATACGGCCCCATGAAATATCGGTGATGTACAGCAGGCCATCGAGCCCGCCCAGGTCCATGAATGCACCGAAATCGGTGATGTTCTTCACGGTACCTTCGAGCACCTGGCCTTTCTCCAGCTTGCTCATGATCTCAGCACGCTGTGCTTCGATATCGCTTTCGATAAGTGCTTTATGGGAAACCACCGCATTCTTAATCGTTTCGTTGATCTTAACGACTTTAAATTCCATGGTCTTGCCAACAAACTGATCGTAATCCGTAACCGGTTTCACATCGATCTGTGATCCGGGCAGGAAGGTTTCCATACCGAACACATCCACGATAAGACCGCCCTTGGTTTTAGAAGTCACCGTACCTGTGATCACCTCACCGGTTTTGTGTACTTCCACAATGCGCTCCCAGGCACGGGTGATACGGGCTTGCCGGCGGCTCAGGTTCAGGTGACCTTCCCGGTCTTCCTTTTCCACCACCATCACTTCCACTTCATCGCCGATGGAAAGATTGGGGATGTCCCGGAATTCGTTCAGGGAAATCAGGCCGTCGCTTTTGAATCCGATATTCAGGACCACATCGGTCTTGGTGAGACCAACCACGAGTCCTTTCATCAGTTCGCCGTCGTTCAGTTGCACAAAGGTGTTTTCATACACTTTGTCATACTTTTCTTTTTCTTCTTTGGTATAAGAAGTTACATTGCGCTTGTCCACGCTCCAGTCGAAATCGTCGTGAGCAGTGACCACGGGCTCCGCAGGTGCAGTTGGTGTCGCTGTAGCTGCTGCTGAAACTTCAGCACCAGACTCCTGGGCATCAGCGTTTAATTGTTTTTTAATGCTGTTTTCAAACATGTTACATGATTCCCGAAGGGTTTTATTTCGGGGCAGCAAAGATAGGTCAAAAAAAGAAGGGAAATCCCTTTTCCGGGTGAAGTTTTTTCAGTAGTTTACCGGCCACAACACCTTGATTTAGCGCACCTTGCAGACCCACCAGGGGTGACGGGGGGCTTCTTTCAGGGGATTTTTCGCAACCCGGCCTGCTTAACCGGCTCAGGCCACCAAAACGAATCATTGCTTTATCAATACCTTAAAATAATCGCCGGTATCGCCATCCGGATCTATTGTCGCAGGATCGTAATCAATAAACCTGAATTATTACGGGAAAAAGGTCCCCTCCTGCTGGCCTGCAATCACCCTAACTCTTTCCTTGATTCGATTATCCTGGATACATTGATGAAACAGCCGGTCTGGTCACTCGCCCGGGGCGATGTGTTCAAAAAACCGGTTTACCGGAAAGGACTGGCAGCACTCAGGATACTACCGGTTTACCGCAGCAGCGAAGGGGTGGAAAACCTTTCCGAAAACTATAAAACATTTGAAGCCTGCCTGGAACTGTTCAGACGGAATGGCATCATCACGATCTACAGCGAAGGGAAATGCATCAACGAATGGCATCTCCGGCCGCTGAAAAAAGGAACCGCGAGACTGGCGGTCAAAGCCTGGGAAGAAAATATTCCCCTGCGGATCTTGCCCGTTGCACTGAACTACAGTTCGTTTACCCGGTTTGGCAAAAACCTGTTCATCAACTTCGGGGAGCCCATTACTGCGGATGTGATAGCGGGACATGCTGCAGACGGAATGCGCAACCTTGAATTCAATAATCGCTTACGGTATGAACTGGAGAAAGGGGTTTATGAAATTCCAGCTTCGGATAAAAACCAGTTGAAAGAGAAGCTGTCCGTACCGGTACCGGCTGTAATGAAAGTATTGCTCTTTTTCCCCGGGTGGCTGGGCTGGCTGATCAACTTAGCTCCCTTTTTAGTTGCCCGCCGGAATGCAATCAGGCGGCCCAAAGAACCCGGCCATTATGATGCCCTGGTAATGGGTATCTTATTACTGATCTACCCGGTGTATGTATTGCTGATTACCCTGTTGCTCCTGTTTTTCACACATAGCAACTGGAGCTTTTGTTTTCCTTTACTGGCTTTATTTACTGCCTGGGCTTACGTACAGGTAAAGCCACAGTTTGAAAAATAATAACGAACCCGGAGTTACCGGATACCAAAGAGAAACTTTTTCAATGTGCTCCACACCCATCGGGCTTCTGCGTTAACGAATACCCTGAAAACAGCGTGGACGAAAAAATCGTTCGCTCTGCCCTGCAGAAACACGGTGGCTTTATTTTCTTATTTTATTGAAGCGGCTGCAATCGAGCTGGCGGCAATAAAACCGCTGGTCCAGGCATGCTGGAAATTAAAACCACCGGTGACCCCGTCCACATCCATCACCTCCCCCGCAAAATACAGGCCCGGTATTTTTTTGCTTTGCATGGTATTGACATCCACCTCCGTGAGCCGGACCCCTCCTGCCGTTACAAATTCTTCTTTAAATGTTGTCTTTCCCCTTACTGTAAACGGGCAATTTACGAGATGGGATATCAGTTTGTTTTGTTCTTTCGCCGGCAGATCGGCCCATCGCTTCTCCGGATCTGTCCCGGAAAACTGAAGTAAAAATTCCCAGAGACGCTGCGGCAGACCAAATGGATTCCGCTGACTTATTTTCTGGGCAGCCAGTGTGGTTCGGAACTGCCGGAACTGTTCTGCCAGTTGCTGATCATGTTGTCCCGGCAACCAATTAACCCGTATTTCAAAATAATAATCCGCACCGGCAAGATCCCGGGCGCCCCGGGCACTGAGTTTTAAGACGGCTGGTCCGCTCAGTCCCCAGTGAGTGATCAGCAAAGGAGCTGTTTCTTCCAGTTTCGTCCCGGCGATTTTCACCGTTGCCGCCGGTACACTGATTCCCATCAGCCCGGTAACCGGATGGGACGGTATATTAAAGGTAAAAAGCGAAGGTACCGGGGATTCAACAGTATGACCGGTATTCTTCAGCCAGTCAAACATTGCAGCCTTAGGATAGCCGCCACTGGCGACACAGATATAATCTGCAGTCAGTTCTCTGCCATCATTCAGCCGCAGGTGAAACAGGTTGGCTGTTTTTTTAAGCTCCGCCACTTCTGCATTCATCCGCACTTCAACATTGTACTGATTAACTTCCTTCAGCAGGCAGCCGGTGATACTTTCCGATGAATCAGAAACAGGAAACATTCTGCCGTCCGCTTCGGTTTTCAGTTTCACTCCCCTTTCCTCAAACCAGCGGATCGTATCGGTGGTGAAAAACTGGTGAAAGGCCTTACGGACAAACCGATTCCCGCGGGGATAATGGCTGCTCATCTCCTCAATATCAAAACAAGAATGGGTCACATTGCAACGGCCTCCCCCGCTGATCCGTACTTTCGACAATAGCTTGTTCGATTTCTCCAATACCATTACCCGCAACGCCGGGTTTATCCGGGCCGCATTGACCGCGCAGAAAAAACCGGCGGCACCACCACCAATGACAATCAGTTGCTTTGACAAGAAACAGCTTTTTGCAAAGAACGATGAAATTTGATTAAGTTCGTCAGCAATTAACCTGCGAATATGGCCCACCCGCTCAGCAAACAGCAGCTCAAAGAAACGCCTGTACTTCCCTATGAAAAAATAAGGGACTACCTGAAAACCGGTCATCTCTTTTTCAGTTCGGGCAGCTATACGTTTTCAGGGATAATCCAGCGGCTCACAAAAAGTGTGTGGAGCCATGTGGCCATCGTTTACAAAGACGAGGAACTCGGAAGGGTGCTGGTACTCGAGGCCGAACCATCGGTTGGCATCCGGATGATCCCCCTCTCCAATTACCTCCGGAATTATAAAGGAAAAAAAAGACCCTATAACGGCCAGGTCGTGATTGCCGGCTTGCATACCGGGCCGGAACAGCCACAGCTGAATAAAGCCATCAGCTTCGGGCTTGATCAGCTTACCCGCCCCTATGACAACCGGGAAATTTTCCGGATCATGCTCCGGATCCTGTTCCGGATCGGGAAGAAGGAAAAAAACAAAAGCTATATCTGCTCCGAGCTTGTACGGGATGCTTTTGCAAAAGCAGGTATCGTGTTCCGGATGAACGACACTTATATCAGTCCGCAGGAAATCTGGCACGATTCCCGGGTTGAGTTCAAATACCGTTTATTGTAAAACGGGAGCTTTGGCGGTAAACAGGTAAGCATTGGCTTGTTCAGCCGCTTCGATCGGACGGTAATCTGATAACACATCCGCCTTATTTTTCCGTATGCATACATCGTGTTCAAAGTGAACAGATGGTTTACCATCCCTGGTTCTTACGGTCCAGCCATCATCCTCTGTATAGACCTCTTTCTTTCCCAGGTTGATCATGGGTTCAATGGCCAGTACCATCCCTTCCTTTAATTTTGCCCCGCTGCCTCTTTTCCCGTAATTGGGTACCTGCGGATCTTCATGCAGGTCTTTACCGAGGCCATGACCCACGAGTTCACGAACCACCCCATACCCGTGCTTCTTTTCGGTATGCTCCTGGATTGCAAAACCAATATCTCCCACCCGGTTACCGGCAATTGCTTTTTCAATGCCCTTGTATAAGGATTCTTTGGTGACGCGGATCAGCTGCATCACGGCATCCCCCGGATCACCAATGGCAAATGTATAGGCATGATCCCCGTGCCAGCCATCCAGGATCACCCCGATATCGACAGATATGATATCTCCTTCCTTCAGTTCCCGCTTATTGGGAAAACCGTGTACCACCACATCATTGACCGAGATACAGGAATTAAAGGGATACCCGTTATAGTTCAGGAAGGAAGGAACCGCCTGGTGATCCCGGATGTATTCGCCCACCCGCTGATCGATAGAAAGGGTGTTGATCCCCGGTTTCAGGAACCCGGCTACATCTGTCAGGGTCTGGCTCACCAGCAGGGCGCTTTTCCGCATCATTTCCACCTGCTCATCTGTTTTATACAATATCATACTGCAAATATCTTATAAAAAAACAACCCGGCAAGCTCGCTTACCGGGTCATGGTATCTTTTGAGTAATAAATTACATCTGAACCGCGGAAGTGGTCTGACGTCCCTGTATCCGGCCGCTCTTCATCAGGCCATCATACTGGCGCATCAGCAACTGGGTTTCGATCTGCTGCAGGGTATCCAGAACTACACCCACCATGATCAGCAGGGATGTGCCGCCGAAGAAGGTAGCAAACTGCTGGGAAACACCCAAGAGTTGTGCAATACCGGGCAGAATACCCACAAATGCCAGGAGGATCGCCCCGGGGAATGTGATCCTGTCCATGATGGAACCGATATAATCCGCAGTGGGCTGTCCGGGTTTTACACCAGGAATAAACCCATTGTTTTGTTTCAGGTTATCCGCGATCTGCTTCGGGTTAAAGATAAGGGCGGTGTACAGGAAGGTGAATCCAATCACCACCACTGAATAGATCAGCATATACCAGGGGTTGGTATGATCCGTAATTGCCCGGAGAAACCCGGTGGCCTGTGTATTGTAATTCGCAAAAATGGTAGGGATAAAAATGATTGCCTGGGCAAAGATGATCGGCATAACACCGGCGCTGTTTACTTTCAGCGGCAGGAACTGCCGGGCTCCGCCGAACTGGCGGTTTCCAACGATTTGCTTGGCATAGTTAACCGGCACTTTCCGTACTCCCTGGATCAGCAGGATACAACCCATAATGATCGCGATCAGGATGGCAATCTCGATAATAAAAACCAGGATCTGGCCGTTACGAACGGATTTGATACTGAGTTCCTGTACGAAAGACTGCGGAAGACGGGCCAGGATCCCGATCATGATGATCAGGGATGTACCATTACCCAATCCTTTATCTGTAATCTTCTCCCCCATCCACATCACGAAAAGGGTACCGGCCGTCAGTATCACTACGGTGGATAACCAGAAATAACTGGTATAACCCGCCATAATGCCTCCGGTCTGCTGGGTCATTCCCTGCAGGTAGGTTACATAAGCGGAAGCCTGTAAAATAGTTACGATAACCGTCAGGTAGCGGGTGTACTGGTTGATCTTCTTACGTCCGCTTTCGCCTTCTTTCTGCATTTTCTGGAAGCGGGGTACCAGCACCGTCATCAGCTGAATAAAGATGGACGCAGAGATATAAGGCATAATACCCAGTGCGAAAATAGAAGCCTGGTTAAACGCGCCGCCTGAAAATGCATCGATCAGCCCAAGGATACCGGTACTGTTCGCACCCGCACTGTCCATTTGGGTGGGGTTGATACCCGGTAACACGATATGGGCTCCCAGTCGGTATATCGTGATCATCATAATGGTGAACAGGATCTTGCCGCGCAGTTCTTCAATGCTCCAGATATTCTTGAGTGTCTGTATAAATTTCTTCACGGGGATATAAAAGTTTAAAGCACTTAAAACGTAAAAGACGCATTAAATGCGTCGATGCAATTTACTGAAATTACTTTACTATTTCTACCGATCCTCCCGCTGCTTCAATGGCTGCTTTGGCTTTATCACTCACCGCGTTTACCCGGAAAGCGAATTTTTCCTTTAGTTCACCATTTCCCAGGATCTTTACACGGTCCGTCTGGGCAATCAGTCCGTTAATGTAAAGGTTTTCCAGGCTGAATTCAACGATACCGTATTTTTCTGCCAGTTGTTCCACCTGGCCAAGGTTGATCACTTTATATTCCACGCGATGGGGATTCTTGAATCCGCGTTTCGGAACCCGGCGCTGGATCGGCATCTGGCCGCCTTCGTGCGACATTTTATTTTTGAAACCGGTACGTGCCTGAGCACCTTTGGTACCCTTTGTAGAAGTTCCACCATGCCCGGAACCGTCACCACGACCAATACGTTTTACTTTGTGCGTTGCGCCTTCTGCAGGTCTTAATTCGTGTAATTTCATTTTCCTAATTTTTACTTACGGGGTTGTTTCCCCTCGCTTGTTATGAATAAAAAATCAAAAAAGAGCGACCACTGTATGGGTCGTTTCTTTAGCTTTTACCGCTGTTATTATTTTGTTTCTTCCACTTTCACCAGGTGGGTCACTTTACGCACCATACCCAGTACCTGCGGAGTGGCTTCCAGCTCACGGGAAGAATGGGTCTTATTCAGTCCAAGGGCCTGCAGGGTCAGCTTTTGACGTTCGGGCCGGTCGATCGGACTTTTAACCAGTGTTACTTTTATCTTTTTCATAATTCAATTTCGTTTTTGGTCGGATTAACCATTAAATACTTTCTTTAAACCGAGGGTACGTGTTTTGGCTATATTCACCGGTTCACGCAGCAGGGCCAGCGCTTTAAACGTAGCCTTCACCACGTTGTGGGGATTGGCAGAACCCAGTGATTTGGCCAGTACGTCGGTCACACCGGCTGCTTCAAGCACAGCACGCATGGAACCTCCGGCAATTACACCCGTACCATGAGCAGCGGGTTTGATCAGTACTTTGGCAGCGCCTTCCTTGGCCCATTGGTCATGAGGAATAGTACCCTTCATCACCGGAACCTTGATCAGGTTCTTCTTGGCATCCTCGATTCCCTTGGTAATGGCCTCCTGTACTTCCTTTGCCTTTCCCAGTCCATGGCCCACCACCCCGTTTTCATTACCCACCACCACTAAGGCAGAGAAACTGAAAGCGCGTCCGCCTTTGGTTGTTTTGACCACACGGTTGATGGCAACCACTTTATCTTTCAGTTCCAGGTCGCCGGCTTTTACCCTGTTTACGTTAAACTTTGACATTTATACTTGTAATTAAAAGTTTGAATGGATTGTTTAGAAATTCAGGCCGCCTTCCCGGGCTCCGTCCGCTACTGATTTCACCCTTCCATGGTAGAGGTAACCACCACGGTCAAATGTTACATCCTTAATACCCAGTTCCGTTGCTTTCCGGGCAATCGCCGCACCCACCAGTTTGCTTTTTTCGCTCTTGTTTACTTTTTGTGCCGCAATGTCTTTGTCCCTGGAGGAAGCAGCTGCCAGCGTCTGTCCTTTTGTATCATCGATCAGCTGGGCATAGATCTCCGCGTTACTGCGATACACCGATAAACGGGGTTTGGCAGTGGAACCGCTGATCTTCCGGCGGATCCGGTAACGGATATTCTGTCTTCTTTGTGATTTTACTTTTGGGTTCATCTCTTTTTATTTTAACCTTGATGCTGCCAAGGTTCGATTTAGATTAATGTTTATTTACCAGCCGCTTTACCAGCTTTCTTACGTACCACTTCACCCACATAACGTACCCCTTTTCCTTTGTACGGCTCGGGCTTGCGCAGGCTGCGTAATTTTGCCGCTACCTGTCCGATCAGCTGCTTGTCAATTCCTTCCAGGGTGATGATCGGGTTCTGTCCTTTTTCCTGGGCAGTAGCGACTTTCAGTTCCTTCGGTATTTCAAATATGATGTTGTGGGAATAACCAAGCGCTAGGTCGAGTACATTGCCCTGGTTGGCGGCTTTGAAACCCACACCGATCAGTTCCAGTTTTCTTTCAAATCCATCTGTAACACCTTTCACCAGGTTGGCGATCAGCGCACGGTACAAACCATGCATGGCACGGTGACGGATCTGGTCGGTCGGGCGACCAAAATGAACATGACCTTCTTTTACTTCAACCGTGATATCACGGTCAATAGCCTGCCTGAGTTCCCCTTTCTTTCCCTTTACAGTTACCACGTTGTCTTTACCAACGCTAACGGAAACACCTTCAGGGATTGTGATCGACTTTTTACCTATACGGGACATAAAATGAATTTAATTTATTAATAGTTGTTTCGTTGCGGACCGGTCAGCCTATATAGGTTCGGCTTAATGTATCAGCAACCGTCTTTTTAATATACGTAGCACAGTACTTCTCCGCCCACATTCTGCACCTTGGCTTCTTTGTCGGTCATCACGCCCTTGGAAGTGGACAGGATTGCCACGCCCAGGCCGTTTTTCACCCGGCGGAACTCAGCCGGTTTGGCGTACTGGCGCAGACCCGGGCGGCTAACCCGCTCCATGCTCTGGATCGCCGGCTGCTTGGTGGCCGGGTCATATTTCAACGCGATCTTGATCACGCCCTGTTTATTGTCCTCTTCAAATTTATATTTCAGGATATAACCCTGGTTGTACAGGATCTCCGTCATACGCTTTTTCAGGTTGGATGCAGGAATGTCCACCACGCGGTGACCTGCCATCTGTGCATTCCGGATTCTTGTCAGGAAATCTGCTATAGGATCTGTTACCATATTTTTGCCCTCCTACGTCCCAGCGTATTGCCGGGATAATTGGAAAAGTTTAGTTTAATTAATTGAATTGTTTACCAGCTCGCTTTTTTCAGACCAGGTATCTTTCCGTTCAGTGCCATGTCACGCAGTGCCACCCTGGAAATTCCAAAATAGCGGACATATCCCCTGGGACGGCCAGTAAGCTGGCAACGGTTTTTTAGGCGGACAGTGGATGAGTTTTTCGGCATATCATCCAGCGCTTTCCAGTCGCCGGCTTTCTTCAACTCTTCCCGTTTGGCGGCAAATTTCGCCACCATTTTTTCTCTTTTCCGCTGCCTGGCTTTTACAGAAGTTTTTGCCATGTGTAATTATTCTTTTAGTTAGAATTATTTTTTGCGTTTTTAAAAGGCATACCGAGTTCCTTCAGCAGTTCATACGCCTCTTCGTCCGTATTGGCAGTGGTCACGAAGGTGATATCCATGCCGGTGATCTTGCTCACTTTATCAATATCGATCTCCGGGAAGATGATCTGTTCGGTTACACCCAGTGTATAGTTACCACGGCCGTCAAATGCCTTTTCGTTCACCCCTTTGAAGTCACGTACCCGGGGCAGTGCCACAGAGATCAGGCGGTCCAGGAATTCAAACATTTTATCACCGCGCAGGGTTACCCGGGCGCCGATCGGCATATTCTTCCGGAGTTTGAAGTTGGAAATGTCTTTCTTGGACATGGTAGCCACCGCTTTCTGACCGGCAATGGTGGTCAGTTCGTCGATGGCAGTATCCACCATCTTCTTGTCAGATACGGCTCCGTTCACGCCGCGGTTCAGGCAGATCTTCTCCAGTTTCGGAGCCTGCATCACCGTGGCATAGCTGAACTTTTTTACCAGGGCAGGTACAACATCCTTTTTGTACTTGTCTGCCAGTCTCGGGGTATATGTTTTTGTACTCATATAAATCGCGTATTAAGCCAGGTCAGAGATTAGATTTTCTCTCCTGATTTTTTTGAAATTCGTACTGTTTTTCCTTCTTCTCTTTTCCGGGTAACACGGGCCGGCGCCTTGGCCTTGGCATCCCACAGCATCACATTACTGATCGCAATGGGCGCTTCTTTTTTCACGATACCACCCTTGGTGTTCTGGGCAGAAGGTTTGCTGTGCTTGGTGATGATGTTCACACCTTCCACGATCACTTTGCCTTTCTCCACCAGCACTTCTTTCACCGTACGGGGTTTTGATAAATCTTTATCATCGCCGGTGATCACCACCACGCTGTCACCTTTACGGATGCTATACTTGGGTTTAAATCTTGCTTTCATTTTATCTTGCGTTATTGGGGTTTACCCTTTTATCAATTATAATACTTCGGGGGCCAGTGAAATGATCTTCATATAGCCTTTATCACGGAGCTCACGGGCCACCGGGCCGAAGATACGGGTACCCCTGGGTTCATCAGACTGGTTCAGGATCACCACGGCATTGTCATCAAAGCGGATATAAGAGCCGTCTTTCCGGCGAAGTTTGTTGGTGGTGCGCACGATCACCGCTTTGGCCACCGTACCTTTTTTGATACCTCCCTGGGGGATCGCATCCTTAACCGTTACTACGATCTTATCGCCGATCCGGGCATAACGCTGACCGCTGTTGCCGAGTACACGGATACAAAGCACCTCTTTGGCACCGCTGTTGTCCGCTACATTTAACCGGCTTTCTTGCTGAATCATTTTATTTAAGCTTTGAGCCCTCAGCCATGTGCTGCGAGCAGTTAAAACATTTATTAATCAGTACGTCTCGTGACTCGTAACTCACGACCCGTAGCTTTACTCTTACTTAACTTTCTCCACCACTTCCACCAGTCTCCAGCGCTTTGTTTTGCTGAGCGGACGGGTTTCCATGATTTTCACCAGGTCCCCGATGCTGCATTCGTTCTTGTCATCATGCGCATGGAATTTGGTGGTTTTCTTTACGAACTTACCATAGATCGGGTGCTTTACTTTTCTTTCAACGGCAACCGTAATGGTCTTCGCCATCTTGTTGCTGGTTACCACCCCAATCCTGGTCTTTCTTAAATTTCTTGCTTCCATTTTATTTTTTTTAGCGACCGGCTGTTTGAATCGATTGCCGACTCACCACTCCGGACTTCAGACTAATTATGCTTGCTGTTGCTTTAACTTCAATTCCGTTTTCAGGCGGGCAATCTCCCGGCGTAATCCACGGATGGTCATGGGATTTTCCAGGGGAGAAATCGCATGGGCAAACTCCAGCTTCTTGAGCCGTTGTTTATCTTCCTCCAGACGGGCCCGGAGATCCTGCTCGTTCATGCCGTGGATGCTTTTTACAAAATCTGCTTTCTTTGACATCGCTGTTCGGTTTATTAATGATTACGCGGTAACCAGGTCACGGCGTACAATAAATTTGGTTTTGATCGGCAGTTTACCGGCAGCCAGGGCCAGGGAGGCACGGGCAACCTGCTCACTCACCCCGTCAATTTCAAAAAGAATACGGCCCGGTTTTACCACGGCAGCCCAGAACTCCAGGTTACCTTTACCTTTACCCATCCGCACTTCGGCCGGCTTACGGGTAATGGGCTTATCGGGGAAAATGCGGATCCATACATTACCTTCCCTTTTCATTTCACGGGTAAGCGCCTGGCGGGCCGCCTCTATCTGGCGGTCAGTGATCCAGTGTTGATCCAGTGCTTTTAAAGCATAAGAACCAAATGCAATAGTTGTACCTCTTTTGGCATCGCCTTTCATGCGGCCTTTCTGCATCTTCCTGTGCTTCGTTCTTTTCGGTTGTAACATTTCTTTTAAGCTTTGAGCCAAGAGTTGCGAGTTTCGAGCTCTCCCCCTTTAGCAATTAAACTTTTTATTTTCTGTAACAGCTCGTAGCTCATGGCTCGTAGCTCGAAACTTTTCTATTAATTCCTCCGGTCACCTCTTCCGCCACCGCCCCTGCGGTCACCACCACCCCGGCGGTCATCGCGGCGATCACGGCGATCACCATGATCCTCCCTTCTCTCGCGGCGGTCGCTAACATCGCTCTTGCCACCCACGAAATTGGGATTCAGGTCACGCTTGGCCAGCACCTCACCTTTACAGATCCATACCTTGATACCGATCTTGCCATATACGGTTTGGGCAAATACATTGGCATAATCAATATCCATACGGAAAGTATGCAGCGGTACACGGCCCTGTTTGATCTCTTCTGAACGGGCAATTTCTGAACCACCCAGGCGGCCGGATACTTTTACTTTGATCCCTTCAGCCCCCATACGGAGTGCGGAAGCGATGGACATTTTGATCGCCCTTTTATAGTTGATCCGGTTTTCGATCTGGCGGGCAATGGTATCTCCCACGATCATGGCATCCAGTTCCGGACGGCGGATCTCCAGGATGTTGATCTGCACATCATCTTTACCGGTCAGTTTTTTCAGTTCCTCTTTGATACGGTCAACCTCTCCGCCACCTTTACCGATGATGATCCCCGGTTTGGAAGTGTGGATAGTAACGATCAGTTTACCCAGGGTTCTCTCAATAACGATCTTGGAGATACCACCCTTGTTGATACGGGCATTCAGGTAGGTTCTGATCTTGTGATCTTCGATTAGTTTACCAGCATAGTCTTTTTTGCTGCCGTACCAGTTAGATTCCCATCCGCGGATGATACCTAACCTGTTACCAATCGGATTTGCTTTTTGACCCATGTTTATTCAGGTTATTCGTTATTCGTTTAATTTTTAGATTCCTTGGTGTCCACGATCACAGTAACATGGTTGCTGCGTTTGCGAACACGGTAACCACGGCCCTGCGGGGCGGGACGCATTCTCTTTAATGTCCGGGCGCCATCCACAAAGATGGTCTTTACCACCAGCTGGCTTTCATCACCACCCTCATTTTTCTGCTTCCAGTTGCTGATTGCACTCAGTACCAGCTTGCGCAGGGGAACTGCCGGATGCTTGGGGTTATGTTCCAACTCGGCCAGTACTTTTTCCACTTTCTGGCCACGGATCAGGTCGGCCAGCAAGCGCATTTTACGGGGCGAGGTCGGATAATTTCTCAGTTTAGCTACTGCTTCCATTTTAATAAGTTTCTGGTTTATCCTTCTTTTTTAGAGTGTCCTTTGAACTGGCGGGTGGGGGCAAATTCACCGAGCTTATGGCCTACCATAAATTCAGTTACATATACCGGGATGAACTTGTTGCCGTTATGCACCGCAAATGTGTGTCCCACAAAGTCAGGCGTAATAGTGGAGCGGCGGCTCCAGGTCTTGATTACACCCTTCTTGTTTTTCCCTTCGTTAATGGCATCTACCTTTTTTTCAAGGTGAGTTGCCACATAAGGACCTTTTTTAATCGAACGAGCCATGTTTTATGTCGTTGAGTTGTTAATGAGATTGATTACTTGGACAGCTTGCTTCCGTTCTTACGCTGGATGATCAGCTTATCACTTCCCTTTCCTTTGGTTCTTGTCTTCAGACCCCTTGAATACTGACCGTTCCGGCTCCGGGGCTGTCCACCGGATGCTTTACCTTCACCACCACCCATCGGGTGATCCACCGGGTTCATCGCCACCCCACGGTTACGGGGCTTGATACCCTTCCACCTGTTCCGTCCGGCCTTACCCATACTCTGCAGGCTGTGATCACTGTTGCTGACTACTCCTACGGTGGCATAACAGTTGATCAGCACTTTCCTCAGTTCACCAGAAGGCATTTTGAGGATCGCGTATTTTTCTTCCTTGTTGGTCAGCTGGGCAGAGGAACCGGCGCTGCGGGCCAGTTTGCCACCCTGTCCGGGCTGCATTTCAATATTGTGAATGTTGGTACCCAGCGGCATATTCTTCATCGGAAGTGAGTTGCCCACTTCAGGCGCCACATCTGCACCGCTTTCCACGGTAGCACCTACCTGCAATCCCTGGGGAGCCAGGATATAACGCTTCTCACCGTCTGCATAATTCAGCAGGGCGATAAACGCGGTACGGTTCGGGTCATACTGGATGGATTCCACAGTAGCCGCACCGGCCTTGTTTCTTTTGAAGTCAATGATACGGTACTTCTTCTTGTGTCCGCCGCCCCTGTAACGCATGGACAGATGACCGGAGGAGTTACGACCACCGGTCCGGGGCTTGGCTTCCACCAGGCTTTTTTCAGGTTCATTGGTGGTAACTTCTGCATACGCATTACCAATCCTCCAACGGGTACCGGCTGTAACGGGTTTAAATTTTCTTAATGCCATTTTAGATAATCACTTTAATTGTTCTGATTCCAACACTTCGCGGCGGTTGATTGCCATTCGGGCTGCGGGTAATTAAATGTTTGAATACAAATCAATGTTTTCACCCTCAGCTACAGTTACAAAGGCTTTTTTATAAGCCGGTTTCCGGCCGGAGATCACCCCGGATTTGGTAAAGCGGCTTTTGTTTTTACCGGGAACCACAGCAGTATTTACTCCTGTAACAGTCACCCCGTAAAAGCTTTCCACTGCTTTTTTGATTTCCAGTTTATTCGCCTTGCGGGCCACTTTGAAAGCATAGCGATGCAGTTTATCCTGCTGGCCATTGGCTTTTTCGGTCAAAATGGGCTTTATCAATACTTCAGAAAGTTTCATCTGAATTCAATTTTTTATTTTTAAAATACGCCCTCTCGTCAGGCTGCGTTTTCCGAAGCCTACGCTTCTGCTTTTTCATCATCCGCGAAGATCTTCGCGGCACTCTCGGTCAGTACCAGTACTTCAGAGTTTACAATGTCGTAGGTGTTGATATCACTCAGCAGGGTACCCAGTACAGAGGGCACATTGCGCAGGGACAGTTCCACATTGTCATTGTATTCCGGCTGCACAAACATTACTTTCTTGTCAGCTACTTTCAGGCTGCCCATAATGTCCATGAAACTTTTGGTTTTCGGGGTATCCAGGCTGATATCTTCCACGACCAGGATCGCGTTCTCCTTTGCTTTATAACTCAGCGCAGATATCTTGGCCAGGTCCTTCACTTTCCGGTTCACTTTGATATCATACGAGTGCGGCTTGGGACCGAAGATCGTACCACCTCCCTTGTACAAAGGGTTGCGGATATTACCTTTCCGGCTTCCACCGGTACCTTTCTGGCGGTGCAGCTTGCGGCTGGCGCCCTGCACTTCAGCACGGGTCTTCACTTTGTGTGTTCCCTGGCGCTGGGCGGCGAGGTATTGTTTAACGGCCAGGTAGATAACATGGTTGTTGGGCTCTGCACCGAAGATCTCCTCGGGAAGCTCCACTGTTCTGCCGGTGGCTTTACCTTTTGTATTTAAAACTTCAACTTTCATTTTCTGGTATTTAGCAACACCCCGCGGATCGTTAACCCGCAGGTGTTATTATTATTTCTGAATTAATACGATTGAACCGATATGACCCGGTACAGAACCGCTGACCAGGATATAATTCTTCTCTGCGAAGATCTTCACCACTTTCAGGCCCTTCATCTTCACGCGGTCATTTCCCATCCGGCCGGCCATCCGCACCCCTTTCATTACCCGGCTGGCATCCGAAGAGTTACCGAGTGAACCCGGAGCCCGCTGACGGTCGTGCTGACCGTGTGACTGCTGGCCTACCCCATGGAAACCATGACGCTTTACCACACCCTGGAAACCCTTACCTTTTGTGGTACCCACAACTTCCACCTTATCGCCTTCCGCGAAGATGTCAACGGTAATGGTTTCACCAATATTTTTTTCTATTGCAAAATCCCTGAATTCTTTGGAGAAGCGCTTGGGAGCTGTCTGCGCTTTTGCGAAGTGGTTCACTTCGGCTTTAGAGGAATGCTTTTCTTTTTTGTCGCCAAAAGAAAGCTGGAGAGCACTGTACCCGTCTGACTCGGCGGTCTTGACCTGGGTGACTACACAGGGGCCTGCTTCAATGATCGTACAGGCCGTCTGCTTACCGGAGGGATCGAAGATGCTGGTCATCCCGACTTTTTTCCCAATAATACCTTTCATGTTGCTGAGTTTATGCCTCAAGGTTATTGGGACATTCTTCAAAAACCAGGTGACGGTCTGTCACACTGAACTTGTCGAAGAGTCAATCCCCGTTTGCCACCGACCTTTTCCTTTCTGGGGAAGTACCGGCAGTAAACAAACCCTGAATGGCTTGTTTTATGTTTATCAGCCAGAGCTCTTTTTTTCCGCCGGAAGCGGAATTGAGAGATAGCAATTCATTAAATCAATTTATAAGAGCTAAAGAGGACAAAGCGGAACGTACTACGCTTTGATCTCTACTTCCACACCACTGGGAAGATCCAGTTTGCTCAACGCATCCACCGTACGGCTGGAAGACGTGTAAATATCCAGCAACCGCTTGTGGGTGGCCAACTGGAACTGTTCACGGCTTTTCTTATTCACGTGCGGGGAACGCAATACAGTAAAAATTTTCCGGCGGGTAGGCAGGGGAATGGGTCCTGTTACCACGGCTCCGGTACTGCGCACCGTCTTTACGATCTTTTCAGCAGATTTATCTACCAGGTTGTGATCGTAAGACTGTAATTTGATTCTGATTCGCTGAGACATGTGTAAAATCCCAATTTTCTTTTGGGAGTGCAAAGGTAAGGGCGAAGGATATACCTTCCAAATAGTTGGGAAAGAATTTTATAGCCTGTGGACAAACTCTTTTCCCCAGCTGTTAATTAGTCGAGTTTCCGCAATTGCAGGCCCAGGGTGGCAAAACCGCCCAATTCCACATGCTCCACCCTAAAAGTATGATTTCCATTTAAATAGAGTTTTATTTTCCGGTTCGGGGATTCGTCGGATTTGTAGTTGGCCGGTTCCCACTCATCCAGCAGCAATTCCCCGTCCACCCATAGCCTGACCGCATCATCCCAGGTTACCGAAAGCTCATAATTCCCTTCCGGGATTTTTGCACTGCCATTCCCGATGGTTATAAATTGAGGGTACTGCTTCTCCCCTGCCCGGATCCCACCCCACCAGGCATAGTCGATCCGGTCAGTATTTTCCTCCCGGACCGGCGGTATTTTGTCCAGCTGCAGCATATACTCCGGGTATTTTACCGGGTTGGACATTGAATCAAAAGCATACCAGGCCAGGTCCCAGTCGATCGGCTGAAAAAACTTCCGGAACCGGAAATTCCAGGGCTGCCCGGCCTTTCGTTTTTCCCCAAATGGCGTCGTAATCGCCTCCCCGGTATATTCCAGTTCAACACGGATATCCGTCCGGGACGCTTTTACTTTCCTCGCCGTAATATGGGCCGGGAATTCGCCGTTCATAGCCGAAATCGCCTCCACCCCGCTGAAACTTTTTACCTTCCATTTCCCCTTGGGACCCAGCAGGTCAAATTTCATTTCAGCTGAAGTATCGGTCGGGTTGGTATTCCAGATAATGGGCGATCTGAAATCATAGGGTCCCCATTCTGTGATAAGGATATTTTTGCGGCCTGCCAGTTTTCCATTGCCTTTAAAAGGATCCGCCGGGTTCTCTATATCCGGCAGTGTGGCAGCCGTATCCAACAGATCAACTTCGCTGGTATCAATATTCGTCACGGTCGAATCCAGTTTCCACTTGTTTTCTCCCGAATAGGTGTTTTCCGCAATGCGCAGGCTGTCCGTCCGGGTAAGATTCAGCACCAGGGAGTGCTGGTTGAAACTGTTCATCGCAATAATATAATCCGCACTGCGTGTATCGCGGTGTTTTACATACCCCCAGTCCGGCGACTGCTGTTTCCCTGACCAGAGCCGGATCGCTTCCTTGTCCTTCGAAAAAAGATTGTACGAAATCTCATTGTGCAGCCCGTGCTCGATAGCAATGGCAATCCGGTTATCCCGAAACTGGTTATTGCAGAATTTAGAAGAATAACTGTACCCGCCCCAGATACCGTGGTCACATTCAAAGATCCGGTTACCGGTTACCGCCACCCGGCTGAATGTAACCTCCACCCCATTGGTGGGTGCATAGGAAAAATCGTTTTCCATGATTACATTATCATTACACCCGCCCTCCCCGGTATCCATTGTGGCCTGTCCCGCCCAGAGGAAAAATCCATCCCCGCTATGGGTGGCGGAGTTCTTATAGAAAACATTATAATTACTTTGTTCATACACCAGGAAACCCGCACTGTCCTGACCGCGGTTATACACCCCATGACTGTAGCCTCTTACATTAAAATTGAGCCGGTTGAAAGAAAATTCATTGGCATTGCACCGGTACAACCCGATCCCAATACCGGAATTAAAAGAAAAATCATTGTTATATATCTTTCCGTGATCCGATTCCATCATCAGCAACGCATTCTGTCCTCCGGTGACCCGGCAATTCCGAATCAGGGCCCTGTCACAATTCCGCAAATACATCGCCGCCCCATACCGCAACCATTCATCCTTTTCATTATGATGGTAACTTAACCAGTCGGACAGGTCTTCCTTTTCCTGCGTGCTGTTCAAATGCGGACGATAATTATAGCTGAAATCACATTGCTCCAGTGTCAGCTGTTCCACATTACGGGCCAGCAGGGCTACTTTATAGCCCCGGGCTTTCAGGTTTTTAATCGTAATGTTTTTACTGTTCCGGACCAGGATGGCAATCCCGAAAAATTCATCCGGTGTTTTCTCTCCGTTACTTCCTGTTAATTCAGCCGCGTTAAAATCAATAACCAGGTTATCCCCCTCGATCAGCAGTACCGGCTTTGATGTATCGGCAGGGGCATCCAGCCGGTACACTCCTTTTTTGATCTGTACCGTCCGGCTGATCTTCATCCCGGCCTGCAACGGCATTTCCTGTGCAGCTGTAAAAAGGGACGGGCACAGTACCAACAGCAACAGAATTCTTTTTATCATCGTTTTGGATTTACTTGCATCAATTTACGGTAATAATGGAAAAAACACCCCGGATCAGTTCTGCAACTCGCAGATTGGCGGAAGCCCTGCTTAAAATAGCAGTGACCCTGCTATGCATCTGGTATGTATCCGGCCGGATCGATCTCGCCCGGGCCGGCACCGCCCTGGAAAAAGCGAAATGGCCTTACCTGTTTCCGGCCCTGCTGGCTTTTATCATTTCTAAAATGATTGCAGCGGTCCGGCTGAATATTTTTTTTCGGGACATCCGGATTGATTTATCGCAGGGGGAAACGATCCGCCTCTATTGGCTTGGCATGTTTTATAACCTGTTCCTTCCCGGGTCCATCAGCGGGGATGCCTACAAAGTGATCCTGCTGACAAAAAAATTCGGGGTTCCTTACCGGGATACAACGGCTGCCGTGCTGCTCGACCGCTTCAGTGGTTTACTGGGACTGGGCTTACTCCTGGCCCTGTATTCGTTCATGGTGCCTCTACCCGCCGCATATCCAGGGGGCCTGACGGCTGCTGCCGGGCTGTCGCTCCCTGCTTTTTATTTTATCCTAAAAAAGTACTTCCCCAAATTCGCTCCGGGATTCCGCCCCGGCCTCCTGTTGGGCATACTGGTGCAACTGGCACAGGTGATTTGCATTTATCTGCTGATGGCCGCCCTCGATGTACCGGCTTCAACTACCGCTTTCATCTTTCTGTTCTTAGTTTCTTCCGCGGTTTCAGTGTTGCCCCTTACGATCGGCGGCTTAGGGATCCGTGAGTTGGTATTCCTGAAGGGGGCTGCTTATTTTGGGATGGTCGCGGAGACAGCCGTGCTGATCAGCCTCCTGTTCTACCTGGTTAATTTACTGGCATCGGCCTGGGGAGGTATCTATATTTTCAAAAGGCCGCTCAATGAAAAAGGGCCCAGTGATGAGCCCTTAATCTTTTAAGGTAGTTCTTCATACTCTTTGAATCAGGCCTTTTCCAGGAAATGGAATAAAAACGGGGAATTCCGCATTTTATGCAGCAAACACGGTGCCATACAGGTAATACCCCCTTGATCCTGGTTAAATTTTTTAAACTTTCTTTCCTCATCCGGCCCAAGCGAAGACGCCTGCTTCTTTCCAAACCGGACCGGTTGAATGAAAAAAATCCTGCCCCGGAGAGCAGGATCTTATCCATCAGATCAGTTTATTTTTTTATGCGTTTACTTTCCCCTTCACCTTTGCAATCACTTCTTCAGCGATATTCGTCGGCGCGGGATTGTAATGAGAGAATTCCATCGTGGAGGAAGCACGGCCAGAACTCAGGGAACGCAATTGGGTTACATACCCGAACATTTCGCTCAGTGGCACTTTGGCCTTGATCACTTCCGCACCGGCACGGGTATCCATCCCTTCCAGCATACCCCGGCGGCGGTTCAGGTCACCGGTCACATCACCCATGTACTGGGCGGGTGTGATAACCTCCACTTTCATGATCGGCTCCAGCAATACAGGCTTGGCCTTTCTCGCTGCTTCACGGAAGCCCTGCTTGGCGCAAAGTTCGAAAGACATAGAATCAGAATCCACCGCGTGGAAGCTGCCATCAAATACACGGATCTTCATGTTATCAACCGGGTAATTGGCCAGCACACCGGTAGTCATCGCCTGCTCAAAACCCTTCTGGATCGCCGGAACAAATTCACGGGGAATGGATCCGCCGAACAGGTCGTTTACAAACTGGTAATGCTTATCGGGATTTTCGGTTTTCCATTCTGCATCCACCGGTCCGAGACTGAACTGGATGTCGGCGAACTTACCGCGTCCACCTGTTTGCTTCTTCAGGGTCTCACGGTGTTCAATGGTAGCCTGGAAGGCCTCTTTATAGGCCACCTGGGGGGCACCCTGGTTCACTTCCACTTTAAATTCACGGCGCATCCGGTCGATGATGATCTCCAGGTGCAGTTCACCCATTCCACGCAGGATCGTTTGGCCGGTATCCTCGTCGGTATTCACACGGAGTGTGGGATCTTCTTCCACGAGTTTGGCAATGGCCATACCCATTTTGTCCACGTCGGCCTGGGTTTTCGGCTCTACCGCAACCGCAATAACCGGTTCGGGGATAAACATGTTTTCCAGGGTGATCGGGTGGTTCTCATCACAGAGGGTATCACCGGTCTTGATCTCCTTGAAACCTACCGCTGCCCCAATATCACCTGCTTCGATGAAATCAATCGGGTTCTGCTTGTTGGCAAACATCTTCATGATCCGGCTGATCCGCTCTTTCTTACCGCTCCGTACATTCAATACATAAGAGCCGGCATCAAGATGACCGGAATAGCAACGGAAGAATGCGAGACGGCCCACAAAGGGGTCAGTCATGATCTTAAAAGCCAGTGCCGCAAAAGGAGCTTTCGGATCTGCTTTACGGGTTTCGGATTCACCGCTGTCCGGGTTGGTACCCACGGTATCGGGAATATCGATCGGGGAAGGCAGATAACGGCAAACCGCATCGAGGGCCGTCTGCACCCCTTTATTTTTAAAGGAAGAACCACACATCATCGGGACAATGCTCAGGTCAACCGTAGCTTTCCGGATGGCTTCATGCATTTCATCTTCGGTGATGCTGTTGGGATCCTCAAAGAATTTTTCCATCAGCCTGTCGTCATATTCCGCTACGGCTTCCACCAGGCTGGCTCTCCATTCCTGGGCTTCTTCCAGCAAATCGGCAGGTACTTCAATTTCATCAAAGGTCATCCCTTCGGTTTCCATATGCCAGATGATCCCTTTCATTTTGATCAGGTCCACCACCCCTTTGAAATCATCCTCCGCACCGATCGGCAACTGCAGGGGAACCGCTTTGGAACCCAGCATTTCTTTCACCTGTTTTACCACCATTAGGAAATCCGCACCGGCCCGGTCCATTTTATTCACGAACCCGATCCGGGGAACCCCGTAACGGTTGGCCTGGCGCCATACGGTCTCCGACTGCGGCTCTACCCCGTCAACAGCGGAGAACAGGGCAATCAGGCCATCCAGCACCCGCATAGAACGTTCTACCTCCACGGTAAAGTCCACGTGACCCGGAGTATCAATTATATTAAACGAATATTTCTTTGTATCAGGAGTTGCTTTACCCAGCACGGTCGGGAAATTCCACTGGCAGCTCACCGCCGCAGAAGTGATTGTGATCCCTCTTTCTTTTTCCTGTTCCATCCAGTCGGTAGTGGCGGCACCATCATGCACCTCCCCGATCCGGTGAATCATACCGGTATAACGGAGGATACGCTCCGTTGTAGTGGTTTTACCCGCATCAATGTGGGCGGCGATACCAAAGTTTCTTTGAAATTTTAAATCGGCCATGACTATTTGTTTGTTGTTTTGTTTTTATGTTTTTCGGGTTTGAATATTTTTGGTTGTCCTCGTTCTGAACCCTGCTCATCGTCCCTTGCGTCGCACTCTTCAGGGTTCTGTTCGCTGCCCAACTTTTTTTGTTCTGGAAAATCAGCTGATAATAAAGAAGGTTCCCGCAAACGGAACAATCAGCTGATATGGTAGATTAGACTCTCATAGACCGCCACTTGAAGAAAAACCCCTGACTCCGCTTTTCAATACAACCGTGGTTTTACCTAATGGCGGCGCAAAGGTAGAAGAATTTCCTGAAAAATAAAGCCTGAATATAAGAGAATCCGGACTGTGGAAAAATAGACCGGAAGCGGCAACAGGCTCCTTTTCAGCCGGTCAGACCTGAGCGGGCCCGCCTGTCCGGCTAAAACCGCAATCCCCGGAAGGCTTTTTTCTCGTACCTGTGTGAATGGAAAGAAAAATATTCAACCCCATCCAGAGAGACCATGTCCTGTTTCTTAAAACAGCCGCGGAAACCGGGGACGCCTGCACCCTGGTGGAAGTGGAACTGGCTGACGGTGGCGGGGTTGGCCTGCATTATCATAAGACCTTTTCAGAACAGTTTGAGTGCCTGTCGGGTGAAGTTCAGGTTCAATTGGGCAGGGAATTACGGATACTGAGACCGGGAGAAAAGGCCACGGCCGCAGCGGGTATCAACCACCTGTTCCGCAACCGCAGCGGCAAACCCTGTACATTCCGTGTGGAATTGAGACCTGCCAGCCGCGGATTCGAGGAGTCACTGCAAATCGGGTACGGACTTGCCCGGGACGGGCAATGCAAACCAAACGGGTTCCCGAAAGACAGGCAGGTGCTGGCCTGGCTTTTTGCTATCAGTGAAAGCAACCTGCCCGGTTGGATGAGTTTATTTGAATTTGTACTAAGGAAGCAGGCAAAAAAAGCCCGGCAAAAAGGGCTGGATAAATTACTGCGGGAGCGCTACGTGAAATACTGATCATATTACAGCAATAAAAAAAGTCCCCTGTAACAAGGGGACTTTCAATTTTATTATAGGTAATTGCTTACTTGTAGTAGCTCAGCGTCAGTTCAGAGCGGCGGTTTTTCTGGCGGCCGGCAGCTGTTTTATTATCTGCAACGGGCTTGGTTTCACCAAAACCGGTAGCGGTGATACGCCCGGCATCAATTCCTTTTCCGGCCAGGTAAGTCTTAACAGCATCAGCGCGGCCCTGGCTCAGGATAAGGTTTTTATCATCGTTCCCTACATTATCCGTATGTCCGTCCACATTCAGGCTCATGGCAGGGTTATCCTTCATGATCTGTGCCACTTCGTTGAGTCCTTTGAATGACTTGCTCTGCAGTTTTGAACTACCTGTAACGAAGAGAATATTCTTGGCAGCCATGTTAACTTTTTGCTTTACTTCCTCTGTGATCACCGGGCAGCCAAAGTTTTCTTTCACACCAGGAACCGTTACACATTTGTCTTCCTCGTCATTCACACCGTCTCCGTCCGTATCCGGTACCGGGCAGCCCTGGTAACGGGCCACACCTGCTACAGTGGGACATTTATCTTCTTCATCATTAATTCCATCCTTATCTGTATCGGGGATCGGGCATCCTTTGTAACGTGCCAGGCCCGGGACAGTGGGGCATTTATCTTCTTCATCATTGATACCATCTTTATCCGTGTCGGGAATGGGACAACCCTGGTATTTTTCAATTCCCTTTACGGTCGGGCATTTATCCAGGCTGTCGATAATTCCGTCAGCATCTGTATCAGCAGGGGGACGGGGCGCTTCGATCACGACGGGTTCTTTTTTCTTACCCAGGCGTCCGGCAATTCCAATGCTGTGCTGTAAATGATAATTGGCTGTTTCATTGGTAACCGGAACACGGTAAGTGGACATAATAAACAAGTGCGCCTCATCCAGCAGGTTCACTTTCACACCCAGGCCCAGGGGCAGAAAAGCTCCGTAATATCCACGGTATTTATGAGCGCCTACCCCGGCAACCAGGTAAGGCTGCACCCAGTATTTTTCAGTGGTCAGTTTCAGGTTCAGGGAAGCGTTGGCTTCCAGCAGGAGACTGTTATCCGAAAAACTCTTGTTCGGCATCGGGTAGCGGAGGAAAGATGCACCCAGCGAGGCGGCAACATCGATATGCTTCCGGACTCCTTTGAAATAGGTAACTGCCATACCCGGAGCCATCTCTTTAATTTTGGCAAACCGCTTACTGCTGATCACCTGGCTCAGGGAAGTGGTGCGGATCCGGTCAGGCGTAATAAAGTCATTCAGAAAAAAACTAACACCAATGGCTTTGGGCCTGATTTCATCATCCTGGGCTTTAACAGCAGGTACGATCAGATACAATGCAATAATAGCAGATAATATCTTCTTCATAAAGAGATAGTTTGGTTTTAATCACAGCAAAAATAACAGGTATGTTCAATATCCTAAAATAAATTATTTAGTTAATATTCACGGGTTTGGGAGACGTTTTTTTAAAAAAAAGAGAGTTTGGGCAGCCGCTTCGCCCGGCCGGGGGCCGGTTTGGCTTATTTATTCCTGAAAAAACGTTCCCGCAGGCTTTTATCCTCGCCGTACACATCATCATAAAAAACAACACTCCCTTTTTGCCCCTCGCAGGTAAAATACCGGATAAAGACCGGCAATCTGTTCCGAAGGCTAATGGTCTTTTTCTGCTTGCTTTTCAGCCAGGATTTTACAGAATCGATCCGGGTGACGGAACGGCCTCCCACCTGGCTACTGTCGTTCCGCAGGAGGTACCAGGTCAGTTTTTCCCATTCCTGCACCCGCACACAACCATGGCTCAGGGAACGCATGGCACTGGCAAACAGGTAGCGCTGGTTGGTATCATGCAGGTAAACCGCGTATTTATTATCAAAAACAAATTTCATTATCCCCAGGGCATTGGCATCCCCGCTTCCCTGCACCACCCGGTACGGAATCCCTTTGCTGTATTTTGACCAGTCCACACTATAGGGATCCACTTCATTCCCGTCTTTGTCCACCAGGCTGAAACCCTTCCGCGCCAGGTAGCCCGGGTTCTTTTTTACAGCCGGCAGAATTTCCTTCAAAATAATACTGAGCGGGGGAACCCATTGCGGGTAAGTGATGAGAGAGGATACAGCACTTGTCAGCAACGGGGTTCGTGTTTTGGCTTTCCCGCTGATCACTTTTGAACTGAATTTCACTTCATTCCCCTCCACTACTTCCATATAATTTGCAGAAGTATTTACCCAGATATAGTTGGAGGGCATTTTTTCAGGTAACTGCTTGTATTTGTCCAGGCTGATCGCGATCCGGGCAAATTTTTCCCGGTCATCCGTATTCAGCATCCGGACAGTACCCTCCCCGGCCTTTCCATCCACGGTAATACCTCTTTTCTTTTGAAATAATTTTACCGCTTCGGCCAGCCTGGCCGAATCTGCCGGTATGCTGTCATACCCGATTAAACCTTCCTCATACAGTCTTTTTTGAAGAAACTGGTTAAACCGCTGCTGATCCTTTTCGGGGTATGGGACCCTGGTATATGTTTTATAATCTGCCCGGGCCAGGAAATTGGGGATCGCTGCTTTGAGCAACTGGTAGCCCCGGACCGAAGGTTCCAGGGAACGCACCACCGCTGCAATCCCCTTTTGCTTGATTTCATCAAACCGGGACAGGTAAAATTCATCCTTCAGTACAGAATCTTTGCGCAGGCTGACACTGTCCTGCGGCAAGCGCCCCAGTTTTACATCTTTGACGATCCGTGCAAAAGCATCTGTAAACAGGAGGTCCGCCGTTGCCCACCATTTTGCATCTTTCCGGTCTTCTTTTGCCAGGCTGTCTGCCGCGATCCGTTCCCGGATCAATTTTAGTTCAGTGATATGATATTCTTCCGGGAACAACCCGAACAAACGGGAATCCCGGATAAAATGGTAAAGGGAATCCGCTTCGGGTAACCAGTTCTGACCACGGCTCCAGAAAGGAGAAAAATCTGTTCGTTGGTAAACCCGGCGGACCAATTCCGGCTGTATCAACACAAGACCGGAGTCTTCTATCTTGCCGCTGTCAGTTATGGCCTTTTGCAGGCGCTCGCTGATCAGCAGGGTGGTTTTCTTCGCCAGGTCTTCGGGACTGACCGATACAGTATCTGCGGGCTGCCCGTTTCCCTTGCAGGAAATGAACAGGATCCCGGTAAAAAGAATATTCACTAACGGGTACAAGGTCTTCTTCATCATAAAGAGGTTGGCAGCTGGCTTGAGTAATGGTGTTAAACAAATCTACCTGTACAACAAAATAAGCAATCGTTTTAAGATTCTCCCGATAGTTTGGCTGATTTTTTTACCGGCCCGGGAGGATTGTGACGGATGCCGGCTGCTGGTAGAGTTTACTGACGGGGGCAACGGTCCCGGCCTGTTCAATGCGGAACTGAATGCAGGCATCCCTTGCACCCAATAAAAAGCCGGGAAAAGGCCCAGGCATAAAAAACCGGAAGTTTATGATAACCGGATCACATCGGTCACGGCACCGGTATTTATAGGGCCATAGATATGCGGAAAAGTATCCTGCGTGGAAGGAGACCAGTCAAATACATAGTGACTGGTGAGCCGGTCCGTATCGATCACCAGTTTAACCAAACCGCTTTGCCCGGCAAAATAACGGTCCAGCACAGCAGCCACCTGGTGTTCCTGCGAGCAGTGAATAAAACCCTCCGCTTTGAGTGAGGGGTGTTCATAAAATCCTTTTTGTTTCGCGGACTCCCATTCACCGGCAGTGGTAACATGATAGATGACAGGCATTATAGAACTCGTTTAATTTTTTGTTCCAGCAACATGAAATCAGCGATCACGATGGCTGTTACGGCTTCCACGATCACCGGCGCCCGGAGGGCTACACAGAGATCATGACGCCCTTTCACTGAAAAATTCTCTGTTTTACCGGTATCCCAGTTCAGGCTGTTCTGTTCTTTGGGTGTAGAAGAAGTGGGTTTCACGGCCAGGCGGAAAACCAGCTCATTTCCGTTACTGATCCCGCCTACCACTCCGCCGGCATGGTTGGTCCTTGTTTTCCCGCTCATGTCTTCAATCGCATCGTTGTGCTCAATGCCGAACATGGCGGCGGCGGCAAAACCGGTGCCGAACTCCACCCCCCGGACCGCGGGAATGGCAAATAGCAGATGAGCGAGCGCTGATTCCAGCGAATCAAAATAGGGCTCACCCAATCCTGCCGGTAATCCATTGACCCTGCATTCGACAATCCCGCCCACGGAATCTTTGGCCTCAATGGCTTTTTGAAGGCCTTTTTCGGTATCTGTTTCCCCTCCGATTGCTGTTACGGCAGCCCGGATGCTGATCCCCTCCAACAGTTTCCTGGCAATTGCCCCGGCAGCAACCAGTCCCGTTGTAAGCCGGGCACTGAAATGACCGCCACCGCGGTAATCTTCGTACCCGCCGAATTTCTGGTGTGCCACCCAGTCGGCATGTCCCGGACGGGGTATGCTTCGCTGTTTATTGTAATCTTCGCTTCTTGTATTATTGTTTTCAAAAAGGATCGTTACCGGGAAACCGGTTGTTTTTCCGTTAAACAGCCCGCTTTTAAAAATGGGGTAATCGGATTCCTGCCGGGGTGTTGTTCCTTTTTGTGTACCGCCTTTTCTCCTTTCCAGGTCGGGCAGCAGGTCTTCGGGAGTTAAGGATAGACCCGCGGGGCATCCATCAATGGTAACCCCCACCGATTCGCCATGCGATTCTCCAAAAATGGAAATACTGAATAGACGTCCAAATTTGTTCAAAGCTTATAAATTGAATTGTTGAAAGGGTAAAGATACAGCGGCCCCGATTGATTTCAGGTCATTATAAAACGCCGGGTAGGACTTCTTCACGGCACCCGCTTCTTCGATCCGGGTATCCCCTTCGGCCCTCAAGGCGGCCACTGCACAGGCCATGGCGATACGGTGGTCATGACGGGAATGAACGGTCGCCCCTTTTACGACTCCTCTTCCATGCACCTTCATTGTATCTCCGTCCAGTTCGATCCGTACACCCATTTTTCCAAACTCTTCCTGCAGGGTCAGGGCCCTGTTGCTCTCTTTATGTGCCAGCCGGCTTACCCCTTTAATTGTCGTCAGGTCCCTGCAATAAGCAGCCAGTGCCACCAGCGGCGGAAACAGGTCCGGGCAATCCGTCGCATCAAATGCAAACCCCTTCATGGCAGCCGGGTGCAGTTTGATCCCCTTTGCCTCAATCGCAATCCCTGCATTCGCCGCCATCAGGGCATCCACAATGGCTTTATCAGCCTGGGCAGAGGAAAGATCCAGTCCGCGGACAGTAATGGGGCCGGCAATAGCCCCGGCTACCAGCAGGAAGGCCCCGCCGCTCCAGTCACCTTCCACCGTGTAATGAATGGCATGTCCCGTGGCAGGGAGCCGCGGGCCGGTTGCTGCTTCAAAATAAAATTCGCGGTAGTCCCTGTTCTCCGGTACTTTCAAACCAAACTGCCGCATCACATCGAGGGTCAGGTCAATATAAGGCCGGCTTTTTAAGTCATTCACTTTAATGGAAACACCGGATGCCCGGGAAGCCGAATAAGCCATCAGCAAACCGGTCAGGAACTGTGAGCTCAATGAACCGTCCACCTCAATATCTGCCGGAATCAAGGGGCCCTGTATCTGCAAAGGCAATTTCCCCTGCTGACTGTTGATCTTTACCTGCAGCCGGGGAAGTATCCTGTCAAAGAAATCCATCGGGCGGGTTACCAGGCTTCCTGTACCATTGATGGTAACGGGTTGGTCACTCAGGGCCGCCAGGGGCGTGAACATCCGGATACTGAGACCGGATTCCCCGCAACTGATTTCCGCCGTCGCCGGTTGTACTCCTTCACTTTTTACCTGTAAGGTTCCTTCCACAAATTCCGCCTTTGCGCCCAGGCGCCGGATAATATCCAGTGCCGCTTTATCGTCATTGCTATGCCCGGGATTATGTATGATCGTCTCCCCGATATGCAAAAGTGCAGCCGCACAAGCCCGTTGCATCGAACTTTTGGAAGCGGGAGCCTGGATGGTACCTTTTAATTCCGACGGATGTATGGTTACGTTCACTGTTATAATGCTTGAATGATTCTTTCCAGTTGCTTCAATGAAATGCTTTTGATCACCCCCCTGCCGATTTTCTCCAGCAGTACATAGTTCATTTCGCTCCGCTCCCTCTTCTTATCCATCTTCAATACGTTAAACACTTTTTGCTTGTCAAAGGAAGCATATGTGGGCAGTTTGTATTTTTCCAGCAGTGCCACCACTTTTCCGGTTTGCTTAAACCCGGTGAGCTGTTCAGAAATATGGCAGGCATAGGTCATCCCGATGGAAATGGCCTGCCCGTGAAGCAATTCGTACTGCGTTTCCAGTGCATGTCCCAGGGTGTGACCGAAATTCAGCAGGCGCCGGCCTGCTTTTTCAAACTCGTCCTTCTTTACGACATTGATCTTAATGAGAGCATTCCGCTGTACAAGATCACAGATGGACTGCTGCCTTCGCTGGTAATGGGTTAGTGTATGCCCCTCCAGGTCCGCGAACAGGGCCGCATCTTTGATGCAGGCATGCTTGATGATCTCCGCAAACCCGTTTTCCCAATCTCCCTGCGGCAATGATTTCAGGAAGGCCATATCATGCAGGATAAAAGCCGGTTGCCGGATCACGCCTACCATATTTTTGTACATCCCCACATCAATGCCGTTCTTCCCTCCAATCGATGCATCCACGAGACCGAGCACCGAAGTTGGAATGAAACCGAAACGGATCCCGCGCATATATACGGAAGCAAGATAACCAGTCAGGTCCGTGATCACCCCTCCTCCCACTCCTACCAGGGTGGTCTTGCGGTCAGCTTCCAGTTGGATCAGCTGTTCCACCAGGGCATCCACGGTTGCCTGTACTTTGAAATCCTCCCCCGCCTTCAGCACAATGGTATTCCAGCCTTTAAACCGTTTGGCATGGGCTTTATACACATGCTCATCGGTAATGATCACGGTGGCCCCGGGGTCCGTAACCTGTTTCAGGTGACTGATTCCGCCGGCAAAATAAAAATCCGTGGAGGAGGCTGAAAACTTAAAATTGACGTGTTTCATTATTTACTTTAACTGCCATTCGGGATGGACTGCTTTCCAAATGAGTATTGAATATCAGTCGGCTGACAAATGATCAATATTCAATGATCAATGCTCAATGTTCAATATCAGCTATCCAGCACCTTCTTCTGATGATTAATACTCTCCATATGCACCGCATCGAGGTACTTGGTGATAAACTCCTTACTAAGACCGATCTTATCTCCTTTCACGGATGCCCTTTCGATGATCTCATTCCAGCGGCTGGTTTGCAGGATGGTGATATTGTTATCCTTCTTATACCGGCCGATCTGCTCCGCGATCTTCATCCGCTGTCCCAGGATCTGCATCAATTCGTCATCGAGGTGGTTGATCTTCTGGCGCAGCGCTTCCAGTGCGGCATGGTATTCTTCTGAGTTAACATCTTCTTTTCTCCAGGTAATGCTGTCCAGCATTTCTGCCAGGCGCTCCGGGGTTACCTGTTGCTTGGCATCGCTCCAGGCGCTGTCCGGGTCGATATGACTTTCGATCATCAGCCCGTCATAATCCAGGTCGATCGCTTTTTGCATGACTTCCTGCAGGATATCCCTTCTTCCGCAGATATGTGAAGGATCATTGATCAGGGGCATTCCCGGGTGTTTCAGTTTCATATCAATGGCCAGGTGCCACATGGGGGCATTCCGGTATTCTGTATTCCCGTAGGAACTAAAACCCCGGTGAATCAAACCAATCTGCTTTACACCGGCACGGGCCACCCTTTCCACGGCCCCGCTCCATAACTCCAGGTCGGGGTTGATGGGATTCTTGATCAGGACCGGTACATCCACGCCGCGTAAGGCGTCGGCCACTTCCTGCACACTGAAGGGATTCACCGTGGTACGGGCGCCGATCCATAATACATCCACATCAAAAGTCAGGGCATCCTGTACCTGTTTGCCGGTGGCCACTTCCACGGTTGTAGGTAAGCCGGTCAGTTTTTTTGCCTGTTGCAGCCAGGGCAATCCCTTGGCACCTACTCCCTCAAACATCCCGGGTTTGGTACGGGGCTTCCAAATACCGGCCCGGAGCATATCCACTTTCCCGGTAGCCGCGAGCCGCTGCGCAGTAGCTAATACCTGTTCTTCTGTTTCGGCACTGCAGGGCCCGCTGATGATCAGGGGTCTTTTATGCCAGGCAGCCTGTACGGCGGCATTACTTGTCTGTTCTGTTGTTTGCATTGTACAAATTTAGTGCTCCCGGCCCCTCAAGGGGATTTTAGAAGCGGTTTATTTATCAGATTGTTCTTTTCACGAATTAACGGCGGTTCATCTTTCCGGTTTACTTAATAATTCTCCGGATCTTATTGGCTTCCGTTATCAGTCCTTTCAATACATCGGATTGATCATCCCGGATACTGTCCCTGAACTTCTTGAGCTGTTCAATATGTTCATTTAACACATCCAGTACATTATCTTTATTCTGTAAGAAAATAGGAACCCACATTGCAGGGTTACTTTTGGCCAGGCGCACCGTGCTTTCAAAACCTGCGGAAGCCAGTTCAAAAATGGCATTCTCTTCTTTTTCTTTTTCCAGCACCGTATTGGCAAGGGCAAAAGAAGTGATATGGGAAATATGGCTGACATAGGCCGCATGCAGGTCATGCGCAACGGCTTCCATTTCGAGCTGCCGCATCCCGATCTTTTCAAACATATGCCTGACCCATTCCAGTGCATCCGCATCTGTCTGATCAGTATTACAAAGAATCACTGCTTTGTTTTCATAAGCGCCTCTTACAGCCGCTGCCGGTCCGCTGTATTCCGTACCCCACATCGGGTGCGTGGCCACAAACCGCCCTCTTTTCGGATGGTCCTTTATCGCTGCCACGAGTTGCGATTTGGTGGAACCCAGGTCCAGTACGATCTGCTGATCCACCCGGTCCAGCACCGCTGGCAGTAAGGACAGCATGGCATCCACGGGGATGGCCAATACGATCACTTCTGCCTGTTCAACAGCCTGATCCAATGGCAGGATTTCATCCACCAGTTCCAGGGCCAGGGCCTGCGCCGCATGATCCGGATCCGCCTCCACCCCGATGAGCCGGGACGATAATTTTTTTTCATGCAGCTGAATGGCCAGCGAACCGCCAATCAGTCCCACCCCCACAATGGCAATTTTTTTACGCTCCTTCATTGGATTCCCCTTTTGATTTTTGAATTCTTTTTATCGCTTCTTCCAGTTTTTCCACCGTCGCACACAAACTCACCCGTATATATTTATCACCCGCATTACCGAATATCCCACCGGGTGTAATGAATACCCCCGACTGGTATAATACCTCATCGCTCACCGCATAACCATCCGTATAGCCTTCGGGTATATGTGCCCAAACAAATAAACCCGCTTGTTTCCGGGAAAATGAACAGCCCAGCAATTCCAGTAATTCAACTACTTTTTCCTTCCGTTCCCGGTACACGGCATTCACTTCATCCTGCCATTCCTTACCAAGTGACAGCGCCCGGGCCGCAGCCAATTGCACCGGGAGAAACATGCCGCTGTCCATATTGCTTTTAAACCGCAGCACTTCTTCTATCCGTTCTTTCGCGCCGCAAAGCATCCCCACCCGCCAGCCGGCCATATTATGCGATTTACTCAGCGAATTCAGTTCGATCACCCATTCCCGCGCGCCCTCCACGCCCAGCAAACTCTCCGGGTGTTCATTCAGGATAAAGGAATACGGATTATCATGTACGATCAGTATTTTATGCTTTTTCCCAAAAGCGACCAGTTTTTCAAACAACTCCGGTGAAGGCAGTTGACCGGTGGGCATCTGCGGATAATTGACAAACATCAGTTTGACCTTCTTCAGTCCGCGCTTTTCCAGTTTTTCAAAATCCGGAGCGTACCCGTTTTTTTCTTTCAACACATAGTCCACGCATTTCCCGCCGGCCAGTTTTACGGCACTGCGGTAAGTGGGGTAACCGGGGTTGGGCAGCAGCACTTCATCTCCTTTATCAAGATAGGTCATACAGATATGCATGATCCCCTCCTTGCTTCCGATCAGCGGGAGGACCTCGGTATCCGGGTCCAGTTCCACTGCATACCATTGCTTATACCAGTCACTGATTGCTTTGCGCAACAGGGGCGATCCTTTGTACGACTGGTAGGCATGTACATTGGGTTTGACCGATTCTTCCTGCAATACCCGGATCACCTCCGGGTGCGGGGGCTGGTCCGGGCTGCCGATACCCAGGTTGATAATATTCTTCCCCTGCCTGTTCAGTTCGTCAATCTCCCGCAACTTTTGGGAAAAATAATATTCCCCGATTCCTTCCAGTCTTTTAGCAACTTTCATTCTCTTGAATTTAACGTAGTTATTACACTAAATGAATAGTGCGTATTAAGAACTCACTTATCAATGTCAGTTAACGCCCCTCATTTCCACAGTCCGCGTTTATATACCCCATATACTTTGATCGCCTCCGTCAGCGGCTTTATCGATTTCATCACATCATCAAACTGGTCCTGCGTATCAAATTCCATATCGGCATGAAACGCATATTTAAATTCAGATCCCGGGATCGGGAAGCTTTGCAGTTTGCTGAGATTGATCCCCCCTTCTGAAATCCGGGTCAGTACCCTGGCCAGGCTGCCCCTGGAATGATCCGTATGGAAGGTAACGGATGCTTTGTCGGCCGCTTCCACAGGTTGTACCGTTTCTTCCCGTTGCAGCATCAGGAAACGGGTATAGTTATTTTTCAGGCTCTGGATATTGGGAGCCAGTACATCGAGGTCATACAATTCGGCGGCCAGTTTGCTGGCAATAGCGGCCATATGCCTGTTCTTGTGCTGGTGAATATGCCGGGCACTCAGAGCGGTATCATCGGACTCCACCAGTTTCCATTTGAATTTGTCCAGGAAATCGTAGCATTGCTGCAAGGCCATGGTATGGGAATGCACTTCCCTGATATCTTCCAGCTGCACCCCGCGGTTCACCAGCAGGTTTTGCCGGATCTGCAAATACAGTTCCCCTACGATCTTCAGGTTACTTTTCTGAAGAAGATTGTAATTCGGCAAGATGCTCCCGGCTATGGAATTCTCAATCGCCATTACACCGCCGTCACTTTCCTTTTTGCTGGAAGCGACACGAACCACATCGCGGAAGGTATCGCAGGGAATTACACGTATATTCTTTCCATGGAATAATTGCGCCGCCACCTGGTGAAAGCTGCCTTCATACCCCTGTATTGAAACCCGTTTATTCATGCTCCGCTTTTATCGGTTTTGTTAGTACTGTCTTTTCAATCATTGTTCAGTAAGCCCCGTCAAATTTGATGAGCGGGTTTTAAACAAGAATCCCGGCCGTTTGGCCGGGATTCTTTATGTTGATGTTTCTTAGTTGTTCCTTTTATTTCAACAAAAGCACTCCCGGCCTCTTTCCAAAAAAGAAGTAGTAAAAAAAGTAACCAAAATATGCTCTTGCTTGCATCATGGAACAAAAATAGGTTTTGCGGTTGTTATAACCAACAACTCATTAAAATTAATTTCTCCGGCCACCGCTTTCGGCGTCATTCATCCGGATCTTCCGGCCCCGGTAGTTCTTTCCATCAATGGCCCGGATCATTTTTTTGGCTGCCCCGGGTTCTATTTCCACCCAACTGTTCATTTCTTTCATATCAATTCTTCCCAGTACATCCTTCTTCAGTTCGCTCATGTCCAGGATGAACTGGAGAAAACTGGCTTTGTAAAAACCATCTTTCGTTCCCAGGTTCACAAACAAACGTTGATACGAACCGGTGCTTCCGCCGAATTTTCTTCCCTGTGTATCTCTTCCCTGGAAACGTTCGGCGCTTCTTTCGCCCCTGTCTCCTTTTTTACCGGCCTCCCGCATATTCAGATCCGCCGCATTCTCATAATATTTCAGGAAGCGGTCGAATTCAAGGGCCGCCACGCGTTGCAGGATCTCTTCTTTTTCCACTTCAGCAAATTTTTCCCGGAGGATGGGCAGGTAGGTTTCATACTCACCGTGACTGATATCCGCTGCCAGCATTTTATCAATAAAAGAGAAAAACTGCTTACGGCATACATCCTTACCGCTCGGGATATCCATCTTGTGTACCCGGGTATTCACCAGTTTTTCGATCTGTCTCAGCCGGTAAGCCTCTTTGGGGGTTACGATCGAAACAGAAACACCGCTGTTACCAGCCCGGCCGGTACGGCCGCTGCGGTGGGTATATACTTCCACATCATCGGGCAATTCATAATTGATCACATGCGTAATCCCCTGCACATCGATACCGCGGGCCGCCACATCGGTTGCCGCCAGCAGTTTCACACTTCGGTCACGGAACAGGCCCATCACTTTATCCCGTTGCTGCTGGGTCAGGTCCCCGTGGATCGCGTCAATATCATATCCCTCACGGGTCAGTTTTTCCGCAATATCCTGGGTATCGGCCTTGGTGCGGGCAAAGACAATTCCGTACAACCCCGGATTAAAATCAATAATCCGCTTTAATACTTCATAGCGGTTATGGTGCTGGGTCAGGTAATACTGGTGATCAATATTGACGTTTCCTTCATTTACTTTCCCGATGGTGATCTCAAAAGGTTTGTCCATATACCGCTTGCTGACCTGGCGGATCTCGGAGGGCATGGTGGCGCTGAATAACCAGGTACTCTGCCGGTTGGGGGTATTCTTCAAAATGAACTCGATATCTTCCTTAAAACCCATGTTCAGCATTTCGTCTGCCTCATCGAGTACCACGTAATGGATCTTTTCCAGGTTGATCGCCTTTCTTTCGATCAGGTCGATCAGCCGGCCGGGGGTAGCCACCACAATATGGCTTCCCTTTCTCAGATCGCGGATCTGCAGGCTGATGGAAGTACCGCCATAAACAGCAGTAACGGCAACAGCCGCTCTTTTACTTTTGAATTTTTCCAGGTCACTGGTAATCTGCAGGCAGAGTTCCCGTGTAGGGCAAACGATCAGGGCCTGGGGAAAACGGTCTTCCTTATTAATCAATTGGAGCAGGGGCAAGCCAAAAGCCGCCGTTTTGCCCGTGCCGGTCTGGGCCAGGCCGATAAAATCCTTGGTTCCCTGGAGCAATACCGGGATGGCTTTTTCCTGTATGGGGGTGGGCTGGGTAAATCCTAATACCTGGATGGACTGAAGCAGTCCTTCTTCAATTCCCAGTTCTTGAAATTTGTTCACTTGTACATTAATTTTTATGAGGCGGCAAAGGTAACTCTAATCGGGCGGATATGGGTAAAAGAAAGCCGTCCCGGTTCGGGACGGCCTTCAATGATTTGCTTGCCAGCAGAATTACTTCTTAGCAGCTGTATCAACTTTAGCAGCTGTGTCAACTTTAGCAGCTGTATCAACTTTAGCAGCTGTGTCAACTTTAGCAGCTGTATCAACAGTAGCAGCTGCAGTATCAGTTGCAGGTTTAGAATCAGAACTGTTGTTACAAGCTACGGCGAAAGAAGCGATAGCTACGATGGCCAGGAATTTCTTCATTTTCAATGATTTTTTTGTGTTGTATGAAATATTTCGCTTTTTATACCCGAAACAGAAAAAGGTAACCCGGTTTATTTAATATTTTTTTTCAGATGGCTAAGGGTTACTATTTTTAAAAACCAGTATTAAATAAGGGAATGTGAAACAAGAGATTAACGAAAAGCCCCTCCTGAAAGGATTAGCTATAAACGACAAAAAAGCCGTTGAGACCATTTACCGGGAGAACTACAATATGGTTCAGTCCCTGATAATCAACAACAACGGCTCGGCAGATGACGCGAAAGACATATTCCAGGAAGCGATGATCGTTCTATACGAAAAAGTGCGTTCCGGGACCTTTGAACTGAACTGCCAGATCAAAACTTACTTATATTCCGTAAGCAAAAGATTGTGGCTCAAAAGGTTACAACAATTAAACCGGTACGCCCCCCCTATCGAAGACCCTGAATCCACCGTATCCGTAGAGGAAGAGATCGATGATCATGAGAAAAGAGATGCCGAGTTTGAAATGATGAACAAAGCGATCAGCAGTCTGGGAGAACCCTGCAAAAGCCTGTTAGAAGCCTATTATTTGCAAAAACAGAATATGCAGGTCATTGCCGCCAGTTTCGGGTACACCAACGCGGACAATGCCAAGAACCAGAAGTACAAATGCCTGATGCGGTTAAAGAAAATATTTTTTGCTCACTATAAAAACGAGAACGGACATGGGTGATATTAAAGTACTAGAGGCGGTGGAACGCTATATCCGTGGGGAAATGAATCCTGACGAACGCCTGCATTTCGAAAACCTGCGCAAAACCAATGCGGAGATCGATCAACTGGTGGTGGAGCATACCTTATTCCTGCAGCAGATGAACCGCTTCGGGGAATGGCAGAAATTCCGCAGTACCCTGCACGAAGTGCATACCGACCTCGCTGAACAGGGAAAAATCAATTCAGCCCGCCTTACCGGCAAAGCCAAAGTGGTGTACCTCTGGAAACGTTACAAACGCGTGGCCGCTATTGCCGCATCCATTGCCGGTATCACCACACTGACCATAAGCTCCCTGGTATGGTCTATTACCCCGCAGGCACCCGCCAGCGAAATTGAAAAACTCAAGGGGGAATTTTCCAGTTACAAAACAAAGACAAACCAGATTGATAAGGAATTAAATAAGGTAAAGAATAGCATCAATAATTCCGATAGTACCATCATTTATAAAACAGGAGGAACCGGTTTTATTATTGATGCCAAAGGCTACCTCGTAACGAATGCACACGTGGTAGAAGGCGCTCATAATATTGCGATCCAGAACAATAAAGGCGAATTCACCGCTCGGGTGATTTATATTGACCAGTTGAGAGATATCGCCATCCTCAAAATCGAAGACGAAAACTTCAAACCCTTTGCCTCGGTTCCCTATGCCATCAGCAAAACCGAAAGCAAGCTGGCCGAACCGATCTTCACCCTGGGTTTCCCCCGGAATGATGTGGTGGTGTACGGACAGGGATATTTAAGCGCCAAGACCGGGTTCAACGGGGACACCCTCAGCTGCCAGCTGGAACTCGCGGCCAACAGGGGCAACAGCGGAAGCCCGATCCTGAACAGGAAGGGCGAGGTCATCGGAATCCTTAACGGGCGCCTGAAAAATGCGGAAGGATTTACCTATGCCATCCAGGGTAAGCATATTTACAATGTGCTGGATGAGCTTAAAAAGGATACCAGTTACCTTAAAGTAAAAATACCTGCCAGGTCAGCCATTGCCGGACTGGACTTCCAGCAGCAGGTGGAAAAAGTGGAAGACTATGTATTCATGGTAAAAGTGAACTAAACGATTTACCCCTATAGAAAAAAGCTGTCCCCTATTGCAGGGACAGCTTTTTTTATTGAGTCACGCTGCGCTCAAAAAGCCCGGTGCGGGGGGCCGGTATGAAGCCAGCCCCATTAGCCACTGTTCTTATTGCTTTCGAAAAAAGTAGTCCCGCATTGCAGGAAATAAAAGGATTGCTCCGGGACAGGAACAGCCTTCCTCCATTATATCATTTTTAAATCCCAGAGGCTGGTGGGGTATTCTCCCTGCTCAATCAGGGCATGCAGGCTCTTTTCCACATAGGGAGCATCCTCTTTATAGGTAACCCCGAACCAGCTTGAAGTGGTGGGTATAATTTCCACTTTGCCCCCTTCTTTTATAAACCGGTCGGCCACGATCGGGATAAAAAATTCGGATTTCAGCTCTTGCCCGTGCTGCTGCAGGAATTCCGTAAACAACTGCTGTGTATAAGCGAAAAAAGAGGGGTCAAAGCACCAGAAGTTCATAGACACCCTTGAGTCAGCAGGTATTTCCACAGGATGCTGGCCATCCTCACACAGGATCTTACCGTCTTTCTTTGCAATATTAATCCGCTCGGTAATGGTAGTGAGATTACCCTGTTGGTCCAGTCCGCAGACTCCGCGGTTTACCGTGCCATGGTCCGACAATGTGCGCATCAGGTCATACCCCACAATTGCATACCGGTTCTCATTACAGGATCCTTTCAGGAAACCTGCTGCCTGCACAAATGCATCCCGGCCATAAAAATCGTCCGCATTGATCACGGCAAAAGGTTCCTTTACCACTTCCCGCGCACAAAGGACCGCATGCGCTGTGCCCCAGGGCTTGGTACGTTCCGCTGCCGCTTTATATCCCCCTGTATAGGAATCCATTTCCTGGTAAACATAGCCGATGGCGATTTTTCCCTTCAGCCTCGGTTCAAAAATGGCTTTAAAATTTCCCGCAAATTCTTCCCGGATAATAAATACCACTTTGCCAAAGCCGGCCCGGATGGCATCAAAAATGGAATAATCCATGATCGTTTCGCCGGAAGGGCCAAATCCCTGTACCTGTTTCATACTGCCATAACGGGAAGCCATGCCTGCCGCAAGAATAACCAAAGTAGGTTTCATAGTTTCGATAAGTTTTACCCCGCGAATTTAATCTAATTTCGCCAAGACATTCAACCTCATGCAAGATATAAATCCGGGCGGGATAACCATCGATCCTGTTTTGCTCCCTGTATTTGAACTTAAGGAACTGACCGTTTCCATGCTCCGGCTCGACAAGTTGCATCCTGTCATCTCCGGGAATAAATGGTTCAAACTCCGTTTCTACCTGGAGGAAGCCCATGCGCAGGGAAAAAAAACATTGCTCACATTCGGGGGAGCCTGGTCCAACCATATCCATGCCACCGCAGCAGCCTGCCGCATCCACCACCTGGATGCGATCGGGATCATCCGCGGGGAAGAAGCCGCGGAACTGTCACCAACCCTCCGGCAAGCCCGGGAAATGGGCATGCAACTGCGCTTTATCAGCCGCGGACAATACAGGGAGAAATGGATACCGGATGATATAGCTATTAGCAACTGCCTCATTGTAGGGGAAGGTGGGTACGGGAAACCGGGAGCTGCCGGAGCGGCCACGATCCTGGACTATGCTAACCCGCATGACTATACGCATATCTGCTGTGCTATGGGAACAGGAACCATGCTGGCCGGGATTATGAACCGCAGCCCTGCAACCGTGACCTGCCTGGGTATCAGTGTGCTTAAAAATAACCCGGCATTAAGCGGCCAGGTCAGGGCATTGCTGGCGAACCCGCAGCAGGATCCGGTGATCATTCCTGATTATCATTTTGGCGGTTATGCAAAACAGACCCCTGAACTGATTCAGTTCATGAATAACTTTTACCGGGTTACCGGCATACCCACGGATTTTGTGTACACGGGAAAACTTTGTTATGCCATCTCCGCACTGGCGGGGAAAAACTACTTTCCCCCCGGAAGTAAAATCCTGCTGATCCACAGTGGAGGTTTACAGGGCAACCGTTCCCTGGACAAGGGAACGTTAATATTCTGAATTTTCTGAGCCACTCCCCTATCTTTGTTTTTACGGACAAAAGCCCTGGTCCTTTTGCATTCTTACAATATGAAAAAACTGGTCCTCTTTTTTTTCCCCTTGCTGATCGCTGCTGCAGGAAACAAAGCCTGTTCGCAGGATACCCTGCCGGATTTTTCATTGAAGAATGCAGGCAAGAACCGGATCGTGGTCAGTTGGGTCAATCCTTTTCATGAAATCCGCCAGCTGAGTATCCAGCGGTCGGCTGACAGCCTGAAAGGATATAAGACCATCCTCACCATGGCAGATCCCACTACGCCGCAAAATGGATACGTGGACAATAAAGCACCCAATGGCCAGCAGTTTTACCGTCTTTATATCATGCTTGAAGGTGGCCGTTATCTTTTCAGTGCGGCTAAAAGACCCGGAATGGATACCCTGATCGTGAAAAAACCAGGTACCATACGGGTGGTGGACTCCCTGCTGCGCGTGGATTCCATTACCCGGGTGAGCCCGGTGGTGATCCGGCTGGATAATTTCCAAACCGGTGATTCCGCCACCCTTCCCAATGCGGTTACCGTCAAAAACCAGCCGACTGCTTTTGTGCCTTCGCTCTATGTTTATACCAATAAGGACGGCTATGTAAAAGTGAGCCTGCCCGGGGAAAGTAAAGGGCATAAATATTCCATCCGGTTCTTTGAGGAAGATGGGACCCTGATCTTTGAATTAAAAGATATCAAAGAAAATAATTTTAAAATTGACAAGGCCAGCTTCTACCATGCAGGATGGTTCCGCTTCGAGATCTATGAGGACGGGAAGCTGCTGGAAAAACACAAATTCTATTTAGAGAAGGATTTCTGAGACCAGTTCCGCGTTAAATATTTTTTCAAAATTCTTTTTCACTTTTTCTTTTACTTCTTCCATATCCAGGGAACGGCCCAGTTCTTTTTCCAGGGATGTTACCTGCTTATTGACGATCCCGCAGGGAATGATATGATTGAAATAGGACAGGTCCGTATTTACATTAAAAGCAAACCCATGCATGGTGACCCAGCGGCTGCAACGAACCCCGATGGCACAGATCTTCCGTTCCCGGCCGGGTATTTCCGGGTCAATCCAAACCCCGGTCTCCCCGGGTGAGCGGTCCCCCCTGATCCCGTATTCCGCCAGGGTCAGGATCATAACCTCCTCGATATTCCGCAGGTATCTCCCGATATCCGTATAAAATTGTTCCAGGTCCAGGATCGGGTACCCCACGATCTGGCCAGGTCCGTGAAAAGTGATATCCCCACCCCGGTTGGTATGGAAGAATTCTATATGACTGGCCGCTAATTCCTCCTCACTCAGGAGTACATTGTCCTTGTTCCCGCTCTTTCCCAGCGTATATACAGGAGGATGCTCAACAAAAAAAAGATAATGCGTTGTTGCAGGCAAACCGGTACCGGATTTTCTCCGGACATTTTCCTTCAACAGGGATTCCTGCAGGTCCCAGGCGGCCTGGTAGTCCATCCGGCCGAGGTCCCTGAATAGTATTGACTGTTTTTCCATCGGTAAAAAGCAAATTTACCAACAAAAATCCATCCGTTACCTTTGCCGGCTATGCAGGACGAACTGGACAGAAATATCCCCGATTCAAACGACAGCAGCGATGAGCTCTACGAACGATTCACGATTACCATCGATAAGGGACAGGAGCCCCTGCGTATTGACAAATTCCTGGCCAACCGGATCGAAGGTGCCACCCGGAATAAACTTCAACAGGCGATGAACCATGGGATGGTCCTGGTAAACGGGGTGCCCGTCAAGCCCAATTACAAAGTGAAACCCCAGGATCATATCGTGATCTACTCCGACCTGAGTCCCGATGAGACCGACGTGGTACCGGAGAAAATGGACCTGAATATTGTGTACGAGGATGCTGACCTGATGGTGATCAACAAACCCGCCGGCATGGTGGTGCATCCCGGCAGCGGGAATTACAGCGGGACCCTGCTCAACGGGGTGTCCTATTACCTGCAGCAGCAAAACCCCAACCTGACAGAAGATATCCTGCCCCGGTTTGGCCTTGTGCACCGGATCGATAAAAATACCAGCGGGTTGCTGGTACTGGCCAAAACCGATAAAGCCATGCGGGTACTGGCCAAACAGTTCTTTGACCATAGTGTAAAAAGAAAGTACCTGGCCCTGGTATGGGGAGACCTGGAAAAAGACAGTGGCACGATCATCGCCCATGTAGGCCGCCACCTTCGCTTCCGCAAACTTTTTGAAGCCTATCCAGAGGGCGATCACGGGAAAGATGCCATCACCCATTATAATGTTATCGAACGCTTCGGTTATGTGACCCTGGTACAATGTGTACTCGAAACCGGGCGGACTCACCAGATCCGTGTACACATGAAATATATCGGGCACCCCCTGTTCAGCGATGATTTTTACGGAGGTGATAAAATAGTAAAGGGTACCATCTATACCCGGTACAAACAATTTGTCGATAACTGTTTTGCACTCTGTCCCCGCCAGGCACTACATGCCAAAACGCTGGGCTTTGTCCATCCGTCAACCGGTGAGGAAATGCATTTTGAATCGGAACTGCCAAAGGATATGGAAGGGGTGATTGATAAGTGGAGGAAGTATAGTACCAGTAGGCAGTAGGCAGTTGGCAGTTGGCAGTTGACAGTTGGCAGTAAGCAGTAAGCAGTAAGCAGGGGGCAGGTGCAAAAAAATATTTTCCCTTAAGTCGCGACGGAAACTTGGCATATACTTCAGATTTCTATACTTGAATCTGATTTATTTGAATAAACCTTAACCTATTTTCCTATGCCTGGCTACAAAGAATTACTTGCCTGCAAAAAAGCGTTCGTGCTTTCTATGACCATCTTTGAAATTTCTAAGAATTTCCCCAAAGAAGAAAAATACAGTCTTACTGATCAGATCCGGCGAAGCTCAAGGTCTGTTTGTGCGAACCTGGCAGAGGCTTACAGGCGAAGAAAGTACCCTGCACACTTTATAAGTAAACTGTCTGATTCAGATAGTGAAAACGCAGAAACCGGAGTATGGATTGAATTTTCTTACTCCTGTAATTACATATCGGAAACAGACTATAAAAATTTGACTGATAAAATGGAAGAAGTTGGCAAACTGTTGGGCTATATGATTAATAATCCCGAAAAATTCCGCTAAGGAAAATCCAAAACAGTCAGTATTTACGGTGTAAGCCTGCATACTGCCAATTGCCTGCTGGCGACTTGGCTTTATTAACTAGTTCACGAAGTCGAAAATCGTAGCCGTAAATAACCCCCGCTCCCTTTTTTTAAACGCTACGTCCCAGTTGCCGATATACCGAAGGAGTTTCGGTACAAGATAATCACCCACCTTGGTCATCTCCACTTCCATGTGCACATCAAAATCATAGACACCCGCATTGTAACTCATATCGTAATTGCGGGCCATCACTTCCATCGTGCGGGTATTGAACCAGGTGACCATATTGTCGATCACGATCTTATCTTTCCTGCCGCCCAGGTCCTCTTTGGCTTTTATCGTAAAAACATAGCAGGACTGTCCTTCGTAATCCCCGTAATCAATAATAAAATCATAATATTCCGCCCGGTCCGGGTCGAAGATGTCGATCTTGTCCCCAATAAAGGGAATACCCGGAATCTTTTTACCGGGATTGAAGAAAAGCATCTTCAGCTGTTGTTTGTGCCTGGCCATCCCCTTGTAGGAGCGTGGGCTGAAGTTAGTTCCCTTAACGATATTGTTTTCATCGCAAACGGATCCCTCTGTAAAGAACAGGCCGGCATATAATTCGGCTGTATAATAGTTATACTGGTGATCACTGTCGTAAAAATCCCCGCTGGAATTCTCTGTCAGTACCTCCATGGTCCGGCAGCCGTTTGCCCTGTTCTGTTTTGTTTTGCTCATCAGCGCCGCCTGTATCCGGCCTTTTTTATCTTTTATCCGGATATCGTTCCAGGAAGTAAACCCCAGCACATGCAGGTTACGGAAGGCTTTGTAAAATGTAGTGTCATTTTTCACCTGGTTGATAAACCGTGCCACATTCAGGTCACTGCGGATGATCACTTCGGAGAGGCTGACCATCTTCGCCAGCCGCTGGTTATCCAGGGAGTCTTCATTCACCTGGGCGCTGGTGCAATAAGCGGTAAGAATAAGGAGTGATAAAGTGAGCCGTTTCTTCATGGAATTATCCGGGGAACATCATCTTGTAATCCACATTCACTTTCCCTTTTGAAATATCATTAAGTTTCCCCTTCATTAGTTTCCTTTTCAGCGGCGAGATATGATCAATGAACAGTTTTCCCTCAATATGGTCATATTCATGCAGGATCACCCGGGCCGTGAGTCCCTCAAATGTGGCCCGGTGCGGCTGGAAATGTTCGTCCATATAATCCAGGGTGACGGTTTCGTGCCGGTAAATGTCCTCCCGGATCTTGGGGATACTCAGGCAGCCTTCGTTATAGGACCACTCTTCCCCATCCAGTTCTACTATATGGGCATTGATAAAAACCGATTTCATACCCGGTGTATCGGGGTATTCCTTTTGCTCCTCTTCATTCATGCCGGCAAACATTTGCTGGGTATCCACCACGAAAAGCCGGATATCCCGGTTTACCTGGGGAGCAGCCAGTCCCACCCCACTGCTGGCATACATGGTTTCCCACATATCCTCAATGAATTTATCAAACTGGGGATAATCCGCATCAATATCTTCCGCCACTCTCCGCAGTACCGGGTGGCCGTATGCTACGATCGGTAAAATCATGGGGCAAAATTACTTAAAAGAACCAAGAACCGGAGAGCCGGGGAACCAAAAATTAATCAAATTCCAAACGCAAAAAAGGGGCAAACCCGGTATCCGCTCAAAGTGATTGCCCCCACCCCGCATTTCCCGTTCATTCTCCTATACCACTTTGCGGCTACTTACAATCGGCTAACTATGGACTAAAGACTCCTAAGATATTCCTGCAACATGATCGCCGCCGCTATCTCATCCACCAATGCCTTATTCCTTCTTTCCTTCTTTTTCAGCCCCATTTCGAACATCGCATCCTTTGCCATTTTGGAAGTGTATCGTTCGTCCACTTTTTTGATCGGTATCAAGGGAAAATTTTTCTGAAGGTCCCTGATACATTTTTCCACGAGCGGGGTGGCATGTGTAGCTGTATCATCCCAATTTTTGGGCTCGCCGATCAGTATCAGCTCAACAGTTTCCCTGGCAAAATAGTCTTTCAGGAATGGGATCAGCGTTTTTGACTCAACGGTGGTAAGTCCCGTAGCAATGATCTGCAGGGGATCCGTAACCGCCAGTCCGGTTCGCTTACCGCCATAGTCGATACAAATGATTCTTGCCAAGGGTTAAAATTTATTGATAAAAAGATCCGCGATCACAAATACGGCAAAGACCACCGAAGCTATTCCGTTGGCAGTCATAAATGCCAGGTTCACCCGTTTGAGGTCATGGGGTTTTACAATGGAATGCTGATACACCAGCATGCCGGTAAAGATCAGTACTCCTATCCAGTAGAGCCAGCTGAACGGTCCGTAAACGCCGGCATAAACTACCGCCGCAGCACTCAGCAGGTGCAGGAATTCCGACACCAGCAGGGCCTTTCCTTTCCCGAGCCAGGCCGGGATGGAGTACAGCTGGTTGGACTTATCAAATTCTTCATCCTGCAAAGCATAAATGATATCAAAACCGCTGACCCAGAAAATAACAGCCAGCGAGAAAAGAATGGGCAACAAAGCAAACTGCCCGGTAACGGCGAGGTAGGCCCCGATCGGTGCCAGCGAAAGACCCAGTCCCAGTACCAGGTGACAAAGCGGAGTGAACCGCTTGGTGTAGCTGTAGCCCAATACCACCCCCAGTGCAACAGGTGATAAATAAAAACAAATCGAATTAATAAACCAGGTGCAGGCGATGAATAAAATACAACTGATGACCGTAAACACAAGCGCATTCTTTGGTGTAATAACCCCCGCTGGAATTTCCCGCACAGCCGTCCTGGGGTTCTTCGCATCAAAATGACGGTCGAGGTAACGGTTAAAGGCCATGGCCGCACTGCGGGCCAGGATCATACAGAGAAGAACGAATATGAATTTTATTAACAGCTCCTTCCATGGAAATAATGGCGGGAAAACCGCAGTATGCCAGCCTGGAACAACTGAAGTACTTTCAAAAATGGCAAGAAAAAATCCTATCAGCGCGAAAGGCATCGCGAAGATCGTATGGGAAAATTTGATAAGACTTAAATAGCTTTTTACTTTGGTCATGAATGTTCAATATTCAGTTTTCAATGCACCATGTTCAGTTGGAAGAGGATATACGGGTACGAACCAATTCCCAGAGTACCACCCCGGCAGCCGTAGCAATATTCAATGAATGCTTCATCCCCAGCTGGGGAATTTCGAGACAGCCATCGCACAAGGCAATAGTGGACTGCTCCACGCCCGTAACTTCATTGCCAAATACCACCGCGATTTTTTCCCCCGGTTCAAAGCCAATCGCGTTCAGTTTATAACTTCCCTCTGCCTGTTCGGCGGCATATACATTAAATCCTTCCGTTCTTAATTCAGCGATCGCTTCCGCCGTCGTCCTGAAATATTTCCAGTCCACCGTTTCCTCTGCCCCCAAAGCCGTTTTTTTGACCTCTTTATGCGGAGGCTTTGCGGAATAACCGATGATGTAAATAGCCTGCACCAGGAAGGCGTCGGACGTACGGAACACACTACCCACATTATAGGCACTACGGATATTTTCCAGCACAATGATGATGGGTGTTTTTTCGGAAGCCTTGAATTCCTCTACTGACTTTCGTCCCAGTTCAGCCATGCTCAGTTTTCGCATGGCGCAAAGTTAAGTGCTGGACGCTTTATTGCTTTAGCAGCTTTTGGGTTCCTTTTTCACCGCTGTCCGCCTGGTAAGAAAGGATATATACCCCCGGCGCCCAACGCCCCGCAGCCACCGGTATATAATTCTCCCCGTAATGAAGATTACAAGCCTGGTTCAGCACGGTACGTCCCATAACATCGGTAATCCTTACCATGACTTTCTGCGCCAGTCTTGATTTGATATCCAGGGTTAGGCGGTCTCCCACCGGGTTGGGGTAAAAAGCTGCAAGGATGGAAACAGTTTCAGAAGCCGGGTAATCATAGCAGGGACCGGCATTGGGAATATTCGAACTGATCCAGCTGATCCGGGCCGAGATCCACTCTTTCAGTGCGACGATCTCACCCGCATAACTGGTAGGAATGGGCTGGGGATTGGGCCAGATATATTGCCCCAGTACCGGCCAGCGCTGAAAATGCCGTTGCTGCGCCTCCGCTGTAAGGGTAACAATAGAATCGATGAGATTATAGATACGGCCGTCACTCAGGCTGGCCTGCCTCACCTGTTTCCAGCGGCAACGCAGGTTGGACTGGAAAGCCGAATCCTTTTCAAACTGGTACCACCAGAAAGGGATCTGCCAGTAATCCTGCGGACAATCCTTGTTAAAGTGATAGGCCCAGCCACGGGTCTCAGGGCCCTTACAATAATCCGCATTCCGGAAAGCAAGGTCATAATCCCATACCGGCCCGGCAAAGATCTTACCCCCCTTGCTCCGGCGGTCTTTATTAAAATAGGCGCTCAGGCGGTAGCTATCCACATTGCGGCTTACTTCATTTACGATCAGGTAGTCAATAAAGGAGGCTTCATCGGCAAACCGTCTCCAGCCATTTTGCTTGTCCTGGTACTGGTCGCCATTCAATGCAGTTTCAAAACTGTCCACATAGTTCTTGAGGTAATTTTGCTGGGCCGCAACGATTGAGCTGAGTTTGGGATACACATACGCAAACCGGATATTCTGTCCGTTGGTGCCATAGGGCGGATACACGAACGAATACCATGCATCGGCTTCCTTATCAATAGAGAAAATATACCCACCTGTTACCGCATCCCCGCTTATATCTGCAGCCCCGATCTTGCTTACCGGTACCCGGCCACTGCCCCTTTTGATCTTTTCCATGAACACATAAATGCCCTTGTAATCTCCATTGACCACAACTTCCACATAGCGGCAGTTCGCGGCCCAGTGCCCCAGTTCTCTTGACATCGTGTACGCCAGGAAATTCCGCATTAATGTTTTATCCGTATATGGCGCATACAATACCCAGTCACTTTCTTTGGGTAACCCAAACAGGGATTTATCCAGTGAATTCCCGGAATTATCCCACAATTCAAGACTGTACGACTTCATCGGGAACATTTGCGAAGACTGGCCCCGGATTTCAATTCCGATCTTGCCGTTATAATGATTAAATGGATCGGTTACCGCATTCCGCACCCCTTCACCATTGTAAATAATTCCCATGTCGGCGGTGATCTTGGGATCATCCACGATCTCCTGCCCGTTGGTATTAATAACAATAATAGGAAGATTGGAAGAGTTCAGGGTTTGCCCGGAAACAACGGCAGCCAGCAGGCAGCCTATTACCGGCAGGAAGAGCCTTTTCATAATGGCGGTTAAGAGAATAAAGGTAGGTCTTTTTAGTCCTTACAATGGACAAAAAACGAGCAGCAGCCTTTATAGCTGCTGCTCGCTGAGAAATATTACCAGCTTTTATTATACTACTTTAGATTGACAATTTTCTTGTCTTTTGGATACTTTACACTATAACTGAACCGGACCTTCCTGCTCTCCCCGGGTTTCAGGTCAATTTTCCAGGTCAGCACACCGGTTTCGGGATTAACCATGGCATCACTGCCGTCCTCCAGTTTTACCTCCACTTCTTTGATCGTACTCAGCGGAAACTGGTCTTTCAGCATCAGGTTCACATCCGTCACCTTATTATTTTTCACGATAATCTCATAGGTAAACACCTGCTTGGTATTTCCGCCGCTGGTTTTAAGACTGCTGAGTTCCCTGACCAGGGAGCGCTTAACCGCCACCCTGCGGTCACGGCCGAGCGAAAGATTCAGGGTATCCGCGGTGCTGTTCGGATCGATCACCGACTTCCCGATATAGGTATCATCCATAACGATATTCGCATCACCGGGCAGCAGGTCCAGGTTTTGCCAGTCGGCTACTTCGGCCAGTAAATAAGCATCTTTATCCATCCGGGGCACCGCGTAATTCTTCAGGTTACAGGAAATCTCCTGGTCGCGGATCGTTACACTGTTCAACTGGCCATCACTGGCGATATCATAGGGCAGGTCAATTTCAAAACTCGTATTCAGCTGTCCCTGCGTGAGGCTGGTATATTGCTGCAGGGTACTTGGATCCACATTGGGTTCAACCTGCTTTTGTATTTTCAGCTGCCCATATCCGGTAACAACGACCTCCTCCCCCATTGATTTATCGTCTTCATACGATTGAATCGTATTGCGGCTGGCATTGCCCTGCATGGCCCTGCGCTGCAGGTCGGTATAGATTCCGGGCACATACAGTTGCAGGTACCAGGGAGTCAGTACAGGCGTTGTCACCCCAAAATTCGGGGTACCGGTACTCAGGGTCAGTTTGGTTTTCTTCCAGTCGATACCGGTGGTTTGTGTCAGTGAAGCCTTGTACACCAGTTTTACTTTATTGGTCTTTGAGTTGACCCGTACATCATAGAGTGCCACCCATCCCGCATTATTGGTGTAATAAGACAACCGGATCGGTATTTCCCCGGCTTTCCTGCACATCACCTGCAGGAATACCTGGCCATAAGCCCGTTGCTTTACCGGTATCAGGGCCGTCAGCCCCGCAATCCTTTTTCGGATTTCACCAATCTGTATATTCAGCTGACTGATCAGCTGCCGGTTATTATAAATACCGTTCTTTAATTTTTCAATCTTTGCTGTATAGTAGTCCACCAGTTTCAGCAACTCAGTGCTGCTTATGGTCCTGTCCCCGATATTGCCCAGGGTGCTTTCGATCAGGCTGCCGGTTTTTGTCAGTATTTCCTGGTCAATAACAGTGAGGTTCTCCAGCCGGCTGATTTCCTTCTGCAAGAGCACTATACTGTCCTCCAGCCGTCCGGCTTCCCGGTTCTTTACAACGGGTGGAGCGGGTGGGTTATAAACACTATACTGCTGCGATAATAATGCCACCTCTTCCGGCACACTTACCTGCAGGCTGTTTATATCCACACTCGTGCTGAGCTGGCTGATTACAATGGTCCTGGTGGAAGGCTCCACCCTTAGTTTGGTTTCATGGGTCAGTTCCGCCCCGTACCCAAAATATACGGTGGCATTGTTCATACCGGCATCCGCCCGGACGGTATCGCCGGGATTTACCTGGGCTTGCAGCAGGACACCGGAAAAAAGGAACCCTGTCAGCTGGAGAAATTTCTTCATGGCACTTTATTTTTTCAACAGATGCAGAAAGAGAAAATCTTACATAAACAGTTCCTTATTTTTGCCGCTACCTGTTTAGCCGCCGGCAATTACAGGCAGATCTACCGACTATGGCAAAATCAGCTGGTTCCGATACACCCATGATGCAGCAGCACCGGGCTATTAAGCAGAAATACCCGGATGCTATCCTGTTGTTCAGGGTCGGCGATTTTTACGAAACCTTCGGACAGGATGCGGTGCTGGCCTCGCAGATACTCGGTATCACCCTGACCAAACGGAATAACGGGGCGGCTTCTTCCTCCGAACTGGCCGGGTTTCCTCATCATGCCCTTGATACCTATTTGCATAAACTGGTAAAAGCCGGTCACCGGGTGGCTATTTGCGACCAGCTGGAAGATCCCAAACTGGCCAAGGGGATTGTAAAGCGTGGTGTGACCGATATGGTAACCCCGGGAACCACGGTCAATGATAAGCTGCTCGAGCACCACAGCAATAATTTTTTAGCCGCTGTCCATTTTGCAGAACAGGACCAGTTTGGCCTGGCTTTTCTAGATATTTCAACCGGAGAATTTTTTATTGCGGAAGGCGACCGCGAGTATGCGGATAAACTCCTGCAGGGTTTTAAACCCGCGGAAGTAGTGTTTCAGCGCCACCAGCAAAAAAAGTTTAAAGAGTATTTTAACAGCAAGGTCTATACCTACACACTGGACGAATGGATCTTTGATGCCGCTTATGCGGAAGAAACCCTGCTGAAACATTTCCAGACCCATTCCTTCAAAGGATTCGGCGTGGATGAAATGAAAAAAGGGCTGATTGCCGCAGGGGCCATTATTCATTATTTAAAGGATACAGAACACCCCAACCTTCAGCACATCGTTTCCCTGCAGCGGATCGACCGGGAAGATTTCCTGTGGATGGACCGCTTTACCATCCGCAACCTGGAACTGGTGCATGGATCGGCCGAAGGCAATCACACTTTATTGAATGTGCTGGACAATACGGTCTCGCCGATGGGCGCCCGCCTGTTGAAACGCTGGATCGTATTCCCCCTGCGGGATATGCAGAAGATCAATGAGCGGCTGGATACCGTAGAATTTCTGATCAGGGAGCCGGAATTAAGAAACAAGATCAGCCATCCCATCAAACAATGCGGCGATATCGAACGGCTGGTGTCCAAGATTCCGCTGAAAAAGATCAATCCCCGGGAAGTGCTGCAACTGGCCCGCGGACTGAAACAGGTGGAAATCATCAAGCAGCTCTGTCTCTCCTGTTCGAATGAATACCTGAAAAGACTGGGAGATGCCCTGAACCCCTGTCCCTATATCGCGGATAAGATCTTTAAAGAGATCAATGAGAGCCCCCCGGCACTGGCAGCCAAAGGCGGGGTGATCAGTAACGGGATTCATCCTGAACTCGATGAATTGCGGAATATTGCTTTCAGCGGCAAAGAATACCTGACCCGGTTGCAGCTGAAAGAAGCGGAAAGAACCGGCATCGCCTCCCTGAAGATCGGGTTTAATAATGTTTTTGGCTATTACCTGGAAGTCACCAACTCACAGAAGAACAAGGTACCCCCGGAATGGATGCGCAAACAAACCCTGGCCAATGCGGAACGCTATATTACCCCGGAATTAAAAGAGTATGAAGAGAAGATCACAGGTGCCGAGGAAAAGATACTCCGGATCGAACTGGAACTGTATGAAGCCCTGCTGAACGAATTATCCGATTACCTGGCCCCCGTGCAAACCAATGGCAACCTGCTGGCCATTATGGATTGCCTGGCCTGTCATGCCCAGAATGCGATCCAGTACCAGTATAAAAAACCCCAACTGCATACCGGGGACGAATGGATCGTGAAAGAAGGCCGGCACCCGGTGATTGAACGGAACCTGCCGGTGGGCGAATCCTATATCAGCAATGACGTGGAGCTGAATAAGACCGAACAGCAGATCATCATTCTCACCGGGCCTAATATGAGTGGTAAATCGGCCCTGTTGCGGCAAACGGCGCTGATCACCCTGATGGCACATACCGGGAGCTTTGTTCCCGCCGCGGAAGCCCGCATCCCCCTGACCGATAAAATTTTCACCCGGGTGGGTGCTTCCGATAATTTATCCGGCGGTGAATCCACCTTCATGGTGGAAATGAATGAAACCGCTTCGATCATTAATAATATAACCAGCCGCAGCCTGATCCTGCTGGATGAGATCGGCAGGGGCACTTCCACTTACGACGGGATCTCCATTGCATGGAGCATTGCCGAATACCTGCATAACTCCCCCCAGCAGCCGAAAACCCTCTTCGCAACCCATTACCACGAACTAAATGAGCTGGAAGAGAAATGCCTGCGGATAAAAAACTATCATATCACCAATAAGGAAGTGGGAAATAAGATCATTTTCCTCCGCAAACTGGCCCGGGGTGGCAGTACCCACAGTTTTGGTATCCATGTGGCCAAAATGGCCGGGATGCCGCTTTTACTGATTGACCGGGCCAATGAGATCCTGAAACAACTGGAAACAAAACATGTGCAGGAGGAAACAGGAGAAGCGCTAAAAAAGATCAGCAGCCCCAAACTCCAGTTGTCGATCTTCGATGCCCACAGTGAAACCTTTGAGGAAATCCGCCTGCTGCTGGAAGAAACCGATATCAACCGCCTTACCCCGGTAGAGGCCCTGCTGAAACTTCAGGAAATAAAAAATCGCCTGAAATAAACAGTTTACCCACAGCGCCTTAGCTTATTTTGTAAAAAAATTGCCCATTCAAAAAAATCCTTATTTTTACCCCAAATAACGCAACCATGAAATTGATTAAACTAACTGCTTTATCTCTGTTGCTGACCGGGTCTCTTTTTATCATATCCTCCTGCGAATCGGATGCTGAATTAAGAAGGACCTCTGATTATTCTAAAACCGGCATTATGCTTACGGGTGCAAACGAAACACCGGCCACCCCGACGACGGCTTTAGGAACCCTGGATGTTTCTTATACAAAAAGTTCAAAAATTCTCAGCTATACCATTAACTGGTCCGGGCTCACAGGGCCGGTTACGGCTGCGCATATCCACGGACTGGCTCCCACCGGTTATGCGGCTGGTGTACTGCAAAGTTTCTCCACTTCTGCCATTGTAAAATGCCCGACAGTGAGCAATACCTCCTGCGGTACCTACAAGGGGACATTATTGGTAGATGATGTAGTGGTAAAGGAAGATAACCTGCTTAACGGGATGTATTATGTAAACTTACACACAGCGACCTACCCCGCCGGGGAGATCAGGGCGCAGATCAGGTTTCAATAAAGAGACACTTCGTATAATAAACCGCTTCAGCAACAGCCGGGGCGGTTTTTTATTTTGCATCAAACCAGACCGGCGCGGGATCATTCCAGTCCCCGTTATAATTAATCAGCAATTCCTCCCCTGCCCCAACGGGCCGTACGGTAACAATGCGGATCAACAGCTGTTCATAATCCATTTCATATTCGCAGTTGCTTTCGTAAGAATGATTATATACCGGAACATAGCCCAGCGCCATGCAACATTGATCCCTCCGTTCCCCCCATTCAAAAATATAATCATGCAGGAGTGTCTGGTCCAGCAAGGTTCGCTCTTCCCGGCTCATGACAATAACCGGCGACACTTCAATGGTAATGCCCCTATCAATATCCTCCGTTGTAAAAACACCCCGGCCCCGGCCCGGCGCGGGGGCAATAAATAAAAATGGCAGGACCATATTTCTCCGAATTAAAACGCGAAGTACGTATATTCTGAAAAAACATCCCCGATTCGTAATTTTGGACTATGTCATTGGAACTGGAACACCCCTCTTTACCCGAACAGTTTGAAACCCTCATCCGGACAGAAGACCGGCTGAAGATCCGGGATTTCCTGGATGATCAGAATATCAGTGATGTGGCGGACCTGGTGTACGAGTATCCCGAATTCCAGGGCCAGATCATTGCCAACATGTCGGTACACCGGGCTGCCAGTGTATTCAAAATCCTTGACCTGTCCACACAGAAATCAGTGATCCATGATCTGCCGGCCAGTACGACGGCCTCCCTGCTGAATGAACTGCCGGCCGATGACCGTACCGATTTCCTGGAAGAACTGCCCAGCAATGTGGTCAGGGAACTGATCAAATTACTGGATCCCGATGAACGTAAGATCACTCTCTCGCTGCTGGGATACCCGGAAAACAGTATCGGCAGGCTGATGACTCCCGATTATGTGTACGTTTATCCCTGGAATACCATCGGGGAGGTTTTCAGCACCATCCGGAAATTCGGTAAGGATAGTGAAACGATCAATGTCATCTATGTCATCAATGAAAAAGGCGAGCTGCTCGATGATATCCGGATCCGTGAATTCATCCTGAACCCGCCGGAAAAGCAGGTGTCCGAACTGATGGATGACCGGTTTATTGCCCTTCACCCCGATAATGACCAGGAAACAGCGGCAGCAGTCTTTAAAATGAATAACCGTGTGGCCTTACCCGTTGTCAGTAAAAGCAATAAATTACTGGGAATCGTCACGATTGATGATATCCTCTGGGTAACAGCGGAAGAATTCAGTGAAGACATGCAGAAAATGGGGGGTACGGCCGCGCTGAATGAACCCTATCTTGAGATGCCTATTCTGAAACTCTTTAAAAAAAGGGTGGTCTGGCTGGTGGTGCTCTTCCTGGGCGAATTACTGACAGCATCCGCGATGGCATTTTTTGAAGATGAGATCAGAAGAGCCGTGGTGCTGGCCCTCTTTGTCCCCCTGATCATTTCCAGCGGCGGCAACAGCGGCTCGCAGGCTTCGACCCTGATCATACAGGCCATGGCCGTGGGTGAGATCACTTTAAAAGACTGGTGGAGGGTAATGCGGCGGGAAATCACTTCCGGGTTATTGTTGGGGACTGTTCTCGGTCTCATCGGCTTCCTGCGCATCTTCGCCTGGCATTCTTTTGCCCCGGACATTTACGGAGCCTACTGGCAACAGATTGGTTTAACGGTCTCCATTACCTTGCTGGGTGTGGTCCTGTGGGGCACTTTATCAGGCAGTATGCTGCCCCTGTTGCTGAAGCGGCTCGGGGCTGACCCTGCCGTCAGTTCGGCCCCCTTTGTTGCCACCCTGGTGGATGTTACCGGGCTGATCATTTATTTTTCAGTGGCCTTCGCCCTTTTAAGCGGGAGTTTGCTTTAGTATAGCATGATTGCACGGATTACCGGCGCATGCTGATTATATATTTTTGCGGTCACTCAACCGTTTGCATGTTTTGAAAACAATACCTTTGTCGCATTAAACAAAAATCTATGTGCGGAATTGTTGGATATACCGGCCCCAGGGAAGCTTACCCCATTATTATTAAAGGCCTGAAAAGACTGGAATACCGGGGGTACGACAGTACCGGGGTTGCCCTGCAAAATGGCGGATTAAATGTTTACAAGAAAAAAGGAAAGGTCGCCGAACTGGAAGAAAGCATCGTCGGTGTCAATCTGCATTCCCATATCGGAATCGGTCATACCCGCTGGGCTACCCACGGGGAACCCAGTGACCGCAATGCACACCCGCACCAGTCGGCCAGTGGCCAGCTGGCCATGATCCACAATGGCATTATTGAAAATTACAGCCAGCTGAAACAGGAGCTGATCAACAAGGGCTACTCTTTCTCCAGTGATACAGACACCGAAGTACTGCTCAACTTTATTGAAGAGATCAAAAAAAACAATAACTGTTCCCTCGAAGAAGCAGTGAGGGTGGCCCTTAAAAGGGTAACAGGCGCTTATGTAATCCTGCTCATGGACGCCGGTGACCCGGGAACGATCATTGCCGCCCGGAAAGGAAGCCCGCTGGTGATCGGCGTGGGAAAGGGCGAGCATTTCCTCGGCTCTGATGCCTCTCCTATGCTGGAATATACCAAGGAAGTGGTGTACGTAAACGATTACGAACTGGCCATCGTAAAACCCGATGAGCTGATCCTGAAAAATCTCGGGAATGAAAAAATTACCCCCTATATTCAGAAGCTGGACATTGAACTGGCCGCGATTGAAAAAGGAGGCTATGATCATTTCATGCTCAAGGAAATTTTTGAACAACCCCGGACCGTTTATGATTGTCTCCGCGGCAGACTGGATGCAGCCGAAGGCACCATTACCATGAGCGGTATTCAGCAGTATGCCGAACAGATCATGAATGCCAACCGGATCGTTATGGTTGCCTGTGGTACCAGCTGGCACGCCGGGCTGGTGGCCGAATATATTTTCGAGGAACTTTGCCGGATCAACGTGGAAGTGGAATATGCCTCTGAATTCCGCTACCGGAACCCGGTGATCAATAAAGGAGATGTGATCATCGCGATCTCCCAGAGCGGGGAAACAGCCGACACCCTCGTGGCTATTGAAAATGCTAAAAATAACGGCGCTATTATCCTTGGCGTGGTGAATGTGGTGGGATCGTCCATTGCAAGGATCAGTCATGCCGGGGCCTATACCCACGCAGGGCCCGAGATCGGTGTCGCCTCCACCAAGGCCTTTACAGCCCAGCTGGCCGTGCTGACCATGATCGCCCTCAAGATCGGTTATATGAAAGGCACTATTCCCCAAAAACGGTACATGCAATTGCTGAACGAGCTGCAGGAAATACCGGAGAAAGTCGCCTGGACCCTGAAACACAGTGATACTATTAAAGCCCTTGCCGAAAAATACAAGGACGCCCATGACTTCCTCTACCTTGGCCGTGGATACAATTTCCCCGTAGCGCTGGAAGGGGCGCTAAAGCTAAAAGAGATCTCTTATATCCATGCAGAAGGGTATCCGGCCGCTGAAATGAAACACGGACCCATTGCCCTCGTGGATGAAAACCTGCCCGTGGTATTTGTTGCCACCAAAGATCCTTATCACGAAAAAATAATGAGCAATATGCAGGAGATCAAAGCCCGGAAAGGAAAAGTGATCTCCGTGATCACAGAAGGCGATGAAACCTCCGCTTCCCTTTCGGATGATGTAATGCTGGTCCCCGAAGCAGATGAGATCCTGGCCCCGATGCTGACGGTGATCCCGTTGCAGCTGCTGGCTTATTATACCGGGCTGGCCAAAGGATGCGATGTGGACAAACCGAGAAACCTGGCCAAATCAGTAACGGTTGAGTAAAGCGCTATAATCAAGCATGAACATTATTACCAAAAAAGCGATCTCCTCCCTCGGGTACGGATTTATCGCGAAAGAATTTATTCCCAAAGGGAAGAATGAATATTACCTGCGCAATATCCAGAACCGCAGTGGTATCCGCTACCGGAAACTGACCCAGGTAGAAATAAAACTCCTCGAAAAAAATGACAACAGTTCCGATAACTGGAACAAGGTACTGGTGTCCGACGCGTTTGACCCCACCCTGGTTAAACGCTGTTCTTTTTTCGGGCTGGTCCGCATCGGCAAACTGGAACCGTATTTTCATGAGTTCAACAACCTGCATATGCCGGTGGGGCTGTACAACAGCACCATTATCAGCTGTGATATCGGGGACAATGTGGTGATCGATAATGTGAACTTTATGAGCCATTATATCATTGGGAATGACGTCATGCTGGTCAATATTAACGAACTGGCCACCACGGACCATTCCAAATTCGGGAACGGGGTGCTGAAAGAAGGTGAAAAGGAATCGGTCCGGATTTGGATGGAGATCTGTAATGAAAATGCAGGCCGCAGTGTGCTTCCCTTCAATGAAATGCAGACCGGCGATGCCTGGCTCTGGTCCAAATACAGGAACGATGAAAAGCTGCTGCAGAAATTCAAAGAGTTTACCGACAAAAAATTTGATACCAAACGGGGCTATTACGGAAAAATAGGCGACCGCACCGTGATCAAGAACTGCAAGATCATCAAGGATGCCTGGATCGGTACGGATGCCTACCTCAAAGGCGCCAACAAGATCAAGAACATCACGGTCAATTCTTCCCCCGAAGCCAAATCGCAGATCGGCGAAGGTTGTGAACTGGTGAACGGCATTGTCGGCTTTGGCTGTCGGATCTTCTACGGTGTGAAAGCGGTCCGTTTTATGATGGGCAGCAATTCGCAACTGAAATACGGGGCCCGGCTGATCAACTCCTACCTGGGCGATAATTCCACCATCTCCTGTTGCGAAGTGCTGAATTCCCTGATCTTCCCTGCCCACGAACAGCACCACAACAATTCATTCCTCTGTGCGGCTACGGTGCTGGGACAAAGTAATATGGCAGCAGGAGCCACGATCGGATCCAATCACAATTCGAGAGGAGCCGACGGGGAGATCATCGCAGGCCGGGGTTTCTGGCCCGGACTCTGTGTCAGCCTGAAACACAATTCTAAATTCGCTTCCTTCACATTAATTGCCAAAGGCGACTTCCCGGCAGAAATGAATATACCGATCCCCTTTTCGCTCATCAGCAATGAAGTGAGCAAAGATAAACTGGTGATCATGCCGGGCTATTGGTTCATGCACAATATGTATGCCCTGGCCCGCAATGCGGGTAAATATATCAGTCGCGACAAACGGCTGGATAAAACCCAGGTGATCGAGTACGACTTCCTGGCCCCGGACAGCGTGAACGAAATGTTTGACAGCCTCCTCCTGTTTAAAAAATACGCAGCAAAAGCCTGGTCCCGTAAAACGGGTAAACCGGTGGCGGATAAGGACCTCCTGAAAAAAGGGGAATGGCTGCTGGAAAACACCCCGGAAGCCCTGGCCGGGATAGAAATTTTAGCGGAAGGTTTTGAAAACAGTAGCCGGAAAACACAGCTGATTAAAGTCCCGGAAGCCTACCGCTTATTCAAGGAACTGATCAGCTATTATGGAATCACCCAATTGATCCGGTTTATTGAATCCGGCCCGGTGGAGAACTGGAGCAAACTGCTCAGCCGCCTGCCAAAGGAACCGGTAAGAACCGGCTGGAAAAATATCGGCGGACAATTGATCCCCGAACCGGCTGTCCAGTCCCTGGTCCGCGCTATCCGCAGCGGGAAGATCAGCGACTGGGAAGGGGTACATGCTTTTTATCAAAAGGAGAGCGCAGCCTACCCGGCTAAAAAACTACAGCAGGCATTTGCCGCATTGCTTGAAGTACAGCAGTTGTCCAGGGGAAAATTCACACGTAAAATTTTTACCCGGCTGCTGGAACAAAGCATCCATACCCGTGAATGGATTACCCGGGGCATTCATGAATCCCGCGCCAAGGATTACCAGAACCCCTTTCGCAAAATGGTATATGATACACAGGAAGAAATGGATAAGGTCATCGGTAAACTCCAGGATAACCCGTTTATCCTGCAACAACAGGAAGCATTCAACAATTACCGGGCCCGCGTACAAGCCGTACTGCAACGAATGGCGGGATAGCTCCTTATTTTTTCCGGAAGAAGATCCGGACCGGCACCCCGGTTAGTTCAAAGTTTTCCCGCAACTTGTTCTCCAGGTAATTCTTATAGGGTTGTTTGATGTCATCCGGGAAATTGCAGAAAAAAGCAAAAGAAGGTGTCGCGGTCGGTAACTGCGTAATGAATTTGATCTTGATGGGATTTCCTCTCACCACCGGCGGATGGTAGGCCTGGATCGCTTTCAGCATAATATCATTTAAGGAAGAAGTGGAGATCTTTCGCTGGCGGTTCTCATACACCTGCAGGGCCACTTCAATTGCCTTGAATATCCGGGTTTTTTCCTTAGCCGAAATAAACAAGACAGGTACATCACTGAACGGGGCAAATCGTTTCTTTAATTCCGCCTCGTACTCTTTTGCGGTATTGGTTTCTTTCTGTACCAGGTCCCACTTGTTCACGAGTACCACCACCCCTTTTCCTTTCTTGGCGGCAAGGCTGAAAATATTCAGGTCCTGCGCAGTGATCCCCTTCTCCGCGTCCAGCAGCAGCAAACAGACATCGGACTCATCGAGGGCTTTGATCGCCCGGATCACGGAATAAAACTCCAGGTCCTCGTGTACTTTGGCCTTCCGGCGGATCCCGGCAGTATCGATCAGGACAAATTCTTTCTGGAACAGGTTATAGTGTGTGTGGATGGTATCCCGGGTGGTGCCCGCAATATCACTGACAATGGTACGCTCCTCGCCCACCAGGGCATTCAGTAATGAAGATTTCCCGGTATTCGGCTGGCCGATAATGGCAAATTTGGGAAGGGCGGCTATTTCCTTTGTCGCGGCGGAAGCATCTTCTGAAATAAGCGCCGAAATATCATCCAGCAGTTCACCGGTACCACTTCCGCTGGCGGCCGCAATAAAGAAGATGCGGTCAAAGCCCAGGCTGTAAAATTCAGAGGCTTCCAGCAGGCGGTCATTATTATCCACTTTATTCACCGTAAGAAAAACCGGCTTTGTACTCCTGCGCAGTAGCTGGGCCATCGAATCATCCAGGTCCGTCAGGCCGGTCTGCGCATCCACCATAAATATAATGGCATTGGCTTCTTCCAGGGCCACCAGCACCTGCTTGGCGATTTCTCTTTCAAATACATCTTCACTGCCCTGCACAAATCCACCGGTGTCAATTACGTTAAAGGTCTTTCCGTTCCAGTCGGTCACCCCGTACTGGCGGTCACGCGTCACCCCGCTGATATCGTCCACAATGGCTTTGCGTTGTTCCAGTAATCGGTTAAACAAAGTGCTTTTCCCGACATTCGGGCGACCTACGATTGCTACTGTAAATGACATGATAAATAAAAAAATTAAATTAAAACAAACCACGAATAAATAAGCCCCGACTCCCGACTCCCGATTAATAACCATATTCCTTCAACTGCAAATCACTCTCTCTCCACTTCGGTTTTACCTTTACAAATAATTCGAGGAATACCTTTTGTTGTAGAAAATCCTCAATATCCTTTCTCGCTGCCGTCCCGATCTTTTTGATCATGCTGCCTTTCTCCCCGATCAGGATCACTTTCTGGGTTTCCCGGTGAACGATGATATCGGCCACGATCTTCACCAGGGTGGTTTTCTCCTTAAATTCCCGGACCAGGACGGCGGTATGGTAGGGAATTTCATCCTGTGATAATTCATAGATTTTTTCACGGATCAGTTCACTCACAAAGAACTTTGTGGGCAGGTCACTGATATCATCTCCGGAGTAATAGGGTTCTCCCTCCGGCAGCAGCGCCAGTACCGGCTGTAAAAATTTCCGGATATTGATCCCGCTGGACGCGGAAATGGTCAGCGTGCTTTTGCAATACGGCTGCTTTTCAAAATACGCTACCGCTTCTTTTATCTTTTCCGGGGCGGCCAGGTCGATTTTATTGATCACGATGATCGCCGGTACGTTCAGTTTCAGGGCCGAAAAGATTGTATGACATTCTTCCCAGTTCTCATTCACATCCACCAGCAGCAGGGCCACATCCGCATCCTCCAGGGCGCTTTTGACCGCCAGCATCATTTTTTCATGCAGTTTATAGCGGGGCTCGATGATACCCGGCGTATCAGAAATGATGACCTGGTAGTTCTTATCCGTCAGGATAGCCTTGATCCGGTGACGCGTGGTCTGCACTTTGGGAGACACAATCGCCAGCTTCTCGCCCATGAGGGCATTCAGGAGCGTACTCTTCCCGGCATTGGGCCGGCCAAAAATATTTACAAAGCCAACTTTCATCTTACCTGCAAAATTGCATAAAAAAACCGGGCCGGGCCCGGTTATTAATATTGTCTGATTGAATATTACTGACGGGTATAGGTAATCACCAAAGCATCCCCTGCAACGAAAATATCTGTTGTTTTTGCCTTAAATGAATTACAAGTGAAACTTTCAACGGTTCCAGGATCACCATCCACGCTAATGGTTGTTCCGGCAAGTGTCCATACACCGCTGTCGTTTGAATCCGGGGTACAAACCGTTCCGGCATCGGTGATGGTATATGTCCCTGCGGCAGCAAAAGTTATGACATTATCCCGGTCACAGGCCTCAATAAATGTGTCATTGAAAAAATCCTGCTCGGGAGATGCCGCACTGGACTTGTACTTGATGGCTGTCATTTTGTAACTTCCCGCAAGAGAAGTCTGGCTTAGCGTACAGGTTTCGTTTTTGTCCTTTTTACAGGAAGCAAATGCAAAAAAAATCAGGGATACGGCGAATAATTTCTTCATAAAAAAAGTTTAAACAGGTAAGGTTAACAAATAAGGTTTAAAATAAGGCCCCACCTGGGTGGAGCCTTTGTTGCGAAGGGGAGGATCGAACTCCCGACCTTTGGGTTATGAGCCCAACGAGCTACCGCTGCTCTACTTCGCGATGTTGGACGGCAAAGGTACAGATATCCGGGTTACCCACCAAAGAAAAAACGCCCTAAATAATCAGGGCGTTTTCCATGGCTGTACTTATTTGCGAACTTATTTTCCTTTCGTTACACTGCCGGCACCACTGCTCTTCATTTCCCGGATCGTACAATCCCCCCTGTACTTCACATCACTGGCCCCGGTAGCTTCGGCCGATAATTCTTTATTGACCGTAACCCGGATATCACTGGCCCCGCTGGCTTTCGCCTCACAGGTCTCAGTGGTCAGTTCAAATCCTTTGAAATCACTGGCCCCGCTGGCGGCTACATAAAGCCGGATAGCCGTCCCAGTTATATTCATATCGCTGGCTCCGCTGAGTTCCACCTGCAATTTCCCGACATCCATCCTCCCGTGCAGGTCACTGGCGCCGGACTGTACCACTTTGAGCAGATCCGCCTTCAGTGTACCGGAGATAAATACATCGCAGGCCCCACTGATATGCAGCTGGTCGATCTGCCGGAAAGAAATATAAGCCCGCAGTTTCTTGTTCCCGCTGTTCCATTTCCAGTCTTTGTTTAACCCGATATACAAAATACCATCCTTTACTTCAACGGAGATCATCTCACGATCCTTTGTCTTTGCCGCACTAACCGCCACGGCTTCTTCATTGCTCTGGGTCAGGTACACATTAAAGGCACTGGATACCTGGATCCCATGAAATCCTTTCGCTTCCCGGACCTCCGCATTCGGATCATTGATCTGCGCCCGGAGCCCCAGGCTTACCAGGATAACGGCTGCAAGCAGTGATAACTTTTTCATATAATTTAATTTCAGTTTTCTACTTAGATTTTTGTAACAGAACCACCGGTTTTGGTTTTGATTTCCCGGATTGACGCAGCGCCTTTATACCGGACAACCCCGCCGGTATTTGCTTTCACCACCAGCTCTTTCTCCGCAGATACCGAAACGATCGCACCGGTACTCACCGTAATGGTACAACTACCGGCATTCATATCCTCCCCCCTGAATTTGCTGCCGGTATCACCGTCAATATCCAGCTTTTCCGCTTTACCGGATAAAGTGATCTTAGACCCGGTGTTCTGGCTTACTTTCAGTGCTTTGATATCCACTTCCCCATTTACCTGGCCCCCGGTATTTGCTTTCAGGTCAAGGGCCTCGGTCCTTAATACACCCTGTATTTTTACTTCCGCACCGGTATTCACACCCAGCTGCTCAAGCGTCCTGTACGATACATAGGCCCTGAGGTTCTTTTCTTCCTTTCTTTTGTTGATGGCACCCAGTTTGGAATCGTAATGGATCTTCAGGATACCATTCTCCACTTTGGTAACGATCCGGTCCCGGTATTCTTCGGAAGCTGCACTTACAGCTACCTCTTCGGTACTTCCCGCAGTCAGGTACAGTTCAATGCCGGTAGCCACTTCAATACCGTGAAAACCGCTCACTTCTCTTTTTACCGCATTGGGGTCATTGATCGTTTGCTGGGCCCCCAGCCCGGTACCAATGCCAGCAAGGAGCAAAACAGATAAGAATAACTTCTTCATAATAGATGGTTTAGAAGTAGTACGAAGAACGGCGTAGAAATGTTACAGGCCGTTAAAAAAATAATTCTGTACTTTTGCGGCTGTAAGCGCCTTTAACAAAAAGGCCTGAGTTTCAATGCCTGTTCGCCGGCCGCTACAACGCGTGACGAGCAGGCTGGTTTCCCGGGGTGTTCCCGACAAAGGTCGGGATCTGAGATCATACCCGTAGAACCTGGTCAGGGTAATGCCTGCGAAGGGAAGGAGTTTCAGTTGGTCCTTTCTCCACAGCGTTTCCCTCTTATTTTTTAACGTTAAACTGTAAAAAAATGAAGAGGATTATTTTATCCGGCTGCCTGGTAATGGCAGCTATGTACAGTCCTGCACAGCAAAAAGAAGTTACAAAAGACAGTTTCTACCTGTTATCACCGGTGGAGGTAAGGGCGGTAAGAGCCGGGGAAAACGCCCCTTTCACCAAAACCAATTTGTCCAAAAAGGAGATTACCGGCTCCAATCTTGGACAGGACATCCCCTACCTGCTGAACCAGGTCCCCTCTGTGGTGGTCAATTCCGACGCGGGGAATGCCATCGGGTACACCGGAATCCGGATCCGCGGCACAGATGCCACCCGCATCAATATGACCCTGAACGGAATTCCCTATAATGATGCGGAAAGCCAGGGCCTTTTCTTTGTAAACCTGCCGGATTTCAGTTCCTCCACGGGCAGTATCCAGGTACAGCGGGGCGTGGGCACTTCTTCCAACGGGGCCGGCGCATTTGGCGCCAGTATGAATTTCAGTACCAATGAAGTCAATAAGGAAGCCTATGTGGAACTGAACAACAGTGCCGGCTCTTTCCATTCCTGGAAAAATACCCTGAAATACGGCAGCGGGCTCGTAAACGGGTTTACCACCGATATACGTCTCTCCCGCATCAGCAGTGACGGCTTTATCGACCGGGCAAAATCTGATCTCCGGTCCTTTTTTATATCCACCGCCCGGATGGGAAAGAAAAGTTCCTTGCGGCTGAATGTTTTTTCCGGAAAGGAAAAGACCTACCAGGCCTGGTATGGTATTTCTGAATCCGATCTGCGAACCGGCAATCGCACCGTAAACTATGCCGGCACCGAAAAACCGGGTGATCCCTACTCCAACGAAACGGATAATTATACGCAAACCCATTACCAGCTATTCTTTAACCGGCAGGCGGGGGAAAAAATCAGTTTTAATGCGGCCGGCTTCCTGACAAGGGGTAAGGGTTATTATGAACAATACAAAGCAGATGAGAACTATGCCCGTTACAAGCTCCCTTACCCGGTGAATGGCAACGACACGATTTTCAGCTCCGACTTTATCCGCCAGCTCTGGCTGGATAACTATTTTTATGGAACTGTTTTTTCCGGGCAATACAAATCGGATCAGACACAGGCTACCCTGGGTGGCGGATTAACCCGGTACGACGGGAAGCATTATGGAAAACTGAAATGGGCTTCCAACGGGCTCACCGGTCTTGACAATTGGTATCACCTGGCGGCACATAAAACGGATTTTAATATATACGGTAAACAACAAACCGAATTATCCCCGGGGTTCTTTGTGTTTTACGACCTGCAGTACCGTTATGTAAAGTATGACCTCAGCGGCTTCAGGGATAACCCGGGATTAGGGATACATAACAGCTGGCATTTCTTCAACCCCAAGACCGGTATTACCTGGAAAAAGAATAACTGGAAAACCTATTTTTCCTACAGCGTCGCCAATAAAGAACCCAACCGGGATGATTTTGAGGCCGGCCGGGGTCAGCAACCCCGGCCAGAGCGGTTACACGATTTCGAAGCAGGTGTGGAACGCAACCATAAAATTTACAGCTGGGGAGCCACGTTGTATTATATGCTGTATAAGGATCAGTTGGTGCTGACAGGAAAAATCAATGATGTGGGAGCTTATACGCGTACCAATATACCCAACAGTTACCGGGCCGGTATTGAGCTCCAGGGTGCTGTACGGATTAGTGAATGGCTGAATGCAGCAGCCGGTCTTACCCTCAGCCGGAACCGGGTTAAAAACCTGGAGGAATACATCGATGACTATGATAACGGCGGGCAGAAAATAAACCACTACCCTTCCGCGGATATAGCCCTGTCCCCCGCCATTACAGGAAGCAGCAGCATTCAGCTCGGCCCCTTCGGCAATACGGTTATCAGTTTTATCAATAAATATGTAAGCCGGCAATACCTCGACAATACCAGCAACGAAACCCGCTCCCTGGACCCTTTCTTTGTAGAGGACCTGCGGATCACCCATACGATCAAATGGAAATGGCTGAAAGAGATGAATATGATCGGGCAGCTGAACAATGCATTCAATACAAAATACGAACCCAATGGTTATACATTCAGCTATATATACGGGGGAGAGCAGACCACGGAGAATTATTATTTCCCGATGGCGGGGATCAATTTTATGATCGGGGTGAATGTGAGACTTTAGTCAGTTTAGCAATGAGGTAATTCGGCAATTTTGCAATCCTGTAAAGCCTGAAAGGATACAAACTCCGTAACGTCTTTAAATTAAAAAGGCCCGCTGGGCCTTTTTAATTGTGTTTGCTTATGCAGTAATGAGTTTTCTTCCCCGCATTATATTATCCGGACTAATATGCATTGACACTTGCCTCCTTGTCAAATTGCCAATTACTTCCCGAATTTTTCCTGCCAGGCCAGAACGCCGCCCAGTACGTTAACGGTTTTTGTAAATCCCATCGTCTCCAGGAACAAACAGGCCGTTACGCTTCTCTTGCCGCTGCGGCAATGAATGATCAGCTCCTCATTTTTCAGTCCGTCCAGTTCATCTGTTTGCAGGGTTTGGATCATGCCGAGGGGAATCAGTTTGGCGCCGATATTGAACTCTGCGTATTCGGCGGGTTCGCGGCAATCGATCAGATTCAGTTTTTCGCCGGCATCCATCCGGGCTTTCAATTCTTCAACGGTAATATTCTCCATTACATTAAAATTACAGATTAGAGTTTTTTGTAGCAGTATCGGCAACCGGTTTATTGGACTGCAGCCATACATCAATGGTTTGCCCGGAACGGATCCTTAATAATCGCTTCTCCTCGTCAAATTTCTGCGGCACCTGCCGGTAGATAAAAGCGTTGCAGGTATCCTTTACATCACTCATGGTAACCACCGACCCGATGACCAGTCCCATGGATTCCAGGGCCTCTTTAGCATCGCAGTAAGTCATACCCGTAATGATGGGCACGGGGAATTCCTGGTTACCGATCCCGTCTCCCAGTACCAGGGAAATTACACTTCCTTTCCGGATCTTTTTTCCCGGGTTGATTACAGCACCATTGTACCATTGCTCCAGCACCGCATTTCGGGCAAAATCCGGTTTGAATGTAGTATCCCCTACTCTCAGATCCAGGCTTTTGAGCACCATTTCGGCATTCCTGAAACTGTACCCGGTCAGGTTGGGCATTTCCACCTCGGGGGGCACCGCCCTGCAGATCACCAGGAAAACAGTCCGGTTCGATTTTACCACTTCATCGGCTTCGGGTATCTGCTTGATCACATTCATGGCCGGAACCGTATCCACATAGATGGAATCCTGAATCTCCACTGCAAATCCCGCCTTTTTCAAAATGCTTTTAGCTTCTTCAAACGATTTACCCGTAACAGCCGGGATTGTGGCTGATTTGCCATGACCTGTAATCCAGTTAAGGGATAGCAGGAATAAGGCAAAAATGGCAACCGCCAGCAGCACACCAACGATCAGGTTAAACCAGAGAGGACGACTTGTAATTGCTTTAAACATCAGCGGTTTTTTAAAAATTGGACAGGGTTCAGTCAGTAAAACATTCGAGCAGCAATTTGCTGTAAAACTCTTTCAGGCTCCAGCCCATGGTCCGTACCTGTTGCGGGATGATGCTGGCCTCACTCTGCCCGGGGATGGTATTTACTTCCAGCATATAAGGCCGGCCCTCGGCTTCATTATAAATAAAGTCAATCCGCACTACGCCCCGGCAATTAAATGCCGCATACGCTTTCCTTGCCATATCCCTGATTTTATCGGCCACCGCCTCATCAACTTCCGCCGGCGTGGTTTCGGTCGATTTTCCCTGGTATTTTGCCTCAAAATCAAAAAAGGCTTTATCGGCATGGGCCCTTACTTCAGTCAGCGGCAGTACAATAATATTTCCTTTCGACCGGAATACACCTACCGTGAATTCCCTTCCCTGCACCATCTCTTCCACCAGCACCTGGCTGTCTTCTTTAAATGCTTTCCCGATCGCCTGGTCCAGTTCTTCCGGTGAAGGTTCATTCACTTTCGACATCCCGATACTCGACCCCCCATTATTCGGCTTCACAAAAACCGGGAATCGCAGGGTACTGATCACCTCTGCCGTACTGCCAAACAAATCTTTGATCAGGAGCACCGACTTTGCCACGGGAATGCCCGAAGCAGCGGCCACCGCAGTACCATAACGTTTGTTGAATGTAATGGCCGAAGAAGCCGCATCACAACCGGTGTACGGGATCTTCAGTGTATCAAAATAGCCCTGTAATTTTCCGTCTTCCCCGGGGGTACCATGCATCCCGATAAAAACCGCATCAAAATTTATCTTTTCGTTATCCAGTTGAAGGGAAAAATCGTTCTTGTCTATTTCCACCCGGCGGCCATCCACCATCTCATAAAACCAGCCCTGCGGGATGATATCAATTTTGTAAACATTAAAAAGAGAACGGTCCAGGTTATTGTCAATCGTAACGGCCGACCGGTAAGAGATGACCGCTTCCCCGGAAAAACCGCCGGTAACCAGCGCAATATTTTTTTTCATTTCAGAATGTGGTTTTGCCCCGGCTTCAACGGGACCGGTTATGCAAATATTGCAGAAAAAAACAAGATGCACAATGGGAAAAGCAGTAATCCCCCCGCATTAACAAAATTTATGGCCTGGACAGGAAGCGCAGGCGGGCTTGCGAAACTGAAAATAGTAGAGGTGAAGGTTGTTGCCCTTCACCTCTGTACAACGGGACATATCACCCGTCACTGATTGAACAGCTGTCGCTGTTGTATTAGTACATCTGTAATGTACAAAAAAAATACCATTTCCGCCATGCGGGAAACTAATTTTTTGCACAGGGAAAGCACCGTAAGCTTACGAATGCAGTTTTTCCTTTTTTGCCATCAGCTGGTCCACTGTTTCCTGGTACATATCGTCAGGTACGCAGCAGTCAACCGGGCATACGGCAGCACACTGGGGTTCTTCGTGGAATCCCTGGCATTCCGTACACTTGTTGGGGGTAATATAATAAGTGTCCGTTGCCACCGGTGCATTTTTCTGGTCGGCATCCACCGTGGTTCCATCCAGCAGGGTATAGGTTCCTTTTACAGTGGTACCATCAGCAATGGCCCACTCCACACCCCCTTCATAGATTGCGTTGTTCGGACATTCGGGCTCGCAGGCACCGCAGTTGATACATTCTTCGGTAATCTTAATAGCCATAATAAAATTATTAACGGGTTCAGGGTTATTTTTGCCGTACAAAATTAGTAGAGAGGAATGAATTTACCGCATCGAATTTATTTATTATCAAGGCTTGGTGAATATATTCTGTCCGGGGAGCCCGGTTGGCAGGAGGCTGTGGAAAAAGCCGGTCATGAAAATGGCTGGTTCATCCCGGAATTTGTGGACAAAGCCGCTAAAAATATAGCGTTGTCTTTTTTGCAAAAAGACCGGCTGGAAGCATGGACCAAAGATCAGCGGGTACCCGAAAAAAGGCATCAGCCGCGGACCATAGGGATCATTATGGCGGGGAATATCCCCCTGGTGGGATTTCATGACTGGCTTTCGGTATTTATCTGCGGACATAAGGCACTGGTAAAGCCCTCCTCCCGTGACCAGGTACTGATCAGACACCTGCTGGAAAAAATGGCAGAATGGGATGAGCAGGCGGGGGAATGTACCGGGTTTGCGGAGATGCTAAAAGGATGTGATGCCTATATCGCCACGGGCAGCAACAACTCTTCCCGCTACTTTGAATATTATTTCGGGAGATACCCCCATATTATCCGGAAGAACCGAACCTCGGTTGCCATCCTCAGTGGGAATGAAACCCGACAGGAACTGGAGGGACTGGCCGATGATGTATATCTCTATTTTGGACTTGGTTGCCGGAATATAACCAAGATCTATGTACCGGGAGGCTATGATTTTATCCCCCTCCTGGAGGCCTTCAGAAAATACAATTACCTCGCGGATCACCACAAGTACAAAAACAATTATGATTACAACCTGGCCCTGCACCTGCTGAACAAGCAGTTCTATATGACGAATGGTTCCCTGCTGCTGGTAGAGAGCCCCGCCCTCTTCTCCCCGATCAGCCAGTTGAATTATGAATACTATTATGAATCGGACAAATTGACCGGCAGCCTTCAATCCAGTGAAGAATTGCAATCCATTACCGGGAAGGGATTCCTGCCCTTTGGCCAAAGCCAGTACCCCGGAATCAGCGATTACGCGGACGGGATCAATACCCTCGCTTTTTTGAATCAGCTTTGAGCCGCCATTGACAGAAAAATCCCCTCAACAACCCGGCAAACCGGGAGAAGTACGAAGACCTTAGTAAAGATTTGTTAAACTAAGCCCGCGGCAAACAAAGAATCCCTGACAGTTTGTTATTTTGTACCGCTAAGGCACAGGTTTTGTAAAAAAACAAGAAAAATTGAAAACAATCAACGTTATGAAACTCAAACAGCTTCTATTGATCGTTGCAGTAAGCGCCGTATCTGCGGTTAGCAGTGTTTGGATTTACAGCAAAGTAGTTGCCCGGCAACATGCAACCGCATTCAGCCAGTCGGCCGACGGAAAAGTACCGGCCAATTATGCCGGTTTTCTGGACAATGCCGCCAATCCCGTAGGAGAAGCCACGGATTTTACCAAGGCAGCCAATGCTGCCGTTCCGGCCGTGGTGCATATCAAAACGAAGATCCCGGCCAAAAAAATCTCGAACCAGTTACCCCGCGGGAAGGGCAATGGCTTTGATGATTTCTTTGACCAGTTTTTCAATTTTGGTCCCCAGATCCAGCCGGAACAAAGGGCATCCGGCAGCGGAGTGATCATCAGTGATGATGGGTATATTGTCACCAATAACCACGTAATCTCCGACGGGGGTCAGGGCGTAGCCGATGAGATCACCGTGACATTAAGCAACAAAAAAACATACAAAGCAAAAGTGATCGGGAAGGATGCCAGCAGTGATATCGCGGTATTAAAGATCGACGGGACCGGCTTCCCCTTCCTGCTCTATGGCAATTCGGACAATGTAAAACTGGGACAATGGGTCCTGGCAATCGGGTACCCGCTGACACTGGAAACCACAGTAACAGCCGGTATCATCAGTGCCAAGGGCCGTTCCATCGGTATCAATGGCCGCCAGAGCGAGAATCCCATTGAATCCTTTATCCAGACCGATGCAGCCGTAAACCAGGGCAACAGCGGTGGGGCACTGATCACAACCGAGGGTCAGCTCATCGGTATTAATTCGGCCATCTATGCACCCACGGGTACCTATGCCGGTTATTCTTTTGCCATCCCGGTCAACCTGGTCAAAAAAATAGTGAACGACCTGATCAAATTCGGGGATGTAAAACGGCCCTACCTGGGTATCGCGGCAGACCAGACCCGGATAACCTCAACAGATGGCGCATATATTGGCTCAGTGGCTCCTGACGGGGCGGCGGCCAATGCCGGTTTAAAGAAGGGCGACATCATTAAAAAAATAAACGAGGTAAACATCAGTTCCTGGAGTGAATTACAGGGAACCGTGGCCTCCCTGAACACCGGGGATAAAGTGTCGATCACATATAAAAGAGACGGAAAGGAATTTGTAACCAACGCCACCCTCAAAGCTGAACAGGGTACTTATGAAAATCTGGCTGCGTCCAACCTGGGCAATGTGCTGGGCGCCGACCTGGAAAACCTGGATAAAAAAATTGCCCAGAAAAATGAAATGGAAGGCGGGGTGCTGGTCAAGAAGATAAGAACCGGCGGTCCCTTCAGCAAAACCAGGATGCAGGATGGATTTATCATCACCAGCGTGAATGGAGTGGAAGTCAAGAATGTGGATGAACTGAGCAGGGCCATTGGCGGACTGCGCGGTGAAAGCCTGAACCTGGAAGGATTTTACGACGGGTATGATGGCATGTACCGCTACCCGGTAAACCTGCAACTGGAAGACGAATAGTCAATCAATCGTATTCACTATAAAAAAGCCGTTTCCCCTGAAGCGGCTTTTTTGATTCGACCTGTTTATTTCTCATAGACGGCAAATTCCCAGGGCTGCATTTCAAAACTTTTTTCACTGGTAAAATCGTTGGCTGCCCGGGAAAAAACATTTTTATACAGCCCCGTAACCCGGCTATCCGCCAGGTCAAAATGCAGGTCGCGCTGCGGAGAGAGGTTCAAAACCACCAGTACTTCCCGGTTCCCTTTTTTTCTCAGGTAGGCGAATACCTTGTCGGGAGCCGTTGTTTTGATCCGGAATGTGGTTACACCGGTATCCCCCGCCCTCAGTGCAGGGTGACGGGCTTTTAATCCGAGCAGGGAATGATAAAAAGCGGTCAGTTGCTCCGCATCAGCACCGGGGAGGATGGTATCCTTCTCAAAAAACTGAATCCGCCCCGTATTCCCCAACTCCTGGCCGGAATACAAAAGCGGAATCCCGTTCCAGGTGGCGCTGAAAACAGCCAGGGCCTTTGCCATGTCCCCGTATTTCTCATACTCGGTACCATTCCAGCTGTTCTCGTCGTGGTTGCTGGTAAACCAGGCCCGCATTGTGGTATCACCCAAGTCATCGTACCGCTTCAGCAGTTCGTACAATGAATCCAGTGGTAATTGCTTTTTATAAAAATCCTCCGTGCGGTGCATCCATGACCAGGAATAACTGGCATCAAAGGCTTCCCCGTATTCCGGTTTTTCCAGTTCATCATATTCTCCCAGCCAGAACAACGGTTTAACCGCATCCACCAGTGGCCTCGCTTCCTTCCAGAAATCCAGTTCCACCCAGAAGGCAAGATCACAGCGAAACCCGTCGATATCACATTCCTTTACCCAATACTGCATGGCTTCGATCATGGCCTTCCGCAGGGCCGGGTTGCTGAAATCCAGTTCGATGATATCATCCATCCCTGAAGCGATCTGGAAATCATGGGTAACGGGGTCTTTCCGGTAATAATCCGGGTGTTCTTTTGTCCAGACATGATCCCAGCCGGTGTGATTGGCGACCCAGTCAATGATCACTTTAAAACCCATCGCATGGGCTTGCTGTACGAGTGCCTTAAAATCACCCAGGGTGCCGAATTCGGGATTAATGGATATATAATCGGAACAGGCATAATAACTGCCCAGTGACCCCTTCTTGTTTTTTTGTGCAATGGGAGTAATGGGCATAAACCAGAGTGTTTCCACCCCCATTGCTTTTAAGCGGGGCAGTTCCTGTGCAAAGGCATTAAAAGTCCCCTGTGGCGTGTATTGCCTGATATTCACTTCATAAATTGTGGTGCTGCGCACCCAGTCCAAAGGCTTGTACCGGCCTGTCATGTGTTGTTCTTTTTTGGTTTCAGATTTATCTTCTTTATGCATCAGCTTACAGGAAAAAAGCAAGACTGATAAAAGGAGGGCAAACAGCAACCGCATAGCTGTGATTTCCGGAAAGATAAGAAGAACATTTGATCTGCCCGGCGGCCTCCTGCAGAAGCCATACAGGATCATTACCTTTACAGTATGAAGCAGTTCGATGTACCTCTTTTTTACCGGAGTCCCCTGATTTCCGCTATCAAACAAAAACGGAAGGAAGCGGACAAAATGAAAAAAGACTTCACCCCTACCCGGCTGGATTTTGGCCCGCTGCAGGTTTACCTGGCCCGGCATTTCGGTTTTTGTTACGGGGTGGAGAATGCAATTGATATCGCCTTCCGGACCGTAGCCGATAACCCCGGCAAACGCATCTTCCTGCTCAGCGAGATGATCCACAACCCGCAGGTCAACGCGGACCTGGTGGCTCATGGTATCCGGTTCCTGCAGGATACATATGGCAAACAGCTGATCTCCTTTGATGAGATCACCGGCGATGATATTGTACTGATCCCGGCCTTTGGCACCACCCTGGATATTGAGGAAAGGCTCCGGCAAAAAGGGATCCCCACAGATAAATACAATACCACCTGTCCCTTTGTAGAAAAGGTCTGGAACCGCAGCGAGGTTATTGCGCGGAAGGAATATACCATCATCATCCACGGCAAACCCGCCCACGAGGAAACCCGGGCTACTTTCTCGCATGCAGCCGCCCATGCCCCTTCCGTTATGGTAAAAGACATGGAGGAAGCGATCCGCCTGGCACAATATATTACCGGTGTAAAGGAAGCCGGCTCCTTCTATGAGGAGTTCCATGGACAATACACCGAAGGTTTTGATATAAAAAAAGATCTTAAGCGGATCGGGGTGGTAAACCAGACCACCATGCTGGCCAGCGATACACAGGCTATTGCCGACTACCTTAAAAAAGTGATCCTTGATTTTACCGGAAACCCGGACAGCTTCGCGGATACCCGGGATACGCTTTGCTATGCCACCAACGATAACCAAACCGCCGTAAGCGGTATGCTGGAAACAAAGGCGGACCTGGCCCTGGTGGTTGGCGGCTATAATTCTTCGAATACATCGCACCTGGTGGAACTCTGCGAAGAAAAATTACCCACTTATTATATCAGCAGCGCTGAAAAGATTCTTTCCGCGACAACGATTTGTCATTATAATATTCACAAAAAGGAAGAAACCGTAACGGATGGCTACCTCCCGGGGAAAGAGCCCGTTCAAATCCTGGTCACCAGCGGAGCTTCCTGCCCCGACGCCATGGTGGAAGCGGTGATCAGTAAACTCCTGGTTTATTTTCCCGGGGCGCGGAGCCTGGAAGAAATGACCGGTCAGTTCAATTAAAAAACCCCCGCTCGTATGGCGGGGGCCTGTATCCATTCGTTCGTTTCTGTTTTCTATTTATACAGCAGCTCATAGTATTCGTGAGCCATCCGGTTGCTGTCGAACTGGAACCGTACATCCTGCATCCCGTTCTTCACGACCTGGCGCCAGGTACCGAAGTTTTCATAATACAGGGGAAGAATCTCCTGCTGCAGGATCTCATACAGTTTATCGAGGTCATACTGGTCCTGTTCGTGAACCGGCATGTTTTCATAATCCGCCATCGGCACGACAAAGCCATTGTGCCCGTGGTTGATGAATTCCGGGATCCAGCCATCATCGGTGGAAAAATTAACCGCACCGTTCATTGCAGCCGTCATGCCACTGGTGCCGGAGGCTTCCCTCGGTACCCGGGGATTGTTCAGCCATACATCGGCCGCCTGTTTCATGCGCTTGGAAAGCCCGAGTTCATACCCGATCAGCACGGCCACGTTTTTATACCGTTTGCTTAGATGGACCAGTTGATTGAATTCACTGATCGCGGGATGATCCACCGGGTACGGTTTACCGGCCCAGATGATCTGTACCGGGTACTTGCTGTTGGCCAGCAGTTTTTCAAAGCGTTCTTCGTCGGTGGTGATCAGGCCTGCTCTTTTGTAACCGGCAAAACGCCGGGCCCATACGATCGTAAATACATCGGGATGAAAGATCTTACCCGTCTGGTCAGCCACGATTTCAAAAGCCCTTTTCTTCAGGTATTTTTTGCGGTCATCCATTCCGTAATCATCGCCGGCTTCCATAAAGCGGTACAATTGTTTATCGGCCCAGTACCGCCAGTTCTGCGCATTGGTAATGGAAACAATGGGACAGATATTTTCATACTTGCTCCACATGGCGCGTGATACCTTTCCGTGCAGTTGGGATACCCCATTGGCCAAGCGGGCAAACCGGAGAGCCGCGAGGGAATGGTTGAACTGGTCACTGTCATTCCCATAAAGTGTTTTCACATCTTCCACGGAAAGGCCACAGAAATAGCTCATCTTATGACAGAGGTAGATATCATGTTTTTCATTACCGGCTTCTTCCGGGGTGTGCGTGGTAAATACCAGCCGCTTTTTCACATCCTGGATATTATTCCCGAATTTTTTATACAGGTAAAATGCAGCGGAGATCCCGTGTGCCTCATTCAGGTGATACAATTCGGGGTTGAAGCCGAGCAGGTCAATCAGCTTGGCCCCTCCCACCCCGAGCAGGATAAACTGGGCGACCTTGGTGGCCACATTGGCATCGTACAAACGATGCGTGATTGTCTGGGATACATAATCATTCTCCGGTAAATCGGTGGACAGTAAGAACAGGGGAGCTGTCTTAAAGGTCTCCGGGTTCAGGTAAAGCGCTTTTACCCAAACCGGGTGTTCATGAATGGTGATCTGGAATTTAATTCCGGTCTCCTCCAGGAAACTGTATTGTTTCTCATTCCAGGCTACATCCAGGGTCTGGTCCTGGTTGCGCTCCTGGTCATAATACCCGTACTTCCATAAAATGCCAATACCAATCAGGTTTTGACGCAGTTCATACGCACTTCTGAGATGGGAACCGGCCAGGAAACCCAGGCCGCCACTGTAGATCTTCAGCGGCTGATGTGTGGCAAACTCCATGGAGAAATAGGCCATTTTCTTGTTATAACGTTCTTCTACCGGATACGGAACAGAAAATTTAGTAAAACTCATATGTGTTCTTTTTACACGAGGGCGCAAGATAATGTTAAATCCTGAATTAAATTAAGAGGTTCATTTTCAGGGTGGTTTATCCACAAATCGGAATAAAAAGTGGATAAATGATGATTATTCATATTATTTCCGACTGCCTTTTCTAGCGGAGGTTTTGGTTCCGGGGCTAACCGGTTTGATGTATTTTCTACGGGTATAGCTGCCATTGAAAGTACAGTTTAATCCGTGCCGCGCGCCACAGCCTGCTTCGGAGAGGGATACGCTATTGGAAGAAAAAACAAAGGTCAATACGCAGGGATCGCCGTCTTCCCGGAAGATGGCTTTTCCGGGCCCCAGCCACTTGGCTTCTCCCTTCAGTTCCCCGGTGCAATTCCCGTTATCCTTTTCCAGGTGAATGAAAAAACTGATACGGTCATTTTTTCGGCCATCCCTTACCGATACCAGGTTCATCTTCCCGGTACCGTAATCAGCCGCGTATTTATGTTTGCGGGAAAAAGTATCAATGGGGTTGATCAGTTCAGTTACTTTATCTTCCAGAGCCTCGGTCAGGATCAGGAGGAATTGTCCCGCATCCGCATTTAATACATACACCTCCTTGCCTTCGCTCAGGCTGCCATCCCGGTTTTTCCGCTGCACGGTGCGGGTGATCGCAAACCGTTTATCCAGGATAAAGGTTTGCGTGGTTTCCCGCCTGTTATCCGGCACCAGGACCGGCATAGCGGCAATAAATTTTTCCCCGGCATCAAAAGCCAGCAACAGGAGGGCTTTTTTGGCAGGTGTTATTCCCTTGACGAGGATATAGGTCTCCGCCTGGGATACCCGGGCTTTTCCCAGCGCATAGATCTTAGGTTTGGTTCCTTTCCCGAAAACTTTGGAGAGCACTGTATCGGGTACAATCCGGGTAAATATTTTATAACTGATCCGCAGGGAATCCTTTTCCTTACGGTCCAGGATCGTGTCACCAGCCTGATACGTCAGGTCCAGCGGCTGGAAAAAGTCAATAAAGTCTGATACAGCTACCGGTTCTTCCCCGGATAAGACGGGGGGCTTTTTGGATTTACAGGCGGTCAGCAGGATGCTGCCGGTCACCAGCAGGAAAAACAATTTTTTCAGGGACATAGGAAAAATTAACAGGCCGAAAGTAAAGGTTTCCACCGGGACTGTCAACTGCAAATTTGGAGAGTATTGGTTAATTTTTTAGATTTGACTAAATTTATTTTTAGACACAATGAATTATTCAGTCAGCGAAGAGAATTATATCAAGACCATTTTTCATCTCCAGAAGAAAGAAGGGACCGTCACCACCAACGAACTGGCCGGTGAATTAAAAACCCGTCCGGCTTCCGTTACGGACATGATGAAAAAATTAAAGGCCAAAAAACTGCTGCATTACCAGCCCTACCAGGGTTTCCGCCTGAACAATGACGGCACTAAAGTAGCCCTGGCCATTATCCGCCGGCACCGGCTATGGGAATATTTCCTTGCGGAGAAATTGAAATTTACCTGGGATGAAGTACACGAAGTGGCGGAAGAGTTGGAGCATGTAAGCAATAAAAAACTAATCGATAAACTGGATGCATTCCTGGGTTACCCGAAAAATGATCCGCACGGGGATCCGATCCCGGATGCCAACGGAAAAATTGATACCGGGAAGAAGATCCGTTTACCCGAAATTCCCCTGCATACCCCCTGTATTGTGTCGGGAGTAAGCAACCAGTCCGGGGAGATCCTGGAATTACTGGAGCATAAAAAGATCCGGATCGGGACCCGGTTGGAAATCCGGAAAAAATTCGATTTCGACGAGTCACTCGAAATTAAATCAGGAAAGCAAACCATTACCACCATCAGCCGGCAACTGGCAGAAAATATACTGATCACCCATGAAGCATGAAAAAGATTCTTACCAGTCCCTGAGTGAAGTACACCAGAGTATCGATACAACCAGTGCTGCCAAAAAGGGATGGCGGCGGGTGCTTGCTTTTTTGGGCCCGGCCTATCTCGTAAGTGTTGGCTATATGGACCCCGGCAACTGGGCCACCGACCTGGCCGGCGGCAGCCAGTTTGGATACACCCTGATCTGGGTACTGCTAATGAGCAACCTCATGGCCCTGTTGCTGCAAAGTTTATCTGCACGCCTGGGAATAGTCAGGGGCCGTGACCTGGCCCAGGCCAACCGGGAAACCTATCCGCGCTACATCAACTATGCTTTGTATGGACTGGCGGAGATCGCGATCGCCGCCACCGATCTCGCTGAGATCCTGGGAATGGCCATCGGTATCCAGTTGCTTACCGGACTGCCGCTGATCTGGGGCGTACTGATCACCGTACTCGATACCTTCCTCTTCCTCCTGCTGCAACGGCTGGGGATGCGCAAAATGGAAGCATTTATTGTTGCCCTGGTCGCTATCATTGGCCTATCCTTCCTCACCGAGATTATACTGGCCAGGCCGGACCTTGGAAAAGTAGCCAGCGGATTTATTCCGCATATTAAAAACGATACGGCCCTTTATATTGCGATCGGGATCATTGGCGCTACGGTCATGCCGCATAATCTTTATCTCCATTCCGCCCTGGTGCAGACGCGGAAGATTAAACGGGATGACAGCGGTATCAAAAAAGCGCTGAAGATGAATTTTATTGACAGTGCAATCGCCCTGAACCTGGCTTTTTTTGTTAATGCAGCCATCCTGGTACTTGCCGGTAAGGTTTTTTTTGAATCGGGACGCACGGATGTGGGCGAAATCAAAACAGCGCATGAGCTGCTGAAACCCATGCTGGGCAGCGAACTGGCCCCGGTACTGTTTGCTGTGGCGCTGATCGCGGCGGGACAAAGCTCCACGATCACCGGCACCCTCGCAGGACAAATCGTAATGGAAGGATACCTCCGGCTCCGGATCGCGCCCTGGATGCGAAGATTGCTGACGAGACTGATCGCCGTGATACCGGCGATGATTGTGATCCTGGTCAACGGAGAAGACAATATCGACAGCCTGCTGATCCTGAGCCAGGTCATTCTGAGCCTGCAGTTAGGTTTCGCCATTATTCCGCTGATCCATTTTACCAGCGATAAAAAAACAATGGGCCGTTTTGCCATAAAACCCTTTACCATCATACTGGCCACCCTCATCACATCCATCCTTGTTTACCTGAATATCCGGATGGTGATTCAGCAGGCATCGGGGTATTTCCAGGAATCAGGCAGTTTGTTCTGGAAATCCGTGATCGTCCTGGCCGGGCTAATATACCTCGTATTGCTGGTTGCTGCGATCCTCTTCCCCTTCCTGCGCAATAAACGAAATGCCCCGCTCCGCATCCACCCGCTGGCAGCGACCCTACCCCACCTGGAGCCGCCCCGGTATAACCATATTGCCGTGGCCCTGGACTTCAGTGAGAATGATTATAAACTGATCACCCATGCCATTGGACAGGGACATGAAGAGACCCGTTATCTCCTGATCCATGTGGTGGAAAGTGCAGCTACTCGTATCATAGGGATGGAAGCAGATGACCTGGAAACCCGCAAGGACCTGGAGCACCTGAACGACTATGTACAACAACTAAAAGAAAAGGGAATCCGGGCTACCGGCCTGCTTGGCTTTAATGACCGGGCCAAAGAAATTGCCAGGCTGGTACGGGAAAATAATGGAGATATGCTGGTGATCGGCGCACATGGACATACCGGCATCAAGGATCTGATCTACGGGCAAACCGTGGATGCGGTCCGGCACGAACTACGGATACCGGTACTGGTCGTCAACATCTGACAGGATTATACGGCTTTTTTTACGGCCTGATGACTGTTCCGTAACAGGTGTTTGAAACGGCTGAAGGTCTCTGGTTTTATATTGAGAAATGAAGCCAGGTATTTCTGCGGGACCCGTTGCATCAGTTCGGGGTTCTTGGTCACGAAACTGATAAAACGCTCACGGGGAGTCATCTTAACCAGTTGCATCTGCCATTTGTCTTTTAGCACCATGGAGTACGTCACAATGACCCGGCCCAGGTGTTCCATCCGCTGGGAGGAGGCAAACATTTTTTCCGCATCATCATAGGTAATAGAGACCATCGTGGTCGGTTCAATGGTTTCTACGGTATATTCGGAGGGCTGACGGCTATGGAAGGATTCCTGGCAAAGAAGCATCTGTCCCTGCAGGGAAATCTGCGTGTTGATCTCATTGTGGCCCTTCCGGTAGTATTTCCGGGCCAGCCCTTTTACAATAAAATTAAAATGGTTCTCAATCTCCCCTGCCCGGGTGATGATTTCTTTTTTCCCAAAACGCCGGACTTTACAATATGGCAATAAATACCTGTTGAACTCATCCTCTGTCAGGTCCGTCCGTTTTTGCAGAAAATGCATGAATGTTTTGATGGAGTCCATGTTACTACTAAGTGGCTTAAAAGATACAACTTTTCCTTGATCCAAATCAATTGCCGGGAAAATAACCTTATGCTGCAATATTAGCCAGTCTATAAAGATATATCTATGATATAAGTCACATTCCTTAAAATAGTAATTTTGTAGTTCCTGATAACTATCAGGTTCTCAATATAAACCCAAACCCAATTTGTATGACACAAAAGATCAAGGTGCTGAACCCGGTGGTAGAGCTGGATGGCGACGAAATGACCCGTATCATCTGGAAATTTATTAAAGACAAACTGATCCTCCCTTACCTGGAACTGGATATAAAATACTATGATCTTGGCATTGAATACCGCGACCAGACCGATGACCAGGTAACAGTGGATGCCTCCAATGCCATTAAACAATACGGGGTCGGTATCAAATGCGCCACCATTACGCCGGATGAAGCCAGGGTAAAGGAATTCAACCTGAAACAAATGTGGAAGAGTCCCAATGGTACGATCCGGAATATCCTCGACGGAACGGTTTTCCGTGAACCCATCGTGATCAGTAATGTACCCCGGCTGGTGACCAACTGGACCGCCCCGATCATTGTGGGCCGCCATGCATTTGGGGATCAGTACAGGGCTACGGATGCCGTTATCAAAGGGAAAGGTAAACTGACCATGACCTTTACGCCCGACGGGGGAGGCGAACCGCAGACCTTTGAAGTATTCAATTTTAAGGGAGACGGGGTGGCTATGAGCATGTACAATACCGACGAAAGCATTACCGGGTTTGCCCGCAGTTGCTTCAATATGGCCCTGAGTAAGAAATGGCCCTTGTATCTTTCCACCAAGAATACGATCCTGAAAAAATATGACGGCCGGTTTAAGGATATTTTCCAGGAAATTTTTGAAAAGGAATTCAAAGCGCAGTTTGACGCAGCGGGTATTGTTTATGAACACCGCCTGATCGATGATATGGTGGCCAGCGCCCTTAAATGGAATGGCAATTTCGTGTGGGCCTGTAAAAACTATGATGGTGATGTGCAAAGTGATACGATTGCCCAGGGATTCGGTTCACTGGGACTGATGACCTCCGTGCTGATCACCCCCGATGGTAAAACCATGGAGGCCGAAGCCGCCCATGGCACGGTTACCCGTCACTACCGGGATCACCAGGCCGGAAAACCCACTTCCACTAACCCGATCGCCTCCATTTTTGCATGGACCCGCGGACTGGCATTCCGGGGAAAACTGGACGGGAACCAGGCCCTGATCGATTTTTGCTCGGCCCTCGAAGCCGTCTGTATCGAAACCGTAGAGGAAGGGAAGATGACCAAGGACCTGGCCGTTTGTATCCACGGGAATAAAGTTAAACACGGTGATCATTTCCTCTATACGGAAGAATTTCTGGAGGCGATTGATACCAACCTGCAGAAAAAACTGAAATAACAGAAACCCGCAAAAGAAGAAGTCAAAAGTAAAAAGTCAAAATAAAAATCCCGTTGCAGAAATTTTCCTGCGATTGGCTCCCTGCTTTCAGTTGGCAGCATATAAAGCAAGACGGGAGTTTTGAGGAATATTCAGGTTATGGGTTTTTGAATTTTTACTTTTGACTATTGCCTTTCAACCCTGCATATGAAAAAACGAGAAGGCTATATTACCTGGGATGAATATTTCATGGGCGTAGCCCTCTTATCTGCCCGGCGCAGCAAGGACCCCAATACACAAGTGGGCGCCTGCATCGTTAATACAAAAAATAAGATCGTCGGAGCCGGGTATAATGGCTTACCGGCCGGTTGCAGCGATGATGAATTTCCCTGGGCCAAGACCGGTGATTTCCTCGAAACCAAGTATCCCTATATCTGCCATGCCGAGTTGAATGCCATCCTCAATAATATCGGGATGGACCTGCATGGTTGCAAGATCTATACCGCCCTGTTTCCCTGTAACGAATGCTCCAAAGCCATCATCCAGTCCGGTATCACCGAAGTAATCTACCTCTCGGACAAATATGCCGGCAATGATGTATTTATTGCCTCCAAAAAAATGCTGGACACGGCCGGGGTGACGTACCGGAAAGTGGAGGCCCGGATACCGGAGCTGACGATTTCGTACCGGGAAAATGATGTCTGAAAAAAAAGTCCGCTGCCTGCTCCGCTCCCGGTGAAGCGGGCCGGACAGGCAGGCAACGATCGCCAATTTTAGCCCGCGAAATAAAAAAAAGGGTTCAAATTCCGGAAGATGTTCCAGCTGGCGTTTTCCCATTTCCAGATCATTTATCCCTGGTTCAATTTTCCTGATTTCCCGGCAGTTCGCCCATCCACAATAAAAAAGCCACCCGTAAAACAGGCGGCTCTGGTGCAATTGCAGTTGTATTTTTTTACACTCTGAAGTGGGCAAAGGCCTTGTTGGCTTCAGCCATCCGGTGTGTATCTTCTTTTTTCTTGAAAGCAGCGCCTTCCCCTTTGGCAGCAGCCACTATTTCGTTGGCCAGCTTATCCGCCATGCTGCGGCCGTTCCTGTCACGGCTGTAGCGAATCAGCCATTTGATGCTGAGGGATATTTTCCTGTCGGGACGAACCTCAGCAGGGATCTGGAAAGTAGCCCCACCGATACGGCGGCTGCGCACCTCCACGGAAGGAGATACATTGGCCAGTGCCCTTTTCCAAACCTCGTAGCCTTCTTCATTGGTGAATTTGGCTACTTTATCCAGCGCATCATAGAAAATAATAAAAGCCCCGCTTTTCTTACCCTGCCACATCAGGTTGTTCACGAAACGGGTCACCAGTTTATCATTAAACCGGGGATCAGGTGCTAAAGGGAGTTTTTTTGCTTGTGCTTTCCGCATATCTGAATTATTATAAGTCTCTTTTTATTTTATTGTCAACTTCGATTGCCATCCTGAGCTTGTCAAAGGATGACGAAAGATTACTTTTTGGCTTTTTCCTTCTTGGTTCCGTATTTGGAACGGCTTTGTTTCCGATCTTTCACACCTGCGGTATCCAGTGACCCACGCACGATATGATAACGAACACCCGGCAAATCCTTCACACGACCACCCCTGATCAGTACAATGGAGTGCTCCTGCAGGTTGTGCCCTTCCCCCGGAATATAAGCAATCACCTCCACCTTATTGGTCAGCCGAACCTTGGCCACTTTACGCAAGGCGGAGTTCGGTTTTTTAGGGGTGGTAGTATATACCCTTGTACAAACGCCACGGCGCTGGGGACACTGGTCCAGGGCCCTGGATTTGCTTTTAGCCCTGATAATTTCTCTTCCTTTTCTTACTAATTGTTGAATTGTAGGCATTCTTGACCCTTATTTTTGGGAGGGCAAAGGTAAAGGCAGGCAGCCTAATCTCCAAAAAAATGAGCAGTGATTTTTCTGGTTCTGAACCTTTTGGGGATAAAACCGGGCTTCCGGCTCCTGCCCACCGGCCAGAAAACGGGAACCGGGGAGATAACACAATGATTTCCTGCTCTTTTGCCTGGAATATGGGCGGGAACGTGGCAGCACAACCCCCAAACCCCAAAAGACCCCGTCCGGGTTGGGACACAAATGCTGAAAAACAAACCTGATTAAACCGCCCCCTTTCTATTACAGGGAAGAAAAAAAAGAGCTGTACCAAAACAAATGATACAGCCCGGTCTTTTAAAGCAATGGAGCGGATCAGATCTTATACATCCAGCCATGGGTGTCTGCAGCCCGGCCTTCCCGTATATCGGTGATCGTTTTCTTGATTACCGGCGCGATCTTCCATTTATCCAGGTCAAATTTCATGCTGATATCTTTATAGCCAAGCTCCTTAATAGGGGAAATGGTGGCAGCGGTACCGGTACCGAATACTTCCATATGTTCGCCGGACTGGTATGCGGCCAGTATCTCGTCGATGCCCAGGTCTCTTTCCTCCACTTTCACGCCCATTTCATTCAGCAGCGTGATCACACTGAGGCGGGTCACTCCACCCAGGATGGTACCCTGTTCCAGGCCCGGTGTGATGGCCGTATTCCCGATAATGAAAAATACGTTCATCGTACCGCATTCCTGTACATATTTATGTTCATGGGCATCCATCCACAACACCTGGTCGTATCCTTTCTTTTTGGCTTCGGCCGTGGCATACATGGCCGACCCGTAATTACCCGCCGCTTTTGCATAGCCCACCCCGCCGGGTGCTGCCCTGACATATTTTTCTTCCACATAGATCCGCATCGGGGCTGCGTAATAGGGTCCGGAAGGACTCAGGATGATCATAAATTTGTAGGTATCGGAAGGCCGTACCCCGATCAGTTCATCTGAAGAGAACATAAAGGGACGGATATACAAAGAAAAATCGTCCTTGGTGGGAATCCAGTTCTGGTCAAGCGCCACCAGCTGACGCATACCGTCCATAAATAATTCCTCGGGTACCGCCGGCATCTGCATGCGTTCGGCCGAGATATTAAACCGTTTGAAATTATCATACGGGCGGAAGATGGCCGCATTTCCCTGGCGGTCCTTGTATGCTTTGATACCTTCGAAAATAGACTGCCCATAGTGCAGGGCTGCCAGTGAAGGACTCAGCAACAAAGGCTGGTAGGGTTTGATCTCTGCATTTTTCCATTCCCCGTTCTCATAGTCCGCTTCCAGCATATGATCGGTAAAGTATTTTCCAAAGGGCAGGTCATCCAGGTTTAAATCCTGTAATTTGCTTCTTTCCGCCCGGGTGATTGAAATATCCATTGCTGCAGTCATAAAAGGGTATTTTTGAACCCCAAAGAAACGAAAAAAAGCCAAGTACTGTTTGTACTTTTATCAGGTAACTCATGGATATTAATCATATTGAACTGAACCCGGCTTCGGTAGCCGGCCTCTATAAGAACCACCTGGTGGAAACGGGGAATACAATACCTGTTGTTCCCAACCCGGCACCAGCGCCATCTTCCCCCGGAAAGGAACCCCCTGCCTCCGCGGAATGGAAGGCCCTGGGGAATAACAGAAAACAGATCCTGGTGCTCGTGGCCAGGGACGGGGTGGTGTTCCTACCCGACGCTGAACTGAATTTTCTAACCGGCATCCTCACTGCCTGTAAAATGACCCTGGCGGATGTAGCCATCCTGAACCTGCAGCATTATCCCGGTACCGGCTATAAAGAACTGGTCCCTTTCTTCAACAGTAAACATGTTTTGCTCTTCGGGGTGGAGCCGTCGGGTATTGGCCTGCCGTTGAATTTCCCTTCCTTCCAGGCGCAGGCATTCAACGGGACCACCTATTTATGGTCGCCGGACCTGGAGACGATGGAAACCGATAAACTGCTCAAGTCAAAACTCTGGGTCAGCCTGAAACAACTGTTCACTATTTAAATCCAAACCTGTGAAGCTGATTTTTGCTACCAACAATGCCCATAAAGCCGAAGAGATCCGGTCTGTATTAAAAGGAGATATCCAGGTAATCACGCTGAAAGAAGCGGGTATTGACCTGGAGATTCCCGAGCCTTATGACAGCCTGGAAGAGAATGCCCGTTCCAAATCCACCACAATTTTTGCCATGACCGGAATCAATTGTTTCAGCGAGGATACCGGGTTGGAAGTAGCGGCCCTGGGAGGTGAACCCGGGGTAAAAAGTGCCCGGTATGCCGGGGAAGGCCGGTCCTTTGATGCAAATATCGATAAGCTGCTGGCCCGCCTGGAAGGGGTAACCGATCGTAAGGCCCGGTTCAGGACCGTTATATCCCTGTTTATCGACGGCCGGGAAACCCAGTTTGAAGGCATTTGTGAGGGCCGGATCACTGAAAAAAGAAAAGGGGAGAATGGCTTTGGTTATGACCCCGTTTTTGTACCTGACGGCGCAGCGCTTAGCTTTGCGGAAATGGATATGGCCGGAAAGAATAAATTCAGCCACCGGAAGAAAGCGACCGAAAAACTGGTAGCATTTTTGAATAGCCTATCATAAAACCACCAAATATTGACACCCGAACGCAACCAAAATATCAGCGAAACCGACCTAATAAGTGGATGCCTGGCAAATGACCGGCGCATGCAGGAGGATTTGTACCGCAGGTTCTCTCCCCGTATGTATGCCGTTTGTCTCCGGTACGCAGGCAATGCAGAGGAGGCGGAAGACATCTTACAGGAAGGATTTATCAAGGTCTTTAAAAAACTGGACAGCTTCCGGAATGAAGGATCGTTTGAAGGCTGGGTCCGCCGGATTTTCGTAAATACGGCCATCGAGCATTTCCGGAGAAAAAGATACCTGCTGCCGGTTACAGAAAAAGAGGAGAATACCCTGGAAGGGAAATATACCTCTGTATTGGATGAACTGGGCGCCAAAGATATCATGGCCCTTGTGCAGGAACTTTCTCCCGGCTACCGTACGGTTTTCAATATGTATGTGGTCGAGGGATATACCCACAAGGAAATAGCGGACCTGTTGGGTATCAGTGAAGGCACCAGCAAATCCCAGCTATCCAGGGCCAAGGTCATCCTGCAGGATATGGTCAGAAATTTTATAGACCGGCAAAGAGGAATCAGTACAAAATAAAAATGAGCAACACGATCCGTCATAAATTATCCGATTTTGAATCAGTCCCGCCTCCCGGTACCTGGGAGCAGCTGCAGGCTGAGCTTGAAGGATTAAACGAATGGCGGTCGCTGGCAAATAAATTGAACGATGCGGAAAATGAGCCACCGGCCGGGCACTGGAACCGGGTCTTGTCCCAATTGGAAGAGTCTGACTTAGCCGGTAAATTATACCCGCTCGAAGAGACCCCACCGGTTCTTGCCTGGAAGAAAATCCGGAAGACCCTTGAAATGGAAACAGTCCATCCCGCCAGGCAGAAAACAATCCCCTGGTTTCGTCATGCAGCTGCCGCAGCCATCCTGGTTATAGTTGGTTTGGGTATCCTGCGCCTCACCCAGTCCCGGAATGAAGAACCCGAAATGGCCACGCGACAGGACTCCCTTCCCGTGAACAACAGTATTACTACTGATAACAGCAAAGAAGAACTGACCAAACTGGTGGTGGGCATCCCTGCTGATAATGAAGACGCCCGGAATGATGCCGCCCTGGAAGCCAGTAAAAAAACATTGGCCAAACTGGACCTGCCCAACCGGCGGATTGCCAGGGATGTTTCCAATTTTTATTTTACCAGTACTGCGGAAACGGACCCGTCCGGCCGGGACCTGGCTATAAATAACAGCAGCGGCCTGCCGGATCCGGCAGTTGCGGCAGACCGTTATATCACCCTGATGACACCTGAAGGGAATATCATCCGGGTATCGAAAAAGCTCAGCGGGATGGTCTGTTGTATATCGGGGGAAAAAGGAGATCCCGCCTGCGAGAACCAATTGAAAAAATGGAGGGAAAAGATCGTCGCATCATCTATCGGTCATTCCGCCGACAGTTTCATGGATATCCTGATGCTGGTTAATTCCGCTGAAGAAACCCGCAACGATTAAATTATTCAACTGCTAATTCAACAAAATTTATGGGAAGGGTCAAGATTGAACTGCCGGAAAATTTTCGTTTTTCCTGCGAGATCCCGGTGAGGATCACAGATATCAACTATGGAGGGCATACGGGAAACGACACCCTCCTCTCCCTGATCCACGAAATAAGAATGCAGTTCCTGTGCCACTTCGGTTATACCGAAATGGATATGGCCGGTGCCGGCCTGATCATGGCGGATGCAGCCATTGAATTCAGGAAAGAGTTGTTTTACGGGGAATCGCTCACTGCATTTGTAAGCGCCGGCGATTTTTCTAAAATCGGTTTTGACCTCTATTACAAACTGGAAAAAAAGACGGAAACAGGAACAGCCATCGTGGCACTGGCAAAGACCGGGATGATCTGTTATGATTACAGCCGGAAAAAAATCATTGCCGTACCGGAGGAAGCACGGCAAAAACTGGAATCAGCCTAAGAGCGGTTCCAGATCTTCCAGCTTTCTTCGGCCTGGATGACCAGCATATCTTCCCCGTTTTTGATCCCGGCACCTCTCTCCTCCCCTTTTTGCAGAAACAACGTTTTGGAAGGGTTGTACACCAGGTCATACAACAAATGTTTTTCGGTAATGCCCTCATAAGGGACCGGCGGACAGGTTCCCGTATCGGGAAAAATCCCCAAAGGGGTGGTATTGATGATCAGGTTATGCTGGCGGACGGTTTCCATATCCAGGTCTGCATACGTAAGATCCGATCCGGCATGCAGGCTCCGGCTGACCACCTGGTAACGGATCCCCAGTTTTCTCAAAACAAAGATCACCGCCTCCGTAGCGCCCCCGTTACCCAATACCAGCGCCCTGCTATGCCAGGGTTTCAGCAAGGGCCCCAGGCTTTTTTCGAAACCCGCCACATCTGTATTATAACCGGTGAGCCTCCCCTCTTTGATCCGGATACAATTGCAGGCATGCAGGCCCTCGGGTATTTCAACTGCAGCCAGGTAAGAAAGCACTTGCTTTTTGTACGGGATGGTCACATTGAGTCCTTCCAGTTCCGGGTTGGCTTCCAGCAAGCCGGGCAGTTCAGAGATGGTGGCAAGGGGAAACAATTCATACCGGCAATCCCCAAGCCCCTCTTCCTCAAACTTCCTGCTAAAATACTTTTTGGAGAAAGAATGAGTCAGCGGGGAACCGATCAGGCCAAAGAGGCGCATCAGACCATTTCTTTTTTATCCAGGTATAAAGTAAATGTATCGCCCCGGAGACCGATCCGCATGGCTTCCAGCGGGATCACTTCCGTGGGAGCAATATTACCGAGGTTGGCATTACAGCCAAGTAATTCGATAAAATAAAGTTGCTGTGCTTTTTGCGGGGCCTCCCAGATAATTTTCTCACCCGGGATCTGGGTCAGAATTTCCTGTACCAGCCCTTCCCTGACCTCACCGCTGCCGCGATAGATACCCACATTACCGGCTTCCCGGGCTTCCGCGATCACATAACTGGAGCCGGCTTCCAGTTCGGCCCGCATCAGTTCAATCCATTTATAAGGAGGAATGATATGCGCGGCATCCTTGCTGCCCACTTCGCTCAGTACGGTTCCGTGCTTGGTGAGTTTTTCAATATACCCGCATTTCTCTGCGTGCGGAATCGTTATGGAGCCATCACTGACTTCCATATAGTCGATACCATAATCTTTGCACACGCTGATATAATCTTCAAACTGGTTGCGGATCAGGAATGCTTCAAATAAAGTGCCGCCAAAATAAACGGGGATATCAAAGGAACGGTACACATCCAGCTTTTCCCGCAGGTTGGGAGTTACGAAAGAAGTACCAAAGCCCAGTTTTACAATATCCACATGGGGATGAGATACACTCAGGAAATTACGGGCTTCTTCCACGCTCAGGCCTTTGTCCATTACCATGGTAATGCCTGATTGCCTGGGTTTTTTATTTCGGTCAGGTATTTGCGTTAACTTAAAATTCATACTGCTTTTATTTGAGTTTCACCAACATTTAAAACGCGGCAAAAATAGGGAAGATTCATTTCAGATCACATGATTTATAGTACCGCCCCGGATGATCAGATCGAAATGATCAGATTGATCGGTTTCTTTTATACTTCGCCAGCAGGTCCACCAATTGCTGGTTTTGCAGGATAGCCGGGTTCAGTTCTACCATTTTCCGGAGCAGTTTAGGCGCGGTCTGCAGGGCGGTTTCCAGTTGCAGTAAAGCTTCCTTCGGTTTCCCGTTTGCAAACAATACTGCCGCCCGGTAATAGATAAAGAGGGGTTTCTGATGGGTTTCTTTAAGTGCCGCGTCCGTCTGTTCCAGGGCTTCCTCAAAAAAACGGGCCTGGTACAAACAACGGATCAGGGCTTCCCAGCCATTGCTATTGCGGGGACGGATCCGCACCACATTGGAAAAATACTGGATGGCTTCCCGGTACAGACCCAGCTGCATTTTGCATTCGCCGGCGAGCAGGTTATACTCGGGCTGGTTGCGCTGCATCTTCATGGCGGTTTCCAGCTGGCGGATACAGGCCTGCCATTGCCCTTCATTGAAATAGGTACAGGCGATCTTATAGAACAGTTTACTGTCCTCCTGCCGCAGGTGGGAGGCCTTGCGGTAATAAAAACGGGCCTGTGCGGGGTTTTTTAATTTCTCATAGCAATAACCGATCGCTTCAAAGATCACATCCTCGGGCTTGGCCAGTTCGTTTACTTTTTCCAGTGCTTCGATTGCCTCCCTGTATTTGCGGAGCCGGATGTAGGCATCCCCCATATTACGGTAGGCATAATCGAATTTCTCCTCAATCGTGACCGCATATTTATAAGCATCGATCGCTTTTTCGTACAGCTTCAGTCCCTGGTAAGCTGCCGCCAGGTTAAACCAGGCCAGCTCATTGTAGGGATATTCATCAATGATCTGCTGGTGCAGCCGGATGCCTTCTTCATTACGGCCGGTAAAATCGGTCCAGAAACAAATCTTGTACAGGGCTTCTTCATTATTGGGATCTTCTTCGAGAATCAGTTTGAGACAATCAAACACTTTGTCAAAATCCTCGTAGTCATCATACACATCCGCAAGTTCAAACAGGAGCTCCATTTTTTCTTCTCCTTCAAACTGGGAAACGGCTTCTTCCAGCAGGGTCACGGCCTTTTCCTGCTGATCCAGCGCCAGGTACACCTCTGTTTTTAAAATATAGAGATTGATATCCGTACTGTCCAGCAATGCTGCCTGTTCCAGCACGTCCAGGGCCTCGGGGTAGCGGCGGGCGGACAGGAGGACATCCGCCTTTTTAATGAAAAGCATGGCAGAATAAGGATACTGTTCGCAGGCGAATTCCGCTGCCGTCATGGCCATTTTCAGGTCTTCCTTTTCCAGGAAATACCCGATGATCCGCTCAAAGGAATCCTCTTCGATAAAAGAGTGGCTGCGTCCGTTTTTTAAGTTTTCAAATTGCCTGAGTAATTCCTGTAATAGTTCGCTGTCTTCCCGGTATGGATTCTCTTGCATGTATTCCGCTCATTTAAAGTGCTGAAACTGGTTGAGGACCTCGATCAGACAGCAAAATCCCTTTGCCCCCTGAAAACTGTTGTTATCAACAAGTTAAGCTAAAAAAACCGGGGAAATTACTGTTTAGTTTTCCCCATATGTGCAAAATAGAAACTTTTTTCCGGGAGAGAATGTAACAATTTGCACACAGTCCCGTTAATACTGTATTAAAGTTCTGGACGAACGGTTTTTAAATTTTCCCTTTTTGTCACTACATTTGTAACCGATGAACCATCCAAGGCTGACTATATTATGGAAAAACGGGGGTAAAAAGCTGGGAATAATCCTGCTTTTCGCCTGTACCGGTCTTGGCGCATTCGCCACCCTGGGTGATGGCAACAAAAAATCTGAGCGGCCCGGGACTTCCCTGCTTTCCGGCAGAACCAAGGCCAAACCCGGTTCCTTTAGCCTGAAATCCGGTTATAACTACCGCGGTAATTACGTGATCAATAGCGAAACCGGAAACAGGACCATTCGTCTCAATACCGTTGTTACGGTACAAAAAGGCCGGACCACTTTTATCGTTCCGCTGAAGAAAAACGTGGTACTCAACAGAGTGAAACTGGATATCGGCAACCGCCAGTTCCAACGCAATTAATTCGATTTTCCCCCTTTGCTTTCTTCGTAGGTCATAACCCTGTAACCGGATTTGGGCAGGTCAAATTTTGATTGCTGCACCGGGTTGAAATTAACTGTGGACACCGTATAGGTAACCAGCATATTACCGAGTGTAGCTTCGTATTGCATGGCCAGGCCGGGCAGGTTTTTATTCAGGTACTGGAAATCCTTATTCACCGGAACCAGGTCCCTGGTAAAATAGACATTGAAATTGCTGCCATCAGCGAGTTTACCCACCGCTTTCTGACAATTATAACCGGCGATGGTCTTGTACTCCTCCACATAGGTAAATGTGACCCCCTCGTATTTCTTATTTGACTCTTTCCAGTCATCCCGGGTCATTGTGATCATGTATTTCTGCTCCCCGTATTCCTTCAGTACGGTCACATTCCCGGTCTTACCGTCCACTATCGTTGCCTGGGTACCCAGCGAACTGATCATATCCGCACGGCTGGAATTGCCTTTCAGGTACACGACACTGGTGGCCCCGTCCAGCAGATCGGCAGCCTGCGGCGTCTTGTTGCTGGTATTGATGACAATATCGTAAGAAATGGTCGCTTCCGTGAGCCGGCGCTGGGCCCGGAGTCCTTCAGCGGCAAACAGGAAAACCAGTAAAACGGTTATAAGGGATGCTTTTTTCATTTTCTATTATCTCTTGTATGTATAAAAGACGTGCCAATTTAACCAATAAGTTGCTTAAATAAAAAAACCGGGTGTTTTGAGGCAAAACCCGGTTTTTCTTATGACTTTTTTAACGAGATCAGCGTTTGGTCTTATTCTGCATCTCTTTCATTTTTTTCTGCTGTTCCTGCATCTGTTCCATCCGCTCCTGCCATTTGGACTTGGTTTTCGGCTTTTTCCGGTTCTCATCAATCCTGGCCAGTATCTTATCGTGGTCAATGATATAGTTCTGGATCACAAACTGCAGGGCCAGGGTTACCACATTGGACACGGTATAATACCAGGTCAGGGCCGAAGGAAGCTTATTAAAGAAGAACAACAGGAATACCGGGAAGATGTAGGGCAGGTATTTCATCATGGGATTACCCTGGTCCGGGGTCATACTCATGCTGTACAGGGAGATCAGGAAACTGGTAGCCGCGGCAGTTACGTTGAATAAGCTCAGGTGATCCCCCAGCAGCGGAATATTTACACCGAATTTAATCGGGGCATCATAAGCCGCCAAATCATGGGCCCAGAGGAATTCCGCGCCCCGCAGGCTTACTTCGGAATTAAAGAAGCTGAAAAGGGCGAAGAAGATCGGGATCTGCAGCAGGGCCGGGATACACCCTCCCAGCGGGTTAACGCCGGCTTCCCTGAACAGTTTCATTTGCTCCATGCTCATGGCCTGCTGGTCGGCGCCAAATTTTTCTTTCAGCTTGGCAATCTCAGGCCGAAGCGCTTTCATCTTGGCGCCACTGAGGTAACTGGTATAGGTAAGCGGGGAGATCAGCAACCGGATGAACAGGGTAAGTAAAGCAATGGCCAGTCCCATACTGCCGGCGCTCAGGTTCTTGAAAAAGTCGAAAATCGGCAGGATAACAAACCGGTTCAACGGGCGCACGAACGAATACATACCCTGGCCCAGGTTTACCAGTTTTTCAAACTTCTGGTCATATTTTTTCAGGATATGATAATCCGAGGGGCCATAATAAATGCTGAACCCTGCATTTGCAGTTGGAGCAACGGGGAGCTGCACTTTCAAATTGGCCGTTGACTGTACCAGGGTCCTGGTGCTGTCAGCGGGAATGGTCCAATCCATACTGCTGCCTGCGGCAAAATTTTTCTTCGCCACCAGGATAGAAAAGAAAAAACGCTGGCGAACGCCAACCCAGCTAACGGATTCCTTAAAACTCTTATCGTTCGTTTTGCTGATCGTGTGGTAATCAAATTCCCCGTCGGTAACATACCCTACCTGGGTATTCTGCTTTTCAAAATCAATATCAGATTCCTGCTGGGCAGCCGCGTATTGCCAGGTCAGGTTCAGGTTGCCCTGGGTCAGTAATTTATCCGCCCCGGTCATTGCCACATCAAAATCGATCATATATTCACCGGGCTTCACTGTAAACTTATGAACAATGGAAGAAGAAGCGCTGCTGTCGGAAGATGTCAGCGAGAATGAATAACTTTTACTACCGTCTGTATTTTTGGTTGAATCGATCCGGCTGAAATACAGGTCAGCGGTCTGGGCGGTCTGGTTCTGCCCGGTGAGCACCGGGTAACTGATCTTATCAAAATCAGAAGCTGCCAGTTTCAACAGGCTGCTGTCGGTTCCCCTGAATCGCTTCAATTCCACTTTTTTCACCTGACCGCCCTTGCTGCTAAACGTGATCTTCATCAGGTCATTTTCCGCTTGCACCAATTGCTCCGTTCCTATTGCAGCCTCTTTGAAAGTGCCGGCATCCGCCAGTTTTTTCAGGGTATCCGCTTTGGCACTGTCAGCTTTCAGGGCCACTGTATCCACCGGGGGTCTTTGGGTTTTGGCAATGGAGTCCTTCACAAACTTTTCTCTCGCTGTTTGTTTGTTAAAGCGAAGTTGTTCCTGGTTATTGTAATAGAAGTAGCCAAAGAACAGCAGGGCCAGTATCACAAAGCCAATGATGGTATTACGGTCGAAATTCATTCTGGGGGAAAATTTAAGGTCGCAAAGATAGGGTAAAGGGACGGGATGCCCGGAGATGGCAGTCTGCAGCCGGCAACCGGTAATTTCCAGCCATCAGGCCCTGGTTTAAGGAAGCGCATACCGAACGCACAGTGTACCCGGCGCCCGGTAACAGGCTAACTCATCTCGCTTTGTAACAATGGGTTCTTCGTCTCTACCTTTTTCTCCGCATAATCTTTGGCGGCCCTGATAAAATGTACAAAGATGGGTTGGGGATTTTCCACGGTGCTTTTCAGTTCCGGGTGGTACTGTACACCAATGAAAAAAGGGTGATTCTTCAGTTCGATGATCTCTACCAGGCCGGTACCCGGGTTCTTTCCGCTGGCTACCATGCCCGCCTTCTCAAACTGTTCCAGGTATTTATTGTTGAATTCCCAACGGTGACGGTGCCGTTCGCTGATCATCGGTTGGCCATATATACGGGCTGCCAGGGACCCCTCCCTGATCTCGCAGGGGAAGGTTCCCAGTCGCATGGTGCCCCCCTTGGCTGTTACTTTCTTTTGTTCCTCCATCAGGTCGATCACCGGGTCAGGAGTTTCGGGGTTCATTTCGGTGGAATGGGCTTCTTTCAGCCCCAGCACATCACGGGCAAATTCGATGCTGGCCATCTGCATACCGAGACAGATGCCAAAGAAAGGCAGGCTGTTCTCACGGGCATATTTCACCGCCACGATCTTTCCTTCCACTCCCCGGTGTCCGAAGCCGGGCGCCACCAGCAAGCCGTCGAGGCCGGTTAGTTTTTCGCTTACGTTATCCGCTGTAATAAATTCGCTGTGCACATTTACTACCTGTACCTGGCATTCATTGATGGCACCGGCATGTACAAAGGATTCGAGAATGGACTTGTAGGCATCCTGCAGTTCCAGGTACTTTCCGATCAGGCCGATCGTAACCTTGCCTTTCGGGTATTTCAGTTTATCGAGAAATTCCTTCCATTTGGTCAGCTCGGGCTCCTTGTATTCTGTAATCCCCATTTTTTTCAGGACGATCTTATCCAGTCCTTCCCGCATCATCAGCAGGGGTACTTCATAAATTGTGGGGGCATCGGCAGCTTCGATCACTGCTTCCTGTTTTACATTACAGAACAGCGCGATCTTACGGCGCAGGTCCGGGCCCAGGGTCCGCTCGGTACGGCACACGATCACATCCGGGTGTACCCCCTCCTGGCTCAGCATCCGCACACTGTGCTGGGTGGGTTTTGTCTTCAGTTCCTTGGCCGCTTTCAGGTAAGGGATCAGTGTCAGGTGCACGACCACCGAATCTTCTTCGGGCAGTTCCCATTGCAGCTGGCGTACGGCTTCCACAAAGGGCAGGCTCTCAATATCCCCTACAGTACCACCGATCTCGGTAATTACGATATCATATTCCCCGCTCTGGCCGAGGAGCTGCATCCGGCGTTTGATCTCATCGGTAATATGTGGCACCACCTGTACGGTTTTGCCGAGATAGGCCCCTTCCCTCTCCTTATTGATCACCGTCTGGTAGATCCGGCCCGTGGTTACATTGTTTGCCTGTGAAGTAAAAATATTGAGGAACCGTTCATAGTGACCGAGGTCAAGGTCGGTTTCGGCCCCGTCTTCCGTTACAAAGCATTCCCCGTGTTCATAAGGATTCAGCGTACCGGGATCCACATTGATATAGGGGTCAAATTTCTGGATGGTCACTCTCAGCCCCCTTGCCTGTAATAATTTAGCGAGGGATGCGGCGATAATGCCCTTTCCCAACGAAGAAGTAACGCCCCCTGTAACAAAGATGTATTTAGCCATGACGGTCAGTTTTATCAGTTCCTTAAACAGGGGTGCTATAAAAAATAACTCATATCCTGGTTGACCAGGATCAATGAAATGTCAATAAAAAAATTCTGTGAAAAACCCCACCCTGCTGACCATCGGAAGTAGTTCGGTAGAAAAAATCCGGGAGGTCGTGTAAAGGTAATAGAAATTTAATTGCCGTTATTATGAGTAATACGGGATGTGGAAAAAACAGTAGTTTAGTGAGGACAAATTTAACTTCCCCGATTCCCTGTTTATAAAGTCACAGCGGATCAAATTCAGTCTTTCTGTATCTTATTATAACTCGCCACCAGTCCCCTGATCAGCGAGGAACTGAATCCCTGGTGCTCCATCTCGTTCAGCCCTGCAATGGTACAGCCTTTCGGTGTGGTCACTTTATCGATCTCGTGCTCAGGATGGGTGCCTTTCTCCAGCAGGAGTTCGGCGGCCCCCTTGATGGTCTGCGCAGCAATCAGGGAAGCAGTGGCCGCATCAAAGCCGATCTCGATTCCGCCCTGGATATTGGCGCGGATATACCGCATGGCATACGCGGTACCACAGGCACCGAGCACAGTGGCAGCATCCATCAGCTTTTCATCGATCAGGACGGTCTTGCCGAGCTGGCTGAATAACTCCTGGATATATTCAATCTGTGCCTTGGTTGTTCCTGCAGGGGAAAGGCAGGTCATGCTTTGCTGGATGGCAATGGCCGTATTGGGCATGGCCCGGATCACAGGAACAGGTTTACCGATCGCTTTTTGTAACTGATCGATCCATATCCCGGTAATAACAGATACTACTATATGCTTTCTTGGATTGAGCAGGGGCTTTATTTCTTTTACGATATCAGCGTAATTATAGGGTTTCACTGCCAGGATGATCACTTCACTCTCCCGCACGGCTTTTTTGTTATCACTGTGTACCATGCAGCCCCTTTCAGCGAAGCGGCTGAGCGGGGACAGGTTGCGGCGGGTAATGGTAATCTCCACCGGGCGGCTGAATTCACTCATGATCAGCCCGTCTGCTATAGATGCTCCTAAATTTCCGCCACCGATGATCGCAATTTTCTTTGACATACCTTTTTTGTTTTCAATTACAGCTATAAAATTACAGCATAATCATGAGGCGAACTGATAATACCGGAACTAATTGGAGAAAATGAACGTGTGTTAGAGCAGTACGCTTACCTCTTTTAGCAAAAGTCATTTCAATCAGTCATTTTCGGTTTTCCACGAAATGAAGGTCACTGTTCTTGTCACACGGAGCAGCCTGTTACAAGCTGAAATAGCAGAGGGTGAGCTGCCGGATCCGGGTTAATAGTATTTCCGGTCCTTAAGAAAGTTTTTCACGTAATCACCCACCCCTTCTTCGAGGGAGCTAAAGGGCCTGGTATAACCCGCTGTTCTTAATTTCTGCATATCCGCTTCGGTGAAGTATTGGTAGTTGTCGCGGATGTCTTCAGGCATATCGATATACTCAATAACCGGTTCAACTCCCATGCCCGCGAAAGTGGCCCTGGCCAAATCTTCAAAACTCCGGGCCTTACCGGTTCCGAGGTTGTACAAACCGGAGGGAGCTTTGTGCTGCATAAGCCATACACAGACCTGTGCCACATCCCTCACATAAATAAAATCCCGGAGTTGCTGCCCGTCTTTATACCCTGACCGGTGGGATTTAAAGAGTTTTACTTTACCGGTGCTGCGGATCTGGTTGGAAGAATGGAAGATCACACTGGCCATTCGGGCTTTGTGGTATTCGTTGGGGCCATAGACGTTGAAAAATTTTAAGCCCTGCCAGACAGGAGGTGTCAGGTGCGGGGCGCCAGGTGCCTGGCTGGCAAGTGATAGTGCCAGGGCCCATTTATCAAACTCATTTTTGGATACTCCGTAGGGGTTCAGGGGTTTTAGTTGTTCCACGATCCCGTGATCATCTTTGTAGCCCAGTTCGCCGGCCCCGTATGTAGCAGCCGAGGAGGCATAGACCAGGGGAATGTTATTTTCGGTGCAGTACTGCCAGATCTTTTTGGAATATTCCAGGTTCAGTTTCTCGTGGATCCGGTAATCGAATTCGGTGGTATCGGTTCTGGCGCCGAGGTGAAAGATAAAATCGACCTTTGTCCCGGTGGATTTCAGCCAGTCAAACAGTTGGTCCCGTTCTACCTGCTGCAGAAACTTTTTGCTGCCATAGTTGGGCTTTTTATCGTCCCGGCCAAAATCATCCACGATAATGATCCGCCCGTACCCTTCCTTATTCAGGTAACCCAGCAAATAAGAACCGATGAAGCCGGCGGCACCAGTGAGCAGTATAACTGAATTGCGATCCATAGCCGAAGATTAAGCCAATAATTTGATCAGGATAAAAAAAATAAAAAGGATGACAGTCATGATGAGCATTCCATAGCTGTTGCTCAGGTTTTCTTTTACCAACAACGAATACTTTTCCTTCAAATACATTTTCCGCCAGGCTGCCCCGAGGTAATTAAAGAATCCGCCGGTAATAAAATCAAAAAAAGAATTCATGACATCAGATTGAACTCAGGGCTGACCCTGCTTCTTCCTTTGACAAATAATTTTCGATTGATGTATCATAACTTTCCTTCCACTCCCCGATTGTTCCCCATTCCATACCATCCAGTTCCACGCTGCCATCGGTCACCATACCCAGTTCTTCATAAGGGTGATCGCCCAGCGCTTTTTTCAGGGCTTCCAGGTTTTCTTTCCTGACAGAAACCACCACGCGACTTTGCTTTTCGCCGAACCAGTATGCATCTTTCCGGATCCCGCTGTCACTGGCCACCACATCAAAGCCCAGGTTAAGGGGAAAGCCGGCTTCCAGGAGGCTGATGAACAGCCCTCCTTCACTGATATCATGAGCCGATTCAACCAGCCCTTTACCAATCAGCCCGGTGATTGTTTGCTGCAAGGTAAATTCTTCCTCCATATCAAATTGCGGTGCCGGGGACATTTCCACTCCCCTGATCTTTGCCAGGTACTGGGATGAACCGATATCATTCCCCGATGCCCCGACCAGCAGGATCACATCCCCCTGCTTTTTGAAATGCAGGGTCATTTTCTTACTCACCTCTTCCAGGAGTCCCACCATGCCAATAGTCGGTGTCGGGTACACAGGCCCCTCGGGGTTCTGGTTATAAAAACTCACATTCCCGCCGGTAACGGGTGTATCAAACCTGCGGCAGGCCTCTCCCATCCCTTTGATGGCCTGGACAAACTGGTAATAAACTTCCGGGTCATAGGGGTTCCCGAAATTGAGGCAATTGGTCACGCCCAGCGGCTGGCCGCCACTGCAAACAATATTGCGGGCCGCTTCACTTACTGCGATCATCGTTCCTTTATATGGATCCGCATACACATAACGGCTGTTGCAATCCGTGGTAATGGCAATTCCTTTTGTAGTCCCTTTTACTAATACAACAGCTGCGTCGGTAGGCGCATTGGTGGATGTATTATTGGTTCCCACCATGCTGTCGTACTGGTTATAGACCCAGCGCTTGGAAGCAATGGAAGGCAGGCGAACCAGTTCCTCCGCCACTTTACGCAGATCACCGGGAACATCTATTGCAGCAGGGTCAAATTTTTCCAGGTCCGCTAAATAGGCCGGCTTCCTGTATTCGCGGTCATATTGTGGAGCTCCGCCACCCAGCACCAGTTCATAGGCAGGAAGCGAAGCTTCGAGTTGCCCGTTCATATAAAAATTCAGCAGTCCGTCGTCCGTCACTTCGCCAATCACAGAGCAGGGCAGGTCCCATTTTTCAAACACTTTTTTCACTTCCGCTTCTCTTCCTTTTTCAGCAACCAGTAACATTCGTTCCTGGCTTTCGCTCAGCAGCAGTTCCCAGGTCTTCATGTTTTCCTGGCGGGTCGGGACTTTATCCAGGTCAATACGCATGCCCACTTCTCCTTTGGCGCTCATTTCCGCCGTGGAGCAAATAATACCTGCGGCCCCCATATCCTGCATACCTACCACGGCGCCTGTTTGTATCACTTCCAGGCAGGCCTCCAGTAATTTTTTCTCCTGGAAGGGATCACCTACCTGGACTGCGGGAAGATCCTGTGTACTTTCGGCAGTAATATCCGCGGAAGCGAAAGAAGCCCCGCCGATTCCGTCTTTACCGGTGGCACTGCCTACAAACATGACGGGATTGCCCTTGCCCAGGGCAGTAGCCGAAACGGTTTCACCGGCTTTTACAATACCCACACTCATTGCATTCACGAGCGGGTTGGTATGATAGCATTCGTCAAAGTAAATTTCGCCTCCCACGGTAGGCACTCCAAAACAGTTACCATAATGGCCGATCCCATGAACCACACCGGATAATAAATGCTGCGTTTTGTCTTCTTCAAGATTCCCGAACCGGAGGGAGTTCAGGGCCGCGATGGGGCGGGCCCCCATGGTAAAGATATCGCGGTGGATTCCACCTACCCCGGTAGCAGCGCCCTGGAACGGTTCGATGGCAGAGGGGTGATTATGCGATTCGATCTTAAAAACCACACCCAGCCCATCACCAATATCCATCAGTCCCGCATTTTCTTCACCGGCTTTGACCAGCATGCGGCCTCCTTCACGGGGAAGGGTTTTTAACCATTTGATGGAATTTTTATAACTGCAATGTTCACTCCACATCCCGGAGAAGGCACAGAGTTCATTGAAGTTGGGGTTGCGTCCCAGTTTTTGTTTGATCAGTTCAAATTCGGCGGCTGTTAACCTGAGTTGTTCGGCGGTTTTTACGGTAACTTCCATGTAGGCTGAAAATTGAAATGCAAAGGTAAAGCATGGAGACCACTGAGACAGCAGAACTTGTCAACTTTGTGCCGGCAATCACGGCAATATTGGCTATTATTGCGGGCTAAACCTGTTGTGTGGAATACCTTCTGTTTGCCGGCTACCTCTTCCTGTTTGCCTGGCTGGTTACCCGGGTAAAATTCTTTACCCGTTCGGGGCTCAGCAAATCCCAGCTCATTATCATTTTACTGCTGAAAGTGCTGGCGGGAATCTTTTATGGCTGGATCGGAATCTACTACAGCGGCCATGCCCGGATGTGGGATACCTGGAACTTTCATACCAATGGCCTATACGAATATCATTTGCTGCTAAACAACCCGCACGACTATTTTACCAACCTGTTCCAGACCTCGTATGCAGACGGTTTTTCCCGTTTTTTTGAAAGCAGCGATTCGTACTGGAATGACCTGAAAGGGAGCTTTTTTATCAAACTGCTTTCGGTTTTCAATATTTTCAGCCAGGGGCACTACTATGTAAATGTTATCTTCTACTCATTTTTTACCCTCTTCGGTGCCATGGCCATTTTCCGGGTAATGAACGACGCTTTCCCCGGTAAACGACTGACCATTCTGCTGGCCACTTTCCTGATCCCTTCCTTTCTTTACTGGACCAGTGGTATCCATAAAGAGGGACTGATCTTTACAGGAATTGCCCTTTGTGTTTACAGTATCTATTTCGGGAACAAGGAGAAAAGGTTCAGCGCCCGGAAGATAACCGCGCTGGCCGCCGGCCTGTTACTGGTGCTGACCCTCCGCAATTTCCTGGTGGTCTTGTTGCTGCCGGCCCTGCTGACCTGGCTACTGGCCAACCGGTATCCGCAAAAGGGGAAATGGATCTTCGGCATCGCGTACCTTTTCTTTGTCTTCCTTTTTTTTACGGCCAAACACCTGAGTTCCCGGCTCGACTTTCCGCAGGCCGTGGCGGATAAACAACAGGAATTTGTAAAACTGAAAGGGAAAACGACCGTTCCTATCCGGGAACTTGAACCCACCGCCACCGGTTTTTTAAAAAATACCCCACAGGCCATTTCGCTGTCGATGTTCCGGCCCTATCCCGGCGATGTACATCATTTTCTTTCCCTGGCCGCTTCTGTGGAAATAAACCTGCTGCTGGGTCTCTTCCTGTTATTTCTCTGGCGAAGAGCGGATGGCTCCCGTTCGGGGCCGTTGCTTTATTTCTGTATTTATTTTTCAGTATCTGTATTGCTCGCAATCGGCTATAGTAATAATAATATTGGTGCCATTGTGCGGTACCGGAGTATCATCATTCCTCTATTGGTCATTCCCATGATCGCACAAACCGATTGGTCCTTTATTTCCCGCCTTATTAGAAACAGTATTAAAAAATATAATAATATTTAGATTTCAGCCATCAACTCTCTATTTTTTTACTAATTTCTTGATTTAAACACATTTTTCTCAACTATTTCCTCATATTCTGATAAAAAATTGGAAGAACAGCGGCAATTGCTTTGCTTTGCAAAAAACACATCCCAAATGTCACTACGTTTTAATGCAATCAATGGTCTTTCCTCCAATTCCACGGTTAAGGTGGACGGATCAGCCAAAATCACTGGCATTTTCAACAGCAATGTATTTACGCTTCAAACCGCCCGTGAGGTATTGAGCGAAGAGGCTTACAAAAGTCTTCGGTCATCCCTCAAAGCCGGTCATAAAATTGACAGGGCGGTGGCCAACCAGATCGCCAATGGTATCCGTGCCTGGGCGGAAGCAAAAGGGGTTACCCACTTCACTCACTGGTTCCAGCCCCTTACCGGTACCACTGCTGAAAAACATGATTCTTTCTTTACATTAAAAGGTGACGGTACACCGATCGAACAGTTTGAAGGAGATGCCCTGGTACAACAGGAGCCCGATGCTTCTTCTTTTCCCAGTGGTGGCCTGCGCGCTACTTTTGAAGCCCGCGGTTATACGGCCTGGGATCCTTCTTCTCCCCCCTTTATCATGGAGATCGGGCAGGGCAAAACCCTTTGTATTCCCACCATCTTTGTTTCTTACACCGGTGATTCCCTGGATTACAAAGCACCGCTGTTAAAAGCACTGGACGCGCTGAACAAGGCTGCCGTGGATGTATGTAATTATTTTGACAAGAATGTAACCCGTGTTACCGCCACCCTCGGCTGGGAGCAGGAATATTTTGTAATTGATGAGGCCATGTACAATGCCCGGCCTGACCTGGTGATGACCGGCAGGACTGTTTACGGTCATTCCTCCGCTAAAAACCAGCAACTGGAAGACCATTATTTCGGATCCATCCCTGAAAGGATCTACACTTATATGCGGGATTTTGAAACCGAAGCCTACAAACTCGGGATCCCCCTGCGTACCCGTCACAATGAAGTGGCCCCTGCTCAGTTTGAGTGCGCCCCCATTTTCGAAGAAGTGAGTGTGGCCGTAGATCACAACTCCCTGCTGATGGATGTGATGGACCGTGTTGCCCGTCGTCATAACCTCCGCGTACTGCTCCATGAGAAACCCTTTGCCGGTATCAATGGAAGCGGTAAACACAATAACTGGAGCATGGCCACCGATACCGGTGTAAACCTGCTGGCCCCCGGTAAAACACCGAAGACCAACCTGATGTTCCTCACATTCTTTGTGAACACCATCAAGGCGGTGCACGATTACGCGGATGTGCTGCGTGCATCTATTGCTTCTGCCCCGAATGACCACCGGTTGGGCGCCAACGAAGCGCCTCCCGCAATCATCTCTGTATTTATTGGCCAGTATTTATCCAAAGTGCTGCAGGATGTGAAGGAAAGAGTGTCTGATAAAATGGATGAGACCGATGAAAGCATGCTGAAGATCGATATCCACAAGAGCATCCCGGAACTGCTGATGGACAATACAGACCGCAACCGGACTTCTCCCTTTGCCTTCACCGGTAATAAGTTTGAATTCCGTGCCGTGGGTTCAACTGCCAACTGTGCCAACCCCATGACCGTGCTAAATACCATCATGGCTGATACGCTGAAGCAGTTCAAGAAAGAAGTGGATGCCCTGATTGAAAAAGGGGAAAAGAAAGAGATCGCGATCATGCATGTGATCCGCCAGTATATCGTAGCCAGCGAGAAAGTGCTGTTTGAAGGTGACGGTTACAGCGAAGCCTGGGCGAAAGAAGCGGAGAAAAGAGGCCTGCCGAATGTGAAGACCACTCCCCTTGCCCTCGATGCCATGCTCACTGACAAGGCCAAGAAGCTGTTTGAAAGCAATCATATCTACAGCCACAACGAACTGGAAGCCCGTCACGAGATCGAACTGGAAAAATACATCAAGAAAGTGCAGATCGAAAGCCGGATCATGGGTGAACTGGCCACCAGTCATATCTTACCCACGGCCATCCGCTACCAGAACCTGCTGATCAATAATATCCGCGGGCTGAAAGAATCCGGTATTCCCGAGAGCGGGTTTGCCAATCAAAAGCAGATCCTGGAAAAGATCTCCGAGCATATTAACAAAACAGCCGACCTGGTGGAGAAGATGATCGAAGCCCGTAAAGTGTGCAACAATATGGACAATACCCGCACCAAGGCGATCGCTTATCAAAGCCAGGTAAAAGATGCCTTCTTTGACCAGATCCGGTATCATGTGGACAAACTGGAACTGCTGGTGGATGACCGCGAATGGTACCTGCCGAAATACCGGGAGATGCTGTTCCTTCGTTAAGCCATTTTTCACCTTAACATAGTAACCCTGGTAATTTACCGGGGTTATTTTTTGAAAACCCGGGGTGGCCCGGGAGACGAACCTGAAAAACGAAATGCACTTATAGATTTTCGCTGCATAAAAAACAGGGTGCAGCTTAAGCTTTGTAGCCGTCAGTAGTTGAACTTTACTGGCCCGGAAATTCCCGGTTCCCTACCTGAAATTTGCTTTCATTACCCGCATCACATTGCCACCCAGTATCCGTTTGATGGATTTATTGGAGTATCCCCTTCGCAGGAGTTCTTCCGTAATTTTCGGGTAAGTGGATACGTCATCCAGTCCGACCGGCACTGAACTTACCCCGTCATAGTCAGATCCGATCCCCACGTACCGGTCACCCACCAGCTTTACGATATAATCAATATGATCGACCAACTGTTCCAGCGTAGGGCGAACAGCATTCATCGATGAATCATACCAGGCATTCCAGCGGACCATCCGCTCCGCGCTATCCGAGCCCGCTGACAGTCCCAGGCCGGCCAGGAACGTATCGCTCTTTGCAAACAGTAGTTCTTTCTGGTTCAGCAGGAAAGCCTGTCGCTGATCATACTCTTTACTGATAAACCCCGAATAAAAATTAATACAGATCACACCACCATTTTTAGCAACTGCCTTTATCTGATCGTCTTTTACGTTGCGGAATACCGGGCAAATCGACCACACAGAACTATGAGAAAGCAAAACCGGTTTTTTCGAAACCGCAATGGCATCATAAAAAGTCTTTTCCCCTGTATGCGAAAGGTCCACGATCACGCCGAGTTCGTTCAGGTGTTCCACCAGCTTTTTCCCGAAATCGTTCAACCCCGCGTGCTTGATTTTCTCCGGGTAAAGGGTCTCATCCATAGCGCTGCTGGCCCAGGAAGTACTGTTGTTCCAGGTCAGTGTGAGATAACGCATTCCCAGCGCATAAAGGCTATCCAGCTTCTGCAGGTCTTCCTCAATCATGTGTCCGCCCTCGACCCCGATCAGGGCTACCAGTTTATCCTTATGTGCCCGGTTTCTTATCTCGCGGTAGGTTTCTCCAAAAGTTATCCGGTCAGGGTTGCGGAGAATGATCCGGTGCAGGGAATCGATCTCTTCCAGTGCATCATGGAAAAAGCCTGCCGCATTCCGGGGTGTTTTATCGGTCCACACGGAGAAGAACTGTACATCCAGTGCTCCTTTTTTCCAGCGGTATAAATCACTGTGCCCGCTGTTCAGCCTACTGGTTATATCTTTCCCCTTTAAGGTAAGTTCGGTCAGGCAATCATTGTGGGTGTCCACCACGATGGCTCTTTCGTGCAATTTGGCAACGGTTTGTGCAGTTGCCGGGCAAATGAATCCCAGCAGGGCAAGAATAATGGCCGTCTTTATGATCCGGCTGATTTTTTTGTTCATCTTCAAGGCTGTGTTAAAGTTTAGTGAACCGCTCTTTCCCCGGCCCTCCTTCCGGTATCTAAGTTACTCTAAAGCCCGCATTTCGGTATCCCGTTAACTTCATACAACTTTTTGGCCCGGTTTTTCGACCTTTACTGGACATGAGAACCGTTTTTTTTATACCAATGATCTTTTTAGCTACCACTCTGCGGGCACAGAAAGTGGACAGTATTTATTTCCACCTGTACACAGATAGCCTGAAAAAAGGGCAGTATAATTATATCAATGTGGATGGAAAACTCAGTAACGGGCACTGGTTGCCGATGACGGCCAGGGAAGTGGAATTCACCTGTGCCACGGCCCGTTTTGAAGGCAATGAGCTTATTATTCCCAGTGATTTTAAAGAAAAAACCGTGACCATAACAGTCACCCTGAAAGCCAACCGGAATCTTGTTATTGAAAAAACAATCTGGATCAAAACCCTGCCTGATCCGGAGCTGCCACCCCTGCAACAAATCATGCAATCCCCTGCCGGGAAAAAGCAGAAAGCCAGGCGCAGGCAATAATGGTAACACCTGGTGCCCGGTTAACTATACCCTGACGCATTTTGTATTAAGTCACGGGTCAGGTGCTGTGAGCAGCGGGACTAATAGTACGATCACTAACTTTAGATATCACAGCTCATCGCTTTCCGCTCGCGGCTTTTGATAGCTGCTTTTCAAACTTAACGCAACGCTGGATTCTGTAAACAGTGTATTTTCTGCGTTTCCCTGCAAAAAAAGACCCCGTCGTGCGGGGTTCTTTGTATTGTTCAGGAAATATTCTTATGCAAACTTCTTCGCATCCTCCAGGAATTTCGCCAGCCCGATATCGGTCAGCGGATGTTTCAGCAGGCCGAGGATCGAATCCAGCGGACAGGTGCAGACATCCGCACCGGCTTCCGCGCATTTTACAATATGGAGTGCGTTGCGGATTGAAGCCGCCAGGATCTCAGTTTTATATCCCTGTATGGAATAGATATGGGAAATCTGGGAGATCAGTTCGATCCCATCCCAGTTGCTGTCATCAATCCGGCCTATAAACGGGGAAAGATAGGTGGCCCCCGCTTTTGCCGCCAGAATGGCCTGGCCGGCTGAAAATACCAGGGTACAGTTGGTCCGGATTCCGTTATCGGAAAACCACTTGATGGCTTTGATCCCGTCTTTGATCATCGGCACTTTCACCACAATATTCGGATGAATAGCCGCCAGTTTTTTTCCTTCTTCCACGATGGCACTGAATTCGGTGCTGATCACTTCGGCACTGATATCACCGTCCACCAGTTCACAGATGGTCTTATAATGTTCCATTACGGCCGCTTCGCCCTTGATCCCCTCTTTGGCCATCAGGGAAGGATTGGTGGTGACCCCATCCAGGATCCCCAGTTCATTGGCCTCTTTGATCTGTGCCAGGTTGGCCGTGTCAATGAAAAATTTCATGTTGCTGTATTTTAAACCCGAATACGGGGAATAGAAATAAAAAATGGCAGGCTTATTACATCGCACCGCTCAACCACCTACTCTTGCTGCCTTCCGGCCCTGGGAGGGTTCAGCAGGAGCTGGTCGTGTAAGACCTGCCGCCGCAAAGATAAGGCAGCGAAGGTTAATGAACCGGATGAAATGAAAAAAATGTTCAGCGCGGAAAGGCGGAATTAACCTGTGCATATCCAATGAGTTCATCCGCCCGGGCCCCAAAAGGCCTGAAATAAACCAGGATGGTATAACCGTTCTCCGTACCCCAGTAATTCCCTTCCGTATTCTCCGGCACAGGACGCCCCCCCGGCTGTGCCCGGTCGGGCAGGGTGATATAAGAATAATTGTAATACCCCTGTTTAAGGTACAGTTCCTTTTCATAGACAGCTTTCACCGGGTTGAACTCCATCCGGGAATTCGCATCCGGTAAATAATTAGTAAGTTCCCCAAACAGGTAAATATTTTTTCCCGCATATGGCTGGTTGCCCGGCGGTACAAAGGTAAAATGTACCCAGGCATAATCAGCCTGCCAGTACGGATTGCCATTGTCCTCGTTTTCGGAAGTAAAAAGACCGTTGATATCCCGGTAATACATATAGATCTGCTGCCTCCGGTCCAGGTCCGGGTTGATGTAGATATCAATCCGTGCGGAAGTATCACTGTCCACAATTTTCTGCACCCGGTCGCTCCGCAAACGAAAGCTGCGCAGGTCGGCCCATCTCCATTCTTTACCTGCGGCAAACGTGGTATTCTCTTCATCGCTGTACTCATAATAATTGCCCCGGAACAGGCTCGGCCGGTCAATGACGGTGGATTGAGTCCAGTTATAATTCTGCAATACCACCACTTTAATGTCCTGCGGGGATAAGGGGTTGACCTGCCCGGCCGCCGTGCTCACCGCGACCTGCACACGCTGGTGGGTCTGAAATAAATTTCCGTTGTAAGGCTGCAGTACCTGCGCGGATACCGAAGTCTTTTTATTCACCACCAGGATGCGCTTGGTAAAAGCCAGTTTGGAAGTATCATCATTGAGGAATACTTTCAGCAGGTAATTACCTCCTTTGACCGGGGCTGAATTCCTTTCCGGCAGGATGGCCTGGTAATGCGTATAGCGGGTCTGTACGATGGACGAACTGCGGTAAGTGCCGATCCGGTTACTCTGGAAACCACGGATATAATCATACGACTGCACATTGGCCGGGGTCCAGTCCGCGTTGCAAAGCTGGAAACTGTAATAATAACTCTTTACATCATTATCCATATCATCGAAATGCAGTTCCAGTTGTTCATTGCCGCCCAGTTGCAGCACCGGGTAGCTGTAGATATCCCCGTATTTAAACAATTTGACAGAGCGGATATTCGGTTTATACACATGGTCCGGCTCCTGGGCCGGAAGGGTGAGCGGGAACAGGAACAGGAAGAACAACGGGTATTTCATCGGGGCAATTAAGTTAAAATATTATCTGAAAATACAGTAAAAAACAGGATAAATCCTGAGCAGCACCTTATTTTTGAACAAGACAAAAAATCACCATTGAAGGTTGCAGGATTCATAGCTAACCGTATCGCGTTTAACCAGCAAAAAACCTTTTCCAGGTTTATTATCCGTTTATCCGTGGTGGCTACGGTAATCAGTGTGATGGTCATGATCGTGACCCTGGCCCTGGCCAACGGTTTCCAGGAAGCCGTCAGTCAGAAGATATTCAGTTTCTGGGGACATGTCCGGGTACAGGAAAAACAACCCGGCAAAGCCATCATATCGGAAGAGATCCCGATTACGCATAATGCGGAACTGGTCCGGGCCATTGCGCAAAACCCGGAGGTAAAAAGCATTCATCCCTTCGCCACCCGTTATGCCCTGCTGAAAACAAGGGAGGATATTGAAGGAGTACTCGTGAAAGGAATTGACAGCAGTTTTGATTTTAATAACCTGAAGCAATTCATCAAAGAAGGAAGCCCCATCCGTTTTACGGATACTGTATTCAGCCGGGATATCCTGGTATCCGACTATACGGCATCCCGGATGAAACTGAAAGTGCGGGACAGCCTGGTCATTTATTTTCTCAAACCCGGTATGGAAACCCGGCCCAAAAAAATATGTATTGCCGGTATCTATAAAACCGGCATTGAGGAATACGACCGGCTTTTTGCCATTGGTGATATCCGGCTGATCCGGAACCTGAATCAATGGAACGATGACCAGGTGGGCGGTTATGAAATTTTTCTCCGGAATTACCACAAGACGGATACCGTAGCAAAACAACTTTATGCCATGGACGTTTTTCCGGAAACCTGGGATGCGATCAGTGTGAAAAAAATATCTCCCAATATTTTTGACTGGCTGAGCATGCAGGACGTGACCCGCAATGTGCTGATCGGTTTTATGGTGGCCGTGGCGGTTATCAACCTGATCACCTGCCTGCTGATCCTGGTACTGGAGCGTGTACGCATGATCGGTATCTTAAAATCACTGGGAGCCACTAACTGGACCGTGCAGAAAATATTCCTGCGGCATTCCCTGATCATCACGCTGACAGGGATCCTGACCGGTACAGCACTGGCCCTGATCTTGTTATGGATCCAGCAACAAACCGGCTTTATCCGGTTAAAAGAAGAAGCCTATTACCTGAGTACGGCCGCCGTGAAGATCGTAGGATGGCAGGTTGCCCTGGTCGGCGCCGGCACCCTGCTGATCTCCTTTCTCATTATGATGATCCCCTCTTTATTGGTGAGAAAAATCCAGCCGGTAAAAGCGATCCGTTTCAGGTGAGATGGGACAAAATAATCCCTGCCGCTACCGCCGCATTCAGTGACTCCGCCCCGCCTTTTTTTGGAATCGTGATCCGGACACTGGCCCTTTGGAGTAATTCCGGGGGGATCCCCTTTGATTCATTGCCGATCAGCAGGATGCCCTGCCCCGGTTTTTCTATTTTCGATACATCCTGGCCGTCCAGCACCGTGGCATAAACAGGTACGCCTGCCGGATCTCCTATCAAATCAGCCAGGTTTGAATAATAAACACGCACACGGGCAATACTCCCCATGGTGGACTGGATGACTTTGGGATTGTACAGATCAGCCGAATCCTCACTGCAAACAACCTGGGTGATCCCGAACCAGTCAGCGATCCGGATGATGGTGCCCAGGTTTCCGGGATCCTGTATTCCGCAGAGGGCCAGTGTAAGGCGGCCCTTTACCTCCATTTGCTCATGGGTAAACTGGCCTGCCAGGGCCAGCACTTTGTTCGGTGTTTTTAATTGTGAAATTTTTTGCAATTCTGCCCCGGTGATCTCCTCCGTAAGTGTATGCTTCAATAAATGCTGATTCTCCGTAATCCATTCCGGCAGCGCATAGACTTCCTGGACCAGGGCAGGCCCGGCATTCAGGAGTTCTTTTACGATCTTGGGACCTTCGGCAATAAAAACCCCTGTCTCGTCCCTGAATTTTTTCTGGCCTAAACTTTGAATATATTTGATCTTCGATTTAACAAGCATAGTTACTCTTTAACATTTTATGATAACAGGCCGGCCTTCCATTCTTTCCAGACTTCTGCTGCCCCTGCCGGCGATGCCTGTCCTGTTTTTTTTCCTTGTATCCTGTAAAGTTATTCCGAAAAACTATCCAAAAGGAACTCCTTTCGTATTCGAGACTACAATCGCAGTGAACGGGAATCTTTCAACGGAAGATAAAGAAGTCCTGACCTCCCGGCTCGAGAACCAGCTGGATGACAGCATGAAAGTGAGAACGGTCCGGAAATTCTTTGCCAAAGGGGGATTTAACAGGCCGATCCTAAATAAACCGCCGGTTTATAAAAGGGAAAACGCCGACCGCTCCATCCTTTATATGCGCGCCCTGCTGAACTCCCTGGGCTATTTCCACGATTCCATTTATTACAGGGATACCACCCTCATCCGGAATGACCAGCAACGGGCCATTATCAATTTTTATGTGCAAACCGGTAAAGTGGTGAAGCTGGACTCGATCAGTTACAATCTCAAACAACCCGAATTACAGGCGATCACCCTGGCCAGTAAAAATGAATCCCTGCTGAAAAAAGGAGAACCTTTCGCCAAGACTACGGTCTCCCTGGAACTGGACCGCTTGGTGGATCTGTACCGCGACAATGGGTACCTGCGTTTCAACCGCGAGGAATTAAAAGGGATCTGGGATACCCTCGATATTGAACTGCTGCGCCCGACCCTGGATCCTTTCGAGCAGTTACAGATCCTGCAGAAACTGAAAGAAAAAAGGGAAAACCCCACGGCCAACCTGGAGATCATCCTGCGCCCGGGTTACGACAGCAGCAAACTCGCCAAGTATTTTGTAGGAAATATCAGCGTGTACCCGGAGTACAGCCCGGATACGATCGGGCTGAAATCCCGTACGGTGATGGTCAACGGTATCCAGGTTATTTCCTACCGGAATGCCTTTAAACCAAAGATATTTCCCCAGCATATCTATTTTAGCCGCGGAGATCTCTACAACCAGAAAAATTACTTCAAAACCATCAACCGGTTCAACTCCCTGGGTTCCTGGCGACTGGCCAATATTGAACAGTTGCCGCGCAAAGGGCAGGACACGGCCGATTTTATTATCCGCCTTACCTCGGCAAAAAAATATTCGTTCAATGCCAATGTGGAAACCAGTCAGAACCAGAACCAGTACCTGGGCAACCTTTTCAGTATCGGGGCAAATGTGGGGTTTCTTTTCAGGAATTTTGCCAAATCCGCCATACAGGCAAATTCCAATTTCCGCTATGGGATTGAACTCGGCAATAATTTTGTCCAGTCACAACAGTTTGTCCTGAGCAACACGGTTTATTTCCCAAAATTTATCTTTCCTTTCGCGGAAAAGATCGTACGAAAAGACAAACGGAATAATTTCAGGACGGTTTTCGGGATCAACGCGGCATCCACTCAACGGAAAGAACTTTTTAACCTGGCCTCGGTCAATGGTTCCTGGGGATATGAATACCAGTTTTCAAAACCGCGCACGAATCTCTTATACCAGTTGTCCTGGAAGATCCCGAATGTTGAATATTCCAACCTGCGGCCCAAAGACAGCCTGAATAAACTCATTGCGGCCAATCCGGCGTTGAAGAATATTTTCACGGATGGTTTTATTTCCTCCACGATCCTTGGCGCCTCTGTTACCAACACCCACGTGAAAAGGCCGTCCGTACTGTCCGCCAACCTGGAATTGCCCTTCCTGGCCGGGCTGATCCGCAGCAAATTCCTGGACTCCCAGTTGTACAAGTTCATGAAGATAAATGTGGAATTCACGAAACAGTTTAAAAGAAAAAATTCTTCCTTCGTCTTCCGGACCTTTGCGGGGATCGGTTACGCATTCAACTCCACTGTAAATACGGAAAAAAGAATTGCGCTCCCTTTCTTTAAACAATATTTTGCCGGCGGCCCCAACAGTATGCGGGCCTGGCGTCTTCGCCGCCTGGGACCCGGATCGGTTGTTAAGGATTATCAGCAATACCCCTACCGCTTTGGAGATATCCAACTGGAGATGAATATGGAGTACCGGTTCAAATTGGCCACTATTGCCGGCACCAAAGTAGAAAGCGTGCTTTTTACGGATATCGGGAATGTATGGTTTTTGAAAAAGGCTGCCGGTTCCCCGGAAGAAATTTTTAAACTCAGCCGGCTGGGGAAAGATATTGCCATCGGGATGGGGACCGGCCTCCGCCTGGATTTCACTTTTTTTATCATCCGCCTGGACTATGCGTATAAGATAAAAGACCCAAGCCCGGATATCCTGAAAGCCGACAGCCAGAACAAATGGTTCTATAACTGGAAACCTTTAAATGGCCAGTTACAGTTAGGGATCAATTACCCCTTCAAATTATAAGGCAGCACGAAGTTGTTTTATCCTTTCTTCAAATTCCGTAATGGATTCCGCCGCTGTAAGGCTGAATGTACCGATCCGTGTGCGGCAAAGGCTGCTGAGATGGGCCCCGCAACCCAATGCCGCCCCGAAATCATGGGCAAGGCTGCGGATATAGGTTCCGGTGGAACAAACCACCCTGAATTCCACGAGGGGTAATTCTATCCGGGTGATCTCAAATGCATGAATAAATAACTTACGCGGCTCCAGTTTCACAGTTTTTCCCTGGCGCGCCAGTTCATAGACCCTTTTCCCTTCCACTTTGATCGCCGAGTGTGCAGGAGGCACCTGGTAAATTTCCCCGGTAAAAGCGGTTGTAGCCGAGCGGATCCTATCCTCCGTGAGATGGTCAATGGGCATTGGGTTCACCGGTTCAGATTCGAGATCGTATGTGGGTGTGGTTGTACCCAGGGTGAAGGTGCCGGTATATTCTTTCTCCTGCGCCATGTATTCATTGATCCGTTTGGTGAATTTACCGGTACAGACAATCAATAAACCCGTTGCCAGCGGATCAAGTGTGCCCGCATGCCCCACTTTTTTTGTCCTGACCAGGTTCCGGATCTTCCGTACCGCATCAAAGGAAGTCCAGCGCAGGGGTTTATTGATCAGCAATACCTGTCCTTCTTCAAATATGTTCACCGGCTTGTTCATGGATGCAAATGTAGGAAGATCGGGGAAGGGGGCGTGTTGGAGCTTAAAGGTTGCAGGCAGGAAGTTTTCGTGTTTTTGGGAGCTGCTTTACCATTTCCACGCTTTGCCTGAATGAAAATCCATACCTGGCACATCCCTTCCCCACCGTCGTGCTGCCCGCCCCCTACAAACTACTACCTGCTCCCCAGGAATACAAAAGCCGATTCATTTCCCACCTGCTTCCCAGAAAACATTCACCTCACTAAATCGACATTCTCGTTTTCAGCTCGAGGTATTTGTTCACGGTATTCACGGTCAGGCCTTCCGGGGTGCTGAGAATGGAAGGTATCCCGTGTTTATGCAGTTCTTTTACCATGAGTTTCTTCTCGTACACAAATTTCTCCGCGATAGTCTTGATATATATATCCTCCATCGAACCGGTCCTCGCTTCGAGCAGCGACCTGATTTCCGTATTTTCAAAGAATACTACGAGCAACAGGTGGTATTTGGCGATTTTCTTCAGTGCCGGCATTTCACGCTGCAGGCTTTCCATGGATTCAAAATTGGTGAACAGGACCAGCAGGCTCCGGTTGGTGATGCGGTTGCGGATCACCGAAAAGAGTTTTTCAAAATCAGCTTCCAGGAAATCCGTTTCCTGTTTGTACAGGGTCTCCAGTACCTGGTTCATCTGGGTGGGCTTTTTATCCGCCGGCAGAAAGGTATCCAGTTTTTTTTCAAATGTGATCAGCCCGGCTTTGTCCTGCCGCACCAGGGCCACATTGCTCAGCACGAGGGAAGCGTTGATGGCATAATCCAGCAGGGTAAGCCCGTTAAAGGGCATTTTCATGACCCGGCCTTTGTTGATCAGGCAATAGATCTGCTGGCTGCGTTCATCCGTATAATTATTAACCATCAGGTCCTGCTTCCGGGCCGTGGCTTTCCAGTTGATCGTCCGGTAATCATCTCCCCGCACATATTCCTTGATCTGTTCAAATTCCATGCTATGGCCGATCCTCCGGATCTTCTTCACCCCCGCTTCCTGCAGGCGGTTGCTCAGGGCCAGCAACTGGTAACGGCGCATTTGTAAATAAGACGGGTACACTTTCACCACTTGTTCCTGCGGAAAGATATAACGCCGCTTCACCAGCTTCAGTGGCGCATGTACAAATACGTTGATCGCATGAAAAATATATTCACCCCTGGATTCCGGGCGCAGGATGTATTGCAACCGGAAAGTTTCACCGGTATTCAATACCGACTTGCGGATCCAGTTCCGCTCCTGGAACTGTACGGGCAATTCATCGATGATGCTGACCCGGATGGTAAAAGCATATTGATTCAGCAGGGCGATCCCGATCTTGTTCGGGTCCCCGATACTGAACCGTTCGGGTAACTCCCGCACAGCCGCTACCCCGCTTTTTTTGCTATATACCAGGACCCCGTCAATCAGTACGGCCACCCCGAGCAGCACGAGGATCAATCCGGCAACCCGGAACAGGGCCGGGGAGAAATAGCTCAGGGCATACAGCACCGCAGCCGCCCCGGCAATGTAGTAAACAACCTTATTTAAATAAAAAGATTTGATCAACTGTATTATTTTTTCACCCGGTTTTATCTGGGTATATCCATTGATTGAATGATCTGGCGGATCACTTCATCTTCACTGATCCCTTCCATTTCTTTATCCGGCGCCAGGATAATGCGGTGCCGCAGCACGGGCGTGGCTACCGACAGGATATCATCCGGTGTCACAAAATCCCGGCCCTGCATCGCCGCAATTGCTTTCGACGCATTCATAATGGCCAGGGAAGCCCTGGGAGAAGCACCCAGGTAAATGGACTTATGGTTACGGGTCTGGTGTACCAGCCTGGCCACAAACTGCAATAGTTTTTCCTCCATGACCTGTTTTCGGATCTGTTGCCGGAGCGCCGTTACCTGACTGGCATCCAGTGCCGGTTTTATCACATCCAGCGCGGATACATTTCCCATCTGGTGAAACTGGCTGAGGATACTTACTTCTTCCGTTTCCGTGGGATACGGCACCAGTATCTTGAAAAGAAACCGGTCCAGCTGGGCTTCCGGCAGGCGGTATGTTCCTTCCTGCTCCACCGGGTTTTGCGTGGCAAGTACCATGAACGGAGCTGCCATGGTATAGGTTTTCCCGTCAACAGTCGCCTGCCGCTCTTCCATTATTTCGAGAAGGGCCGACTGTGTTTTGGCCGGAGCCCGGTTGATCTCATCCACCAGCACGATATTGCTGAATACCGGGCCCTTCCTGAATTCAAAACTGGCTTCCCTTGGATTAAATACCGGTGTACCCAGTACATCGGATGGCATCAGGTCGGGTGTAAACTGGATCCGGGAAAAACCCGCATTCACACTCCGGGCCACCAGTTTCGCTGTAAGAGTCTTGGCCACACCCGGCACCCCTTCAATCAGTACGTGACCATCGGCCAGCAGGGCGGCTATAATGAGCTTCACCATTTCATCCTGCCCGACAATGATTTTCCTGATCTCATTGCGGATAGACATCACAGCCTCACTAAGGGCAGAAAGATCCGTGCGTTCGGGGAAAATTTGTTCTTCCATACTTATGCTTTTTGATAGAATGATTCCAGTTGTTTATGAAACAGGAGCAGTTGTTTTTCACTGACCCCGGCTGCCTGGTCAAGGTATTTAATAAAACCGGTTATTTCCGCGATTTCCGTTTCGGGCACCCCGGATTTGAAATGCAGGTTCCGGGTAAATTCTTCGTTGAGCAGTCCGGTGGACAATTTATACCGGCTTCGAACATGCTCCAGGAAATAAGCCGCCATTTTCCGGCTGAGGTTCAGGTGATCGCTTTTATCATAATACAGGCGTCCAATAGTCTTTACAAAATCAAGCGAATCGTTCCGGGGTTTTTTCAGCACGGGGATAAACCGCTGACGGCGGCGCATCTCCAGCAGTACATAGAGCAGGAGCAGCAGGATAAGCAGCCAGAAAGCTGCCCGGAACGGGTACTCCCCTTCCGCATTCTTCATACTCATCAATACCGTCAGCCATCCCTTCTTTTTCTGGCTGCCCGTTTCAGTTCTTTTCCGGAGATAATATTCATCCCATACGATCCGGGTAACTTCCGGGTTGATCACTGAAAGGGCCTTTGTATAATAACTCATGTTGCGTTCATGCAACAGGAAATAATTGCTGAATGCCAGTGGTTCAAGGTGTACAAAAAAGTTGCCCGTCCCTGTTCGCAGCCGGATAAAATCCGGGCGCCCGGATCCGTCATACCCGAGAATTTGTGTAAGGGACGTATCGACATGCGAAAAATAGGAATAATAAGATCGGCCCGGGTACTGGTAGTGAATCGTATCTGTAAATGGCGGGCTGCTGAGTGAGAACTTCACTTCTTCTTCAGATTCCGGAGCCTGGTTATAGGTATATTCGAAAGCACTGCTCGCACACCGCAGGAAACCATCCGCGACAGCAGATACATAACGGGCACTGATAAATACATCGTTCCCGGCCCGGGCAAACGCGATCAGCTTTTTCATTTCAATCTCATCCGCGCTGAAACGGTCCGTAATGGCAATATAGGCCTGTTTGCTGTCATACATCGATACAGAATCCCAGTAACCGGGTTCCTGCCGGCTGACCCGGATCTGTGCGGAAGGAAACAGGTGTTTCAGGTTTTGAAACGCCACATACGTGGCATAGGGAATCTTATCCTGGTGACGGAGCGTAACCCGTTCGTCCAGTAGTTTCTTTTTATTCCGGTTGCCGGTTATATATAAGGTAAGGATTGCTCCTGCCAGGAGAACAACCAACAGATATGGTATGTAATTTTTCACTCCTTTCCGTTGCGGTTTTCAAATTGTTCAATGTCCTTCCGGATCAGCTGGTAGGTCCCGGCAGTTACTTCAAAATGACCGTACCAGCTGTATTCAAAATGCCGGGTGATCCGGAAAAAATCCGGGTAATAGCCGGTATCCTTTAATTGCAACAGGTAATCCAGGTTTGTCCTGTCCTGCTGGTAACGGATGATATTCCTTTCCGTCATTCCCTTCAGCAGCCGCAGGAACTGCAGGCGGACTGCCATCCGGAAATCACCCTTGCCGGCCGCTTTATCAATCTCCTGCTGGTAATTGATGGCAAAAATATCTTCCGGCATTTCATCCTCACCCGGTTCGCCAACGGGTTTAATCTTTTTGTTCTTCCGCAACAGGCCCAGGTTGCTGTTGGCCAGGTAAAACAGGATCACGGCCGAGAACACCACAATAATTATCACCCACAGGAGGCTTTTAAACCAACTGCGCTGCGTAAGTGGCACATACGGTACCTCCAGGGGTTCTTTTTTCTTTTTCCTTTTTTCCAGTTCCGCATTGGCGTACCAGAAATCATCCTCCTCCTGCAGGCGGCTGATCGTACTGTCCGGCACCACCCGGAGCTGAAGGGAGAGGGAATCAAAACGGTCGAGCGGCAAAAATTCAGAAGCCGGCTGTTCTTCATCTTGCGTATATGTCTCACCGTTATCTGCTGCCTGTGGTTCCTTCACTCCTTCTGTCATCGCTGCGGAATCCTCCGGATTTTGCGCGAAGCCCGGCAGGTTAAAGCACAGGAAAAAAACGGCCAGCCAGAAAAGGCTGTACCGACGGCTAAGGGTATTTCGGGATCGCTTCATCGGCCGCTATGCTTCCTCCTCATTTAATTGAACCGGCAACCGCTTATACAGGCGGATGGGATAAATAATAAAATACCAGATTACAAATACCACCGATAAGGCGAACACGGCGGTGGTCAGGGCTGAAATATCATTGTATAACCGGGTAATAAATCCTTCAAAGAAGGCGGCCAGGGCAAAAACCGGTAAGAGGCCAATAATGATCTTCATGCCATCCTTGGCCCCCTGCTTAAACGCATCCAGCCGTTTGATGGTACCGGGAAAAAGAAAACCCTTTCCCAGGATCAGCCCCGCCCCGCCCGCTAAAATAAAGGCAGCGATCTCCAGCGTGCCATGCACAAAAACCACGAGCCAGAAATCAGTCCCCAGTCCTTTGGCTGCAAATAGCTGGTCAAACACCCCAACCATCACACCTGTTTCGGCCAGGTCGTACAAGGACGGAAGCCCGAAAACAATACCGGAAGAGAAGGTCCGCAGGGCTACGGCAGTATTATTGACCATGATACCGAGCCAGGTGAAAAGACTGTTGCCGCCTTCATAGATGCCAAAAGGATTTCCCTTGGCGATATTGGCATGGGTTTCCTCAATATAACCGGGGGACAACACATCTGCCGCCACCGATTCATCTGCCGATGCGGTAAAGAACCCGATTACGAAGAAAAGGGTGAAGAGCAGGAAAGCGAAGAACAGGATTCCGTGGTGCTTGCGGATCGTCAGCGGCAGGTCATAGCGCCAGAATGTTATGATCCGGTTGGATTCTTCTTTCCGGTTCTTATATATATCCAGGTAAATTTTGGAAGCCTGGGCATTGATATACGAGGTTACTTTCCCGGAAGGGTAAAAGGTTTTGGCATAAGCCAGGTCATCCACCAGTTGGGTAAAGGAAGCGGCCATCTCATCGGGATCAGCCGGAGGCAGGTGCTGGTCCCGGAGCCAGCGGTCCTTATTCTTCTTTATAAAAAGGGCTTCCCTCAAATGCTGAATTTTGCTTGTAAAATACTATTTTTAAAACAACAAACACCCTGTAACATCATTAATTTTGTCCGGCATGTTGCGCATTTAACTATTCTGTGAAATGTCCGTATTAAAGATCCCCACCAATTTCAATATCGACCTTGAATTCGAAATACCAGAATTCTACCGGAGGATGTTTGCGCTGATCATTGACTTTATCCTCCTTGTATTTTACATCAATATCGCAGATGCCATCCTGCGTTCCCTGGCCTGGAACATAGATTACAAGGATGATGACAACTGGTTAAACCTGTACTGGATATCCATTGTGATAAAACTGGGGCCTGTTTTGATCTACCATGCGCTTTTTGAAATCACCCTGAACGGGCAGAGCGTCGGTAAAAAAGTGATGCAGATCCGGGTGGTGAATGAGAACGGCGGCAAGGCCAGCATCAGCCAGTTCCTGATCCGCTGGCTGCTGCGGGATATCTGGTTCATTATTATCCTTATCATTGGCCTGCAAAAAGAAGGCCAGGGCGAAAAAGCAGCATCCGTTTTCCTCTTCCTGATGGTGGCCGCCTATTTCATTACCGATATCATCCTCGTTGTATCCTCCAAAAAGGGGCAACGGATCGGCGACCTGCTGGCCAGAACCATCCTGATCCGCACCCATGCCAAGAGTAATATTGAAGATACCGTGTTCATAGAAGTGGCTGACAGTTATGTCCCCTCCTTTCCACAGATCATGCAACTGAGTGATAAGGACATCAATGCCATCAAGAGTATCCTGGAAACCGCCCGGAAAAAAGGGGATTACGGGATGGCCGAAGCCGCCTGCGCCAAAATAAAGGCACACCTGAAAATTGAATCAGGCATGCCTCCGTTTGATTTTCTTGATGTGTTGCTGAGAGACTATAATTTCCTTTCCACAAATTGAACCATCCCTGTTCCTCAGGCAGACATTATCGCTCCCATCCCTCCTAATAATAATGCAAGTACGAAAAAGGCAATAAAGATGATCGTGATGATTCCCATATAACGGAACGTGGCTTTCAGGTTCCTCAGGCCCTCGTTCAGCGCCTGCTGGTCATTGGCATTGATAGCGGTTTTGATATAATTAGCAAACCGGAGGGTAAAAAGACAGGGGAAAAAATAAATAAGTGCTACAATAATATACACCACTATCACCGCTGCACCCATACCGGCAGAAGCCCCGCTGCCATAACCGCTCCGGCTGAATTCCCTTTCAAATTCGCCGGTGGCCTTTGAAACCGCCATGGAAGCCAGTATCCCGCCAATGACCATGAGCACACACATCACCATGCCCACAATTGCCAGCAGGCGGGCCCAGGAGGCTGTTTCCTTAAGGTGTGAGGTACTGGTTGCATCAAGGCTGAGTCCAAACAAAGAATTTTCCTGTTGTTCCATAATGTGTTGATTTTAGGTTTCAGTAAATATAAAACTCCGGGCAGGATACTGCAAATAATTCTGCAGGGTCCCGGCCGGAGAACAAAAGACAGGCAGGTAATCAATAAGCTCTCGCAAAAAGTACGCGTTGGGAAGAGGGTTTACCTGTCAGAATACAGGTGCCTTCTTCAACCGGGTTATCCAGCGGAATGCAACGGATCGTAGCCTTGGTCTTCTCCTTGATCGCCTCTTCCGTTTCCGCTGTACCATCCCAGTGGGCGGAGATAAATCCTCCTTTCTCATCCAGCAGTTTTTCAAATTCCTCCCAGTTGTTGGCCAGGGTGATATGTGAATCACGGTATGCTTTCGCTCTATTGAACATGTTCTGCTGGATCTCTTCCAACAGGTCTTTTACATACCCGGATAACCCTTCCAGGCTCACCACATTTTTCTCCTTTGTATCACGCCGGGCCACTTCCACCACATTTTTTTCCAGGTCCCTTGCCCCGATGGCCAGCCTTACCGGCACACCTTTCATTTCGTATTCGGCAAATTTCCAGCCGGGCCGGGCATTGTCACTGTCATCGTATTTAACGCGGATCCCCAGGGCCTTCAATTCAGTCATGATCGCATGTACCCTGGCATCAATCAGGGCTTTTTGTTCATCCCCTTTGTAGATTGGGACGATCACCACCTGCAACGGGGCGATACGCGGCGGGAGGACCAGTCCCTGATCATCGCTGTGTGCCATCACCAGGGCGCCGATCAGCCGGGTGCTGACGCCCCAGCTGGTGGCCCAAACATATTCCAGCTTATTTTCCTTATCGCTGAACTTCACATCAAAGGCTTTCGCAAAATTCTGCCCCAGGAAATGAGAGGTACCTGCCTGCAGGGCTTTGCCATCCTGCATCATCGCCTCAATACAATAGGTATCCTCCGCACCGGCAAAGCGTTCATTGGCCGACTTCACTCCTTTGATGACCGGCACGGCCATCCAGTTCTCCGCAAAATCAGCATATACGTTCAGCATTTTTACTGTTTCCTCAATTGCTTCTTCTTTGGTGGCATGGGCCGTATGCCCTTCCTGCCAGAGAAACTCCGCCGTCCGGAGAAACAGGCGGGTCCGCATTTCCCAGCGCACCACATTGGCCCATTGGTTTACCAGGATGGGCAGGTCACGGTACGACTGGATCCAGTCCTTATATGTATTCCAGATGATCGCTTCACTGGTAGGGCGGATGATTAACTCTTCTTCGAGCCGGGCTTCAGGGTCCACCATCAGCTTCCCTTTATGCACCGGATCCGCTTTCAGCCGGTAATGGGTAACAATGGCGCATTCCTTGGCAAAACCTTCGGCGTTTTTCTCTTCCGCCTCGAATAAGCTCTTGGGTACAAAAAGCGGGAAATAGGCGTTTACGTGCCCGGTATCCTTGAACATTTTATCTAATGCGTCCCGCATATGTTCCCAAAGGGCATATCCGTAGGGTTTGATGACCATACATCCTCTTACAGCGGAATAATCGGCCAGTTCCCCCTTCAATATTAAGTCGTTGTACCATTGGGAATAATCAGTGGCTCTCGATGTGATCTCTTTGCTCATTTTTTCAGGTTTAACTACTGCCCGGCTTTATATCTTATTTAACAGGCAGGTGTACAATAAATTCACGGAATGTGTCAAACTTTGTACAGCGAACGCAAACGATTGTGTGCTGTCAAAAGTCGCACAAAAGTAGTAACTTCAACTTTAACCCGATAAACCATTTGCCATGAAAACATCTGTAATACTCCTGGCATTAGCTGCAGCCGCACTCAGCAGCTGTACAACCGCATATAAAACCGGTCAAACCCCGGATGATGTGTATTATTCCCCGGCCCGTCCGCAGGATGAATATGTGCGGATGGAAAAAGAAGATGACCGCCAGTACCGGTACGAGGAGGATTTCTACGAAGACCGCTATTTGCGCATGAAGGTCAGGAACCGGTACCAGTGGAACGACCTGAATGACTGGTACTATTATGAAAGATGGGGATTTGGACACAACTACTATTATGGTTCATACTACAACCCGTACAATACCTGGAATTATTATTACAATCCTTATTGCTCCCATACGGTGTATGTGAACACCCGTTTCAACAACAGCTATACAAAGCCGAGGGTAGTGAACCTGAACGTCTATAACAATACTACTGTATCAAACCCAAAAACAGTTTACAACAATCCCAAATACAATCTGCCCGGAACAAGTAATAATAACAATACCTATACGGCACCGCAGAACAGCAACCGGACCAACAGCAATACCGGGAATATCCTGCGGGATATTTTCAGGGGCAGCGGCAATTCAGGTTCCTCTAACAACTCGGGACACAATACTTCTTCATCCTCTTCTTCTTCCAGTAGTTCATCCGGCAGTTCCGGCTCCGGTTCTTCTTCTGGCAGCAGTGCCCCGGTCCGCCGGTTTTAAACCAACCGGTAAAAGAAGATGGCCGCACAGTCAACCCTGTTCAGAAATACTGAACCAATTATTGGCTACCTATAATCCAGGAAGACATGAAAAAAATACTTTTCATACTCAGTTTGTATGCCTGCACCGTCCCGGTGTATGCGCAGGAACCCACCGATGCCCTTCGTTATTCATGGACCATTTCTTCCGGTACAGCCCGGCAGCAGGCGGTGGGCGGAGCCATGGCTTCCCTTGGCGGGGACCTCTCCGCAGCCTATGTTAATCCGGCCGGACTCGGATTTTACAAGACGGGGGATTTTATCCTGAGCCCCGGTTATAACTTATGGAACAATAAAGCCACTTATTACAATCGTACAGAAAAAGACAAACGTAATTATTTGTCCTTTGGTACCTCCGGATTGGTGATCGGCAGTGGGACAGAAAGAGACCGGAAAGGAAGAAATACCAGCGCAGCCTTTGCCCTGGCCATCAACCGCTCGGCCAATTTTGGCAGTAACCTGCTATACCGGGGAGCAAATAACCAAAACTCCTACTCGCAAAAATTCCTGGAAGAAATTGCGGGGGAACACGATGCTAATAATGTGGCCAATAACTATCCTTTCGGAACAAGCCTTGCTTTTAATACCTACTGGATTGATACGATTAACGGGGGCAGCTCCGGAAATTTCCAGTTCCAGACAAGGTCACCGGTTGCGACCGGGCTGATCCAGGAAAATATTGTAACGGCCCGGGGGGGTATCACAGAACTGGCACTGGCTTTTGCCGCCGCACTGCGGGATAAATTCTTTTATGGCTTCACCCTGGGTGTCCCTTTTCTGCATTATGACCGGGAATCCATTTTTACCGAAGCAGATGCCGGCACCGATGTGAATAACAAATTCGATTTTGCTTCCATCACGCAAAATCTTGTTACCAAAGGAACCGGCCTCAACCTGAAAATGGGTATCATTTATAAACCGGTGGAATATGTGCGGCTGGGCCTGGCCTTTCATACTCCCAGCTTTTACCGGCTGACCGACCGGTACAATGCTACTGTCTCCACTCATACAGAAGGCTACAAGGGATTGCAAACGCAAAGCTCTCACCTGTTTACCGGCGACCAGGATGCGGAATTCGGCTACTGGATGTTCACCCCCTACCGCATCATAGGAAGCGCTTCCTATGTCCTGAGAGAAATTGAAGATGTAAGAAAGCAGAAGGGCTTTTTGACAGCCGATATTGAGTATGTGAACTATAAAGCCACCAGCTATACCACCGACCCGGAAGGTGATAATAGCCAGGGGACAAAGAATTACCTGAAATCACTCAATAAAGCGATTGATAATGCCTATAAAGGCAGTTTCAATTTCCGGGCCGGCGGCGAATTGAAATTCACCACCATTATGGCAAGACTGGGCCTGGCTTATTACGGTAACCCGTATAAGGATATTGCCGGGGAAAAAGGGAACCGCCTCCAGTTATCGGGCGGACTTGGCTACCGGAATAAGGGAATGTTTATAGACCTTACCTACGTACATACGATGGGGAAGGATGTGGATTTTGCTTACCGGCTGCAAAACCAGGGTTACAGCGGGGCCCGCCTGAAACAAACAGGGGGTAATGTGTTACTCACGCTTGGCTTTAAAATTTAAAGAAACGGGTCCTGATAAAAGACCCTGGTAAACTGATAGCATCTGCTTCAAAAAGGAATGGGCTGTTCGCGGCCCATTCGTGCTACTACTGGTTGAACTATTTCCGGATATGACCCGGATTGGTATTGAATTTGCCTAAAGGAAGGGATTACGTAATTTTACAAGTAAACGACTGAGTCTGAAGCGGTTTAAAAAAATACTGAAATGGTTTTTTATCTGCTTGCTGCTACTGATCACAGCAGTGTATATTTTTATTCAAACACCCTGGGGCCAGAACTGGATCGTAAAACAGGTCAGTAACCGGCTTTCCAAAGATCTCCAGACCCATATCTCCATCAAACATGTTGATTTTTCCCTATTCGACCGGATGCACCTGGAAGGGATTCTTGTGGAAGACCGGAAAGGAGACACCCTGCTTTATGCCGGAGATTTGAAAGTAAAAATCACCGACTGGTTCTTTTTTAAAAAGAATATTGATCTAAAGTATATAGGGCTGGATGATGCCGTGGTAAAGTTCCAGCGGACAGATTCTGTCTGGCGGCAGCAATTTATTTTTGATTATTTCTCCTCCCCCGCCGGCACAGCTACCGCAAAGAAAAAAAGCGGTATCCAGCTGAACCTGAAAAAAGCCGAATTGCGGAATGTGACTTTTATCAAAAAAGATGCCTGGCTGGGTGAAGACATGACGATCAAAGTGGGAGCCCTTACCCTGGATGCCAGCAACCTAACGCTGACGGGCAACCGATACGAAATCCGCTCCCTCCTGCTCAAAGACCCGGTAGTGGCCTTGTTCAGCTACCCCAAATTAAAACCCACCCGCCCGGCTGCGGCAAGCCCGGGCAAACCCGACAGCAACGCAGCCTGGAACCAGGCCCTTACTGTTTTTAAGATCGCGGACCTGAAGATCATCAATGGCAGCTTCCGGACAGACCGGCAAACAGAAAGACAACCCTTTGATTATTTTGACGGGCAGCATATCTTCTTCAGCGGTATCAATGCCAACCTCAATAATTCCACGATCACCGGGGATACCGTATTTGCCCGTTTGCAGCTTTCAGCCAGTGAAAGAAGCGGGCTGCAGGTAAAGAACCTTTCAGCCGACCTGAAAATGACCCCGCAGGGTATGGCATTCAGCAACCTGGACCTGAGTACAAACAACAGTCATCTCCGTCACTATTTTTCCATGTCCTACCGTGACATGAGTGAAATGGGGGATTTTATTCACAAGGTAAAAATGGCGGCCCAGTTCGATGATTCCAATGTGGACAGTGATGATATCGCTTTTTTTGCCCCCGGGCTGGCCAATTGGAAAAAAAAGATCTCCCTGAAAGGGAAAATCCGGGGTACCGTGGATGACCTGGTGGGCAAAGAAATGGTGCTGGAGGCGGGTAACAGCACCCTGCTCAATGGGGATATCACTCTGACCGGCCTGCCGGATATCAACCAGACCTTCATTGATTTCAAAGCCAATGATTTCCGGACCGTTTATGGAGATGCGGTTCAGATCGTACCGGCCCTTCGCCGTATCAGCAATCCGGACCTGCAGAAAATCCAGTACCTGAATTTCTCCGGCAGTTTTACCGGCTTTATCAATGACTTTGTCACCTACGGAACCATCCGGACCAACCTGGGGACGATCCGAAGTGACCTGAATATGAAATTACCTGCCGGACAGGATCCTGTTTATTCCGGGTCCATTGCTTCTGATAATTTCAGGCTTGGCGAATTTCTCGGTGACAAAAATATCGGCCTGGTATCCCTGACCGGTACAGTGAAAGGAAAAGGATTCAGTGAAAAAACCCGGAATACCCTGGTTGACGGTACGATCCAGTATGCAGAATACAAAAACTACCGCTACAATAATATTGGCATAAAAGGCAGGCTCAACCAGAAATTGTTTGACGGAACCGCTTCCATCAATGACGAAAATGTCAAATTAGACCTGTCAGGTGTCATTGACTTCAACAGTAAAACACCCCGGTTCAACCTGCTGGCGGATGTAGAACGAGCTTACCTGAAAAATCTGCATCTCAGCAAAGACAGTATCGATTTCCGGGGTAAACTGAATCTCAACTTTGCCAGCAGCACCATCGATAATTTCCGGGGAGAAGCAAGGATCACTGAGGCGGAGATACGAAAAGACGGTGTGCGCCTGCCGTTCGATTCCCTGATCGTTACATCGGAATATACCGATGGGGAAAAAGTACTGAATGCCGTTTCCAATGAATTCACCGTTTCCGCAAAAGGGGATTTCGGCCTCCTGGAACTGCCGGATGCTTTTACCTATTTCTTAAGCCGTTATTATCCTGCGTATATCAAGGCTCCTGCCCGGCTGCCCCGTAACCAGGATATCCGCTTTGACATCTACACCTATTACGTAGATGAATATGTGAAAATTTTTGTACCCGGTCTGACCGGTCTTGATAACAGTCACATTGAAGGGAGCCTGAACCTGGCCCGGAATGAGCTGAATTTTACGGCAGATGTCCCCCAACTGCATTACCAGCAGTACACATTTGATAATGTTAAATTCAATGCCACCGGGAACTATGACAGTCTTGTACTAACCGGTAAAACCAACAATATACAGATCAATGACAGCCTGAGCATTCCATCCGCGGAATTCAGTGTAAACGCCCGGAATGATTCATCCGTCGTGTCGGTCCATGCCGGCGATAAACAACATGCAGAAAGAGCGAACCTGAACGCCCTTGTGATGACATATAACGACGGGGTCAGAATTGACCTGGCGCGTTCCTATTTTACGATCAATGGCAAAATGTGGACGATCGATGAAGGGGGCGAATTGGTTTTCCGGAAAAATAACCCGGCCCATGGCGACCTGGTGCTGACCGAGGGGGAGCAAAAGATCCTGTTGAAAACAAGGCCTTCGGATATCGGGGACTGGAGCGACCTGAAAATAGAACTGGCCCATGTCAATCTGAATGACCTCGCCCCTTTCTTCCTCCCCAATAACCGGCTGGAAGGACTTGTATCCGGGAGCCTGCTCGTGGAAGATCCCGGCGGCCATTTACGGATCAGTTCCGATGATATGGCGACAAAATTTCTCCGATTGGACAATGACTCTATCGGTGAACTCAGGGCCTCCGTTTTGTATGACAGCAAAGACAATGAACTCAAAATAAACGGCAGTACGGTAAACCAGGACAGTTTTCTTGGTTATGATGTCGATCTCTTCTTCGGCGATCCCGAGAAAGCCCTGAAAAATACCATCGCGCTGAAAGCAAGAACGTTCCCCATTAAAGTGCTCGAACGGTTTCTCGGCACTTTGTTTTCTGAAATGCAGGGATTCCTCACCGGGGATATCGATATCTCAGGGCCTTTTAACAATCTCGGTGTAAGCGGGAAAGGGAGGCTGACCAATGCCGGGCTGCGGGTAAATTTTACACAATGCTTTTATAAAATACAGGATACCGATATTGAACTGACCAAAGAAAAAATTGATCTTGACGGCCTGGTACTGATTGATACCGTTACCCGGAACCCGATCTATATTTCCGGCGGCATCGATCATGAATCGTTCCGTAATATGTTCTATGACCTGGATATTTCCACCCGGAAACCGGGCACAAAGGGTGATCAGTTCAACAAAGCGGTACAAGTGCTCAATACCACCTTCAATGACAACAAGCAGTTTTATGGCAATGTAAAAGGAACGGGCGTGCTGCAGTTGCGGGGGCCTCAATCCGAAATGGTAATGACGATTAATGCCAATGCATCAGAGAAAGACAGCAGTTATATCACCCTCCCTCCCTCCAGCAGCCGGGAATCGGGCATTGCTGATTTCCTGATCGAACGGAAATATGGCCGGGAAATGAATGAATCCGATATCGCCAAAAACGAAACCAGTATTGTGTACGATGTGGAAGTGACGGCTAACCCGATGGTGACTGTAAAAGTGGTGCTGGATGAACTGACAGGGGATGAGATCAAAGGCAAAGGATCCGGTACATTGAATATCCGGTCCGGCACCTCTGAACCCCTCACCCTCCGGGGCCGTTTTGATATTGAAGAAGGGAATTATTTATTTACGTTCCAGTCATTCTTCAAGAAACCCTTTGATATCCGCAAGGGATCACAGAATTATATTGAATGGAACGGGGATCCTTATGACGCCAATATTAAATTTGAAGCCACTTACAAAGCCGATAAAGTGAGTTTTGCCCCGCTGGCCAGTTCCCTGAACCTGACGAGCAATATCAGCAATGCCCGCGGCGATGTGTACGTGGTGGCCACACTCACCGATAAACTTTTTAAGCCCCAGATTAATTTTGCCCTGGACTTCCCGACCAACAGTGTGGCCGTTACGGATCCGGAACTGGCCCTGCTGGTGCAGCAGATGCAGAAGAACCTTAACGAGATCAACCGGCAGGTAACCTACCTGATCGTATTCAACAGTTTTGCGCCCAGTGAATTATCCGGTGATGTGGCAGGGCCCAACCTGGGAGTAAGCACCATTTCGGGTATGCTGCTGGGTGTATTAAGCGACCAATTGAACAAACTTTTCGGCAACCTGCTGAAAAGCGATAAGTATAATATCAATTTCAATACCTCATTTTATAACCGCAACCTCGGTAACCTGGTGGATGCAGGCAAGACGGCCCTGAACCTCGGCAGCAATGTCAATTTCTCGATCGGCCGGTCTTTTTTCAATAACCGTTTTATCATTTCCACGGGGGTTGGTTTTGACGCGCCTTTAAGCCAGTCGGGACAAACCAATATCCAGCAGAATATTTTGCTCTTACCCGATGTTACACTGGAATGGCTGATGAATGAAAAAGGGACGATCCGGGCTACTTTCTTTTACCGCGAAAATGCGGATTACCTTACCACATCCTCCAATGCCAGCACTACCAAGGCCAGCCGGAAGGGACTCAGTCTCTCTTTCCGGAAAGATTACGACCGGCTGGGAGATCTTTTCAGAAGAAATAAAAAAGTAAAAGCGGCCCCGGTAAATGACCCCGTAAAAGAACCGGAAAAAAAGGCAGCATCCCAACCGGTCAAAGAAGGTTAGCCTTTCAGTATTTCATGTCCCATTTTATCCCGCTTGGTCTTCAGGTATTTTTCGTTGTGCGGATTGGGGCAACTCTCGATCGGAATATTCTCCACGATCTCAAGTCCGTAACCGATCAGTCCAACCCTTTTTTTGGGGTTATTGGTCATGAGCCGGAGTTTGGTAATACCCAGGTGCCGGAGCATTTGCGCCCCGATCCCATAATCCCGCTGGTCCATGGAGAAGCCGAGGTGCAGGTTAGCTTCCACGGTATCCATTCCCTGTTCCTGCAGGCGGTAGGCTTTTAATTTATTGAGCAGGCCAATTCCCCGGCCTTCCTGGTTCATATAGAGAATAGCGCCCCGGCCTTCTTTTTCCACCATTTCCATGGCCTGGTGCAATTGTTCCCCGCAATCGCAGCGAAGGGATCCCAGGATGTCCCCGGTAAAACAGGAGGAATGTACCCGTACCAGTACCGGTTCGTTTTTATCCCAGCTGCCCTTGAGCAGGGCCATATGTTCATTGTTAGAATTCTTTTCCCGGAAAGCCACCAGTTCAAATTCGCCGTATTGGGTGGGCATTTGCACCCGGACTACTTCTTCGATCAGGGATTCGGTCCTCACCCGGTATTCAATCAGGTCTTTGATGGAAATGATTTTCAAACCGAAATTCCGGGCCACTTCCTGCAGCTGAGGCAGGCGGGCCATAGTTCCGTCCTCGTTCATGATCTCCACCAGCACCCCACCCGGTTCAAAACCGGCCAGGATTGCAAGGTCTGCAGCCGCTTCCGTATGTCCGGCCCGGCGAAGTACCCCCCCTTTTTTTGCCCGCAGGGGGAAAATATGACCGGGTCGCCCCAGGTCACCGGGTCGGGTCGCCGGGTTAATCAGGGCCAAAACGGTCTTGGACCGGTCGTGGGCAGAAATACCTGTACTGCAGCCATCTCCCAGTAAATCAACGGTTACCGTGAAAGCAGTTTCATGCAGGGCCGTATTATTGTGAACCATCAGGTCCAGCCCCAGCTCCGTACAGCGTTCTTCTGGAAGTGAAACACAGATCAGTCCTCTTCCGTTTTTATTCATGAAATTGATCAGTTCCGGGCTGGCATTCCGGGCGGCGGTGACGAAATCCCCTTCATTTTCGCGGTCTTCATCATCCACCACCACCACCAGTTTACCCTGTTTTATATCCTCTACAGCGCTTTCAATAGTGTCGAACATCGGCCTTTTTTTGGCAAAAATAGAACAATCGGCGCGCCTTCCGGTTACCGACCTCCCGGGGCAGCAAAACCGGGCCCGGGGCTGTCTTTCTAAAGCATTACATTTCAATAGCCGTTTGTTAATATTTGCCTATATTTAATTTGGAAATATTCCCTTTCTTTGCAACCGAAAACCAATCTTTATGCTTAAGAGAATAGTCTTTTTGTTAGTTGTTGCCCTTGTGGCCAGCCCCATGCTATTTGCCCAGATTACTACCTCTGCCATTAATGGTACGGTTAAGAACAATGCTGAAGAGCCCCTGGTTGGTGCCACCATTGTGGCGACACACCAGCCTTCCGGCACAAAATACTCTACCATTTCGCGTGCAGGCGGCCAGTTTTCCATACAGAATATGCGGGTTGGGGGCCCTTATCTGATTGAAATAAGTTTCGTTGGACATGATGCCGGTAAATTTGAAAACGTTTACCTGCAACTGGCTGAATCCTTCCTCCTCAATCCCTATTTGAACAAAACTTCGGCTTCCCTGGAAAACGTGGTGCTGACCACGGGGCGGAGAAGTTCTGTGCTGAACGCAAACAGAACCGGTTCTGTTAACAATATAGGTATCCGCCAGATCAACCAGTTACCCACGATCAGCCGCAGCATCAACGACCTGACCCGTTCTACCCCTCAAGCGAGCGGTAACGGACAGTCCGTTGGAGGTGGTAACTACCGCCAGAATAACTTTACGGTGGATGGAGCCGACTTCAACAACAGCTTTGGTATCGGTAATAACCTGCCTGCAGGTGGTACCCCCATCTCCCTGGATGCACTGGAAGAAATCTCAGTAAATATCACCCCATTTGATGTCCGTCAGACAGGATTCATCGGCAGTGCAATCAATGCGATCACCCGCTCCGGTACAAATACTTTTTCCGGCTCTGCCTATACATATTGGAGAAACCAGAACCAGCGCGGCTATAAAGTGGGGAATACAGTATTCACCCGTCCGTCAGAAGAATTTAAGCAGGTTGGTTTCCGGATCGGTGGCCCGATTATTAAGAACAAACTGTTCTTCTTCTTTAACTACGAAAAAGAAACACAGCCCAAATCTGTTCAGACCCTGACTGCTTCATCTGCTTCTGCAGCTTACGGCAGTGCTTCCAATATTGCCCGTCCTTCCGCTGACTCTTTAAGGATTATCAGTCAGTACCTGTTTGACACCTACGGGTATGTTACTGGCCCCTGGGACAATTATACACCCAATATCGAAAGAACAAAATACATGATGCGCCTTGACTGGAACATCAATGCCAGACATCGTTTTAATGTTCGTTACAGCCAGGTAGAAGGCGGTGAGCCCAACAGCCCCAGTTCTTCCACTTCCGGTGCTGGTTTCACGTATGCATCCGGTCTCGGCCGTACCAACAATAACTCACTCTGGTATAAGAATTCAAACTATTTCCAGGGAGCCAACCTGTATTCACTGGCAGCAGAACTGAACTCTAACTGGGGCCGGTTGTCCAATACATTAAGGGGAACCTTTACCTACCAGAATGACTCCCGTGAAACGGACAGCCAGATTTTCCCCTTTGTGGATATCCTGAGCACTACCGGCGTTTCCGCTTCCGCTCCTTATACTTCGTTTGGTTATGAACCCTTCAGCTTTGGTAACCTGCGGAAAGTAAAAACATACTCTGTAATTGATAACCTGAGCTGGACCAGCGGGAAGCATGCCTGGACCGTCGGCGGCCAGTTTGATATGAGCGAAACCATCAATGGATTCCAGCGTTTTGCCACCAGTTATTATGTATTCAATACCTGGTCTGATTTTGTAAATGGACGGGATCCCAGGGACTTTGCGCTTACTTATTCTTTGTCAAAGAATTTTGCACCGGCATTCTCCTCCTTTAAATTCGCCCAGCTTTCTTTATACGGACAGGATGAGATCACGGTTAACCGGAATTTACGTTTAACACTGGGATTACGTGTTGACCGGGCTACTTACCCGGATGTACCGCAGATCGTGGAACACCCGCTGGTTTCCGCTATGACTTTTGCCGGTGGTATTAAAATGAATACAGGCGCCCTGCCCTCCACCCGTTTGATGTGGTCTCCGCGTATGGGCTTCAACTGGGATCTGTATGGCGACCGTTCCCTGCAGATCCGTGGTGGTACCGGCGTCTTTACCGGTAAAGTGCCCTTTGTATGGATTGTGAGCCAGTCAGGTGATAACGGAATGATCCAGATCACCCAGTCATTTAACGGACTTTCGAATAATGTAAACCGTCCTTTCAATCCTGATCCGGCGGCTTACCGCCCCAGCAGTGTGCCCCAGGCCGGTACCATTGTACCTGGTACCGTTACGGCCCTTGATCCTGATTTCAGATTCCCGCAATCTTGGAAATCAAGCTTAGCGATGGATGGCAAATTGGGCGGAGGCCTGATTGGTACCCTGGAAGCTATCTTCAATAAAGATATTAATACCGCTTTCTTCAGCAATCCCAACCTGCAAAGCCCTGCCCCGCTGAATGTAAGCGGCTACCCGGACAGCAGGGTTATTTATGGAGCCACCGTACCCACCCGTTTCATCAATACGCTGAATTCAGCAGGGGTACCGACTGTGGGTGGTACCAGTGCTTTCAACCCAATCCTGCTTACTAACGGGAAGAAAGGCTACTATTTATCGCTGACTGCTAAAGTAGAAAAGCCCTTTGCAAAAGGATTTTATGCTTCCTTTGCCTACACCAAGGCCCTTGCCGGTAATATGCATGACGGAAGTGGTGATCAGCCCCAGTCAGCCTGGCAAATTACCACAACAGTGAACGGCGCCAACAGTTCCCCGCTGGGTTATACAGATTATGTTCTCCCTGACCGCATTGTGGCATTGGTTTCTTACCGTAAAGAATACCTGAAACACCTGGCCACCACCGTTTCCCTGATCTACAATGGTGCAATTTCCGGCCGTTTCTCATATACCTATGGTGGTGATTTCAACCGGGATGGTGTTTCCGGTAATGACCTGATCTATATCCCGACTGCTGCTGACATGCAAAATATGCAGTTTGCCAGCCAGACCGTAAATGGCGTGGTATATGACCAGACTTCACAACGCTCTCTTTTTGAAAGCTATATTCAGCAGGATAAATACCTGAAAGCGCACAGGGGCCAGTACGCAGAACGCAATGGCGCCCAGATTCCGTGGCTGAACCGGGTGGATCTGAAATTCATGCAGGATCTGTTTACACGGGTGGGTAAAACCAAGAACACTGTACAGTTCACCGTGGATGTTTTTAACCTGGGTAATGTGATCAATTCCGATTGGGGTAAATTGAAAACGATCAATGCAAGTTCTATCCTGATTCCGACCAACCAGAACTCATTGGTTCCGGGTGGTACCGTAGTACCCCAGTTCAGGCTGGCTACTGCCAATGGGAATATCATCACCAAAACATTCCGGGATAACGTGAGTATCTTCTCAACCTACTCTGTTCAGTTTGGTCTGCGTTATATCTTCAATTAATACCCGGATGGGTTAGTATAGGAAAAGCCGGCTCAAATGAACCGGCTTTTTCTATTTTGTCGGCTTATACCTTAAGCTACGAGTTACAAGAAATGAGCCTGCCTGCCGGCAAAGGCAGGTTTCGGGCAGATCACGTAAAACGAGTAGCTGTTTGTTTCCTTCGATACGACGCAAATCGCTGTTCTTCTGCAATGAAGATTTTCTTTGGCATCTACTCCCACCTTCGCTGCGCTACGGCCGGCAGGCAGGATGACACGATCATACGGCTTCGCATGAGGAAAAGCGGAAGCCTATTTATTAAAAAAAATACATTAAGGAGGGGCTGTTGCCTGACACCCGACATCCGACACCTGACACCTTTTCTGTACGGGCTGTTGACTCCCGACTACTAACTCCCGACTCCCGACTACTAACTCCCGACTACCGACTAGTCCCCCATCCCCATTTCAGGAATTCCGGCATGGCTCTTCCCCAGGTAAACACATCGTGGTGGCCGTCCTCCAGTTCGAGATAAGTAATATCATGATCCCGGCTGTACCCCTTTGCTTCCAGCTCTTTGATCAGGTCCAGTGTATCATCAATAGAATCGATGATGCCATTATTGTTCCGGTCCTTGACTTCATCCAGTTGTCCGCATTGCAGAAAAAATTTCAGCCAGGGGGCGTATTGGCCGTCTCTTATTTGCCGGTGCATGATCCGGTGCTTATCATCATCGTAATTTTCATCCTCCTGGTCCAGGCTTCTCCACCAGAGCGAGGCTGAAAAAACACCGGCCCTGGTAAACTCCCCGGGCCGGTTCCAGACAATATCCAGGGCACTGAGCCCCCCCAGGGAAAAACCGGCGTACGCTTTTTCTTTAAATGATGGAATACCGAACCTAACCCGTATAAAAGGCAACAATTCATCGAAAATAAATGAAGTATAGAGCGGGGCTTTGGCTCCCCGGTCTTTATAATCGGGCTCCCGTTGAGTACCATATTCCATTTTCCGGTCTTCTCCCGCGTGGATAGCGGCAAATAGCAGGGGTTCAATCGCATTCGCGCTATATAATTTTTCCAAAATCAGCCGGAAATGCATTTTCTCCATATCCTGCCCGTCATTGATCAGCAATAAACTGAGCGGGGCGCCCGGTACATGATCCGCGGGAAGAAAGAATTCGACTTTTACCTCCCGGCCAAGTAAATCAGAGGGCAGGTATGCTTCTTCTTTCACCACAACGGATGCTTCTTTCGCTTCCTTTTGCATGGTTTCAAAAATAAGGATTTCGTAATAAAGGGAACCCGGAATTAATAGCCCGGCATGGGTTAAAAGGCCCCGGTTAATTTGGTGGTGTGCCGCCGAAAAAATAAATTTGGAAAGCCTCTTCTCCCCTGTCAGCGGCCACGGAGCGGTGCTACAATTATTCATCTAAAATCAGCTTATGAAGAAAATCGGAATTCTGCATGGAAAAGAACGCTCCTTCCCGGATGCGTTCATTGCGAGGGTCAACAGCAAGCATGTACCCGGTGTGGTGGCCGAACCTGTACGGATCGATAAGGCTATGCAGGGGGTGCCCTGCGGCTATGCCGTGATCATTGACCGTATTTCGCAGGACGTCCCTTTCTACCGCACCTGGCTGAAGAATGCGGCGGTTACCGGTACTGCGGTTATCAATAATCCTTTCTGGTGGAGTGCCGACGATAAATATTTCAACAACTGCCTGATGACAAAAGTGGATGTACCGGTTCCCAAAACGGCTATTATTCCCTCCCGGGATCTGCCGGATGATACCTCCAATGAATCGTTCAGCAACCTGGCATACCCGCTCGACTGGGAGTCAATTTTTAATTATGTGGGCTTCCCGGCTTATATGAAACCTTTTGCGGGTGGCGGCTGGAAAAATGTCTATAAACTGACCGGACCGGAAGATTTCTTTCAGAAACATGCCGAAACGGGACAACTGGTTATGCTGCTCCAGGAGGAGATCGTGTTTACCGAATATTACCGTTGTTACTGTATCGGGGGGAAACAGGTGCGGATCATGTCTTATGAACCGCGCAATCCGCACCACCTGCGCTATGTGGCTGACTTCAGCCCTTCAGCTGAACGGTTGCAGCAAATGACCGATATCGTACTCCGCATCAACAGCTATTTAGGTTATGATTTCAATACGGTGGAACTGGCCATACGGGATGGTGTACCTTATGCCATTGATTTCTGCAACCCGGCACCAGATGCAGACCTGCACAGTGTGGGACAGGAAAACTTTGAATGGGTGGTGGAAACTGCGGCAACCTACGCGATCGAAAAAGCGCTGGCACAAAAAGATGATGCGGATAATCTGACCTGGGGGGAGTATGTGAAGCGGAGCAGCACCGGGGTGAAGTTGAAAAGTTAACCATTCAATCCTCAACCTATCAACCTATCAACTAAAACTCAATGAACCTCAACTATAAAACTTTCACCCTCGGCGTTGAAGAAGAGTACATGGTGCTTGATCCGCACAGTTTTGAGCTGAAGAGCCATGAACAGCGCATTGTACACGAAGGGCAAAAGATGATCAAAGACAAGGTAAAGGCTGAGATGCACCAGGCCGTAGTGGAAGTGGGTACGGATATCTGTGTAGATATTGATGAAGCCTACAGCGATGTGGCGGCCCTGCGTAAAACAATCAGCGGCATTGCCGGGGGACTGGGTTATTCCATGGGAGCCGCCGGCACACATCCTTTCAGCCACTGGGAAAGCCAGTTGATCACCGATCATATCCGGTACAACGAAATCGTAAACGAATTGCAGGAAGCGGCCCGCAGCAACCTGATCTTCGGGCTGCACGTACATGTAGGTATGGAAAGCCGCGAAATGGCCAACCATATTGCCAACAGTACCCGTTATTTCCTGCCGCATATTTTCGCCCTTAGCACCAACTCCCCCTTCTGGGAGGGACGGATGACCGGTTACAAATCATTCCGCACAAAAGTATTTGATAAGTTTCCCCGAACCGGGATACCTGATGCCTTTGACAGCATTGAAGCATATGACAATTATGTCAAACTGCTGATCAAGACCAATTGCATTGATAATGCCAAAAAGATCTGGTGGGATCTCCGGGTACATCCTTTCTTCAACACAGTTGAATTCCGGGTCTGCGATATCCCGCTTACCGTGGATGAGACCATCACCTTAGCCGCCCTCTTCCAGGCCATCTGTGCCCGGATCTATATGCTGCGTTCCAAGAACCTTAATTTTATCCAGTACAGCCGGGCCCTGCTCAATGAGAATAAATGGAGAGCCAGCCGCTATGGGGTGGACGGATACCTGATCGATTTTGGCAAGGAAGAGGAAGTGAATACCCGGGCGCTGCTTTATGAATTACTTGATTTCCTCGATCCCGTGCTGGACCACCTCGGTAGCCGTCACCGGATTGCATATATCCATAAAATACTGGAGCACGGTACCGGCGCCGACCGTCAGTTAGCTGTGTATGAAAGCAGTAAGAACCTGACCGATGTGGCAAAGTATATTCATAGCCAGTATTTGGCGGGTATCTAAAATATCATCGCACGGATTATTGTTCAGGCCCTGTTTTCTTCAGGGCTTTTTTACGCTCAACCCTGGCTATTTTTTCCTTCAATACCCGGAAAATACAGGGCATTATGTTTATTTCCACCGGATCCCTGCAAGGATTCCCCTTAAATTGCCGGCAGTTCTCGTTTCCCGTAATTAATCATTCAACTCATCTGCCATGCAATTGAGAAATATTCAACCGCTTATTTATGAAATAAGGGGCTAAAAATAATGCTGGATTTTGATCTTGCCAGGCTTTATGGTACTGAGACAAGGGTATTGAAACAAGCCGTAAACCGTAACAAGCAGCGATTCCCGAAAGACTTTATGTTCCCATTAAGTAAAAAAGAGTGGGTAGAGGTTATCACAAATTGTGATAAGCTTACCAGTAGCTTAAAATTCAGTCCCGCACTACCCTATGCGTTCACAGAACACGGAGTGACCATGCTGGCCAGTATCCTCAAGACCCGGAAAGCCGTACAAATGAATATAGCTATCGTAAGGGCTTTTATAGCCTTGAAAGATTATGCTTTTAATTACCGGAAGATTACGTCCCAGTTAAAAGAATTAAAAGAAATTACAGGCAGTCATAATATCCAGTTAAACCAGATCTATGAAGCACTGGAAGGATTACTGGATGAAAGGGGAGAGCAAAAAAACTGGACCAACCGGGAAAGAATCGGGTTTAAGCGGCTCCGGTAAGGAATGACCCGGCTCCGGCCGTTCCGTAAAATATATTGTATCCCGGCAATGTTGCATCCGGCCCCTTCATTAACTTTACAAATGCAAACTCAGGCCGAACATTTCCTGGCAGAATTTCTTCTCACCCTGAATAAGTCCATTGACGACTACAAGGCCTACCTGCAGGCAGGTAAAACTTTTCGCTATGCGCAGGAATTGAAAAAAAATAATGCAAAGGCCCACCGTTTATTGCTGGATCATAATGATCAGCTGCCCGCCGGGCTGCAGCCTGCTTCGGATGCATTGATCGAACATTATTCCGTATGGACACAAAAATGGGAGGCCCTCGCGGAGGAATTAAAGCCCGGGCCCGATGATGAATTTGTATTTCCCAATACGGTGACCTTTCCGAAACAGGCGGCCGCCGCCCTGGAAATATATTTTAAAAAGCTGAATGGCGCTGCACCCTCCGCCGGTTAATCCTGGGGGGATTTATTATTTCTCTTTCTTTCCTTGTCCAACCGGAGATTATAGCGGATCACGTCCCAGTATTCTTTCCCATAGTCCACCAGTATTTCGGCTCCCGCAGGAATGTCTTTGGTGGAAGTGATATACACTTTCAGACCTTCTTCTGTGTATTCGGCATTATTGGTCATTCCTTTTACCCGTACAATACCCCGTGCATCATTGGCATAGCGGGCCAGGGCCTCCGGTGTCCGGCTGGCATCGATCACATGGTTACGTTTTACATAGTAGATATAACCGTTTGTCCCCTCATCGTGGTCCACCTCTTTCCAGGTGGTGATCTCACCAGTGTATTCCACGATCCGGGAACCTTTGGGAATAAATGATTTGGCAAACAGCCCTTTTCCCGCCCCCGGGAGTTCTGATTTTTTTACCCTAACCTTGTTTTCCATTAATTCCATATCCGGTCCTTTATTAGAAAGGCGCAAATATAGGTATCTGCGGGGAGTATTTCATGTTTCGCCGTAATCCGGGAAGCAACTACATTTGCAGCTATAACGTCAGACCTTTTATGAAGCAACTCGTACTGGTAGCAGTTTTCCTGGCAGGCGGTTTGTCGGCAGCCCGGGCCCAGGACTATATAAATGCCACCCATTCAACTGCTGAAACAGTCCTGAAAAAGAAATACCCCGCAAAAAAGCATCATTCCCCGGTTACGGTCAGCGTGGATACAATCCGGGTGCTATGGAAGGGACCCGCCGGCGCCAGAACCGAATATATCTATGCGTTTGACGATAACCATCTTTGCTTTTCAGAAACAATAATAACTCACTGCGACTCCTGTCTTACCGGCTATTTGCAACAAGTGCTCGATAAGAAGAATTTCGGGTGGAAAAAAATCAATGAGAACCAGTATATCTCCCGGTTTGCCGATAACCTCATGATCGAATTATCCGCGGATGAGGCCCTTCATTCCTTTTCTGTTCTGCGGGTGGACTGGACCCGGGAACTCTATGACATGCTCATTAAAGATTGAGGGGTTTCATTCCAGCGCCCCATCCGTTCTCCATTGCCGGAAAATAGCAATGGTGCTATCACTCAGTTTCGTGGTTTTGCGGAAGGGCATAAATCCCTTTTCCCCAGGATTAAGTTCGATCCGGCGGATGATCTCGTCAATGTCGGTCTTTACATTCGCATAATTATCATACGGTTTTTTATTGCCTCCCCTGGCCGGGATATGGCAGGGGGAACAATTTTCGGAAATAACAGACTGGAGGTTGCCTGTATAATTCAGTTTGGGTACGCCTGCCAGTTTTCTCGCGCCGGAGCAGTTGGCCAGCACCAGGGCCAGGCCGGCCATCACCGTGAGGATAAAGATTTTCTTCATGTTGGTTTTGTTTTTATGATGGAATATACAAAATAGCTGAAAAAAATTACACCTCCAATCGGACTGATTACACCAGCGGTTGCCAGCCCTGCCGCAATCCGGTAACTTTGCCAATCTATGATTTCAGCCGCGGCCCGTACATACCGTGACGCATATGCAGGTCTTTCCCGGGAAACCTGGCTCCTGTCCTTTATCATGCTGATCAACCGGAGTGGCACAATGGTCGTTCCATTCATGACACTCTACCTGACCAGCAAGGAAATGGGATTCAGTGTGGGACAGGCAGGATATGTATTCGGACTGTTTGGAGCCGGGGCATTTAGCGGAGCCTGGCTGGGCGGACGCTTAACCGACCGGATCGGTTTTTACCCGGTACAATTATTCACCCTTTTTGGTGGCGGCTTGCTTTTCCTGCTACTGGGACAGATGAAAACCTATCCCCTGATTTGTCTTTTTACCTTTCTGCTCAGTTTTGTAAATGAGGCTTTCCGTCCGGCCAATTCAACAGCGATCGCCTTCTACAGTAATACGACAAACCGCACCCGTTCTTATTCCCTGAACCGGCTTGCCATTAATTTAGGCTGGGCCGCCGGCAGCGGTCTGGGCGGCCTGCTGGCAAATATTAATTATGAATTATTATTCTGGGTGGATGGCCTTACCAATATCGCTGCTGCTTTCCTGATGTGGTTCCTGCTGAAACCCGCCCATTACAAACCGGACCGGCAGACTCCTGCGGAGAAAGCACTGCTTATGCCGGCCTACCGGGATAAAAAGTATATGCTCTTTATCGGTATCACCGTATTATTCGCCAGTTGCTTTTTCCAGCTCTTCACCAATCTCCCCGTTTACTTTGAAAGAACGCTTCATTTCTCCAAGCCCTTTATCGGGCTGCTGATGGCTTTTAATGGGATCCTGATCGCCCTGGTTGAAATGGCACTGATCTACCGGCTCGAAGGGAAAAGGAACAGTATGTACTATATCACCAGGGGGGTATTTCTCGTAGGAGGCGCATTCGCCCTGCTAAATATACCGGGAATCGGGCCCCTGCTGGCCTTCACCATGATGGCGACAGTTACCTTTGGTGAAATCCTGTCGATGCCATTCATGAACAGTTACTGGATCAGCCGGACACAACCTGCTAACCGGGGACAGTATGCCGCGGCCTATACCATGGCCTGGTCTGCCGCCCAAACCCTTGGCCCGATGGGAGGCGCCCAGGTAGCCCAGCATGGCGGCTTTCAACTGCTCTGGTCCCTGACAGGAGCTATCTGTATTATTGCCTCCTTTTCATTCCGGATGCTGAGCAGGATTCGCTGAAAAAAGGGAGCAGGTTAAATAAAAAACAATCCTATTTTTGTCCGTCATGCGTATTTTTCACCTCCTCATCAGCCTGCTTGTTATGGGCGCAGTTTCCTCCTGCTGTAAGAAACCGGAGAAACTGACCAGGCAGGAGGTGGTGGATATCATCAACCGATTTGACGATGGATGGAGGCACAAAGATGCAAAGATCGTGGACTCCGTCCTTTCAAAGCAGTATCTCTATTTCACCCAGTCAGGACATACATTCGACCGGGCCAGCCTGATACAAACAGCCGCCTCTTCCGTGTACCAGCTGCAGACCATGGAAAGACAGCAGTACACCATTCAATTGGAAGAAAACACCGCCGTGGTTAATACCGTATGGAAAGGCAAAGGCTCCTACCATGGGCAGGAATTCGATGACAATCAGCGCTGCAGCATTACCGTTATCAAAACCGACGGGGCGGTAAAAATATTAGCAGAACACTGCACTCCCATTAAAGAATCATTGTAATGCAAAATCCACAGCGGCTGCGGCATGCAGGTACGTAGTGTCAAATACTGGGACCGCCGTATCTTCCTGTTTGATCAGCAGGGGTATTTCTGTACAACCCAGGATCACTCCTTCAGCACCCTGGTCGGACAGCTTGCTTATTAAACGTAAGAATTGCTGTTTTGTTTCCGGAAGAAAGATCCCCTTCCCGAGTTCCTGGTAAATGGCATTGTTCACCATAAGTATCCCTTCCTCATCGGGGATGATTGTTTCAATCCCCTTTTCCGCCAGTTTCCTTTTGTAAAAATCGGACAACAAGGTGTATTTCGTACCCAGTAATGCCACTTTGTGGAGCTCCTTTTCCCGGATAACCCGGCCCAGCACGTCTGCAATATGAAGCAGGGGAATACCGACAGATGCCTGCACTTTCTCAGCGATATGATGCATTGTATTTGCACCCAGTAAAATACAGTCGGCTCCGGCTTTTTCCACCCTCCGGGCCGCATCGGAAATAAGGGTTGCTATCGCCTCCCAGTCCCCCGCCTGAGTCAGGGATACGATCTCTCCATAGTTCACCGAATACAGTACGATTTTAGCTGCTTCGTTGCCGCCGAGCCGCTGCCCGGTCAGTTCATTAAAATAGCGGTAATAATCCAGCGTGGATACCCAGGAAGTCCCTCCTACAAGTCCGATTGTTTTCATGCGGCAAAAATACTGTCCCCTCCGGGTCCGGGTTATATTTTTATTTAAATGGTACAGGTGACGGGTAACAGAATCGTCATATATCTGCAACGCGCAAACCCTTATTTTTGTCAAAATTAAATCTATATGCGCCGCATACTGACTACAGCATTCCTCCTCTTAATCCTTGGTACTGGTTGGACCCAGTCCGGTATCCAGCGACCCCGGCTGGTAGTTGGCATCGTAATGGATCAGATGCGCTGGGATTACCTGTACCGCTATTACAACCGTTATAGCGAAACTGGCGGGTTTAAAAGGATGCTCGGCCAGGGTTTCTCCTGTGAAAATACACTGATCCCCTACGCCCCGACGATTACCGCCTGCGGTCACAGTTCAATTTATACCGGAACCGTTCCGGCTGTGAACGGAATTACCGGCAACACCTGGTGGGATAATGAACAAATGAAGACTGTGTATTGCACAGATGATAAAACAGTAAATACCGTTGGCAGTACTTCAGTCCTGGGCAAAATGAGCCCGCGCAACCTGCTTGTGACCACGATTTGTGACGAACTTCGTTTAGCCACTAATTTCCGGAGTAAAGTTATCGGGGTGGCTATTAAAGACCGGGGCGGTATCCTGCCGGCAGGGCATAGCGCCAATGCGGCCTACTGGTACGATAATACGAATGGCAACTGGATCACCTCCTCTTATTACATGAACGAACTGCCCCGGTGGGTTTCCGATTTCAACAGCCGGAAGATCGTGGACAACTATTATGAGAAAGGCTGGAGCCTGCTGTATCCCCCCGGCAGTTATGTACAAAGTACCACGGATGATAAAGCCTATGAGGCCAAACCCTTCGGCCCGGCCTTCCCTTATGACCTGAAAAAATGGGCCGGTAAGGATTATGGGAAAATTTCTGCTACCCCGATGGGAAACAGCATGACATTTGAATTTGCCAAAGCGGCCTTGCAGGCAGAACAGCTCGGCGCTGATAAAATCACCGATTTCCTGGCGGTTAGTTTTTCTTCCCCGGATTATATCGGCCATACATTTGGCCCAAACTCGGTGGAGGCCGAAGATGGCTTTTTGCGCATGGACAGGGAGCTCGGCGATTTCCTGAATTTCCTGGATGCCAAAGTTGGAAAGGGCCAGTACACGGTCTTTCTTTCAGCCGATCACGGTGCAGCCCATGTACCCGAATTCATGCAGGAAAATCATTTGCCCGGCGGTCGTGTTTTCGTGGGAAAGGTCATCGAGACCCTGAATAAAGAACTGGCGGAAAAGTATCACCTCACCGGCATTATCGTGAGTGATGATAATTACCAGGTTCACCTGAACCACCCCCTGCTGGATTCAGCTAAAGCAGATAAAAAAGAAATCACCCGGTGGATCATCAGCCGCTTGCAGACGGAAAAAGGAATTGACCGGGTATTTGCACTGGACGACCTGAACAGGATTCCTCTCCCGGAAAGAATCAGGGAGATGCTGAACAACGGGTACCACCCCCGACGGAACGGTGATATCCAATTCATCCCGAAACCCGGTTATATCGATGCCTACAGTAATACAGGTACCACGCACGGGCTTTGGAATCCCTATGATGCACATATCCCTTTGCTCTGGTATGGCTGGGGAATCAAGGCCGGGAGGACCTACCGGGAAACGCATATGACCGATATTGCCCCCACCCTGGCAGCGCTGCTACATATCCAGATGCCCAGTGGAACCACCGGTCAGACCATTCCCGAAATAATAAAATAAAATGAAGAGGCCGTATGCCGTTCATTCAGGAATTCTTTTGTAATTTCCTGAACCAAAAATCACATCAGCAACAATCACCTCTGTATGAAGAAATATGGATGGTTTCTTCTTTTCCTGATTTCCTGTACAACCGCGGTCCGTGCGCAGGCATATCCGGTTGACAGTATCCGGTTCTTCACTGAAGAAGGAATGATCCAGATGACCCTAACCACCGATTTACGCCAGTTGCAAACTAAAAAAAGCCAGGGAAGCTTTCAGCCGGCCAGGGTCACGATGAAATTTCCGGACAGTACGGAAATCACCGAACCGATCCTGGCAGCCGCCAGGGGCAGTTTCCGGAGAGAATACTGCAGGATCCCGCCAATGATGCTCAATTTCCGTAGCCCGGGTTCTTCCCGCCTGCACCCCCTGGGTAAATTAAAACTCGTTTTGGGTTGCGATGTTCGTGAATCAGACGAAGAACTGGTACTCAAAGAATTTCTGGTTTATAAAATCTATAACCTGCTTGAGGACCGGAGTTTCCGGGTGCGGCTGCTGCGAACCACTTATCATGATACAAGGAACAGGATAAAATCCTTCAGCCAGTATGCTTTCCTGATCGAAGATGATGCAGATATGGCCCGGCGAAACGGTTGCGAAAAAAGAGCAGCCGTCAAACTGCTGACAGAAGCCACCAACCGGGATATGATGACCCTGGTGGCCTTGTTTCAGTATATGATCGGTAATACGGACTGGACCGTTCCGAATAACCATAACATCAAACTGATCTACGACAGGAACAATAAAAGTATGGCCCCGTATGTGGTACCCTATGATTTTGACTATTGCGGGCTGGTGGATGCCAGCTATGCCGTACCCAATGAAGTCATCGGCACAGATAAAGTAACCGAACGGGTGTACCGGGGATTCCCGCGCACCGTGGAGGAAATCCAGCTCGTACTGGATGTATTCCGGGGGAAGAAAGAAAATATCTATGCCCTGATCAACCAGTTTGAACTACTGGACAAAAAAATAAAAAAGGGAATGATCAGCTACCTGGAGGATTTCTTCAAACTGATTGAAGACAAAGCCAGTGTAAAATCGATTTTTGTTGACAATGCAAGAATCCAGTGACAAACCGGACCGGTTATCAAAAACACTACATTCAACCAAATTAAACCTTATGGATCTGAAAGAACAATTTGAAAAAGCGATCGCCGACAGCAAAAGCCTGAGCGAAAAACCCAGTAATGATACCTTGCTGCAGCTGTACTCCCTGTATAAACAGGCAAGCGAGGGTGATATCAGTTCAGACCCGCCCTCCAACCCCTTTGATTTCGTGGCCAAAGCCAAATACGAGGCCTGGGCCGCCCTGAAAGGCAAGACCAGTACGGAGGCCATGACGAATTACATTGACCTGGTCAAAAAGCTCAAAGGCTGAGTGCAGCCTGTTCAGGCCATTACCCGGGTATAGATTTCATCCATTTTCCTTCCAGCCACTTCGTAGCTGAATTTGCCGCAGGCTGTTTCAGCGATCTTCTCCCGGTCGTATTGGGCATAATTCACCATCAACTGCCGCATCGCGGCTATAAGTTCATCCACAGACCCGGGTGTAACCAACACCCCGTTTTCACTGTTCAGCAGCTCCGGTATGCCCCCGGTACGGGTGGCAATGACCGGTAACCCGCAGCACAAGGCTTCCCCGATTACGCAGGGAGAATTTTCGATATTACTGAACAGGACCAGGGACGCAGCCGTCTGCATTTCAGCTGCGACCTGTGGGTAAGAAAGCTCTCCCCGGAAAAATACCCTGTCCGCGGGCAGCCCGATAGAAGTGGCATAGCGGGCCAGCGAATCATCCGGGTTACCTACCAGCACCAGTTCCGCGGTATTCATTTCTTCCAGAACCTGTTTAAAGGCCCTTAATATCCCCTCCGTATTTTTCAACGGAACCATATTGGATACATGGATGAACCGGAAGGGCTGTGCAGGACCTGGTTTGAAATAAAACAACAGGGTATCAACCACATTCGGAATAACCTGGTAATCCCTTTTCAGTACCAGCCTGTTCACCCCATCGGCCAGGTAATGACTGACACTGATAAATGAAATGGCACCCCGGAATATCTCCTTTGTATATTTTTTGAAGAGGGCTGAACGGCCCTGGTAATTCAATACCTCGACCTCATTATAAATGCCCCAATGCTCGGTAACCAGGTAGGGCACTTTATACTTTCGCTTCATCCACATCGCCTGCAGGCCCGCTCTCATTGGCACCTGTACATGTACCAGGTCGGGTATCCCTTTCTCCCGGATATAAGCACGGATCGCCTTTTTAAACAGGACTGACCAGCGGAAATGCGCCAGCAGGCGGCCCACTATAGAAGTTGATTTTTTGAAATACAAAATATGCTCTGTAAGCCCTCCCTGGTTTATTATTTCACTCCTGCTGCCTCCGGATTTACCCTGCACATCCGCAGCCACATAGATCACATAAATGTCGTTAAATAAGGCAGCAGCACGGGCATGACGCTGGATAAAGTCCCCGTTAAACGGATCCGTCCCGGACGGATACCAGCTGCAAAGCCATAACAATTTTTTCCGGGTCATACGATAATAAAAGTAAATCAGCGGCTATTGAGAACAAAGGAATTTCACGACTAATTATACATTTGGCCTTAACCAAGCTAAAAGATTCCGTAATCTCCGTTCTGCCGACAATACCGGCTTTGGCAGCAACAGCAGCAGTAACAGCGGCCGGTTCTTTGACCGGGCCACTGGTGGCGCCAATGTCAGCAAACAAGCTGTCAGCTGGCTGAACCGGTTAGCTGGTACCCTACCCTGCTGGGTATGAAAAGAGGGAAATTCCTGACCCTGCTTTTAGTTATTTATATCAGCATTAACCTGGTTTTTGCAGGTATTTATTATAGGATGGGGTTAAGCACCTTGCCGGCATCGAACGCAGTTATAACCTGAAAGAATTTTCAGAAGTTTTCTTTTTCAGTACCCAGACATTTACAACAGTAGGTTATGGGCGCATAAGCCCCATCGGCTTCATGACCAGCGCAGTGGCCACTTTTGAAGCATTCCCCGGATTAATAAGTTTTGCCATTGCCACCGGCCTGTTTTACGGGCGGTTTTCCCGGCCGCAGGCCTTTTTAAAATTCAGTGATCATGCGCTGGTATCCCCGTACCGGAAAGGAGTGGCCCTGATGTTCCGCATGGCCCCGTTTAAGAACAACCTGTTATCAGAAGGGGAAGTAAAACTGACCCTGGGTATGCGGGTGGAAGAGGATGGGAAACCCGTCAATAAGTTTTACAACCTTGATACAGCGATATCAAAAGTAAACAGCCTGTCCTTAAGCTGGACAGTTGTACATCCCATTAACGAGCAAAGCCCCTTGTATGGATTTACTGAACAGGACCTGAAGGCCACGGACATGGAACTGATGATATTTGCAAAAGCGTTTGATGAAGTATTTTCAAATACCGTAGTATCCCGCTGGTCTTATGTAACGGCAGAAATGGTCTGGGGCGCCCGCTTCAATTTAATGTACCATCCCAGTGAAGATCAGACCAGGACCATCCTGGATATTTCCCGTATCAATGACTATACCCCCGCCGTATTACCCGATATCCCGGGCACGAAAGAAGTCTAATTGGTAACCGGTATCAGCCGGATAAATTCTTTCCGGTTCAGGTAATAAAAGGCCAGCAGATAAATTACCGGTATAAAACTAAAAACCTTGAGGGCCATGATCCCCGAATAAAAACCGGATAAGTACAAAATGGCCAGTGCCCCGAATCCACCCAGCAGCTGCCCGTCACTCACTGCACAAACAACCTTAAAGCAATAGACAGGCAGGTCCTTATACACAAGTTTAAGGGGTGCCGTAATATGGTACCCGTCGGTAATAACGATACGGGGATGATTTGCCTGAACCGGGATAACCACCGGCCTGGAATCCGGAAGGGGATAAATTTCCCTCCCGTTTACCACCGCTCTTATTTTCAGGAAGCTGAGCAGTACCTGGTTCTTTCGCTGAAGGACGATATGATAAGGGGCAGCGATAGCTGACAACTTGAAAAGTGATGAATGAGCGGCACCATTCCATCGCCCGTAAATCGCTTATTTCAGGGCACTGATAATAGCGGTGAAATCAGCGGCCACCAGGGAAGCGCCCCCAACCAGGCCACCGTCCACATCCGGGCTACTGAATAATTCCTCGGCATTATTGGCTTTTACGCTTCCCCCGTACAGGATGGGAATTTCATCAGCAATATCCTTACCATAATGATCCGCAATCACAGAACGCAAAAAATGATGCATTTCTTGTGCCTGTGCGGTGCTGGCCGTTCTACCGGTACCAATGGCCCAGATCGGTTCATAGGCAATGATGATTCCTTTTATCCGGGCAGCGGGCAGGTGAAACAGGGATTCCCGCAACTGTGCAGCAACAAATTCATTCTGGGTCCCGGCCTCCCGGATATCCAGGGGTTCCCCGCAACAGAAAATGGGTGTGATCCCGTTCTCCTGGCAAAGATTCACTTTATCCGCCAGCATTGCATTCGTCTCTGCATTGTATTCCCTTCTTTCACTGTGTCCCACGATGCAATAATGCACTCCGATCGACTGCAGCATATCTACAGATACCTCACCGGTATAAGCACCGGATTTCTTATGATGACAGTTCTGAGCAGCTACATGATAGTTGAATTCCTCGGCCACTTCACTCCTGGTCATGATCAGGTAAGGATAAGGGACGGCGAAAATCGCATGCTGATGCGGGGCCAGGCTGGTTCCGGCATCAAAGATATCATCCAGTAGTTTTTCTCCTTCCTGGTAGGTCAGGTTCATTTTCCAGTTTGCCGCGGCAATTTGTTTCCTCATTGTACAGGTTTATTCAGTTTTAAAATTTGTCAAAGATATACTTCAGGATACTTTTTTCATCATCGGATATTTCATGCCCTTTCAACCTCTTCCAGTTTTCGATATCCGCTATGGCTTTTTCAAAAGTATAACGGGTTACGCCCTCACTGCCCCAGGAAAAACTGGGGATATACCGGGGAGTCAGTCCGGATCCGAACACATTGCAGCAGACCCCGGTTACAGTCCCGGTATTGAAGGAAGTATTGATAGATGTCCGGGAGTAATCACCCATCATCACCCCGCATTTCGTACCGGCGGTTAGTTCGCCTCCCGGGGTCCATACTTTTACCTGGCTGGCATTGTTCTTCAGGTTGGAATTGCAGGTACCGGCCCCCATATTACACCACTCCCCGATCACGGCATCGCCCAGGTAGCCATCATGTGCTTTATTGCTGTACCCGAACAATACCGCATTCTTGATCTCTCCACCGCCCACACAGAAAGGTCCCAGCGTGGTGGCTCCATACACTCTCGTCCCCATTTTCAGGCAGGCACCCTCCCCCATGGCAAAGGGCCCCCGGATTATGCAGCCTTCCATGATTGCTGCATTTTTCCCAATATAAACCGGGCCCGTGGATGCATTCAGGATACTGTATTCCACTTTGGCGCCTTTCTCGATAAAAACCCGGGAAGGGTTGATTACTTTATTGGTTCTGGAAATGGCCTGTGATCTTCTTTTCCCCTTGAGCAGGCTAAAATCCTGGCGGATGGCCCAATCATTCAGCTGGAAAATATCCCAGGGGTACTGAATGGTTTTAATTTCCTCAGCAAATACCACTGCATGTCCCACTTTGATCTTATACTTATCGGTAATCTCCTTCCGGCTGAAACGAAATGCGATATTATTACCCCCGGGAGTGGCGATATATTCCCCGTTTTTCAGTTTTTGAATGGCATTGACCAGGCGGACAGTTGGCAAAACGTTTCCATGGATCATAAAGCAATCACCGGTCCCGATCACTTCTTCAATATTCACCGACCGTCCAAGGTCTTTATAATCATCCTCTTTTTTATCATAGGAAACAAGCCCGAGCATTTTTTCCCATTTTTCCCGGATGTTCAGGATACCCACCCGGATGTCCTGGATCTGGCGTGTAAGCGTGAACGGGTGCAGGTTTTCCGGCTGGCAGAATTCCTCCGTAAAAATGATCTTATTCATGGAAGGAAATTATGTGCAAAAATAAACAACCTCCCGGAGAACCGGGAGGTTTAAAGTATAGCCATGAAAAACAAAACTCCTCGCTTTCGCAAAGAGCTCTGCACAAGTTAATGCTTTTCTTATTTTTTTGCGTACTTCTTCTTGAATTTGTCGATACGGCCCGCTGTATCCACCAGCATATTTTTACCGGTAAAGAACGGGTGAGAAGTATTGGAGATCTCCAGTTTAATCAGGGGATACTCATTACCATCTTCCCATTTCACCATTTCTTTGGAAGCGGCAGTTGAACGGCTCAGGAAAGTATGACCGTTACTCATGTCTTTGAAAACTACTAACCGGTAGCTGTCGGGATGGAGTCCTTTTTTCATAACTCTATGATTTTTAAGGCCGCACGGATTTTGCCGTACAGATGAATAGATAAATTTGGGCGGCGAAGATAGGCCAGGAAGGGGTTTTGACCAAATATTCGGTCAAAAAGGCCTGAAAATATGAAAGCGCCAAGTGAGCTCACATTCCGGCTTTCACCTTCCTGTTGACTAACCCGACGCTTTCTGAAAACGGCCTTTTGAAGGGTCGCTTCCGGAGTTCAATCCACCCTTTTACAGGTTTCTTTCCCTCCCTTGCATTTCTGTTTTATTGCTAAAACATCGTGCAGTTGTATACCAAATATACTTTAACGTACTACCCGTTTCCAAATTTTCAGCCTCCTTTGTTTGCACCCCTTTTGCACCAGGATATTCACAAAAAAGGGCCCAAAACGGGGGTTATCCAGCTTTTAGTCCCGCATATTCACATATTGAAGGGGCAGACCCAGGCTGGCAGTTTTACACAGCTGGATCACCGCCTGCAGGTCATCGATTTTTTTCCCGGTTACCCGGACCAGGTCGTCATTAATGGACGCCTGTACTTTTAACCCCGCGTCCTTGATCAGTTTCACAATCTTTTTGGCGTCTTCCTGTGCCAGGCCATTCCGTACTTTCACTTCTTTCTTCCAGACCTTTCCGCTCTGCGCACCTTCCTTTGAGGCATCAAAAGCTTCAGGGGCAATGCCCTGTTTATGCGCCCGGTTGATCAGCACATCGACCAACTGCCGCATTTTCATATCATCCTCTGTTTCCAGTTTAACCAGGAATTCTTTTTTATCCAGGCTGATCAGGACATGGGATCCTTTAAAATCGAAGCGATTGGTGATTTCTTTGGTGGTAACGTTCACTGCATTATCCAGGGCCTGCGCGTCCACTTTACTGACAATATCAAAGGAAGGCATAGTCGTTCATTTTGGTTGGCTACAAATATAAAAAAGTCCTTCCTGTAAAAGAAGGACCTTTCTGCACCACAAACGGGACTCTCCTCAGTTTTTTTAGTTCCCCTGCCCCACCCTGTTCTGCTCGTCCTGGGAAGCACTGTTCCTTCTGCGGGGCTGGTTTTGCGCGTTATTTTTTCCAAAGCGGTAAGTAAAGGAGGCGGTAACCTGGCGGTTATCCCAACGGTTCTGCACACGGGTCTTAATTACATCATATTCCGTGCGGCCTGCATAGCGCTGTAGCCAGAACGGATCCCGCAGGTTCAGCCGCAGAGTACCTTTTCCCTTCATTACCTGTTTCTGTCCGCCAAAGCTGATCATATACATGGGTTCATTGATACTCAGCTGATCCACTCCCTTCGCCCGGTAAAACCCGGACATTTCCAGTGTGAACCCCTGCTTTATGGTGAAGGTCTGCGTCATATTCACCATAAAGGAGGTATAAGCCATATCCAGCGGCTTGTCCTCATACATACCGGAATAGTGATTATGGAAAATATTGGTAAACAGGTTGGCCGTCCACCATTTGGTAACAGGTACCGGCGCTGTAATCGCGATACCCATATTCCGGAACCGCGCCACATTATCCGAAGTCAGGAAGACCAGGTCCCCGTCTGCTTTCAGAATCTGGGAGATCACATCATGGGTACTGTTGTAATTCAGGGTAGTGATCAGTTTCCCTTTAAATGAATAGCTGATCTCCATATTATTTGTGAACTGTGGCAACAGGAACGGATTGCCCTTCCGGTAGGATAAGGAATCCAGGAAATAAATAAAGGGATTCAGGTCCTGGTAATTGGGACGGGTGATGCGGCGGCTATACGAAACGGTCAGCTGATTATTTTTATCCGCTGCATAACTGATAAACGCGCTGGGGAAGAGATTCGTAAAATTCCTTTTGAAAGAGGAATCATTGGTAACCTGATACCCTTTGGCAACCGTATTCTCCAGCCGGAGACCGCCCTGGAACGACCATTTGCCCGCCTGTTTGTTTGCATTCAGGTAAGCCGCGTTGATATTCTCCTCATAAATAAAATGATTTGACCGGCTGTCGGTAACCCATTTGCTGAGGTCCCATCGTTCATAATTCACCAGGTTATCATTGGTAACATAACTGCTTTTTATTCCGGCTTCAATCCGGCCGGCTTTCTTTAACGGATGAACATAATCCGACTTCAGGGAATAGATCTGGATGGAAGAAGGCAGGTGTCCTTTCAGGATCAGCGGATCACCATAGGACTGCCCGGCGCTGTTAAAAAATTCCGTCGTCAGTGTCATCCGGGAGCTGTTATCATACGCAATAAAATCCGCATCCACCGTCAGTTCCCTGCCGGCAGAATCGAACTGGTGCCGGTAATTGAAGTTGGAGGTGAAATTCTGGAAACGAAGTTTATTATTGGTCCGGGAAAGCATGCTGTTCAGTACCTGCCGGTTTTCATCCATGGACAGGGTAATGGTCTGCGGGGTCGGATGCCCCGAAAAGGTAAATCCGCTCAGCACCACCCCAAACGTATTCTTTTTGTCAGCAAAGAAATCAAGTCCCAGTTTCAGCGTATGATTGTTATTCCCGAATTTGAAACGGGTGTTTACTTCATTATAACCCAGTACATTTTTATCCTCATCCAGTTTGGTCCGGCTTATATCGAGCGTGCTTTGCCCCCTGAACACATTGGGATTGTAGTTCCCGAAAAAATTGATCTTGTTCTTCCGGTAATTAAAGTTGAAACTGTTCTGCGACTTAGGTATCACATACAGTGTCCCGCTCTGCCTAAAGAAGCTGGTCGTGATCCCTGCCATAAATGAGCCATTGAAGCCGGCTGCTTTCCCTTTTTTGGTTTTAATATTAATAACACCAGAATTTCCGGAGGCATCATATTTTGCGGAAGGATTGGTCATGATCTCGATCTGCTCGATGGCTGAGGCCGGCATATTCTTCAGGAGATTGGCCAGGTCGGCCGGTGAAAGATAGCTAGGCTTGCCATCCAGCATCACAATGACTCCTGCCTTTCCCCGCAGGCTGATGGCCCCGTCATTATTGACCATGATACCCGGCGATTTCTCCAGCACTTCCAGTGCAGTGGCACCGGCATTCGTGGGAGAGGCATCCACATTGACAATGGTCCGGTCAATTTTTGTTTCGATAAATGGCTTTTTCGCTGTTACGGTAACACCCTCCATGTTTTTTGAGGCAACGGCAAGAATAAAGGCTGCTGCTTCAGCATCGCCGCCGTCTTCAGCAATAACAATGGTTGCTTTGGCAGCATCATACCCGATGGCGGATGCCTGGAGCAGGTAGTTGTCCCCGGACAGGTTCTCAAATTCATACCGTCCTTCTTTCCCGGTGATGGCCGTTTTGAGCATCGAAGAATCAGCTATACGGAACAAGGAGATGGTTACACCCGGGAGCGGTTTACCGGAAACATCCTGCACCTGGCCACTGAGCCGGGCGGTTTTACTTTGTGCAGTAGCTGCAACACTCCAACTAACGAGGAACAGCAAGCAGGTAAGATACTTTCTCATAATCATGGCTATTGTTGGTGATTGAATCAGTATTAAAATTGAAGCATCTGGTCAATGCTCCGAAAGCAAATATGACAAGTTTCGTAGTTTGCGTGTTGAAGGGTAAAATAGGCATCCCTATACACCAGCGGTAAAAAAACAACCGTGCTGAACAGGAATGTTAATTGGTCATTAACATAAAATAAAAAAAATCCTCCTGGTTGTAACAGGAGGATTTCCGGTAAGGTGTAATGGTTAATGGGACCGGTCAGTTTTCACCGCCGGCTTTAACGCGGTTCTGTTCCTCGGAAGCACCACCCGTCTTTCTCCTGGAATTATTATTGTTCATTTTCCCCTTGCTGAACCGGTACGTAAAGCCAAGGGCCACCTGGCGGGAATCACGGCACTGCTGGAAAGCAGCATCAATATTGCTGTATTTAATCGTCCCCCTGATCTTCTGGGAATACAATACATCACGTACGTTGAACCGCAAGGAACCCTTCCCTTTGAACAGTTGCTTGCTCAGGCCCAGATTCATCATTCCAAACCCGTTGATACGGAATACACCGTCCACACCACCTGTCCGGTAAAACCCGTTGAGTTCAGCACTCCATGTTTTCCCAAACTTAAACTGGGTGGATCCATTGAACTGGCCGGTGGTGGCTTCGAGCTCCACCGGGTCTCCATTGAGGATCCCTTCGAAATGGTTATGGTACACATTGGCATATACATTACCGCTCCACCACTTGGTCAACTGACCGCCGGCACTCACGGCAATCCCGTACTGCCTTTGTTTGGCAATATTCTGCTTCCGGATCCCTGTTTCATTTTTATCCGGATCCTGTTCGAGCACTTCGTTGATCATATCAGTGGTCCGGGTATAATTCAATGTGGTGTTCAGGAAACCTTTGTACGTATGACTCAGTTCAATATTATGGGAAAACTGGGGCCGGAGATTGGGGTTACCCTGTTCAAAAGTGTACTTGTCCAGGAAGAGGATGAAGGGATTGAGGTCACCGTAATCAGGACGTTCCAGCCTTCTTCCATAGTTCAGGCCGAAAGTATGTTTGTCAGTAGCCGTATATTGAAGAAAAGCGGTGGGAAATAACTGGGTATAGTTCCGGTCAAAATGATCCCCGGTCGTTTCCTGGTTTCCTTTGGCGATGGTGTTTTCCAAACGCAGTCCAAACTGGGCTGCTATTTTTTTGGAAAGCGACCGGCTGTAGTTTACATAAGCCGCATTAATATTTTCTTTGTACAGGAAATGATTGCTGCGCCCGATATCCCGTACCTTGACACCATAATTCAAACTGTCGTAGATCGCATTGTTATCTGTATTTACATAACTCGCTTTTATACCGGCCTCTACTTTCGCCCCATTTTTCAACGGGTGCACATAATCCAGTTTGGCTGAATAGATGGAAATATCCTGCGGCAGGTAACCCAGCAGGGTATCGGCCTTGGAGGAAGGATTACCTTGTACGTCAAAATAGGCATTTACCAGGTTCTGGTCATTGCTGCTCCGGTAGGTCAGGTAATCCACATCGGCCGTTAATTCCCTTCCGGTTGTATCAAATACGTGACGGAAATTCAGGTTAGTGCTAAAATGCTTCCAATCCCTGTCGTTTGTGGTACTGGCATACGTACGGCTGAGCAGGACCCTGGCCGGGCTCGAGATCAGTATGTCACTGCTATTGCTGAATATCCCGGGATTGTAAAAACCATTCAGCACAATTCCCCAGGTTGTTTTGGATGAACTGTAATAATCAAGTCCCAGTTTGGCATTGTATGACTGCATTTGCTCCCTTATCCGGGATTCCTGGTCAAAATGAGATTTGATTTCCTTTGTGGTGGATTCGATAAACTTCCGCTGGATATCCAGGTTCTGGAAATTCTTGCGGTTGTTATACCCGAGCGTGGTAAAAAAGTTGACCTTATTCTTCCGGTAATTCAGATTGAAGGACTCATTTATCTTGGGATACCGTCCCTGGCTCCAGGTGGAGGAAACAGAGCCATTGTACCCAAACTGTTTTGTTTTCTTTGTTTTGATATTGATAATACCACTGTTTCCTGCAGCATCGTATTTAGCAGGTGGGTTCGTCATGATTTCAATCTGGTCCAGCTGGCTGCTGCTGAGGCTGCGCAGGTAATTGACCAGGTCGGCGCCGGAGAGATAGCTGGGTCTTCCATCAATATAGACCTGCACACCCTGTTTCCCTTTCAGGCTAATGTTCCCATCTTTATCCACAGAAATGCCCGGTGACTTTTCGAGTACTTCCATAGCAGAAGTACCGACGTTGGTAACAGCCGCTTCTACATTCACTACTGTCTTGTCAACCCGGTGTTCTATCAGTGGTTTACGGCTGGTTATGGTAACGGCACTCAATGACCTGGCCAGGGGCACGAGGTCAACTGTTTTGAGCTGCACGGACCTATTCGCGGCATTCAGTTCAAATGTTTCGGAAAATCCCTTTTCGTGACCAATGGCAGTAATGCTGACGAAATAGCGGCCTTCGGTCACCTCGTCAAATTCAAACTGACCAGCCCGGTCGGCTACACTTATTTTGGCAATACTGGAATCAGCCACCCTGACCAGGGTGATGGTGGCCGACTCGAGAATTTTGGCACTACCGTCAGTAACGGTACCTCTTACCTTCCCGCCGGCAGTTTGGGCCTGCCCAACTAAAGTAAGAGCCAGGAAGGCGATCGTCAGGAATGTTTTAAAATGTCTCATAATCGTTGATTTTATTAATAGTACTTGATTTTAGTTATTACAGTTCAAAATTCAGTACTTTGTATTACATAGATGCTTGTTTTAAATTAAACGGCCTATTTTAGGGATATTCGGCCGTTTCGGATTACAGTTGTATGACGTAGCTGGGAAAAGGGGGTTACAAACAGGGGACAGTTTCGTACAAAAGGCAGGTTCGCCGGATGAGCGGAAATTTGACCGGGATCAAATTTTGAAAAGCAGAATTACCGGAGAAAGGAGGAGTCAAAGGCCGAATTCCGACCTAATTGAATCATTGTATGTACGACCAGAAGTAAGACGGGTCCCCGCTTTATCATCGAGGATAAAGAGATAACGCCCATTGAAATGGCGGTGCATTTCACGGATCCGGTCCTTATTAATAATATATGATTTCTGGATCCGGTAAAACCGGGCAGGTAGTTTTTCAGCAAGAGTGGTCAGGGAATGATCGGTGAGGTGCTTTGTCCCGTCAACCGTGTGAATATAAACATATTTATCTTCCGCTTCCATATAGACGATGTTCTCAAAACGGAGCAGGATGATCCGGTCCCCGATTTTTACGGGCAGGGCGGTAGCTTTTGGCGGAGCCTGTAACTGTCGAATGATATCCTGGAGGCTCCCGACATCAATTCCGGGTCCGGGTATCCTGCCGAAGTCTTTCAGTTTTTGAATGCTCTGCTCCAGTCTTTCTTCTTTGATCGGTTTCAGCAGGTAATCAACAGAAAAGCATTCAAAGGCTTTAATAGCGTATTGTTCATAAGCCGTTGTAAAAATGATATTGGGTTTATATGAAAGCTGGCCGATCACTTCAAACCCTGTAAGATCCGGCATCTGGATATCAAGAAAAATAAGGTCAGGCCGGAGGGCCTGTATTTTTTCAATCGCTTCTCTCCCATTTCCCGCTTCCTCAATGACCTCCACCGTATCACGGTATTCCGCCAGCAGATTTTTCATCAACCGGCGGGCGGCCGGCTCATCGTCGATAACTATAGCTTTAAATAACCGGCTCATTTTTCATCAGTTTATTTATTTGAAGGGTTACCTGTTTGACAGGCTTATTGCTGAAACGGATCTCATAAGCCCCGGGAAACAACAGATCCATTTTATCAAATACACTTTTTACCCCGTAACCGGGCGTCAGCTCTTCCGGAAAGGCAGGACCGTTATCCGCAATCCGGATCAGCAGGCTATCTCCTTCCCGGCAGATACTGAGCAGGATCTCGGTCATAAGTCCTGTTGACTTTAAACCGTGCTTCACAGCATTCTCTGCCAGCGGCTGCAGGATAAAACGGGGCAATAGAAAATAGGCGGTTTCCGGTGCCACCTGAATGGTATAGTTCAATTGGTCTTCAAAGCGGATTTTCTCGATCTGGAGGTAAACTTCGGTCATCGTCACTTCATCCTTCACCGTGGAATAATTATCCTGGCTGTAATTTATGCTGTAGCGGAAAAGATCAGCCAGGGCAATGGTCATTTTCCGGGCTTTCTTCCCGTCCGTAATGGCCAGGTCGGCAATGGAATTAAGGGCATTGTACAGGAAATGCGGATTCACCTTGGAATGAAGTGCGTCCAACTCCGCTTTTGTTTTCAGCGCCATCAGCCGGGTCACTTCCAGTTCTTTTTCATTCAGTTTCCTTTTCCGGTCCAGTTCCACATAATTCGCCGAAGCATAGATCAGTCCCGCAGCAGCCGCATTGTAAAAACTGAACAGCAGGGCAGCTCTCAGGTTTACGAAATGCATCCCGTTTTCAAAATAATTAATACCGGTTAAAATGATCATGGAGGAGACAATGATGGTCAGGATAATAACCGAATGGTATTTAATAAAACTAAGCCGCTTCAGCCTGGGAAGCTGGTTTACGAACAGGAAAGAATTATACACGAAAAGGGTGATCAGTACCGTGTTGAAGAATTGAATCAGGGAGGCCATCACCCATCCTTTTTTGGCGGCCTGGACAACCAGTTCTGAAGAGATCGCTGTCAGGGAAAACATAAAACAGATGGCTACCAGCAGGACCGCCAGGTTTTTCCTCAGCCATTTGTTTTTTACCGTGGAAAAGAGACTGTTAAATACAGACATCAGGTAAATGGCCAGAGCCAGCATCCCCGCTGAGCCCCCGATAACCAGTGCCTGTATCCAAAAAGCTGTCTGCATAAGGGCAAGTTATAAAAAACGGTCTGAAACCGGCCGGATTACGCGTCAACTAACCTATTTAAGGAGTGAACTGATTATCTTGCAGAAAAATTAAAATGACCATCGATTTCAGATCGGATACCGTTACCCGGCCGACACCGGGAATGCTGGAAGCTATGATGAAAGCACCCGTGGGAGATGATGTATTCGGGGAGGACCCCTCCATTAACACCCTGCAGGATATGACTGCAGACCTGTTTGGAATGGAGGCTGCACTTTTTTGTCCTTCGGGTACCATGACCAACCAGATTGCCATCAAATGCCATACACAACCGGGGGATGAAGTGATCTGTGATGAGAGTTCACATATTTACCAGTATGAAGGAGGAGGTATCGCTTTTAATTCGGGCGCCTCAGTCAAATTACTGCACGGGGACCGGGGCCGGGTTACGGCCGCACAGGTACTTGAAGCCATACAGCCCGATGATCCGCACCGGGCGCATAGCCGGCTGGTCTCACTGGAGAATACCAGTAACCGGGGCGGGGGCAGTTGTTACCCATTCAGGGAAATCCAGGCCATCGGGCAGGTTTGCCGGGAAAACGGGCTGGCCTTTCACCTGGATGGAGCCCGCTTGTGGAATGCCCTGGTGGCCCGGAAGGAAAATCCCCGTCAGTATGGTGAAACCTTTGACAGTATCTCCGTTTGCCTGAGCAAAAGCCTGGGCTGCCCGGTGGGAAGTCTCCTGCTTGGGAAAAAGGACTTTATCAAAAAAGCAAAGCGGGTGCGTAAGGTTTTTGGTGGGGGGATGCGGCAGGCCGGTTTTCTTGCGGCAGCCGGTATCTATGCATTACAGCATCATATTGACCGGCTGGCAGAAGATCACCTCCATGCCACCCGTATTGCCGAAGCCATTTCCGGGAAATCCTTTGTAAAAATGATGCTCCCCGTTGAAACCAATATTATCATTTTCGAATCAGACGACAGCCTGACCGCCCCTCAACTGGTGGACCGGCTGAAGGAGCAGGGTATTCTCGGGTATCCCATCTCCCCCAACCGGGTCCGGCTGGTGGTCCACCTCGATATCACCCCTGCGATGACTGAAAAAACAATCCAAGTAATAAACCAATTATAAGATCATGTTACCCCGCATTAACCCCACGCATACTTCCGCCTGGAAAAAATTACAGGAACACCATCGCACCATCCGCCAAACCGAAATGAAAGAGTTGTTCCGGGCAGATCCCAACCGCTACCAGAAATATTCCCTCTCCGCAAAAGACCTGTTGTTTGATTATTCCAAAAATATTATCAACGACCAGACACTCGCCCTCCTGTTCCAACTGACCGATGAATGCAAATTGCCCGAAGCCATCCAGGCCATGTTTAACGGGGAGCTGATCAACACCACTGAAAAAAGAGCCGTGCTGCATACTGCCTTGCGGAATTTTTCCGGCAACCCCGTTTATACCCAGGGAAAGGATATAATGCCCGGTATAAAGAAAGTACGCCGGAAAATGAAGGATTTCTGTGAGCGGGTTCACAGCGGGAAACACCGGGGCTATACCGGCAAGAAAATAAAATACATTGTAAACATCGGTATCGGGGGCAGTGACCTGGGGCCGCTGATGGTCGCTGAGGCCCTTAAACCTTATTGGGCGGAAGGGATTGAAACTTTTTTTGTATCCAATGTGGACGGCACTCATATTGCCGAAACCCTGAAAAAAACCGATCCGGAAAAAACCTTGTTCCTGATCGCATCCAAAACCTTTACCACGCAGGAAACCATGACCAATGCACATACGGCCCGGGAATGGTTCCTGAAAAAAGCCAAAAAGGAAAGCTATATCGCTAAACATTTTGTAGCGCTGAGTACCAATGAAAGGGAAGTCGTAAAATTCGGGATCGATAAAAACAATATGTTTGAGTTTTGGGATTGGGTCGGTGGCCGTTATTCCCTGTGGAGCGCGATCGGGCTTTCCATTGCCCTGACCATCGGGTACAAAAATTTTGAACAACTGCTGAAAGGGGCCCATTATGCGGATATCCATTTTTCCGGCAGTTCCCCGGATAAAAATATCCCCGTCATCATGGCGCTGACCGGTCTCTGGTACACCAATTTCTTCGGGGCACAGACAGAAGCCATCCTGCCCTACGATCAATACCTGCACCGCTTTGCCGCTTATTTCCAGCAGGGAAATATGGAAAGCAACGGTAAGAGTATTGACCGGAACGGGGAGCCGGTGGAATATGCGACAGGGCCGGTTATCTGGGGCGAACCGGGTACCAATGGTCAGCATGCTTTTTATCAGTTGATCCACCAAGGGACCCCGCTGATCCCCTGTGATTTTATTGCTCCCGCACAGTCGCACAACCCGGTGGGCGACCACCATGTAAAACTGCTGAGTAATTTCTTCGCCCAAACCGAAGCGCTGATGAATGGAAAGACAGAAGCGGAAGCCGAACTTGAACTGGAGAAGCAGGGATTGAGCAAAGAGGAAATCAGCCAACTCCTCCCCTACAAAATATTCAGGGGAAACCGGCCCACGAATTCATTCCTTTTAAAAAAGGTTACACCCTTTACCCTTGGAGAACTGATCGCCCTGTATGAGCATAAAATATTTGTGCAGGGGATCCTCTGGAATATTTACAGCTTTGACCAATGGGGTGTGGAACTCGGAAAGCAACTGGCAAACAAGATTTTACCAGAGTTACAGTCCCGTACTCCTGTCACCAACCATGATGCGTCCACAAACGGGCTGATCAATGCCTGGAAGAAAATGAGCAAATAAATTGTAAATTGGCTGTATAAACCTTTTTATGAAAAAAGTTTTCCTGCTATTCGGTCTTGCCGGGGGATACGGCCTTGCCGCCCAGCAAGCGAGTCCGGCTGACCTGGGCAAAATCATCCGGCAGCGGATTGCAAAAGAAACAGCTGCTAAACTCCAATTTGAATTTTTCAGGAACAGGGAGCTAACCCTTCCGGCTAATGGAGACATATCCGCACAGAATTTCAACGGGAATACGGTATTCACCCTGCCCAACCATGACCAGGTCTGGATTTTACCCACCGATCGAATGCCCTGTATTGTGCCGGATAAGGCCTTACTCCAGGCCATGCCGGTTGCCGGTACCGGAATCAAGGAACAAGCCGGGCGTATGCCCAATCCTGCACGACCGGTTCAATAAACAGTGCTGACCAGTATTAAAAAAAGCTTCCGGCCGGAAGCTTTTTTTATGGGCCGTTTATTCCCGGGTTTACCTGAAAAAAAAAGCCCTCCGAATTACCGGAGGGCTTATAATTGGTTTTCGATTCGTATATCTTACTGAACCAGGATCAAACCGGATACAATATCGCCACTGTACTCATGGGCTACTTTCACCACATAGGTACCGCGGGCCATACCGGAGAAATCAAAGCTCATGCTCTGGTAAGGAGCTGACCTGTAGTTCAGGTCAAATGTACGGCTGGTTATCAGCTGACCTTTCGGGTTGTAGATGGAGACCACGCGCTTCTCGGCACTATTACCCGCAAAATACAGGCGTACCTGGAAGGCACCCGGGGTCGGGTTCGGGTAGATCCAGAGTTTATCGGAAGCTTCCGCACCGATCACCAGTTGGTTCGTGGTGTTTACACATCCGTTCACATCGGTTACTGTTGCCTGGTAGGTACCCAGTGCATCCACACTTGCCGTTTGTGTATTTGTATTCCCGCTGATCGGCGCACCGTTCAGTGTCCATACCCATCCGTTCGCTGCAGCTGCGGGTGAGCTGGTACCGGTGATCGTTGTGTTACGGCCGGGTATCAGGTTTACCACAGGAGAAGCAATGGTACCATTCGGCAATGCAAGAACAGTCAGTGTTCCGGATGCAGAAGATGTAACTGATCCGCAGGATCCTACGGAAGCTACCACCCTGTATTTATATCCGCTCATCGCAGCTGTTACATTACTAACAGTCAGTGTGGCACTGGTTGCGCCGCTGATATTACTCCAGTTTGTACCACCATCGGTACTGCGCTGCCACTGGTAAGTAACCGGGCTGCCTCCTGTTACGCTGGCACTGAATGTTGTGCTGCCACCCAGACAAACTGAGCGGGTGGCCGGGCTAACTGCGAGACCTGCAACCGGTGTATTGACTGTTACAGGAACTGTAGTCGTAGCCGATGTACAGGGGTTGGTGGTAGTGAAATACACTGAATAGTCAGCAGTTGCTGCCGGTTTCACATAAACAGTAGTAGCCGGGGTGCCGGTGTAGGCCGTGGTTGCTCCTGCATCCGTAAAGATTGTTCCCGCAGGACCATCCCATATACCTTCGGCAAAGTTCGGAGCCACATAGGTAATGGACAGCGACC
>JACPUV010000020.1 GCA_016192105.1 Sphingobacteriales bacterium | reverse complement strand
TCCGGGTGCTGTTTTCTTTTTTTTATGGTTTGCCGGATGATCTCGTAGGCCGGGTCTTCTCCCCTGCCGAGGATGACTTCGCCCAGGGTCATTTCCTGCAATACCAGCCTGAAATCAACCTTTAGGTCTTCGCCGGTCACTGTGACCGGACGTTCTTCTTTCCGGTATCCCACATACTGGCATACGATAATGTATTGCCCGGGTGAGAGCTGCAGGGAATATTTTCCTTCGTTGTTGCTGTTGGTGCCTTTCTGAAGTCCTTTTATAAAAACAGAGGCAAAGGGAAGTACCCGGCCGCTGGTATCGGTAACAGTGCCGCTTATTTTTCCGGCATACAGGGCCGGGCTGCAGTAAAAAAAGAAAAGAAAGAAAAGATTATTTCTCATAATACACCGGGGCGCAAGATAGTCCCTGCCCCTGACGGCAGCAATGCCCCCTTCATGCTTAGAAAAGATTTAACATCATTTCCGGGAGGAAGTCCGCAGGTAACTGCCGGTCATCGCGGCAAAGCCGGCTACCAGTCCACCGGTGAGGCCGGTCACCAGGATCAGCAGGATGCTGTTCCCGCCCAGCGGAAGTATCCCGGCGATCTTCCCGGAGAGAATACCGTTATTCTTCATATCGATCCACCAGGCCAGGCCGGCCCATAAGAGAAACAGGCCGAGAAACCCTGATAAAAATGCCTTCCCCGCTTTCTGGTGAACCAGGACGGCCACCAGCAAAGAAGTGACGGCAAATCCCCACCAGGGAGAAAAGGATACAAGCCCGGCAATGAATCCGGTCAGTGCAGTTAATAGGATCGCTGTAATGAATTTCATGTGTTACTGATTAGTTGAATTAAAACCACGGTAAAAACGGATCAGTTGCCCGCGGTGAATTTCATCACCCATTTTATATTTTTATCGGTACGGTCCCCTTCCCGCATAAACCATAATTTATTGTATTGCCCTTTTGCCCACTGGTCCACAAAGTTGTCATAAAACCGGCTGCCCGGGTTACCACTCTGCCCGCCTGGATAAACGCCCCAGGCTTCGGTCTGGTCCGTGAGCTGCACGATCATCCGCCAGCTGGGGCCATGACTATGGGTAACCGCATTAATGATATTGCCATTCCCTCCTACCGGCAACCCCGGCCGGGCAAATGCTTTCAGGTCTTTGATCAGGTGGTAGATGGTAGGATTTTTGAAACGGGTCCACTCAAGTTTTCCCTCCTTCTCTTTTTTCACCAGCTCCATCGAAGCCTTTTTCAGGGCAAGGGTCACCACATCAAAAAGGGTTTCCTGTTGCGTTGTATTTATATTATCAATATACCGGAGCGCCGAATCCTTTTTCAGCAGTTCCAGGGTGGTTTGTTCTTCGGGCCAGGGCGCCTGCGGGTTTACACGGGTCAGGTCGTCCTTCCATATTTCCGCTTCCAGGCTGTCCCACCAGCACTGGTAAATGGTCTGTCCTTTTGAATCCGGGGAAGCGTTCAGGTCCCAGTCTTTAACGATAGCGAGGTATTTTTTGGCTTCGGGATAAAGTTCATTCTCTTTCACATATTGCAGTAAAAGAGGTCTTGCATCTTCCGCCAGCGTATTAAAATAATTACCCTGCAGCGCCATCATGTCTTCGGGCCGGATCCCTGACATAAGGGCCAGTTTGTTTTCAATACTGATCGCCCTGGGCGTGATATAGCTGCCGGGGATAAAATAAGGATAGCTGGAATCCGCCGGCCGCTGATTGGCGCTTTCGAGGAAACCCCGCTCCGGGTTTTTCGCATGCGGGTTCTCCGGCTGCGGGATAAAGCCCTGCCAGCTATAGCTGCTGTCTTCCCCGGGCATCACGTATAAACCCTGGCGGTCCCAGCGGGCGGGGAATTTTCCCTGCTGCCAGATGGCGATGTCCCCGGTCTTGGAGGCGAAGATGAAATTCTGCCCCGGGCATTGAAAGTGTTCAATCGCTTTCGCATATTCGTCATAGTTATGGGCCCGGTTCAGCCAGTAGAAGGTCTTGCCCTCGTTGCTCGGTTCATGCGCCACCCAGCGGACGGCCAGGTTTCTTTTATTGGAGAGGTCATTGGAGAAACTTTCATCAAACATCACTGGTCCGAAAACAGTATAGGCCACGGTATCTTTTACCGCCGGCCCGCCTTTGACGCTGATGATTTCTTCCTTGAGCGTGGTATTTTCCCAGCGGCCGTTAAACCAGTAAGCGGTTTTGCTTTTATCCCTGAATTTAATCTCATAATAGTCCTTCACATCCCGTTGGGCATTGGTCACGCCCCAGGCGATGCTGTCATTGAACCCGATGATCACGAAGGGGCAACCGGGAAGGGATACCCCGTAAGCATTGCTGGCAGGTGTTTCGAGTTGTATCTCGTACCAGATAGAGGGAAGGGACAATTCCAGGTGCGGGTCATTACAAAGAATGGGCGCCCCGCTGGCCGTTTTGCTGCCGGCTACCACCCAGTTATTACTTCCGTTGTTGATATCCGGTTTGGAGATCTCATGAGCCGTTACAGTATCTTTTTTCCCGAAATAAAGGGAGTCTGCCGAGGGGGGGGCCAGGGGCACAATACCCGGTGCGGCGAAGGCGGTGCCCTTAGGTACGATCGGCACCAGTGAATCCGGGACCTGCGGGTACAGTTTCTTCAATTCATCGGGAAAAAAGATGGATTTGGCATTGGTATTGGCCAGGTCATTCTCCGTACCCGAGGAAAGCATTTTGGCCATCATTTTTAATAAAAGGGCCGAGCGCAGGTTGGTCCATTTTTCGGGCCGGATATTGAGCAGTTTGTATTCCACCGGGATATCGGATTCTTTTAGTGAACCGATATAAGCATTGATACCCCGGGTATAGGCATCAAAGATCTGTTTGGATACCGGTTCCTTTTCAATTTCCTTTACCGCGTTTTCCGCGGCATACACCATGCCCAGTCTTCGTTGTTCCCTGTCGTATTCAATCGCCTTGGGTCCTGCGATCTCGCTGGCCCTGCCCGCGGCCGCCTTGGTCTGCAGGTCCATCTGGAAGAGCCGGAATTTCGCGTGCAGGTAGCCCTGGATAAAATAGAGGTCTTCGTCGTTTTCCGCAAATACATGGGGCACGAGGCGGTCGTCGAAATAGACCTGCGCCTTTGCTTTCAGGCCGGGGAGACTCAGTTCGGCGTCAAACCCGGCTTCGGCGGGTTCGGCATTCTGCCAGCAACCAAGCTGGGGACTCAGGAATTTCCCCATCGGGGGAACCGGCCCCCATTGTTTATTCAGGGCAAGGATCAATCCGGCGGATACGAGGGCTGAAACAGCAAAAGGAACGATACGCATAGGCAAGAAAATGTGTGCGAAAGATAAGGATAAATCCGGCGAATTTTAATCAGATCAATCCCTTTCCGTTTCTTTTTCATTAATTTCATAGCCGCTAAAAAATACACTATGCCTGTTTTAATTGTTGCCGGTATTCTTGTCCTGATTGTTTTATGGGCAATCGGATTGTACAATGGCCTCGTTCGGCTGCGCAACCGCCGCCAGAACGCCTTTGCGGATATTGATGTGCAGCTCCGCCAGCGCCATGACCTGGTACCCCAGTTAGTGGAGACCGTAAAAGGCTATGCCACGCATGAACGGGAATTGCTGACTAAAATAACCGAAGCCCGTTCGGCTGCCATGAGCGCCACCAGCATTGATGGCAAGATCGTGGCCGAACAGCAACTCAGTACGGCCCTGGCCGGTTTGAAAGTGCAGGTGGAAGCCTACCCCGACCTGAAGGCCAACCAGAACTTTTTGCAATTGCAGGAAGAACTCAGCGATATTGAAAACAAGTTAGCCGCCAGCCGCCGCTTCTTTAATGGAGCCACCACCGAATACAATAACGCGGTGGAGTCCTTCCCCGGCAACCTGGTGGCCCGGAACTTTGGTTTCAGTAAAGAAATCATGTTTGACCTGGGGACTGACACCCGCCAGCAAATGGAAGAACCGCCCAAAATCCAGTTTTAACCCGACCCCATCCTGAAGTGGAATGTAACAATGGAATACGTCGGTATAGATAAGCAAATCCGGAGGAATAATTTCAATTCCGTCCTGTTGCTGATTGCCTTCCCGGTCCTGCTGCTGGGAATGTTTTATTTGTTTTTCTATTTTTCCCGTACAGACGGGGAGGATCCCAACCTGCTTTTCCTGCGGGTGATGCCCTTCATACTGGCCGGAACGGGTATTTGGTTCCTGATTGCCTGGGCCGGGCATTCCGCCTTTATCCGGATGGCCACGGGCAGCAAACCCCTGGAGCGCACGGAGAACAAAAGGGTTTATAACCTGCTGGAGAATCTCTGTATTTCGCAGGGCATGCTGATGCCGAAACTGTATATTATTGATGACGATTCCCTGAATGCCTTCGCCAGCGGGATCAACAATAAATCCTATTCCATTTCCCTTTCGAAGGGGATCATCAGCAAACTGGAGGATGAGGAACTGGAAGGCGTGATCGCCCATGAGCTCACGCATATCCGAAACAGGGATGTCCGGCTGCTGATCATTTCCATCATCTTTGTCGGCATCTTTTCCTTCCTGGCCGAGCTGGCTTTCCGCAGTCTCCGCTTCGCGGGTTCCGGTAAAAAAAGCCGCGACAGTAAGGGCAGCGGGGCCATTATTCTGATTGCGATTGTTGTAACAGCCATCGCCTATTTAATTTCCCTGTTGCTGCGTTTCGGGATCAGCCGTCGCCGGGAATACCTGGCCGATGCCGGCGCCGTCGATATGACCAAAAAACCCTATGCCCTGGCCAATGCATTACGGAAAGTCTCCCATGATCCCGCCATTGAAGCCGTGGAAAGCCGGGATGTGGCGCAGCTCTTTCTTGACAACCCCAAACCCTCTTCGCATAAAGCCGCATCCTGGGATAATATGTTTTCCACGCATCCGCCGATTGAGAAGCGGATTTCAGTTTTAGAGCAGTTTGTTTAAAAAATGCAGTTTGAGGTTGCTGCTGGTCGAAAATATATGGATGACGTTATGTGCAAAATGTTGAGCATCTATTCATCGCCCCGCCATAACGCCAAACCGCTGTTAGGTGCTGCCCTTCTTTTCTGTCGTGTTGTTGTCTGTCCATTTTACTGCAGTCTTGGTGCGTTGGTTTATTTTGTTTCGTTTTTAAATGTCAAATATTCTTGTCGTGTTAGTGTTGTGTCGTAAAGTCCAACGTCTTCACCCTCATGTTTGTTAATGCCTGTGTATTCCAAACTTGCGTCCTCGTAGCGTTTAAACTTGTAAACTGCATCGTTCATTAAAGCAGAATTGAAAACACCTAAACTCACCAGTAATTCAAAGTCCTTCACGTTCAAACCTGTCACTTTGCGGAAAAGTTTAGGTTCCAGTTTGGTAATTACATCTTTCAAACTACGTTCACGGTAATCTGTCAAATACATAAATATTGGAACCCGTGTCGCAAACTTGATGAGCTTTTCCTGTATTTGTTTTCGCAAATTCTTGTATTCCTTTTCTTCTTCGGTAAGTTCTTTTTTCTTCTTGTCGCTTAGTTTGTCTGTGCCCTCTTTTTTTACTTTCTTAATTTTGTCGGACTTGTTAATGATTGTTTCAATGTCTTGGTTTAAGTTACGAAAACCTTCAATGTTCATCAACGCTTTCATTGCTTCTTCGTTGTTCATTAAACGCTGCAATGTATTATTGTCCACGTTTACAAGCAATGCACTTTCCCATCGTCTGGCAAGCAATGTTGCCGTTGTTCCACTCATTGCAATATCCAAAATCCCTGCGGCATCAATTTGCTTCATTGAACTGCCGTCATAAGCCAAGACAGGCAAAAAGTTGATAAACTCTTGCACGTTCTTTTCGGGATTGCTTTCGTTGATATTTAAGTTGCAAGCATATTCGGCAATTTGTTTCAATGCTCGGTTTGGTGCAAAGTCAAACACATAACATTCTTCTTTTAAAATTTCTTCTTTGTTAGGCGATTTGATGTCAGGGTTTTTAATTACCCAAGGTGTTTGCACACGAAATGCTGCCTGAAAATAAGTTTCGGGACTTGACGAATTTCTTAACATAAAAATTCCTGTCCACGGTTTTACTGAAACGCCTGTTGTGAGTTTGCCACATGAAAGCGTAATGGTTTTTGATTGTAACGGCTCGTCCATTCCGTTTAAAACTGGCTCAAGTGCTTTTACACCAATTCCTGCTTCTGTGCCTGCTGCAATAATTACTTTGTAATCGTGATAAAACTGGTTGTTTCGTTTTTTCAACAAGTTTGCCATTGCGTGGCACGAGGCAACCGAAGGTAAAAACCAAAATGTATGATTTAATACGCTTTTCAGTCGTGCATCGGAATAAGGCAATGGTGGTTTTTCTGTTTTTAATTTTAGTGTATCAACAATCTGTTCAGAGAAGGAACCACGAATTAAGTCCAGCCATTTTTGCACATCATCTTCGTATTTAAAGTGAGCTTTGCTTCCTTCGCCTTCGGCTTTAAAAAATATGTTTAGGTCAAAGCCATCAAACTCGCCCAACTCGGCAACTTTGGTAATGGTTTCGGGAAGTTGATAGGTAAGCATTACCATTCTCGGCAAACTTGCGTAAGGATTCGCTCCGTCTTTCTTCTTCCAATTTTCTTTAGAACGTTGTTCGTCTGAATAAGTCCAATTAAAAATTTGTTCTTCAATAAATTCACCTGAATTGATGGCACGAAATGGTGTTCCCGACAAATACAAAAAGTGATTGGCTTTGATGGGTAAGATGTCTTCCAATACATCCACTTTATCATCATCGGAAAATCCTTTCTTTTCAATTTCCTTAAAATCTTCAATTTCTTTTTCCGCTTCGCTGTCTTTACCAAATAAATCTTTGGCATTTTCACGCCAAGCTCCAAAATGGTATTCGTCAAACACAATGCAATCCCATTTAGTATTATGAACCCACTCGTTTTTTACTTTTATGCTTCCATCTTTTTGTGTGCCTAAATAATCTTGAAACGAGCCGAAACACACTAAATTGGTTTTTGAAAAATTAGTTTTCTTTGAAATATTATCGGCTTCATTTTTTGAAAAGAAAGTCCAACCTTTAAAATCAATATGAGTGTTCAAATCTTCACGCCAGGCATCTTCCACGGCTGGTTTAAAAGTTAAAACCAATACCTTTTTCCATTTCATTTGCTTGGCAAGCTGATAGGTGGTAAAGGTTTTACCGAAACGCATTTTTGCGTTCCAAAGAAAGTGAGGTGTTTTGTTTGGGTTTTCTTCTTTAAAACTTTTAAAGTAAGCGATGGTTTTGGTTACAGCTTCTTGTTGTTCGGGTCGCATACCAAAATTAAGCACCCGGCTTTCTTCGGTGCGTTCGCCTGTCTTTATTTCGTGAATGGCTTTGCGTAATTGATTGAGGGTGCAAACAAACCATTCTCCTTCGAGATTTTTTATTTTGTCTTTACGAAGTAAAGTGTGAACGGTTTTATCGGTAAAACTGCTACCGTCTGCCCGCATTGCACTTTCTACAAACACAATTTTAAAGGAGGCACGAGTTGCGCCAATTTGCTCTTTGATGCGTGTATGCGCGTTTCGGTCGGTAAACCCGATTTTAATTTGGCCTTTGCGTTTGCTATCGTTTGGCAACTCGTAAGCGTAAATGGTAGGATTAACGCTTGGGCGTGGCGGAAAAAATTCTTTTTTACTCATACATTATCCTTCTGCTTGGTTCACGTCCATTGGGCGTATCATACTTTCTATAAAGGCGATATCGTCTTTTGTTAATCCGTATTTTTTATAAAGTTTTTCGTCTGTCCAGGGTTCAGTGAAGTCTTGGATTGGAATCCAAGTATACGTAGAGCGAGTGGCGTGCTGTGTTATTTTCCGCAACGAAACTAAAAACCTAAATAATCGAGTTCTTAAATAAGTTTCGATATTAATAGCTTTTAATTTAGATTCAGTAAAGAAAAATAAATAGGATTGTGTACAAACTGAAGGAGATGGAGCAATAACTGGTTTACCTAATACCATATCAGGTATTTTCTTGCCCCCATCTGATCCTGCCTGTGGAATCATAACCTTCCATTTGTTTATCAATTGCTCACTTTTATTTATTTCTTTTCTTCCTATCCAACCAATGTCTCTTTTTCCTTTTTTTATAAAATAGAGTGGTATGTCCCCTTCCTTTTTTTTAGGATGAAACCCCGTGAAATTTGAAGTCCATCCAAATTCTTTATCTACAGACAAAATATCAATAATAGAAGGTTCATTGAAGGAAAGCACCTTTTTTAGAATCTTGGCAGATCTGCCATCCCTCACCAAAACATCGAATTCGTTTAAATTCCTTTCAGTTGGACCAAACACTTCGTCCCCACGGATATTTGTGACTTCACAAAGGCCGATATAATCTCTGTCCCAAAGAAAGTAGCAAACCCCGCCTTTTATTTCAACACCTGCAAACACTTCATTGGCAACTGGGAAGTCAACAAGTTTTCTAATCCTTTTGTCCTCTAACATGGTTTTTCGAAATTCTGTCAAACCTAATCCACTGGCCATCCATCTGGACGGTATAATCATTGTCAAATATTTAGGGTTCATTTTTTTAGCTTGCTCAATAAATTTATTATAAACGGGCATATCACGCGTTCCGCCATCAGAACCTAACTGGTAGGGTGGGTTTCCAACAATAACATCAAATTTCATTTCTGGTCCTTTTTTAAATTTATTATTTATAAAAAGTTTAGCAGGGTTCTCGGTGTGTATAAAGTTGTAAGCGTAGCTTTCGGCTTCATCGCCACGGTCATACACTTCTTGGCTTGCACCGCATTGTGTGCATTTGTCGCTTTCCCAATTGTGTTGCATACGTTCATAGCGTATGTTTCCCTGCTCGTTATCAAATGTTTCGCAAACTGCATATTTGCCGTTGGCGGTTTTGCTGCAATACACACTTCTACGGCTTAGTAATGCCGTTAACTCTGTAATGGCAATTCCGTAAAGTTGGTTTTCAAAAATGTGGTTGATGCGTTTTTGTTTGTTGGGTATTTTCTTTTCCAATCCTGTCGTTAGCCGTTTTGCTATTTCACGCAAAAACACACCGCTTTTACTTACAGGGTCAAGAAACTTTGCATCGGGGTTGCTCCACAATTCCTTGGGCAGTAAATCCAAAATATTGTTTACTAAACTGGGTGGCGTAAACACTTCATCGTTACTCAGGTTAGCCAAGCAAGTAAGCACATCGGGGTTGTAATTAGTTTGCAGTGTCTTCATCGCCAAGTTTCAAAAAATGTATTAACGGAAAATCTTTTACTGGTTCGTCAATGGCGTTGGCTTCACCTTCGTCATTAAAGAAAGAGAATTGATGTGTTTTTTGCACCAAAAATTTAAACATATAATCTCTGCGTTTCAGCATAGTTCCGTTTACGGCACTCCACTCACTAAAAATGATTGGCTGTTTTGTTTGTGGGTTTGTAAAGTCCAAAGCATTGCCCCACAAAACGTTTCGGTGCAGCAGAAAGTCCACACTACGCAATACCTCGGGTTTGCATTTGTCGGCAAACAATGTGTTGTAACGCTGTTTAAAAATATGGAACAATCGTTTGCGACATTCTTCGGCATTGTCTTCCAAAATGTCAACTCCGTAAATATTACATATGGCAAGCACAGCGTATCGTTCCCACTCAATTTGAGTATGGGAATATTTGTGATCAACCACGTTTAGTTTTCTGTTAAGCACTTCTGCAAGAAAGTTTCCGTTACCGCAAGCTGGTTCAAGAAAACGGCTGTCAATGCGTTCTGTTTCGTGTTTCACAAGGTCAAGCATAGCGTTTACTTCACGTTGGTTTGTAAAAACTTCTCCATGGTCAGCTACACGCTGCTTAGATTTTACTTGCTTGTCTTGTTTTATTTCTTCTTTCAATTCTGTCACTTAATTTATTGCTTTTCAAAGTTAAAATTTATTGCCTTTGTTCAGACCGTTTTTGTCTAAAAGTCCAACTGTCCACTTGTAGGGTGGTGGGTGGGCTTGGGTGCGGTTGGGCAAAATATAATGTGCTGCAAATTGTGTCGGGTTGTACGGTTGGTTGCAGCTCTTTTTATTTTGCAAAGGGTTGGCTTTTTGTCTGTCGTTTTACTGTTCGTTTTCTGTTGTCGTGTCGTCTTTTAGGGTTGCTCCTAACATTAAAGCATTGGCGATATGGCGGTACTCTGTGTTCCGTATTCCCGGCGCCGCTGCTGATTAAAGATACAAAAGTTCATTGTTTTTCTGTGGCTCGGCGCTATTCGTCCGCCGAAACTGAAGCCGATCAGCGAACAATAGGTTGAACATTTATTCGTCGCCCCGCCATAACGCCAAACCGCTCTGTTGCCTGTAGTGCTTCTACTGTCAAAGCCTTATTGAAATTTGAAGTTGACCGCCAAGCCCGTCCTTAATTATTCTTTGTAATGTTGAAAACCGAACGTCTTTCAAGTCTTTTTCAAGCTTTGAGATATACGATTTGTTTGTCCCTGCAAGTTCTGCAAGTTTTTCTTGTGTCATTCCTTTTTCTTGCCGTGCCTGCTGAATGAGTACGCCAAGTTTAAAGGCTTCAAATTCCCTATCATATTTTTCCCTTTTTTTAGTGCCTTTTGCTCCAACCCTTTCATTAATAAAGTCACTAAGACTTGTGAGATTTTTTTTCTTCATAATACTGCTTTTTGATTTCTGCTGCCTTATCAAGCTCTTGTTGAGGAGTTTTTTGTGTTTTCTTTTGAAAGCCGTGCCCTACCCGAAACTCCTGCTGGCTTTTGATAAAATTAAATATTAAAAACTAAAGCTGGGCTATATTCGTCAAGCCCCGAACCGCAGCACAGCAAAATTATCCTGCGAGTGTTTCAATGTCCAGCCCCACTATTGGCAATACCAATGTTATGTGCATACCCTTGTATATCATGCTTTATCTTTCTTTCCGCCAGACCAGGGCAAGTATTTTTCAAATACTTTTAGCAATGGAGAACTGTCCTCATGGGATTTATTGTCCAATGTGTAGCTTGGATTCTGTGCAGTAATCATTACAAGTTGTGCAACTAATTGAGCAATTAATTCTTTGTCAGCCGCACCATCTTTCATCAACCGTTCTATTTGTTCTTTATGCCCGTGAAAAGACTTAGCGTTGGTTTCCTTAAAAGCATATTCCTGTTGCAAGCGTTTGTATTGACTTTGTTGCTTGCTTGCAAAAGCTGCTAACCAAATAGTGGGAATAAAGAATGGCAAATCTTTAAGTAAAGAAATGAATGCTCCATTGAGTGAAGTGTCAATTGCATTTTTAAAGTGCATAATGAGAATTATCACACCTACTACAGTCATACCTAAAATTGATGAAAAGAAAACTATCGACCAAAGAAGAATGGGTTGAGTATAACTTTCTTTCTGTTTTTGATATGCAGCTGCTAATCCTGCACTGGTTGCATCTGGCAACAACCCTTTTATTTCAGTGAATTGTGCTAAAAATTTATCTTCCTGTTCTTTCAAAAATTTAGCCAAGCTATTTTTTAAATCTTCTGTTTCTTGCAAATAGCCTTTTATTAATTTATTATCTTCATCTGTTTTCCCAAATATTTTTTCATGAGTTTCTTCAATTTCCTTCTGAATGTTTTTTGACCTTGTATTAAGCTTGTCAAACTCTTCAGTTTTGGTTTCGAGGTTTTCTTTAGCTGCTTTTATATCACTTTGCCATTGGGTAGTGTTCTCTTTTATCTTCTCCACACTGGCTTTGGTTTCTTCAATAGTTCCTAAGAAAGCTGTGATTTGATTTTCATTTTCTATTGCAACACGTTGTTTCTCTTTAAAATCGGCAATTATAGTTTCGGAAGTTGTTTTCATTCCTTCAATCACATCTTTTATTGTTTTTGCATTGTCTCGGAATGCAGATGCCTCGTTTGTTACTGCAGAGGCATTTTTAATTGTGCTATCTTTTAGTGTAAGCAAATCCTGATTTATCTGTTTTAGTTGTTCGTTATTTGAGGTAAGCAAAGCCAATTCTTCTTTCAATTTGGCAATTTCTGCCTCTGACCTAAGGGGCGAACTGTTTATTACCGTTGCATAAGTTTGTCTGCTAAGAGAATTAAGTTTAGATATTTGTTTTAGGATTGTGTTGAACTTATCTGTTTTGATTTTATCAAAGTCCTCGTCAAGCTCTCTAAAAAGTTTTTCAAATACATCTGCGGATTCTCGTTTAAATAGAATTACTTCAAAATGATTATTATGGCCCTTAAGCGTTGTAAGTAATCCATTTGAAATATTAAGAGAGTCGAGGATAAGTGCTTTTGAAATCCCCGGGAATCCTTTTAAGTCATTTTCGTCTGGCAACTTTGTTGAAATTACCCCAATAAGGTCATTGAGCTTTTGTATTGTCTGTTCCATTTTTTAATATTTTGAATAATGAGGGTAGCGTCGATAGGATTGCATACAACAAATAAATTTATGCTATTATGCGATCAACCACAAAAAAAAGACAACCATTATCAGATGTTCATCGTAAACATGTGTATTGCCGTTAGCACAATCCGATCCTTACGCTATAAAAAATGCCCACCCCTCTTTTTATACATTACCTTATAACCCATTCAGCCCCTACAAATGGCAGACCAGGGCAGCCTGTTTCGGGTTCTCATCGGGAATGGCTTGAACAGAAACAGGACAAAACAAAAGGTTGAAACTTGAAGGTTGTACCCTAAAACGAGAGAAAATCCTGAAAAAATTGTGTAGTGTAGAAAGAGAGTGTTTTACCTTTTACTCAGAATGGATGAAAGCCAGAGTCAAATCATTTATTCATAGAGTTTCCGCTAACGGTAGGAATTTGTGCAATATGGGCATTCCTTGATTCGTCAGTTTGGTACTGCTGCCGAATAAAGATATAAAGATGAGAACCACCAACAACGGCCCGGGCTATGTGCTGTGGCCATCCGTGATTCGTCAGCTGGATATCGACCAAGAACCGAAGTCGTATGTTGAATTTAATCAAAATCTTGACAAAGAGCATGGTGAGTAGGGTCTGAAGCCCAGTAGCGATTCACAGCCCAAGATATGTTCTGTAGTCTCCATTGCACAAAACCTACCGTTGGACGAAGTTTTATCGAAATTGTCGTACCTTAGAAGGAAATTCGTTATATGAAAACCGATAACATTGTCATTTTAGCTACTCTTGGTATAAGTTATTGGCACGAAGCAAACCTTCCCCCCGAAAAAATAGAGCATATTCATCATGAGCAACATTCAATTCTTACTCCGCATATTGTTGATATATATAACATGAGTGGGAGATTCCAGCATACCACAGTTAATGATGCAATTTTGGCAGTACGAGGTTTAGGCATTCTGTAGATTGTTACAAAACTGTCTTACCACATTTTGGCCTTACTAGAACGCTCTGTCCACGCAATCAAGAAATGCCTTGGAACATTGCGTTCATAAATTGCCAATGAGTTGCTACTAAGTACAAGAATCTTGTTTTCCTTTTCAAATATCCAAGCCATTCTCAGTAACCCGTCTTTGGCGTCATTTCCTGGATCATAATAATTAGCTTTCCCAACAGTATTTACAATACATTTCGAAATAAAATCGTAAGCCTTTAAGAATTGATCTACGTCTTCGTAATTGGATTCTTTTGTGTAGAGTTGTATTAAGTTTATTTTACCATCATCAGTAATTTTTACATCGATATACGCAAGCTCGATATCACAAAATGTTTGCGAGGTCAGACTTATCAAACGAAATCCATTGTCAGCGATCTGAGTAATTTTATACGAATTGTACAACTCAATTGAGTCAAATAGATTTCCAACTTTTATTGTCTTATACCCATCCTTTTGACTAAAGACACTTGTCCCTATAAATATCCCAAAAATTAGAGCTAATATTTTTCGCATCTCATTGATTTTAAATTTCGCCCAATAAAATAAATTTATGCTATTATACGATCAACCCCAAAAAAGACACTCATTATCAGGCGTTCATCGTAAACATTGTGTTGCCATTAGTCTTTAGCAAATACAGCCGCTAACGGAAGAAGAATTCCCTTAGACCCACTCCCCACTCTCCACTCTCCACTCTCCACCCCAACTCCCAACTACCCCTTCCGTCCTTCAATCATCGGCACAAACGAAAAACGGTCGAATACTTCTTCTTTCAACGCCCCGTTTTCGAGTTTTGTAATCCGTTTCATCTGCTGCACTTCGCCCGCGCCGACGGGGATCACCATCATGCCCCCCGTCTTTAGCTGGTCAATGAGCTTCTGGGGAATATCCGGCGCTGCCGCGGTAATAATGACTTTGTCAAAAGGTGCAAAGGTTGGCAGGCCTTCATAGCCATCGCCGTAGAAGAATTTGATCGTTGGGTATTTTTTCAGGAAGGCAAAGCCCTTGTTGGCTTCGAATAATTTTTTCTGCCTTTCGATCGTATAGACCTGGGCGCCCAGCTCGGCCAGCACCACGGCCTGGTAAGCGCTGCCGGTTCCGATCTCCAGTATTTTTTCAAATTTTTTGATCTCCAGCAGCTGGCTCTGGTACGCGACCGTATAGGGCTGGGAAATGGTTTGTCCTTCCCCGATCGGGAAGGCCCGGTCCTCGTAGGCCAGTTCATCAAAGGCGGAATCCAGGAAAAAATGCCGGGGAATAGCATGGATGGCATTCAGTACACCCTCGCTGGTTATGCCTTTTCCGCGGACAACCTCCACTAATTTTTTGCGTAAGCCTTTGTGCCGGTAAGTATCTTCAATGGGTCTCATAAGCCGCCCAAAATTAAATAAGCAGCACGTATTATGCTGCTTATTCGTAAATAAAGTTTGTAACAGTTCACAATTTCATATCCGCGATCACGGCCTTGATCTTTTCATCCATTGCCGCATTCACCTGATCAAACTCAGCCGCGCTATTCAGTTTTGCATTGACACTGAAATAAAACTTGATCTTTGGCTCAGTACCACTCGGACGGGCGGAAATGATGCTGCCATCAGCCAGGATAAACTGCAGTACATTGGATTTCGGTAATTCAATCTTCCACTCCTCCCCTGTCTGCGGGTTAAGGCCCTTCTGCAGCTCGTAGTCCAGCAATTGTACCACCTGCGAACCATTGATGGTCTTCGGCGGGTTGTTGCGGTAGGTTTCCATCATGGCCGCGATCTGCGCCTGGCCGTCCATTCCTTTCTTCGTGATGGAGATGAGGTTTTCTTTGTAGAACCCATTTTGTACATAAAGGTCCACCATCTTCTCATAGAGACTGCGGCCCTTTTCTTTTTCATAAGCGGCCATCTCGCAGAGCAGGGCCACCGCGCTGATCCCGTCCTTATCGCGGATCTTATCCCCGATCATCAGGCCAAAACTTTCTTCCCCGCCCACGATATAATTTTCTTTCCCTTCTTTCAGCCGGATCAGTTCCGCGATCCATTTGAAACCGGTAAGTACGCGGTAGCAGGAAACCCCATTCGATTTTGCGATGGCATCGATCATCGGGGTGGTTACGATCGTGGTGATCACCATATCATTGGGTTGTGCAATTCCCTTGGCCTTGCGGGCTTCCATCAGGTAATTAAAGGCCAGCACCGCGGTCTGGTTCCCGTTCATCAGCACCCATTTGCCATGAGAATCTTTTACGCCAATAGCCAGGCGGTCCGCATCCGGGTCGGTCCCGCAGAGGATATCCGCATCCAGGGATTCTGCCAGTTTCAATCCGTAACTCATCGCCTCGCTTTCTTCGGGGTTGGGATAGGCCACGGTGGGAAAATTGCCATCGGGGACTTCCTGTTCCTTTACAATATGCAGGTTCTCAAAACCGAATTTCTTCAGCACCTGCGGTAATAAAGTAATCCCGGTCCCGTGTATCGGCGTATAGACGATTTTCAGGTCCCTGTGTTTGGCGATCACTTCGGGATACACACTGAGGCCCTTCACCATCTCCATATATTGTTCATCCATCTCCTTACCTATCAGGGTAATATTGGCTTCCCCACCCGTCCATTTTACCTCATCAACCGAAGCGATCTTGTCCACTTCTTTAATAACATTCTTATCATGCGGCGGCACCAGTTGGGAACCATCATCCCAATAGGCTTTGTACCCGTTATACTCTTTGGGATTATGCGATGCGGTACAAACCACCCCGCCCTGGCATTTCAGGGTACGGATGGCAAATGAAAGCTCGGGGGTGGGACGCAATGCTTCAAACAAATACACTTTTATCCCGTTGGCGGCAAATACATTCGCCGTGGTCTCGGCAAAAAAACGGCTGTTGTTGCGGCTGTCGTGCGCAATGGCCACACTCACCCCGGACGGAAAGCATTGTTTGAGGTAATTGGCATAACCCTGGGTGGCCATCCCCACGGTGTATTTGTTCATCCGGTTGGTGCCAACCCCCATCAGGCCGCGGAGGCCACCGGTCCCGAATTCCAGGTTACGGTAAAAGGCATCGGCCAGTTCATTCGGATGCTCAGCCTGCAGCTTTTTAATTTCCTCTTTTGTGGCAGTGTCAAAATTTCCGTTCAGCCAGGTGTCGGTCTTTGCTTGAATTGCGGCGTCCATAATCGTTATAAGATTTGTTTATAAAACGGAAAGTTATTGAATTTTAGCTTTTTTAAAACTGAAAAGAAGACCTAACACGTATTTTTGACGGATGAACCCAGTTATAGCACTCCGCTCATCGTCCCTTGCGACGCTCCGTTCAGGGTGCTGTTCGCTATTCAGCTTATTGCTGTTCATCTTTTGCGGACCATTTCCGCTTTTCGCCCAGGATACATCCCTTGTTCCCCGGGATACCCTCGCAACAAAGTCGTATTCGAATAACCCGTGGAGACCGGTACTGACACCGGAGCAAAAAAAACAAAGGAGCTGGCTGGTTGCCGGCGCCAATGTGGTGGGATACAGTACCGCGATGATCGGTCTTTACAATGCCTGGTATAAGAATTACCCGCAAAGCCGCTTTCACACATTTAATGACTGGTCCGAATGGAAACAGGTGGACAAGGTTGGGCATTTTTACAGCGCCTATATTGAAAGCAGAGGAAGTATGGAGCTCTGGCGCTGGACGGGAATGGACCGCAAAAAAAGGATCTGGATCGGGGGAATGAGCGGGGCTTTTTACCAGACCGTAATTGAAGTACTTGATGGTTTCAGTGCTGAATGGGGCTGGAGCTGGGCTGATTTTACTGCGAATATGCTGGGCAGCGGCACCCTGGTAGCCCAGGAACTGGCCTGGGATGAACAACGCATTCAGTTCAAGTTCTCCTTTCACCGGAAAACATATAATGACCCCGGACTAAATCACCGCAGTGATGTGCTTTTTGGAAATACGATGGCAGAACGGCTCCTGAAGGATTACAACGGGCAGACCTACTGGGCCAGCGTCAACCTGAAACCTTTTTTCCCCGGCAGTAAACTCCCCGGCTGGTTATCCCTATCAGTGGGATATGGGGCCGAGGGATTATTTGGCGGTACCCAAAACCTCGCAAAGGATGACAATGGCAATATCATTTTCAACCGGCCGGATATTAAACGTTACCGGCAATGGTTCCTGTCTCCGGATATAGACCTTACAAAGATCAAAACCAACCGGAAGGGACTTCGTTTCCTCTTTACCGTACTCAGCGCCTTTAAATTCCCGGCTCCTTCGCTGGAATTCAGCCAGGGAAGGTTAAAAGTGCATGCGTTGCATTTTTAGACAGTTGGCAGTACCTGCTGATAATTTTCAGCTGTGGTTCGTACATTCCAGGACCAGCAATGCCTGTGCTTCCGGATAATCCGGGCCCCAAAATTGCCGGGAAGGCGGGAAGCTGATAGTATGTTTCCTGTGATTTAATGTAGTTCGTGGCCAATATCCGTGTATATCTATATGATCCGTGGCCCTATTCCCGTAAATTAGCACCCGTAATCATCTGCCATGCAAATCATCCAACAGGTTTTATTCATCCTCCTGAGTGCCGTCGCTGTCTTTCTTTTCACCAGGAAGGCCAGGGAGATCAGCCGCAATATCCGCCTGGGCCGCGAAGAAGACTTTAGCGACAACCCTTCCCGGCGATGGAAAAATGTATTATTGCTGGCCTTCGGGCAAAAGAAAATGTTCCGCAATCCCCTGGTGGCCCTACTCCACTTTTTTGTTTATGCCGGTTTTATCATCATAAATATTGAGGTCCTGGAGATCGTCCTCGACGGGATTACCGGTCAGCACCGTTTGTTTGCCGCCCCCCTCTCAGGGCTCTATTTATTTCTGATCAATGCATTTGAGATCCTGGCCCTGACCGTACTGCTGGCCTGTGTTATTTTCCTGGTCAGAAGAAATGTGCTTAAACTCAACCGTTTTGCCAGCAGGGACCTGAATGGCTGGCCCCGCAGTGATGCCAATTATATCCTGATCACCGAAATTATCCTGATGTCGCTGTTCCTGAAAATGAATGCGGCAGATACTTTATTACAGATCCGGGGCGCTGAACATTATGCCACCCACCCTACCGGTAATTTTATCATCTCTCAATACCTGCACCCGCTGCTGAACGGGTACAGTGACGCGACGCTTATTACAATCGAAAGGGGCTGCTGGTGGCTGCATATCGCGGGGATCTTCGCCTTCCTGAACTACCTGCCTTATTCCAAGCACCTGCATATTATCCTCGCTTTTCCCAATGCGTATTTCGCCCGGCTCAAACCCCTGGGAGAAATGGAGAATATGCCTGCAGTACAGCAGGAAGTTTTGTATGCCATGCAACCGGAACTGGCTCCTGCCGGTGAGCAACCCGCCCCCCAGCGATTCGGCGCGAAAGATGTGATGGACCTGGGCTGGAAAAACCTGCTGGATGCCTATAGCTGTACGGAGTGCGGCCGCTGCTCGGCTGCCTGCCCGGCCAATCAGACCGGTAAATTATTATCGCCGCGAAAGATCATGATGGACACCCGTGACCGGCTGGAAGCCGTGGGGAAAAACAGGACCGCTAATAAAGAGTTTAAGGAAGACGGCAAGACCCTGCTCCATGATTATATTTCAGTAGAAGAGCTCCGGGCCTGCACCACCTGCAATGCCTGTGTGCAGGAATGCCCTGTGAGCATCAGTCCGCTTGATATTATTCTGCAGCTCCGCCGCTGCCTGGTCATGGAAGAAAGCAATTCCCCGCAGGAGTGGACGGCCATGTTCAGTAATGTGGAAAATAATTTCGCCCCCTGGAAATTCAGCCCGGATGAGCGGGATAAATGGGCGGAGGAACTCACTGAAAATTGAGCATTTAGCATTGAAGACTCCCTGCCCAAGGCTCAATTTGCCATATTCCATTACCGTATTTATACAACTATGCAACTAACTAATTTCCCCTTCCGGACCATCGACTGGTCAGCTGTTCCCAAAGAAGAGCACAAAGGTGAAACCGGCATGGCTTACTGGCAGGTTCAGTATATGAATGAAATACGGGTGCGGAAAGTGGAATACAGTCCCGGTTATAAAGCAGATCACTGGTGCAGCAAGGGTCATATCATACTTTGCCTCGAAGGTGAAATGGATACCGAACTGGCTGACGGCCGCGTGATGAAGCTCAGCAAGGGCATGTGCTATTTTGTGGGTGACAACAATGAGGCTCATCGCACTTCAACTGCATCGGGTTGTAAACTCTATATTGTGGACTGATCCCTTAAATACTATTTTACCCGGGGAACCGTTAAATAATCACATGCATAAAACAGGAACACTTATTGGAATACTGCTCCTGCTCTCCCCGCAGGTGAAAGGCCAGCAGTTATTTGAACTGGGCGCTGAAGGGCTGAAATCCTTTGGTAAAGGATACAGTACCACCAAAGTGGCGGCCCGTGGGGAGAACTTCACGAATAAAAACAGTTTCAGCGCCGGGATCACCTGGCAGCTGGCTTCCCAAAAATCTTATTCCGTATCCACCGGGTTCGGGTTTTATATTGGCTACCGGCATGCATTCGGGAATAACCTGAAAGGGAGCAATCCGTTTGGCGGCGGCCGCCTGTTGTTCTCCCTGGAGGACTTTGAAGGAAAAACCAAACAGAAAAGTTTACTGATCACACCTATGGTGGAGGCCGGGTATCATTTTGTATTTGCAAAACGGATCTACACCGCTCCTTCCCTGGGATTTGGCTATACAGTTGAAATCAGCAAAGGGTATAATTCATTGAATGAGGATGTCGGCAAACGGTTTATTCCTTCCCTCTCGGCAGGTTACCGTTTCTGACAAAAGGATCTAAAGTCAGGTCTCCTTGTCTTTGTCAATGCCCAGTCGTCCAATTTGCTCCTGCAGGTGCTGCGTTACTTCTTCGGGGTGTTCCATCTGATGTACCGCGTCCTTTTTCTTCAGGATCCTCCACAACTGGATCAGGGCAGTGATGGAAAAAATACCCCCGATCACCCAGTTGAGGATATGCTGGTTATTGTTGATCTTCTGGGCGATCAGCAGTCCGCCGAAAATGAAAACAAGATTCCCCATAAAAGTGCCCAACCCGATTCCGGCGATGTAAATATTGTAATGATCATTCCGGGGCAGCAGGATCTTTTTCGTAAACAGTACGGTACTCCAGCCAAACCAAAAGGGGATTTGTACGGGGTTGACAGCACTCATCACAAATCCCAGTACAATTTTGGGCAACGGGCTGTCCAGTACAATATTTTTTTCCACTTTCGGATGGATTGCCGCATAAAAACTGAAGATCGCTAGGGCTGTTACGATCAGCAGGGTCACCCATTCCAGGGCCTTGAGGATCCGTTCCTGCTTTCTCACCCAATCCATGGCCACCAGGGAAATACGGACATAAATAATCTCCGCCACCAGTGAGCCGACAGAAAATAACATGGCCGCCGTAATCCCGCTGGTTACCGAGATCTGCATTGCCGCAATATTGAGCGTTCCCAGGGGTAAGGAACCGAGGAAGCTAACCAGCATGCCGGTAAGGAATATTCTGATCAGGGGATGCATGACGCAAATTTAGGGATTGATGTTGGAAGTGGAGTTGGCAGTTGGCGGTTGGCAGATGACAGTTGGCAGATGGCAGTTGGCGGTTGGCAGTGGGCAGTTGACAGTGGGCAGTGGGCAGTTGGCAGTGGGCAGTGGGCAGTTGGCAGTGGGCAGTGGGCAGATGGCAGTGGGCAGTTGGCAGTGGGCAGTTGGCGGTGGGTTTCCTTTGTGATATTATTTCAGATACAACCTCGCGTATTTTCCCGGTGGAGTGATGATTTATTAGAAACCGGAAAGTCTCAAACTCCAAAATGCCCCGGGAAAAAGCCTGCTTGAAATGCAGTACTGAAATTTACCTGAATTTGAAACCTGGGTCTTTTGCCTGCCGTTAAGTGAGGCAGGGTATCTTCGGCTCCTGGTTTCCCTAATCATATTTTTCCAGCATGCTAAAATGTCGTTTTGCTTCTTTCAAAAAATCCTTCCCTTTTTTAAAGGACCAGTAAGCCGTTCCGTTCTTATGATTATAGCGGCTGATCTGGTACAGCGCTTTCCAGTGCCGGAGCAGGGTGCCATAGGCTTTCCAGATACTCATGCCGCAGTCGTAGATATGGTTGGGTTCGGCCCCGCAGCCATTGAATTCGAGGATCAGGAAATTCTTTCCCTGTTTCAGGTCCTCAATGGACGTGGTCTTGATATCATACCGGCCGTAGTAAAACCGGGTCTGGTGACTGAGCTCATCAAATACCCGGTGCATGGTTTCATTGATCTCCTTGTGCAGGTTGGTAAAATGGGCACCCCGGTTGTGGTTACCCGCGTAAGAAAGATAAAAAACCTCTCCCGCCGGTATCACCCGGTCAAACCGGTGTCCGTGCCGGTGTTCCATTTCCTCCATCCGGAACCGGGCCCGCGGGTGCGCTTCCACTAAGCGGCGAATGGTGGATTGCCCGTCGCCGATAACATGCAACAGTTCTTTATGTATAAACCCGCTGACTGTACCTTTCTGTGCGGCCGGGTGCCGGTAATAGAATACACTCACTTCCACTGGCAGGTCCACCAGGTCCTGTACAATATATTCCACCGGTATTTTCTCATGGTATTTCCGGAGCTGTTCCTCGTTTTCGATCTTCCGGAATAAAATACCTTTCATTCCCACATCCGGTTTTACAATAAACGGGTAGGTAAATCCCGCCTGCTGTACAGCCCGCTCTACTTCATCAAAATGAAGGTCATGTTTAATATAGATAGTCCGGGGCACCAGTTCAGGGGGCAGCTGGTCATACATTTCCTTTTTCCCTTCCCCCTCAAAGCCCCCGAAAGTAATCGTGGGATTTGAAGAACTGAAATACCATACCGACCCGCTGCGCAGGCAATACCAGAACCAGACCGGGCTGATCGGAAAATAAAGTACGTAGAAATTCCAGCGCTCCCAGTTAACCAGCTTTTGCAAAAATTTTCTCATCAGTTGCGGCAAAAATAAAGACAGGCGTTAACAATTGAACAAAATATATCATATTGATTGTATTTAATCGCAAAACCGGCAGTTTTGAGAAAGCGCTTCCTTTTCCCGGTAAGGGCTTCTTCCTGTTCACCAGTTCGGCACCGGGTCTGGTCCGGATAAAAGTCAGCGGAACCGGTCTCATTTATCCGTATTATTGCCCTGAAATAATGATTGGTTTTCATGAAAATCAGAACAGTTGCCGAATTAGTTGCCGGCGGGCAACAGCCTGACGTATTATTCTGGGTGGGCTGTGCCGGCAGTTTTGATCAGCGGGCCCAAAAAATCACCAAAGCCTTTGCCACAATACTCAATAAGGCAGGGGTCAATTACGCCATCCTTGGTAAAGAAGAAATGTGTACGGGTGACCCGGTACGCCGGGCTGGCAATGAATTCATGTTCCAGCTGATGGCCTACCAGAATATTCAGTTACTGAATAATTATGGTATAAAAAAAATAGTGACCGCCTGTCCCCACTGCTTTAATACCCTGAAGAATGAATACCCGGTCCTGGGGGGAGCATACGAAGTGATGCATCATACCAGCTTTCTGCAGCAACTGATAGATGAGGGAAAGATCAGGCTGAAAGAGGGAGGAAGCTTTAAAGGGAAGAAAATTACTTTCCACGATAGTTGTTACCTCGGGCGGGCCAATGATATTTATGAAGCCCCCCGCAAAGTGCTGGAAGCCCTGGATGCTGAACTGACGGAAATGAAACGTTGCCGGAGCAATGGGCTTTGTTGCGGTGCCGGCGGGGCGCAAATGTTCAAAGAAGAAGAAAAGGGAAGCAGCCGGGTGAATGCAGACCGCAGCCAGGAAGCCATTTCAACAGGCGCTGCTGTGATTGCATCCGCCTGTCCTTTCTGTAACACAATGCTGACTGACGGCGTAAAGATGGCCGAAAAAGAAGAGAGCGTGGAGGTACTTGATATCGCGGAGATGATTGCAATCAGTATGCAGGATTAACCCGCAACAAGCATCCGATCTAAAAAAGGTGTGAAAAAACCGCAGAGAACGCGGAGAGTGTATGGGACCACAGAGACGCGGAGAACGCAGAGAGCAATCTGACCGCGGAGGCGCAGAGACGCGGAGAACGCAGAGAGTATATCTGACCGCGGAGGCGCGGAGAACGCAGAGAGTATGTGGGACCGCAGAGACGCGGAGAACGCGGAGGGGGTAGCAGCAGGCGATTATTATCCTTGGGTAGTATGCCCGGGGCAGCTCCCGGCCAACTCAATTAAACAGTGCCGGTCTCCTGCAAACGGCTTTCCACCCTCACTGCTTCTTTTAGTTTGCCCCTGGGTACAGGGATACGTACCACTCCTGTATCTTTTCCTTTGCGATAAAAAATATCCAGTATATACCTGCTGCCGGCCTCATGGATTTCAGCCCTGATCAATGGGTTTCCCCCGGTACTGAATGTGTGATGAGCGTCCTTTATGCAGACTTCGCCTGTACTGATCATTATTTCCGCGCCGGACTTACCCCTCCCGGGATGCAAAAAATACAGTAAATAATACCCCAATCCCCTTTTAAACTGGCGCCACCGGGTAAAACGGTTCCATTCCGCCCTGTCATAGATCCAGTGAGCCAGCCATTCCTGATTATTTGTCAATTTTTCCATCAGCCGTAAATTGGTTGTAATTTAGCGGCATGAACCTGGATTATAAATACCTGCTGGACGGTAATTTTCATTCCACTTCCCGGGTCTGGGTGTACCAGAGTAACCGGCTTTTTTCTATGGGAGAATCCCTGGAACTGGAAGAACGGCTGAAAGAATTCACGGCTGGGTGGCAAAGTCACGGGGCCGCGATTAAAGGCGCCGCTTACCTTTTTTTTGGTCAATTCATTGTCCTGATGGCAGATGAAACAGCCACCGGGGTGAGTGGATGCAGTACGGACAGTTCGGTTCGTTTTATAAAAGAAACAGAACAACGGTTTGGGGTTAGCCTGTTTGACCGAACCACCCTCGCGTTTGTACTGAAGGACAAAGTTGAACTGCTCCCCCTCTCCCAATTGAGCTATGCGGCGGAAAACGGGTTTATCAACAACGAGACTTTATATTTTAATAACCTGGTGCAAACAAAGGAAGAATTGGAGAACGACTGGATTATCCCGGTAAAAAACAGCTGGTTGTCCAAAAGGATTTCTTTTTTCAGGCCGGTTTTGTAAATTTGCGTCCGCTGACAGGAAATAAGAAAATAAACGCGGAAGTAGCTCACCTGGTAGAGCGACAGCTTCCCAAGCTGTAGGTAGCCGGTTCGAGTCCGGTCTTCCGCTCCACTAACCCCGATTTTTACGGGGTTATTTTTTTGCCGATAGTTTTCCCGGCAACAGTACTTCTTTTTTCTTCGGCTGGTTATTAAACAGATACGCCAGGGTCAGCCGGTAATTTTTTGTGCGGGTCAGGCTGAAACTTTCCAGGTTAAAATGAGTACCATAGATAAACGTCTTCCGCTGCTGGTTCACAAATGGATCGATCGTGTTCACAGTAATGATTAACCGCTTATCAAAAAATTTACGCTGAATACCCAGGTTCATACTGGTACTCCACCGGGCATAGCCCTGGGGAGAAGCAAACCGGTTCAGGTTGAATCCCCCGTTGAAACTCCAGCGATCGGTGGGATTAAAACTGAAATTAAAGTTGGAGGTAAAAGAGCCCCCGTCCCTGAATTTCCGCACTGTTTTGTCAAAAGCACTGTACCGGGTATAGGTATAGCTGGCGCTGAGGTTCACCCGCAGTTGTTTGGAAAGCGTGATACCATTCCAGCTGCTGGCCTCGTATTCCCGGCGGTCGCTGATATTCTCCCAGGTTACCTGGGTCTTGCCATCATCCAGCAGGGTTCTTACCTGGCTGAAGATATCCTGCACCTGGTTAAACCCGAACCCAAGATTCAGGAAATACTTTGTTTTGGTACGCCCGATAATGAAATCAAAATTGTGCGCCGTGGAAGCTTCCAGGTCTGCATTCCCGAAGCGGATATTGTACGGATCGGAAAAATCGATAGTAGGATTCAGCTCACCAATACCCGGCCGCCGGATACTCCGCCTGTAGGCGAAGGTCAGGCTCAGTTTCTCCTTCCAGGTCTTGTTGATATTGGCAAAGGGCAGCCAGGTCAGGTAATCATTCTTAACATCCCGGTTCTCTTTCAATAATTCAAACCAGATACCCGTCTGCTCCGCAGTGACACCTGTAGTGAAACTGAAATTTTCGCCCACCACCTGTTTTACGGAAGCCCGGAGGTTACTCACAGTCTGGTGAAACCGGAAATGATTGCTCAGCAGGTCCAGTTTCTCCATGGTGCCTTCCGGTTGCTTTTTATAACTGGCCTCGGTCAGTACCTGGTTATTGGCACGGTTGTACAACCCGCCCAGCGAAATAAAGGTTTTTGCATTGCCCAGCATTTTGTCATAGTTCACCCGGAATGTATGGCTGTTTACCCGCGTAAAATTGTCCTGCCGCTGCAGTGAATCCACCCCGGTGGGGCTGAAATCGGGGTAAAAGTATTGCTGGTAGAAATCGCGGTTATTATCATTACGCGAAAACTGGTAACTGGTGATTATCCGGAGGGTTTCGCCGGGTTTACCCTTCCAGGTATAGGACAGGCTGGTATTGGGATTGTACCCCGATCCGGTGCTTTTTATTTCCCGTTCACTCAGTTTCCATAACTCATCAAAGCGGTTGATAGTCCGGTACTCCGTTGTATTGAAGTGATCAAAGTTATTCTGGTTATAATTCAGCACCAGGTTAAGGAGATGCTGCTTGCTGATATCATAATCCAATGTAACCCTGAAATTGGGCCGGAGATTCCTGTTGGTATATCCGTTTGACGTATTCAAAAAATTGGAAGAATCGGCATACAGGTTATTCCGTACCGAATACCCGTTGCCCAGGTAGCGGTTATACCCCACCCCGGCATGGATACTGAAAGCCAGTCCCTGTTTCCGGTAACTGAAATTCCCGTTCAGGGAGGCTTCTCCCCGGGTACCACCCGATACAGCGACCCGGCCGCTCCTGCCCACTTTTCCTTTTCGGGTTACAATATTGATCACCCCGCCCTGCTCATTGGCATATTGGGGCGGCGGGTTGGTCATTACTTCTATTTTCTCAATGGAACTTCCCGGCAATGATTCCAGCAGGTCCTGCAATTGCTGCAGGTTCAGTTCAACCGGTTTGTCATCGATCAATATCCGGGGTTCCTTGCCCCGTACAGCGATTTTACCATCGGGATCTTTGGTCACCAGCGGAATCTGCGATAGTAATTCACTGGCATTGCTTCCGGCCGCAAGTGCCGACTCGCCCGCATTGAAAGTGATATTGCCATCCTTCGACTGGATCAGCGGCTTCTCGGCATAAATCAGCACTTCTTCCATCAGTTCATTCGATTTCGGCTTCAGCACAATATCAGGCAGGTTAAAATCATAGCGCACGGCACGGAAACAGATGCTGTCAATCACCAGGGTTTGCAGGCCCACAAAACTGAAGGATAATTTATAGTACCCAAACGGAAGTCCGGTGAAATTAAACTGACCCGACTTATCCGTCAGTACGGTTCTTTTGGTCACCGTGTCGGTAAATGACAATAACTGAACCGTGGCCCCCTCCAGGGCTTTATTCCGGCTATCCATCAGGTTCCCGGTCAGGATACCGGATATTGTTTTGTCCTGTGCAGAAGCTGCCAGCACGGTACAGAAAAACAAGATCGGTATAAGGAATCTGCTCAACATGCCTGATTAGACGGCAAAGATACCGGATACCAGTGGCTCAAAACAGGGTAAAATAATACAGCACCTGTTACAATGCCCTGTTTTCCAATTGATCACAGAGTTATGACAACCTGTCATTATCTTACAGGATTTGGGTATATTTGCTGTTCAAAATTTGGTTTGAATGCCTGAAGTAATGACCGGTAAAATACAGGATGAGCAGAGGCAGGGGGAAGTATATGCTCCTTTCGAAAATGATCCGAATCTTTATAAAAAAAGATTTTACATAGAAAGCTACGGATGCCAGATGAACTTTGCCGACAGCGAGGTGGTGGCTTCCATTTTGAACAAAGAAGGCTTTGGGGCCACCCGCAACCTGGAAGAGGCGGACCTGATCTTTATCAATACCTGCTCGATCCGGGAAAAAGCCGAGCAAACCGTACGTAAACGGCTCACGGAATTCCGTAAACTGAAGGAGAAGAAAAAAGGAATGCTGGTGGGCGTACTGGGCTGTATGGCCGAGCGGCTGAAATCAAAATTCCTCGAAGAAGAAAAGCTGGTGGATATCGTGGTGGGGCCGGATGCTTACCGCGCACTGCCCGGATTGGTTACTGAAGCGGAGGGCGGACAGAAAGCAGTGAATGTACTATTGAGCCGGGATGAAACCTATGCGGATATTTCCCCCGTACGGCTGGATAGCAACGGAGTCAGTGGCTTTGTAAGTATCATGCGGGGTTGCAATAATATGTGTGCTTTCTGCGTGGTACCCTTTACCCGCGGAAGGGAAAGAAGCCGGGATACCACAAGCATCATCGGAGAATGCCGCGATTTATTTGAAAAGGGATACCGCGAAGTAACCCTGCTCGGTCAGAATGTGGACAGTTATTATTTCGTGGAGGAAGAGACCGGTAACGTAATCACATTTGCCCGGCTGATGGAAGCAGTGGCGGGGATATCTCCCCTGCTCCGGGTCCGTTTTTCCACGTCTCACCCCAAGGATATAACGGATGAGGTACTGCAGGTGATGGCCCGGCATGACAATATCTGCAAGTATATCCACCTCCCCCTGCAGAGCGGCTCCACCCGCGTATTGCAGCTGATGAACAGGACTTATACCCGCGAATGGTATATGGCCAAAGTGGACAGGATACGGGAAATCATACCCGGCTGCGGACTGTCCTCCGATCTTATCGCCGGGTTCTGTACCGAAGAAGAAGATGACCACCGGGATACCCTCGCCGTAATGGACTACAGCCGTTACGATATGAGTTATATGTTCTTCTACAGTGAACGCCCCGGCACCCTGGCCCAGCGCCGCTACCAGGACGATGTGCCCGATGAAACCAAGAAAAGAAGATTGCAGGAAATAGTTGACCTGCAAAACCGGCTTTCCCTGGAAAGCAATAAAAGAGATATTGGCAAATCCTTTACCGTACTGATCGAAGGCGACAGCAAACGCAGTGAAAAAGACTGGATGGGCCGTAACTCGCAAAACAAAGTGATCGTATTTCCAAAAGAACAATACAACCTGAAGAAAGGCGACTATGTAACCGTGCAGGTACAGGACTGCACCCAGGCCACCCTGCTGGGGAAAATCATTCAATAACCTTTTATTATCCCGCGGGACTGAACTATGGATATTCAAAGTATTAAAAACCGTTTCGGTATCATTGGCAACTCCCCTGCCCTTAATTACGCCTTGCAGGTGGCCATCCAGGTGGCGGCTACCGACCTGACCGTGCTGATTAACGGGGAAAGCGGAGTAGGAAAAGAAGTATTCTCACAAATCATTCATACCCTCTCAGCCCGGAAGCACAATCCCTTTATCGCGGTCAACTGCGGCGCCATCCCCGAAGGAACGATCGACTCCGAATTATTCGGGCACGAAAAAGGTTCGTTCACCGGCGCAGTGGATGCCCGCAAAGGATATTTCGAAACGGTGAACGGCGGTACCATTTTCCTGGATGAAATCGGGGAATTACCGCTGGGTACCCAGGCCCGTTTGCTGCGGGTGCTGGAAACCGGCGAGTTTATCAGGGTGGGTTCTTCCAAAGTACAGAAAACCGATGTACGGGTGATCGCGGCAACCAACAAGGACCTCCTGCGACACGTACAGTCGGGCAAATTCAGGGAAGATCTTTACTACCGGCTCAGCACCGTACCCATCCGGGTACCGGCCCTGCACGACCGCCCGGAAGATATCCATATCCTGTTCCGGAAATTCGCCGCTGATTTTGCCAATAAATACAAGACCTCGCCGGTACAACTGGATGAGGAAGCAAAACAACTGTTAATAAATTATCCCTGGCCCGGGAATGTGCGGGAATTGAAGAATATTGCAGAACAGATATCGGTGCTGTCGCAGAACAAACAGATCCCGGCGAAGGAACTGAATAAATTTCTGCAACCCTATTCGAGTAACCGGTTGCCGGTACTGGCGGGTGGACAGGCCAACGGCCCTGAATTTTCGAATGAACGGGAAATCCTGTACAAGCTTTTCTTTGACATGAAGAAAGATGTAACAGAACTGAAGAGAATGTTCCTCGACATGCTGCAAAACCCGGAATTAGTGGCACAGAACCCGCATTTCCTTAATGAATTAAAAGAAATGCGTTCCCCCGGGCAGGAACTGATCCAGCCCATGCATCTTCCCGCATCGGTTCAGCCATCGTCTCCTTCTGTTCAGCCCGTACTCATGAACAATGATATCCATGATCATGTGGAAGTGGAAGAAAGTCTCAATATCATGGATAAAGAAAAAGAACTGATCATCAAAGCCCTGAAAAAACACAAGAGCAAGCGGAAAGATGCCGCCCTGGACCTGGGGATCAGTGAACGGACCCTGTACCGGAAATTAAAAGAATACGATATCGAAGAATAATGACAAGTATAAAAAAGATAGCGCCCCTGGCCGTCATCGTCCTGATCAGCCTGTTCGCCCTTCTCGGCAGCAGCAGTTGTGGCATTTACCGTTTTACGGATGCGTCCATCCCGGACAGTATCAAAACCGTAAAAGTAAACATGATTGAAAACAGGGCCCCCTATATCAACCCGCAACTGAGTCCCCGTTTGTCGGACAAACTGAGGCAGAAGATTGTTTCACAAACCAAACTGACGCAGACCAACAACGATAATGCCGACTGGGAAATCAGCGGCACCATCACCCAGTACTCATTCAGTACTTCGGCGATCTCGGGTCAGCAGGCTTCGAATAACCGGCTCACCGTAGGAGTGCAGATCATCCTGCAGGACCGGAAAGCGGATAAAACGGAAAAGCATGAAGTGAGCCGCAGTTTTGAATTCAAAGGTGACCGGAGTTTTCAGCAGGCGGAAAATGACCTGGCAGATGAAATGATCCGTACGCTGACCGATGATATTTTTAATAAACTTTTTTCCAAATGGTAACCGGATCTTCACCTGCCAGAATGGAAACAATTCACTTATTTTGCAATCATGAATGTCAGTATCGATCAATTGGTAAAGTCCCTGCTGCAAAAAGAATCGCTGGAGCAATGCAGCCTGCCGGAACTGACAGCCTTTGCGGAAAGTAATCCGTATTTCGGCGCCGCTCAGCTCCTGCTGGCCAAGAAAATTCAGACCGAATTACCGGAAAAATTTGAAGAGCAGTACCAGAAGACCCTGCTTTATTTTCATAACCCGCTTTGGGTGGAACATTTACTGAATGAAACCGGGTCGGCCCTGATCCATCACCCGCCAAAAGAAGATACAGCTGCTCCCGCACCCGTTAAAGAACCGGTGGCGGAGATCCTTCAGCCGGAAGAACCCGTTTTACAGGAAATCCCTGAGCCGGTCGCTCCGGAAATGATCACCCAGCAGAAGCCGGAAGAAATAATGCTCCCGGCAGCAATAGAAACTCCGGCTCCCCAACCGCAGGTGAGCGCTTCAGGGGCCAATGAGCTGAGCTTTGAGCCCTATCATATGGTGGATTATTTTGCTTCCCAGGGCATTCGCTTTAAAGAAGAAGACAAACCTTCGGACGAATTCGGTAAGCAACTGAAGAGTTTTACCGACTGGCTGAAGACCCTGAAACGTTTGCCCGTTACCGAACTGGGGAATGCCATCAGTGCACAGGCCGAGCAAAAAGTGGAACAAATGGCCGGGCAGTCCATAACCGAGCGGGAAATCCTGACCGAAGCCATGGCAGAAGTCTGGGAAAAGCAGGGAAATACGCTAAAAGCCATCGGGATATACAGCAAATTAAGTTTGCTCGAACCCGCCAAAAGCCCTTATTTTGCAGCGAAAATCGAAGCACTAAAGAAAAAAAACTGATATGACGACTTTATTTGTGATCCTGATTATCCTGGTTTCTGCGATACTTGGACTCATTGTGCTGGTACAGAATCCAAAGGGTGGTGGCCTGACAGGCAATATTGCCGGTTTCAGCAACCAGTTTATGGGTGTAAAACAGACCACGGATGTGCTCGAAAAAGGTACCTGGATCTTTGGTGCACTGATCGGCGTTCTTTGTATGGTTTCGGTTTTCTTTATTTCAAAGAACGCCCCCACTTCCGGTCCTGACAGGACAAACGATGCCACCGGGGCTTCTGTTCCGGTCCAGGCAAAACCCGGTACCAACACTAACACATTGCAATTAAATCCCCCGCCAGCGGCAACACCCGATCCGGCAAAAAAATAAGGGATACAATATATTTAAGGGAGCCCCGGTCTGATTACACATCAATCGGGGTTTTTTAATTAATTTGATCCTGCTATGAAAAGACGAATAATCCCCGGAGTGCTGCTGATCCTGATACTGGCTGCCTCTTTTACCGGTTATAAAGTGTTCGGGCCCGCTGTATCGGACAGTACCGGAAAATACTTTTATATCAGGACCGGTGAAAATATGGATACCCTTTCTGCTCACCTGGTAGCCGATACATTCATCAGCAATAACACCTGGTTCAAACGGGTAGCGGGCTGGTTGAATTTTAAAAAAGTAAAACCAGGCCGGTATGAACTGAAAAATGGTATGAGCCTTTACAAACTGGTCCGGGTACTCCGGGCCGGCGAGCAGAAACCTGTAAAAATGGTGATTGTAAAAGAGCGTACCCGGGAAAATTTTGCGGGTAAGATGGGTAAAAAGTTCGATACAGAATGCGATTCCCTCCGCATGATCCGCTTCCTTAACAGTAAGGATTCCCTGCAACCATACGGGCTGGATACCAATACGGTGATGTCGGTGATCCTGCCCTTTACCTACGAGATAAAATGGAACAGCACCCCGGGCAAAATGATTGAACAATTCCAGGTCTCCTTTAAAAAATTCTGGAACGCGGAACGGACCCAAAAAGCAGCAAGGCTGAACCTGACCCCGCTACAGGCCACCATCCTCGCTTCGATCGTGGAAGAAGAAACAACCCGGAAAGCCGATAAATACAATATTGCCAGTACCTACCTGAACCGGTTAAAGATCCGGATGAAACTACAGGCCTGTCCCACGGCCAAGTTTGTAAGCCGGGATTTTCAGCTTGGCCGGATCACTGAAAAACAAACCAGCCTGGTATCTCCCTACAATACCTATCTCAATGAAGGGCTGCCGCCCGGCCCGATCTGCACCCCTTCGATTGAATCCATAGAAGCCGTACTGGATGCCCCCTCCACCGGGTACCTTTACTTTGTGGCCAGTGATAAATTTGACGGGAGCACGGTCTTTACCAGCAATTATGAGGATCATATGAAGTATGCCAGGCTATTCCAGGCTGAGCAGAAAAGGCGGTCGGATTCGCTGAAAAAAATCCGCGGGAAATAACATGCCCCTCTTGAATAAAATACTGCATAAGATAGAAGCGGTTCCCCCGCTGGCTTTCCTGCTTCGGAAGAGCAAGACCAGCTCCCTGCCGGGGTTCAGCGGAATTGCCCTTTATGATGTCATCGTATTTTTTATTGGCCAGGTAAAGACCATTGGCATGACGGAACGGGCTTCGGCCATTGCCTTCAATTTCGTAATGGCCATACCGCCTGCGATCATCTTTCTCTTTACCCTGATCCCTTTTTTACCCATCACCCAGGATTTCCAGGAAGAGATGTTCACCCTGATCCGGGACGTGATCCCGGGCGAAAAGGACAATGCGGTACTTATTAAATTCCTGGAAGACTTTATCAATAACCCCCGGAATGGTTTATTATCCCTGGGTTTTATCCTGTCCCTGTTCTTTTCTTCCAACGCCATGATGGGCATTATGCGGTCTTTCGATAAAAATTATATCGGGTTTAAGAAAAGAAAGGGGCTGCAAACCCGGCTGGTAGCGATCAAGATCACCCTCTTCCTTTATTTATTTGTCTTTGCCTCTGTACTGTTGCTGGTGGCCCGGGTGGCGGTATTAAAATGGCTGGGGATCACCAATGAAACCGTGCTGACCATCATCAACAACCTCCGCCCGGGCGTCGTGATCCTGCTCTTCTTTGCCTGCATCTCCTTTATTTTCCGGCACGCCCCATCGGTGCATAAAAAATGGAAACTGATCAACCCCGGTTCCATTGTAGCCACCTTCCTCATGCTCCTGATGACCTTTGCCTTTTCCTGGTGGGTAAGCCATTTCGGCAATTATAACCAGCTTTACGGCTCTATCGGGACCATCCTGATCATCATGGCCCTGATCTTTATTAATTCCCTCGTTTTACTGATCGGATTCGAACTGAATGTCAGTATCTCGTCCCTGAAGAAAATGGCGGATGAACGAAAAGATAACGGCAACGGGGAAGAAGGGATTTCCGCCTGATAGCCGTCCCGCCCCCTTCCCCCCCACCCGGCCGGTGAGGGCGATCACCAATGACCGGAATAACCTTTCCATTTTTTTATACATTATTTATGGAAATTGAAAAGCGGGGCATCCTAACAGCAAACCACCTACTCAAACTTAAACCCCCGCTTATGTTTTCCCAGCAGCAACTCAGCCGGATTATCGTTATCGGATTTATGGTATTGGTTGGCTATGCCCTGGCCAAGGCCTTTTACCACAACAGCATTTTGGGCATTATTCTCGGGTTCACCAGCCTGGGGGCCGGTGTCTATTTTTTACACCTGATGGTAAAAGCAAAAGAAGAACTGGAAACGGAAGAAAGAGCCTGACTGCGTTGAAGCATCGCCATGATTTTTTTGCATACACCGCTCAATTCACACAGATGAAGGTTGTTGTTATTGCCCTGCTCTTACCTGTCTTAACCGCTTGTAAATTGTCCCCGGAAAAAAAACTGACGGTCCCGGCAAGCCAAACGGGTCCGGGTAACGGTACGGTAAATCAAAACCCCGTCAGTATTGCTAACAGTATTCATGTATATGTGGCGCTCTGCGACAACAGGTACCAGGGTATCATCCCCGTGCCTCCTGTGATGGGCAATGGTCAGGATCCGGACAATAATCTTTACTGGGGCTGGGGACTGGGGATCAGGACCTATTTTACCAAAAGCAGGGAATGGAAACTGGTTCGTAAATCAAAACTGCCCTATCCCTTACTGGAAAGAATTGTCTATCGGCATCGTTCCGGTCAATACTATCTTGTGGCAGACGCGTATGACGGCCGTGCCATGAAAGATTGCCTGGATCGTTTCCTGCTGGGTGTTTCCGGCAGGCATAAAGAAGTGATCCGGGAAGGCCAGGTAACGATCGGCCTGGGCGGAAATGCAAAGCTGCTGGCTTTTATCGGTCATAACGGCCTGATGGATCTCTCCCTGCAAAGCAGCTATCCGAATACAGATAAAAGGAAAAGAGACTGCATCATACTGGCCTGTTACAGTAAACACTATTTCAGTCCCTATATAAAACAGGCCGGCGCCAATCCCCTGCTCTGGATCAGTAATTTATTCGGCCCCGAAGCATACACACTTCACGATGCGCTCAGTGCCTATATGAAAGGAGAAAATCCCGCAACCATTCAAACAAAGGCGGCGGCTGTTTATGCGAAGTACACCCGTTGCTCAGTAAAAGCGGCAAAAAAATTATTAATCACCGGCTGGTGATCCGCCATTGGTTCCATCATCCCCTTCGTCCATCTTTAATTCCCATTGCTCCAGTAATCCTTTTTTCATGGCATGATCCAGGTCCCGGCGCCTATAATGCCCTGCCAGGTTCTTTTGCCGGAAAGCTTCATACAAGGTAACGGCACAGGCCACACTGATATTCAGCGAACGGATGATCCCCACCTGCGGGATGATAAAATTCCCGTCGGCCAATGCCCGGATCTCCTCACTTACCCCGCTGTGTTCATTCCCGAATACAAGGGCAATGGGTTCAGTCATATTGATCTCGTGCAGTCCGATGGCATCACTGCTCAAATGGGTCGTCAGTATTTTAGCATACCGTTTACGGAGGGCGGTAAAACAATCCGTGGCATTGTCAAACTGGTGTACGGTCAGCCATTTGGCCGCGCTGGAGGAACTGCGGGCGCCCCATTTCTTATGCCGCGGTATCCTGTTATTGAGGATATAAACCTCCTGCACCCCTACTGCATCGCAGGTGCGCATGACGGCGGAGATATTATGCGGGTCAAACACGTTCTCCAGCACAACGGTCAGATCAGGTTGCCTCCTGCACAAAACGCCAGTCAGTTTTTCTCTTCGTTCCGGGGTCATACAGCTTTGCCTGTTTACTGCAAACATCGTTATTTTAACAATTTTCAGACCGGATGATTTTTTCCCATCCATTACCTGCTATGAAATATTCACCGGGTCAGGACCCTGTCAACGGGTTCTGCCGACCAAATGAACACCTTGCCTGATACAGTAACCCCAGTCACTACGTAACACCGCGGAAGTCCGCCCTCCCCGGAACCCCGGACATGGTTTTGCCCCGGCCGCGGGGATGCTGCCGGTTACTCATACGGGCTGAACCTGTCCTCTCTGCAAAACAGGAGTCCCTTATTTCGATGCTGAATCTTTATCGCCTTTCTCTTTGCACCCGACAGAACAGGCGGGCGGGAGCCCCGTTTAAAAGTATAAGGAGCGGATGCGCCTGCCCGGGTGTCCACTCAATTACCCGGAAATCTTATTGTGTTCATCCGGGAAAATGATCACCGGTTTAAAGGTCCTGACGGATGCCAGGTCGATCTGGATATAGCTTACAATAATCAGGATATCCCCCTTCTGCACTTTACGGGCGGCGGCTCCATTGAGGCAAATGACCCCGGTCCCCCTTTCCCCTTTTATGACATAGGTTTCAAGACGTTCCCCGTTATTATTATTCACCACCTGCACTTTTTCAAATTCGATCAGGCCGGCGGCGTCCATCAGGTCTTCATCAATCGTGATACTGCCAACATAATCCAGGTTGGCATCGGTCACCTTTACCCGGTGAATCTTGGATTTTAGCATTTCAATCTGCTGCATACTCTTTCTTGATTGTTCAGCCCCAAATATAGCCCCAAAAATCACTTTCGGGTATAAAAGCAAATCCCCGGCGGAAAAGGGAGGGGAAATTTTTTAGCTGGAATCCCCTTTACAAACATTGTTTGATTTCAGAAATTTGGGATTTAGTCCTACATTTGCAGCCCGGTAGTTCGGGACGTAGCGCAGCCCGGTAGCGCACTTGCATGGGGTGCAAGGGGTCGCTAGTTCGAATCTAGTCGTCCCGACTAAAACAAAGCCCTGGCGTAAGCCGGGGTTTTTGTTTTAAATGGCGAACAGGACAAAACACAGCTTCCCGGTTATTTATTTAAGCTGATTGATTATTCACCGGAGCTGGTAAAATCTTTACAAAAGGCTGCGGCGACTAAGCTGTGGGCGGGTACGGCAGACTATTTTATGGAATTTTCGTCCCGGTTAACTATTTTTGCGGCCCGGTTTGTATTTCGGGATGTAGCGCAGCCCGGTAGCGCACTACGTTCGGGACGTAGGGGTCGCTGGTTCGAATCCAGTCATCCCGACCAATATTTCACTGAAACCCGCTCCCGTAGCGGGTTTCACTATTTTCAGCCGGATTTTGTAGCAAATTACTCATTAACCTTCCTCCTCCAGATCAGGTAATTGATCCGAATATCACCCGCCAACATAGCTGTGGCGCCGCCAAAGCTGCCCAGATTTGCAAACTGGACAAACTCCAGGCCCTCCCGGCTCAGCCTGTTAAATACCTCCGTATAGCTACCATACTTCCGGCCCTTTACTTCTTCAATTCCCCGCTTGTTCATTTCCCGGGATGTTACCAGCAGGCTGTCGATATCATCATACACAACCTGGTTTTCCGGCTCCACTTCCACTTCACCTTTTCCGGTGTTGCGCATTTCAATAAAGTAATACTGGTATTTATCCTGGGCAATGGATGAAATAGAAATCAATAGCAGTGCAATTGAAATAATCTTGCTCATAGCTGTAAATTTTGTGAGGTATAGATTGTAGAAGCTGAAAATACTCAATTTCAACCACCCGGGAATTCATAGCTTTGCAACATTGGGCCACGGCTCAATAATTTGCTTCGGGCCTGGTCTTTACTGGGCCCTCTTTTTGTCACAATCTGTCTGTCCTTTCCCGTCCGGCCGGGCCTTCTCACCTTCACCGGATGCAAAAAATAAATAAAAAATCTTCGCAGATTGTCCCCGGAGCAACTAAAAGAAACTCAGCTATTTGGCCTTTATTGTCGATTCTTTGCCGATTCGGCACCTGTTTAAAATCCGTCTTTCTTGTCCTTTTTTCCCAAAACAGGAGGACTGATATTCGATGGATGAATAAAAGAACAATCATCCGGATCCTGCTCACCCTGGCCATGGTGCTGGCCAGCTGCTGAAGCGGGGGAAAAAATTATCAGGCCATCTGTTCCGATCGGGCGGATCCTTTTTGTATTTTCGGCAAAAGTGCGGAGAGAATATGAGACGACCGGCAAAACCGATGCCGCCCCCGCTCCAATCGCAGCCCGGACACAGTAACCTGGCTGAATCAGCTGCTTACCTCGCTAAGAACCGGATTGTAAAACTGGACGAAAGCAAGACATCTTTTAGAAAATTGTAAATTATTGATTTACAGACTAGATTTTAAAGCTGCAGAATTTAACACTTATTCGATGCCGTTAACCGGCTCAAAATGATGTAAATATCCCCAATTGTCCTATTTTTACTCCAACCTCCTGTCCATGTACGCTACCAACCCATACAAGCCTTATTATCTTGAAACAGAGCGCGCACTAGAATCTGTAATGAGGGCTACTCGGTTTTTAAAAAGGAGCCTTTTTACTGCATTAGTACTCTTAGTTTTTTTCACAATAGGATTTCCTTTCTTTTTATTTTTTGGCTATTGGCTTAAGCGAAAAAGGACTAGGCTGGTAAAAACCATGCTGGAATCGAAATCAGTAAATTTAAATTCAACAAAGGATTATGTTGAATTTAAAAACGGGTTACAGCGGTTCGACGGCTACTTGCCAATCCTCCGGAAAGCAGCGGATTTAAATCCCAAAAAAATACCCAGGCTTTTCAGGTATACCCCTATACAGCTACAAAAGCTAAGTTCTACCCTGGTTACTTTTAATACCTGGCTTCATTCCAGGTTAACTCCAATGAACCAGCCCAGGCATTCTTCAGAAGCAACTGAATTTAAATTTGTTTCTGAAAAGGAGCTATGGGAGAACCGAAATCATGCTTACCAATACTGGATGTAATGTTTCAGGAAGGTTTCAAGTTTACCAAAATTAACCACTCTCAAAACCCCAGCCCGCCCCCGATCGTTACCTATAACTATGCTTTTAGAGGTAAGACGGGAAAGAGGTACTTGGTCATAGTTGAGCAGTATGATTTTTATGTTTACATTGTCAAATTCTGCCTGCAAGAAAGAAAGGTCCATCCCGACAGGTTTAATATATTGACTGGTTTAAATGAATGCAGTCGCATTCTGACTACTATTGGCGCTATAATGAAGGATTTCTATAATAAGAACCCTTATGTGTCATTTGGGTTTTTAGGGTCGCCTTTGCCTGGGGAGAAAGCAAATAATACAAAGAGATTTAGGGCTTATGCCAGAGTCGTAAGCCAGATGATAAGTCCTGTGGATTTTGAACACCGGCCCTCGCCAAAACATAGTGCTTACCTGCTTTTAAATATCCATAATTCAGAGCCTGATTTATTTGCTAAGGTTACACAAATGTTCAACCAGATTTATCCTATTCAGGAGAGTTTTGGGGTAGATCAAACCTCTTGATATACTGTGCAGATTTGCTTTTGAAGTCAATAGAGGTTTTTAAAAAGTCTTCATTAATGGCTTCAATCGTATTTGGCTATGTCCAACGCCCAATGCACGCATCCAGTCATCCCGACTGATTACAATAAAGCCCTGGCAATCGCCGGGGTTTTGCTTTGAAGCCTTGTACCAGCTACCCGGTACAGGCGTTGAGCCGCGAGCGAAGAGCGGCGGACCGTGGACTATGACCGCGGTCTGTTTTCTCATTTTTCCGTACCGAAAACAAGCTTTATCTTCGCTCCTTAATGAAAATCCTCATTAAGCAAGCCCGGATCACCGATCCAAACTCCCCCCACAACGGGCAAATTGCCGATATTTTTATAGAGAACGGAACCATTACCCGTATTGCCGCAGGAATCACTGAAAAGGCTGATAAAGTAATTGAACGGGAAGGGCTTTTCGTTTCCCCGGGTTGGGTGGATGTGTTTGCAAATTTCGCCGACCCCGGTTATGAATTCAAAGAAACCCTGGAAACCGGGGCCGCCGCTGCCGCAGCCGGAGGCTATACCGATGTGATGATCATTCCCAATACCAACCCGGCTATTCACAATAAATCGGCCGTGGAATATATTGTACACAAGGGCCGCGACCTGCCGGTTACAATTCACCCGATCGGAGCCATCACCCGGAATACCGAAGGAAAGGAACTGGCTGAAATGTATGATATGAAATGGAGCGGGGCCGTTGCCTTCAGTGACGGGATCAACTGTGTGCAATCTGCCGGCTTACTGGTCAAGGCGCTTCAGTATGTAAAGGCATTTGACGGGATCATCATCCAGTTGCCGGATGACAAAAGTGTCAATCCCCCGGGACTGATCAATGAAGGGGTGGTTTCCACCCAACTGGGACTCCCCGGCAAACCGGCCATGGCAGAGGAACTGGTGGTGGAAAGGGATATCAGCCTCGCCGGCTATGCGGATTCCAAACTTCATTTAACCGGGATCAGCACCAAAAAATCGGCTGACTATGTCCGGAAAGGAAAAGAAAACGGGATCGCCGTCAGTTGCTCCGTGACCGCTTATCACCTCTTTTTCTGCGATGAGGATATGACCAGCTATAACACAAACCTGAAAGTAAATCCCCCCCTGCGTACCCGGGAAGACCGGGAATCCCTGCGGGAAGCGGTACTGAATGGTACGGTGGATTGCCTGGCTACTCATCACCTGCCGCACGAGATCGACAGCAAAGTGATCGAATTTGAATATGCCAAATTTGGAATGACGGGACTGGAAACTGCCTATGCGGTACTGAATACTGCTGTTCCGGGTATCCCTGCCGAAAGATGTGTTGAACTGCTGTGCATCAACCCCCGGAAGATTTTTGCACTTGAACCCGCCACATTAAAAATAGGAAATGCCGCAAAACTGACCTTGTTTCAACCCGCCAGGAACTGGACTGTATCTGTGGCAGACCTGAAATCCAAATCAGTCAATACCGCATTTACCGGTACCACACTCACCGGTAAAGTGGCCGGAACCATTAACGGAGATAAGCTCACTTTACAATAAGCCATGAATACGAAACTTACACCGGCCCTGAAAGGGCTGATCACCGGCCTGCTGATGATTGGGATCGCGCTGGCTAGTTTTTACGGCAGGCTACCGGCGGATTCCCCCCTGCAGTACCTGGTCTATTTCATTTATACCGCAGGTATCGCCTGGACCATTTTGGCTTACCAGCGTTCCGGAACCTTTACCGGGAAATTCTGGGATGCCTTTAACCAGGGATTCCGCTGCTTTATCATTGTCACCCTGATGATGGTTGCTTTTACTGTTATATTCAGTAAAATGCACCCTGAATTTTCCACAGAGACCGCCCGGATGTACAAGGAACAACTGGTGAAAGAAGCAAAGTCAAAAACACCAGCCGAAATCGAAGAAGAAGTGACCCGGTATAAAAACGGTTATACCACCATGCTGGTTTACAGTTCTATTTTCGGATATTTGATCATTGGTGCCGCTGTAACCGCCGTTACAGCCGCTATCACCACCAGAAGAAGATAAAATATGGACCTGTCCATTGTCATACCCCTGATTGATGAAGCCGAATCTTTGCCGGAACTGACGGCCTGGATTGAACGTGTCATGACCGAAAACCACTTCAGCTATGAAGTGATCTTCGTGGATGACGGCAGTAGTGATAATTCCTGGGAAGTGATCGGGGGATTGCGGGCGAAAAACCCCTCCGTAAAAGGCATCAAATTCCAGCGCAATTATGGAAAATCCGCCGGGCTCAATGAAGCTTTCCGGGCGGCAAGCGGCGATGTGGTGATCACCATGGATGCCGACCTGCAGGACAGCCCCGACGAGATCCCCGAACTGAGACGCATGATCCTGAATGACGGGTATGATATGGTGAGCGGATGGAAAAAGAAACGTTACGATAACACCCTGACCAAAAATATCCCTTCCCGTTTTTTTAATGCTGTTACCCGCAGCATGTCCGGCATCCGCCTGCATGATTTCAACTGCGGACTGAAAGCGTATAAAAACAAGGTGGTGAAGGGCGTGGAAATCTATGGGGAAATGCACCGCTATATCCCCGTCCTCGCCAAATGGGCCGGCTTCAAAAAGATCGGGGAGAAAGTGGTGGAACACCGGGCCCGGAAATACGGTAAATCCAAGTTCGGGTGGAGAAGATTTGTAAACGGGTTCCTCGACCTGATGTCCATTACATTTGTCGGTAAATTCTCCAAACGCCCCATGCACTTTTTTGGGCTCTGGGGAACTTTGTTCTTCCTGGCCGGACTGGGAATTTCCATTTACCTGA
>JACPUV010000011.1 GCA_016192105.1 Sphingobacteriales bacterium | reverse complement strand
TGGTGACAAAATAAGTGGTTACAGTCCCCTTGATCCCCTTCGAAGCTGAATCGGGATTGATCCGCCATTCACAACGGTGGTAGGTAACATCAATATTGGAACCGGTACCGCTGTAGCCGGAGGTCTGGCCGAAAAGAAAGGTTGGGCTGGTAAAAAAAACAAACAGGGGAAACAAAAGGGTTCGGAAACAATGATTTAGGGAATTCATGGTAGTGGCTTTAAAAGGATGCTGGATAAAAATGGGCTATTGGACTTGGTTTCGTTTTACATAAGTGGATTATAAACAGGAAACCTGGCACTTCCTTATTATAATACAATCACCTTACTGCAATTACACCATTCACTTACCTGTATTTTTTAGGCGTACTACTGATTTCCTCTCGCTAAATTGAGAGTTATTACCTATAAATAAAACCTAATCGTAGCTTTTCATCCATAAAATGAGTAGTATTCCGCGAGCAGGTCAGGAGATTTTACCCGAAACAGGGTGTGATATAAACTAAATTCCGCACATGTGTTGTACATATAAAAAAAATCCCCCAGTGGAGGATCTTTCTTTTCAGCTTTCCGGGGGGATTATTTTATTTTATTAAATCGCTGGGTTAGCAGGGTTCCTTCCACATTTAGCCGGATAAAATAAATACCAACCGGCCAGTCCATTGATACAGCGTAACTTATCGTGTTGGTACCACGGAGAATAGTTTCCCTTGAATAAAAGAGTACCCGGCCATTGACATCCACCAGTTGAATTCCTGCTTCGCCGCTGCGGTTTGAAGTGATAGACAATACCAGGTTATCCTTCACCGGGTTGGGCATCACTTTCAGGCTCAGCCGGCCCTGGTCTGTCAGCCGTACCGGGATAACCGGGCTTTCGATCACCCTGCCGGAGCGCATTACTGATCTCAGCCGGTAATAAATGATGGTTGATTGCACAGCACTCAGGTCATCCGTAGCCTGGTAAGTTTCCACTTCATTGAGTACGGGCCGTCCTGTTACCTGGTATAAGGGTTCAAATTGTACCCGGTCGGTACTGCGTTCTATTATGAAATAATCCAATTCCTGCCGGCACAACGCAGCCCATCTCAGCTCAACTTTTTGCTGCTGCAGGGCTGCTTTGAAACTGATAAACTCGCAACTCAGTACATAGGGAATACAGCGCCAGTCTCTTTCAAAAGCACAACCAAATGCAATAGGTGTCCGTTGCACGGTAGTAATGGATCCCGGTGTGGGATCACCGGAAGTGGTACCACCATTGCCCATATAGGCCGAAGTAACTTCGGCATTGCTGTTATTATTATCAAACCGGTTGTCCAGCCCGTCGCCATCCGTGTCAATCCCCGTCAGGCTAACCATATCGTCCTGGATCCCGTTCAGGTTCAGGTCATTCCCTTCCACAATATCGGCCAGTCCATCCCCGTCTGTATCACTATCAAGGTAATCCGGGGTCGTGTCACTGTCCGTATCCACCGGGTGAATACCGTCCCCGCCGAACCCGTTATAGTTATCGTATGAATTATCAATTCCGTCTCCGTCCGTATCCGATGCGGCCGGTAAGAGGTATCCCAATGTGGTCAGTCCTTCCACGTTATCGGGAATCCCGTCATTATCACTGTCAATATCGTAAAGATCAGCGCCGGCAGCAGCATCCTCATCGGGCAGTGTTAATGCAGGCAGGGAGGCGAGGATCGTATTCCGGCCCATGGCATTGACCGCACCATCCACCATACCATCCCAGTTTCCATCTGTAAATGCGGCTTCGCGAACATCGGTAATGCCATCTCCATCGCTGTCAAGGTCATAAGGATTTGCTTTCCCATCACTATCCATGTTTTTGTATGGATAAGAATTGGCCCGGCCGTTATTATCCGGGTCGGAACCGGTGCGCAACAGGGCCGCAGCGGCATTTTCTGCAATGCCATTGTTCCCGACATCGCCGTCCGCATTATCGCTGAACCCGTCATTATCCGTATCCGTGTACCCGTCAATGAGTCCATTATTGTTGCTGTCCGCGCCGATGGCTTCCACGGTGTCCGGGATCCCGTCATTATCACTGTCAAGGTCAAAAAAATTGGGTATCCCATCCCCGTCAAGATCCGGCTGATCCAGCCCGTTACCCGACAGGTCCTTGCCCGTTATATTGGCATCCACATTCTGTGAGAATCCGTCGAAATCCACATCTATATAATTATCGATCTTACCATCCCCGTCTGTATCCACACCTCCTGCTTCTGTTACATCGGGAATACCATCATTGTCACTGTCCAGGTCCAGTTCATTGATGACCCCATCAAGGTCCCAGTCAAAATGATCGTTTACGCCATCTGCATTGCTGTCGGTAAACCCGGGGTAATCCGTATCAATGTAATTGGGTATATGATCCAGGTCGTCGTCATCGAGCGGATCCACGCCCCCGCTTTCCACGGTATCGGGGATCCCGTCATCATCATCATCAATATCGCAACCTGCCACAAGAAAATAGGAAGGGGAAGGATAACTGCAATACGGGTTACCAAGGTTACCAGCCGAGGCGACCAGGGCCCTGTAATATTTGTTTACATCACCGGCCCCGATGGTTAAGATCGTATAAGTGGCGGCATTGGGCGCCGCAATAATATTCGTCCATAGTACACCATCAGGACTTACCTGCCACTGGTAATCCGGTGTACCCACAATGGTACCTGGATCCGATAGAACCGCCGTAAAGGAGGCGCTGGTTCCCAGGCAACCGGCATTGATATGATTTAGGCCGACAACCGGCAGCGGATCACAGGATCCGAACTGGATATCATCGATCGCGATATCATTGCCGCAACCACCGGGCGCATCATTGATCAGTTCAAAGATGATTCCCGTGTAAGAAGCAGGACTGTTGAATTTGATTCCCAGTCGCTCCCAATTCGTACTGAAAATATCACCTGTCGAAATTTCAGAAATCACCAGGCCGGATACCTGGTCAATCACCCTGATCTTTACCTTGGGGTATTTAAACCCGCCAAACCCGTCACATAAAGTCTGGTAAGCAGCATTGCCCACAAAGGCCGCGTAAAATGAAACGGAATATTGCTGGTTCGCACAAAGGGGAGCGGTAAAGGCGCCGCGGTAAAAGACCGAGTTTTCCGCATCCGCATTCACAATCAGCATCCGGCCGTTTGCATCACCGGTATGGTCACCCATACTTAAAAAGTGAGCATTGTCGGCCGACTGTGCATTATTGGCAATGGTATAATTTTCCACTGCAATGGGTTGGGTGGTTGACCCGGTATAGGTGATAGCGCCTGAAGCCAGGATCGCCCCGGAGCCCGTTACCGGCGCAGGCAGGGCAGTGGTTAACCCGGTACCTGTACCAAAACTCTGCGTATAAAATACATTGGCGAGTGAAGCGCAGGGAGGAGTATGACCGGTGATAGAAACCAGCAGCGGGGTGGGTTGCCCCTCTCCCGGATCATCCGGCTTATCATTGTCATTCAAATCCGGCTCATTTCCGTTGGTGGAAGAATCGCGGAGGTTCTGGCTGTTATAACCCACCGCTGTGGCAATGGCGCTGTTGTAATAAACGACCCCGTTCAGGATACCCGACAGGCGGCAGTTGATCCGGATCGTACAGAAATTATTGGCGACCGGGTAATTGGGCAGGGTACCGGTGCCATTTAAAAGATTTTTATCCAGCACCCCGTTATAAGACGCATTCAGCACCAGCCCCGCCGGGTTGGAAACAAAACTGGTACTTACATTGGAAACATTCAGCAACCCGTTAATAGCTGTCAGATCATCCGTTACCTGCACATTGGTAATATCCGTATTTCCATAATTGTGGATATACACGTCGTATATAACATCATACTGTAAGGGTACGCCGGTGGGAACGGCAGAAACCAGTCGCTTGGAAGCCCCCACCCCGGAAATGATGGAAGCCAGGTCAGATGCAGAGTACACTGTACCAGATCGGGTAATGACCGTAGTATCCCCTGTCAGCGGGTCAATTTCCCGGAATGGACATCCCCCTCCGGAGAAGGCCGCGATATTCTCTCCTTCCGCATAGGTAAGACCCACAAAATTGTTGGACGGAACCTGTACCGTGTCAATATAAGTACAGGTCAGGTGCTGACCTGTACCGGTATAGCCCGAATAATTGGGCGTAAAGAGTTTGTTGTCCACCACAAAGAACATCTGGCCGGAAGGAGACATGGCCACGTCACCGCTCCCGCTCGCATAGATAACGGCGCCGCCGGTCAGATCAAGGGTGTCCTGCCCCCCGATTGTACCCGATGCAAAATCGATGGACCGCAACATGGGATTATAGGGAAATGCCGGGGGGAACTCCAGCATATAGCCATTACCACTCGCGTCAAACGCCACCCCGAGAATATCAAACGCAAAGGAACGAAGTGTATCCAGTTTGTTGGAAGAGTTGGTGGGCTGTGTACCGGCCAGCCATCTCCAGGCAAAGGTTCTTGGAATGCCGCCATAGGCAAGGCTGTTTGGCGGGTAGGCGGTCCAGAAATAATAAATGTATTTGTCTCTCGGATTAAAAGATACACTGGCCAGGCTGGAGGTAAACCGTTGTGTTCCTCCCGCAGCCCCCCCGATCCTTAACTGCGGTGTATATTTGTTTACCGCACCGGCTCCGCTGGTGGTAATACTGGTAATTGTATTGGTGGTTCCGTTGTAGGTATAAAAATGCATCTGGGGGGTACTCCCGCCACAGGTACTGGTGGTACCCACTGCAAAAGGATAACTGACCGTTGCAGGTTGGGCCAGCAATGCGTTCCACCCGGCCAGGCCCCAGCACAAGAGGATGGCCAGGATTTTACCCGATCCGGAACGATTATAAAATAATTTTTTCATAGACACAGATTTGGGTGCTGGTACCCGGCCTATCTCCTGATCACCAATTCCCTTCTTACCAGGATAGTATCCGCCTGTTTTACCAAAACGATATAGGTGCCTGACGGCCATTCACCGGTGGACAGCACCATAAAACCCGAATTTGTTGCTTCGCTCCATACCCGCTTTCCATCCATGCCGATCAGCATCACTTCAGTTGACAGGCCGGACGGGTTGATCCATTTTATATATACTTCCTGGTCTGCCGGATTTGGAAAGAGCATAAAGCCGGTTAACCGGTCCTGCCCCGTCCTGATTATCCTGCTGAACTTCTCCCCCTCTGCTGTATTCAGCTTTACCCGGTACCAGGTCCCGGGTACCCAGGGATGATAATCCATATAACTGAAGCTTTTCCCCGTACCGGTAACGCGTTCTTCTTCCATAATACCCGCATCGGTAAACACTACCCCATCCCGGCTTTTTTGCAATACCGGTTTACCGGCATTATCACGGTCATCCATAAACGAAAATAGCAGCAGGTTTCCGGCGGGTCCTGGCTGCAGGGCAAATTCCGTAATCGTAACATCCAGCACGGAATTCAGGTTCATGCTGCCATTAGCCAGGGTTTGTGCAAAGGGGTCAAACGTAACCGTAACCGGGTTGAAGCCCAGGTTAAACGAAATAATAGTACCGGATACTGCGGCACCGATCCCGTCTCCCGCTCTCGATAACTGACCGTTCTGGTCATAAATC
>JACPUV010000010.1 GCA_016192105.1 Sphingobacteriales bacterium | reverse complement strand
ATTTGGCAAACAGCTTAAATGCCGTTAATCCCAGTTGCTCTGCCCATGATGCTTCTTTGGAAATAGTTCGCTGGGGCGGACAGGCCGGAAGGGTAAAAGAATATATACCCAGCGCCACGGCAGCAACCGCCCCGATGATAAACTGGTTGGCATTAGCCTTACTGCCGCTTAAATTAGTGATCCACATAGCAACGATAAAGCCGATCGTTCCCCAGACACGGATAGGCGGGAATACTTTCACCACATCATAATTATTCCGTTTCAATATTGTGTAAGACACCGCATTGGAAAGTGAAATGGTGGGCATATAAAAGAGCATCGCGCCCAGGATTACATAATAAAGCGTATCCGCATCCTTAACAAAAGGCACATAGAAAAGGAAGGCCCCGTACATAATATGCAGCAATCCGTACAGTTTCTCCGCATTCATCCATCTGTCTGCGATAATACCCGTAAGTGGGGGCATAATGATGGAAGAGATGGCCAACGTGGAAAAGATTGCACCGAATTGTGCCCCATTCCCCATCTTATTACTGAAAAAATAGGTGGCGATTGTAATCAACCAGGCACCCCATACAAAAAACTGCATGAAACTGAGTACTGTTAACCTGCCTTTAATATTCATACGGAAAGTTTTAAATAACTGCTTAAAAAAAAGAAAGATAAGAATTTTTCCGGCCCGTACATTTTCCTTCCATTGCATTGCAAGGCTGCTTACCTTTGCCTTTTAACCGGATGATATATGATAGCAGATACCGCCCTTTCCACCGACCTGCAGCAGATAGCCGATAAAGTACAAACCGGCCAGCGTATCTCGGATGCCGACTGTATGACCCTCTTTGAAAAAGCCAGCCTGGGTTTTGCAGGAAGCCTGGCCAATGCCATCAAGGAACGCCTGCACAGGGACAAGGTTTTTTTCAACCGAAATTTCCATATCGAGCCAACCAATGTCTGCGTATTCAGTTGCAATTTCTGTTCCTACAGCCGCCTTTACGCACACAAGGAAGAGGGCTGGGAACTGAGCATTGAGCAAATGCTGGAAATGGTAAAAAAATACGACGGCAAACCGATCACCGAAGTGCATATCGTGGGCGGGGTGCATCCCCGGATGGACCTGAACTTTTTCGCAGACCTGCTGAAACAGATCAAGGCCCACCGGCCGGGACTGCATATCAAGGCCTTTACCGCTGTGGAATACGATTATATGTTCCGCAAAGCAAAGCTCTCCGTGGAAGAAGGGCTGAAATTCCTCATCGCTGCCGGGCTGGATTCCATCCCCGGCGGAGGCGCCGAAATTTTTCACCCGGAGATCCGGGAAAAGATCTGCGCGGATAAAGTGAACGCGGATGGATGGCTCAAAATTCATGAAACCGCGCACCAACTGGGTTTGCATTCCAATGCCACCATGCTCTATGGCCATATTGAAAAATATGAGCACCGGGTGGATCATATGCGCCGGTTGCGTGAACTGCAGGACCGGACAAAAGGGTTCAACACTTTTATCCCGCTGAAGTTCCGGAACAAGGACAATGATATGAGTAATGTTCCCGAAACAACGAATATCGAGGACATGCGGCTCTACGCGATCTCCCGCATTTACCTGGACAATTTCCCCCACCTGAAAGCCTACTGGCCCATGATCGGAAGACAGAATGCCCAATTATCCTTATCCTTCGGAGTGGATGATATTGACGGAACCATTGATGATACGACAAAGATCTACAGCATGGCCGGCGCGGAGGAACTCAATCCTTCCATGTCCACCGCCGAACTGGTTACCCTGATCCGCCAGGCTAACCGGGAGCCGGTGGAACGGGATACCCTGTATAATGAAATAAAAAATTTCGGTAAAACCGGAGGAGAATTAAACCCGGAGATGAACTAATCATCCCTGGTTTTCCATAAAAAAAGCCACCCTGAAGTGGCTGTACTTTTCTATTGGCAGGAATCAGGCTGATTCTCCTTCCCGGTCGGTATCCTCTTCGTCCGGTTCATCTGCCGTAAATCCGTTTTCTTCAGCTTCCTCCGCTTCCTCATCAAACGTAATTACCGTCTCGGTTACTTCCAGTTCCCCTTCCGGCGTAATGAATATTTCTTTTACTTCTTCCACCATTACGGGGGATTGCGCAGCAGGCGGTGCCGCGTTGGGTTTTGGCGCAGGCTTTTTCTTTTTCACTGTTACCGGTTTTTGGGGCGCCGGTTTTTTCGCAATGGCTTTTTTCTTTGCTGCTTTCTGAACGGTTTTCCTAACCAGCTTTTTCACCACTTTCCGGGCCGCTTTCTTTGCTGCTTTTTTGGCGACCCCTTTTTTCTTCGCCGCTTTCTTCGGAGCTGCTTTTTTCTTTGGCGCCTTTTTGGCAACCGCTTTTTTCTTCACCACTTTCTTTGGAGCGGCTTTTTTCTTTTTTACTGTTACTTTTTTCTTCACCGCTTTCTTTTTTGATGCACTCTTTTTACGCGGGGCAGGTTTGGCAACTTTTTTCTTTGCTTTCTTTTTAGTAGCCATGGCAGGTAATTTAATGTTGGATAATATCAGGTTTGAGGTGAACTAAATTTACAACATCCTTTTTTGTAAACAGGCATTCCGCCGGTAAAAAATTGTTAGCTCTTTTCCGGGGTGGGTGGCGCCGGCAGTCCGGCCGGATCCATCAGCATTCCGGCAGGCTCAGGGGTACATGGACGGCCAGTCCCCCGTCGGCGGTTTCCTTGTATTTATGGTTCATATCAAGGGCCGTATCCCACATGGTCTTTATAACCGCATCCAGGGAAACCTTGGCAAAATCCGGGGTGCTTTGTAAAGCCAGTTGGGAGGCGGTAATGGCCTTAATGGCCCCCATGGTATTGCGCTCAATACAGGGCACCTGTACCAGCCCGGCAATGGGATCACAGGTCAGTCCCAGGTGATGTTCCATCGCAATCTCAGCGGCCATCATCACCTGCTTCTGGCTGCCCCCCCTGCATTCGGTCAGCCCCGCCGCGGCCATTGCGGATGAAACACCGATCTCAGCCTGGCAGCCTCCCATCGCAGCAGATAAAGTAGCCCCTTTTTTAAAAATGCTCCCGATTTCCCCGGCGGCCAGCAGGAAATGAAGGATCTTTTCCTCCCGGTTGCCATCACAGAAAGCAATATAATACTGCATTACAGCCGGGATCACCCCTGCAGCACCATTGGTAGGTGCGGTGACCACCCGGCCAAAGGATGCATTTTCCTCGTTTACCGCCAGGGCAAAGCAGCTCACCCAATCCAGGGTATATTTAAAATCATTTCCTCCTGCACGGATCGAAGCCAGCCAGGAATCGTAATCATGGTATTCTTTACCCGCAAGCAGTTTTTTATTTAGTTCAGCCGCTCTTCTCTTCACATTCAGCCCGCCGGGCAGGGTACCCGGGCTATGACAACCCCGGTAGATACATTCTTTCATCACCCTCCATATATTCAGGGCCGCTTTCAGGGTATCCTCTTCGCTTCTCCAGGTATTTTCGTTTTCCAGGACAATATCAGCAATACTCATCCCTGTTTTAATGCACCCATGGAGCAGGTCATCGGCCGAATTAATGGGAAAGGGTAATTGCGCCTCCCCGGCCGGCCTGGCTTCCTCTCCTTCTTTTATCACGAATCCGCCTCCCACTGAATAATAGGTTTCGGCAATCGCGGTACCGTTATCCAGTGAAACCAGGAAGCTCAGGGCATTGGGATGAAAGGGCAGGGTCTCGGTAAGCAGGAATTCAATGTCTTCCCGGGGATCAAAGTCCACTTCGTGCAGGCCCTGTGCCAGGATCTTTTTCATATCGGCAATGGAACGGATCCGGGAGGCGACCTGGTCCACCGGGAAATGCACCGGATCCTCGCCGCATAGTCCGAGTTGTACCGCCACATCTGTCCCGTGGCCCTTCCCTGTTTTGGCAAGTGATCCATATAAAAGAACCCTGATCGACCGTACCGCCTGCAACTGCCCTTTTTCCTGTAAGGTTCGCACAAAACGCCGGGCAGCCTGCCAGGGGCCGAGGGTATGTGAACTGGAAGGGCCGATCCCTATTTTGAAGATGTCAAATACCGATATGGCTTCGTATGGCAAGGTGAATGATTTGGATCAAAAATACAGTAAAAAAGACCCCGTCGCTGCAAGCAGGACGGGGTTAGCAGAGCATAAGCAGTAAAGGCTCAGCAATTATTGAACATCTACGAGTTGAATTTCAAAATACAGGACCGAGTTCCCGGGTATGGCACCCACTCCGGTGCAACCATAGCAAAGGGAGGAAGGGATGATCAGTTTTATAAGACCTCCTTCCTGGATCAGGGGCAGCCCTATTTGCCAGCCTGGGATCACCTGGTTCAGGGGGAAGGAGATTGGATTTCCTGTTTGGGAATCAAAAACGGTCCCATCCAGTAATTTACCGGTATATCTTACTGAAACAGTAGAGGATAAAGTTGGTGCCGGGCCGGATCCGGCTGTCACCACCTGGTACATTATGCCGCTGCTGTGCTCGGTGGCAGTGATCCCGTTACTGGCCGCATAACTCAGCATCGTGGCCTTTTCACTTTCCACTGTTTTAGCCTTACAACTGTTATCCTTCAGGCAAGCCATCCCTGATATCAATACAAAGAATACGGATAAAATAACGATAAACTGCTTCATAATCAACTATTGGTACAATGTCCTGACTAAGACCCTGTAAAAGTCCCTTTCGCTGCAAATAAACAAAAAAATTTAGCTTTCCTGATCCCGGTTCAGTAATTCAAGATAACGCTGTTCATTTTGTTCCCACCGGTGACGGGCGGAGAAAATAACAACAAATACAACAATGAGGAGGGAGGCCAGCAGCAAAACAATGATCAGCGAGGCATTTTCCCTGAAAAAAACCATCTGGGCCCTGCCATACCAGCCGGAAAGCAGGTTGGCAAAAATAGCCACTACCAGCACCATGGCCAGGGGGAGGCCGACGTATATCTGCCGGAGCACTTTTTTTTTGGAAGCCCTGTTCTGCTCCCAATAAACAACAAAATTCTTTTCTTCAGGGGTCAGCATAATTCATGCAAAAATAACCCTTCCCGCGCCGGGAACTTGTCCCGCTCCTATAAAATATATATATTGTAAGCATTAAAAGCCAAAACCTTGAAATTAGCCCTGATACTTGCCCAATATCTTTACATCAATAAGCGGCTTGACCTGCCGGGTATCGGCAGTTTTCATCTTGACCCTGCTTTCGTCATAGACCCTGAGCTGGATAAAAATGCGAAAAAAGAACCGGCAAACAGCATCCGCTTCGAATACAATGCAGCGCTTAAAGAAAACACGGAGATCATCAATTATATAGCCTCCAAAACCGGGAAAATAAAGGCCCTGGCTGCAGCCGATCTTGATTCCCATCTCTTGCTGGGTCAGCAATTCCTGAATATCGGTAAACCTTTTGTGCTGGATGGCATCGGTCAGTTGCTGAAAACACAGACCGGCCAATTAACCTTCACATGCGGAATGATCCTGCCTGAAGTTCTGAAGGAACAACCGGGCCGGCAACCGGCTCCTGATCACAGTTCCCAGGAACGAGCGCATGATTACTCCGATATATTGAATCCCCGGAAAGAAAAAATGCAATGGAAAAGACCGGCCGCTGTTATCCTGGTGCTGGCCGGCATTGTGGTTGCCATCTGGGGCGGATATACCATCTATAAACGAAACTCCGCTGAAACGGAAGAAATAAAAACAGTTGTCCGGGAAAAAGAGAAAACGACTATCCCGGCCCCCGTACCTGCAACGATCCAGGCAGCACCTGCAAAAGACAGCGTTGAAGCCGCGCTGCCGGCAGGGAACTATAAGTTTGTTGTTGAAACTGCGGGAAAGCAAAGGGCCCTTGCCCGTTACCAGAAATTAAAGAGCCTGCCTACCAATGTACAGATGGAAACCACCGACTCCATCACATTTAAATTATACTTCCTGCTTCCGGCCACCACGGCCGATACAGCAAAAATCAGGGATTCCCTGCGGCTATATTATACGCCCAAATGGAGCATGGCCTTTGTAGAGCAATAAATTCTTTTCAGGCTATTGCAGTACAGAAGGCGGCTACCGGTTTTACCTGGTTTTTTACTTTGAAAACCCGGAAGAACTGCTGTTCATACCCCAGCCGGTATTCATTGGCCGCGGGCCGGCTGCTTATCTTTTTCTTTTTGTTTTTCCAGTTTGCGGAAATAACCGCGAAACAGGAAATTATGCTTCAGGGCCTCCATTATGGCATTAAACCCTTCCGTTCCTTTCTGCAGATTTTGAATACTCAACTGCAAGTTTTCTGCCAGTACGGAATCCTTCAGTATCGCCCGGGCAGGTCCCCGGCCATTTTCAATATCATATTGTATATTTCCCGCCAGGGTGCTGATTACCTGGGCCAGTGAATCAGCATCTTCCCCCACCCGGCTGATCCGGCTGATTGCCTCCTGCAGGCCCAGCGCCAGAGCGGAATCACTGATAATAGCGCCCAGCGACCCCTTCCCTTCTTTTACATTTGAGACCAGCAGTTGCAGATCACTGACCAGCCGGACAGTTTTTGCCGTGGCAGACCGTACATTCAGGAGCGAAGCGCGGAAATGTTGTGGAAGGCTTTTGTCATTGAGGATGTCCCATACTGCAGCGCTGTTGTTAATCCGGTTCACGGTATTTTTTAACTGGGTGGCGATCACTGCCACATCCTCATTTGTCCTGGCAAGCGTTTGCAGCATCTCATCCATTTCCGCTGTTTTCTTCACGGGCAGTATATCATTCGTTTCCACCAGCGGCGCTGGTTTGACGGAGGGAGATATGTTCAGCACCCGGTTTCCCATCAGGCCGTCCGTTCCGATGGATACCACCGCATTCTTACGGATATACTGTTTCATTTTTGTTTCGATCAGCATCACCACTTCGATCAGCGTATCATTCAGGATATTCACTTTTTTCACAGTCCCGACCTGGATACCCGCATACCGGACATTATTCCCGGCTGTAAGCCCCTGTACATTTCCAAATTGCGCCCGCAGCCTGAAGGTATTGCCAAACATGTTTTCATTCTTCCCGATCATATACAGGAGCAGGATGAGAAACAGCATGCCCGCAATGACAAAGACACCGAGTTTACTATTGGATACAAATTGCCTGGTCATATTATTTTATTCAAAGAATTTTTTAATCTCCGGATCCGCTGACTGTTTCAGTTCATCATAGGTCCCTTCCGCGTAACAGCTCCCGTTTATCAGCATCACGACCCGGTCCGATGCCATCCGTACACAATTCATATCATGGGAAATAATGAGCGATGAGGACCCGTATTTTTCCTGTATCTCAATCATCAGCCCGATAATCTCTTTGGCGGTAATCGGATCCAGCCCGGTTGTCGGTTCATCATACAGAATAATAGAAGGCCGCAGGATGAGGGTCCGGGCCAGTGCAATCCGCTTGCGCATCCCGCCTGATAACTCGGCCGGCATCCTATCAACCGTATGAACCAGTCCCACATCATCCAGCGCATGCCGCACCAGTTCGTTTACTTCCTCCTGCGGGAGGCGGATCGAATGCCTGCGCAATGGGAATTCCAGGTTTTCCCGAACGGTCATCGAGTCATACAGGGCGTTGCTCTGGAAGAGAAATCCCACTTTCATGCGTACCTGGTCCAGTTCAAGGTGGCCGAGATCCGGGATATTTTTCCCGAATACTTCAATGGTCCCGCCGTCCGGTTGCAGCAACCCGATAATACATTTGATCAGTACCGATTTACCGGAGCCGGATTTACCCAGCACCACTACATTTTCGCCGGCCAATAAACCCAGGTTAAAATCAGACAGTACATGATTATCCCCGAATGATTTATACAAGCCGGTTATCCGCATCACTACTTCCCCCGCTTTGACAGGCATATCCGGTAAAACAGCCAGTGTCTGGATGGTTTCCATATATTAATTTAATCCCAGTATATCTGTAACCTGTACAGCAACAAGGTCAATGATAAAGATGAGGATGGAGGACAGCACCACAGCTGAATTGGCCGAACGCCCCACGCCTTCTGTCCCCTTGTGTGAATGATACCCTTTAAAACACCCCACCATACCAACAGCGAACCCAAAGAAAAATGATTTTACAAAAGCCGGTACTACATCCCCAAAGGAGAGGTTGTCAAATACCTGTGTCCAAAACAGGTCAAAACTGGTTACTCCCCGAATATTCACACCGAGATAAGAACCATATAACGAGATCGCATCACCCAGCATCACTAGCACGGGTAACATCAGGGTGGTGGCCAGAACCCGGGTAACCACCAGGTATTTAAATGGGTTGGTTCCCGATACTTCCATGGCATCAATTTGCTCCGTCACTTTCATTGAACCCAGTTCAGCGCCGATGCTGCTGCCGATCTTACCCGCAAAGATCAGCGCCGTGATCACCGGTCCGACTTCCCTGACAATGGCAATGCCGACCATGGCCGGCAACTGGGACTCCACCCCGTAATCTATCAGGGAAGGCCGCAGCTGCAAGGTCAGTACCAGCCCCATGATAAAACCCGTCAGTCCCACCAGGGGCAATGAGCGGTAACCCACAATAAAGCACTGGCGGAAAAATTCAGTCACTTCATAACGGGGCCTGAACCACTGGCTGAAAAAACGCCCGGTGAAGCGGGACATTTCCCCGGCTTCCTCCAGCCACTGCTTCCAATTTTGGGTATTGACCATCATAATCAATACTCAAATTAGTCACAAAAGCAACGGGCTTCCATGAAGGCTGTCAGCAGGTTCTGTGATTATGATCAGCAGGGCCGCTGGCCCGTACCGCTGTATTTTCCGGGAGGGCTGCTGGTATGATTGCTTACTGAATGGGTTCAAGCCGTGTACCCGGATTTTGATCAGGGACCTTCACCGGGCGCCGGCTCCTCAAAAACCGGAGGCTCTTCCTCTTCCGGATCGGGGATGATATCCGGATTTTCTTCGGGATTCAGGGGTTCTTCCGGATCAACAGCAGGAATGGTTTCGGGGCGTTTACCCGGATAAGGAGTTTCCGGAATTTTATCGGGAGCTATCTTCTTATTTTTAGCCATAACAATAAGGTATTCAGCAGGTCTATGATTGCCGCCCTTTCCCTCAGTAAGCGGGTAAACAGGAATATGATGAAAGGGTGCATGCGTTGCGTTGCCTTCCCTCACTTACCGCAAGCTACCAAATCAACACTATTTAACAGCCTGTAACAATGAGGACCATCATCCTTCTGGGTGATGATCCTCATTGGAACCGCTGAAAACCGGAGGGTAGATTTAATTACCTAAAACTGCGCTATCATGTCAAACAGCCAATCTCCCATTACGACGTTACACCAGTTGCTCGATTATGATGTCTGCCGTTTCGCCAGCTCGGAAGTGCAATTACAAAAGAAACTACCGGAATGGGCAGGCAGGGCATCATCGCTCAAGTTAAAAACGTTGATACAGAAGTATGCGGACCTGGTATCCCGGCAGCAGCAACAACTCGACCGGTTTATCGAAGAGGAAAATATCAACCAGTTGCCCTTATTCAGTCGAATCATGCAGGCATTCATTCTCGATACGGAGGATAGGCTGATCCGTTGCAGTGATCCGGAAGTAACAGATGCCTGCCTGCTGGCCTGTATCCAGGGGATTAATCATTATAAGATCAGCGCCTATGGTACTGCTGCCGCATTTGCCCATGCCCTGGGTATGGATGCACCGGCAACTGTATTCCGGGAAGCAGAAGTAAAAGAGAAGCAAATGGATGACCGGCTATCCCAATTAGCGGAGTATGAGATCAACCTGAAGGCCCGGGCCCCGATCGTGCTGCCGGGTTGATGGGTGGCCGAAAAAGGGGTAAATGCTGAAGTAAGGTGAACCCGTTAGTTGTAGATATAAACATCAGGCATCATTTATATTTGCTTGACAACCGGCGAATGGATACCTGATTATTCCATGCACATATACAATGAAATAGCCGGTAAAAATTTCAAGCAATAGCTCTACTCCGAAGCCATTCCTGTACTGACCGGCTACATCCCACGGTAAACCTGCTGTCCTTTAGCATTCGTTTTCGGATTTTGAGATTCTGCGTTTCACAGCAAGCGATTTTTCATGCCTGGAGGCCCCGGCGGATCTGCCTGCCTGCCGTCAGGTTCGTACCGCTGCAGGAGCTTTTGCAGCGCTCTGCCTATCCGCCGCGGCGGGCGCAGGACTTGTTTTCCGAAATAAAAAAAGGAATAACCTTTACGATTATTCCCACTTTTTGAGGTCCCGGGCGGACCTGCCTGCCGGCAGGCAGGTTCGAACCGCTGTAGGAGTTTTTGCAGCGCTCTGCCTATCCGCCGCGGCGGACACAGGACTTGTTTCCCGAAATAAAAAAAGGAATAACCTTTACGATTATTCCCGTTTTTTGAGGTCCCGAGCGGATTCGAACCGCTGTAGGAGCTTTTGCAGAGCTCTGCCTAGCCACTCGGCCACAGGACCCTTTTTTTAAAACCGGTGCGAAAATAATGCATATTTTTGAAATGAGTTTATTTCCGTCATATTAAACCAGTTATATGAACCGAATCGCAGCATCTGAACTGATCATCAACGACAGGGGGGCGGTGTATCATCTTGACCTCCGGCCGGAAGAACTGGGCAATACGGTGGTCACGGTAGGAGACCCGGACCGGGTAGCCGAGGTTAGCAAATATTTTGACCGGGTGGAAATAAGAAGACAGCACCGCGAGTTTATCAGTCATACCGGCTATATCGGCAACAAAAGGATCACGGTCCTCTCTTCCGGTATCGGCCCGGATAATATCGATATTGTACTGAATGAACTGGATGCCCTGGTCAATATTGATTTCAGTTCCCGCGAAATAAAAAAAGAACTGCTGTCCCTGAACATTATCCGGCTTGGAACCTCCGGCTCCCTGCAGGAAGATATCCCGGTGGACAGTTTTGTGGCCTCCACGCACGGGCTGGGTGTGGACAACCTGCTCAATTTTTACCGCCATGAGCATAACGACGAGGAAAAACAACTGCTGCATTCCTTCGTCACGCATACCCAGATCCACGGACAAACCGGCTACCCCTATATCAGCAGTTGCGCCGCTTCCCTGATCAAACATTTTGTACAGGATTTTCATCACGGAATAACGGTGACCTGCCCGGGCTTTTACGGCCCGCAGGGAAGGGTATTGCGGTTGGGGATCAGCAACCCGGAACTGATCAACCGGCTGACTGATTTCCGCTTTGGCCAGCACCGGATCACTAATTTTGAAATGGAAACCTCGGCAATCTACGGGTTGGGGAAATTGCTGGGCCACAATTGTCTTGCCCTGAATGCCATCGTGGCCAACCGGGTAAAAAAGGAATTTTCCAAAGACGGGAAAGCCGCTGTAGAGAACCTGATCAAAAAATTTATTCACCAATTTGCAGACCATTTCTGATGCAGTTTCATTTTTATAAATACCAGGGCACCGGTAATGACTTTATCATCGCCGACAACCGGGGACAGGCTTATTCAGGCCTTACCACTGAGCAGATCCATACACTCTGCAACCGCCGTTTCGGGATCGGGGCCGACGGGCTGATGCTGCTGAACGAAAAAGAAGGGTATGATTTTGAAATGAAATATTACAATGCCGACGGTAAAGAAGGCAGTATGTGCGGCAATGGCGGACGCTGTATCACCAAATTCGCCTATCACCTGGGCATCCACCGTGAAACCTATCATTTCCTGGCTACCGACGGACCGCATGAGGCCGAGATCGATATTGCGGGAATCGTTTCCCTGAAAATGAAAGACGTGGACCATGTCCGGAAATTCCACAATGACTATATCCTGAACACCGGCTCTCCCCACTATATCAAACTGGTCAGCGATGTAATGGACCTGGATGTGTATAAAAAAGGGCATGAGATCCGGTACAGCCGGGAATTCACTGACGAGGGTATCAACGTAAATTTTGTGGAGCAACTGGAAAATTCCAATAAAATAAAAGTCCGTACCTATGAAAGAGGGGTTGAGGATGAGACCTATTCCTGCGGCACCGGTGTCACTGCGGCTGCCCTGGTCAGTTACCACAATGAAACCGGCTTCAATGATATTGAGGTGAGTACCCTCGGAGGCAATCTTTCCGTGGAATTTGACCGCAGCGAGGACGACAAGTACCATGATATCTGGCTTTGCGGTCCTGCCGAACGGGTCTTTGAAGGAACCATTGAGCTCAGCTAAACTCCCTTTTGAATTCTTATATCCCCTCCCGGAAGATTTGACAGCAAATCTGCGTAAGCGGGCTTACCTTTGCGCCGGCCCATGATCCAGTACTTCAAACATACGAACCAGCAAACCGTGGAAATTGACAGGCCCGAAAACGGCAGCTGGGTCAATATTCTGCCCCCGCTCCGGCAGGAGGAATTTTTCGAGTTATCCGAAGGACTGGATATCCCGATCGACTTCCTGACGGACTCACTGGATATCGATGAAAGAAGCCGTTTTGAAGAGGAAGACAATGTGCGGCTGATCGTTATCAAAACCCCTACGGAGAACAACTCCTTTAACGACAGCGACGCGTTTTATATCACGATCCCGATCTGTATTATTCTTACGCATAACCAGATCGTAACAGTGAACTCTTTTGAAAACCCGGCCATCAAAAAATTCCTGAACACTTTTCCCAACCGCAACCCGGAGAAAAAGAACCTGATGGTTTTGAAGATCTTTGAAAAGATCGTCCAGAATTTCATGGACCATCTGAAAGAGATCAACCAGCGCCGGAACATCGTGGAACAAAAACTTTACGCCGCCAGCGAAAACGAGCAACTGCTCCAGCTGATGCGGATCCAGAAAAGCCTGGTGTATTTTGTAACAGCCCTGCGTTCCAATGAAATGCTGATGATGAAACTGGAGCGGACCAATTTTCTTGGATTGAATGAAGAAGAGAAAGAATTCCTGAATGACCTGATCGTGGATAATTCCCAGGCCCTGGAAATGGCGAATATCTATACCAATATCCTCAGCAGCACCCTGGATGCCTTTGCCAGCATTATTGCCAATAACCAGAACCAGGTATTGAAAAGACTGGCCGTGATCACGATTGTCATGACCTTCCCGGTACTGATTGCGAGTTTGTTCGGCATGAATGTACCCAGCGGCTTTGAGCATTCCCCCTATGCCTTTTATATTGTGGCCCTCCTTTCTCTGGCCATTGCCGTGGCCATCGGATGGCTGTTCCTCCGTAAAAAAATATTCTGATCCCTATGCACCGGTTCAACATCCGCATCTATGGACTATTGCTCAATGCGCAGCAACAGGTACTGGTCAGTGATGAACTGATCCGGGGAAGTTATATCACCAAATTCCCCGGCGGCGGGCTTGAATTCGGGGAAGGCACGCGTGAATGCCTGCAACGGGAATTCCTGGAAGAAATGAACCTGAAAGTAGATGTCGGGGAGCATATCTACACCACGGATTATTTCCAGCTATCGGCCTTTAACCCGGAGCACCAGATCATCTCTATCTATTATTTTGCCCATGCTTTGGAAGAAATAAAAGCGCCGCTTCGCGACAAACCCTTTGATTTTGATGAGCAGCAACTCGCCGTTTACGAAGAAAAAAAGGAGATCGAAACCTTCCGCTTCATCAACTGGGAAGATTTTTCCCCCGATCACCTGACGCTGCCGATCGACAAAATCGTCGCTTCCCTTATTAAGGAAAAACATTAATCTTCCATCGCTGCCTTCTTCAACACCGCCGCTTCTTCCTGTCCAAGGTAGTTTTCGATCCAGTCGTGGACCAGGTAAATCACGGGGGTAAGGACCAGGGCCACAATGAATTTATAAATATAGTTAACGACTCCCACCGCAATAAACAGCTTAAAAGGCCAGACAAAATCATTGCCCGTCTGATTGACCCTTGTCCCCACATAAAATGCAATGAACAGGACCACGAAGCTGTCGATGAACTGGGAGATCAGTGTGGACCCGGTGGCCCGCAGCCAGATCCTTTTCTCCCCGGTCAGTTTTTTTATTTTATGAAAAATAAATACATCGATCAGCTGACCGAGGATAAAAGCCGTCAGGGAACCCACAATGATGAAACCTCCCTGTCCCAGTACACTGTTGTATGCTTTGTCCATATCCGGCACCCCGCTGCCTTGCTTGCTGCTGATGAAAAAATCAGCGGGTGTCAGTTTCATCGCTCCGTAAAAGATGATAAAGGCAAAGGCGATCAGGCCGGCCGTGAGATAAGAAAGGACACGGACTCCCTTCATT
>JACPUV010000019.1 GCA_016192105.1 Sphingobacteriales bacterium | reverse complement strand
TCTGCCCGTTCCAATTGATGATATGCGTGATATGGACCACTTTGGTTTTAGCCGTAAATGCATTTACATACTGACTGACCAGGTAATTTTCGTCCTCGCTTGGTAATTCCAGGTTAATCCAGACCATCCTGATGCCCTCGCGTAGCTCCCTTTGCTTATAGGCATTGATCATATTGGGATAATCCTGTTTGGCCGCCACCACTTCATCCCCGGCTTTTAACGGCAGCCCGAAGATCACCGTCTCCAGTCCTTCCGATGAATTCCGGTTCATGGCAATCTCGTCCGGTGAGCAACCGGCCAGCTTCGCGAGGTTTCTCCGCAGCGGTTCCCGGCCCTGGTCAAGCACCCGCCACATATAATAACTCGGCGCTTCATTACAGAGGTCATAATACCGCTTCATGGCCTCCTGCACTGTCCTGGGCGCAGGTGATACACCCCCGTTGTTGAGGTTGATCAGCGAGGGCGATACGGTAAAAGACTGCTGGATAAAATACCAGAAATCCTCGTCACTGGCGAGTTCTTCGGGTGAAATACCCGCTGCCTGGCCGAGTGCCGATTCCAGGTTCCTGCTCCAGGCCGGTTTGGCCAGCGATGAAAGAAAAGCAGTGGCGGAAAACACTCCTGCCCGCTGAAGAAATGTACGGCGGCTGTTGACAGACATATGAATTGATTTAAGTTCATAAATGTACAGAAAAGGCCGGAGGCCGGCCGGTGTATATGATGGATGGCCGGCCCTGTTGGTCACCTAATCAAAATCACCTATATTGAAGGTTCAACTTTTTGCTTATGAGAATACTTGAGATCAAAGTGCTGAAAGGACCCAATTACTGGAGTGTACGCCGGAATAAACTGATCCAGATGAAGCTGGACCTGGAAGAAAAAGAGAATATGCCGACGAACAAGATCCCGGGATTCCGGGAGCGGCTGGAACAATTACTACCCAGTCTTTATGCACACCGCTGCAGTGTGGGGGAACCCGGTGGTTTTTTCAAGCGGGTGGATGAAGGCACCTGGATGGGTCATGTGGTGGAGCATATTGCCCTTGAAATACAGACCCTCGCGGGTATGGATACGGGTTTTGGAAGAACCCGTACACCCGAAGGAGAAAGAGAAGGGATTTATTATGTGGTGTTCAGTTATATGGAAGAGGATGCCGGTGTATATGCTGCCAAAGCGGCGGTACGTATTGCCCAGGCATTGATTGACGGGTCAGGCTATGATCTTTCAGCAGATATTCAGCAAATGCGGGAGATCCGTGAAGACACCCGCCTGGGTCCCTCTACCGGTTGCATCGTAGAGGAAGCGGCCAAACGCGGTATTCCTTATATCCGGTTAAATAAACAAAGTCTCGTGCAACTGGGATATGGTGTTAACCAGAAAAGGATCCGGGCCACAATCGCCTCCACCACGTCCAATATCGCGGTGGACATTGCCTGCGACAAGGAAGAAACCAAGCTACTCCTCGAAGCCGCCGAGATTCCTGTACCCCGGGGAACGGTGGTCAGGAGTGAAGAGGGACTGGATGCGGCCATTGATAAATTCGGTTACCCCCTGGTCATAAAACCCATTGATGGGAATCATGGCAAAGGCAATACCACCAATATCACGAACCGCGAACAGGCTATCCGGGCTTTTGATGCGGCAAAACAATACAGCCGCAGCGTTATCGTAGAACGTTTTATCACCGGTTATGATTTCCGCTGCCTGGTGATCAATTATAAATTTATCTGCGCGGCGCTGCGAACACCTGCTTCGGTTGTGGGCGATGGTGTACACGATATCCAATGGCTGATTGATGAGGTCAACAAAGACCCGCGGCGCGGATACGGGCATGAAAAAGTACTGACCCAGATCACCGTGGACCAGTTTACGCAGAAAATGCTGGATGATGCGAACATCACCCTGCAGCATATCCCTGCTGCCGGCGAACGCGTTTTATTAAAGCCAACAGCCAATCTCTCAACCGGCGGTACGTCCACCGATGTAACCGATGAAGTGCATCCCGCCAATATTTTCATGTTCGAACGGATTGCAAAGATCATTGGGCTTGATATCTGCGGAATCGATGTCATGGCCACGGACCTGCGTACACCCGTGGCGGAAAACGGAGGAGCCATCCTCGAAGTAAATGCGGCGCCGGGATTCAGGATGCATATTGAACCCGCCGAAGGATTGCCCCGCAATGTAGCCGAACCGGTGGTGGATATGTTATTCCCCAAAGGCAGTGCGGGCCGCATCCCGATCATTGCGGTAACCGGTACCAACGGGAAAACCACCAGCACCCGGCTGATTGCTCATATTGCCAAGAGTGCCGGTAAAAAAACAGGATATACCACGAGTGACGGGGTCTATATCCAGAACCAGCTCATGATGAAGGGTGATTGTACCGGCCCGGTTTCCTCCCAGTTTGTATTAAAAGACCCAACCGTTGATTTTGCCGTACTCGAATGTGCCCGGGGTGGTATCCTGAAAGCGGGCCTGGCTTTTCAAAACTGTGAAGTGGCCGTGGTCACCAATGTGGCGGCCGATCATATCGGGCTGGGCGGGATCAATTCAGTGGAACAAATGGCGAAGGTAAAAGCCGTGGTACCGGAGACCGTATTCCCGCATGGCTATGCCGTATTGAATGCAGACGATGACCTGGTCTATAAAATGAAGAACGACCTGAAATGCAATATCGCGCTTTTCAGTATGGATGAAAACAATCCCCGGATCAAAGAACATTGTGCTGCACACGGGCTGGCCTGTGTTTACGAAAACGGGTATGTTACCATTATGAAGGGCAACTGGAAGATCCGGGTACTGCCGGCCCGGGATATTCCCCTGACATTTGAGGCCAAAGCCCTGCACAATATCAATAACTGCCTTCCGGCGGTGATTGCTGCCTACCTGTACCGCGATATTACCATTGATGATATCCGGACGGGGCTACTGACCTTTATCCCGAGTGAGAACCTGACCCCGGGGCGTTTAAACTTTTTCCATTTCAGGAATTTCACGATGCTGGCCGATTTTGCTCATAACCCGCATGGGCTGCGGCTGCTTTGTGATTTTGTCAGCAAACTGGATTACCCGGTCAAAGTGGGGGTGATCAGCGGTACGGGCGACCGGCGGGATGAGGATATCCGGGAACTCGGAGAGATCTCGGCCGCTTATTTTGATGAGATCATCATCCGCTGTGACAAAAACCTCCGGGGGCGCAGCGCGGATGAGATCATCGGGCTCCTGCAGGAAGGAATCCGTAAAGTAAACCCGGATATTCCGGTGCTTACGATCCCCAATGAGGACCAGGCCCTGGATCATATTTATGAAAACGCAATACCCGGCGCCCTGTACACCATTATGTGCGATGTAGTGGCCCGGGCCCTGGATAAGATCAAAGAGCTGAAAGTGAGGGAAGGGAAAGAGGGCGTCAAATTCTGATCATTTAGATAATTTCTTTCAAAAACTATTTGGGGGAAAAGGCATATAGCCCTATTTTTGCACTCCCAAAAGCAGTTTTGACTTCTTCGGCAAGTTCTGAAGATTGACCCATGGTGTAATGGTAGCACTACAGATTTTGGTTCTGTCTGTTAAGGTTCGAATCCTTATGGGTCAACGATAAAAAAAGGAAAGTTTCAAAACTTTCCTTTTTTTAGTCTTCAACCCTTTTCAAAAAATCTTTTCATAAATAATTTAAATACAATTATCGCGGCCCCATCCTCTTTATTTCTATTTTCATTAAATCGGAATTGAGGATAACCTTACTGAAATATCTAAATCTTTTCATATTTTGTGATTTGAACTTGACTCTATCGCATGTCTACCATGGAAAAATATGTTGAATTTATTGAAACTTTAAAAACCAATATTTCAACTTTTAATTTGACCCCGAGAAGTGAATGGGTTAAAACAGCAACACATTCGATAAATGGATTAGCTGCAGAAGAGTTGCGTCGTCTTGTAGATATTAATACTAGGAGATCGTCAGGCGCTTTTTTCACAGACAGCGAACTTGCAGAGAAAATTCTTACAAGAGTTAAACCTGTATTTACAAGTAATTCAATCATATATGATAGCGCATGTGGTGCTGGAAATCTATTAATAGCAGCACTCAATTATATGCAGACTAATGGCCTTGAGTTATCCTGGGAGAAGCACATCAGAGGTACAGATCTTCATGCGGAATTTGTTAAATCTGCTCAATTGAGATTAACAATCAATGCTTTAATAAATTCACAAACCGCTACAGAAATAACCTTAAAAAAAGAGAAAAACAAGAAATACCATATTAAAAAAGCTGATGGTTTAAAAGATAATCGTTTTTATAAATCGGCTACCCACATCTTTGTTAATCCGCCCTTCAATCAAATTCTATCTTGTGAAAAATTGCTATGGGCTAAGGGGAAAGTTTCGGCCGCAGCACTATTTATTGATAAAATAATTCAATATTGCAAACCTGGGACGTCAATAATTGCGATTCTTCCGGATGTACTTCGAAGTGGTTCTCGTTATGAAAAATGGAGATCCTTGATAAACCGTGAATGTACAATTGAATACGAAGAGCTTTTAGGTCGATTTGACAAATATGCTGATGTAGATGTTTATGTATTGCACCTAATAAAACGATTTACCCCAATAAAGGATACCATACCCAGTAATCAGCATACCAATTATAATCAAACGACACTTGAAGATACGTTTGATATTTGCGTTGGACCTGTTGTAGACAATCGTGATAAGTACATTGGCGATCTACACAATTATGTTAAGAGTAGAGGACTAAAAGGCTGGTCTATGCAGCGTGTCATTGAAAAGAAAAGACGCCATAAAGGTAAAAAATTCAAAAGTCCGTTTGTAGTTATTAAGAGAACTTCCAGAAAAGAAGATAGTCATAGAGCTATTGCCACCATAGTTAACACTACCCATCCCTCTTATGTTGACAATCATTTAATAATCCTAAAACCAAAATCCGGATTATTAAGGGATTGCAAAAATGTTTTACAAATTCTAAAAGATCAACGTACAGATAAGTGGATAAATGAACGTATTAGATGTAGGCACTTAACAGTCAAAATTGTCAAGAAAATACCAGTTTGGAAATAGGAAATATCCTTATTTAAAGATTTCGGTAATATTCCATTAATTTAGTATGAGCTGGATAATACTGTGCACTAATTTTATTAATCTCAGCTTGTATTGATTTAAATTTTTTTGATGTTTTAATATTTTTTTTCCTTGCCTCGTAAAGCTTATCAAGTGCTTTACGAAGTCTATTAAGATTCCATAATAATTTTATTCCAGGATTTCTTTCATCAAATTTAAATGCATTAAAATACATCCATTTTCCTAATCTTGTATTCCACATTATCTCACCATTATTTCGACGATAAAAATGTGTTGAATACTTTTTATTGCAAGGATCTATAAATCCTTTATTTCCAATATGAAATACTGTATAACTGTTTGAAGGCCAGTTAGCCAACTTGTTGTTATTACAAAATTTACATGCATACACAAGATTTGAATACTGAACAAGTGTAATAGGCCACCTATTTTTAACTATCAGATCCTTAGGCACAAAATGATCAACCTCAAAATAGGTATGAGCATAACCATCATACGAATCACAATATCCGCAATGATTATTAAAATCCTCTCGAAGATCAGCCTTGTGTAATGCCCAGTTAACAGTAGGGTTCCTATTTGGGGCAGCCCTCCTAACAGGGCATTTACCTCTAAAAGCAGCCATTCTTTTCATTTTTTTGTGAGCGACTTTATGAAAGCATCTGCCATATTCGCAGTTTTCGACAACGCTTTAATTCTCTCTGGGTGTAGCAGCTGAAATGGGGCTTCTCCAAAACGCGTATCAAGCAACTGCAATTGAATTTGTTCGTTAAATAGAGCTTCTTCCTCTTTTGCATTTAGCTTTCTCTTCTTAGAAACTTTAACTAACTTATCAATACTTTTTTTCCTTTTAATTATCAATGACTTGTATGATTCAATATTTCTCTTTAAAACCTCACTAAAATGTTCCATTTTCCTAGCATTGCCTTTCTCGTATAGAGTATTGGGATTATCTACAGCCGGGAATGCATCACCGGCATGAGAAGTAAATATCAGTACCGGAAAATGGGGTTTCAATTTTTCAAACTCACGCGCAATCACATCTCCGTTATATGTCAATTGTCCTCTTTCAGTCATTAAGTAATCTATTAACAACAAATCAATGTTTGAATCATATATTTGATTTAGCAACTTCTTCTTTGACAACCCTTTCGGTATATCATATCCAAGCACCTCAAATTTATCGCCGAGCAATCTCTGATACTTTTTAACCTGAATAGGATCTTCATCAACGTACCCAATTCTATATTTCATACGCATTACTTTTTTCTAACAGGAAACTCAATGAGGAGCTTAAATCCAACAGTAGAATCAAGGATTTCAATTCTTCCGTTGTTATCATCAACGACTGATTTTACAAGATACATACCCAAACCAGTACCAAACTCATTACTATTCTTATCCTCTTTAGTGGTTACAAAGGGAAGGAATATCTCATCTTTATTCTTTCGAAATATCTTATCTAACCCAACACCATTGTCATGATATAAAATTTGCATTTTATCACCAACAACCTTGAAACTTACTTGAATAATTCTTTTTCGGATAACTTTTAATTTATTGAACGATTCAATAGAATTTGAAATCAAATTATTGAATATTGTATTCATATCCATTTCAAAAGCCCTAAAATTGTATACCCTCTTATTATTATTTTTTATATTTAGCTTAATAAAACGATCATCAAGTAATATGGCCCAAGTTTTATACAACCCTGAAAAATATTTATTAAATTGAAGTGGCGCCCTCTTACGCTTATCCTTTTTAATCGCATTTAATGAATAATTAACCCAATGAGAAATTCGCTCATTATCTTTCTTTAATAATTCAAGGATATCAATCCCATTGATAAAATCATTTTTCTTCTTTTGCTCATCTGGCACAACCTTGTAAAATATTTTCTCAAAATTCTCTAATTCCTCTAAATTGTTTTTGATATTTTTAAGTTCATGAGCAAAAGAAGTTACAATGATTCCAAGACTAGCGAGAGTTCTAACCTGAGCCAGCTCAGCATCTTCATCATCCTTTTTTTCAATTCTGCCTATACCGGATTCAATTATCTTTTGAAACTCTTCTTTCTCTACCTTGTTCTTAGCCTCCCTAAAAAGATCAGGCTTAGTTCCATATATTTCTCGCTCAACTTTATTTCGTTTTATAATTATTTCATCAGCTATTTTTTCTGCTTCCTTCCTAATTTGCAAAAAACGATCTAGTTCCTCTTTTCTTTTAGTTTCAATATAAAAAAGATTCAATATAGTACTTCGATCAATCTCAAACACATTAATCACACCAGTAACCAAAGACCTTAAAATATCAAAATACTCATTCTCAATTAATGAGCCCCGATCAGATTTATCAGCAAGACCTGGATTTTTTAGCCTAGATATTTTCACTAACCCAGCGACCTGATTTGGTCCAACGCGCCAGTCACCAATACGTTGTCCAGCACCTGCAGGACTTTGTGCTCCTCGGTCTCCCAACTTTAACCAATCATTGCCAATATCACCATAGGGGCGCACTCTAAACGAGTCCCTGTATATTTTAATCCCACCAAATCTCTTTAATACCTTTTGACGTTCTCCTGTGTTGAAATCACGATATGGATAATCTTTTGAAGCACTATTCTTCAAATAATAAAATGAAAAAGAAAAATCGCCAAGTTTCCTTAGACGACTTTCCAATGAAGTAGCTTTTTCCAATTTTAATATTTCAAAAGCTGTTCTGGAAAACGTAAATGTTTTACTACTCAATGTAGCTATATCATAAGGCTTTTTTGTATTCTTGAAAAGTTCTGCATATTTCGATTTGACTTCTTTGAGGTCAAGTTCGTTACGAGTCATTTCCAGATTCAGCTTCATGCTAGCAGCATGAAAGTGAGCCTCAACTTTATAATCAAAATCATTAAAAAATGCCGTCTCCACTTCTCCAAACAATCTCATATCAGCCAGAGAATAAAAATTAACTTTGAAAGGTATGCCTAGTTCCTGTGGCGGCACCAACGCTTCAAGGCTTTTAAAAACACTCTCTTGCATGCTTTCCGACCAGTTATCTTTAACGCTGGAAATCTTTATTACTGTCCCGTGAGAAAAATTTGTGGCATTTAGAATGTTTAATATTCTTGACCTTCCTTTAAACTGCGCTTTCAAAAAAAATTTAAGGTCCAATTCAGCATCTTCAATGTCTGCTGTAATTTCAGATAAACCTTTTTTGGGCTGGTCAAATTGTTTCCAATTCATCTTCCATGTACAACCTTTTCTATTTTTTTTTGAAACAGTCCACATTTCTGAAATAAACCCTAGCCTGTCAAGTGCAAATCGACCGATTCCTTTTGCTCCCGTCAATACTCTTCCATCTACAGAAATGGCACTAGTTTCTTTATTATCTGTACCTATTTCCATCCATTGGTCAGTTACAACATCTTTTGTCATACCATGACCATTATCAATAACATAAATTGCATTATCTCTAAAAAAAAACTCCTGAAGCTTTATGGCTTTATCCAGCCCTATGTTTGCACCCAACTGATAAATCTTCCCTTTTCTCTTGTAATTATCTTTAACTAAAGGTTCATAAGCAAATCTTCTATAATCAGATATTGAAAGCTCATTTGGGACAGTTTCAAAAGAAATATCAAAAACCACAAGACAGTTTTTGGCATCCGCATCATAGCAGTTTTTAACTAACTCAACTATTGCTCCTTCTGGATTAGAAAAATTTTCTCTCCCGATAAGTTTAGCTGTTCTTGCTGATATTTTAAAAGAAACTTTTGGCATCAGTATTTTATAATCAGCAATTTAGATATTAAAAATAAAAACTGGTAATTTTGCAATTTAAAAAATTTATAGATTTGGATTATAACTGGGAACCGTATTTTATAAAACTCTTATTTTACTATTTATTATAATACATTATAATAAGAAATATGACATAAATTTTCAACAATAATTAGATTAAAAAAAATATCTTAATAGATCAACAAAAACCCCGCGTTTGCGGGGTTTTTGCATTTATAGTGGACTGATTCTTACCGGATCAGCATAATATTTCCCTTTTTAAAGATCACCCGGCCAGTATAATCGGTTCCCTGCACCATAAATACAAAATTATTGGTATCCTGTAACTGGCCATTGACCCGGCCATCCCAGCCCTGCCCGATCCGGTTGGTGCTGAAGACCAGTTGCCCCCAGCGGTTGAAGACCCTGAAAAATTCCAGCTGTTTGATCCCCACACAAATGGGATAAACAATATCGTTGAGCCCGTCATGATTGGGCGTAAAGGCCGTGGGAACAAAAATATCCGGGCCCGTTTTAAAAATGGTCACTTTGATATTATCCTCCCCAAAACAGCCTTCCGGGTTCGTGGCACGAACAAGATAAGTGACCGATACACCCATTTCCGGGTTCAGGGTGGCCACCGGGTTGTAAATGTTGGTAAAATTGAGTCCTGTTCCGGGGCTCCAACTAAAATTCGTAGCAGTCGGATCACTCACAACGGCTTCCAGTTGCAGTGGTTGGTTGCCTACCACGGCAGTATCATTCCCTGCGAATACAACGATCCGGGGTTTCACCGTGACATGGAAGGTATCTTTTCTGCTATTGGGACAACCTGCATTGGTAACCGAAAAAATATAATCCGTGGAATTGCGGGGGGTGGCTACCGCATTAATAACCTGCGGGAGACTGGTCACCGTTCCGGAACCCTGGTTGGACAGGGTGCTGGGATTGGACCAGGTATAACTGGTACCCATGGTAACAGTCGCATTCAGTGTGGCGGATCTCCCGTAGCAGATCGTAACGGAATCCGGAAAGGTAGTGGCAGCGGGATAGGGAACATTTATAAAATTGATAGCCGCCACGGTGCTGGTATCAGCCGGGCAAACCCCACTCTTCAGCACCGACCTGTAATAGCGGGTGCTGTTCACCCCGTTGGCCTGGTAAACCGGTGCCGTATGTGCCGGCACCAGTCCGGCCCAGTTCGTATTATCAAAAGAAACCTGCCAGTTGAGAATATTGCCGGCATACCCGGTAAGGGTTAACAGGTTATCCGCATTCTGACCAAGGCAGATAGTGGTATTGGCCGGACTGATGACCCCTCCCGCCGATTTTGGATCGACAGTCACTACAGCCGCTATGCTCGTATCCATGCGGCAGGCCGTGCCATTTTGCACGATCGCTTTGTAGCGGGTGGTCGCCGTAAGATTTTGGGCAGTATAACTGGTAGCAGTATTCGCAATAGTACTCCAGCTGATACCGTCCGTGGAAGAGATCCAGTTCAGCACATTCCCCGTCTGTCCGCCCAGTGTGAGGAAGGTACTGTTCACACCGGAACAAACCGTGTTATCCGAACTGACCTGCCCGGCGGCCGTAGGAGCTGTGGCGGTTACGGCCAGTGAATCCAGGAGATCAGCACAACCGTTGATCTCCCGGGCAATGATATAGCCAGCCGTACTGCCGGCTGTAACGGTCAGGATATTCGAATTGGCGCCTGAATTGATGACCCAGCCCGCCGGCACCATCCAGTTATAGATGGCCCCTGCCAGGGCTGGTATGGAATAGGTCATAGTGCTATTGGTACAGGCGACCGGTTGACCGCTGATCTCCAGTCCGGCGCAGGTATTGCGGACGGCCACATAGGCATAGGCGAAATGTCCCCCGGGAGAACAGTTAACCGTCTCAAATGACAGGTTTACCTGCTGACCCCGGAACGCAGATAAATCAAAAGTGACTTCGGTCCAGCCCTTTGTCCAAACGTCGTACAACAAGGTGCCGTTGGTATTGTTTTGCCCGGTATGCGTGAGGAAAGGAAGCGGGCTGAGCGAAAATCCATTGGCCAGCGCGGCGGCTGTATCCAGCGTGGCGCCCGTTGATCCTGATCCGCCACTTCCTCCGTCATTGAAAGTCGGGAGGTAATACTTTGGCGAGGCGCAGGTGATCACACTATCTTCTGTGCTCAGGGTTGCCCTGAATAAGGGCTGCTCATTGGAATTATGTGTACCATTTTCCAGTACCATGGCATAGGCATAGGTCATGGTATAGGGAGTGGAAGCCGGTCCGGGGGGTACATTAATGGCATAGGTTACCGTCCGGATAAATCCGCCCGGGTTACCGCCAGTGCCCGGAGAGGCATTCCGGAGATCCCAGGAAGTAGCGGTGGATCCCATTTTTACAGAATGCCCATACGCATAGCCGTTAACCGTCGGAATCAGGGGAAAACTTCCATAGGGATCCGATCCCTGGGTCGAAATAACCTGGATACCTGTATTGGTCAGGGTATATTCCGGTATTGTACTGACTCCCGTATTCGGAGCCGGGTATTGCAGAGGGGTTCCCCCTACCAGCCCCGTCCGGGCCGACCAGAATGAAATGGTGCCGTTATTAAAATTAATATTAGTAGGACAGTTCTGTATTTGCGTATGTGCGATACCTGTCCATAGAAGCCCCCCCATAAAGCACACTGCAATTTTCAGATGCAGGCTGATTTTTTTTATGTGATCGGGCGCTTTCATACGGGCTTTCTGTAACCAGGAGAACCGGATTGGTTTAAAACGCGGTAATTAGCGAATTATTACCAAGACCTGTCCCGTTTCCCGGATAATTTCCCTGACAAAAGTATCATTTCCGGGCTGAAATTCACCTGGATCCTGCCAATTGCCAGGATTGAATCGACGGGAAAGCGCCAAAGGTTCCCTTTGTGACTGAATTTCAATACGTGAAAATCAAAATATTGATAAGCGAAAACCCGGTTCCCCTGCTGCAGATAACCGCTTTTCGGACTTCCGGTTCCCGGCGGGGTTTAAATAAAAGTCCCTGCTTAAAATAAATAAAGGAGTAAGGGAGGGCGTTATAACCGTGCCATACAGGCAGCAAGGCTTTCTTTCCAGTTCCTGGAACCGGTGGAATAAGTCTCCCTGAGTTTTGCAGTATCCAGCACAGAGTAAGCGGGTCTTTTGGCCGCTGTGGGATATTGCGCTGAAGGAACAGGGTGAATCCGGCAATTGCTCTTAGTGAGTTCTTTGATTGCAACCGCAAACTCATACCAGCTGATGATTCCTTCGTTGCAGTAATGATAGATGCCGGGGACCCATTTTCCCGATGCAATAATATCCAGGATAACCCGGGCCAGATCTGCTGCATAAGTCGGGGAACCAACCTGGTCGTTCACCACATCCAGGTCTTCCTTTTCATTAAGCAGGCGAAGGATGGTTTTCACAAAATTCTTTCCAAACTCAGAATAAACCCAGGATGTGCGGATGATGATGGACCCGGGATTGTATAACAGGGCCTGTTGTTCCCCTTCCAGTTTGGAAGCGCCATAAACGCTTTGCGGATTTGTGGGAGATTCGGGTGTATAAGCCGTCTTCCCTTTCCCGTCAAAAACATAGTCCGTGGAAATATGGATGAACCGGGTATCGTATTCCTTACAAACAGCAGCCAGCACCCCCACGGATTCACCATTCACCTGGAAGGCCAGCTCTTTTTCCGATTCGGCCCTGTCAACAGCCGTGTACGCGGCACAGTTGATCAGGTAGGTTGGCTGGTAGCCTTTAAAAAAATTACGAACCAGTTCAAAATGATGGATGGGAAGGTCTTCCCTTGATAAAAAAATGAAACGGAAGCCCGGGAAAACAGGTTCCATTTGTTTCAGCTCCTTGCCCAACTGGCCATTGGCACCGGTTACCAGTATGACAGGCTTTGTATTCATTATTGATTATATACAAAACTGTTTTCACAGCCGGACAGCGGGGGTAGTAATTTGTCCTTTTCAGAAATGATGGCCCTGTCAGCCGGAATGCCCCAGTCAATATTCAGTGCCGGGTCATTGTAAAGAATCCCGCCCTCGCTTTCCTTTCCGTAAAAGCCATCGCATTTATACAATACTTCCGCTTTCTCACTTAGTACCGAGAACCCGTGGGCAAACCCTTTCGGGATCAGCAACTGTTTTTTATTATCGGATGACAATACCAGGCTGAATACTTTTCCATAGAAAGGGGAACCTTTCCGGATATCCACCACCACATCCAGGATCTCCCCGCATAATACCCTTACCAGTTTAGTCTGTGCATTGGGAGGAAGCTGGTAATGCAATCCGCGGATTACCCCGTAATTTGAACCGGACTGGTTGTCCTGCACCCATTGGCTGCCGATTCCCTGTTCGCGAAAGATCCGGTCATTAAAGGACTCAAAGAAATAGCCCCGGCTGTCTTCAAAGACCCTGGGTTCAAAGATGAGCAATCCCGGAAAATCGGTTTCAATAAATGGCATATCAGAGGCTCCAGTAGGTTCGGTTAGTAATCTTGTTGCGGTAAATCCCTTTCAGGTCGGCCACCATCGCATGGGGTTTTGTAATACCGGCATAGTAGTTTTCGTCCAGGTCCCTGTATTGACGGTGCGGCACTGGTATGATCACTGCATCATAATCATCGGCTATCTTATCCACCAGGCCAAACCCGTACTCATGCTCCAGTTCCGCGGAATCCGCATGCGGGTCTTCCACTTCCACATTTACAAAATATTCTTTCAGGGCATTCACCACATCCCGTACTTTGGAATTGCGGATATCGCTCACGTCTTCCTTAAACGTGGCTCCTTTGATCAGTACTTTGGCGGCCTTCACATCCCCGTTGTTCCTGATAATATGCTGGATCACTTTTTTGGCCACATATTTTCCCATATTATCGTTGATGCTCCGTCCGGCCAGTATCACTTCGGAGTGATAACCGAGTTCCTTGGCTTTATAGGTCAGGTAATAGGGATCCACACCAATGCAATGTCCTCCAACCAGGCCCGGCTGGAATTTCAGGAAATTCCATTTGGTACCGGCCGCTTCCAGCACTTCGTAGGTGTTGATATTCATCTTATCAAAAATCAGGGAAAGCTCATTCATCAGGGCAATGTTCAGGTCCCGTTGCGTATTCTCAATGATCTTGGCGGCCTCAGCCACTTTGATGGAGGAAGCGCGGTGCACCCCTGCTTTTACCACTAACTCATAGGTTTTGGCGATCTCTTCCAGTGATTCCGCATCACAACCCGATACCACTTTTACAATAGTAGCCAGGGTATGCTGTTTATCACCCGGGTTGATCCGCTCGGGCGAGTAGCCCAGTTTGAAATTAACGATATTTTTCAGCCCCGATAGTTTTTCCATGATAGGAAGACAATCCTCCTCGGTACAACCGGGATACACGGTGGATTCAAACACCACATAGTCCCCTTTCTTGATCACTTTACCAACGGTTTCAGAAGCCCTTTGCACGGGGGTCAGGTCCGGAACATTGTGCTCATCGACCGGGGTGGGAACGGCCACGATAAAAAACTTCGCCTCCCGCAATACATCCAGGGAATCCGTAAATGTAATATCGCAGCCATCAAATGCTTCTTTTTCGAGTTCATTGCTGGGATCGATTCCCTGTTTCATCATTTCGATGCGGCGGGCGCTGATATCAAAGCCAATGACTGAAATTTTACGGGCAAATTCCAGCGCGATGGGTAATCCCACATAGCCCAGTCCGATAACGGCTAATTTTACTTTTTTATCTACTAATTCCTGGTACACGTTCTGCTGTTTTAATGAAGGTTTAAGATCGATTTTTCTATTTATTGATAAATGCCAGCACCTGTTGGGTGATAAACGCTAATTGTTCCCCGTCCAGTTCGGTATGGATGGGGAGGGAGATCACCCGCTCCGTCAGCCAGTCCGTAACCGGCAATACCTGTGAACCGGAACCGAATTGCTCAAACATTTTTTGTTTGTGGCCGGGTACCGGGTAATAGATCATGGAAGGGATCTGCTGCGTGGCCAGGTATTGAGACAGCGCATCGCGGTCAACTCCTTCGAGGATCAGTGTATATTGATGGAAGACATGATGGGAATAAGCAGCCCGGTAAGGGATCGTAATCTTTGGATGTCCCCCAAAGGCCTTGTTATAAAAATCAGCCGCCGAGCGTCTTGCCGCGATGTATTCATCCAGGTGTTTCAGTTTGATATCGAGGATGGCCGCCTGGATGGTATCCAACCGGCTGTTACAGCCCACCATTTCATGGTAGTATCTTTTTTGCTGTCCGTGGTTGGCGATCATCCGCAGTTTCACACTCAGCGCTTCATCGTTGGTAAAAATAGCGCCGCCGTCCCCAAAAGCCCCCAGGTTCTTGGAAGGATAAAAGGAAGTACAGCCGATATCCCCGATGGTCCCCGTTTTTTTCTTCGAACCGTCTGCGAATGTATAATCACAACCAATGGCCTGTGCATTGTCTTCGATCACATACAGATTATGTTTCTTCGCGATGGCCATGATCGCTTCCATCGGTGCCGCATGCCCGTAGAGATGTACGGGTACGATCGCCCGGGTCCGGGTCGTGATGGCTTTTTCTATGGCTGCCGGATCGATACAAAAAGTTTTGGGATCCACTTCCACAAATACCGGTTTCAGCTTCAGCAAAGCGATCACTTCCGTGGTCGCGATATAGGTAAAGGAAGGCGTGATCACTTCATCCCCGGGTTGCAGGTCCAGGGCCATCATGGCAATCTGCAGGGCATCGGTGCCATTGGCACAGGGGATTGTAAACTTTGCACCGAGATAAGCCGAGAGATTGCCGGCAAATTCCTGTACCGGTTTGCCATTAATAAAAGCCGAACTTTCCATTACATCCAGTACCGCCTGATCCACCTCGGCCTTGATATGATGATACTGGGTACGGGTGTCAACCATTTGAATTTGTCGCATCGTATGAATTTATGCTGTTTAAGAGCCGCAAAAATAGTAAAATACAGGTAGTTTGCACGATTGACATTACTTTTGGCAGCAGTTCAACCCCAGTAATTTGGCCGTTTTCTTCTATAACATATTCCTCCTGCTTTACAAAGCCGGTATTTATACGGCTTCCCTGTTCAATGCCAAGGCCGCCAAATGGGTGCGGGGAAGGAACGCCATTTTCGGCCGGCTGGCCCGGGCGATCCCAGCGGATGAAAAAATCATCTGGATGCATTGCGCCTCCCTGGGTGAATTTGAACAGGGCCGTCCCCTGCTGGAAACAATGAAACAGCAATACCCGGATCATCGCTTCCTGCTGACTTTTTTTTCGCCCTCCGGGTATGAAGTACAAAAAAATTATTCCGGGGCCGACTGGGTTTTTTATTTGCCGGCCGATGGCCCCGTAAACGCCCGGCGCTTCCTCGAAATCGTGCATCCCAGCCTGGTCATTTTTGTGAAATATGAATTCTGGTACTATTATTTAAAAAAAATAAAATACCGGAACATCCCTTTATTACTGGTCTCGGCCCTGTTCCGGAAAGACATGAGCTTTTTTTCCTGGTACGGCGGCCTGCAGCGAAAAATGTTATCCCGGTTTGACCAGCTTTTTGTACAGAACGCGGAATCCGCGGAACTCATTAAACAAATCGGCCTTTCCTCTATCTGTACGGTTTCCGGCGACACCCGTTTTGACCGGGTGATCGCTATCGCTGAAAAATTTGAACCGATACCGGTTGTGGCTGATTTTACCGGGAATAAAAGAACCCTGGTGGCAGGGAGTACCTGGCCCGAAGACGAAACCGTGCTGGCCCGCGCCTTCGGAGACCTGCAGGATCCCGGGATGAAACTGATCATCGCCCCGCACGAGATCGGTGAAAAGCACCTTGCCGAGATTCAAAAACTTTTCCCGGATTCAGTGAGGTATTCACAATTGCAACAGGGAGGCGCCCGGGAGGCCCGGGTCCTGGTCATAGATAATATCGGTATGCTGTCACGGCTTTATAATTATGGCTGGCTGACCTATGTGGGAGGGGGCCTGACAAAAAACGGGGTGCACAATGTACTGGAAGCTGCGGTCTATAATAAAATGGTGTTGTTCGGTCCTTATTACCAGAAATATTCTGAAGCCGTGGGGCTGGTGAGATCCGGCGGGGCGGTATCCTTTACTGATGACAAAATGGATGGCCGGATGCTCAGGCTGCTGATCGAAACCTTATCCGATGATGAAAAAGAGTACCAGTACCGGAGTAATGCGGCAGGAACTTTTGTGCAATCGCACAGGGGTGCTACCGGGAAAATTATTCATTTTATTCAGGAAAAACGCCTTTTGACCAGCTGATCAAAATGCAGGACCGTGGGAGTTCCCGAATCCCAGCCCAGTTTCACTTTCAGTTCCCGGCTGATCCAGTATTCCGCTTCCGCGTAGATATTAAAATTATTGATGGTCCGGATGCTCCGCTCATACATATTCTCGTCCCCCCGGAAAAGTTCGCTGATAAATACAAAACGGTCATTGATGCCAATAGCCTTGCGCAGGTCTTTTACCGGTGCTTCTTTCAGGATCTCCATCAGTTCGGTCTGCCCTTGTTTCAACCGGTCATTCAATGATTCTGAAAGATCCGCTTTATCATTCACTTCCCCGCCTTTGGGCTGCTGGGAAAGTGTCGGGATTTCCTTCATGGGGTCAAAGACCATATCCAACTGGCCGTTTTTCTGGACCGTGGCCACATTGTCCTTTTCCACCAGCAGGGTTTCTTTTATTTCCAGTACCGGGGGGGCTGCAACTGGCCGGGGAATATATTTTTCATACCCGGCCGGGAGATCCGGTTCCGGTTGTACCGGGGTGGCAGGCAGCAGGACAGCCACTTTGGCCGTACCCAGTCCCTGGGGCGCTACCGGCCTGAAACGGTTCAATTCCAGTTGGAGCAACTGGACGGTGCCCAGCAATACAGCCGGGTCAGCATTTTTTTCAAACTGCTCCTTTAATTTATTGATCAGGATTTCGATTCGTTCCATTCAATTATATTTGGCGCCGGCAAAACCAGACCCATTAAAGTTACAAACAGTTTGCCAATAAAATCATTTGTAAAAAAGCCCGGCTAAATCTTAACAATGTTTATTGAACCCAATACCAGTGGCGAGCGGCGCGGCAGCATCGAAGTAATCTGCGGCTCCATGTTCAGCGGGAAAACAGAAGAACTGATCCGTCGGCTGAAACGCGTGAAGATCGCCAACCAGAAAGTGGAAATATTCAAACCCGCTATTGATATCCGCTACGACGAGGTGAAGATCGTGTCCCATGATGCGCAGGCCATCCAATCCACCCCGATCGATAATTCACAAAAAATACTGCTGATGGCGGGGGAGGCGGATGTGATCGGGATCGATGAAGCCCAGTTCTTTGACGAAGAGATCGCCAATGTATGTGATGAGCTGGCTTTCCGCGGTATCCGGGTAATCGTAGCCGGGCTGGATATGGATTATTTGGGCAAACCCTTCGGGCAGATGCCGTATATTATGGCAAAGGCTGATTACGTGACCAAACTCCATGCGATCTGTATGAAATGCGGCAGTATTGCCAATTATTCCTACCGGAAGATCCCCAATGAGGACCAGGTGATGCTGGGCGCCACGGATGCCTATGAACCGCGCTGCCGCAAATGCTATCACGAAAAATAATGAGACTGGTACACCCTTCTTTTTACCTGGCTTTTCCCCGGATGATGGTTTTGATCTTTACCGGGATGGAAAGACTCCCGGCAACGGTCATATCCAGCTGCAGATCGGCTTTTACCACTAACCCGCTGCGGCTGTCCACCACCAGGGTACCCGTTTGTTCACCCAGTGTTTCCCCGTTTTCATCATCGGAAACAATCCTGGTTTTCTCTCCGATGATTACCATATCCCCTTCCATTTCCGTAACGGTATAAGTGGAGTTCAGGTTCCCGGAAAAAAGGCCCGATACATGACTGCTTTTTTTCCAGCTGTCTCCCGCTTTTACTTCTTTGGCGGGAAAAATATAAAAGAACCGTTCAAACTGTTCCCGCACTTTCTGATCATTGAATTGCTGACCAAACTGCTGTTTCATTTTTTCCCGGGTCTCCCTTTCTTTTTCGGGGTCCAGCCCCAGGGAGGACACAATGGATTCTGTCATTTCCTTAAAGCCTTTTACCTCCAGCACTTTTCCTTCTCCATCCACTTTCATTTCAAAGCTTTTCCCTTTCACCGCCCGGAACACCCTTCCCAGCATTGCCAGTTTATCGCCGGCAAAACCAGCCGTATCTACCGGGTCTTCCGTATCCACATTTAATTTCATCCCCACCATATCCATGTCCATTTTGAAACGTTCATACCGGGCCGCCAGGGTTTTCACGTTTCCGTCATCTGCCTGTACATCGATCGAATAATAAGTGTTCATCCCGATCTTCACCGGGGTTTCCAGTATTTTCTGTTCAAACAGCATTTCCATTTCATAATCGTAGCCTTTGCCGTTCTCATAATTAAAACGGAGCATTCTTGAAGAAGTGGCGGAACGCGAAGACTGACAGGAATCCGATAACCAGCCAACGAGTAAGAAGGAGACCAGGGCAGCCAGGCGGGGATGCAGGTTGTTTTTCATACCCTTTTTTTGGAAAATTAGAATAATAAACCAAGACAAAGCAGCTGTAAATCCTATTTTTGCCCGCAAACATATTTTATCAGCACGTTCAGGCATATACTGACCCTTTTTAAGAAAGACCTGCTTCTTGAAGTCCGGCAGCAGTACAGTTTTTATGGTATCCTCCTGTATATCGGCGCCACCATCTTTGTACTCTTTATGGCATTGGACGATCCCGAGAGCCGGGTCTGGAACGGGTTGTTCTGGGTGATACAGCTTTTTATCTGTATCAACGCGGTAGCCAAGAGTTTTCTCCAGGAAAGCAAGGGTCGGATGCTCTATTTTTATTCAGTGGCCAGTCCTACTGCTTTTGTGCTGTCCAAATTGCTGTTTAATTCCCTGCTGATGCTGGTGATGAGCCTCCTCAGCCTGCTACTTTTCACCATGTTCCTGGGCAACCCGCTACAAAAAGCAGGGCCCTTTATCGGGCTGGTTTTATTGGGGGGCTGGAGCCTTAGCCTGGTTTTCAGTTTTCTGGCCGCCATCGCCGCCAAAGCGCAGCAGAACGCTGCAATCATGGCGGTCCTTGGCTTTCCGATCATCATACCACAACTGATCCTCCTGATGCGCTTATCCAGCGCGGCTTTTTCTCCTTTGCTGACCATTCCCACCAGTACCGTACTGATGCTGGTGGCGCTTGATGCCCTGATCATCCTGCTGGCAGTCATTCTCTTTCCTTTTCTTTGGAAAGACTGATCGTTCCACCGTCTTTAATTAAAAGAACAGGGTTTTCACCTGTTTTTAATCATATAAGGGGGTGAAGAAAATTTTACCGCCTTTTAGCGGGAGCCCCTTAATTTTGTCTCACTTTATCCAGCCATTATCGGTGTATGGCCTAAAAGATGACCCGCGTAAAAAACAATATGCATAAATCCTGGTGGAAGATCACAAGTGTGGTACTCCTTGTATATACCTTCATTGCCGGCTTCCTGGGGAATGTTCCCCACCTGCCTCTTCTGCAGGAAACCATCCGGAACCTGTATTTCCATGTTTGTATGTGGTTTGCCATGATGATCCTGTTTACCGTTTCCGTGGTGAATTCCATCCGGTACCTCCGGACGTTCAATATTAAATATGATATTTATGCCCGGCAGTATGCGGTAATGGGTATCGTCTTCGGACTGCTGGGATATATCACCGGGGCCATCTGGGCTTCCTATACCTGGGCCGATCCGAATAAAGCGGCCGCCAATTCCTTCAGCACCATTGCCCGGGATCCCAAACTGATCGGTGCGGCCATCGCCTTACTGGTCTATTTTGCTTACCTGATCCTCCGGGATTCGATCCAGGATATGGATAAAAAAGCCCGGATCGGCGCCGTGTATAACATATTTGCATATGCGATATTATTCCCGTCCATCTGGATCCTGCCGCGGATCCTGCCGAGCCTGCACCCGGGCAACGAAGGCAACCCGGCCCTCGATGTAAAGAATGATATCAGTGGCTCCATGCGGCTGGTATTTTATCCCGCTGTGATCGGCTGGACCCTCCTGGGAGTCTGGATCACCACGCTCAAGATCCGTCTCCAATTACTGAACGAAAAAAAGATGTCAGCATGAAAATAATCAGTAAGATCTCCCTGCTCTTCCCGGCCCTGCTCCTCTCCCTGTTCGGCCTGGCCCAGGGCAAACCTGTGCAAATGGCGGATACCATGCGCAGCAACGGAAGGATCTATGTGGTAGTGGCGGTGGTGCTGACCATTCTTACCGGGCTCATCTTGTATGTTGCCAGGCTGGATCGGAAAATATCCCGCCTCGAAAAAGAATCTAACTAAATCAGTTTTTTGCGGCCTGTAAAAGCCCTTTTTACAGGCCGCAGACTTTTTTAAATAATAACGAACGATTGCTATAACTAAAAAAAGAAATCATGTCACACAAGTACAGTTTTTTTGGCGCAGTGGAAAAAAGTTTCGACAAGGCGGCCAGATTCACGAAATGGGACAAAGGCATTTTAGAACAGATCCGTCAGTGTAATGCAGTTTACCAGATCCGCTTCCCGATCAAAAGAGATGACGGGACCGTGGAAGTGATCGAAGCATACCGGGTACAGCACTCTCATCACAAGACACCCTGCAAAGGAGGGATTCGTTTTGCTGCTGAAGTAAACCAGGACGAAGTGATGGCCCTGGCCGCGCTGATGACCTACAAGTGCACGATCGTGGATGTGCCTTTTGGCGGCGCCAAGGGTGGTATCAAGATCGACCCGAAAAAATATTCTTCCTATGAACTGGAAAAGATCACCCGCCGCTATACGGCCGAACTGATCCGCAAGAACTTCATCGGGCCGGGCACGGATGTACCTGCCCCTGATTACGGAACCGGCGAACGGGAAATGTCCTGGATACTCGATACCTATACGGCTATGCATCCGGGTGAGATCGATGCCGCGGGTTGCGTAACCGGTAAACCCATCACGCAGGGAGGTGTCCGCGGCCGCCGTGAAGCCACCGGTCTCGGGGTCTTCTTCGGTATCCGCGAAGTCTGCAATATGACTGACATCATGCAGAAGCTCGGAATGGAAACCGGTGTGGAAGGGAAAAATGTGATCGTTCAGGGCCTGGGAAATGTAGGATACCATTCCGCCAAATTCTTCCAGGATGCCGGCGCAAGGATCATTGCTCTTGCTGAATATGAAGGAGCCATCTGGAGAAAGGAGGGACTGGATGTAGATGCGGTATTCCAGCACCGGAAAAAAACTGGTTCCATCCTCAATTACCCCGGTGCAACTAATTTCGCCAAGACCGGTGATGCCCTGGAAATGGAATGTGATATCCTGATCCCGGCCGCGCTGGAGAATGTGATCGACGGGCAAAATGCCCCGCATGTAAAAGCCAAACTGATCGGCGAAGCAGCCAATGGCCCGCTTTCACCCGAGGCCGATGAAATATTCACGCAAAGAGGGATTATTGTAGTACCCGATATGTACCTGAATGCCGGCGGGGTAACGGTCTCCTATTTCGAATGGCTGAAGAACCTGAGCCATGTACGTTATGGCCGCCTGGAAAAACGTTTTACCGAGAACATGAATACCCATATCCTCGGCCAGATCGAGGAACTGAGCGGGAAAAAAGTAAAGGGTACTGCCCGCAATATGATCCTGCACGGGCCGGATGAAGTGGACCTGGTGTACAGTGGTCTCGAAGAAACCATGATCAATGCCACCCGCGAGATTATGGAAGTATGGAAATCCAACCCGGATATCCCCGATATGCGGACCGCGGCCTATGTGGTAGCCATCAATAAAGTAGCTACCGCTTATGCCCAACTGGGCATTTTCCCGTAACCGGACCGGACAAACCAATTGCTTATACGGATCCCGCTTGCCTTGCAGGCGGGATTTTTTTTCTTTCGGGTGCGACATAAAACCAGGGCATTTAGGTTGGCAATTGTGCAGGGGCGACGGATAAATTCCCTCTTATTATTAACAGTTACCTATTCGCCAGCGAAACATAGAGGAGTACTATATTTTCAACTTTTGTACCTTACATCATCTGCAGTTCATCAGAAAGCCCGGCCCTCAAAATCACACATAACCATGCCCAAAAAACAAACCCTGTTTATCATCGTCGGAAGTGCGGCCCGGCAATCCGCCAACCTGCAACTGGCGGAGTATTTCGCCCGGTTGAATGCCGGCCAGTTTGAACTGACCCTTTTCAACGACCTGAAAACGCTCCCCCATTTTGACCCGGATCTTTCGGCGGATGCCCCCCCGGAGGCAATCGTCCGTTTCCGGAATGAGATCGAAAAAGCGGACGGGATCCTCATCTCCACCCCCGAATATGTATTCAGCATCCCCAGCGGTTTGAAGAATGCCATTGAATGGTGTGTGTCCACTACCGTCTTTTCCGGCAAACCCACCGGCCTGATCACCGCCTCCGCCAATGGTCAGAAGGGACACGAAGAATTAAAACTGATCATGAAAACCGTGATGGCCCGGTTTACCGATGAAACCACCCTGTTGATCCAGGGGATAAAGGGGAAAATAAATGAAGAGGGCGGGATCACCGACAGCCGGACAAAAGAGGCGCTCGCAAAATTCAGTGCCGCCTTCAGCCAGCTGGTAAAGATGCCGGTTCCTGACAATGTATGAACCGAAGCGAAAAGGAACACGGCGGTGCTGCAAAAAACTAAACCATCCGGTAACATAAATCCTGTTATATGAACCTGACAAAACAAATCGCCAGGCAGTTCAGCGCCGTACATGTTGGAGGCAACTGGACCGCCTCCAGCCTGGATGATGCCCTGGCAGGCCTCGACTGGCAGCAGGCCAGCAAAAAGATGGGTTCTTTTAATACCATCGTGGCCCTCGTTTACCATATCAATTATTAGGTGAGTGCGGTCTGTAAGGTCATCGAAGGGGAGCCCCTGAACGCAAAAGATAAATACAGTTTTGACCACCCGCCTGTTCAGTCAGCCGAAGACTGGAATAAACTGCTGGATCAAACCCGTACAGATGCGGAACGGTTTGTGAGCCTGGTTGAGCAATTGCCAGACAGCAGGCTGACCGAAACCTTCGCGGATGAGAAATAGGATAATTATTACCGGAACCTCACCGGGGTGATTGAACATACCCATTATCACCTGGGACAGATTGTTATACTAAAAAAAATGCTGGGGGCAGGCAGGCTACTGACTACAAACTACTGACAATTCTATCCCAGCGGTGGAAGTAGATCAAACATGATGACCCTTTCAATCCGGAGTGGAAAAGAGAAGTTTTCCTTTTTCCACCCCCATTTGAAAAATCTTTCAAATGGAGCATCCGGCCCCCGCCAAGCGGGGGATAACGCCAGTCACCCCCTTTGATCTGCGTAATTTCCTAACTTAATGACATTGCTTTTCAGCAGGCTACCGGCAACAGACTACTGACTAGCGACTACGCCCTCCCCAACCGTTTACCCCTGAAAACCGCCGGTTGACGGGAACTATGCTGACCCGAAATCCCGAATCCCTAACTTCGCATAACAAAAAATCATAAGCCATGAAACAATTTTTTTTAGCCCTGCTGAGTATGGCAGTATTGTCCCTACAGGCCCAAACCGTGGAGGAGATCATACAGAAGCACAATGCAGCTCTCGGAGGACTGGATTCCTTTAACAAAGTAAGTACTGAGAAAATAACCGGCATGACCTCCATCCAGGGAAATGATTACCCCCTGACCGTCCAGCTGATCAATGGCAAAGCCATGCGGGTGGATGTAGAAGTAATGGGACAAGCTGTAGTGAATGTCTGTTTTAACGGAAGTGGCTGGAAGATCAATCCCTTTGCCGGTGCAACAGACGCGACCGATGTAACAGGTAATGAGCTGAACGAATACAAAGCACAGACATTTGTGGCCAGCAACCTGATGGATTATAAAAGCCGTGGTCACTTGCTGGAACTCGTGGGACAGGAAGAAGTGGAAGGGGTAAAAGTATTTAACCTCAAACTTACCACCAAAGAAGACGGCAAAGTGAGCAATTATTATATCAGCACCAGCGATTACCTGCTGATCAAGTCCGTCGGCAAAAGGGAAATCCAGGGACAGGAAGTGGAGATCAGCACGTTTTATTCCAATTATAAAGATTTTGGCGGACTGAAATTTGCCTGCACACGCAGCCTGCAGGCCGACGGACAGGTATTCCAGGAAGTGAACTATGAAAAAGTGGAACTGAATGTACCCGTGGATGAAGCCATCTTCAAAAAATAACCGCAACGACCGGCAGTCATCTCAAAAAAAAAATTCGCCGGGACGTCGATAAGAACCAGCTAAATAGTTGTTGGAAATTAAAACCTCCTGCGGGGTTTTTTTTATGGGATCAATGGCAGTTTGCTGATCAGCCGGAGCCCGCTGACCTCTTTCTCCCAACCATAAGTGGTATTTCCATTCGTGATCACCAGGTAGCTCACCGGCACTCCCAGGTGGTAGCGCAATACCTGTTGCAGCACCGGTTCATCCAGCTTTATTTCCGGTGCCTTGCATTCCACCATCAGCCAGGGCTGGTGCGCTTTGTTGTACACCAGTATATCAAAGCGCTTGATCCGTTCCCCAAGCTGAATTTCCTTTTCCAGCGCGATCAGTGAAGACGGGTAACCCATGACCTGTACGAAATAACTGACCATATTCTGCCGCACCCATTCTTCCGGTGTCAGCAACAGCCATTTTTTCCGGATCGTGTCGAAAATAAATTTTTTACCCTCCTCTTCTTTCACCCGGAAAGCAGGCTCGGGGTACTGAATGGAAATCATGGTTCAAATGTACTATAGCCGGTTAAAACTTTACGGGGAATCATCAAAGGGTGATACAGTCGGGTTATTTGTTTAAATTCGCTGGTATGAAGACAAAAGAAGAGATTGTACACAATTGGCTGCCCCGTTATACCGGGGAGCAGTTAGCGAATTTCGGAGATTATATATTGCTGACCAACTTCAGCAATTATGTACACATGTTTGCCGAATGGAATGATGTCCCGGTGATCGGGGAAGATAAACCCATGCAATGCGCCACCGCCAACCGGATCAGCATCATTAACTTCGGGATGGGCAGTCCTACGGCAGCCACCATCATGGACCTGCTGACGGCGATCAATCCCAAAGCCGTATTGTTCCTGGGAAAATGCGGGGGACTGAAAAAAAGAAATAAGATCGGGGACCTCATCCTGCCCATTGCCGCCATACGGGGAGAAGGTACCTCCAACGACTATTTCCCCGCTGAAGTGCCGGCCCTGCCTGCCTTCGCCCTGCAAAAAGCCGTGTCCACCACCATCCGCGATTTTGAAGTGGATTACTGGACCGGAACGGTGTACACAACCAACCGCCGCGTATGGGAACATGATGAACCCTTTAAAGAATACCTGCAGAAAGTAAGGGCCTACGCGATCGATATGGAAACAGCCACCGTCTTTACCGTTGGTTTCTATAATAAAATTCCAACAGGCGCCCTGTTGCTGGTAAGCGACCAGCCCATGATACCCGAGGGTGTGAAGACAGAGGAAAGTGATAAAAAAGTAACCGCCAGTTTTGTGGAAAATCATTTGAAAATAGGGATCGACTCACTGAAGCAACTGATCAATGACGGGCACACGGTCCGTCACCTTAAATTCTAACTCGAAAACTATGCGACTCCTTATCCTGCTTGGCAGTATTTTCCTGCTCTCTGTCTCAGCGGAAAACTGCAACAAAAAAAACAAAGACAAGCTGTTCAAAGGGAGGCTGGAAGTGGCCGGTATCTGTATGAATTATACCATCGGCATACTGGAAGGAAAGATGGATACCGCCCTGTTCCTTCCTTCCTGGAAGGATGAAGTGACCGGCAAAACCTATACGGATGTGTTCAAACTGGGCAGCCCCTGTAATTTTCCCTCCACGTTGAAACAGGGCGATACTTTTTATTTCACGATCGATCATGAAAAGGAACAACCCTGCGCCGTGTGCATGGCTTATTACCCGGCCCCATCCCGGTCGCTGCGGATAAAAGTGGTACAACCCTGATGTATCCCCTTCTTAGTATAAAAAACCTCTGTGTTGATTTTACAGCAGAATCAGGAGTTACGCATGCAGTAAAGAATATCAGTCTCTCGGTGGACCGCGGTGAGATCCTGGCCCTGGTGGGAGAATCGGGATCCGGCAAATCCGTCACCTCGCTTTCCATCCTGCAATTGCTGCCTTCCCCGCCGGCTCTTTATACAGCCGGGGAAATTTTATTTTCGGAGGATGGGAATACGGTAACCAGTCTGCTGAAACGGGACCGGTACAGCTTGCAGGATATCCGCGGCAATAAGATTGCCATGATCTTCCAGGAACCGATGACGTCCCTGAACCCCGTACTCACTTGCGGTAACCAGGTAATGGAAGCCATCCTCCAGCATAAAAAGGTAACAAAGACTGCTGCCCGGCAACAAACCATTGGCTGGTTTGAAAAAGTAAAACTCCCGGATCCGGAAGGGGTATTTAAAAAATACCCGCACCAGCTCAGCGGTGGCCAAAAACAGCGGGTGATGATCGCCATGTCCATGTGCTGTGAACCCTCCCTGCTGATCTGCGATGAACCGACCACGGCCCTGGATGTAACGGTACAAAAGACCATCCTGCAACTCATTAAAGAACTCCAGCAGCAGTCAGGCATGGGCGTCATTTTTATCACGCATGACCTGGGCGTGGTGGCCGAAATCGCTGACCGGGCTGTTGTGATGTACAAAGGGGAGATTGTGGAGCAGGGTGCAGTGAAAACTATTTTTACCCGGCCGCAGCACCCTTATACAAGGGCCCTGCTGGCCTGCCGCCCGGTAAATCACCGGCGGGGTGAACGACTGCCCGTTGTTTCGGATTTCCTGGAGCCAAAAACAAATCCGGATACGGCCATCATCAACCCAGTAATCCCGGAACTTTCATCAGCTGCCCCGCAGCAAGAAGTGCTGATGAAGGCCGAGCACCTTTCGGTATGGTTCCCGGTACAAAAAAATTTCCTGGGCAAATCAACCCGTTTTACCAGGGCGGTCGATGACCTGAGCTTTGAAGTGTACAGGGGAGAAACCCTGGGACTGGTCGGCGAAAGCGGCTGCGGCAAGACCACCCTGGGCCGAACCTTATTAAGACTGATTGAGCCCACATCGGGCAAGATATTCTATAAACAAACCGATCTAAGTGCCCGCAGAAAAGAAGAGCTGCATGCCTTACGAAAAGAGATCCAGATCATTTTCCAGGACCCCTACTCCTCACTGAATCCCCGGTTAACGATCGGCTCCGCGATCGCAGAACCCCTGAAAGTACACCGGCTCCTTTCCACAGAAAAAGAACGGAAAGATAAAGTAACGGAACTGCTGGAAAAAGTGAACCTGCGGCCGGAACATTTTAACCGGTACCCCCATGAGTTCAGTGGTGGCCAGCGGCAACGGATCGTGATTGCAAGGGCCCTGGCCCTGAATCCCTCCTTTATTGTCTGTGATGAATCTGTTTCCGCCCTGGATGTAAGTGTGCAGGCACAGGTGCTGAACCTGCTCAATGAGTTAAAGAAGGAATTTGGTTTTACCGTGATCTTTATTTCCCACGACCTCTCGGTGGTCCGCTATATCAGTGACCGGATCATGGTGATGAATAAAGGCCGTATCGAAGAATCCGGAGCGGCCGACGATATCTACCTGCATCCCCGGTCTGACTATACCCGGAAACTGATTGCCTCCATTCCCATGGGCTTTACCGAAACGGCCTTTTAATCAATCTCCCGTTCCACATCATAATCCCTGGCCCCGTTCTCATAAAATTCCCTGGCGCTCTTACGGCGTGCATAAAGCAGTTTTTTCAGCTCTTTTGCCAGCTGGACTTTTATTCCTTCCCCCGGGTTCACTTTCACCTCACTAAACCCGGTAAAATCATAGCGGTTGTAGCCGGGCCAGGAGAAATATTCACGGGCGAATTTCGGTACGTTTATTTTTACAGAATCCTCAAACTCGAAATCACGGGGATTCTCAGGTACCAGTCCCACCACACCCAGTTTCCAGTTCAGGTCATCCTTCTTGCTCTTATAGGTAAAGAAATACATGAAGCCCTTCTTTCCGCCGTAAACGGCTTGCAGCCGGTCCGCATACACCAGGGAATCGGGCCTATCATACGACTTCCCATACAGCAGGGCGCTCCGCCCCAGGTCCAGGTGATTGTTATACATGGCCGGAAATTTATCTGCTTTCTTCAGCGCTTTCAGGTCCCGGTATAATTTATACCGGTAATCATCCAGCCCGGCAAAATACCGGAGCAGGGTATCGGGATAAGGACGGTTTGTTTTCAGTAACTGTAAAAGAGTATTGTACCTGAGTTTTTTATCATTCGACCCCAGCATCTGCCCGATCAGGGGTTGTACAGTGGGGCGGCTGTCCCAGAAGGGGACCAGCAGGGCGGCATAAAGACTGAGGTCATCATTGCCTTCATCCTTATCATCATCATAAGACCGGGATTCCTTTTTTTCTTCCTTGCTTTCTTCCGCCTTCTGTATCGCCAGCTTTTTCTCTGCAATGGATTGTTTTTTCAGTTCCTGCCTGGCTTCTAACAGGAACTTGCTGAAATAGTTTTCATAATCAGCCGGCTTAACCAGGTTACTGTCGGCCATTTCACCCAGTAATTTCATGACCGGCTGTTTATAATCATCGAGGTTCAGCAGGGGCAGCAGGTCGGGCAGGATGTTTTTTGTCAGGGCCAGAGAATCCGACAGCTCATCGAGGAAGCGGCCGTCAGTCACTTTATATTCACCGGCCTCCGCTATGGAGTAATACGACGGTGGTGAAAAATAATCCCCGCTGCTGAAATCCAGCACCGGTGGTTCATTGGCCACGATGGAGCGGAATACCCCGTATGCATAGGAGGTCCGGTGTTGCAGCAATCCCTCAAGTACCGGGTAAACCAGTTGAACGGTGTCGCCCAATGCATAATAGAGTTCCTTCAGGTAATCTGCTGCAGCGTGGGTTTTAATATGCGCCAGTTTGCTGACCAGGTATTTCTTGGTTTGCAGGTATTTTTTCTCTTCCCAGTTCAGCCCCGCAATGGCCTTTTTGAGGGCGGGCAGGTCAGTCGAATCCAGGTAAATATCCCGGATATGTGTAACCGCCCTCTTATGCAATGTACTGTCACTGCTGTTCAGGTCATCAAAGAACAACTGTGATTTTTTTGTAAAGGGATTCACTCCCTTCAGGGTATCCACCGGGGTGAAGGAGGCATAGAACTGTTTTACAAAATCACTGGGCGGGGTCAGGGTGTCTCCCTGGGTGACCAGGGAAAATGTAACCCCGTCCTTGTAATACACTTTATACCAGATGCTGCGGCTGCTGGCTGTATCTGTGATCACGCTTTCCCATACCCGCATATTACCCGGCATCACCCCTTTCCGGTATTGCCGTATGATCCAGGAGGAATCGCCCCGGTAATACATACCGGTATCCCGGTTCAGCCGGCTGCTGTCTTTGGAATAAAAATAACGGGAGGACCGGTAAAAAGAAACATATATTTTCTCCCCGGTGCTGTCGTCGGCTACCAGTTTGCTGCGGAAGGCACCGCTTTCCAGTGACAGGTCTTCGGAGTCCTCCTCATCCTGGCCGCCCGTAAAACCGTAGCGGGGTATATCCAGTTTAATTTTTTTGTTGACGGGAAATACAGGTGTATGCACACTGAAATAAAGGGCCGTGTCATTCTCCATCCGCGAAGCATTGTACACGAAGGGTTTGATCTCAAAGGAATTCAGGAATTGCTGCATGACCGGCAGGTCCTCTTTACCATGTGCCACCAGGGTATAGTAATGCGGCCCCCGGATCAGGTAACGGACCTTGTACAGGGATCCCTGCTTATCCCGGTAAGCGGCATCCAGGGCCGGGTACCCGTTGAAGCGGGTTTGCTTCCGGTACAGGGAAGAATCGATAAATTCCGAAGACATAAAACTTTCTTCCATCAGGCCCAGGTCAAATGTATCTTCCTCCGCAAATCCGTAATTATGAATATCACTGCGGATTACCCGGTACTGCGTACCGGTTGCTTTATCCCCGGCATCATAGATCCAGCTGCCGTCATTGCCGGTATAGGGAGCATGGGGCAGGTCAATGGCAAATCCCCCCCGTGAGGGTGAATATTTTTTCCAGCCCGGCTGGCCTTCCATCCCGTTCTTATATTCTTTCAGCTGGATACTTCCGAAGAAACGCCTGGCCTCCTCCCCTTCTTTTACATAATCCCCGTTGCCGCTCATTTTAAAAAATAGCACTTCGAAAGGTGTTACAAAAATATGATAGCGCTGCAGGTCGCCCCGGCGGGTCCGGTTGGTGATATCAAAACCGTTGTACCCGTTCCGGGTCAGTGCTGTTTTGGAAATGATCTTCCCCGGCACATTCTCATAGAGCAGGCTGTCCACTTTTTTGAGTACTTCTCCGGCTGTATGGTTCCACATCCAGGCATTGGTCATGATCCGGGTAACCATATAATAACTGCCATTGGCCATATCGGCATACTGCTGCTGGTCGAGTGCCATATCTTCTCCGAATTTGTAAAACTTACCGGGGATATCCACTTTATAAAACCCATCATCCGCCTGTACCGTTTTAAAACTGACCGGCACCCGGATCCTGTCCACAAGGTCTTTGGTCTTACTGGCACGCTCACCCATTTTCACCGGTCTGAGCTTGTATCCCCGGGCCCTGAGCAATTCTATTACACCCCGGTCACCGGGCAAATGCGCGGCCCCCACACCGACGAACAGGAGGCTGCCTGACTGAATAATCGAATCGATGGAATGCGCCTGGATTTCATTCCGGCGGTAAAGAAATTTTTCATCAAATGCCGCAGAAAAACTGTTGTACCGGTTGATTGAATCCAGCAGGTCGAGATCCCCTTTGCGATAAGCTTCCTGTAGTTTATCAGCGGAATATTCCTCGTCCATATCCCCGTAACTTCTTTCTTTTCTTGTTTTATCTTTTGCCGCGTCCTTATACGCTTCTGCCATCAGCCGCATGCTTTCCCCGTAATCCTCCACTCCCGACACTTTCTTTCCCCATTTCTTCCCGCACTGGTAGATATACATATCAAGATAAGTGTCTTCCTCAAAATCCGCGGATTCATTCCCATAGCTCCGGTACAGCAGGTTATTGATAGTAGAAGGATTGCTGAACAGGGACCGTTCTATTTTTGAATCATACTTGTAAAACTTCAGGGTATTGATGGTCAGGTAATCTTCAGGTGCACTGGCTTCCGCATTCCATCCCCGGTACCCGGTATTCCCTTCCCCGAGGTCGTATTTGCTCATGTCTTCCTGCCAGGTTTCCGGGTTGGTTTCCAGGGCCACAACCTGCGCATTTCTTACCGCGGAATAAAAAGAATCCGGCAGGTTGAAGGCCATTTTACTGCTGACATGCATGGTGCCGATCAGGTAAGAAGGTTTCCTGGCTCCGTTCCCGGTTATTTCCCATAAAATGCTGGGGTATTTTTTTTCTTTTGTTTTAGACTGCGCCTGTACCAATAAAACAGAAAAGGCGGAGATAAGGCATAAGGTAATTTGCTTCATAAAGGCTGGCATTCCGGCAGTGCCGGTTTTTTGTGATAAACAAATGTAAGATGCCGGTTTTCAATAAAAGCATAAAAATCAGGTGTAAAGGAGCCCCGGCAGCCGAAAGAAGCCCCTGGTCCTCCTTGTCAAAAATTAAACCCATATATGATGAAAAAATCGTAATTTTGCCCGCCGCCAAAGGAACGATACCCGGGCGGATTGTAACAGTCGCTTTGACCAAACCCGGCGCCGTAAGGCCGGTTAGGAAGAGCTCCGGCATATTGCCCGGTTTGCGTCATGAGACTTTTCGTACTAAACCCAAACACTCATGAAGCTTTCACAATTCCGATTTGACCTTCCCCTGAACCTCATTGCTCAAACCCCTACCAAAAGACGTGAAGATTCCCGTATGATGGTCGTCCACCGTCATACCGGGGAGATCGAGAACAAGTATTTCCGCGACATCATGGATTATTTTGATGACAAAGATTGCTTTGTAGTGAACAATACAAAAGTATTCCCGGCCCGTATGTACGGACGCAAAGAAAAGACCGGCGCCAAGATCGAGGTCTTCCTCCTCCGGGAACTGAATAAACCCAACCGTCTCTGGGATGTGATCGTTGATCCCGCAAGAAAGATTCGGGTAGGCAATAAACTCTATTTCGGCGACCAGGAAGACCTGGTGGCGGAAGTAATCGACAATACCACCAGCCGCGGCCGTACCATCCGCTTCCTTTGGGAGGGTTCTGAAGAAGAATTCCGGGCACAACTGGAAAAGCTGGGTGAAACACCCCTTCCCAAATACATCAAGCGGAAACCGGATGAAGAAGACAAGGAACGCTACCAAACCGTTTACGCAAAACACGAAGGTGCTGTGGCGGCTCCCACAGCCGGCTTACACTTCAGCCGTGAACTGATCAAGCGGCTCGAAATTAAAGGCATTCGTTTTGCCGAAGTAACCCTGCATACCGGCCTGGGCACGTTCCGCCCCATTGAAGTGGAAGACCTGAGCAAGCATAAAATGGATGCGGAATATTATAATATTGACGAAACCGCCTGTAAAGTGGTGAACAGGGCCAAGGAATACGGTCACCGCGTTTGTTCCGTGGGTACCACCACCATGCGGGCACTGGAATCCTCTTTCACCGCACAGAAATTACTGAAACCTTCTGAAGGATGGACGAATATGTTCATCCATCCGCCCTATGATTTCAATATCGCGGATTCGCTGGTCACCAATTTTCATTTACCCAAGACCAGCCTGCTGATCATGACCTGCGCCTTTGCCGGTTATGAACTGGCCATGGAAGCCTATAAAAAAGCAATTAAAGACAAGTATCGTTTCTTCAGTTACGGAGATGCGCTGCTGGTCATTTAAGCAAATACCAACTTCATGCAAAGAGGCCGTTCCGGAAGGAGCGGCTTTTTTCTGGCCCGGGGTGGGACAACCCTCTTTCGATATCACGAAGTCTTTAGATTTGGCCGGGTACAATGAATGACCCATCGTCTTATGAATTCATACAGACAATTCTATTACCACATCGTTTTCGGCACCAAATTCCGGGAGCCGGTCATCCGGGAACTTTCCCCATTTTAAAGGATGGCAGGATGGTTATGCTGCATTTACTTATGCAGACAAAGACCGGGAGATGGGTATCGGCTATATAAAAAAAACAAAAAACGCATCATAAGAAGGAAAGCTTTTACGAAGAATATAAACGGTTGCCTGGGGAACAGCGCATTGATCCTGATGAAAAATACCTGTTTTGAAATTTTTGTTCACCCCTCGGGGTTGGAAGATCATTTCGTTCCTATGTTTCATTCATCCCCGAAGAAACAGACCAACCATTACCGCAAGCTGCCAGGCTGCAGGAAAATAATCCGGAGACCTGGTTTTCAAACTTTGGTGGAAAACCCGGGGCTTTAACTCTTACCGTTATTATTCCAACCCAAACATCCCCTTGTTCAACTGCTGCAGGATTTGTTTTTTATTTGCTGCGGCGATCAGGAGAGAGATATTATGGGGACTCCCCCCATAACTCACCATGCGTACCGGGATATTTACGATGGACCCAAAAAGCTTCTTGATGATATCCTCTGTCTGTGCAATTTCATTCCCCACCACTGAAATGATCACCTGGTCCCTGTCAACCTCAACGGTCCCGAAGGGTTCCAGTTCCTTCAGGATATCCTTCAGGTTTGCCTCACTGTCGATGGTCAGGGATACGGCCACTTCCGATGTGGTGATCATATCGATCGGGGTGCGGTATTTTTCAAACACCTCGAATATCTTGCGGAGAAAACCATAAGCCAGCAACATGCGGCTGCTCTTGATCCGGATGGCAATGATATTGTCCTTGGCGGCCACGGCTTTTACCCCCACACTGCCGGCCTCTTCGGTGATCAGGGTCCCCTTGGCTTCCGGCTGCATGGTATTAAGCAGCCTTACCGGGATCTTATACGTTTGTGCGGGCCAGATAGAAGCCGGGTGCAGGATCTTGGCCCCGAAATAAGCCAGCTCGGCTGCTTCAGCAAAACACATCTGTTCCACCGGCACTGTTTTCTTCACCACCCGCGGGTCGTTATTGTGCATGCCGTCGATGTCTGTCCAAATCTCACAAACCGAAGCGCCGATCGCGGCTGCGGCGATCAGGGAAGCCGAATAATCACTCCCCCCTCTTTTCAGGTTATCCACTTCACCGCGGGCGTTGCGGCAGATATAGCCCTGTGTTACAAACAATTTTTTCTCTTTGTTCTGCTGCAGGATCTGGGTCAGTTTTACTTTGATACTCCCGATCTGGGGTTCATCATAATTATCGATCGACATAAACTCCAGTGCCGGCAACAGCATGTGATCGATCCCCATTTCCTCCAGGTAGGTGCAGAACAGTTTAGTGGACAGCAACTCTCCCTGTGCCAGGATATCCTTGCTCAGCGCTTCACTGAACGAAATTTTCAGGATAATATTCAGGAATTCGAAATGTTCGGCGATAATTGCTTTCGCCTTCGCCAGTGTCGCTTCTTTTTTCACCAGTTCCTTTATGAACGACTGGTAATGCGCTTCCAGTTTATCAATGGCCTGGCGGGCGCCGTTGCGGTCGCCGCGGGCGATAAAATCACCGATCTCCACCAGGGCATTGGTGGTGCCGGATAATGCGGACAAAACCACGATCACGGGTTCAGACTCTTTCGTTACCAGCCCGGCGATATGATGCATCCGCTCCGGTTTGCCCACGCTGGTGCCGCCAAATTTCATTACTTTCATCTTGCTGTTTTTTATACGTTACCGGTGAGATTTTTTCATCCGGTTCAATCGCTTGCAGGCATACCGGTACCGGCTGTGGATCAGCCTTCCCCCCTCCCATAAATTTCAGGATGATGTTTCTGTAAGCGCCGGCAAAGATACCTGATAAAGTCTGTAAACCAGCAGGCGAAAAGGTCAAATTGCTGAAACGTATTGGATAAAAGCCACGAACATATGTACGCACTGAAATGAAGGTTACAGATGCACGTATTCAAAAACGAATTTATTGAAATCTGAAGACCCGGTTATCCGTCCCAGTACCGGGTAACCATTCTCATTGTATTCATATTGTACCTGTTGGTTGGAATTCCCGTCCACACTGTGTGTGTAAGATTCAGACAGGGTATTGTTCATTGACACGTAGTTGAATGTGGGCACCGCACTTGAATAATAGCCGGCAAACCAGAGCTGATACCGCCAGAAAGGACTCTTTTTAGCATCATACTGGTTTTGGGTTGTTAAAACACTGGCATACTGGCCATATTCCCATACTGAATCCACCGCCGCTAACATATTGCCACTGGAAAACGAACGTGAAAAAATGGTACTGTCAAGGGTCTGAATCAATCCGGGATCCTGATCGGTCTCACTGGTAAGTCTCCACAAGTACCAGTTCGGACGAATCTGGCTGACTTGTCCCACTGAACGGTAATTTCCGGTTCCATCGAAACCCACAACAGAATCTTTTACAACAAATGAATTCGCATAGAAATAATAGCTATTGGCATGTGCGTTCCCGTTTACAAAGTCAATCCGTGCAGGCAGCGTATCATTCCCGGAATATAAAAGCGAATAAACAGCATCCGGGCGAATGATTCCGCCGTATAAATCTCTTTCAAGAATCTGCCTCAGCCTTTTCATGTCATCATAGAAATAACGGTAATCAAACACTGTGTCGGAGCCGGGGGGCTGTGTGGTATCCAGCAGCAGCACCCGGCTGACAAACAGGCTGTCCTCCCGGGCATTATCCGGAAGTTCCCAGTTAATTTCCTGCTGGCAGGCGCTTAATAAAAAAAGGGAGATGGCTGTAAAAAAGAAAAGGAATAAGGTTTTCATGCAATAAAATTAGTGGGGCAAATATAAATCAAACCGTGCTGCCAGTTGCAACAGATCCTCCACCACCGTGTGCAATAAAGGAATACCCTTGTTTCTCCGCTCTGCCTCAAACTCACGTTCAGGATCACCCGGAACCAATACCTTCTCTTCTCCCGGCAGGGGCCGGCAGGAACGGAAGCCCTGTATCCAGTGATCCATCGCCGCTTTGAATTCTCCGGCGGGACGAAAGGCATCGATCCGCATGGCGCCGAGAAAATGCCCGATGCCCTTACCCGGTTGCTGAGACGGCATTGGAACATAGGCAGGAAAGGGCGGTACCCAGGGTGCATAATTGGCCCCGCTGAGCAGCGCAGAAAAAATATCCACCACGGCACCGAGTGCATATCCTTTATGCGAGCCATGCTCACGGTCACCGCCCAGCGGTAACAAGGCCCCTCCCTTCTTCAGGATATTCGCATCCCTGGATGGATTGCCTTCCGCATCCTGCACCCAGCCATCCGGGGTATCGGCATTCTTTCTTTGTAAAATTTCAAGTTTGCCATTGGCCGCTGTGGTGGTGGCCAGGTCAGCTACAAAGGCGGGTTCTTTTCCCGCAGGCGCGGCCACACAGATCGGGTTGGTGCCAAGCATTTTGTCAATGGAAAAAGTGGGCGCCACCAGGGGACTGGCATTGGTCATGGCCATTCCGATCATATCATGTTCCAGGGCCATCATGGCATGGTAACCGGCAATACCAAAATGATTGCTGTGCTGCACACTCACCCAGCCCGTGCCTGCCAACTTCGCTTTTTCGATAGCGATCTTCATCGCAAAAGGCGCAACCACCAGGCCCAGGCCGCTGTCCCCGTCAACCACCGCAGTAGATGGTGTTTCATGAATGATCTTAATATCGGGTGTGGCATTCACCCTTTTAGCTTCCCATAAACGTACATAACCGCTCAGCCGGGCGATCCCGTGTGAATCGATGCCGCGCAGGTCGGCCGATAATAGGGTCTTTGTGGCAATAGCGGCATGCTCAGAAGAACACCCGATTTTTTTAAAAACGGACTCCGCGAAAAGATATAGTTGCTCGTAGGAAAACCTGTTTTCTGCCATGGCGCAAAGATAGGGACTGGCGGGGATGGGGTTTTAAATTACTTGATTCCTTGATTTTTGAAATATTAATTACTGATTATTGATTATTACAAAGCGGGAAGAGTTATTATTGGCAGAATTAATCCGGCTATTGAAAAAACGTCTGCTTATACCTATGTTGCGTTAATCCCTGCGAAGCCAATAATTAATAATCTTATACCTCTCTAGCGCTAATCCCTGCGAAGCAATAATTATCAATCAATAAAAAAAATGGGCTGTACCCTTTCGGCTACAACCCATCCGTTTAAAGCTTACTTTTTTTTAGAATGGTAAATCATCCACCGGTTCAGTAATATCATTTGCAGAAGACGCAGTACCGCCTGCCGCTACGGAAGATGCGGGCGTCTGGTAGGCTGAAGGGCCGCCGCCTGATTCACCCCTCCCGCCGAGGAGCTGTATCTCCCTTACACGCAGTGAAAGTGAAGAACCCGGTGTACCATCATTGCGCTGGAATGACCTGGCCTCCGGCTGACCTTCCACATAGACCTGCTTTCCCTTTGTTAGGTACTGAGCCACCGCGGTACGGTCGGTCCAGTAAGCGCAATCTACCCAGGTTGTTTTTTCCTGCTGGTTGCCCTGGCTGTCCTTGTATTTTTCCGTGTGGGCCACAGTGAAGTTGATAACATTTTTCCCGTTAACGGTGTTGACCACACAGTCTTTTCCGAGATTTCCGATAACCTGCATTTTAATCATAGTGCTCAAATTTTAAGGTGACGTAAATTATTAGGACAGCGAAAATAGGATTATTTGGTCAGCCGGCTTCCGGCCGGAAAAGCCGGTTTGGCAAATGTGAATAAAATGATCTTACTCTTCTGTCCGGGCACTGGCCGCATCAATGATCCTTCCGAAAAAGATGGAATTCATGAACAATTTGGTTCCTCCCAGCCAGAAAGCCCTGAAATTGGGATTATCCGCAATGTTTATTACCCGGCCATTGCCCAGTACCGAAACAACCACGGCCGCAGAATTCCGGATGGCCTCCGCGTTTTCTTTGCTCACCCAGCCACTCTGCAAGGGCCTGGCGCCATAGTAGAACGGGGTAGCATAAGGGTTCCTGCTTTTTTCCATGAATACCTTATTGCCCTTGAACAGGCTGATCGTTTGCTGGCAATACCCAAAGGCCAACGGATGGGTGAGATCAGTTTCCGCAGCAAAAATGGCCCCCCGCACCTGCTGAGCCCCTTCAATTTGCTCCCGGTCAGTATAAGCAAGGCGTTGCGTACTGTCAACCGGCGCTTTCGCCTTTTTCAGTTTAATATCCGTGACCCCGTTTTGTGCGGCCCAGCTTACCGCTTCTTCCGTAAGGATCAGGGTGCCGCCGGACTGTACCCATGCTTTTAGTTTGTCTTTATTGAGTTCATTATAATTTCCGCCTACCAGGATCAGGGTATTATACCGGCTCAGTTCAACCCGGTTAAATACGGCCGGCTCCAGGTGTGTGACCGTCATGTTCATCCGCTGGTCCAGCAAATACCAGACCTCTCCGGCATCCAGTGCATTTACACCGGGACCGGCGATCATCGCAATGGCAGGTTTGGTAACCGTTACCTGGCGGCCACTTCCAAGGGAGGGGCCGCTAACGGTATTCCCTGTACCGGCAGCATAGGTACTGACCCCGTATTTTTCTGTAACCGCACTGAGTTTGGCAAAAACCTCTTCCCTGTTTTCTTTTTGCATCTTCACAGGAATGATGATCGTGCCCGGATTGAATTTCTTTGTCCCGCTTCCATTGGCTATCTCAAATCCGCTGGTTGCCACTTTCACAATGTAACCGGCCTGCAGCAATTCATTCAGGGCGGCGGGTGCATACAATTCTTCCCATTGCAGGATATAGGCATAGTCGCTGATCCCCCCGTTCACTTTTTGTACCGGCATCGGAAGCAACTCTGTTATTTCTCCCATTACAAAGGGAGCATTCAGTTCACGGCAGGGCAATCCGAAAGCGAGCGGAAGCGTCCAGCTGGTAATATCATAGAAAATGCTGTCCTTGTAATCCAGCGTTTTCCCGAATATCCCCCGGATCAGGCTGTGTTGCGGCTGGTTCAGTGAAACCATATACGCGGATCCCTTTTCAAACACACTGTCCTTCCAGTTGTCCGGAACGGAATGTACTTCAACCTGGTGCCGCTTCAGCATTTCCACAAAGAGCAAGGTCCGGGCTTTATCATTTTTATCCCCGAAGACATATCCCTTTACCGCATAGGCTGCCGCACGCGCAGCGGCCTGTTTGTAAAAATCACGCTGATAGTCCAGGAATTCTTTTCGCAATGTTTTAGCTCCTTCCAGCGTGGACAATGCCGTTACGAACTGGTTCTTTATTGTGAACGGAAAGCTTAGCAATCCGTTACTGGTTTCCTGCAGATGTCCGCGGGAAGAGCCCTGCTCGAATAAGATACCAATGGCACCGTTTACATCGGGATAGGTAGAACCTTTTCCATAATAAAAATCATCATAGTTCTCTCTGGAAAAATAGAGGGAACCGATCGTATCGAGGAAGGCAGCATGGAACCGGCCGAGTTTCCCGGTCAGCTCCTGGTTTTTGTCGGGTGTCAGCGGGTTAACCCGGGAAAGCACACCCGGCTGAAAAAAGAAACTGGCATTGCTTCCTTGTTCGTGGTGATCGGTCAGGATATTCGGTTTCCATAAATGAAACCATTTTAATCGGTGCTGGCTTTCGCAGTGCACAGCCGGCAACCAGTCGCGGTTGAGATCAAACCAATAATGATTGAAACGGCCGCCCGGCCATACTTCATTGAACTCTCTCGAATTCGGATCACTCACCAGGTTCCTGCTCCGGTGCTGGTTGGCCCAGGTGGAAAAACGCTGCAGTCCATCCGGGTTGAAGGAAGGATCAAGGAGTATGACAACCTGATCCAGCAGTTCTTCTATTTCTTTTCCCTGGGCGGCAGCCAGGTAATACGCAGTGAGTAAACTGGCATTGGCGCCGCTGGGTTCATTCCCGTGAATGGAATGCCCGATCCATACCACAACCGGCATATTCTCCGTATTCAATGATCCCGATTGCGCGGGGTTGGTCAGCTGTACATGCTGCTGCCGGATCTGCTCCAGGCGGGCCTGGTTCTTTTTGGACGTAATGATCAGTAATACCTGTGGCCTTTTTTCATAGGTCAGCCCCATCAGTTCCAGTTTCACCCGGTCCGGCGCCGCGGCAGCCACCGCCTTCATATAACTAACCAGCCGGTCATGTGTTACATGCCACTCCCCCACTTCATGATAGATCACATCCGCGGGCCTGGGGACAGCGGGATTATAAGTTACACTTTTCGGTAAATAATAACCCAGGTCCTGGGCCCCGGTGCCGACTGTAATAATCAGCAGCGAAACAAGTAGTAATTTCTTCATGGTAGTGAGGATTGAAATCAGGGGGAAGTTAATACAAAAGACCTAAACATACAGGCAGCCAGCTTATTAGGGATTTACCTAATTCGAAAACCCCGGAGCCGCCCTTTCATTGTATATTTGCAGCTTGCCTTCCCGGGATAAACAGCGGAAGAAAAATTTCAAACAATATGAGCCGTAAAGGAAAAGTATTGGTGGCAATGAGTGGCGGTATTGACAGTACCGTTACCGCCCTTATGCTCCACGAAGAAGGATATGAAGTGGTGGGCATTACCATGAAAACATGGGACTATGCCGCCAGCGGGGGCAGTAAAAAGGAAACCGGTTGCTGTAACCTGGATTCGTTCAATGATGCCCGCCAGGCAGCCGTAGAACATGGATTTGCCCATTATATCCTGGATATCCGTGAAGAGTTCGGGGATTTTGTGATCGAGAATTTTGTTGAAGAGTACCTGGCCGGCCGAACACCCAATCCCTGCGTGCTTTGTAATACCCATATCAAATGGAGGGCCCTGTTAAAGAGAGCAGATGCCCTCGGATGTGAGTTTATCGCGACCGGTCATTATGCCAAGGTAAGGCAACAGGATAACGGGCGTTTTGTGATCAGCAAAGCCATTGACGATACCAAGGACCAGAGTTATGTTTTATGGGGATTGCAGCAGGACCTCCTGCGCCGCACTTTGTTGCCGCTGGGACCTTATCGCAAAAAGGAGATCCGGCAGATGGCCCATGATTTCGGCTACCCGGAACTGGCCAGGAAACACGAAAGTTACGAGATCTGCTTTGTCCCGGATAATGATTACCGCGGCTTTTTAAAACGCCGGGTGGAAGGGCTGGAAGAAAGAGTGGCCGGAGGAAATTTCATCGACAAGGACGGGAAAATACTGGGACAGCACAAAGGCTATCCCTTCTATACGATCGGGCAGCGAAAAGGTCTTGAAATCGCGTTGGGACGACCGGTATTTGTCACGAAGATCGATCCAACAAGTAATACGGTGATGCTGGGAGACGAAGAAGACCTTGAACAGAATGAAATGACAGTCGGGAAACTCAACCTGATCAAATACGACCTGGTGACCCCGGGAATGGAAGCGGTCACCCGGATTCGTTACAAGGACAAAGGCAGTCTGTCCACCCTGAACCCGGAAAACGGGACAATGAAAGTCCGTTTTTATGAAAATGCCAAGGGCATTGCACCGGGACAGAGCGCTGTTTTTTATGAGGGGGAGGATGTGATCGGAGGAGGGATTATTCAGTAAGCAGTTCGTAGTCGGAAGACGGGAGTCAACAGCCCCACCTGACAACTTGTATCATTATAATTTTTAATTGCTGATTTTCAACTACTTAAATGATAAAACTACTCGCTTTACGGTATCTGACTGCTGACTGCCGACTGCCGACTACCGACTGATAATCAGTGCAATAAATACCCCTAAATCCCGTTATTATACATGGAGCTGCTATGTATCCCCGGGATAAGTTTGTAGCTTTATGCAATTAATTCTATCCGTGAACAAAGAAAAACCACTTATGAGAATTTTCTACCCTGTTCGCTTATGCCTGCTGGCCTTTAGCAGTATAGCTCTGTTCTCCTGCAACGAAAAAGAAAGTTTTACCTCGGCACCCCTGTCTGATTACCTGCCGCTTACTGCCAGGAAATTTATTATCTACCGGCTGGATTCCATGGTATTTACCAATTTTGGCCGCAGTACGGAAGTACATAAGTACCAGGTGAAGGACCTGATTGATACAATGATCACTGATAACCTGGGGCGTTCCAGTTACCGGGTCTATCGTTTCCTCCGTGATACGGCCGGCACGCAGCCCTGGCAACCTGCCGGATCTTATTTCATTACGCCCCTGGCCGACCAGGTGGAAGTAGTGGAAGACAATCTCCGTTTCATTAAAATGCATTTACCCCTCCGCAACGGTTTCAGTTGGAAGGGAAACAAATACCTGCCTGCAGATCCTTATGGTCCGCTCTTCAACTTCAGTAATGATGACAGCATGGAAGACTGGGATTACTATTATGACGGGGATGCCGGCAGTTTCTCCTATGGAGGCTTCAACTATGCGGATGTATTCAGTGTGGAACAGATCGATGAATCATTTAATGTACCCATCACCACACCGACGGCCTATGCAGCCAAGTCAAGATCCGTTGAAAAATATTCCAAAAATATCGGGCTGATCTACCGCGAATATGAATTGTGGGAATACCAGCCCAATCCCGGCGGTGCCGGCGGGCCCTATAAAACAGGGTTCGGTATAACCATGTGGATGGTGGACCACAATTAATTTACGCTTTATATTTACATTTGATCGGGCCAAAAAAAGCCGGTATGCCATGAAGAAACTTCTACTCCTGGGTTTATTATGTGTATTGACAGTACGGGACTTGCAGGCCCAGTACACCCGGTTTATTGTAAAGCTCCGGGACAAAGGCAATTCCGGTTTCAGTTTAGCCAACCCCGCCGCGTATCTCTCCCCGCGGGCGCTGGACAGAAGGACCCGCTATAGTATCGCCATAGACAGTGCCGACCTGCCTGTGACGCCTTCCTACCTTACGCAGATCAGGAATATACCCAATGTTACTATACTGAATGTTTCAAAATGGCTCAATGCCGTTTCCATACAAACCTCAGACCCGAACGCCATCACGTCCATCAACGCCCTTCCCTTCGTGCAAACTGTCAGCGGGCTTGCTGCCAGGACAGTGGTAAATGAGAGAACAGCCACACGCAATAAATTCGTGGTGGAAGCAGAACAGGTACCCCTTCCCCTGCTGACCCAAAAAGGGGAAGGACTGACCGGGGATTATTTCAATTATGGTACCGGTTCTTACAATGAGATCCACCTGCACAACGGGGAGTTTTTACACAATATCGGGATGCGCGGCCAGGGCATGCAGGTGGCCATGCTGGACGGTGGCTTTTTCAACTATACCTCACTGAAAGCATTTGACAGCGCCAATACAAACGGACAGATCATCAGCACATGGGATTTCGTGGCGCGTGAATCCAGTGTAACCGAAGATCACCCGCACGGGATGCAATGCCTTTCCACCATCGTGGGCAATATTCCCGGCCAGTTTATCGGGAAAGCCCCCAAGGCCAGTTTCTATTTATTCCGGACGGAAGATGTGGCAACGGAATATCCCATTGAAGAACACAACTGGGTCTGTGCAGCAGAACGGGCCGACAGCGCCGGGGCTGATATTATTTCTTCCTCCCTCGGTTATTATGACTTTGACGATGCAGCCTTCAATTATACCTATAACCAGATGGATGGCAATACCACCCTGGCAGCCAAAGGCGCCGATATGGCCGCAAAAAAAGGGTTACTCGTTTTTAATTCCGCCGGGAACGAAGGCGGCAATGCCTGGCATTTCCTGGTTACCCCTTCCGACGGGGATAGTGTGGTGGCCGTAGGTGCCGTTTCCACTTCCGGTGCTGTTGGAGGCTTTTCCAGTTACGGGCCTTCCGCCGACGGACAAGTTAAACCCGACCTGGCATCTGTGGGAGTAGCCGCACTGGTACAAAACACAGGCAATTCGATCAGTGCCGCTAACGGTACTTCTTTCGCCTGTCCGAATATGGCCGGCCTGGGCACCTGTCTCTGGCAGGCTTTTCCGGAATACAACAATATGAAGATCCTGCAGGCATTGAAACAGTCCGCCAATAAATACGCGACACCCGATGACCGCATTGGTTACGGTATTCCCAACATGAAACTGGCATTTACCAACCTGCTGACCGAATACGCCAGTTCCAATGCTACGGTAAACTCCTGTACAGCCGCCCTCAACTGGACCAGTAAGGATGTACAACCCATGAAATACGAGATTGAACGTATGGCACCGGGAGAATCCAGCTTTACCAAAATAGGTGAAGCCAGCCCACAGGCAGGAAATATACTGGCAATTCATACTTACCAGTTCAATAATTCACTCGCCGGCTTAAATGCAGGAACTGTTTCTTATCGGATCCGCCAGATCGTGGATACGGCAACAGCCAGTTTCGCCGCTGTTTATATTGATACCGCCACCGCTACCGTAGCCGCAGGTTGCTTTGCCACCGGTACCGGCAATACGGATCCCCTGAAAGAAAAAATAAGCCTGCAACCCAATCCCGTCAGCGGCAGTACCGTGAGCCTGGTAATTGAAACACCCTATGCCATAACGGATATGCCGGTGATCATCTATGATGCAAAGGGCAGCCGGGTTCTGCAGCAAAGAAGCACAAAAGGAAGCGGTAAGAAAACAATTGAATTATCCATCAGCCGGCTGAGTACCGGCAAGTATTATATCAGTGTCTATAATGGCCAGCAATTACTGGGAACTTCAGAGCTGATTAAACTATAAATCTCTTCTTAAAAGACAGGCAAACATTGTATCGGCTTTCTTATCATAGCCGGTCAGCAGTTCCTTGCTGACAATGGAATAGCCCGGATCCGCAGTAATAAAATCCACCCTGTCCTCATTTTCCTTTTTAAAAACAGAGCAGGTGATATACAGAAAATATCCCCCTTTTTTTACATGCGGCAGTACGGTGGCAACGATCCGTTCCTGGAGCTGCTGATAGGCAGTAATTTTTTCTTCCCTGAAATAATACAATTGCTCCGGGGTACGGCTCCAGGTGCCGCTGCCGCTGCAGGGGGTATCGGCGATCACAAGGTCAAATTTTTCACCGGCGGGTAAAGGATCCTTCACCGAAAGATCGGCTACGATACTGCGAAAATGACTGATCCCTGCTGCAGACAGCCGTTTCCCCAGGTTATGCAGGATACTTTCCCGGATATCAGAAACGGTCAGCTCCATCTTTCCCACTATATCATTGGCCATAATTGATTTTCCCCCGCTGGCCGCACAGCAATCCCAGACAGTCATTTTTTTATGCTCCCCATTTTGCGGGATCAGGCGAAGCAGCTCTCCCACCCGCTGGGAATTATAATCCTGAATCACTATTTCCCTGTTGGCTTCCAGCAGGTCATCCAGTTTGGTCCCGGATGGAAATCTAAAGCAGGAACTGCTCAGTTCCTCATAGGCCACCCGTGCAGACTGAAGTTTCTCTTTTACCATTCCGGGATAACCCGGCCGGATACGGATAAAAAGATCCGGCTGTACAAGAAAAGAAGTACTGAATGCTTCCAGATCGATCCCCTTACTCAATTGTTGTATCCAGGGGAAAAACCGGTTTGGATTTTTTTCCAGTCCCAATAACAGTAGTTTCTCCTTTACATCCAGCAAATATTTTTCATCCCATTCCGGCCGCAGGCTGCTCAGCAGTGGATCCGGCTGCCGGCTGCACAAAAACAAAGCCATCAGCAGTTTTTCCTCCATCGCTATATCCGGCAGGGCGAGGCCGGCCCGGAAATAACAATACGCCAGGTGGGCGATTTGCTTCCGGTCTTTGGATCCGTATTTTTTATTGGCCGCGAAATATTTTTTCAGGTAAGCGGCAAAGGGTTCTTTCCCGGAATAGCCGGTCAGTATGGAAACTGCAGAATTGATATAGGAATGCCAGCGGCTCACTGTACAAAGAAAACAAAAAAGGACCGCATGGCTGCAGTCCCTCAATGATTATGACCAATTAAATTATAATTCCAGTAATGTTTTCACCGGGTCTTTCCCGATCAGCAACTGCTCCGGGTTTTCCAGCAATTCTTTTACCCGTACCAGGAAGCTCACCGATTCCCGCCCGTCAATGATCCGGTGGTCATAACTCAGGGCGATATACATCATCGGCCGGACCTGCACCTGCCCGTTGATCACCATGGCCCGGTCCTGAATCTTGTGCATACCCAGGATCGCGCTCTGGGGTATATTGATGATCGGGGTGCTCATCAGTGAACCAAATACCCCTCCATTGGTGATGGTAAAGGTACCGCCGGTCAGTTCTTCGGTGGTCAGTTTGCTGTCACGGGCCCGGCCGGCCAGTTCCACCACTTTGCGCTCCACATCGGCCATGCTCATGCTTTCCACATTGCGCATAACCGGAACCGTTAACCCGCGGGGTGTACTCACCGCGATGCTGATATCGGCATAATCATGATACGTGAGCTGGTCACCCTCAATGGAAGCGTTGACGGAAGGCCACTCCGAAAGGGCTACCGCGCAGGCTTTGGCAAAAAAGCTCATAAAGCCCAGCCCCACTCCATGGATCTCTTTGAATTTATCCTTGTACTTTGCCCGGATACCCATGATGCTGGTCATATCCGCTTCGTTAAACGTAGTGAGCATGGCCGTGGTATTCCTCGCTTCCACCAGCCGGCGCGAAATGGTTTTCCGGAGGTTGCTCATTTTCTCCACCCGTACATTCCGGCTATAGAGCTCCGTTCCGGCGAACCCCTTTTTCCCGGGGGCCGATAAGGCCGCAAGCACATCCTCTTTCAGGATTCTACCCATCGGGCCGGTAGGTGTTACGGTTTTGGGATCTACCTTTTTATCGGCAATAATAGCAGCCGCCACGGGGGTAGCTTTTAAGTCATTCGGTACAGCGGTAACCGGTGCTGCCGTGTTAGCAGGCGCCTCTTCTTTTGTTCCGGCCTTTACCGGGGCGGGTGATTCAATAGCCGCCGGCGCAGCGGGACGGGCTGCTGTTTCATCTATACGGGCCAGCAGATCCCCGATCTTCAGGGAATCCCCTTCCTGTGCTCCCGTTTTCAGCACACCGGCCTGTTCAGCATTCACTTCAAAAGTCGCTTTCTCGCTTTCGAGCTCGGCGATCACTTCATCCCTTTCCACATAATCCCCGTCTTTCTTCGTCCATTTCAACAGGGTGACTTCGCTGATGGATTCTCCTACGGTTGGTACTTTTATTTCAATCATATTTTTATTAATTCAATCAGATACTAAATGCTGTTTCAATGATCTCAGCCTGCTCCTGTAAGTGGATCTTGTTATAACCCGTAGCCGTTGATGCCGAAGGCTGGCGGCCGATCACCCCGTAATTCAGCCGGGTCAGGTTCATTTTGAGGAAGGAGGCAGCGCCCATGTTCAGGGGTTCCTCCTGCACCCAGAACCAGGTGGCTTTATTGTATTTTTTATACAGGGCTTCCAGTTGCTTATGCGGGAGCGGGTATAGCTGCTCCAGCCGGATGACAGCCACCTCTTTCCGGTTTTCTTTTTGCTGATATTCGGCCAGGTCAAAATATATTTTACCGCTGCAGAACAGGACCTTCTTTACGGTCACCGGATCGGCCGCTGTATCATCGATCAGTTCCCTGAATCCTCCACTGGTAAATTCCTCCACCCGGGAGTAAGCTCCTGCATGACGAAGATTCGCCTTGGGCGAAAAGTTGATGAGTGGTTTCCGGAAAGGCCAGGCCTGCTGTCTTCTCAATGCATGGAACAAATTGGCGGCTGTCGTGATATTCGTCACCACGATATTCAGTTCAGCACAGAGCTGTAAAAACCTTTCCAGCCGGGCGCTGCTGTGTTCCGGTCCCTGTCCTTCGTATCCGTGGGGCAATAACAGGGTCACGCCATTCATCCGGTTCCACTTCTGTTCACCGGCCGCGATAAACTGGTCGATCATGGTTTGGGCGCCATTGGCAAAATCGCCAAACTGGGCTTCCCAGATCACCAGGGCATTGGGATTGGCTAATGCATAGCCATATTCAAATCCCAGCACGCCATATTCGCTCAGCAGGGAATTATAGATCCTGAATTTGCCATTGGCACCGGGGATCCGGGATAAACGGTTATACGGTTTATCCGTATTCTCATCCCGCAAAGCCGCATGGCGGTGTGAGAATGTACCGCGGCGAACATCCTGTCCGCTCATCCGTACATCCCTGCCTTCGAGCAGCAGGCTGCCATAGGCCAGTAATTCGCCGGTGGCCCAATCTACTTTCTGTTCGGTCTCGAAAAGCCTGATCTTATCCTGCAGGATCTTCTCCACTTTCCGCAGGGGTTTAAATCCCTCGGGCCAGGTCATGATCGCATCAAATACGGTTTTGAAATTTTCTCCTGAGATAGCCGTAACCGGGGAGTTGTCAAAATCTGTCGCCGTGGCCCTGCGCAGTTTTTTCCATTCCAGTTCAGGGGCCTGGTAATGATAAGGCAGGGGATTCTGTTTCACCTCATCCAGCCTTTCCTGTAGATCGGCCCAAAATTTCTTTTCCATTTCTTTGGCCAGTTCCTGGGCATCCGGGCTGCCATTCTTCAGCAGGTAACTGATATAAACTTCCCGCGGGTTGGGATGCTTATCAATCAGCGCATATAAATGAGGTTGTGTGAATTTCGGGTCATCGCCTTCATTGTGTCCATGGCGGCGGTAACAAACCATATCAATGAATACATCCCCGTTAAATTCCTGCCGGTAACGGGTGGCGATCTCCGCACACTTGATCACGGCTTCCGGGTCGTCCCCGTTCACATGGAATACAGGCGCCTGTATGGCAGCCGCGAGAGAGGTGCAATAATCCGAACTACGGGCATCATCGAAGTCCGTGGTAAAGCCGATCTGGTTATTGATCACGTAGTGAATGGTGCCCCCGGTATAATACCCTCTCAGGTAACTCATCTGCAACACTTCGTAAACAATTCCCTGCCCCGCCACAGATGCGTCCCCGTGGATCAATATGGGGAGGATGCGGTCAAAATCGCTATGGTACATAACATCCGCCTTGGCCCTGGCAAATCCCACCACCACCGGGTTCACGGCCTCCAGGTGCGAAGGGTTGGGCATCAGTTTCAGGCGGATGAGTTTTTGGTTGATGGTTTCCACTTCACTACCATACCCCATATGGTATTTCACATCCCCGCTGCCCATGGTCTGATCGACTTTGGCAGTCCCTTCAAATTCGCTGAATATCTGTTCATAGGTTTTGCCCATGATATTGGCCAGTATATTCAGCCTGCCGCGGTGTGCCATCCCGATCACCACTTCATGAACCTCCTGGTCAGCCGCTGTACTGATAATGGCATCCAGTGCGGCAATGGTTGTTTCACCCCCTTCGAGTGAAAACCGTTTCTGTCCTACATATTTGGTGTGAAGGAATTTTTCAAACATCACCCCCTGGTTTAATTTTTCCAGCGCCCTTCTTTTTTTATTCAGGGGCAGGGGTTGCAGCATGGTTTGTTCGATCTCGCGGGTCAGCCAGTCCACTTTTTTGGGGTCACTGATGTATTTAAATTCCACACCGACACTGGAGGCGTAGCATTTTTCCAGGTGAGCAAGAATATTCTTCAGGGAGGTGGTACCGAGTCCGATCAGGTTGCCGGCCCAAAATTCGTTGCCCAGGTCCTCTTCCGTTAAGCTGTAAAAGGATAGCTCAATATGGGCGCCCCGGTCTTTACGCGGACGGATCGGGTTTGTCCGGGCAATCAGGTGGGCTTTGTTCCGGTAGCCGAGGATCAGCCGGTAAACGCTTAATTCTTTCAGCCAGTTTGCATCCGGTTTTGCCTGTTGCCCCGTATCGGAAACAGCGGTTTTCCCGTTAACAGCCCCTCCGCCGGACATCGCGAAATCAAACCCTTCAAAAAACTTCTTCAGTTCCGGGTCAATACTGGCCGGGTCTTTTATAAAATCGCGGTATAGGTTTTCAATATACTCCGGGTGAGAGTTCGTGATATAGGAAAAATCCTTCATGAAAGAGGTATTAAAATACGGGTGAAATTTGGGTTACAAATATCGCTGAAAAAAAGGGAAAACCGGGTTGGCATCATCCTGAAATGGAATAAGCATTTTTTGAGGTTGCTACCCCATGAGATTCAGTCACTTACTAAGTATAACCCGATCTGCCCCCAAAGGTTCCCTTCCGGGTGCAATTTTGCAATTAATGCGGTTGAAATTTGGTGGAAACAAGCTGCAACCCTACCTTTGCACTCCTTAAATCAATTTATAGATGGCTAACCACAGCGCAACGAAGAAGGATGCCCGCCAGGCGGCTAAACGTCGTGACAGAAATAAATATTACGGAAAAACCACCCGTAATGCGATTCGTGACCTGAAAGCGGCCACTGGAAAAGAAATGGGTGAGAAATTCCCCGATGTAGCCGGGATGATCGACAAACTGGCCAAGCGTGGTATTATTCATAAGAATAAAGCAGCGAACCTGAAGAGCAAACTGGCTAAGAAAGTCAATACAGCCAAGTAAGCTGAGCGGATAAATTATTTAAAAGGCATTCCATTCCGGAATGCCTTTTCTATTTTTAGGAATCAATCAGCCATTATGCAGAAACAAATCCTGTCCGCACTCCTTTCCCTGTTGATCGTTATCAATGGGTTTTCCCAGGGGATTACCACAAAATTTGAACAATCCGGGGGAAAACAATCCCCGCCCTATGGGGAGATTATTGACTGGTGGAAAAAGCTGGATGAAAAATCCGGGAAGGTCAAGATGCTGACTATGGGACCTTCGGATGCGGGGTTTCCTTTGCACCTGGTCGTTGTGGCCAATAACGGTGACTATAATTTTGAACAGATCCGGAAGAACAATAAGCGGATCATCCTGATCAATAACGGGATCCATCCCGGTGAACCGGACGGGATTGATGCGAGTATGTTGCTGGCCCGGGATATTGTTACCGGTAAATATAAAATCCCCGATAATATCGTGCTGGCATTTATCCCTGTTTATAATATCGGGGGTTGTCTGAACCGAAGTGTCAATTACCGGGTGGACCAGAACGGGCCGGAGGAGTTCGGCTTCCGGGGTAATTCACAAAATCTCGACCTGAACCGGGATGCGATCAAATGTGATTCCAAAGAGGCAAGGGCCTTTACCGGGATATTTCACCTGCTTGATCCGGATGTGTTTGTGGACAATCATGTAAGCAACGGCGCGGATTACCAGCATATCATGACCCTGCTGACCACGCAGTCCACTAAACTCGGCGGGGTGATGGGTGACTATTTAAACAAGGTGTTCGAACCGGCTCTGTACGGATCAATGAAAGAGAAAGGATTTGATCTTGTCCCTTATGTGAATGTATGGGGTGATACCCCGGAGAACGGCTGGCCGGAATACTGGGACAGTCCCCGCTACGCCAGCGGCTATGCGGCGCTCTGGCATACATTTTCTTTTGTGCCGGAATCGCATATGCTGAAACCCTACGACCAGCGGGTCAGGGCCACGTATGCGCTGATGCAGTCCTTTATTGAATTTACCGCCGCACACAGTGAGCAGATCCGGGAACTGCGGGAACAAACAAAGCAAACCGTAAAAACAAGCCCGGAATTTCCCATTGCCTGGTCGCTTGACAAAACAAAATACAATGAAATTGTTTACAAAGGATTTGCATCCGGACGGAAACCCAGTGAGATATCCGGTTTTCCCCGGCTCTATTATGACCGGAGCAAGCCCTATGAAAAGACGGTAAAACATTTCAATTATTTTCCGGCCACTGCATTTATCAAAAAGCCGGTTGCCTATATTATTCCCCAGGGCTGGTGGAAAGTGATTGAATTGCTTCAACTGAATAAAGTGCAAATGACCGCCTTAAAAAAAGATACAATAGTGGAGGTGGAGGCCTATAAAATCGCTGATTATAAAACACAGCCCCGGCAATATGAAATGCACCACCTCAACAGCGATGTAAAGACCACGGCGGAGCGGCAACGGATGCTATTCCGGAAAGGCGACTGGTATATCCCGATGAACCAGGTCGCGAACCGCTTCCTCGTGGAAACCCTGGAGCCCACGGGTGAAGACTCCTATTTTGCCTGGAATTTTTTTGATGCCGTACTGGGACAGAAAGAAGGCTATTCCGCTTATGCTTTTGAGGATATTGCCGTGGAATACCTGAAAAAAAACACGGAGCTGCAGGAAAAATTGAACCGGCGGCTTGCAACGGATACCGTTTTTGCCAAAGACGGCAGAGCCCAGCTGAATTTTGTTTACCAGCAGTCCCCCTGGTTTGAACCAGCCTATCTGCAATACCCCGTGTACAGGGTATTATAAGCCGGCTGTTTTCCCCGGACCGGCCTTTTTAAACAAATGATAGCCGAGAAGCAGTCCAAGCAACAAAACAGCAACGGACAAATAACCCACCCACTCGTAATGGAGTAATTTCCGGTGCGAATCTTCGGATACGATGAACCCGGAGATCAGCGCGGCGGCACCGGTGCCCAGGTGCTGTACACTGCTATTGAGACTCATAAAACTACCCCGGTTAGCCGATCCCGTTACATTACTCACCATAGTTTGTGAAGTAACGGCCCGGCCGGTGGACAGGGCAAACCATATTGCGAAAAAGGCAAGCACAACAGAAAAGGGCAATGCCGGCAGGTTGGTGATCATGATGACCATGATAAATGAGAGGGGCACACAATAGACGAATACTTTTAATTTCCCGATACGGTCGGATAGCCGTCCCAGGTAAACCGCCGCGATAAATGAGGCCACCCCGCCCACAAGGTAGATCAGGGGTGTAACAGAACGGGGGTATCCCTTATTAAATTCCATATAGGGGTTAATAAAGGGGATGATCAGGAAATGACCCATCATCATCAGCCCTGAAAACAACAGGGCCAGCCCGGTGGCTTTACCGGTCAGTGTGGCGAATAATTGTTTTCCTTTTCGCTCCGCATCCCTGCCGGCTTTTAAATGACCCTGCAGCTGCGGCAACTGGAAATAACAAAGGGGCCAGATCAGTACTGCCAGCAGGGCTACAAAGAGAAAGGGCACATGCCAGTTGTCCTTAAAAATATCGACCAGGTAGAGCGAAAAAGTAACTCCCACGGAAGAGGCCACGGCAAAAGCACTCATCACGGCCCCCATGGCAGTGCCCCGGCGTTCGTAAGCAAAAAGATCCCCGATCATAGAAAGCACCTGGCCGCCGATGATCCCTCCAAATACACCCGCCACGATCCTTGACACGAGCAGCAGTTCATAGGATTGTGCAAAGCCACAGGCTGCCGTACCGATGATAAATCCTCCGTAGGTAAACAGCAGGAGATTTTTCCGTTCAAATTTATCGGCCAGGAAGGCCATCCAGATACCGGAAATAAAGGAACTGATGGGATAGGAAGCCAGGAGGAAGCTGAATTGCCGGGGTGAGATATTGAAATGCGGCATCAGGTAATTCCCGAGCGGCATCATGATCATGAAGTCGAGGATATGGGTGAAGTTCACTGCAGCCAGGAGGAAAAGGATAATGCGTTCTTTTTTTGACATGAAGGGCAAAGATTGTAAAAGCAGGGGAAAACACAAAGAAGTAAGTACAAAGTATGAAGTACGAGGTATGAAGTACGAAGTACGGCTCATCCGGAATGGCTTGTACTTCGTACCTCGTACTTCGTACTTGCATTTTTGGCATAAAAAAAGCCTCTCATTGCTGAAAGGCTCTTTTAATAAATATGGCAGCTACCTACTCTCCCGCATTGTGGTGCAGTACCATCGGCCATGAGGGACTTAACTTCTCTGTTCGGTATGGGAAGAGGTGAACACCCTCGGAAAAACCACCATAAGATCTTAAATAATATTACATATTGGAAAATGTTAGAGAGTATCTACCTTCTTTTCACCAGTAAAGGTTATAAAGAAAGAAAAAAAATTAAAGCGTACGGGCAATTAGTACTACTCGGCTTTGATGTTACCACCTTTACACCTGTAGCCTATCAACGTCATAGTCTCTGACGGCCCTTAAAAGTAAACTCATCTTGAGGAAGGTTTCACGCTTAGATGCTTTCAGCGTTTATCCTGTCCGTACATAGCTACTCAGCATTGCACCTGGCGGCACAACTGATACACCAGCGGTACGTACGACCCGGTCCTCTCGTACTAAGGTCATGTCCTCTCAATTTACTTGCGCCCACCACAGATAGGGACCGAACTGTCTTGCGACGTTCTGAACCCAGTTCACGTGCCACTTTAATCGGCGAACAGCCGAACCCTTGGGACCTTCTCCAGCCCCAGGATGTGACGAACCGACATCGAGGTGCCAAACCTCCCCGTCGATATGAGCTCTTGGGGGAGATCAGCCTGTTATCCCCGGAGTACCTTTTATCCTTTGAGCGACGGCCCT
>JACPUV010000018.1 GCA_016192105.1 Sphingobacteriales bacterium | reverse complement strand
CTAATTGCAGTAAACCTAACTTGGTTTTGATTAACTTAGTTTCCACTTTCATTTCTGACAGTTTTTGGGGTTAAACTTTGGTTTGTTGTTACTCTAAAGTTAACCCTAACTGTCAGATTAAGTCTTAGCTAATACACTTTAGGTCTCGCAGCTCATCGCTCACTCCTCGCAGCTTATCGCAGCTTATCGAATAACAGCATCCACCGCTTTAATGGCTTTTTGCAATCGTTCTTCGTAGCTGCCGCTGATCTCAGCCCAGGGGAGGGATTGGTTCACCAGGATATCTTTATAGATCCGGCCCAGTTTCTGCCGGGTGTACAGGTCGGGGTATTCCCGCAATTCATCTTCCACCCAGGGCAGGTCGGTATGACAGAGAAGATACAGGTCATAATTACGTTGCCCGACCTGGTCCAGGATAAAGCGGTGGCATTTATTGAATACAAATTCGCTCCAGACCTTCATCACGTACATATCTGTGTCGATAAACAGGGGCAGGTGGCCGCCCGATTCCAGCAGGGGTTCTGATTGCTGTTCCAGCCGGCTGGTATATTCATCCTCCAGGGCCAGTTGTCCTTTGGCAATGCTGAGGAGGTCGTCAAATTCGTAACTGGTACCATTTGTCAGCAGGAATTCCCGGGCATACTCCGGGCACCAGGTGGTTTCATAGTGCTGTGCCAGCTGTTCACATAAAGTGCTTTTCCCGGTACTCTCCGGGCCGATAACAACGATTTTTTTAAGCATGTTGTGCTTTTGCTCTTTTGATCCATTCCAACAGTCCAAAGACGGCCATGATCAGTAATACAATATAATAAACACTGGTGAATACGAGGCCTTTTACAAAATAAAGCGGGATGGACGCAATATTGGTAGCGATCCACCAGTACCAGCTCTCTACTTTTTTCCGTGTCATCAGCCACATGCCCGTAAACGCAGTGGCAGAGGCAAAGGCATCGGCCCAGGGAATGGCCCCTTCAAAAAAATTATCCTTCAGAAAGACCAGGGAGAAATAGATCCCGATATAAAAAAATCCGAAGAAAAGAAACTGGTACAGTAACATCCGCTTACCGGACCAGGTAATATGCAGCAATTTGTCTTTGTGCTCGTCTTTCCGCAGCCACATATACCAGCCATAGAGGCTCATGATGGTATAATAAAAGTTAACACTGGCTTCTCCCGGCAGGTGGAATTTAAAACTGAGGTAGATATAAATAATGGTATTGACCAGACCGACCGGATACACCAGGATATGTTCCTTCCGGCTGTACCATACACTGGCAATACCGGAAAACACGGCGATATACTCCAGCCAGGTGGTTTGCTTCATGCCGGTCAGAAACTGCTGGAAAAAATAACTCAGGTCCATTATAGTGAATAAAGATACGGTTCTGAAGTTAGTACAAGTATTGTTGTTTATTACTATATTCCCGTCACGATGGGACCGGAAGGAAATCCGCTATACTATAATCTGCTTATATATACACTGGGAGCTTCCTCGCTTGCCTTCCTTTACCATCTTGTACTTTATAAACAGCGCCGCGAAAAGCTCCTGTTCCATTATTGTATCTACCTGTTCCTGCTCTCCGTCTTTTTATTCAGCCGGATCCTGATGACCCATTCCGAACGGGGTACTGAACACCTCACCTGGCGTTTCCAGTTCTGGGATGAATTGCTGCAGTTGCTGTTTTATTATGGTTATATAGAATTTATCGGTCGTGCATTAGGCATACAGCCATCGTCTCACCGGAAACTCTATTATTTCTGGAAGACCCTTTCCTGGACAATCCTCGTGATTGCCGTTTTGCATATCCTCCTGATGACGACGGATGTCATAGCTATCCGTCAACGGTACCTGTTCAGAGGTTCCCGCTTATTACTGATCAGCGTATCCCTTATAGTGCTGCTGAACTATGCCTTTACCAAAAAAACCGTTTTCCAGCGCTATATTCTTACAGGAGCCCTGATTTTCCTGATCACGGGGATCCTGGGCTTTGCCTCCTTTGTCTATAATTTCCGGATCTGGAATATCTATGCCCTTGGATTTACATTTATCGGGGAAGTCGCTGATGTGTTGCTGTTCTCCGCCGCCATGGGCTACCGCCTGCGTCAGACCTATGAGGAAAAAGAACGGGCCATGAAAGACCTGGAAGAGCAGCGGCAATTGCTGTTGAAAAAAGATATTGAACGGATGGAAGCCATTGTGGAAACCCGCTATCACGAGCGGAACCGCATTGCCCGGGAATTGCATGATGAAATCGGTTCCTCACTCAGCAGTATTCATATTTTCAGTACGGTAGCCAACCAGCCGGATAAACTGGCCGGGATGATGGAGAAGATCAGGAACACTTCCGGACGCATCATGGAAAATATGAGCGACCTGGTCTGGGCGATCAATGCGGAAACAGATGATACCCAAAGCCTGCTACGCCGTATCCGTCAGTTTGGCGGTTCTTTACTGGAAGCAAAGGATATCGAACTGGATGTACAGGTGGAGGAGCCGATGCCGGTACTCCTGCTAAAAACGGAAGCCAAGAAGAATATCCTGCTGATCTGCAAAGAAGCGATCAATAACAGTGCAAAATACAGTCAGGCTACCCGGGTAGTCATTAATGTGCGCATACAGGAGAATCGTTTTGAACTGGAAATACGTGATAACGGAAAGGGATTCCTGCCGGGTACAAAGCCGGGCAACGGATTAGTGAATATGCGTAAACGATGTGAAGAGAGTGGCGGCGTTTTTCTGCAGGAAACAAACCCGGAAATTGGTACCCGGATTTGCTGCAGTTTCCCGGTTACTACTATTAGTAATTGACCCGGGCCAGGATTAATACTTAATTTGCCAGATGCCCGATATCAACGTGCTGATATATGATGACAATGCAGACCGGCGGGAAAGTCTGTCTGCCCTGCTGACCCTTTCCGACGGGCTGGTCAGTTGTGGCAGTTTTCCGGATTGCTCCCATGTGACGGAAGAAGTGGGCACCCTGAAGCCGGATGTGGTACTCATGGATATCGATATGCCGAATGTCGATGGTATTGAGGGACTGACATTGATTCACCGCTATTTCCCTGCTGTGCGGGTATTGATGCAGACGGTGTTTGAGCAAAATGAGAAAATATTTGACAGCCTCCGTCATGGCGCAGCCGGCTATATTCTGAAAACTGAACCCCCCTCCCGTATTGTTGAAGCCATCAAGCAGGTATATGAAGGTGGGGCCATTATGACTCCTTCGGTTGCAGTAAAAGTGCTCGGCTATTTTCAGCAGGAAATAAAACACCAGCCGGCCAATGATTTCGATCTCTCTGACCGGGAAAAAGAAGTGTTGAAGCTGCTGGCCGATGGGAACAGTTATAAAATGATCGCCTCCCGGCTTTCTATCACCTACTATACAGTGAATGCTCATCTCAAAAAGATCTACGAAAAACTACAGGTCCACTCGGCCAGTGAAGCCGTATCTGTTGCCCTTCGCAACAGCCTGGTATAAAAGGTTGCATTCAATATATCACTATTATTAGTAATTGACCGGCATGGTGTAATTCAGCAACTTGTGCAGGCTATTAAACCGCCTGTCATGAAATACATCAAGCTGTTCCTGCTGGGAAACTTTATTACACTGTCTGCCTTTACCCAAAAGCCCGAAGACCTGATAAAAATGCAGGACAGTATGATGAAACAGATGCAGCAGTTTGAGAAAGCCATGAGGCAGCTGGGAAACGGGCTGCCGCCACAACAGGGTAAGACCAATACAAAGAAATTACCCGTTTCGGTTCAGGATGACAATGAAAAACTGCCTTTGCCTCCGCGTAACAATAAGTTACTCGCTGCCATCCCGTCAAAAACATTTACAAAAGCGGAGCTGGTTACGTATGTAAACAGTCTGCAGACAAAACTGGCCCAACAAAAAGAAAATGCCGTTGAAATAAAAGCGGCCCAGGCTGGTATGAAAAAATATCCTGCCCCCCTGCATCATCGTTTAGCCCTGTTATTTTTCACTAAAAAACAGGAAGTACCGGCCCTGTATATTATTTGTTCGGTGATCAAAGCCAATCCGGCCAATACACTGGCTGTAAGTAACCTGGCCGCCCTACTTAATCATGCCGGGTTTCCACATAAATCAATCCCGGTCGCTAAACACCTGCTGCCCCAGGCGCCTAAAAGTGCCGTCGTAAACAATAACCTGGGGCAGGCTTATTTTCAATTGGGTGATATGGATAATGCGATCCGGTTTTTATCAGCCACCCTTTCCACCGAACCGCTGCATATTGAAGCCAATGCCACACTGGGTTATATTAATGAAGCCCGGGGCAATGCATCCGCAGCTGCCAATCATTACAGCAATTCCCTGAAAAGTGGTTATAATAAAGCAGCAGCTGAAGGCTTAAAAAGAACAAGACCGGATGATGATATCAGCAATAAACTCCGGCTGCCGCCCCGCATGAGTTATCCGGAGATGGATGATAACCTTCCCTTTGCCTGTCCTTCGGGGCCGGTGAGCAATTATGAAGCCAGTGTGATATTCAATGCCCGCATGGCTGCTGAAACCGAAGCCTGGGACAAGGCGAGGGCCGGCTATGATGAAAGGGCCGGGAGGAATATGGGGCAGAATATCATGACCCTGGTAAGGTCACAGGGCCGTGGTGGGACCCTGGCTGTTGGATTGAACCCTTTGTTTCACAAAGCGCAACTGGTGACAGCAAAATCCTACCGCACCTATACCGACGAACTGGTACGGATCGAAAATGAATTTGAAAAATGGCAAAAGGAATTCAATAGTGAATGGGCGGCCCGTTTTAAGGATGCCTGCACTGGATTGGATCCGGATGCCTGCTGTGCAAAAGAGACCGGCCTGTACAATGCAAAGAATGCAGCCTATATAAGCCGGTATAACCGGTATTGTGAAGACACCTGGAACAATGCCCGCTGGCATTATAATACTGTTGCTTATTGGTATCCCTATGTAAAAAATGTCCCGATGGGGGCCCGGGACCTCATTGTAGCCCGGGGAATATTGCTGGGAACAGCTGCTAAGCTGACCCGTGTGCATGTGGTGGAATACACTTGCGGAGTTGCGATAGAACGTACTGACACGTCGGATAAAAAAGATCATTTCAGGAATATTGATTGCCCGGTCAGTTTTAAAATACCGCTGGGTGCCGGCGATGTTACACTCAGTTGTGAAGCATTGAGTGTGGACCTGGGTGAAGGAATCGTGGGCGGATTTGAATATCAGTTTGGTTCCGGTCAGACCACACTGTACATCGGTGCGGGGGTGCAGGCCGAAGCGGGTATTTTGAGTGTGGAAGCCAGTGCCACGCAGTTTATCAGTTTCGACAGCGATTTCAATGTCACTGATGTCGGGAATAAGTTATCTGTTGGTGCTTCGGCGATGGAGATCTCTTCCACCCTTGGTCTGGAAGGGCTCAGTGCCAGCGGTGATGTGACGTTTGGGGTGAACAGCGGCCTGAACGTGAGCAGCAGTGCATCGGCGATGGGTCAAAGCATGTTTGCCGGAGAGGTACAATTATTATAACCCATGTTTTCAACAACAAACAATAATATATGAAAGGTTTACTCCTGTTCATTTTAGTCAGTTACAGCCTGGTAACCTCAGCCCAGGATAAAAAAGGCTGTGACACAGTAGAACCAAAATACATGACCCGCATGCCGGGATTTAAACTTGATAACTGTAACCTGAGTGAGTACAGTACCTATAAATTTTCCTACCTCGATCTGAAAAACAACCGCATATATAAAGAGGCAGCGGGTCGTTTTTATCATCTCAGGTACGCAAAAATCAAAGAAGAACCCAGAAAGTTCAGCGGGGAGCAAATCCGGCTTAATTACCATAATGCGGTGTTAAAAGCAAAGGGGTCTTCACTATCCGTGAGAAAAGACTTTTTTAAAATGAACCAAAACGGGAAAACAGTATGGTTTACTATTGAAAATGCTGAAGACTCCGATGATCAGGGATTTGATTTATTTATTGTGGAGGTTGAAGACATGAAACAGGACGTTGAAGTAAGTATGAGTGAAGAAATTGACCGCAATGGCAAGTTCGCCTTATACGGGATTCTATTCGACGTAGGTAAATCGGTGATAAAACCCGAGTCAGCTCCGGCACTACAGCTGGTCATTGATTATCTCAACGACAATCCTGCTGTTAAAATCCATGTTGTGGGACATACAGACAATACCGGAGTATTCACCTCCAATATCACTTTATCCAAATCAAGGGCAAAAGCAGTGAAGGATTATCTTATATCAAAAGGCATAGGAGCAAAAAGGCTTCTTTCAGACGGAGTGGCATCCCTTTGTCCGGTCAGTACCAATGACACAGAGGAAGGGCGGGCAAAAAACAGAAGAGTAGAGATTGTAAAACAATAACGCAGATTCAACCAATGTAACAGCTATGAAAAAAATTGCCTTGCTCCTGCTGATGTTCTTCATTACGGCCAGTGGTCAATCGCAGCAGGCGCGGCTGCCTGAAGGGGTTAGTATGGATACCCTGCCTGAAGGGTTCGCTGAAGGATTGTTCCGGCATCACCTCTATAAAAACAAACAGGTTATTGCCATGATTGTCCCGGTAAGCTGGCACAACAATGATACAAGGGGGACCACCATCGCCACGTCCTATGAAGCGAGTTTCCTGATGGGCTCGGTCCGGAAAGACAGTTTTACAACGGTAAAACAGGCCCTGCACTGGCTGGTACCGTTGATGGAGGAGTATTTCTCACCGGTGGACTATCCGAAATGGAAATTCCTCCGGTTACAACCCCCGAAAGTCCGGCTGAAGTATCCCTGGGAATGGAGTTATAAGTCCGACCGGAATAATTCCATATTTCAGAGTAAGGCGCAAACCAATAACCGGTTGGTGCTGCTCAGTACGAACAATTCAGAGATCCTGCAGGTCATCCGTACTCCTAATACCGGAAAGCTGACCCTGGACCAACTGATCCTGAACAGTCAGCGTATGAACCCTGCCATCAACCTGCAGCAAAACCCGTTGCAGGAAATCACAATCGGGGGTAAATCCTTCAAATCCACGTCGCATTATTTTATGGAACTGATGCTGCAGCAGCATTACTGGTATGCGGATGAAAAGGAGATCATCTATATCGGTGTGGGTTTATTGAGAGAGGACCAGGTCCGGTATCCGCTGGTAATAAAAGATGTTTTAAAAAGCATAAAGTGGTAACCCCCTTCTAAAAAACAACACATGAAAAAACAAATAGTATCATTGCTGACAGCAGTAGTCCTGACCTGCGCCGTTCAGTCGCAGGTAATCACACCGGTACTGAATGCACCCAAACTGACCATTCCTGCCACGTTTGCGGGGAAACTTAAATTCGTGGACAGTCTGCAAAAAGCGAAAGCACCCGATGGGGCGATCCTGAAAGTTTTTTTACCGCAATACGCCGTTCAGTTCCAGCAACAGCTGATCGAGAATTTACTTTTGCTGGACCAGGCGTCCATGGATAATGGCAATAGCTGGTTTTCCAGGCGGGTGCCCGAACTGATAACAACGGTAAGAAGAGAATACCCGGAAATAACCCGGCCGGTCCTGTATAAAATATTTTACGGCTTTTGTTACAGCAAAAGACCTTCCTTTTTTGATCTGTTCTGGCCCTGGGATATGGAAAAGGCCCTGAATATTTCCTACGGGCAAAACGGAGGCGACAATACCGCTCCGAAATACCTGAAAGAAGCCAACCTGGGCATTGATGTGGTATTCTCCTACTACGCGTATAAAACCACCCTGTTCACAGACCCCTGGGTTACCTCGGGTATGTCCAATTACAGTCCCGAAGCATTCCAGGCGTTCACCGTAAAATCTACGGTCTATAAATTTCTTTCAGGCGGATTTAACCCGGCGGAGATCTATGATGCCATGCGCAGGGGTGGTTACCGTTCGGATTATTGGCTGATCGGATACTGTTTTGCCAATTCCCTGTATGGAACACCCGTGGAAACGGTGGCCAGGATCCTTAAAAAAGATTATATAACCGATACGGAACTCGTGCGTATCCTCGGCCAGTCTTCCGATTACAAAAAGCAGGAAAATATTTTAAAAGCCCTCCAGGCAAATTAATAATAAATGAGGCCTGGCAACCACTATGGTTCTTTTGTTCCGGGGGCGTTGTTTTTATACCGCTTCCATCCTTTCAGATATTTTATTCCTTTAGCGGTCGCGAACCTCGTAGGTACCTGTTGCCATTGACCACCTGAAGAACGCCAGACCAGGAAATGCAGGTGCGGGTTAAACGCATAACCCGTTTTCCCGCTTAAAGCAATCACCTGTCCCTTCTTTACTGTATCACCCACATTGACCAAGGCCCCGTTGTATTGCAAATGCCAGTAACCCGCCCGGGTACCATCCGGGTGCTGGATAATGATATGGTTTCCGTCCGGCCGGTATTTTTTATCCAGGCCTCCTTTTTTCCCGTCCTCCTTCACCCTTACCACCACGCCCTCCCTTGCCGCACAGATCTTTGTTCCCCTTTTCATATTAAAATCCAGTGCCGCTCTTTCCTTATGGGTAAAGCGGCTGAAATAACCCTGGATCACCCGGAAGGTTTTTCCCTCCCCATAAGGCAGCGCATAAACATAGCTGGTATCGTCCTTCAAAATTCCTCTCTGCAGCAGCCTTACCTGCCGGCGAAGGGGATTTTTACTGACGGAACAGGACATGAGAAACAGAAGCAGTAAGAAGATAAGCGCCGGGCCCCGGTACCCGCTCCGCAACCATCCTGTTGACAAATAAAGCCTGCGGTTTCCAGTTAATACAAGTGACATGACCTTAAAATTACAGGATTGCCAATAATCCGACCCCACAGTTTAGCTGAAGCTGAAACCGGCCCTCTTTGAATCCCTCTCAAAAAAAACTTCCTCCCCCACTAGGGGTTCCCGTTCATCCGGTTGTTATACACTTAAAGAAGAATTGGGCGTAGCTTTACAGATAGCACCGGCACACAGAAACATCGGCATGGAATTGCAGGACCAGTCCATTACGGCCCTGATCGCCGCCAGGGATGAAGCGGCTTTTGAACAGGTTTTTAAACAATACTATAAAAAGCTGCATGCCTATGCCTGCTCTTTCCTGAACGATCCGGATGAAGCGGAAGAACGGGTGCAACAGGTGTTTTTTAAACTATGGGAACGGGCCGGTCACCTGAACCTGCAGGGCAGCATTCCCGCCTACCTCTATCGGGCCGTTCATAATGAGTGCCTGAACTACCAGAAACATGAAAAAATAAAATCAGCTCACCGCCTCCACGTGGTACACCGGATGAAAAATGATTCAACAACCGATAAATCCATGAACAAAGAACTGGAGCAACAATTCCGGGAGGCCCTGAATGAACTGCCGGAACAGTGCCGGACCGTCTTCCAGCTGAGCCGCTTTGAAGAACTGAAATACCGGGAAATAGCGGATAAACTCGATATCTCGGTTAAAACCGTGGAGAACCATATGGGCAAGGCCCTGAAACTGCTGCGCCTCAAACTGGTGGACTTTTTACCCTTTATCGCCATCTTATTAAATATATAATACCCTGGAAAAGCAATTCAACCATATGAACGATGAGACCCTGGTCAGTTTCCTGCTGGGCGAACTGCCGCCGGATGAAGTGACCCGGGTACAAGCCTGGCTCGAAGCAGACGAGGCCAATGCCCGCTACTTCAATCAGCTGAAAACGGTCTGGGACAAAAGCCTCGAACTGGCGGCCGTTTCCTCCGTGGATGAACACAAAGCCTGGAACCAGTTCAAAGAACGGATCCATAACGGGGAACAACAAGCGGCACCCGTTAAGCCCCTGTTCAACCGCTTTTATTTCAGGGCTATTGCTGTTGCGGCTATCCTAATTATCGCTGTCGGACTCTTCTGGCTGAACCGGCCCGCAGCAGAAAAAACACTGGCCTCCGGACAATCGGTGCTGACGGAGAAACTGGCCGATGGTTCTGAGATCACCCTGAACAAACAATCGACACTGGAATACCCCACAGCCTTTAAGGGAAAAACGAGAAGCGTTAAACTAAAGGGGGAAGCCTTCTTCCAAATCAGTCCCGATAAAGCAAAACCCTTCATCATTGATATAAAAGATATACAGGTAACCGTGGTGGGTACCTCCTTCAATATCCGCGAAGACAGCAACTATGTGGAAGTGCTGGTAGAAACCGGCGTGGTGAAAGTAAGCCGTGATGGACAGGAGCTCACCCTGCAGGCCGGGGAGAAAATACAAATGCCTTTTGCGGGAAAAATACAGGAGAAAGAAAAAGTAACCGACAAACTCCATAACTATTACCGCACCAGGGAATTTGTCTGCGACGATACGCCTCTCTGGAAACTGGTGCAGGTACTGAATGAAGCCTATAAAACAAAGATCGTCTTCGGAAAAGAAGAACTGAAAGAACTGCGGATGAATACCAGTTTCTACAACGAATCACTGGACCAGGTACTGGAAGTGATCCGGCTCACCTTCACTATCAGTGTCCGGAAGCAAGGCGATACGATCATTTTAGAATAAGACACATGAAAACCAGCAAGACCCTCCTTTTTATACTGATCTTCTTTTGCAGTGTGGGTACCGCCTATGGACAATCGGTGCTGAACCGGTCCGTAACCCTTGACGTCAACCGCCAGCGCCTGGACCAGGTACTGGAGATCATCAGCAATAAAGCGGATTGTTATTTTTCCTACAGTTCTTCGGTGGTAAAGAAAGACAGCCTCGTCAGCCTTAGTGTACGCAATAAGACCCTGAAAGAAGTCCTGGCCCTGCTCTTCAATACCAGCTTTGAATTCCGGGAGAGCGGTACCTATATCATCATCCGCAAAGCACCCATCCGGATGACGATGATCACGAAGAAGGCCGAACTGGAAGATAAAATATATACCGTGAGCGGTTATGTCTATGATGAACATTCCGATGCCGCCATCCCCGATGCCAGTGTGTATGAAAAGAAACTGCTGGCTTCGGCCCTGACCAATGAAGCCGGCTTCTTTAAACTCAAACTGAAAAGCAGTAAAGCCACGAGTGCCACCCTCACGGTGAGCAAGGAATTTTATGAAGACACGTCCATCCTGATCCAGCCCGGCCGCAGCCAGGAACTCAGTATCACCCTGATGCCCCTGCAGGTATTCAACGATGTGGTCACGATCAGTCCGGAAGATTACCTCAGCCCGGATTCCGGTAAACAGCATCAGCAAGCGGATACTGCCCTTACAAAATCTCCTGTCCCCGCTGCAGGTTCATCCAAAGTGGAGCGAACCGGTATGGGGCGCTTCCTGTTATCGGCCAAACAAAAAATGCAGACCATCAACCTGGGAAAATTCTTTACCACCCGGCCTTTCCAGGTTTCCCTGGTACCCGGACTGGGTTCACACGGACAAATGAGCGGACAGGTCATCAATAAGTTTTCCCTGAATGTAGTGGGTGGCTATACCGCCGGTACCAACGGATTGGAGATCGGCGGATTTTTTAATATTGATAAAAAGGAAGTAAAATATTTCCAGGCAGCCGGGGTGTTCAATGTGGTGGGTGGTGTTACCCGTGGCGTGCAGATCGCAGGCGTGAATAATACCGTACTGAATAAGGTCTATGCCTTCCAGGCGGCCGGCGTGAATAATTTAGTAAAAGGCAATTTCACCGGCTTCCAGGTAGCCGGGGTGTGCAATCACGTAATGGATAGTGTGAAGGGCTGGCAGGCGGCCGGGGTGGCCAATTTTGCTAAAAATAAAGTCACCGGTGCACAGGTAGCCGGGGTGATCAATATCAGCAACCGGGAGATGAATGGGGTACAGATCTCCGGTGTAATTAATTATGCCAAAAAACTCAAGGGCGTCCAGTTCGGACTGATCAATATCGCCGACAGCTCGGATGGATACAGCATCGGACTGATCAATATTATCCTGAAAGGCTATCATAAACTGAGTGTGTTCCGGAATGAACTCACCGACATTAATGTGGCCTTCAAAACCGGTAACTCAAAATTCTACAGCATCCTCCAGGCCGGGGTCAGTCCGCGTAACAACGACCGGATCTATTCCTTCGGGTATGGACTCGGTTCTGAGTTAAAACTGAATAAATCAAGGACCCTTACCCTGAATCCTGAGCTCACATCCGATTATCTCTACCGGGGCAGTTGGGATTATTTAAATCTCCTGAACAAGCTTCAGCTTAACCTGAATGTGAAACTGAATAAATATATTTCTTTCTACGCCGGACCTTCTTATTCGCTGCTGACTTCTGACCAGACCGTCGCCATTACCGGTTATCGTTTTGAATTACCGTCTGTGGGCTATAAAAACCAGGAGTACAGCAACCGTGTCCGCGGCTGGTTTGGCTGGACAGCCGGCATCAGTTTTTTCTGATTTTTTACAGCAGATCAATAGGGGTAAATGCATCAATGGTTGTTATAGCAGTATAACCATTGATATATAACCATGAATCCAAAAAATTTTATCCCGCTGCTGTTTTTCTTTCTCTTTTCCTTAACAAGTGCCGCACAGTTTAAAGGACAATTGCGCGGTCTGGCTGTTGAACAATTATTACAACAACCCCTCAGCGGCGCCACCGTAACATTATCACCCCTGAAACGCACGGTGATCACGGATGCTGAAGGCCTGTTCCGCTTTACCGATATTCCCGTTGGTGCATACTCCCTCACGATCAGCTATACCGGCTATAAAGAAGTGGTGCTGGAAAATATACAGGTCAACTCCGGTAAAGAAACCGTACTCAGCATCCCGATGGAAGCCGTGATCAAAGCCGAATCCGAAGTGCTGCTGCAGGTCAGCAGTAAAAAGAACAAACCGCTGAACGATATGAATGCGGTCAGTGCCCGTGCCTTTACCGTGGAAGAAACCCAGAAGTACGCCGCCGCTGTGAATGATCCCCTGCGCATGGCCGTGGCCTTTCCCGGTGTGATGGCCGGTGAGGATGGCAATAACAGTATCATTATCCGCGGTAACTCGCCGGTGGGTTTATTGTGGCGGATGGAAGGACTGGATATTCCCAATCCCAATCACTTTGCCATGCCGGGCAACAGTGGCGGCGGTATCTCCATCCTGAGTGCACAGTTATTAGCCAACTCCGATTTTGTGACCGCTGCTTTTGCTTCCGAATATGGCAATGCCATCAGCGGGGTATTTGACCTGCACCTGCGCAAAGGCAATAATGAAAAAAGAGAATACACTATTCAGGCCGGTGTGCTTGGATTAAATGCGGCACTGGAAGGCCCTTTTTCCAAAAAGTACAAGGGCTCCTACCTGGTGAACTACCGGTACTCCACCCTCAGTCTGCTGACCAGGCTGGGCCTGATCGATAATAACGGCATCACCAATTTCCAGGACCTCTCGTATAATATATACCTGCCTGCAGGTAAGGCCGGAACCTTTACACTATTTGGCTTCAACGGACGCAGTGATCAGCTATACGAGGCCGATAAAGATTCGTCCAAATGGGAGGATCGTTCCGATCGTTATTCCTATGATTTCTTTTCCCATGCTTCGATGAACGGGATGACCCATACCCTCAAGGGAAATAAATGGAGCCTGAAAACCGGTATCGGTATTTCCGCTACCCGTACCGGTTTCAAAGAACACCTGTATCTGGATGACCTGACACAGGTACCCACCTGGCTCGATCGGTACAATACCCGGAAATGGGTGCTGAACTCCACGCTCAATTATAAATTCAGTAAAAAATTAGTAGTCCGGGCCGGTGTGATCGGTACGCTGGTAAAATATTCTGTCAACCAATCCCACCCGGATCATGATGGAGAGCCCCTTAAACTGCGGGTGAATACTAAAGGCAACAGCTCCCTGCAACAGGTATTTGCACAGGCACAGTTTCGTCCTTCTGAAAAAATAACCCTTCAGGCCGGCATGCATTATATACGGGTAGCGCTGAATAACAGTTCGGCGGCCGAACCCCGTGCTTCTGTAAAATGGACGATCAACAAACGGAGTGGGCTGGCATTCGGGTATGGACTGCATAGCCAGGCGCAGGCCTGGGGATTGTATTTTGTACAGCAGGAAAGGCCCGGCGGCTCCATTGTGCTGCCCAATAAAAATCTCGGGCTCACCCGCGCCCATCACTATGTACTGTCCTATAACTACAGACTGGCTCCCAACCTGCAGGCGAAGGCGGAACTCTATTACCAGGACCTGTTCAATGTACCCGTGTCGGTATATGACAGCAGTACCTTATCGGCTCTCAACATCGAATTCAACTACCTCAGTGATCCGATGACCAATAAGGGCCGTGGCCGCAACCGGGGACTGGAGCTCTCCGTAGAACGTTACCTGCACAATGATTTTTACCTCACGCTCACTGGTTCCCTGTATCAATCGAAGTACAAAGCCCTCGATGGCATTGAACGCAATACCCGTTTCAATGGCAATTATATCAGCACCCTGATTGCCGGGAAGGATTTTGTGAATGAACGGAAATCAAAGACCGTCGGGCTGCATATCAAAACCATCTATGCCGGTGGCTTACGCAATACCCCGATTGATGCGTCTGCATCTTCGGCGGCCGGCTATGCGGTCTATTACGAGAAACAGGCTTTCACGTTAAAGAATCCGGATTATTTCCGGACCGATATACGGGCCAGCATCAAGTGGAACCGCCGCCGCGTCACCAGCACTTTATCGCTCGATATCCAGAACGTCAGCAACCGGCAGAATGTATTCGGCCAGGGCTGGGACAAGGATAAAAACAAGATCGTCACCTATTACCAGATGGGATTGCTGCCCGTCCTGAATTACAAAATTGAGTTTTAACCATAATCATCATTCAACCTATCAGTCATGAAAAAAATCAGCTTCTCCTTTTTGTTAGTTGCCTTTTTGGCCTTCTTCTCTTCCTGCGATAAAGTAGTGGGCGACGGACCCGTAGTCCAGCAGGTTATTCCCGTAACGGACTTCAGTAAATTATCCGTAGCCATACATGGCCGGGTCAACTACGCCATCGGTCCCGTGTATAAAGTGGAAGTAATGGCCCAGCAGAATATCATTGATGTAATGCAGTTCATCAAAGAAGGCGATGAACTTGTGATCAAATTCCAGAACGGGGTTTGGGTGCGTAAACATGAAGATATTGTCGTAAACATCACCGCTCCGCTGGTCAAATCCGTTAACCTGAGTGGTTCAGCAGCCGTATCCGTTACCGGTCCGGTTACCGGCAACCTGCTCGATCTTAAAGTCAGTGGTTCCGGCGACCTCGAAGTACAGCAGGCGGCCATCAGCGACAAACTAACAGGGACCATCAGTGGCTCAGGTTCCTTAACCGTGTACAGTGGCACCACGGTCAATGAGTCCCTGCAGCTCAGTGGCTCCGGCAACATGAACCTCACCGGGCTCCAGTCCGACAAAGCCAGTACCCATATCAGTGGCTCCGGCAATATCAGGGTCAAAGTAGCCCAAACCCTCGATGCCCATATCTCCGGCAGCGGTTCCGTCTATTATCTTGGCAGCCCCGTGATCACAAGTCATGTGTCGGGGAGCGGGAGGGTGAGGGCCCTGTAGGGCTGGCCTGCCCCCAACCGCCCTCCCTGCCTGCCGGCAGTGTAATTCTTCAGTATTTCGGTAACAGCCTTACCTGCCGGCGGCTTCCCGTTCATACAAGTGGTATGTCGTTAAAACTACAGGATTACCAATAATCCGGTCCGCTGATTGCCGAAGCGGGAAACCGGCCCTCTATGAATTCCTGAAATTGGTTATATTGAATGAGTAATTTGCGGGGGAAAGCCCGGAATTAACATTTTGTACAGATCCGGCTGCCTGTTACCTGCGTAATTGCCGGTCGAAACAAAACCAATGAAGTACAGTTTTACACATTCCGATGGTCACGGTAAGATCTTATTGCATAAGCGGGAGAACGATTTCCACCGGCAACCCTATGAGCAAACAAAAGATTTCACTTTTCATACCATCGCCTGGAATACCGGCGCCTCCCAGCTGATCTATATTGATGAAGCGGCGCATGAGTTTGAGCGGGATACCGTGCTGCCCATCATGTTTAACCAGCATTTCCGCTTCGAACGGCCGGAAGATATTGTTGCCTGGCAGTTTAACCGGGAATTTTATTGTATCGTGAACCACGATGCGGAAGTCGGCTGCGTGGGTTTTATTTTTTTTGGCCCTTCCCCCACCATGTTTACCCGGCTTGAACCGGCGGATATTGCTATTTATGAAAACCTCCTGTCGGTTTTTGAAGAAGAATTTGTCTCCGAAGAAGACATCAAGGGAGAAATGCTCCGCATGCTGCTGGTACAGCTGATCATTAAAACCACCCGGCTGGCCAAAAAACAGTACCTCGGCAACGCTGAACCATCCGAAGACAAATTCAACCTGATCCGGCAGTTCAACCTGCAGGTGGAAATCCATTTCCGGGAGCAGCACCAGGTACAGTTTTATGCCGCCTTATTAAATAAATCCCCGAAAACGATCTCCAACTATTTCGCCCAATACAGCCGGAAAAGCCCGCTGCAGTATATCCATGACCGGATTATCATGGAAGCCCGCCGCCTGTTTTATTATACGGATAAATCCGTCAAGGAAATTGCAGAAGAGCTGGGGTTTGAAGAATGCTCTCATTTCAGCAAGTTCTTTAAAAAATATACCGCGCAAAATCCTTCCCAGCTGAGAAGCCGGGCAGCAGAAGGGGGAACTGGGAAAAATATACCAATGATCGGGAACAATGTATAAGGAGCGCTTTGCGGCAAGCCCGCATTTTTGCAGCAATAAATCCCGTCAGCATGAAATGGTATCACAGTCTTTTATTCCTGCTGGTTATCCCGGCTGGTCAACTGCTGGGGCAAACCGGTTTACGCAGCACCCATTTTAACCTCGAAAAAGGGCTTGCCATACAGGGCTATGACCCGGTGGCCTATTTCACAGCGAACAAAGCGGTAAAAGGCCGCAAGGAGTTGGCTGCTTATGCGGAAGGGGTTACTTATTATTTCTCGACTGCTGAAAACAAAGAGCTGTTCCTGAAAGATTTCCGGAAATATGAACCGCAATACGGTGGCTGGTGCGCTTATGCCATGGGCGCTTCGGGTGAGAAAGTGGAAATTGATCCCGCCACATTTAAAATAGTAAACGGAAAACTTTACCTGTTTTATCATTCCTGGACCAATAATACCCTGAATAAATGGAACAGGGACGAATCCAACCTGAAAACCTTTGCTGACCAGAACTGGCAAAAATTATTTCAATAATATTCCCGGCAAAACCAACCTGTATGAACATAAAAAAGATCATCCCGCTTGTACTCCGCATCGCAGCCGCCCTGATCCTGCTGCAGATCCTTTATTTTAAGTTCACCGCCCACCCGGAATCGGTAGCCCTGTTTACTAAACTGGGTGTAGAACCCTGGGGCCGTATCGGTACCGGCGTATTTGAACTGATTGCCGGAATCCTCCTCCTTCTTCCCCCCACAGTTTTTGCCGGCGCACTGACGGGTATCGGGCTGATGAGCGGGGCTATATTCTCCCACCTGACGATTATCGGGGTTGATTCCGCAGGTGATGGTGGCCAGCTTTTTATCCTCGCAATTATTGTCTGGATCTGTTGCGCAGTTCTTTTATGGATCTACCGGGCACAGGGACAGAAGATGTACCAGTCCATCGCCGCAAATAAATAAACCGAAAATATTTTACATGATCGCTTTACAACTGGTAAAACAACTGGACTGCCTGAGGCAGTTGCTGCTGCAGTTATCGGATGAACAATACATCCGCCCTGTGCAGCACCTGGGTCAATCCACGGTCGGGGGGCATAGCCGTCATATCATCGAAATCCTGCAATGCGTGCTGAAGGGCTATGACCCGGGCTGCGTGGATTATATACGAAGGAGCCGGAATCTCCTGCTGGAAACCAGCCGGGAAGCGTCCCTGCAGGCGATAGACGAACTGGTAACCACGGTGGCAATGCCGGATAAAATGCTGTCCTTACAGGTAGCGGCACAGCCGGAGGGTACCTACCGGGAAATAACGACCACCTATAACCGGGAGCTGGTCTATACCATTGAACATACGATTCACCACCTGGCATTGATCAAAGTGGCCCTGGTCGAAATGAACCTGGACCTCGTCAGCAACGAATTCGGAGTTGCTTATTCCACCCTCCTGTATAAGCAATCGGCCGGAAACAATGCGGGGCCGGAGAGGGTTACTGCAAATAAAATAATGGCTTAACTACGGGTATATGTGTACGGTTCTCTTTATTCCACAAAAGGATTCGGTCATTTTTACCTCATTAAGGGATGAAAACCCCGAACGTCCTGCTACCGCCGGTCCTGCCCTCCTGAGCGGTGAGAACTGGAGTTTCATTGCTCCCCTTGACCGGAGGGCCGGGGGTACCTGGGCCGGTATCAATAATTACGGAAACGTGGTCATCCTGCTGAACGGTGCTTTTGAAAATCACAGGAAAGAAACGGCATACAAAAAAAGCCGCGGCCTGATCGTCACGGCCCTGCTTAAATCCGTTTACCCGGTAGTGGAGTGGTCCCTGATGGATATGCAGGGTGTAGAACCCTATACCCTGGTGGTCTGGAGTGAGCAAAACCTGTTTCAACTGGTCTGGGACGGTGAAAACAAACACCGGACCCATTTCGATACCGGCAGCGCACGTATCTGGTCATCGGCCACGCTCTACAGTCCCGCCGCAAAAAATTACCGCCAGGAACTGTTTGAGAACTGGATGAATACCCAACCCGGTATCAGCCGGGAATCCATCTTCTCTTTTTTCAGCTCGGTAACCGATCCCGAAAACGGCTTTATCATAAACAGGGGAGCCAGGCTGAAAACCCTGAGCTATTCTTTTATAGAGCTGGGCCCGGGTCAGCAGGGCCTGCTGAGTTACCAGGACCTTCGCAGCGGGAACCGGCAAACAAAAGTGTTGCCCCTGGAGCATTTTATTCCGGATCTGAATAACCTGTATTTCCCTTCAACCCCGCCCGATCATGCCGGTTAACTCCATCAGCGCTTTTGAATACAGTACGATCCTGGTATCCATTATACTGGGACTGGGGATCACGCATTTGCTGTCCGCTTTTACGGACCTGCTGTACAACCGCCGGCAGGTACGGTTTTACTGGCCCCAGGGCACCTGGGTGATCTTTATTCTTTTTCTTCATATACAGGACTGGTTTATCACCTACCAGTTAAAAAATAAAATGGCCTGGACCTTTACCGAAATGGTTTTTGTACTGCTTTACCCGGTCTCTCTTTTTGTAATTGCGAAACTCCTCCTGCCCTCGAATGAACGCGAAGAAAGTAAGGATATGAAAGAATATTACATGAGCCAGTTCCCGGTCATATTCCTGGTGATGGCCTGCAGTATTCTCCTGTCGGTATTGTTTAACCTGGCCCTGCTGCAGCAATCCCCTGTACAGCAGCTGCCGCAGGGTGTTTTTTTCTTCGTTATGCTGTTTATGGCTGTCAAAAAAATCCGGCATTCCCTCTATCATCAACTGATCGCAGCGGGACTGGCGGTGGCAACGATTCTTTCCGTCCTGCTGGAAAAAGAAAACTGGGTAATCAATTAAATCATGCTGCGTTTCCTGAAAAGATTCCATATAAGACTGCTGAACTGGGAATACTGGCCAACCAGCCTGGTATATGGTCCTGTATTTCCTGTATATCTCTGGTATTGCCTGAGGGCCCGAAGCTTTTTCTTTACCGCGGCATCGAATCCGGGCATACAGCATGCCGGGCTGATGATGGAAAGCAAATTCAGCATTGATCCCCTGGTACCGGCCGCTTTCAGACCGCCATCCCTCCTGTTTGAACCGGGAACCTGTTTCAACCGGATTGAGGCCGGACTGGAGGAAAACAAATTCTGTTTTCCGCTCGTTGTAAAACCGGATATCGGGGGAAAGGGGATGGGCGTGATAAAAGTGAATACAGCCGCGCAACTGGAGGCTGTCGTAAGCCGCTACCCGGTTCCGTTCCTGGTTCAGCCCTTTATTGATCTCCCGAATGAAACCGGGCTCTTCTGGGTCAGAATCCCCGGTGAGAAAGAAGGAAGGATCACCGGTATTGTCCGGAAAGAATTTCTCCGGGTAACCGGAGATGGTAAACAGTCCATCCGCTCCCTGCTCCTGTCCAATGACCGGTTTCTTCTCCAGCTTCCCGCACTGGAAAAACAACTGGGCCAGGCAATCCACCAGGTACTTCCCGCCGGAAAAACAGAACTGCTGGTGCCCTATGGCAATCATGCCCGGGGTGCTTTATTCCTGGACGACAGTCATTTGATTACCCCGGAACTCAATGCCAGTTTTAATAAGATCTGCAACCAGATCCACGGCTTTTACTTTGGCCGGCTGGATATCCGGTACAGGAGCTGGGAAGAATTAGAAGCCGGAAAAGCGTTCAGCATTATTGAACTCAACGGCGCCGGCAGTGAGCCCACCCATATATATGACCCCCGGCATTCCCTGTTCTTTGCCTGGAAAGAAATAATCCGGTATTGGAGACTGCTATGGGTCGTGAGCATGAAAAATAAAAAAATGAAGGAAGCAGGATGGATGAGTTTCAGGGATGGTATGCAGATGCTGAAGAGCTATTTCACCTATATGAAAATATGCAGAAAGGGATTTAACCAGGAGGCCGGGACAAGCCCCATCAATTCTCCACACAAAGCACAAAGGGATTACAACGCCTACACATAGGTTAGCAAAGGGGCTGTAATTACAACTGATGGCTTACGATGATAGACTACCGAATGCGCCTGCTCCTAAAGAATCCGCATTTTCTACCTGAACTTAAACACGCTCCGAAAGCTCCATTCCCTATCCCTCACAGAGCTTCTTCAAATTCTCCAGCCCCTTCGCAAACTGCTGGTTCAGGCTTTTGTTGATCATCGGTCCCATCAGCCGGGCAATCGGATAAGGAAGGTCGCCGCTGTTTTGCCAGGTCACTTTTGCTTCATTGCCATCCCCCCAGGGTTCAAACAGCCAGTTGTCCTTCGCCTTACTCTTCCAGGGTTTTAAAAATTCCAGGTCGAAATGAATATGTTTCTGGTCCATACTGAGCAGGGTCAGACTGCCAGTCCCTACTTTCTTTCCCTGCCAGGTATATTTATGACCGGGACTGGCGGCCGCACCTGTAATATTCGTTTTAGCCGCCGGATCAGATTTTTGCCAGGGATTCCACTGGCTGTAGAAATTCAAATCCGCGATCCGCTGCATAACATATTCAACCGGGCATTTGATAAAAATGGTTTTCTCCACATGATAGGCTTTGGGCAGGAAGGCAGCCGACGCCAGCACGAAGATGATCAGTCCAAGAAGTATATAGATGAAGACCATGGCTGGTTATTTAGACAGTTAAGTTACCGATTTGAGGCGGCTTCTGCAATGATTATTCCCCCAACGGCAGCTGCGGCAAACTTTTCCCGAGCGCAGGTGAAGAATACCCCGTAGCTCCCGGATTTCGAAAAGCTGCGAGAAGCTGCGAGGAGTGAGCGACGAGTTGCGAGACCTAAAGCGGGATACCTCACTATTCATCTCGCAGCTCGTAACTCGTGCCTCAAAGCTCATAGCTAATGTCTTTCAAAAAGCTGCGAGGAGTGAGCGACGAGTTGCGAGACCTAAAGCGGGATACCTCACTATTCGCCTCGCAGCTCGTAACTCATAGCTCGTGGCTCGCTGCTCGCCGCTCGTAGCTCGTAGCTCGAGGCTCAAAGCTCGTAGCCTACTTATGACCAGCGGGGAGGCTAATGGAGGAAATATAAACTATAAATATACCCTCCCTAATAAGCCGGTTCCTATGACCAGTATCAAGGGTCAGCCACAATCTCCTCATTGTTCTCCCTGCCAGGGGGTTGTTAGATTTCCCGGGGCATGGTAACCGTGAAAAAGATCACCACTAAATCAATGGTATGAAAAAGATGCTTGTATTGATACTTGTCCTGCTGGTCAGCGGGGCATTGCCGGCCCAGGGAAGCAGAAAAGCATTTAACAGGAACTCCCTGCTGTCCCTTCATGCAGGGCCCTCCTTCCCAATGGGTGTTTTTTCAAGCAGCATGCCTTCCACGGATGAAGCGGGATATGCCAGGACCGGTATAACAGTCGGTATGAATTATGAATACCGGTTTAAAAACAGTGCGGGGATCGGGGGGACCGTCTTTTACAGCCAGTACAATACCCGTGACCTGGTATTAAATTTCGATTTTGGCGAGGGGACCCAAACCGTTACGATGACCATGGATAACTGGAGAATGTACGGTATTGCCCTGGGGCCCACCCTGAATTTTGCACCTGTTAAAAACGTAAGCGCAGGCGTCCATATAATGGGCGGCATTGCCAATGTCCGGATGCCGGCTTTTTATTATGATAATGAAGAGGCGGTAAAAGCGGACTGGGGTATCTCACCGGTTGTCCAGGGTGGCCTGGACCTGAAGCTTGATGCCGGGAAGCAATTCTTTTTCTTTGTCAACGGCGAGTACCAGTATATGAAGCCGGTATTCAATATGTTTGATATCTGGACAGATGAATCAGATAAGGGTTACCAGAAAATAGCTGTAGTGAATGCCACAGCCGGAATCGGTTTCCGGTTCTGAAGAAGCATTCTTGTTCAGGGCTGTCTCCCGGTCCATGGACCGGGAGATTTTTTATGCCCCCTTTGCAGGAACCGGCTGTTTATATTTGTAGTATTCCCGGAACTCATCTAAACCCAGGTACAATGAAATTAGACCTCGCTTCTTTCCGCCCGCTCAACGTGCAAAGGGCCACAGAAGGTTTCAACTGTTACGATAACCAGCCGCTCACTTACTGGACCACGGCCCTGGCTGGTGAAGTGGGGGAGTTGTGCAATATGATCAAGAAAATGCAGCGGGTGGAACGGGGAGGAGTGGATGGCGGCAGCAGTTATACCGCCAAAGACATCACGAAGGAAATGCTGAAAGAAGAGATCGGTGGCATTGCCATCTACCTCGACCTCCTCGCTTCCCTGCTTGATATCAGCCTGGAAGAAGCGGTCATTGATACCTTCAACAGCAAATCAGAAAAGTATGGGTTCAGTCAATTTGTAAAGTGAAGCCTGGAAACATTGAGTTCAGGACTGATCCTTTCTCCTGTCCCCTCATTGCGCCTCCAGCTTTTTTCCCCCGCTGTTCAGGAAGGGTTTCAGCAGATCAATCGGTACCGGGAATATTGTCGTGGAATTATTTTCGGTGGCAATCTCCCGCAGGGTCTGCAGGTAACGCAGGGTCAGGGCGCTGGGCTGCTCGCTCAATATCCTGGCGGCATCTGATAACCGCTGTGATGCCTGGAATTCACCTTCGGCAGCGATCACTTTACTCCGGCGTTCCCGCTCAGCCTCCGCCTGCTTGGCCATGGCCCTTTGCATTTCCTGCGGCAGGTCAATCTGCTTCACTTCCACGTTTGATACTTTTACGCCCCAGGGTTCTGTATTGGTATCAATGATCTGTTGCAGTTTGTGGTTGATCTTATCCCGTTGTGACAACAGGTCATCCAGTTCCGATTGTCCCAATACACTCCGCAAGGTGGTTTGTGAGATCTGCGAAGTGGCCGCCAGGAAATTTTCCACCTGTACCACGGCCTTCTGGGGCTCCATCACCCGGAAATAGACCACGGCATTCACTTTAATGGACACATTGTCCTGGGTAATCACATCCTGCGGCGGCACATCCAGCACCACGGTCCGCAGGCTTACTTTTACCATCCTGTCAATAAAGGGGATCAGCAAAATGAGTCCCGGCCCCTTTACCCCGTCATTCCCGATCAGGCGCCCCAGCCTGAAAATAACACCCCGTTCATATTCCCGTAAAATACGAATGGCGCTGCCAAGGATAATAATAACAAAAAATAAAATTCCCGCTATCAGATAAGGATACTGTTCCATAAATTAAGTTTTAGCATGATTAATTGGTTCAACATATAAAGTCAGTTTCTTCATTTCAATAATCCGCACTTTCTCCCCCACCGGGATGTTCCCGGCAATGGATTCGGCATTCCATAGCTCCCCATGCAGTTTAACAGTGCCGGCAGGTGTGAGGGGCTCCGTTACTTCACCGGTATCGCCAGTCAGTGTGCCGGGACCGGTAACCAGTTTCCTTCGTTGCGCCCGGATCCCTGCCCTGATAATGAATAAAAACAAAGCGGAAACAACCGCGGTTGCGGCTATGATCAGCGGCCTTGAAATTTGCACGAACTCAGGGGCAGCGCCGGGTTTGATCAGCATCAGGGATCCCAGTAGCAGGGAAACAATTCCCCCGATGGCCAGCATTCCATGACTGATGATCTTTATTTCCAGTATAAAAAGTAACAGGGCAAATAAGATCAGGGCCAGCCCGGCAAAATTGATTGGCAGGGTATGCATGGCATAATACGCGAGGATGAGGCTGATGCCCCCTACCACTCCCGGTACAATGGCTCCGGGATTAAAAAATTCAAAGAGGATACCAAAGACACCCAGCAACAGGAGCAGGTAGGCAATATCCGGATCACTGATGATATGCAGGAATTGCTGAAAGCCATTCATCCTGTACACTTCAACCTGAGCTGATTTCGTATGCAGGGTTGTTGTGCCGTTGACGAGCGTAATGGTCTTCCCGTCTAACTGGTTCAGCAGGTCCTGGTCATTGACCGCAATGAGATCAATAGCCGAATCCCGGAGCGCTTCCGTCTCTGTATAGGCAAAACTCCTGCGCACGGCGTTTTCTGCCCATTCTGTATTCCGGTTTCTTTTCTCCGCAATGGAACGGATAAAGGCTGCTGCATCATTGGTTACTTTCTCCGTCATAATGCTGTCCATCTGTCCCTGCAGCAAAACAGGGTGGGCCGCCCCGATATTGGTACCGGGCGCCATTGCTGCAATATGCGCCGCCAGGGTGATAAATACACCTGCGGAACCGGACTGTGACCCGGCGGGAGAAACATATACGATCACCGGAACAGGGGAGCTGAGAATTTCGCTGACAATGCCACGCGTTGATTTCAGCAAACCACCCGGTGTATTGAGATGTATCAGCAGGCATTCGGCTTTTTGATCCTTGGCTCTCCGCATACCGTCATGAATAAAGCTGGCCGTTAACGGGTTAATGCTGCCCTCAATTTTCATGGAGACCACTGTTTGCGCAACAAGGAGAGGGGTAAGAAAAAAGAAAAACAAACAATATAGTAGGACATGCCTCATAAGAAAGCTGTCTGCCGTTTTTCTGTCAGGAGCAGGGCGGCAGGCGAAGACCCGGAAGACTCCCTGTAATTTACCGATTATAACCAGGCGGGGACAATAAATCGGGTAATATTTGCCCGTACTATTATGCTAAATAATTATTAGTAAGCTATTTATGATTATCTCAACAAATAAGATGAACTATTTCACCCTATTTAGTATTTCTGATCATGGCTAAAAAATGTCCATTTTCTGAGGAATTGATTACCAACAGAATAAAGCAGGAACCCCCTGTGGGGGAGCGGTGAAATTCCTGGCGCAATGAAAATCAGAAAGATGGGGAGCGCCTTTAAAATCACTGGTAGATTTTTACGCGGCAGGCACAATACAAAAAAAATTCAGTGCGCCAGCCGTTCTAAGATCTGCCTGACGAGTGCAAGTATGTGCTCTGCTTTGTTTGCACTCATCAGCGAAACAGGTGAACATTTTGGGCAACTGGTGGAAACGACCCATGTGGACAGTGGCCTTACCAGGGAACAGAACTGGTTTTCTACCCGGCGCCGCTTATTGCTGTGCTGTTGATAAAGTATCGAAGAGAAACAGGCCCAACCACATTTTTTCCTGCTATCCCCTTCCATTAATCATTGTTTTCCCTTGCTCGGGGTAGTACCTTGCAAGCAGGGGGGAGGGAATTATGAAAAAGATGATGAGCTGGATCGTTATCATGTTACTCGTCCTGCCGCTTGCTGCGCAGGAAATAACCTTGCCGCAAAAAAAATCCGGACTGGCTTTCAGCGCGGGTATCAGTGTTCCCCTCCTTTGTTTCGCTGCTGAAGACCCCGCCATCCAGACTTCTGGTTTTGCCAAACCGGGTTTCACCTTTGATATCAGTTATACGTACCGGTTCAACTCGTGGACGGGTATAAAGACGATGCTTTATTACGCGAGCAATAAAGCCGGTAACAGCAGGGTACCCGCCCTCGCAGCTGCCAATCATTACCGGGCCGTCGGGTGGATGGCCGGCCCCCTGCTGTATAAAAGCTTCTCCGGGAAATGGGAAGCCGCCTTCAGTCCGCTGGCCGGGATCAGTAAAGTATGGACCCCGGAATTAACCCGGCAAAATGAAACCTGGCTTTATAAACAGTCAGCCCCCTGTTTTTCCTGGGGCGGAGAGCTCAGCATTGCGTATTCTATCAATGAAAAAAATAGTTTTCACCTGAAAACCGGTCACCTGAATATGAAGCCGCAGTTCAGCCGGCATCCCGGTGAAACTGCAAAATCCGAACAGCACTTTGTATTGGTAAATGTGGATGCGGGGTGGGGGTGGACCTTCTGAGTAAACTTATTCATTTTCCGCCAGGGGCATGGTAATCTCCAGTTCAAACCCTTCTCCCGGGTTGGTGATTACCTGCAGGGTTCCGCCAAAAACGGTTAAGCGGTTGCTGATATTCTGTAACCCGATCCCCATGGCCGTTTTACCGGTTTCGGCGCCTACACCATCATCCGCGATCCGGAAGGCAAGGCTTCCATTGAGCGTGGAGAGTGTCAGGATCACGTTTTTCGCATAAGCATATTTGATGATATTCGTGCATTGCTCCTGCGCGATCCGGTAGAGGGAAAGTTTTCTTTTTTCATCCAGTTCTGATTCGGAATACTCCCCGTATTGCAGAAAGGTTTCGATGCCCGCGGGACGGAGCATGGTTTCGCAAAGCCGGTTAAGCTGACCCGGCAGGTCTTCTTTTGACAGATCGGGCGCCACCAGTTCGTGTGCGATTTTCCGGTTTTCCAGGATTGCAAGCGCGAGGTTATCCAGGCAGTTGTTCACGATTTCTCCGGTTCGGTCCGGGTGTTCCCGCAATACAGACAGCAGGACCCGGGTACCGACCAGGATCTGATTTACATTGTCGTGCAGTTCAGCGCCAATGGCATTTCTTTCCTTTTCCTGGGCTTCAAGAGTCGCCGCGATCATTTTCTGCTGTTCCTTTCTTTGCCGCTCCTGCAATTCCAGTTCCAGCTTCTTTTTCTCCGTAATATTCCGGATAAACACAGAGATCCCGTCTTCCGAAGGATAGATATGATTTTCCTGCCAGAGATCCAGCGGGGCATAATAATCCACGTTGCTGAGATAGCGCTGTTCATTCATCGCCTGGTTGAAGGCCATGAAGGTGGCAGAATGAACGGCATCCGGAAATTCTGCCCATACATTTTTCCCGATCAGGTCTTCGGGTTTCCGGTGGATCAGTTCACCGGCCTGCTGGTTAAGGTAGGTATAACACCAGTTGTGATCCAGGGATATGAATGCGTCCGTAACCCGCTGAATAAAAATCCGGTATTTTTCTTCGCTCTTTCGCGCTTCTTCCTCAGCTTTCCGCTGTTCGGAAAAATCGCGGAAGAAAACAGCTATCCCATCTCCCGAAGGATAGATGCTGGCCTGTATCCAGCGGTCCACGGATGCGGAATATAATTCGAGGTACCTGTTTTTCCCGGTGTAGATGGCTTCTTCGAAAGCCGCAAAAAAGGGCCGGTCATGGATGGCGGAGAACTCTTCCTGCATGTTTTTTTCCATGAGGTAACCGGGCGGCCGCCGCAATAATTTTTCAGCAGCGGGATTGATATAGGTGACTTCCCATCCCCGGTTCATTACGATAAATCCATCCGAGATCCGTTCCACGATGGTCCGGTATTTTTCCTCGCTTTCCACCAGTTTTCGCAGGGCTCCTGCCTTTTCCCGTTCCGCTTCCTGGTGCCGCAGGGCAGCCTCTATGGCAGCCGGCAGGCGGATCAGCCTGTCTTTCAGAATATAATCATCCGCCCCGTTCTTGATCATCTGCACCGCAAATTCTTCCGTGGTGGTACCGGACACCATAATAAAAGGAGTATTGATCCCGTTGTCCCGCACCATCCGGAGGGCTTCCCGGGCGTCAAACTGGGGAAGGGAATTATCCGCCAGTATCACATCCGGCTCCGACTGGTACAAAGCGAGGAGGAAGGCCTCGCGGGTAACGGCAAGCTGTATGCGGCATTGCGGGTACTCCTTTTTCAGCAGGCGCTGCACCAGTTCGGCATCCGTAGCACTGTCTTCCAGCATCAGTATGTTCATCGCTTTTTGCATAGAAACCCGATATTATTCCGGTGATTGATTCAGCAGGAGCCAGTAAAAACCCAGGTTCCGGATGGATTCCGCAAATCCCTCAAAATTCACCGGCTTCACGATATAACTGTTGGCCCCGAGTTCATAACAGGCTTTTACATCCGGGTGTTCTTTGGAAGAAGTCAGGATCACTACCGGGATGGAACGGGTGCGGGGGTCTTCCTTGATCTGCCGCAGTACCTCAATCCCGTTTACTTTCGGCATCTGGATATCGAGCAGGATCACTTTGGGAAAATGAATACGATCCTTCCTCGAAATATAAGCGCCCCTGCCAAAAATAAAATTCAGCGCCTCTTCCCCGTCCTTCACGTGCACGAGGTTATTGGCCATTTTGTGCTTTTTCAATTCCCGGATCGTGAGTTCCGCGTCATGCTGACTGTCTTCGGCCAGCAGAATTTCCACTTTATTATGTATATCCATCGTTTATGTTTTGCTGTTCCGTTTACAGGTTTGTCGTGGGATCTGGCAGGGAAAAAAAGAAACAGGCCCCTTCTCCTTCTTTCCCGTCGGCCCATACTTTTCCCCCATGTCTTGCCACGATTTTTTCCACGAGGGCCAGTCCCACCCCGGTGCCTTCAAAATCCTCCTCGTTATGCAGCCGCTGGAATACCCGGAAGAGTTTATCCCGGTACTTGTTATCAAAACCCACCCCGTTATCTTTTACAAAGAAGACCTGCTGCCCCTTGTCTGTATAATGGCCGACCTCAATCTCCGGTCTTTCTTTTTTTGCGGAATATTTCACCGCATTGGAAAGCAGGTTGATCCAGGCCTGGCGGAGTGTATTCAGGTCGGCATAAACAGGTGGCAAAGGTGCGATGCTCCATTGAATACCCGGCCGGGAGAGCGGTTTAATATGCTCGTTTAAAATTTCCTTCACCAGGGCATCGGTATTCACGTTTGCTTTCAGGATCTCCTGCCGGCCCAGCCGGGAAAAAGCAAGCAGGTCATCGATCAGGTGACCCATCCGGAGGGTATTGGACTTAATAACCCCGGTAATGCGATGGCCTTCCTCATCCAGTTTATCCTGGTAATCCTCCTCGAGGATGCTGGTAAAGCCGACAATACCCCGCAGCGGAGCCCGCAGGTCATGCGACACCGAATAGGTAAACGCTTCCAGTTCGGCATTGCTGCGGCGCAGGGCCGTTTCCAGCGTTTTCCGCTGAGTGATGTCCCGTACCGAAGCGATTACCCGCAGCCCTTCATCCGTTTGAATGGGAGAGAGGCTGATCTCTACCGGGAATTCAGATCCGTTTTTTCTCACAGCAAAGAGATCCAGCCCGGCGCCCATGGCCCGGAGGTGGGCGGATCGCATAAAGCTATTCCGGTGATGTATATGCGCCGTTCGCAGGGCGATGGGAACCAGTATTTCCACCGGCTGGCCGGTCATTTCCTGCTTTGTATAACCGAAAAGTTCTACTGCCTGCTGGTTAATGACCCGGATCCGGCCCTGTTCGTCTGTAATCACGGTGGCATCCGGGGCCGCGTCGAGCAGGGCGCTGAAGCGTTGTTCACTTGCCACCTGTTTCCGGTAATCCCTGTGCAGCCGCTGGATCATGAAGAGACCCAGTCCGAAGATAAAGGCCAGGATGCTGTATAAAATGATGTTTAATTGGCGGATGGTTTGTTCATTGTCCTGCTTCCGGATAGCCAGCAGCTCTGTTTCATACTGTTCCATTTCCGTCCCGATACGCCGGATCTGGTCGGAATAGTGTTTCCCGAGTCCGCTTTCCACCAGGCTCACCAGGGCGGCGGCTGTTCCTGTTTTTTTTATGATGACCATGCTGTCGGAAAAGTGCATGCGCCGGCTGATAAAAAAACGGATTGAATCCAGCCGCTGCAATTGCCCGGGGTTATCCGAAAGAAGTTGTTGCAGGGCCGTTGTTTCGTCCCCGAAGCTTTTCCCCGACTGGATCAGTGGTTCCAGGAATTCATCCTTGCCGCTGATAGCATAACCGCGGGCCCCGGTCTCGTTATCGAGTGCGGTCATGACTAATTTCTGAATATGCTGGATAACCTGCCGGGTGCGGGTGACCTGACCGGAAGTATCGCGAACCCGCTGGAACTGGCGGTTTGATACAAAATATACAATCAGCAGGGTGCTGATGAGCAGGGCAATACCTGAGGTAAACAGGTTACCGGGTGAAGAAATTTTCATAGCAACAATGTGTGGCAGCAGCAGCCCAACCGTTGTTCAGGTAAATGAATTTTTGAAGGATAGAACAACTGCCCGGAGACCCCTGCCCTTGGTTTTTGTTTCATTCTCTGCCCGGGGATTACTCCCCCTGAGCCGAATGTCCGTAATCATTCATCTTATGTACACAGGCTCTTCTTCCCATTAAGTTACACAAAAAAAATCAGATACTCCAATATGAACTTACCCGGAAACGGCGGGGGTATGGGTAAACCCTTAGCCGGAGCAGTCGCATAATTGATTATTTCATGTCAGCGGCGCTCCACTAACAAAACGTTATTGCTAATATATGGAATAGGTTTCGGGTAGGCATAACCGGGAAAATAAAACACGCGTCGCCGGTTTTCCGTAAGCGCTGACAATAAGAAGTCACTCCGTTTTGCAATAACCTCTTTCAATTCCATTTTCGAAGCGGCCGCTTCTCATCCGGGTACTGAATAAGCGGCAGGCAATTTCACCCTTCACCGGCAGAGCCTGCAGATGCCTGACCGCAAAAAAACCTCAACGGGTTACCGGAGGGGCCCGGACTGAGCAAAATCATATTATTTATGGCCCCTTACATTTGTTTCTCCCTCCCTCTCCATTTTACCTTTAAATAAATGAAGTAGTATGAAACGACTGTATATCCGGCTGGTACTTTCGCTGGTAGCGGCAGCAGCTGCCATCTACCTGGCCAGTTCATTCCGCCCGGCCGGTCCCAAACCGGCTATCGTGATTAAAACCCTGCAGGTAATCAACATCACTACGACCAGCGCTGATTGCATTTTTTCCGTGGAAGATCCGCAGCATTTACCGAAAACCCTCGGAGTCTGTGTCGGGAAAGGAGTAAATCCCACTACCGCCAATACTAAATTCGGACTGGCAAAGGCTGGCCAGGGACCTGTGAAGTACCGGTCTGCTATAACCGGGTTAATGGCCGGCGCCACGATGCATGTACGGGCCTACGCAATTGTATCCGGAAACACGATCTATGGAAACGATATCAGCTTTACGACCCTGAAACCGAAAAAGTGATTATAGACTAATTCCCTGTTATGAAACGATTGCTGCTGACCGGCGGGCTGGCTATACTGCTTTTCACCGGCCCCCTTACCGGGCCGGCACAAACCCGAAATCCCTTTCAGTATATCAGGGCCGATACCACGAAGGTGATCAGCTCCGCCGAACTGGTAAAAATGGCCGACCGTGTCTTCAGGCAATTCTACACCGGTATCTACGACGCAAAAGAAAAAGCCTATGTGGATGCGCAGCTGGGTAAGCTGGAAGCTCCCGGGCCGGATAAATTAAAAACGGCAGGCGGACTGAGTTCAGCTTCTGTAATGATCGCCGGAACAGGCAGCTCCAAAAACACGGCCGCAGTATTTGCCGCCAAACCGGCTGCCCTTTTCCCGAAGGATACAATCATCCTGAATAATTTCGGGGCTTTTATGCGGGCCATTGATTCGCCCAAAGCCGCATTGAAGATTTTCCTTTATGCCAAATCGGTTTGTCCCGATGCGCCGGTGATCCTGACCAACCTGGGCAATACCCTGTTTGAACTCTACGATGACCGGCTGGCCGAAACTTTTTTCAAAAGGGCTTTACGCATCAACCCGGATTTTGCCCCGGCCCGGCAAAGCCTTGTTTCCGTGTACCTGAAACGAAAAGACGGGAAAGCCGCCATGCGGGAATTATTCGCGGGGGTCAGGTCTGCCTACTGCGAATCGCTGGGTAAAATACACGAGAATGTGAAGTATGATCATGCCTACCAGCCCGATCAGTCCTATGGTGAACAATCGCCTGCTACCCCGGAAGCGCCAAATCCCGCTATGCCGGTGGATCAACTGCGTCTTCCCGGTTTTCCTGACTGGGCAGATGCACTGACCCTGATGAGCGATAAATCGGTTGAGCGGGTATCCAAAAAATTAGGGGAGATCAGTAAGGGAGCCGGTGCAAAGCAACAGGCTTTTGCGAATACCGTTTCGAAAATGTCACCGGAACAACTGCAGGCCTGGTACCAACATGAAAATAAAAGCGGCCGGATCCTGTTTAAAAAATATACCCTTGCCATGGAGCTGCTGGAGGAATATTATAACGATGAACTGGATAAGGTATTCCGGGAAAGCGGGCGGGATGACAGCCTGCATATTAAAAAAATGGAACGAGCCCTGGAACAACTGACCGCAAATGACGAAGAAAGGGCCAAACAAATGGAAGGGAACCCCGAGGCCTGGAATAAATTCATGACCCGGCGCTGCAAGGAACTCAAACAGATCCGGGAAATGTACTATATGGACTGGCGCAAAACAGCTGCTGACCGTCACCGTAAGTACACCGACCTGCTGATGACCTACTGGATCTATTGTGAGCCTTACCTGAACCGCTGCTACGATCTCAATGAATTTGAAAAACTGAATGACCTGCGCAAATCTTTTGTGGCCCGGAATATGGCGCTTTTATATGCTGATTACAAATGGCGCCAGGTGGGTTTCGCTTTTCAGAACATCGGGTCTTTTGCCAATCTAAAGGGGGATTGCCCCAATGAAAAGCCGGATGATATCAGTTCTTCCTCCCCGGATGACAAGGTAACCGTCCCGGATGCAAATGCGGATAATTGTCCTTTCAAAAATTCACAGGCCAAGATCGGGATGGCTTTTTGCAGCATCGGGCTTGACTGTGAGTCGATCGAACTGGAGTGCACCGAGGGACTGGCCGGCGCGGTGAAGTGGAATTATAAAACCAAAGAGATGAGTGTTTTTGGCGGGGTGGGTGTAAGCGCAAAAGGGGCGCTTGGTTTTGCAGAGGCGAATGTGGAAGCCAAGACCGGTTTTGAGATTACGTTCAACACAAAAGGACAGGTTACGGACCTTGCCTACCAGAGCGAAGTAAGCGCTGCCGCCGGTGCCGGGGAGCATGAGGCCGGGCAAAAGATCAGCATGCGGATGTCGGCCGTTAGCGGTATTGATGTGAGCCGGACCACAGAAGTTACTTACAGCGCCTTTTGAGAGGGGCGGGTGGTTTTCGGGTGACTTTTTCTGTATATTCAGATTTCAGGATGTAGTTGTACCAGAAATTCATCAGAAAATCCAGTTTGGTTCTATTCCAAACATTTTTAGACCAGCCTCTTTGTATTTTCCAAAAATCTCGTCCTCCTGCAAAAGGTATATCACCTTCGTGGATGTTTCCTGTTCTAACAGTTCAAATACACGTGAAAGTTTCCCAACTGTAAGTCAATGATCCGGAAACACCAGCTCTCCTGGATCATTCTCTCCGATCCGGAATACATTATCCCGTATTATCGCTATGGGATTGAGCAATATCCGGCGCAGGTGTTGGTGGATGAGGAGTTTAAGATCGTTGGAGTTAATTGGGAGTTGCCTGGATTGGATAAGCTCCTAAAACAGCGGTAAAAAAGTTTAATGCTAAAAATAAGATCAGAATTGATCTAGCTGTCCAAAGCGCAAAAGATGAAGATTTGAATTTGATCGAAAATGGGAGAATGGGATAGTGCGGTGGTAAAAATATTCTTCTAAAAAGGTAGTATTTAGTTCTTTGTGTAAACGGCCATAAGTAACTGTATGAAGGAGTTAACCACCCGTGCAGGTGGAGCGAAGTGAGGCGTAGCGTAGCCGAACGGAGCGGAACCTGCACGGGGACGGCGGCAAGTTTGCCCCCTTATTTTGTTAACTTTAAATGCAGTTTTATGGACTGAGAAATTCTATTTCCTAAATATGCTCTATGGCTGGTATTTCCGAGACTACTCCCACCTCACCTACCCAAAAATGGATAATCCCAATTTGTTTCAGATAGGGCAAAAACATTTCGGTATGTTTTCTGACCAGGTCATCATCCGGTTGTGCTATAGCAACCAACCATGCCGGATTTTCGGTTTTTATTTCAAGTACTTTCAAAAGGGCTTTCCCAAAGTGTGTTTTAATCTGTCCACCATCAAAATAAGCTCTTACTTTATTGTATGCTTCCTTATTTGCAGTAGCCCCCTTAGCTTCGACAGCCAATGTTTTTCCTTCCTTAGTTATAAGTAAATCATATCCCTTTTCAAAACCCAGCGACTTGCCGATCACATCCCATCCTTCGTTTATAAGAAAATCAGCTAATTTACTTACGACTTCATTCTCAGTTAATTTTCGGGGCATTTAACTTTTTTATTTGGATGAGGCGAGAAAATACTCCATTATTTTCCCAATAACCCCTTTGTTTCCACCAGTTTGTTTGGATCCATTACCGGGAGAATAAAATCCGACAACATGGTCCCCTGGAAACGGGTGAGTAGCACCCCTCTTGCCGTTGAATAGCTTGTTGAAGCGACAGCATTGGCGAGATGGGCGTTTATAAGTAAGGTTTCATCCTCGGGTCTTTTTTCCACTAAATCATTCAGATTATCTACTTTATACAGATAAAGCAACTCAAAATAGCCAGAGGCTTTTTCTGTCAGATTCTCATCCTTATTTTTTACTTCAATCTTTAGTTGTAAGTCTGATCTTACCAGCTTCTCTTCGAGATTAAAACTCATTTCAAAACCGACTTCAAACTGGTAACTGGCTATTTGTTCCCGGTTTACCTCATACGGGCTTTCCACTTGTCCTTTCAATAACTTAAAGTCAATAAGGTTGAAATACTCAACATTAAAAGCGTTTTTCATCAGGCTGTTTTTTCTTTATATACATATTTCTGAGCCGGTACAAATCCAGTCAATTTTTCTACCGGCTGGTTCCGTACAACGGTCATCTGCACTTTTGTTTCCGTATGCATTTCAAACGAAACCGTTTTGGGTATATATAACAGCTCTATTCCCAACTCATGTTCCAGCTTTACAATTGATTTGAATGTGAGATTGTGCTCCCCACTTAACCATTTACTGATCTCTGAGGGCTGTTTATCCATAGCAACTGCCAGGTCTTTTTGAGTCCAGTTCTTTTCTTTTAACGCCTGGTGAATCCGATTGACCAGTTCCCCGTATTTTCTGGCAAATTGTTTAGTTTCAGGGCTTGTTCTTTCCAGTATTCTTTTCGCTACACTGCTTCTCATAGTACACTATTTATAAATAAATTTCAAGATTACCATCCTGATCGGTTAATCTCCTTTTTTCTTCATCAATTATTATATCCCCTTCTCTAAGTGCTTGTTCAATCCTTGATGCAAAATGCTGCGCCTCGTGAAATTTCATTTCTAAATCCGGACTCAGCTGATCTGTTCTAGCCGTTTTAAGGCCTCCATTAAATAAGATGACGAGATCCTCCCGGTTTAATACTCTTAAAGCATAAAGTCTGAAAGGGAAGTCAGGGAAATGAAAACTCAGGTCTTCAATTTTCAATTTGCCCTTATGTGGCAATCCAACGATATCGTTTTTTACACGATTAAAAAAAGACGAAAGGGCGCCGTATTCATCCCCGATTGTTACCAGGACTAACTGGACCAATTGATCCAATTCTTCGGCATAGATGTCATCATGCTCATACTTATTTAAGAACTTATCAGTTTCAGCTAATGCTGCGTCTTCCTTCCATACCGAATAGAAGGTAACTTTCTTTCCCTCATCATCCCATATCTTCAGGGTAAAACTATTCACTTTTAAGTTAATTACAAATTAAAAATTCACTTTTAAGTATATTACTTATTAATTTATATTGATTATCAATCAAATAGCTCACGCCACCATCCTCTTCAGCATCTCCTGCAGCGCCTGTTTAAACGCATCGTCCTTAGCTACCATCTTATAGAGCTCCAGCTCGTCCTTGCGCTGTTTGGCCATTACCTCCTCGAATATTTTGCGGAAGGCGATCTCGCGGTTCTGGGCGTCGGGGTTGTCGGCGTATTTCTCTTTAAAGTCGGGATGGGCCTGCATGCGGCTGGCGAGATTGACAAAACGGATACGCTGCTCCTCGGGGGTGGCGTCCCAGCCCTGGAACCATCGCTCATTAAAACTCTTGATGATCAGGTCCAGCGGGTCATACTCGTCATCTGTGCCATGGGCACTGCGGGGGTTGGGGTTCTGGGGATCGAGTTCGGTTTCGGAAGCATCGAGGCCAATGGAGGCATTTAGTTTTACCCGCTCCAGGCCGTAAGTGGACAGGTCAATTGAATTGAGCAAACCATCCAACTGATCTATGCCGGGATCGGTAATGATTAGTTTGGGAATTAAGAACTTCAGGAACCAGAAGAGCTTTTCCCAACGGATCACCTCATAGGGCATAATGGCGGCCATCTGCCCGTAGATCTTTACAAACTGCTTGGCCTTGATCTTGAAATCGGCTTTCTGCTTATCGTCAAACTCAAGCCCGCTGTTAAAACGGTCGGCAGCTATGTCAATGATCGGACTTAATTCCTGAGCATCCACACCGCGGAAATACTTTTCGGTAAAGTCCTCCACTTCGGACCATTCATATACGGCCGCCTCATCCAGACTGGCTTTCAGCTCATGCAGCACATTGATATCGGTGGCCTTGCTTAAAGTGGTAGAGGTATAAAAAGGATCAAAAGAAGCTTTGATCTCATCGGTGGAGTTCTGGAAATCGAGGATAAACAGGTCCTCCGTCTTCTTACCCAGGCGGTCAGCGGAACGGTTGAGGCGGGACAAAGCCTGTACTGCCAATACCCCCTGCAATTTTTTATCGATATACATGCTGCAGAGCTTGGGCTGGTCAAAACCGGTGAGGTATTTATTGGCCACCACCAGCAGCCTGAACTCATCCATATTGAAATACCGGGCTATCTTATCACTGATATAGCCGGGATCGGTGGGCTTGGCACTGTCCATACTTTCCGGAAAATCATTTATGTTTTCCTCGGTGTATTCCACTCCGTTTACCTCTTTCTTGCCGGTAAACGCAACAGCTATCCTGAATGGATTACCCCGCTGATCCAGCAGTTTGCGTAAGGCCTGGAAGTACAATATGGCCGAACGGATATTCTGCGTGGCGATAATGCCCTTTGCCTTTCCCTTTAATTTCTTTTTGTTGACCACATGCGAAATAAAATGGTCAAGCATGATCTCAGCTTTCACCTCGATGGTCTGCCGGTGACCTTCCACATAGGCTTTCAGTTTCTTCTGGGCACGGGAAGAATCGAAAAGCGGATTGTCTTCGATGGATTTCTCAATCTCGTAATAACTCTTGTAGGTGGTGTAATTGGCCAGCACATCCAGGATAAATCCTTCTTCAATGGCCTGCTTCATGGAGTAAAGATGAAAAGGCCGGAACCGTCCGTCTTCCATCTTTGTACCAAACTTCTCCAGGGTGGTATTCTTGGGTGTGGCGGTAAACGCAAAATAAGAGGCATTACCCCGCATCTTTCGGGTACGCATCACTTCCAGTATCTTGTCCTGTATATCCTGTTCCTCTTCTTCCTCTTCATTGTTTCCCATTACCCGGTTCATATTATCGGCTGCGGTGCCGCTCTGGCTGCTGTGGGCTTCGTCTATGATGACAGCGAAGCGTTTTTCGCTCATGTCCGCAATACCATCCACAATAAAGGGAAATTTCTGAATCGTGGTAATGATGATTCGTTTACCTCCCTCCAGGTTCTCTTTCAGGTCCTTGGAGGAATAGGCCGGGGCTACAATATTTTTAACCTCTGAAAACTCTTTTATATTCTCCCGGAGCTGTTTATCCAGTAAACGCCGGTCGGTAACCACAATAACTGAATCAAAGAGGGGATTGGCAACACCGCGGCTGCCCGGTATATTCTCTGCAGCAGGGTAGGTCTCAATTAACTGGTAGGCTGCCCAGGTAATGGAATTTGACTTACCGGAGCCGGCCGAGTGCTGGATCAGGTAGGTCTGGCCAACGCCGGTATGACTGGCATGATGGATCAGCTTCCTGACCACATCCAATTGATGGTAACGGGGAAAGTACAGGTTCTTTTTGGCCAGCGGGTCTGTTTCCTTGCCATCAAAACGTACAAAATGCTGGAAAATATTGGCCACAGAGGCCCGGGTAAGAATTTCTTCCCAGAGATAACTCGTTTTATGACCGGAAGGATTGGGCGGGTTTCCTTTTCCGAAGTTATGGCCCAGGTTAAAGGGCAGGAAAAAAGTATCGGCACCGCTCAGCTTCGTAGTCATATACACTTCATCCGTATCCACTGCGAAATGTACCAGGCAGCGGCCAAAACTCAAAAGGGGTTGGGAATTATCCCGTTTAAACCGGTACTGGTGCTGGGCGTGTACCCGGGCATTCTGTCCGGTCCAGTGGTTCTTTAATTCCATAGTGGAAAAGGGAATGCCGTTTACAAACAGCACCATATCTATTTCCTCGCCAGGATTGGCAAGTGAATAACGAAGCTGTCGGGTGACACTGAACTCATTACTTTCAAAGTTCTGCTTTACCTGTGCACTGCTGCTGGCCAGCGGTAGCTGGTAAAACAAGGTAAAATGCGCATCATCTACTTCCAGCCCTTTCCGTAACAACCGGATGATCCCGTATTTCTTTACCATCCGGTCAAAACGTTCCAGAATTTTCAGTTTCCAGTCCGATTGCTTTTTCAGTTTAGCCAGCTCTTCTTTCTGAGTAGTTTCCAGGAAATGCCAAAACCGCACTTCATCAATAGCATATTTTGCATTAAAATCTTCAGGCAAACCAATGAAATAACCATTACCCGCTTTATATAAAGCAGGTTCTTCTGACCATTGGTCCACACTCACCCCTTTATCCTTTAGTTCTTCCTGAGAATAACCAGTTAGTTTTTTCTCAATAGTAGACTCGAGGGCTTGTTCATTGGTTTTAGTAAACATTTTATACGACTTTTATTTTTCCTATTATTACACTATTAATCAAACTTGATTTGTATTCATTGAGTATTTTAATTTCAGTTTCTTTGTTTTTCATTGCAACTTTGACCTTATTAGAAAAGTGTTTGATATAATTGGAAATATCTTCTTGTTCTTTTTGAGTTGGTAACAAAACAAGTGTTTCACCAAGTTCCTCCGCATTAAGATGAGGTTGGGCTGCCCTTAATCGTAAAACGTATAGTTGATTATATAATATGTAATTTGAGAGGAGAGAAAAAGCCAAAAAACTGGGACTTATATTGGTTGGAGTTAAAACCATGTCATATCCTGCAATTGCACCAGAGTATTCTCTGGTAATTATTGCAGAATCACCTGTATAAGCACCGCTTCGCACAACTATTATATCATTTTCTTTTAGTTCAGGATCTCTTTTCCAAGGAATATCATCAGGATCTACACGTAAAAGATCTTTCTCATTTATTTCACCGCGTTCAACATTAGTTGCTCTAATTAATCGCAATCCATTTTCTTTTTCCTTTGGTGGCTGACCTAGTCCATATTTTATGCTCCCAATAAACTTCAGTTTCTTTATCTCCCAATGCTTGGGAATCTCTCCAATCCATTCCACTCCACTATCTTTCATTTTTACATTGGGGTTAAGCCCCCGTGTAACGGCTCGGTTAATCAAAATCTGCCGACGCTCTTTCAGCAATTCTATCTGCCTTTCCTTAATAGCAATGGCTTTGTCAATAAGGGCAATTTTTTTATCGAGAAAGTTGGCAATGGCGGTTTGTTCAGTTTTTGGGGGTACCGGTAAAAAAGAATATGATAACTCTGGATAACTAATGTTTTTACCTTCTCGTATTCCAACAACACTTGTTTGAAGCTCTGATATAAATGCAGAACTTTTAAACAAATATTTATAGTAGTTCAGATGAAAATCCTTTTGGGCCTTCAGTACTGTATAGGCCGGGCTTATAATACCATCATGATGGCAGTATTCTAAACCTCCTTCAAACGATCGCAAGCTTATTGCAAAATCTCCTTGCTGTATAAATTTAAATGACGCTAAAGCTCCGGAAGGCATTACCATTCTGTTTTCTACCCAAGTTCTTGGTACTACACCTTGGTTTTGTGTAACAGATAGTAATTCTGCATCCGGCTTGTTTTTAATGGACACATCCTTAAAAAGATGCTTCATTCTTATACAATCCCAATTATGGGGAATACTTCCCAGCCATTCAGCCCCTGAATCTTTAAGGTTACCTGTTTTATCAAATTTTTCTACAGCCTTCATCAATTCAATTTTAGAATTTCCTGAATAAGTCCATCACTTTGTTTTTCCAGCTCTAAAATTTCTGCAGTTACTTCTTCTATTTTACGTAGTGGCTTATGCCGATAGAAATACTTATTAAAACTGATCTCATATCCGATCTTCACGGCTTCCATATTGATCCAGGCTTCCTCCACATGCGGTTTTACTTCCTTGAGAAAATACCAATATATATTGTCCTTCAGTGGTATATTCTCGGTGTCCCGGAGATCACTGTCGGCTTCGTATTGGATATACTCGCCTTTCTTTCCGCACAGGTAATAGCCATGATCGGCCAATTGTCCCTCGGTACAGTCCTGGATCCGCAGTACTTCTTCCAGCTTTTCGCCGGTCAGTTTTACCGTTCCCTTGATCACTTTTTCCGCTGCCGCGTCATACCAGCTTACGGCATTCAGGATACTGTTCTTTTCTGTTGCCGATAATTTCAGCTCCAGCTTTTTCAGGGCTGCATCCACATCATCCCTGAAAATATTAAAGTCATTGTACTCCTTCGTACCAACAGCTTTCATGAGTTTCCGGGCCGTTTCCATCAGGCTGAGTTGCTTTTCCCAGGTGGCAGGGCTTACCAGCGCCTTGGCCTGTTTGGCATTCAGGTTCAGTTCCTGTTTCTCTGCCCATTCGGTTATTTCCTTTTCATGCTTTGCCAGTTCCTTATAGATCTTTTTGCCATAGGTCTCCCAGGCCCATTGCATGGGCTCTTTCAGGCTACGGTCAAAACGGAGTTCCGCAATCCGTTCTTCACTGAACTGTGCTTTCAGCCTGCGGGGTCGTTCAATCGTCACTTTATAATACCCGAAATCTGCATTGTCAAAAAGTTTAGCCGCGATTCCTTCTTCTTCATTGGACTCCGGGTTGATCTTCCGCTCCACAGCCTTCATTTGCTTATAAACATCCACGATCTCACGGATATGTTCCGGTGCAAACTCACAGTTCTTATTCCCCAGGTTTTTCCGCAGTTTCCGGTACATCAGCCCCGCGTCAATCAGTTGTACTTTTCCCTTACGTTCTGCCGGCTTGTTGTTGGAGAGGATCCAGATATAGGTGGTAATACCGGTATTGTAAAACAGGTTATTGGGCAACTGTATGATCGCATCCAGCCAATCATTTTCGATCAGGTAACGCCGGATATTGCTTTCGCCGCCACCGGCATCCCCGGTAAACAGGCTGGAGCCATTGTGAACAGAAGCCACCCTGGAGCCCATTTTGCTTTGTTTCAGCGGCTTCATCTTACTCACCATTTCCATCAGGAATAGCAGCTGACCGTCAGAAGATCGGGGGGTAGCATCAGCCTCTTCCTCATTACCCCAATAGTCTTTCAGCTTCACCCGGAAACGGGGATCGATCACTTCCTTGCCGTCTTTAATATATTTCAGCTCACTGGCCCATGATTTACCATAAGGCGGGTTGGAGAGCATGAAGTCAAAGTAAGTGCCTGCAAACTCATCGGTTGACAAGGTTGAGCCCACCCGGATATTCTCCGGATTATTCCCCTTGATCATCATATCCGACTTACAGATGGCATAGGTTTCATCGTTGATCTCCTTTCCATACAAATACACATCCCCCTTTGCCCGTATTTCCCCTTCCTCATCCTTAATGAAGTTCTGGGATTCGGTCAGCATACCCCCGCTGCCGCAGGCTGGATCGTAAATGGTCATAACCGGGGGTAGTTTAGCCTTAACCGGTTCAAAAACGATATGGGTCATCAGGTCAATCACTTCACGAGGCGTAAAGTGCTCTCCGGCTTCTTCATTGTTCTCCTCATTAAACTTGCGGATCAGTTCCTCAAACACATAGCCCATACCCAGGTTGGTCAGGGCCGGTAGTTTACGCCCATCCGGATCCGGCTTCTCAAACGGAGTCAGATTGATATAGGGAGAAGTAAATTTCTCCAGCACATCCAGGAGCACATCCTTGCTGGCCATGTGCTTTACCTGCTCACGGAGTTTGAACTTTTCGATGATCTCCTTTACATTCTGGCTGAATCCATTGAGGTAATCCTCAAAATTTGCCTGCAGGATCTGCTGGCTGTTGGTAGCGGTATCGTACAGCCGTTGGAGCGTCCAGGGGCTGGTATTATAAAATACATAACCGGCAGCCTCCCGGAGTCCGGATTCGTCAAGTTCCGTCAGTCCGGCCTCTTTTTTCTGAAAAGCCAGTTCTTCCAGTACTTTGTCTTTTGTCGGTTCCAGCAGGGCATCCAGCCTCCGCAGAACCACCATGGGCAGGATCACATCCCGGTATTTCCCCCGGACATATACATCCCGGAGGCAATCATCAGCAATAGACCAGATAAAGGATACGAGTTTGTTGTGGACGGTGGTGTTCATTTAAAATTTCGAATTGAAATGTATATGTAAATTTATTACTGTTCTTCAAGAGGTTCCTGAATATCTTTTATAGATGCAGCCAGTGCTGCTTTTATTTCCGGAAAGAATTTTCTCACTGATTTTTCGAGTTTGTTAACATACTCAATCAAAAATAAGATAATGTCACCCCACTCTTCTTCATTAAAATAATTCAGGCCGTTCTTATAATAGGAGACACGTGAACTTTTCTTTTCTTCCATTCTTTCCCACACCAAAGGCTCCCCGAATGTGCTTTCGATTTCAGTTTTATGCAGCGCCAATGCATCAAATAAAGTTTTATTTTCTGCTTGTGAGGTTCTGCCAAATGTCAGCTGAACCGACGCGTCTGTTTTTGTAATAACAAGATTAAAATTCACATAGGTAATACCTGATCCTCCGGCCACAAGCCAATGGTCTTTTGTAGCATTTGAATTTTGAAACAGAGGCGATTTCCTCTTAATAGATTTTAGGAATTCGGCCCAAAACTTAAGCCTTATTTTATGTCTTGCTTTAACTTCAACTTCTGTAGTTATCTCTTCCTGTGCTTTGTTCGTCATTGAAATAACATAATCCTGAGCATCTTTTGTTGGAATAATTTGTTCGAGAGTTAGAAATACCTGTTGATTTAATTCATATGGTGTTGCCTTAAAGCATTGAGCTTGAATTTTAAAATTCATTAGCCATAAAACGGTAGAGGTTACTTCTTTTCGGAAGTTTGCGGCAACTAAAATTATACGTTGTGTCATTCTTTGGTTGAGAACGATCTCTGAATAGTCTTCGTCGTCATAAAACTCCTTTAGCATATCAACCGCATTCTTACCCGGCAAAGTTGAATCTAGATAAGCCTGAAAAATACTTCTGATTTCCTCCTTAACCAGTGTACTGCAGTAAGAAGCGTATTTTAATGCTTGCCATGTAACATCTTTTCCTGAGTCATCCAATTTATTCTCTATTATGACAAGATTCCCACTTTTATCAAGTGCCAATAAGTCTAAGCGCTCATTTGTTTCAGAAAAATCACTAAATTCTTTTTGAATGATAAGCAGTTTTTCACCCAGTGCTTCAGGATTACCTGCAATCCATTCCTGTAAATGAGCTCTTTCCTTAAATCCTAATTCAGAAAATGACTTTCGGTTAAGTGACTCAATTGAATTTGTCGATTTATTTATTACAAACATTGTAAAGGTTTATATTTTACCAATCAGCTTTCTCTTCCTATTCAGGTCACATCGTTTTAGAAACGAATATTAATTTATGTTTATTTATTCCTTAGAATAAATGCCTTTGTATTATTAAGATTAAAAATCTGCATAGTGCTTTGCGGGTCAAAAGCAGTAATCCCAGAACAGATATCAGTCTGGTATACACGGACAGCGATCCCGGGTCCGGCAGACAGGTTGACCCTGCTTTTGTCCTGAATAAGCCATCCGGCGCGGATAAGGGCGGCATCGATCTGGTCGCGTGCCTTTTGTTCGGGGTTTTGGTTCACGGTTGCTTGAAGGTCAGGACTCTAAGGTAAGCAAGGATTTTGAGATGGCATATACTAGAAATGGGGTATATGGACGTCTTTCGAGAAATAATAATTAATTTGACTGTCAAATGCAAATGATGATACTACGGATATTCATGGTAGTTTTTAGCGCTTTAACCAGTATTATTTGCAATGCACAGACGCCCGGCAACAAAGGGTTTAAAGTTGATAAGCCAAATACGGTGTTTGCTGACTCCGGACGGATCTTTGGAATCGTAATTGGTGTATCTGCCTACGAATCTCTGCCTGGACTTAAATATGCAGACATTGACGCCGAATATTTTTACAATTATTTAAAATCCGCTGTAAAAGCGTCAGACAGCAGGAATATTTCCTTATTCCTTAATAAAAGGGCGAACCGTGATATTGTCACCGAAAAGCTGTATGCCATAAGCGATTCGGTAAAAAAAGGCGATAAGGTATTTATTTATTTTGGCGGTCATGGCGATATTGAGCACATTACTCAAACAGACAACTGTCTTTTGCTATTGGGAGATGCGCCAGCAAAAAACTATCTGCGTAAATCCGCTTCATACCTCGACATTAATCTGTTCAGGGATTTTTTTTCAACCTGGTCTGCCAAAGAAGTTAAAACTTTTTTCATCTGTGATGCTTGTCATTCCGGTAAGCTAAGTGGTGGTGATGTGGGCAGGAAAAACACATTGCTAAGTTTACAACAATCCTGGAAAAATGAAGTAAACATGCTTTCCTGCCAGCCTGATGAACTTTCCCTCGAGGGAGATCAGTGGGGCGGAGGAAGGGGGCTTTTCTCCTATTTCCTCATCGCCGGTTTGCAGGGTCTTGCAGATAAAAACAAAGACAGCCTTGTCACTTTATTTGAAGTCCAGAACTATGTTCGTGATAGTGTTACAATACATTCGGAACAATCACAAATACCCGTTTTCAACGGCGACATTAAATCGGTTGTTGGCAAGTACACAAAATACATGTTTACTGAAGCGAAGATTTCACTTAAGCCAAATACTTTCAGTATTATAAATGACCAGGCAGGACTTGCTTTCAAAGGAAATGAAGAGGCCGACATTGAAAGAACTATCAGGGACTCTTCAAAACGGGTTGCTTTCAGACAATTCATGAAATACCTGAAGCAAAAAAATTTAACCGGAAGCAACAGTCAAAATGCCATGGCTGTCTTTTTAACTTTCCCGGACAATGAAGAGTTTAGAATAGCAAAGGGATATATGAAATTGCAGCTTTTAGCAGCGCTTCAATCAGATTTTGATACGCTTACCGAATATCTGTATAACGATAATTATGATAAGTTTGATTTTACACGCAGGTATGAGATTGAAAAATATATGAAGGCGGCCTTAAAGATCACCGGCAAAAATCACCCTCTTTATAAAAAGATAAAATCCGGGGAGTTGTTCTTAGTATCGTGTAACGCCCTGCCCGAAATTCAAACCGGGGTTGTAATAACAAATCAGATTAAAGACAAGCTTTTGGCAGGCATAGATACTTTGAAGAAAGCTGTGTTATTAAATCCAATAGCTCCCTTTTTACATCTGCGCCTCGGTGACTTTTATTTATACTCCGGCCGGTTTTCAGAAGCAATAGACGCATATACAATTTATACCCAGCTTTTACCCAATGACGAATATGCGTACAATAAGCTTGGGATGGCTTACTATCTTTCAGGAAATGCAAATTCGGCAGTACCCTTTTTCAGAAAAGCATTGTCTATTAACCCTGCATTCTATAAAGCACAGGAGAACCTGAGCATTGCGGTAAAAGCGAAATAGAAAATAATTACAAAAGTGATTTTGTGTTTATTGATATATTCAGGTGACAAATTAAATCCCGGTTTGGGTCCGCGGATGTATTTTTCCTGATATCTTAACCCTGTCCTGTAAGCATCCCATACTTCAGACAGTGGCTAATTGGAAATATTCATTTTTAATCCCTACCACCTCACCAACCCCTCCTTCACCGCCCAAAACACCAGCCCCGCCTGGGTCTTTACCCCGGCTTTTTCGTAGATCCTGATGCGGTAGCGCTTTAGCGTGAGTTTGCTGATATTGAGCTGGGTGGCGATTTCATCCGTATCGGTATCCAGGCACATGAGGCGGAGAATGCGTAATTCCGTTGGACTGAAACCCATTACATCCTGGCCATCGGGATCGAAAAAGCCGCCACTGATCAGGGCGGTGACTTTGCGGCTGGCGGTTTCGCTGTAATAACGCTGGCCGCGGTGAGCGGCCCGGATGGCTTCCACGACTACATGCCTGGCCGAATCCTTTACCAGATAACCCGTGGCGCCGGCGCGGAGCATTTCCACAATGGCAAAATTGTCGTGGTGCATCGTAAGGGCGATCACGGCCACTTCGGGGAATCGCTGCCGGATCTGGCGGGTGGCTTCAAAACCGTCCATCGGACCCATCTGGATATCCGTGAGCACCACATCGGGACGGTGCTTCTCCACGAGACTGAGGAGCTGACGGCCATCCGCCGCCTGGTCCACCAGCTCGATCTCCGGGTAGCCCTCCAGAATACCGGCCACCCCCTCCCGGAAAAATGCATGGTCATCAGCTAAGATGATCCGGATCGGGACTGTCATGCTTGTTCGTTTCTTCGGTTAATGGTAATTGTATGCTGTAACGGGTACCCTTTCCCGGACTGCTCCGCATCGTCAGCCGCGCCCCGATCATCCGGGCTCTTACCGTGATATTCTGCAGGCCCAGACCGCCCTTCTCCTGCGCAACTGCCAGGTCAAAGCCCCGTCCATCGTCCCTGGTCTGCACAAACAACTCTTTTCCTTCGATCCAGGCATCCACTTCCAGTTGCCGGGCAGCAGCATGCCGGATGGTATTGTGCAGGATCTCCTGCAAAATCCGGAACAGGTGCAGGGAACGGTACTCACCCAGTCCGGGGCAGGACAATAAGGTAATATCCACCCGCAGTTCCTGCCCCTGCAGACAGCTTTCGGCAAACTCGTCCAGCCCATAAAACGGCCCCTTCTTCTCGATGGCCCGGGGCACCATCTGCACGGAGAGCTCCCGGATCCTTGTGTAGATCTCGCGGATATGTCCATCGGCCTGCTGCAAAAAACCCTTCTCCCTGGCCCCTTCCGGATTTACCGTGCTCAGCTTCAGCAGCGCGGCCGAAAGCAGGGGCCCAATATCATCATGCAGGTCGGCCGAGATCACCCGCCGTTCCTGTTCCAGCACCTCGAGCTTGGCGCGATTGTACCCGTCCTGCTGCTTCCGGTACCGCTCAAACTGCCGTGCCAGGGAGATCAGGAAATAACCGATCAGTCCGCCCACGATCAGTGTGGCCCCGGTCAGTATGTATAATATTTGTCCTTCGCTGGTATGCATAAAACAGACCGGATATAGAGTAATTGAACAAAAATGCTGATACTGCTATAGAAAAAATAAGTCTTGTACAGGGCGGGCTGGCCGCTGTCTTTCAGGTAACCACCAAACAATTCAAGCAATCCCAGCAGGGTATAATGAAAAATCAGGCCGGCGCAGTACAGGAACACCGGGTTGCGCCAGAATACCTGCTGGCTTTCCGGGAGGTTACGGTTCATCATTTCAATGGCCAGCAGGGTAGTACAGAAAGAACTGATCACAATAAAGTAGGAACCACCGGTAGATGGGTGGGTAAAGAAAAGCGACTCAAAGAGCCAGAGGGCAAGTAGTACCCCGAAAATGATAAAGTACCAGAAGGGACGACGTTCAAATACTTTCCAGACCCTCGCCTGCCACAGGATCAGCAGTACGGCGGCCAGGGCCTGGAGAAGCCCTGTTTTTACAAATACAAAGACGGTATTGACCGGTACAAAGGCATCGATGACCTCGAGTATAAAGTTGGCCACGAAAAACAGCAGCATCGGGCGCCAGCTGGCAGCCGCTTTTTCCCATACCTGCCAGACGAGGATGGCGGTAATGAAATGCAATACAATAAAGCTGATAAACAGGAAAAGGGTGAGTGTCATGGTTGATGGTTTAAATTAAAAAATATTTTATGAATTAAGGTATTTGAGTATAAGTTCCTCCTGAATACCGGTGTACAGGCTGAATTCCTGCAGCGTGACAAACTGCCTGGGCTGCTTATCAAATGCCTTAAGGATGGCCAGGTAGAGATTCCGGGCAGCCCGGTACTTTCGTCCGGTAATGAGGCTGATATCTTTACAGTACAATACCACCCGGTGTGTGGCTGAATACTTTTTTGACATGGGTTTGCTTTTTTATTTTTACTCCACGAAACTATTTCGCATGATTTTTTAAAATTGGCCCGGTTGGTACTTGTTGTTTTCGGGAAAATGCACTATTAAAGGGTGTCGGGTGCCGGGAGCCAGTCGGGAGTCGGGAGTTAGTAGTAGGGAGTTTGTAGTCGGGAGTCAATACACCTCCTTATAACCTGTACCTTAAAAAACGAACAGTTACTCGTTATACGGCATGCGTTCGTACTTCGTACTTAAAACAGGTGTCAGGAAATCAGTCGGGAGTCGGGAGTTTGCAGTCGGGAGTTTGTAGTCGGGAGTTTGTAGTCGGGAGTTAATACACCTCCTTATAACCTGTATCTTAAAAAACGAACTGTTACTCGTTTTACGGCATGCGTTCGTACTTCGTACTTAAAACAGGTGTCAGGAAATCAGTCGGGAGTCGGGAGTTTGTAGTCGGGAGTTAATACACCTCCTTATAACATTTGTCTTAAACAACGAGCAGTTACTCGTTTTACGTGTAATAGATAGTACTTTATCTGACAATCAAGGTTTTTTTAGTTTTATAGGGTAAGGATAAAATTAAGCTGGTTCATGGTTTTGGATCAGCTTTTCTTTAGCTAAAGGTAGTGATTCTAAAAAAGTCTGCATTGGCGTCT
>JACPUV010000017.1 GCA_016192105.1 Sphingobacteriales bacterium | reverse complement strand
GGGGTGGATATCAAATGCTTTTCTTTTTCCACCCCCATTTGAAAATTCTTTAAAATGGCAGATCCGACCCCCGCCAACGGGGGATAACGGGCAGCCCCTCTCTTCGTTTTGCGTACTTGTTAGCCGGTAAGAAAAGAAGGCGTGAAGAGGTTCAGCCATAATGAACCTTACAATTATTAGGGGTGGATATCAAATGCTTTTCTTTTTCCACCCCCATTTGAAAATTCTTTAAAATGGCAGATCCGACCCCCGCCAACGGGGGATAACGGGCAGCCCCTCTCTTCGTTTTGCGTACTTGTTAGTCGGTAAGAAAAGAAGGCGGGAACTGGTTAGTAAAGTCTTTCCGGTCTTTCCGGTCTTTCCGTCTTCCCGGCTACTCAAATAATACCCTCCTCCCGGTATGGATAACTGGAGCCGGATAATCTAAATTTGGGAAACTCCCCTAATATGGCTGCCCGAATCTTACTGCCGGTCTTCCTCTTCCTGCTGTCCCCCTGTTTATTCGCCCAGTGCCTGAGCGGAAATTGCAAAGATGGATATGGGAAGTATAAATACAAGAACGAAGATATGTTTGAGGGCTATTTTAAGAATGGCTATTGCCACGGGAAAGGTAAAATGGTATATGCTAACGGGGATCTCTATGAGGGAGACTGGGTAAATGGCAGCTGGAACGGGAGAGCCAGCTATAGCTGGAAGGACGGACGGCGTTATGAGGGAGAAGTAAAAGACGGATATTTTGAAGGAGCCGGTATCTTTTATTCCAACGACAGCAACCGCTACGAAGGAAACTGGAAGCTGGGCCAGTATGATGGCTTTGGAAAATACTTTTTTAAAGACGGCCGGTATTACGAAGGAAATTGGGTAAAGGGCCAGAAATCAGGGAAAGGAAAATTTACCTGGCCCGAAAGCGGCAGTTATGAAGGGGACTGGAAGGAAAACAAGTTTAACGGGGAAGGGAAAAGAATTTTTAAGGACAGCAGTAAATATGAAGGCGGCTGGCTGGCCGATAAACAAAGCGGGAAAGGCCGTTATGTATATAAAAACGGGGACCTGTATGAGGGGGAGTTTAAGGAGGGCAAACGCCATGGCCTGGGAAAGTATATAGTAAAAAAGGACGGTGAAATATATGAAGGATATTATGCGGAAGGGCAGCCGGAAGGAAAAGGGAAACTGCTGCTTGGGAATAAGGATTCCTATGAAGGGGATTTCAAAAAAGGTCAGGCCGATGGATATGGGGTGGGTATTTATACAAGCGGCACCCGGTATGAAGGGGAATGGAAAACCGGCAAATGGGAAGGCCATGGTAAAGCAGCCTGGAAGGACGGATCAGTGTATGAGGGCCAATGGCTGGCCGGCAAATGCAATGGCGCGGGGCATAAACAATACCAGAACGGGGACAGCTATGATGGGAATTGGAAAAATGACGAGCTAAGCGGCCAGGGTGTATATACCTGGAAGAACGGGGATGTATATACCGGTGAATTTGCCAACGACAAAATGTCCGGTACCGGGAAAAAAATCTATAAAGACGGCTCCGCATACGAGGGCAACTGGAGTGCCGGGATTTACCAGGGGAGCGGGGTACTGAGCTGGCCGAATAAAAACAGGTATGAAGGAAATTTTTATTCTGGCAATGCAAGCGGGAACGGGAAATTTTACCGGAACGGGGTATTGTATTTCGAAGGATCCTTTGACGGAACAAGCAACTATAGTACGGCGAAGACCTGGTTGTTAAAAGATGGCCGTTTTGTTCACCGGGTAAGCTATTCGGACGGTTCCATCTACGAGATCTGGTACCCCGACCAGTCCATGTTTACCGGCAGCGTAAAAGATATCAGTTCTTACGGGAGTATTGAAACGATTATGCCCAATGAGGGCTCCGTATTATACCCGGACGGCCGGATCGTTTCAGGGAAATGGGATAACAAGGTCATTAAGTCCCAAACCTACCAGTACAAAATGAAAATGACCGAAGCCGTCCCGGAGTATGTAAAAGGAAGAATTTTTATTGCCTTTAAAAAAAATGCCGATGCCCTGAAAGCCTTTAATAAGGCGGTTGCCCTGAACCTGAAAGAAGACAGTGTGTATTTATTCCGGGGAGCGGCGTATTATTATCTTGCAAAATATGATTCGGCATTGGCTGATCTGACACAGGTCCTGAAAAAGCAGGCAAAAAACAAAGATGCGCTTTCCTGGAGGGCAATGACCCAAATAGCCAGGAAGGACAGCGGCGCGGCCCTCGGGGATTACAGGAACTATATCCAGTTTTATCCAAAAGATACCATCGGTTACTGGCAACGGGGTATCCTCTACCATAACCTGAAGGAGTATGCAAAGGCAATAGCTGATTATTCCAAAGTGCTGGAGTTCGCCAAAGGAGCAAATGACAATGTGTATTATTACCGGGGTATCTGCTACGAAAAACTGGACAAAAAGACCGAAGCCTGTGCCGATTTTGAGAAGGCCAAAAAGAACGGGAACAAGGACGCGGACGCCCGGATCAAAAAGCTCTGCGGCAGCCCCGGATGATCAAAAAGGCGGATTTTTGAAGCGCCGGCCCGGGATTTTCTTTGTATTTTTGCCGCTCAGTTATTGTATGAAAAGAAGCCTCCTTACCGGTTCCGTGCTGTTGTTCCTCTTCCTCCTTGCAGGATTGGAGGGGATGGCGCAATGCTCCATTTGTACCAAGACCGCCCAGCAATTGGGTGAAGGTCCGGCCAAAGGCATGAACAGCGGGATCCTCTACCTCGCATTTGCTCCCATGGCCATCGTTGGTTTTATCAGTTACCGCTGGGCGAAGAACCAGCGCAAAAGCTGATCAGCGGATCTCCAGTTTTTTTACCAGCCCGTCAATACTCAACAGGTAAATGCCTCTTGCCACCCGGCTCAGTGTCAGGTTTATTTCCTTTGTATGGACCTGTTTTTGCATAACAACCCTGCCTGCCAGGTCGCTTAGTTTTAATAGTGCGGTAAGGGGACTGCGCCGGATAATATGTACTTCATTGCCGGCAGGGTTGGGATAGAAAATAAAATCTGCCGGGGTTTCCAGGAATACGCTTTTGATGGCTGAATACACAATCGTATTGTCCTTCCCGGCGATCCGGATGCGGTAATACCGGTAGCCTCTTGCAGCGGAAGGATCGGTGTAAGAATAGTGATATTCCCGGTCAGCTCCGGGAAGGGTCCCGATGGTTTCCCAGTTACCCACTGCATTTCTTTTTTCCACGAGGAAATTTTTGATCCCGCCCGGGTCGGCTACTTCCCAGTCGAGTACGGTCCTTTCATTTATCAGCGCAGCGGTAAACGAGATAAAATCAGCGGACAATAATAAAGAACAATATCCCGCGGGGTTCGTTGACCTTGTGAATGTATAATTGGTGATGACCCGGCCATTGGTACCTGCTGCGGCTGCCTGTGGTACCGGGTTACAGGAAAGATCCCTGCCGGATTCAATGCCTGCAGTTCCCCCGGTGACACTGGTGGTAACGGCCGGTAAGGCAGCGGTAAAATAGATCACACCACCACTGCCACCTCCGCCCCCGCCAAAGCAACGGCCGATATTACCACCATCATTGGAATTCCCTCCGTTGCCGCCGTTGGCCTGCACGGTGACCGGGCCGGTATAACTGCTGATATGCAGGATGATCGTACCACCCCCTCCGCCGCCACCGGCCCCGTCTGATAAAGAGGATCCGCCATTCCCTCCACTTGCTGTGATCAGCCGGCTGTTGCCAATGAGATTATTGGCCCATATAAAAACAATGCCACCACCAGGAGCGCCCGATACATTGGATAAGCCATTATTGGAATGACCGCTGCCGCCCCCTCCGCCGGAATAGATTTTTTGACCGCTGTTGCTGCTGAGACTTTTTCCGGCCTCGCCCCGAAAGGTAGCTGTACAAGCCACCCCGCTGCTTGAATTTCCGCCACCGGTTCCACCCGCATCCAGGTTGGCCCCGCCGCCACCGCTGTTATTGTGATTATTTCCGCCACCTCCGCCATTGGCAGCTGCGCCGCGCCCCCCGCTTTGGGCCGCCGTAAGATCCGTGATACTTTCTCCTTTTGCAGCGCCGTTCTGCGGACTGGAAGAGGATGCATTGTAGATATACCCGTTGGCGGGCAACACATCACTGCAGGTGCCATTGCTCAATAAATAGCTGCCGCCGCGGAATCCCGCGGAATCCGCATAGACCGGTGCATTCAGGGTAATATCCTGTTCGGCATACAGTGCAATCACCCCGCCGGTGCCGCTGCTGTTATTCCAGGAACTTGCTTTAATGGTATCGGTTACATTGGCCGATACGTATTCGGCAAATGGGACCAGTTGTACTTTACCGGTTACCGGGGTATAGGTATTTTGTAATAAATGAAAAAGGAAAACCGAATCGCCGATGATGGAACAGATGGTGCCCGTTTCATAATTGCCGGCCTCATTCAGGGCGGTTACGGTACCGAAACTGCTGTTATTGCCGGTATTGATCGTGGCTCCCTTCATCTGCACCAGCAGGATTTTCTTATTGACGGCAAGTCCCGCGGTGCTGCTGAGCCGGATGCAGGCTTTCGCCGGAATGATCTCAATCACATGATAGCAGGTGTTAACCACGCCGCTGATATTGCTGGTTTGTCCCTGTACAAAGACAGGCTGAAGTGAAAAAAAACAGGAAAAAACAAGAAAGCCTTTTAACAGGCGGTTCCGGTTTTTCATATAATAGAGGCGTTGGTGCAACGGTGGCATCGCGTTATTTTCCGGCGATGAACTGGTACAGGTTAAAACTTCCTTTTCGAAAACATTCCTCGATCTCCTGTTTCAGCCGGCCCTTATCAATACCCTTCATTCTCCTTTGTTCGATCAGGTAAAAGGCTTTTTCGGCCAGTAGCCAGAAGGTCTTGTCATTGAGGTGTGATTTGCGCAACAAATTATGGATCACATCATATAATTCACTGACTCCTTCTTTCCGGGTGGCGACTGTTTTCACCACCGGTACTTCATGGTAATGTTTGCTGAATGAAGGAGCCAGCATCAGGCGCAGGTTGCGGACAAACAGATCCGCATCGGGCCGGTCGGCTTTATTGACTACAAAGATATCGGCAATTTCCATCAGGCCGGCTTTCATGGTCTGTACTTCGTCGCCGGCTTCTGGCACCACCACCACCACGGTTACATCGGCAAGCCCGGCAATTTCCACTTCACTTTGTCCCACGCCTACGGTTTCCACAATGATATCATCGAAACTGCCTGCTTTCAGCAAATCGGTTATTTCAATGATCTTAGGGTGCAAACCACCCATGGATCCTCTTGTTGCCAGGGAGCGGATAAACACTTTTTCGTGGATGTACCAGTCGCTCATCCGGATCCGGTCCCCCAGCAACGCCCCGTGATTAAAGGGGGAAGAGGGGTCCACACATAAGACAGCAACTTTCCTGCCATGACCGGTCAGCAGGGCAATCAGGCTGTCAACCAGCGTGCTTTTACCTGCGCCGGGGGGGCCGGTGATGCCGATGATCTTCGCCTGGCCGGGAGGTAATGACTGTAGTAATTTTTCATATCCCGGGTGTTCGTTTTCCACCAGGGAGATACTGCGGGCAAGGGCCCTGGTATTACCCGCTTGTACTTGTGTCAATAATTCCTGCCACATAAGTTGATCGGATGCTGTATGCATACAAATGTAATCAGAACCCTGCTCAGATGAAAGCAATAATCAGTCTCCTTTCTTTCCGCCGGCTTTACACTGCAGGAGGTAGAGTTTGCTGTGTTTTAAAAAAGTGAGATGGGCCACGTTCTTCGCAATCACATACCCGTAAAAGCCATCCCGGAAACCGCCTTTGATAAGATAGCCGGACAGAAAGGCCCAGAGGGGGTTGAACCATATTTTGAACAGGCTGGTCCTCCGGCCCTGTTTAAAATAACTTTCAGCCGATATCGTGCTGAATTTATTGTTCTGCGTAATATGTTCTTCGACCGAGTAATAAGAATAATGCAGGATGTCGCCGGCCAGGTGCACGGTTTTCTGTGCTGCCCGGAATTCCACTTTATCATGCGGGTTGATACCACCCCATTGCGCCAGTTGTTTATTAAAGATCCGGAGTTTGCGGTCGGGGTACCAGGAGCCGTGGCGGATGAATTTTTCGCAATAAAAAGTACAGCGGTTCATGGTATAACCGGCAGCGGCTTCCTGCTGTTTGGCCCGGAGAATGGCCTGTTGCAGTTTTTCATCCAGGGCTTCGTCGGCGTCCAGGCTCAGGACAAGATCGTATTGGGCGAGGCCCAAAGCCGCGTTTTTTTGTTCAATATAGCCCAGGAAAGCTTGTTCCAGTACCCGGGCACCTTTTGATAAAGCGATCGCCCTGGTCCGATCCGTTGAAAGGGAATCCAGTACCAGGATCTCATCGGCCACCGGGGCCACAGAATCAATACAGCGGCCGATATTGCGTTCTTCATTATATGTGATGATGGCGACCGAAAGCTTGTTCATCTCCCCGGGGATTTTTCCTGTTTTAATATCGGGTATATTTGCAAAACCCTATAACTATTGAAAATTGAAGATACCTAATAGTACAATAGCATTTCTTGAAAAATATTTCGACAAAATATTTGTGATCACGCTCGAAAGGGCGGTGGACCGCCAGGAGAAAGTGAAGGAACGGCTGGCCGGTCTTCCGTTTGAGTTTTTCTTCGGGGTGGATAAACATTTGCTGAGCTGGGAAAAAGTGCACGCGGAGAATATCTATGATGATAAAAAGGCCCGGCAGCTCAACCGGTACAGCAAGGGAATGATCCTGGGGCATATTGCCTGTTCCCTTTCACACCGGAAATTATACGAGCATATTGTACAACAGCAATACCAGCGGGTCCTTATTTTCGAGGACGATGTGGTAGCCCTGGCTGATCCCGGCGCCCTGCTCATCCAGTCCATTCGTGAATTGCCGGGAGACTGGGAAATGATCTATTTCGGGTACCATAAAAATGAAGCCGCCACCCCCGAATTAAAAAGAAAACAGGCATTTTACAAACTGCTCAGCTATATCAACCTGATCAAATGGTCGCCAAAGATGGTCAGCAACCTGCTGCCCCGGCCTTATTCCGCGCATTTGCAGCAAGCCGGTTTTCATGACCTGCTCCACGCATACGGGATCACACTGGGCGCCTGTAAAAAACTGATCCCGGCGCAGACACCAGTGGTCTTTAACGCGGATCCCCTGATCTCTCACCTGGTGATGAGGGGGGAACTGAATGCTTTTATCACCCGGAAGAAATTTTTTACACAGGAACAGTTCCTGGATCCCAGCCACCGCTCCTTTATTCACCATTGATCAGATGACCCGGTAATTGCGGAAGCTGAAGGGACGAATCCCGGTTTTTTTCTCAAACCAGTAGAGGATTCTTTTTTTCAGGGAGAATTTCTTTTTGCTGATATCCAGCTGAACTGCGGGGTTGCCTTTACGGACCCGTTCCTGCATCACAGCCGGGTGTTGCCCCCTGAATGGCTCCAGGGAGTCGAACTCATTGAAATCAAAAAAATCCCCGCTTTTGAGGTATTCCTGGAAATCCGTATTGTCCCCGTGCCAGAAAATGCCGGTATTTTTCAGCTTGCGTTTCATGAGCTCGGGGCTTTTTACCCAGCCATAATGGTACACAAAGGCGGGGATCTGTTTTACCTGTAACCGTTTATTCCCTTTCCGGAAACCCTGCGCATCACGAAAGGCGCTGATCGCGGGATCATTCCGGATGATCCGGACCTCTTTATTGTACCATTTGCGGCTGTCGCCGGTATAATCATAGGTACCGTAGAAATGCAGGTAGTTAAAGAGAAGCCCTTCCACCCGTTTATCTTCTTTGTACATCAGGGCTGCATCGCGGATGGCGGCATGGTATTGTTCGGGTACCACTTCATCGGCCTGGATATAAAAGACCCAGTCGGCATCGGGGGCAACCTGTTTCATCGCCTTGTCGGTTTCCACGGCCAGCACTTTCCCACCCTTGCGCAGGGCCGGGTCCCATACCGAATGGACGATCCGGATCTTAGCGGACCCGATGGACCGGATCAGCTCTTCTGTATCGTCCTCACAATCCCCAATGCTGACGATCATTTCATCCACCACCGGCAGGATGGACCGGATGGCCTCCACCACCGGGTAATCGTTAAGGATGGCGTTTTTGATGATCGTAAAACCTGAAATCTTCATCCGGCAAAAATAGTCTTTAAATAGCGGCTTCCCCAAACGAACAGGATGCGTTGAAAAGCTGTAACTTCCTTTTTTATCAGCATGAAAGTTCCCGCAATAACCAGCCCGGCTTACCGGCCCCTGCTCCTGGTAGCGCTCCTGCTCACCGGCTTGTTTTTCTCCAGGGCCCTTCTCAGTCTCCTCGTGGGACTGAGTGTTTTGCTGCTTTTAATTCCGTCTGTGCGAAAGGAATTCACCGCGGTTTTTAAAAAGCCCCTGCTCTTCCTCGTTACCGGGATCCCTGTTTTCTATTTATATCTTTTTTTTATTGACCCGGATAGCTATACACTGGAGCGGCTCCTGTTCTATCTCAGCATTGTCGGTATGTTATGCCTGGCTCATTATATGGCAGCCACTACTGAGCTACTGCTTCCGTTCCTGCTATCGCTTGCTGTGCTGAGTACACTGCCAACCCTTGCCGATATGCTGCTGAATACGGGCCTTGCTCCCTTGTACGGGAAGGGGCAGGTGGCCTATATCCTGATGAAGGGGGACCACCAGCGTTTCAGTATCTGGATCAGCGGCTGCCTGGGATTGTCCTGGTATTTATTTGTGCTGGAAAAGAAAAAATGGGCCTCGGTTTTTATTCTTTTCTTCTCCCTTTTTCTTATTGTACTGGCGGTACGGACAGGCTGGTTGTTTATCCTGCTGGTGACCCTGGCGGGCGGGCTAATGTACCTGCGGAGAAAGCGCAGCCGCCGGCTTTGGTGGAGCTCACTGCTCGCTGTATTGTTGCTCGGTGGTTTGGCCATGAGTATTCCTTTTGTCCGCAATAAGATCCGGTATGTGCAATGGGAATGGAGCGAACGGAGGGAAGCGGAAAAGCTGGGCGCTTCTGATGCGGTACGCCGGATGGTAAATGAAACGGCCTGGACACTGATAACGGATCATCCTGCCGGGTTGGGCAGCCGGAAAGCGGAGAAGCGGTTGAAGGAAGAAGTGGATAAGGCGTATCCGCAGTCGCACATAAACTACGAATGGCCGTTTAACCAATATTTATACTGGTGGCTTACCGCCGGATGGATCCTGGGTTCACTCCCCATTGTGCTCCTGCTATTTCTTTTGTACCGCCTGTACTTTACCCGGAATTATTTTACCGCGGTCTGGGTGATATTCATGGCAATGACCTGCATATACGAAAGCACATTGGAAATGCAGTACGGCTTGTTCCTCGCCGTTTTTTTTACGGTGCTGATGTATTTGTATGAAAGCGGGTTGAGGATGAGGGGGATGGTTAAGAATGGTTCCACTCCCGCCACCTAGTGCACAGGGGTTACATGGATTTGCACACAGAAACAGTGCCTGTTTCCTGGCGGTTGCTTTTAGGGCGCCTGCCTGTAAACAGCAGGTGCAGTATATTTGTACATGACCAATTTCATTCCCATCTTTCCCCTCGGCATTGTGGTCTATCCCGGCGAACACCTGAACCTTCACATAGTTGAACCCCGCTACAAACAACTGATCCTCGAATGCCATACCACTTCAAAACCCTTTGGGATACCCACGGTGATTGACAACAAACTACAGGAGTTCGGCACCATGATGGAGATCACCGAGCTGACGAAAGTCTATGAAAACGGGGAGATGGATATCAGGACAAAGGGATTGATGATCTTCCGCATCCTCGAACTGATCAAAGAGATCCCGGATAAATTATACAGTGGCGCGATTGTTACCTACCCGGATAATTACCGGACCGGTAACCCGGAGACCATGCGAAAACTGATGAGCAGTGTCCGTGAGTTGCACAGCCTGCTGAAGCTGAACAAGGATTTCAATAAGCCCGACGGGGAATTGAACAGCTACGAAGTGGCCCACCATATTGGCTTATCCCTGGGGGAGGAATACGAACTGCTTGTGCTGACCGATGAACGGCAGCGGCTCGAATACCTGAAACGGCAGCTGATAAAAATTATACCCATGGTTTCGGGACTGGAGCAACTGAAGGAAAAAATAAAACTGAACGGCCATTTCAGGAACCTGAGTGGTTTTGATTGGTGATCCGGCACGGCCAAACGAAAAAACCCCGCCGGATGGCGGGGTATAAAGTTTAAGGGGACACAGAACTTTTAGGTTTCATAGATCCGGATTTAACGGATTCGGACATTGGATCTTAACTGGTTTCCATTGGATGTGGAGGATATTGGATTCGGACGATTTTTCAAGGGATGGTCTGGACTTGGTTACCTTTGTTTTGTTCTTATTGCACCATAAAGCTACGCCTGCTTTCTATCCGGGAAAAATAATCAGCGGGTTATTATTGCAAATTCGGTGATGAACATTAGCTGTCATAAAAGGTAACACTTACTTTTTTTATTGGCGGCCATCTTATGAAAATAAGTATCGTAAAACACCTTCGTAATTTCCGCATGCCTTGTAGAATGGAAGCTACAGTTCATCCTTATAAATCCTTACAATACGGTCATGGGGTACGCTGTCCTGAATATTTTTTTCTTTGTTTTTCACACCCTGTTCAATATCACCGGGTGGCTTTTTCATAAAACAAGAAGAGTCCATCTGCTGACGATGCTGCTCACGGCGGCTTCCTGGTTTATTCTGGGCGCCTGGTATGGCTGGGGCTATTGTATATGCACCGACTGGCACTGGCAGGTCAGGGAGGCCATGGGACTGCAGGACCGGTCCCGTTCCTATATTCATTTTTTATTGCTGAAGCTCACCGGGATCAATTTTGATCCGCGCTTAGTGGAGAACGTTACCCTGTATAGTTTCCTGGTTTGCCTTGCTCTTAGCCTGTGGCTGAATATCCGGGACCGGAGAAAAAGCAGAAGAAACGGCTAATACGACCCGGCGAACGGATAATATTCCACCTGGTAGGATTTTATTGTGAAGGAATTGTTTTTGTACAGAAGACCCGCTATTACGGACCAGGCCGTTTCATACAGAGCGAATAGCCGGTTTACTGTTTCCAAAGGGATTTTTCCCGGAGGGGTGACCTATCAGCTTGCGAATCCGTTAACCTGGACAGGAAAGATCCCCTTCAGCATGCGCCTGCAATATTATTCCCTGCCCGGCAGCTTCTTGTATGAGACAGCATCAGTACCGGGGCAGAAAGCTATTTGACTGACTATTATCAGCCGGACCGCAAACGGAGGTCATACGTAAAGGAGGCTTCGTTTTTTCTTTTTGCAACATGAAAAAACAAGTTTCATACACTATGATATTGATCCTGTTGCTTACCGGTTTCAGCCGCTATGGTACGGCACAGGACAAACTGAGTATTGATCTGGCCGCTATCCGGAATACCCGGCATCAGCTAAACGGCTTAAACATCAGCAGCTTTTATCATTTCAGCGAACGGATTACCGGGGGGATTGAAGTGAATCGTTTTTTCCCGGTCACCCACGGAGAAGCACAAGTCTCTGCCTGGGATTTTGGCCTGAATTTTCACTGGCTCCTGCCCCTTCATCATCATTTATTTGCCTACCCGGTCAGCGGGATCAGTCATACCTCAGAGAAAGAAGTATCCAAACTGCCCCTCGGTGAAGCAGTAACGGAACGCTTCTGGTCTTTCAATACCGGGGCAGGACTCTTATGGCAAAAAGGCAAATGGGGTTTGCATACGGAATATCTCTGGACCTGGGGCCAGCTCAGGCAGCAGTTTCTCCTGGCCGGTTTCAGTTATGAAATGGAGCTGGGACATAACCCCACCAAGAAAAAAGACTGATTACCGGCAGGCTTAGGAAGGGATAGCAACAGGGCTGGTTTATCCATTCACCAGAACCACCAGGGGGCTTCCGCATTTTCTGCACAGGCCAGCAGGTCAAACCAATGCCATGGGTGGTATCCCGCGGGCGGATCGCCGAATCTGCTAAGAAATACAATATGCCTTCGCAGGGTGAGGAGACTCAGGATTTTTCGGGGAGAAATTCATTGCAATAAATGCGGAACAGCAGGATGATATAGTTGACCAGCAGGGGCCCGAAGATCAGCCCGATAAATCCAAACAGCCCCAGGCCGACAATAACGCCCAGTACGGTTACCACCGGGTGCACCTGTCCCATTTTTTTCAACAGGGTGATCCGCGAAAGATAATCCACATTACCCGTAACGATCACACTGTAAAACAGCAGGCCGGTGGCATTCAGGCTGTCGCCATTGGCATACATAAAAATGACCAGGGGTACCCAAACGATCATCGTGCCTACTACCGGGAAGAAGGCGAATACACCGGTCAGGAATCCCCAGAGCACCACATTGTGTACACCGAAGATCAGGTAACCAACGGCGGCGGTAAGGCCCTGGATCAGGGAGATCAGCGGGATGCCAATGGCACTGGCTTTCACCAGTCGTTTGGTTTCCGCTGCCAGCACATCAATGTTTTTTTGCTTCAGCGGCAGGATACCCGAAAGATAGGACTCGATCTCTTTTCCATGCACCAGCATATAGTAAAGAAAGAACAGCAGGACGGCCAGGTTGGTGATCAGGTTGGCCGTATCATTTACCAGGGAGGGCAGGATATCGGATATTTTTTGCTGCAGCCCCTCCAGTGATTCATCTGAAATAAACGTAAAACCGGTCTTTGCCTGTGCGTTGTTCAATGCCAGTTTTACCTGTGACAGGGTGCTGGCCGGATCTTTTATATAAGGCCGTATTTGCTTTTCCACCAGGATAAAAGTGAACCAGACCAGCAGGATCATCAGCAGGGAATAAATCAGCAGGTATAAACCTGCTGCCCATCCCCGCCTCCATTTGTGGTGGTACACAAGCTGGTAATAACCATTGCGGCTGAGTATATACAGGGTCAGGGCGCCCAGCAAACCCGGAAAAAAAACATAGAGTTCCCTGACAGACAGGAAGACCATCAGCGCCAGGAGAAGAAGGATGATCACCTGTTTGATCTGGTTGTTAAAACTGCCGGGGTTAACCATAATTACAGGGGCCGGTTTACTGCGCCCGGGAGTAAGGTATTAAAACTTTTTGCAAGGGTTTATGACCGTTGTTAGTTAAACGCTTCATAAAAGTCAGTCATTGCCGGTGCGCAGCACCCGGTGCTGGTTTAACTTTATGGGAGAATCAGTGGTCTGACAGAAGGATTCACCCTAAAAACAAGCAAATATGAAAAAGTATTTTTCATGTACCCTGGTCATTGGTTTATTCCTGCTGCTGCCGGGTTGCTCACCCGGTACTAAAAATACCGGAACAAATGAAGCGCTGGTGCAGGCCATTGCCGGGGACAAATGGGTCTTTACTGCCGACCAGGCGGATCCGCAATACGGACGCAGCCGGAGCCTGGAAGCAGGTTATGAAGTAAGGTTTACCGGGGAAAAACTGCTGGCCTACCTGCCTTATTTCGGCAGGGCCTATTCCGGGGCGGGCGCGTACAATAACCGGAACCCGCTTGATTTTACTTCCCGGGTTTTTGAACTGTCGAAAGAGAAAGACAAAAAAGGAAGATGGCTGGTAACGCTGCGAACAAAGGATACGGACGAAGTTTCCTTATTGCGGTTTACATTTTTTGGGAATGGTTCCGCCTCGCTGGATGTCGAACTCAGCAGCCGTTCCCCGATAAGTTTCAGGGGCCATGTGCAGGCGCTCCAATAGGAAGGCCGGTGGGAAATAAAAAAAGGCACCGGTCAGTGACAGGTGCCTTTGTATAAATTGAAATCAGGTTAACTCAGGTGTTTGCCCAGGAACTTCGCGATCTCAAACATAGATACCTGTGCTTTGTTACCGAAAACTAATTTCAGTTTGGCATCTGTGTTCACGTTGCGTTTGTTCTTGGCATCCTGCAGTTTGTTGGCTTTGATATAAGCCCAGATTTTTTTCACTGCTTCTGTACGGGGCAATGCTTTGGCGCCAACTACAGCGGCTAATGCTGCACTCGGTGTCAGGGCTTTCATGAAAGCTGCATTGGGTTTACGAGCAGATTTTTTCTTAGCCGGTTTTTTGGCAGCGGCTTTCTTAGCGGGTTTTTTGGCAGCGGGTTTCTTAGCTGCGGCTTTCTTAGCGGGTTTTTTAGCAGCGGCTTTCTTAGCTGCTTTTTTCTTTGTTGCCATGTTTTTAGATTTAGAATGTTAATGGGTATGCTATATACCGGTATCAAATATAGATGATTTCTCCACTCATTTACACAGGGAGAAAAAAATCAGCCCATATTTTTATGACTGTTTTTCCACAGGAAAACCCGGTTTTTCCCAATGAAAACCGCTTTGGCCGTTTTCTTCCCTTCATTCTGTGCAGTAAATTGCAGGAGAAATAAGGACTTTGTTTATCAATATACATACCCATCAGCCACCCGCCACAGGGGAATGGGCCCTGCAAAACCTCGGGGAAAACCCTGCTGAGATCAGGGTGCCGGGCTGTTATTCGGCCGGTATCCATCCCTGGCAGATCTCCCCGTTTCATTGGGAAAAACAAATGGATACGCTGCGCAGGGTCAGCCGGCTTCCCGGGGTGCTGGCCATTGGGGAATGCGGGCTGGATAAAGCCTGCGCGACCCCTTTTCCCCTGCAGGAAACCGTGTTTGCCGCCCAGGTTCAATGGGCCCATACCATTGGGAAACCCCTGGTGATTCATTGCGTACGGGCCTGGGAGGAATTGCTGTCCGCCCTGCAGCAGCTGCCGGACAGGGTTCCCGTCATTTTTCACGGGTTCAATAAAAACGAAACACTGGCAAAACGGATCACCGGGAAGGGCTATTATATTTCATTGGGAAAAGCCCTGCAAAAGCCCGCGATGCAACAGGTGCTGGCCGCTGTGGCCCCGGACCATTTTTTCCTGGAAACCGACGATGAGGAGCTTTCCATACAAACTGTTTATGATTGGGCGGCGAATGCTTTATCAATTGATCACAATTCCCTTGTTTTGCAGATTCAAAAAAATGCGGTAGCTGTATTCGGCGCCGCCGTACAACTATGACAACAGATCTGACCTGGCTTTCCCGGACAAAATTGCTCATTGGCGAAGAGGCCCTGCAACGGCTTGCGCAGGCGCATGTGATGGTGGTGGGACTCGGCGGCGTGGGTTCTTATGCGGCTGAATTCATTGCCCGCAGCGGGGTGGGTAAAATGACGATCATTGATGGGGATGTGGTGGATCCGACCAACCGCAACCGCCAGCTGCCGGCACTGGCAACCAATCACGGGCAGTCAAAAGCCCTGATCATGGCAGAGCGCCTGCAGGCGATCAATCCCGAACTGGAATTGGAAGTGATCCGGGAATTTATCAGTCCGGCCAGGGTGGAGGAACAACTGAACCGCCTCCGTCCTTCCTATATCATTGACGCGATCGACAGCATTACTCCCAAGATCACGTTTATCAAACTGGCAGTTGAAAGCGGGCTGCCCCTGGTCAGCAGTATGGGTGCCGGAGGCAAACTCGATCCCACCCGTTTGCAGGTGGTGGATCTTTCCGAAACCTATAATTGTCCCTTTGCCCACCAGGTGCGCAAGCAGTTAAAGAGACATTACGGGATTCGGAAAGGGATCAAAGTGGTATTCTCCCCCGAAGAGTCAATCAGGGAAAGCCTGATGCTTACTGACGGAAAGAATTATAAAAAATCGGCGTATGGCACTGTCTCTTACCTGCCCGCCGTATTCGGGGCTGTGGCGGCCTCCGTGGTGATCAGGGACCTTATGCACCCGCACCGGAAGAAGAAAAAGAAATGATCAGTCCTCTTTCTTCCGGGAAAAAAGATAGACCAGCAGGGTGAGTACCAGTAAGCCGGCAGAACCGTAGATAATATAGCTGACAGGCATACCGGTGAAATTAGCAATTTCCGGGGAAAGCTGTTTACATGCCAAAGGGATAGGTTTCCGGCATCTGTTTCCCGTCCGGTTCTATATGCAGGGGCAGTAAAGCCCTTGTTTCATCAAGATAAATAAAAGCGTCATACCGCAGGGACATGATACTCGGAACATAGTTCCCTCCTTCCCGTTGCGGATTGTACACCACCCCGATGGCGCGGTGCCCGAACTCTTTTTCGCCCAGTATTTTTTTCATCGGCTCATTCATCAGCAGCAACCGGTTTTTTTTACCAGCCTGGTGGAGCATGTATTCCCAGCTGTTTACCTGTGCCGGCGGGACCGTCATCTTGCGCATCACATCATCCCAGTAACGGCCGGCGATCACTGTGCCCCGGTAAGAGCCGAAACCAGTGGCAAAGACACCCTCTTCCGCATGCATTTCGTTCAGCAGCTGGCCAACATTGACCATCCCATCCAGCCGCATATCCGTAGCCCTTGCATCGCCGATATGGGTGTTGTGCTCCCATACAATGGCTTTTGCGGAGGGGCCGTGAAAATCCATCAGTTTATGCAGGGTGTCCACCATATGATGGTCCCGGATGTTCCAGCTGCGGGGCCCCCCTTTTACCATGGCCCGGTAATATTTTTCAGCGTTCACTACCGTCATTGCATTGCGCTCCACATTCAGTACCGCTTCGGGGTCTGTATTATACAAAGTCATTTTATTCCGGATCTCTGTCAGCAGGGCCACCACTTCTGTTTCACAGGAGGCCGGTACCCAGGAATCCATTGTAGCCCTGGCATATCCCTGCCCTTCTTCCCCGGAATACGGTTCAAAACAACGCCAGGCTTCCAATGCCGTTTCCTTTGCTTTTTTATCCGTCTTATCCAGGTACCGGATGATCGCTTCCAGGCTTTCCCATAAACTGTAAACATCCAGTCCGTAAAAACCGGCCCGTTTACCGGCGGGCAGCCCATCATTGTGTTTACGCAGCCATTCTGCCAGGGCCACGATCTCCCAATTGGCCCACATCCAGGTAGGCCAGCGGTTAAAGGCGGCCAATACCTCCCTGGCATGCTGACCCGCATCCGGGTATCCTTTTATATAGCGGTTGACCCGGTAACAATCGGGCCAGTCGCCTTCCACCGCGATAAAGGAGAATCCTTTTTCCAATAGCAGTCTCCGGCTGATGACCGAGCGCCAGGTATAATATTCATGTGTGCCATGGGAAGCCTCACCCAGCAATACATAGCGGGCATTCCCGATAGCATCCAGTAAGAGATCCAGGTCTTTCGCATTGTTCAGTTCAACAGCGTTGTCCCGGAACAGGGAGGTCAGTTCATAGCTGTCCCCTTTTTCATGGATGAGTGAAATACGCATCTGCCGGGATTTACGTAGTAATTAACTACATTTTACCCCCTGAAGAATATGACCAGATTCATTCAGAAGTATGAGTGAACTCACGGGCGCCGGGTTTGACGGTATTGTACATTTAGTTGAAGTAAACCCGGGTGCTGTTCCCGTCACTGTTTAATAAAAGCGCGAACAGCCTGTGAAGGAAGAAGAAACGGCACTATACAATTATGGAAAAGCTGATAGGCGAAACTGTTTTTATCCCGGTGGGGTCTGTTACACTGGAGGGGCAACTGGTATTACCGGAGCATGTGGACAGCATCGTCATTTTTGCACATGGCAGTGGGAGCAGCCGTTTCAGCCCGCGGAACAAATATGTGGCGGATGTGCTGAATGATAACGGGTTCGCCAGTTTGCTGGTGGACCTGCTTACTCCCAAAGAGGACCTGGCGCACAGTGCCCGTTTTGATATTCCCCTGCTGACCCAGCGTCTTACAGGTGTAACGAAGTGGGTCATGGAGCAGCCGGTCTTCAAAAATTTTCAGATTGGCTATTTCGGCGCCAGTACGGGAGCCGCATCCGCCCTGGGTGCTGCATCTATGCTGCCACAAGCTATAAAAGCAATCGTATCAAGGGGAGGGAGGCCGGACCTGGCCCTGCGGTCCCTGCCCCTGGTTAAAGCACCGGTACAGCTTATTATCGGTTCTCTTGATGATGAAGTGATTGAGCTGAACCGGCAGGCCTATGAACAACTGACAGGGATAAAAGAAATGCTGATCGTGGAAGGGGCCACTCACCTGTTTGAGGAACCGGGAAAACTGCAGGAAGTTGCCAGCCTGGCGGTGAACTGGTTCCGTAAACACATGGGCTGAGTCCTTACCCGGTGGATAAAAAACTGATTATGTATTTCACGGACCGATATGATGCGGCGGCACAATTATTACCTCTTCTGCAGCACTATAAAAAAGCGAAGGGGGTGATACTCGCAGTGCCAAGGGGAGGGGTGCCCATCGGGTATTACCTCTCTAATGCACTGGAAATTCCGCTGGATCTGCTGATGACCAAGAAACTCGGACACCCGGCCAATCCTGAATTTGCGATCGGCGCTGTAAGCTTGGAAGACAGCCTGGTGGAAGAAACCCGTGACCTGCCCGAGGATTATATCAGCGATGAAATACTGCGGATCCGGGCACTACTGAAGGAACGGTATAAAAAATTTATGGGCCATACAAAACCGGCCCCGGTAAAAGGCAAAATTGTGATTGTGGTGGACGACGGGATCGCTACCGGCCGTACCATTCTATCCACGATCCGCCTGCTGCGCCGGGGTGAACCGGAAAAGATCGTGGTGGCGGTTCCTGTTGCATCCGCGGAAGCAGCCCGGAGGATCAGCCGGGAAGTGGATGAATTCGTCTGCCCCCATATCCCGCCTGATTTTTTCGGGGTGGGCAATTTTTATGATGATTTTTCCCAGGTGGAAGATGAGGAAGTGATACATTTATTGAAGGAACTGGAGAAAGAAGGACGGTTACTCACAAATTCCATTTAATCATTACCGTTATATAGTATTTCCTTGACTTCTGTCCATCATACGCGGGCTTTCTATGTCATTAACGGCATTACCCTGTACCGGATCGTCACGGTGCCGCTGTTGTTGTGGCTCCTGTTTACCAGCCGGTATGAACTTTTTAAATGGGGGATCGCACTCAGTTTCTTTACTGACCTGATCGATGGCTTTCTCGCCCGTACATTCAACGTCACCAGTATTGCCGGAACCAAACTGGATTCCATCGGGGATGACCTGACAGTGGCAGTAGCTGTTACCGGGCTGGTAATGATCCACCCGGCTTTTGTAAAAGAACAGCTATGGATTTGGATCCTGCTGGCCCTGTTGTTTGTACTGCAGGTGGGATATGCGCTGATCCGTTACCGGAAGATGTCCAATTTTCATACCTGGCTGGCCAAAACGGCAGCCCTGCTGCAGGGGATTTTCCTGATCCTTACTTTTTTTATAGGGGAGCCCCTGCCCGTTCTTTTCTATATCGCAGCGGGAATCACGATGCTGGAATTAACCGAAGAGATCGTCCTTGTGTACCTGCTGCCCGGGTGGAGGGCCAATGTACACGGTATTTTCCAGGTATGGCAGGAACAAAAACAAAAGCGGGCACCCGGAGATGCCCGCCCTGCGGAATAATCCTTACTGAATGACGATCTCTTTCTTCAGCGCTTGTTTACCTGCAATAACGGGAAGGCTGACCTGCAGCACTCCCTCGGCGTACCTGGCCGTGATGGCACTGCTGTCAATGCTATCATCCAGGGTAAAGGTCCTTTTAAATCCACCGCGGCTGTATTCCCGCAGGATCCAGTCCGGCCGGGGAAATCCTTCCGGCGGGGTGTAGGAAACCGAAAGCTCATTCCCGTTCACATCAAGATGAAAATGTTCCCGGATGCGACCGGGTGCGAAAACGAGCATTTCATAGCTGTTGCCTGTTTTGTAAATGTTGACAGCAGCCCGTTGCATGGAACGGATAAACAGGGACCTGTTTCCCTGTGTGTTGCCTTTTGCGGCACATGACTGATTGTAGTACATGTTGTTAATTTTTATATTAAAAAAATTGTTACGCTTTTCCTGCATTAAAAGCGTGCCGGGCCGGGTTTCCTGCTATTCTGGCACGGGGAAACCATATGTAAAAGGCAGCCGTTTTGGTTAGCGGGCAGAAAAGAGGAACTCTTTATTCAGTTTCAGCGGATTTGGCCGGTTTTCAGCGGGAGATGAACTGATTATAATTTGGTTATGGATTGAGTATAGTCATCAAATAACAGGCGGTAAACGCCAACCTTGCAAACTGATTGTATCCATGCCTGCGGCCTTTTGCCGGCAGGCGCTTCAAATAACCCGCCACCGGGTTGGCTATCATGAAAAGGCTTTCTATTTTTTCTGAATCGAGTAACTTACAAGTAAATCCCTTGCAACATGGCAGAAACAATTAAAACCTATAAGGTTAAGGCAAACGATTTTGTCTTTTCTTTTGACCAGGCAGCTATCGACGCCGCAGACTTTATAAAAAAGTCCGGGGAGGAGTTTAATCTCATCTGTGAAAACCGCTCCGTCAATGCCCGGCTGCTGGAGTCGGATAGCACCGGTAAAAAGCTGAAACTGGAAATCGAGGGGGAGAGTTTTGAACTGGAGATCAAAGATGAGCTGGACCAGATGCTCGACAGCATGGGATTCAGTACGGCATCCACCAAACATATTAAAGAGATCAAAGCTCCCATGCCAGGCCTTGTGCTGGATATCGCCGTAAAAGAAGGACAGGAAGTAAAAGAAGGCGACCGCATCCTGATACTGGAAGCCATGAAAATGGAGAACAGCATCCTGATCCAGAGCAACGCGGTGATCAAACGCATTGCCGTTACACCGGGGCAGGCCGTGGATAAAAACCAGGTGCTGGTGGAACTGGAATAATCACTTTAAAAAAAGCCGGATGAAAAAAATATTAGTTGCCAACCGGGGCGAAATCGCCCTGCGCATCATGCGGACGATCCGCAAAATGGGGATCAAATCTGTTGCTGTTTACTCCGAAGCCGACCGGCATTCTCCCCATGTATTATTTGCGGATGAAGCCGTTTGTATCGGGCCGCCCCCTTCTAACCAGTCCTACCTCAATGGCGAGAAAATCATTGAGGTCAGTAAAGCGCTGGGAGTGGACGGGATTCACCCGGGCTATGGGTTCCTGAGTGAGAATGCAGCATTCGCTCAGAAAGTAACCGATGCCGGGATCGAATTCATCGGCCCCACACCGGAAGCCATGCGGGTGATGGGTTCCAAACTGGCTGCGAAAGAGAGTGTGAAGAAATACAATATCCCGATGGTACCCGGTATCGACAGGGCCATTGAAGACGTGAACGAAGCCATTGATGTGGCGAACCGGATCGGGTACCCGGTCCTGATCAAGGCATCCGCCGGCGGAGGCGGGAAGGGAATGCGGATCGTGGAAAAAGCCGATGATATGCAGGAGCAAATGGAAAGAGCGATCAGTGAAGCGAAGTCTTCTTTCGGTGACGGGTCTGTCTTCATCGAAAAATATGTGACCTCTCCCCGGCATATTGAAGTGCAGGTGGTGGCCGATAAATACGGGAATGTGATCCATGGACTGGAAAGAGAATGCAGCATCCAGCGCCGTCACCAGAAAGTAATTGAAGAAACCCCTTCGGCCATCGTAACACCGGAAATGCGGGAACGGATCGGCGAAGCCGCTGTAAAGGTGGCCAAATCCTGTAACTATGTAAGTACCGGTACGGTGGAATTCTTGGTGGATGATAAACTCAATTTTTATTTTCTCGAAATGAATACCCGCCTGCAGGTGGAACACCCCGTTTCTGAAATGATCATCGGGCTCGACCTGGTGGAGCAGCAGATCCGGATCGCAAGGGGAGAACAACTCGCCGTAACGCAGGAGGATATTATATCCAACGGGCACGCGATTGAGCTCCGCGTCTATGCGGAAGACCCGTTGAACAATTTTTTACCCTCGATCGGAACACTGACAAAATATGAACGTCCGGTGGGGGAAGGCATCCGGGTGGATGACGGGTATGAAGAGGGAATGACCATTCCGATCTATTATGACCCGATGATCGCCAAACTGGTGGTGCATGGTAAGACCCGAACCGAAGCGATCCAGAAAATGCTCCAGGCGATCAGGGAGTATAAGATCGAAGGCGTGGCGACCACATTGCCTTTCGGCACTTTTGTATTCGAGCACGACGCATTCTTCTCCGGGAAATTCGACACCCACTTTGTGAAGAATTATTATACACCGGAAAAGATCAGGGAAAAACAAAAGGCCAACGCGGAGATCGCCTCCCTGGTGGCGCTCAAATACTGGCAGGAAAGAAAGAAGATGCTGGGCCCGGTCGATCATAAATCCACCAGTTGGAAGCGGCGCCTGGCACATTAGTTCCGGCATGCCAGGCTGGGGCCCGCCGCGGCGGATAAACAAAATGGGCTGAAACCAATAAAACGAAAACAATGAAACCAAAAATGGAGATACTCAGGGAGAAAATAGAAGAAGGAAAACTGGGTGGCGGGCTGAAAAGAATCGAAACGCAGCATAAAAAAGGAAAGCTTACTGCCCGGGAAAGAGTGGAATTGCTGATGGATCCCGGTTCTTTCGAGGAAATTGGGGCGCTGGTAATGCACCGTACCAGGGAGTTTGGTATGGAAGACCAGAAATTTTATGGGGATGGGGTGATCACCGGTTATGGAACGGTGAACGGGAGACTGGTCTATGTATTTGCCCAGGACTTCACGGTATTTGGCGGTTCCCTGTCTGAAACACATGCGGAAAAGATCTGCCGTATCATGGATATGGCTATGAAGGCCGGTGCGCCGATGATCGGACTGAATGACTCCGGGGGCGCCCGTATCCAGGAAGGGGTGCGTTCGCTCGGGGGCTATGCCGATATTTTTTACCGGAACGTGCAAACATCCGGTGTGATCCCTCAGATCTCGGCCATTATGGGGCCCTGCGCCGGTGGTGCCGTGTATTCGCCCGCGATGACAGACTTTACCATTATGGTGGAGAACACCAGTTATATGTTTGTCACCGGTCCCAATGTGGTAAAGACCGTAACCAATGAAGAAGTAAGCTCCGAGGAACTGGGAGGCGCTTCCACGCATTCCACCAAATCCGGGGTTACGCATCTTACCGCCCTGAATGATATGGACTGCATTAACCAGGTGAAGAAACTGCTGAGCTATATGCCGCAGAACTGTGAGGATGTGGTGGTAAAGCATCCCTATACCCTGGGCGATGAAATCCGTGAAGTGCTGGAGACGATTGTGCCCCTCAGTGCCAATCAGCCTTACGATATCCGCAGCGTGATTGAAGGAATCTGTGATATTGATTCATTCTTTGAAATACATAAGTATTATGCCGATAATATTGTGGTGGGATTTGCCCGGATAGCCGGCCGCAGCATTGGCATTGTGGCCAACCAGCCGATGAGCCTGGCCGGTGTGCTTGATATTGAAAGTTCCAAGAAGGGCGCCCGCTTTACCCGTTTCTGCGATTGTTTCAATATTCCGTTACTGGTGCTGGTGGATGTACCGGGCTTCCTGCCGGGTACGGACCAGGAATGGAATGGCATTATTACCAATGGCGCCAAACTGCTCTATGCCCTGAGTGAAGCCACCGTGCCGAGGTGTACCGTCATTACCCGCAAAGCCTATGGCGGCGCTTATGATGTGATGAACTCTAAACATATCGGCGCGGATATGAACTATGCCTGGCCCACAGCGGAGATCGCGGTGATGGGAGCCAGGGGCGCCAGCGAGATCATCTTTAAAAACGAGATTGCTGCTGCTGAAGACCCGGCCAAAAAGCTGCTGGAGAAAGAAGCTGAGTTTGCCGAGTTGTTTGCCAACCCCTATACCGCTGCGGAAAGAGGGTTTATTGATGAAGTGATCGAACCGAAGGAGACCCGGAAAAAACTCATCAAGGCCTTTGCCATGCTGGAGAATAAAGTGGCCAAGCGGCCGAGGAAAAAACACGGAAATATCCCACTCTGATGATAAACGCTCCATCCCCGGGACGGAGCGTTTATTTTTCAAATCAGTTCTTTATTGGCCGCTGCTATGAAACAAAGACCGGTAAGCGCGGATGGCAAACCATAGATCAGGGCCATTACAAAGTCCTGCCGGAAGAAAAAATACCCGGCCATCAACAAGGCACCTGCGATCAGCAAGCGGCCACCCCAGAGCGGACTGTACCAGGCCAGGATATAGCCGGCCAGGCTGAGTAAGGTGTAGGGAATAAATTCCAGCAGGTCCTTTCCTTTGCCATTGAGGATATCCGGCAGGCCTTCGCCGATGAAGAAAGCGGCAAAAAAAGCCGCGATCAGCAGGCCGCTGATACGGGCCGTCCAGTTCAGGATCATGTGATGCTGCATAAGTTTCATAGCGTCCGTGGTTTTATTGATCACATGGCTTTTTTTACCGGTTGTTCCTTCAGGTTGATCAGCACCCCTTTTTTCAGCATATTCTGGGTAATCATACCGGCATGTTCTTCTCCCATACGTTCGGTGGAAGCCGGATCAAATGACTGGCTCTGGGCAGAGTAGAGTAATTCATTTTTGTCCAGGGCGTAGAGATTGGTCTCCCAGAAATACTTCGTGTCTTCGGTGTAATAGCCTTTGGTATAGATCCGCCCGTACATGGTGCGGGAATAGCCCCAGAAGCGGTTGTAGTAGATGCGGTAAGGGGTGTACTGCACCCGGCCGGGTACATAGTACCGTTCCTGTGTTTTGTCCAGCAACACCACGGTAAGTACGGCATCCACCCCTGAGTTCTTCAGTTTTGCCAGGGCCTGTTCTTCAGACATATTCTCGAAGGCCTTGGGATTGTATTCATCACAGGAGCAACTGGCATCATATCCGAGGTTGCGGAGTTCACCCACCAGGTGTTGCTCCATGTTTTCGCGTAAGGACCGGTCATTTTCACGGATCAGTCCCAGGACAACGATCTTGTTAAAGGCTTGCGGCTGTACATTGTCTGCTTTCCAGGAGCTGGTGATACGGGAGGAACTGCACCCAGGCAGGAGGAATACGAACAGGACAGCCAGTTTGAGTAGCTGTTTCATCTGTTTTCATTTTGTTACTGTTCAATTTACAACCATATATGACCCAAAACAATGAGCGGGATCAGTATAAAGGCTGTTATTGGTTTTTTGAAGGGGGATTAATAAAAATGCAGGTTAGACAGAAAGAATGAATCAATCTTATCATTGCAATGAAAAGAGGTATTCAATTATAAATAAACCCCTTTGATAATTTATAATACACTGTAAATAGTATTAAAGCGGCATGTCCATGAGAATCATATCCTTTTTCTCAGGTTAATCGTATGATTTAGCTAACTTTACAATAATACATAACGCAGTAACCTATAAATCTTTGACGAATTTTTTCAGCAAATTCAGGTTAGGCGAAGAGAAAGAGGCATTCAGTTCAGTAGCCGGCTCCATTGAAGCCGGAATAGTTTTTCGGGGTACCAATTTATGGATTCTCATCTTCGCCATTTTTGTAGCATCACTTGGTTTAAATGTCAATTCCACCGCCGTCATTATCGGCGCGATGCTCATTTCTCCCCTGATGGGTCCGATCATGGGGATAGGCTTTGCTGTGGGTATCAATGACAGTCAGTTGCTTCGTAAGGCGGGTATAAATTACGGAGTCGCTACACTGGTCGCTTTACTTACTTCAACCTGTTATTTCCTGCTATCGCCATTGGATGAAGCCCATTCTGAATTGCTGGCACGTACAGCCCCGACCATTTATGATGTACTGATTGCGTTGTTTGGTGGTTTTGCCGGGATCATCGCCCTTTCGAGTAAACAAAAAGGAAATGTTCTACCCGGTGTCGCCATCGCCACAGCCCTGATGCCGCCTCTTTGTACTGCGGGCTATGGCCTGGCCACTGCGCAGTTCAGTTTTTTCTTTGGTGCGTTCTATCTCTATATCATCAACACCGTTTTTATCGCACTCGCTTCATTCATGGTGATCCGTATTTTTCATTTTCCCTATAAAAAATTTACATCCGAAAAGGCAGAACGATTATCCAGGCGGATCATCTGGGTGGTAGTACTGCTCACTTTTTTGCCAAGTCTGTATTTTGGATATGATCTGGTACAACAAAACCGCTTTTCACAACAGGTAAACCGCTTTATCAATCAGGAAGCTCAGATACCGGGTGATTACCTGCTGAGTAAGAAGATCAGTGGTAAAGAAAGATCGATTCTGTTGATCTATGGGGGAAATGAGATCAGTGCAGAACAGGCCGAAGCGCTACGTTCCCGTTTGCCTTTTTATGGCTTGTCTGCTGCCAGTCTGGAAATCAGGCAAGGGTTTGCTTCTTACACCGCCGCACAAAATGGCAACGAGGATGAAAAAACAGAAACGCTTACGAAATTGCTCCAGGATAAACAGCAAGAGTTGGACAGTTTAAAATCAGTGCTCAGTCAGCAGGCCGGATTCGATTCATTGGGACGTCGGCTGTTTACAGAAATAAATATACAATACCCGGGTCTCCGTTCCTGTGCAGTAAAGCCTCTTTATGAAATTGAAGACAGTGGTAAAGTGCTGCCCTCCCTGCTGGTATTATTATCGTTTAACCGGACCATCAGTAGCGCAACGCAACTACAGCTGCATAACTGGCTGGCAGCGCGAACGGCGGATACCAGTGTCCAATTAATTATTAAACCATGATTACAGTCATCATTCCGGCTTTGAATGAAGAAAAAACGGTTGCGAGTGTGGTAAAGCTCGCTGTTAATACGCCGGGTGTTACGGAAGTGATTGTGGTAGATGATAAATCACTGGATAATACGGTGGAAGAAGCCAAAAAAGCCGGGGCAACTGTGATTACCAGTACGAAACTGGGAAAAGGCGCTTCTATGAAAGATGGGGTGCTTTGTGCCGGGAATGACGTGCTGGTATTTCTGGATGCGGATATCACCACTTATCCCGAAGATGTCATTACGATACTGGCCGGACCATTATTGAATGACAAAGCTGATTTCTGCAAATCTTACTTTTCCAGGCAGGCCGGACGGGTCACAGAACTGGTGGCCAAACCACTGTTGTCTATCCTGTATCCCGACTTCCCTGCTTTTATACAGCCCTTAAGTGGTATGATCGCAGGCAGGAAATCTTTATTACGTAAACTGGATTTTGAAGAAGGGTATGGGGTTGATATCGGCATCCTGATCGATATGTACCAATCCGGTGCCCGGATACAGGAAATATGTATCGGCCATATTGAAAATAAAATGCAGCCACTCGAACAACTCGGCAAAATGTCAAGAGAGGTGGCGGCAGTTATTTTGAAAAAATCAAAAAACTCCGGAGAAAACAATTACGAAACACTGGAGCATATTCAACTGATACGGGAGCAAATGGAGTTTGCCATCAGGGAAAGATCGCGTAACCTGCGCAAAGTGGCCATATTTGATATGGACAATACCCTGTTACGGGCGAGTTTTATTCATACTGCTGCAAATGAGTTTGGTTTTAAGAAAGAATTGCTGGATATCCAGACCACACAAAGCAATCCCTTTATCCGCACCAAACAGATTGCCCGCTTGCTGAAAGGCCGTGATTTCAGTGAACTCATACGGTTGGCCGACGCTATCCCGGTCACAACCTACACGGAGCAAATCATCCGGACGTTGAAGGAAAACGGATTTTTTGTGGGGCTGGTGTCCGATAGTTATGATTGTATCACGAATCATTTTAAGAATAAATACGGGTTTGATTTTTCGCTGGGTAATGAACTGGAATTCTCCAAAAGTGTGGCCACGGGAGAAGTGAAGATCCCTTCTTTTTATTTATCACACGAGCAAAGCGCCTGTACGCATGAATACTGCAAGACCCATGCATTGACCCATATCTGTAAACGGTTTGAGGTTCCGCTATCAGATACACTGGCGATTGGCGACAGCGAAAACGATATTTGTATCATCAAAAAGGCCGGTATCGGTGTTTCTTTCTGTTCCGGCATTACCTTGCTGGATGCGGTGGCCGACTTCATAATCAAAGAACCTGATTTTGAATTATTATTGCCGATAATCGAGTAAACTATGGTTATATTATTACTGATTGTATTTATTGCCGGTTACCTGGCAATCGCTTTTGAGCACCCGCTCCGGTTGAATAAAGCAGCTTCTGCGCTGATCACCGGGGTGTTGTGCTGGACCATTTATATGGTACAAGCACCCACAGCTGGCCATACAGTAACCGAAGAATTGCTGCATCACCTGGGAGAGATCGCTTCTATTTTGTTTTTCCTGCTGGGAGCCATGACGATCGTTGAACTGATTGATACGCACAACGGATTTGACATCATTACCCGTTATATCAGCACGACGTCGAAATCAAAGCTGTTGCTGCTGGTCACCATCATTACTTTTTTCCTTTCAGCTTTGCTGGATAATCTTACAACAGCCATCGTCATGGCATCACTTTGCGCCAAATTGCTCCAGTCAAAAGAAGATAAGCGCTGGTTCTGCGGCGTGATCGTGATTGCTGCCAATGCAGGGGGAGCCTGGTCGCCCCTCGGGGATGTAACCACTACCATGCTCTGGATCGGCGGTCAGATCACCGCTCTCAATATCATGAAGCAACTGCTCCTGCCAAGCCTGGTGGTATGTGCGATCCCGACCCTGATCGTCTGGCTTCGTTTCCGTGGGCAAAAAATTGAAAAAGTAGTTATTCCGGATAGCAGTGCCGAAGAAAAACAGGATGGAAAGATCATCATGGTCTCCGGCATCGGTTTTCTGATCTTTGTTCCGGTTTTTAAAACCGTAACTCACCTGCCACCGTTTATGGGCATGCTGCTGGCACTGGGACTCATGTGGGTGATCACAACATTGCTGCATAAAGGCAAGGGTCCGGAACTTGCCGAGAAGTTCAATGTTGCCAAAGCCTTACAAAAAGTGGATACTCCCAGTATCCTATTTTTCCTGGGGATATTGCTTGCGGTTTCAGCCTTGCAATCAGCCGGCTTGCTCCGTGAAGGAGCCACCTGGCTCAGTGATAAACTGGGAAATACCTACCTCATTGGCTCTGTGCTCGGTCTCTTATCTGCCGTGGTGGACAATGTTCCGCTGGTGGCTGCTTCACAAGGCATGTATGATCTGCAGACCTATCCAACGGATCATCCGTTTTGGGAGTTTCTCGCCCTCACCACAGGTACAGGGGGAAGTGCCGTAATTATTGGCTCAGCCGCCGGAGTGGCGGTAATGGGCATTGAAAAGATCGATTTCATGTGGTACCTGCGTAATATCTGCTGGCTCGCACTCGCAGGCTTCGGAGGCGGTATTGCCGTATTCCTGCTCCAGCAACAATTCTGAAACAGATGATGAAAACATTGTATCAGCGATTATTTAACCTGATCCGAACACGGCTCAGCCGGGCACAACTGATTGTGCTGCTGGCTGTCTTAACCGGATTGGTCTCAGGTATGCTGGCCGCACTGATGAAAGGGCTGGTACATATGATCCATTCAGGTATTCTGGAGTATCAGCAACACAGTTTTTACTATCTCTTATATCCGATGGCCGGACTGCTGCTATCGGCATTCCTGATCCATCGTTTTTTTGGCGGCTATATTGAACGGGGTATCGCCATGGTATTGCGGTCTATTGCCCGTAAGGGTTCTTTTATTCCACTCAGTCACACCTGGGTGCATGTACTTACCAGTTCGGTAACAGTGGGACTGGGTGGTTCAGCCGGACTGGAAGCCCCGATTGTAGCAACGGGAGCAGCAGCAGGCTCCAACCTCGGCAGGATCAGTGACCTTACTTATGCGGAACGGAGTTTACTGATTGCCTGCGGAGCGGCAGCCGGTATAGCCGCTGTGTTCAATGCCCCGGTAGCAGGTGTTATTTTTGCAGTGGAGATCCTGCTCACCGATATGCTGGTCAGCTATTTTATTCCACTGATCATTTCTGCTGTTACAGGTGTACTTTGTTCCAGGATCTTATTCGGGGAAGAGCTGCTTTTTAATTTCCGGCTCAAACAGGCATTTGATTATCATAATGTTCCTTTTTACCTGCTGCTTGGCCTATTGGCCGGTTTTGTATCACTTTATTATGCACGGATTTATAAGAAAACAGAACACCGGATTTCCGGCTGGCAAACCGGATATGGCTGGCGGGTATTAACCGGCGGTATATTACTGGCCGGACTGTATTTCGTACTGCCCCCATTATTCGGAGAGGGGTATGACCGGATCACCCTTGTGGCCAATGGATTATTCACCAGTTTTTCTGACAATACGAATCTATTATCCAGACTGGGTGAACCAGCGGGCATTTTGCTTTTTGTAGCGTTGATTATCCTCTTTAAGCCAGTTGCCGCAGCCATCACAATCGGAAGTGGTGGTAACGGAGGCAACTTTGCTCCCTCCTTATTTACCGGAGCCTACCTGGGTTTCTTTTTTGCACGGCTGATCAATAGCACGCCCTGGTTTAAAATTCCCGAAGGGAATTTCAGCCTGGTCGGAATGGCCGGATTATTGAGCGGTGTGATGTATTGCCCGCTGACCGGCATTTTCCTCATTGCTGAAGTGACCAATGGCTATGAGTTGTTCATTCCACTGATGATCGTTTCTGCCGTTTCTTTTTTTATTGTGAAATCCTATGAGCCGTATTCCATGGATCTTAAAAAACTGGCAGAAGATGGCCAGATGTTTACGCATCAGAAAGAAAAAAATATCCTGACCAGTATCCGGCTGGCCGATATCATGCACGATACATTTGAAACTATTTCTATTGATAAGAAATTGCGTGATCTCGTTGATGTGATCCGACGCAGCGAGAAAAATATTTACGCGGTACTCGATCAGAAGGGAAAATTTGCAGGCATTATTGAACTCAACGATGTGAAACAACGCCTGTTTGACAGCCGGCAATTTGATGTAGTACCGGTTCGTAGTCTGATGAAAAAGCCTCCCGCCACCCTGGAAGAAGACGAAAGCATGCACAGTGTAATGGAAAAATTTGATCTGACCCGTAGTTGGTTTCTGCCGGTACTCGACAAGCAAAAGAACTTCAGGGGATTTATTTCAAAGACTAAAATATTTTATAAGTACAGGGAATTGCTTTCTGCCAGTCACGATATTTATGAATAATCCGCCTCGTTATTCAATTCAACAGGCAGCTTGTTCAGTTCTTTTTTCATAGAAATTCTCCACAACAATCAGCTATTTCTTTTCCGAAGCAATTCCTCGATCCGGCTGGCGAGCGAGTCCGGACTTTCATCGGGCGGCAGCTGTAATTCATGCAGGGCCTCCGTGAAGGAGCGGATCGCCTGTCCATAAGCGCTAAACTGACCTTTCAGCACCGACACATCACCCGTTTCCCAGTAATTGCCTTCATCGTGCAGTTCAAACTGGCTGAAATACTTTTTACTGATATAGCGGAAGAGCCGGATGATGGCGATATGCGCATCCATACCCGCGTACTGTGTTTTGGTACTGATGGTATAGATCAGTTCCGGATCCAGCCCGTGCTCCACCAGCATATCGCGGGTGATCTGGCTGATCGGGGAGAGCAGGCGGCCTTCTGCGTTAAAAGTCAGGAACAAGGGTTCACAATCTTCGGGGGCGAAATAGATCCCTTCCAGTTCATCTTTTTCTTCCGGTTCAAAGTAATGATACTCCCAGTTCAGGTTTTCACAGATGTCTTTCATCTCCGCTGCCAGCTGGGGCAGGAGGGCTTTGTCTTTAATGGTACCGTGGTAGTGAATGGATAGTCCCATACGTTTCATTTATAGGGTGAATATCGCTCCGTCTGTCGGCACAGCCATGGAAAAACACCGGATGAGTTTATTTTTTTCCACCGTTATTGAGCAGCTGAACCTGCTTTTTGGCCTATCTTCATTCATCATTTATGATTGTTCAGATGAAACAAATTACAGGCTTTATCCTATTTATTTGCTGTTCCGTACAAATCGCTGCACAAACAGATACCCTGAAGAAATTTACCAATGGCAATATACTGCTGCGTCAGCAGCAAAACACGCGATTAATGTCACCGGCGGGAGCGGAACTGGGCAGCTGGACATCATTGGAACAAAATATAAAACGCTGGGGCCGCTCATTAAGTGTTGTAAAACGAACGGATTCACTTGGAAAAAAGAAAAAAGGTGTTTTTGACCAGCAAAACGGGGTATTTGTTATTCCGGTGGAGTTGGATCAACTAAGCAGGATCGACGATATAAAGGGTTATTACCAGACCCGAATCGGGAATCAATTTGGATTCTATGTTGCTTCAACCGGAAAAGTGTTGTCCCCGGTTTTTAACTATACCGGGCGTCATTTCAGGACGATGTGGTTTGTCGCCTGTTCTTTAACAACAGGCTTTGTTTTTGATGAACAATTAAACCCCATAGATACGATTCCTGGTATGTCGTCGGTACGCACCCGTATCATAACTGACCGTAATAAATGGATGGTTGCAGTAATGCCAAAGGGAGAAGGAGTGGTGGATACCATTAATCATCTGCTGTATAATCAGGCATGGACACAGATCATCACCATTTACGGCCCTGTATTGGTGGTAAAGACAGGAAAGGGGATCGGATTACATAACGTGGAAACAGGTAAATTGGTAAAGCCATATAAGTACACTCATTATATGACGGATCTGGCTGAAGCCAATATGTACCTTTCAAAGGGGAATCAATGGGTGGTACTGGATAAGCAAGGACGACTGACACTGGAGTTTAAAGCAGACTCGGTGAAGCTCAGCAGCAATCACTACGCAGATGGGTTTTATTTTAAACTGGCCGGTTTATGGGGACTTATGAACCGCAAGGGTCAGGTTATTCAAAAGCCGGTATGGAAGAAAGTTACAGAGCAGTATTTTTCAACCACGGATCTGCTGTTTCCAAACGGCAGGGTGGAGAAAGCGGATTGGATTTTCAGTGATGTGAACGGAGAATACCTGTTGACAGGATTGAAAATAATTACATCGGTGGCAGGACAAGACAGGAATGCAGATTTTCAGGCAGAAGTACCAAAGGAACTACCCACACTTACCAACCTGCCCGATGCTCCGGGCCCTGTGCGGCATGAACTAGACCAGGATAAGTTATTTGTTAAAATGGAAATAGACCCCACATTCAGCAGCCTTGGAGAAAGCGAAAAAACGATCCTGCGGCAACGGATAGATGCGTATAAAAAGGAACAAAACATTAAAAAGACCGGTAAAGTGGAAGTAAAACTGGTGGTGGAGAAAGACGGGAAGATCAGCAGCACCACGATCGTTTCTTCTGCCGATCCGCTGCTTACCGATGCGACCAAGACCCTGCTCAATACTATTACCGGCTGGAGGGCCGGTATCCAGAACGGCCGGGTCGTACGTGGGGAAAAGACCCTGGTATTCGAATGGTAAACAGCCCCTGTTCTGATATAAAATGGGTTCAACCGTGTTTAAAAAATTGGTGATATATGGAGCCCGGTTTCCCGGAGCAAGGGTATAACCTCTCTCCGCCGGATACTATCATCAGTTTTCCGCGTGGGATCCTGATTTGCATCAAAGCAATACTTCCCATTAGTATAAACAGCAGCGGGCCCGGGGATAAGAAATCAATTAACTTTGCCTATCCCTCGCCCTGCGGGGGACTTTTTATTATGATCGACAAAGCGAATAAGATACAGCAGAATGAGAAAGCGGTGCTCGTGGCCCTGGTGCAGAAGGACCAGACCGAAGCACAGGTGATCGAGTACCTGGATGAACTGGCCTTCCTGGCCGAAACAGCCGGGGCGGTTACAGTAAAGCGGTTTACCCAGAAACTGCCGCATCCGGACAGCCGTCATTTTGTGGGCAAGGGAAAACTCGAAGAGATCCGCCAGTATATACAAGGCAAGGATATCAAAGTGGTGATCTTTGACGATGAGCTTAGCGGGGCCCAGATCAACAATATTGAAAAGGCCCTCGATGTCAAGACCATTGACCGGAGTGACCTGATCCTCGACATTTTTGCCCGTCGCGCCAGGACAGCCCAGGCCAGGGCCCAGGTGGAGCTGGCCCAGTACCAGTATATTTTGCCCCGGTTAAGAGGGATGTGGAAACACCTCGAACGCCTCGGTGGCGGGATCGGTACCAGGGGTCCCGGGGAGTCGGAGATCGAGACCGACCGTCGTATTGTGCGGGATAAGATCACCTTGTTGAAGAAGCGGCTGGCCGAGATCGATAAACAGGCGTTTACCCAGCGCAAGGACCGTGGTGAGTTTATCCGGGTGGCCCTGGTGGGTTATACCAATGTGGGCAAGAGTACCCTGATGAACCTGCTCAGCAAGCGGGATGTATTTGCCGAGAACAAGCTGTTTGCCACCCTCGACACCACCACCAGCAAAGTGGTGTATGAGAACACGCCCTTTCTTTTAAGCGATACGGTAGGATTCATTCGCAAGCTGCCGCACCACCTGGTGGAAAGTTTCAAGAGTACGCTGGATGAAGTGCGGGAGGCCGATATCTTATTGCATGTGGTCGATATTTCCCATCCCAATTACGAGGAGCAGATCGCGGTGGTGAACAAGACCCTGCAGGAATTGAATGCTGCGGAGAAGCCCACGCTTACGATCTTCAATAAAATGGACCTCTACGAGAAGCAGACTTTTGACGAGTGGCTGGAAGAAGACACGAAGAAGGAGATCCTGCACGATCTGTATGACCGCTGGCAGGGCGAAACAGGCGGCAATGCCGTATTTGTAGCCGCGGTGGAAAGACGTAATCTTGAAGGTCTGCGCAAGACTGTACTCGATAAAGTGCGGAAGTTGTACAGGATCAGGTATCCGTATAAGACCGATTTTTTTTATGGGGAGGAGGATGCTGCGGGTTGAACTGATCCTAAAGCGGAAATTATTGATTATTTAGTCGTTTAGAGTTGGAGAAACTTCTATTGGTTGAATAAACTTTATGGGCTATTATTAATTATTGCTTTTACCGGAATGTTCTCACGTTAGGAAATTTTCCAATGCCACGAAATAATCAATAATCATTAATTATTAATCCCATGCCAAAGGGCGTTTCCTTCCACAAACTCGCCGATCATCCCAACGAGCTCAATTGGGCCGAAAACGGCATTGCTGTGGCGGAGCTGAAGGGCAAAAAGATCTGTATTGGCCGTTTCAAGGACCAGTTTTTCGCCTTTGCCTTTAAATGTCCGCATGCCGGGGGCATCCTTGCCGATGGCTATATTGATGCATTGGGAAATGTGGTTTGCCCCCTGCACCGCTATAAATATTCGCTGGAAAACGGCCGGAATACAAGCGGGGAGGGTTATTACCTGAAGCACTGGCCGGTAGAGTTAAGGGAGGAGGGGGTTTTTGTAGGGATGGACGAAGGCGGTTTCTGGAATATTTTTAGCTAAAAATCAGAGTGTACAACTTGTTAAAAACCCAAAATCCCCTATTTTTGCAACCCCAATTAGGAATATCAGTGGTTTTGACTACAGACTACCGACTACTGACTCCCGACTGGATATATTCCCCTTTAGCTCAGTTGCCTGCCTGCCGGTAGGCAGGGTTAGAGCTCAGCATCCCGGATAGCCGGGCAGGTGTACGGGATTACTCAGAGGGTCGAAAGGAACACTGGTTCAGACAGTGTAAAAAAGCTGGAAAATATTCCCCTTTAGCTCAGTTGGTTAGAGCATCTGACTGTTAATCAGAGGGTCGCTGGTTCAAGTCCAGCAGGGGGAGCTAAACAGGACTTTTAAAAAGTCCTAAAATCACTAAAAACGAGTCAAACCCATGTAAGTCAATACTTTCATGGGTTTTTCTTTTCCCGTGATTCCCGTTAAAACCCGTCAAATCCCGCCAGTTTTGTTTCACTTTTTGTTACACTTTTTTAGGTTCAAACTTGTCTACTTTGGGGATGAACTTGAAAAGTGAGGTAAAGAAAATGCGGTATTATGATACGAGTTCCAACTATCTCCGTCAGACACAATTGGCGGAAATCAACCAACAGTAGTGGCCTTTATGGCATTTCTATCCGTGTATACTTGTCCGGCGAAGCTCCCAGGCTTTATCCAATTAAACTGCCGGCTAAAGTATCCACTGAACAGTGGCAAGGGAAAGAAAACCACTGGGTTAAAAATAACCACCCCTTCTTTTTTGAGATCAACTGCAAAATTGCAGAGACGATCAATAAACTGAATGACCTGGTAAAAAGATTCTATGCCCAGAATAAGCCGGTTACTTTCTACGCAATCGATAAAGAATTAATGTTCCGGGGTGAGCGGAATATATTAAATGATTATTTCAAGAACTATATCAGGCGGCCGCCAGAAACAGTCAGGTTGGATGATGTAACCTGGGAAAAATATAATGCCTGTTTACTACACTTGAACAATTTTCAGAGTCGTATCAGCTTTTCTGAAATAGACGAAACTCTGATTGCCAGGTTTAAGAACTATTTGTCTAACCTGAAGGGGAGGAAAGGGAAGATGGATCCAGCCACAATTAAATCCTACTGGGATAAACTAAAAGTGGTACTAACCTATGCTGCCAAGAAGGATCATTTTCTGGACCCTATAGAAATTGAGCGGTATTTTGAAGAAATAAAAGTAAGTGTACCAAAGAAAAAAGAAGGACAGCACCTGGAAATAGAAGAAGTTCAACGATTAAGGAAACTGGTTTTTGAAGAGAAGGATTTTAGTTTGCAAAGAGACAGGGATTTGTTCTTGTTTCAGGTGTATACAGGATTATATTATAACGACCTTCAAATACTCAGGAAGGATCAGTTGTTTAATGATATTGAGCAAGGGGACTATATAATCGGAGAACGGGACAAAAACAACAATCCGACCATTATCCCTTTGTTTAAATTCCCATATGCAGCTGAAATAATAGAAAAATACAGGGATAAAAACCCTGAAAATCCTTTGCTTTTTAGGAAGAAACTGTTTATTGAAGTCCAGGCCTATAACCGGAATTTAAAATTATTGGCAAGACAATCTGGAATAGTACGAAAAATGAGCAATAAGACAGGCCGGCATACAAATGCACAGATGTGGATACGGTATGGAGCTGAAAGACCCGTGCTCTCCAAAATGATGGGGCATGAAAAAGAACAAACTACGGAGAATTATTATAAGGTGGGGTTAAGAGAAGTTATTGAAGGGACGAAAAAAATCGACTTCGCCAGAATTGATATTTAGGGAAAAGGTATATTGAAATTAATTTCATCTTGACATCTATAGCCTTGAGGAATAAAAGTTTGCGTTTTGTAATTATACTTACTGATGATCTTAAGGCCCAGGATAAAACTGATATTGACCTTATTGAACTCAAGATCGAAACAAGTGATGATTTCAATGCTACTATTATCTAAACTGTGAACGTGAAACAAACAGTAAGGGGAGAATGTAAGAAATCTTTTTTTATTAAATCTGATACATGACTAACCAAAGAAGTCTGATATTGATTGGCAGGAGTATGAAAAGGAAATTACCCATTATTTACAAAAAAAAATTAGGGTTGAAACTGTATTAAACCACGCGAAACATAAGGAAAAACTGTCAGGTAGCCTACGGGGATTGACATACTTTTTGAATGAATAATTGATGATCAGTACGAAGTCGTATTCGAGAAATGTAAAAAATGGGAAATCAAAATTGATGTTGCAGATATTGGAACATTTATTGATAAAATCAAAGGTCTTCGTTTAGCATGATGTTTGTTGATTTCAGTATAAAGGTTTACAGATGGTAAGGGTACTATTGGCCACCGACATCTTTATACCACAAGATCAGGGGCTGCCCCTGATAATCAAAAACTGGTGTATAGTCAGATTATTTCGTCAGGCGCAGGTCGAGAGTAAAATACAACTGCCTGTTCAAACAAAGCCATATTCTGGACTAAAACATGTTGGAATACTGCAATTATGAAGTAAAGACCGGTTTTACAAGAGATGTCATCGAAATAAATGTCAGTTACCTAGTTGATATCGACCATTAAATACGAATTCACTAGACATTTTAAATCTACCAGATGCAAGCTAAGTTTTAATACGGTCTTACAAAGAAGAAATAGCAGTTAGGAATTTATTTTGATTCATTGCTTGAAATGTGGTGCGCTATATTAATTACGAAGGAGCATAAATTTCTACGGAGCATATACATGTATACTACGACCCAAGTACACTTGGACCAACAGATTATATCAAGGATAATCTCAGACATTTGTATTGAGCAACCGCCATATATTCAAACTGCGACAATGGAAATGACTTTTCCTTTAAAAAAATGCATGATACTATCAAAGAAGGGACAGCTAGGCCGGAAACTTTTGCGTGAAAAAGTGAATGGATTTTTTGCAACGGGAAAGAGGGTAAAGGAAATTGAGATGCAAATGATTCAGGTGATAGTTAATCATAAATATGTTGAAGGGATTTAAGATAATTCATTTAACAGTAATCATATGAAAGCAGATTTGGCAAAAGCCAAGGCATTAATTTTTCAGTCATGGATTGGAATGCCAGGAAAAGAGTTTACCAAAACGTATTCACTGAAATCAATACCAGTTTAGGCGTGGATTTTTATTAAGCCATATTATTATTAACCCATGTAAGGCAAATTATTTGATAAGAACGACAATGGTTGGTAAGTCAGAATGCAAAAAGGGTAATATTCTACTTGTTATAACTTGTACAAATGGCTATAAACCATTGAAATAGATGTAAAGACCATTAGGAAATTCCAAATGAAAAGCATTGACAAGGGCTGACTAGGCAAATGAAAGTGTTAAGGATTTGTAGATAAGAGAGACAAGATTATGATATAAAGAACAGTAAGATGATTAAGACGACCTGGCTGTTTTTTAATACATGGAGACCGAGAAATCTACCGAATTTAGATACTGAAATCCCTCATTTACATTATATTGTGTGAGAAGTAGAAATTTACTAATATAATTAGTAAGTTTGTAATGAGCGGAAATAGATTTTAATGTTGAGGAATCCCCAATGAAGAATTTAAAGGTAATAGAACCACTTAAAGAAGTTACAGCATACGAAGCTTTATGGCAAGACAGAAATGCCAGCTTTAAATCATTGTCTGAGCTTTTTTTAAATAATCCTGGAAGAATACCATCAGATCTGGTTCAACCCGAGATTATCGAAGAATTGTACTCAACAATCAAACAACTAATACTCAACAAACAATTTGATTATAGAACATATTTACTTATAAACGGGACTTTTGATTATCCATCTCGTTTAAGAGATGCAAAGGAACCAATCGAAGTACTTTATTATTCAGGTAATATTGACTACTTGAGTTCGCGCTGTATTTCAATTGTAGGGACTCGAAAGCCATCAGAAGAAGGGTTAAGGCGTGCTAAAAAATTGGTATCATTACTTGTTAAGGATGATTTTACAATTGTATCTGGCTTGGCTACAGGAATCGATACCCAGGCTCATAAAACGGCTATTGAAAAAGGAGGGCGAACTATCGGAGTAATTGGAACACCGCTAGATACATTTTATCCTAAAGAAAATAAAGAATTACAAAAGGTGATTGCAAAAGATCATTTGTTAATTAGCCAGGTACCTTTTTACAGATACAAAAAGCAAAGCATTGCAGGTAATAAGCTGTTTTTCCCAGAACGTAACAAAACTATGTCCGCATTGTCTGAAGCGACTGTGATAGTAGAGGCAAGTGAAACTTCAGGAACATTGACTCAGGCTCGAGCGGCTCTTTACCAGGGTCGAAAACTATTTATCCTAGATAGTTGCTTTGAGAGGAAAGATATTACATGGCCACAACGGTTTGCCGATCAAGGGGCAATACGTGTTAAAGAGTATGAAGATATAATTAAACATTTACCGCCAATAACTAAGGATAATGAATCGGCTGCTAAAGATTGACGAACTTGTCATTGCCGAACATTATCATTTAAATGTTGGTGATGAATGCTATTACTTCATGGAATACGAGTCCAGGGCTGGATATTCTGCAAGCGAAGCTAATAACTTAATAAGTAATTTTAAGAAGTCTATGTCTTTTAAAGGGCATGCGTCCTGGAAGTATAAAACGCGTGCAATTGTTACTATAGCAAACATATTTCAGGAATCACTGGCTGATTTTATTGATTTTGAAGAAACAACTTTAGTTCCGATACCCCCTTCAAAAAATAAATCAAATGCTGACCATGACGACCGTATGCTTAAAACTCTTAATCAGTTTAATATTCACTTGAACGGTGATGTAAGGGAGTTGATATTAATGCGAGAGGATATGCAAGCTGCCCATGAAAGTCAAAATCGGCCCAGTCCGCAAGAATTGAAAGAGAATATGATAATTAATGAAGAAGCTTCTGCTGATCTTGGTGATACTGTGATATTGTTTGACGATGTATTGACAACAGGGGCACACTTTATAGCCTGTAAAAATTTGATACAGGAACGATTTCCTGAAAAAAAGGTGATTGGAATCTTTGTAGCAAGGAGAAAAATACCTGTGTTGGATATTTTTGATTTCGTTGAAGAGCAGTGAATGGAGTTGATAAATACTTATGCGAATTTCTTTAATAATTAACGACCTTTTTGTATTACCATGTTGGATAATAAAAAATATAAGATTAAAAAACTCACTTCAAAGTATAAATACAAGGAAGTTACCTTGACTAAGAAGGATTCGTTTGACTTGACTTATTCATCTTGTATAGACAAAGAGAGTGTTATTATTCAAAAAAAATCCAAATTATTTGTTGAGTGTAAGAATGGACAAGTGCAGGTTTTTCCAACTTATTGCAAGAAGGATGAAATTCATATAGGAGGTTTGTCCATCGATTTGTTAATCAAAGAAATTACGGACGATGCTGAATTGAATTCATACAGGGCTCTTGCCAATTTTCACTATAAAGAAAAAGCTCTTTTTGGCCGCACATCTATTTTGGTTGCAATTAACAGAACGCCTTACCTCCCAAAGGTTATAGGTTATATTGAGCTAGCTACTCCATTTTATGTAAATAAACCAAGGGCTGAGGTATTAAATGCTCCATTTCATCATAACGGAATCAATTGGAAATCGTGGGATATAGAGACAACTAAAAAGTATATAAACACAATTGTTAGGATTGCCCGGTGTGTAGTTTATCCTGAGTTCAGAGGGGTTGGGCTTGGACAAATACTGATTCAACACGCCGAAGAGTTTGCCAAGGAAAGGTGGCAAATAAGCAATATTAAGCCTCTGTTTCTAGAAATCTCAGCGGACATGCTTAAGTATGTCCCGTTTGCTGAAAAAGCAGGAATGCATTATATCGGTGAAACCCAGGGAAATCTAAATAGAATACATGCTGATCTTGGCTATTTACTAACTAATTATCGACGAGTAAAGAGTAAGGAAATTGTTTCCAACAAGCAAATGGGAATCGTTGAACAACAAAAGTCTCGACTTAGAAAGGCGATGAAACTGGCAAAGCAAGCAGATATTACAATTGAAGAATTTATTCTACGGCTCAAACAATTACAGGAGAAAAAGACGCTTAAAGATTTCGCATTCTTTCAGGGATTAGTATCACTACCAAAGCCTACATATCTCAAAGGACTTGATGCGACAGCCGATTTGTTTTTGAAGAAACAATTAAAGTATTTAAAGAATGACGAAAATAGTTTTTATAAATTAATTGGAGTCGAGCGTATTAACGCCCCAATTACGATCAAGAATTTGAGTATTTCCTATCATTCGAAGATTAGGAAAACACATACTGCACAAGCAGTATATAACGCATTTAGTATCTCGCCAACAGATATGCAATCGCCTGTTATTCATAATTTGTCCTTTGATGTGCAACCAAGTGAGATCGTTTTTATAACTGGATCCTCAGGATCTGGTAAGACATCCTTGCTCAATTTCCTTTCGGCGGCTGCCGCACCAAAGTATCGAGAAAGTAATAATAGTATTCTCTCGTTTCCTGGAAACCGGAAAATTGGAATCTTCAAAGAAATATTTTCTAATAAGCCTTTAGTAGAACTATTTGGGCAATACGATGTGAACTTTGCTCTTCAATTAATGGGTACTGTTGGCCTTTCCGATGCTTATGTATATCTAAAAAAGTATGAAGAATTAAGCAAAGGACAGCAGTTTAGGGCTCAGTTAGCTTCGGCGCTCCTCACTCAAAGCAATATTCTGATAATAGATGAATTTTGTTCGAATCTAGATCCTGTTACCGCTAACGTTATTTCGTATCGATTAAGTCATCTGGCTAGAAAGGTAGGCTTAACGGTAATTGTTGCAGGTGCGCATTGTGATAATTTCATTCACTCATTAAGACCAGATAAAGTCTTGCGATTGTCAACTGCCTGGGATTATGAGATTATACCGGGAGAAGAGTTTATGAATTCGTATCCTAAGAAAAAACACTTACTTAAGTTGCAAACTTTTGCATTCAAAGATGAATATTTGAGTAAATTCATCAATGGAGGAAAACAAACCACCATCCGTAAAGGGAAGCCTAAAATTGACTTGGGCTTTACAGTGTTCGAATCGTCAAAGAGGTATATAACCGGATACGTTAAGGAGATTACAGAAAAGCGTGTTTGTGATTTGACAGAACAGGATGCACTTAAAGATGGTTTTGGTTCTTTGAGCCAACTAAAGGCTGCACTTAAAAGAATTTATAAGGATTTAAATAGGAATTCGATTGTAACTATATATTCATTAAGCTTATTAGATTTTTTATAATTAACCACCTTGTCGAACCGAGAGGACTTAAAACAATGGATTAGAAAGCTGTTGCTGGGTCTTCCAGTGACCAGAGCGTCTTATTTTATTAGTCTCTGGCGTAAGGGAAATCTCCATGTTCCGGACGAATATCAGCTAGATGAACTGGATCGCACAGCTTCTAAACTTGCTGTTTCAGCAGTCGACACTAATGTTTTCACCCTTTTTTGTTTGCCAGATGCAAATATTGCAAGACGTGCGGCGATATTCTCGACTATTTTGACAAAGCTAGCGCGCGCAACTGCTGGACGAATTGGTAGCCATGGCAGAAATAAAAGAATGATCTATTTTGGTACTACTGTTAAATTCAAACATGCAATAAATGCGACTTATATTGATGATTTTTCTTTAAGCGATGCCTTTCTTTATACTCGCGCAATCAGCAAAGTTTCTAATTCAAAAAAAGGGGCGACCGGTGCTGGGAACTCCCAATTCTTCCCCGAAGTCATCTGTGTCTATAACCCAGACAGCCCAGAAAAAAGTATTTATGAGTTTAAGCCACATGTCGTTTTCATCGATTGCGGCCGGGAGCAAGAACTAAAATGGCTCAGAGCTTTATTGACAGTATGCAGGGATAGTCAGATTCCAGTGGTTGGTTGGGAACTTGATCCTTTTTCCAGTCATGCAGAAATCTTTGAATCCTTTGGTGGATCTGTAGTGTATTTTCCTAATAACGATCCAACTAACAAAGATCGAACCTTAGCTGATTTATATCTGGATCAAACTATATATGAGATTTTACCAGTTGTTCTGGGGGGTCCTGATTGCGATATTCTGAATGAAGAAATATTCCAACAAAAAAAAATATTAACTGAGTTAACCAGATCGGTTCAATCATCTATCCACGCGAATTCCGTTAAAGTATTTTGGAAGACTCTACGACTTTTAGAATCCATTCCTATACCTGTCGAAGTTTATAACGCGGAAGCTAAATCTTTCTGGGGCATCTATTCGTTGACTGAATATTTTATTGCTCTTGAAAAAGGATTACAAGCATCCCAAGTCGGAGGTGGGAGGTGGAACGAACTCTCAATTAAAGCTCTTACTAAGCTAAAGGAAATCTATCAAAAAGTCAGGGATAGTACACCTTTATGGAATTACCTCAGTAACCTATGTATGGATCGCAGTGAGATTGATCATCTGCGAGTGGTTACTTTTCCAAACAAAAGCCAGAAGCAATTATTCTCTTATATGTTAATATCGCGGCTTGATATTACTGAAGAAGAGTTATTAAACGATAGTAGAATCTTGCTCCGAACATTAAAGGAATTTGCTAATCCATCTGAAGACGACCGACAAATATTCACTAAACATACAATTGACCCAATTATTGTGGGGTTTCCAGGACAGTATGACAAGGATGCTTTTTCAAAGACGCTTAGATTCAACCCTAAAATCTTATTATTTAAACACCAATTATCTAGTTTAAAATCGATTTTAAATGAGTTTAACCGCGTAGAGAAAGACCACTTGAAAAAAACAGTTAAATCATTGAAGAGAATTTCAGGGCTCAATACGGAAGTAAATGTCCCTGCCAGGATTGATTCCTATAAAATTAGCGACTATTTTGAAGAAATTCAATTGGAAAAAATCGGTGTAAAGGGTTCCACGAAATCGCCGATAAATTCACTTACCAATATTGGAAATCTTGAATCGGAATTGGGACAGTTATTTGATACTGATATTGACCAACCGGATGAAGTGCTTTCAAAAGTCGATATTACTGATTCAACAGATAAAGAAAGGCAAGTATTTGTTGAGAATGGTTTTGAAATTGTGTTTGAGGAAGGTTTTAAGCTTCGAGTTTCGGACGACGATAAAGTCAATATTGTCAAACAAGCGGGAATTGACAAAGTGTTTGTAAGAAGTGTGAAGCATGGCGACCGATTACTGGTAGTTCATAATAGCTCAAGAGAGAGTTTGTATGACCTAATCATTTCGCGCATCCACACACACCCGTCGTTGGAAATTCATATGACTGTCCTGCGAAGATGGCGCGAAGAATTCGTTAAGAAGTATTTGTTTTGGAAAAATAAAATGTCTGGAAGGAACTTGAGCGAATTTCTATCGATCTTACAGGATAAAGGAAGCGACATTACAACCACGCTGGCAGTGTGTAATTGGTTGGATGGGACTACACTTCGCCCATATGATAAAATGGACATTTTGCGGGTGGGTGAAATCCTTGATATCAGTTTTGTAAAAGACAACTATACTCGGATAGCAAAGGCTGCCAGCAGAATTGCGGGAATCCACATAGCCCTGTCGCGAAAATTGAATACTTGGTTGCAGGGCGGTTTGGGAAGCAATGCAATTGATGATTTGGAAATTCTTGATAAAGAAACAGGCCTGATGGTGGGAGATTTGAAAAGTTCAATTAGGATATTCACGGTACAGAGCATAAACGAAATAAATGAATCTGTATTAGTAAAGGAGATTGGAATATTGGAAAAAAACTAAATGTATGGCAACACAAAACAGTACCAGACCAAATGAAATTGAAGAATGGCGTCTTGTTGATTACCTCATTACCTCGGTAACTAATACGGCTACCGGAGTCTCCTTCGAAGAGTGTCACAGTAATAGGCCGAGGGATAAGTATTTTATTGGCAATCTAAGTCCCCGTGAGGAAAACCAAATATCACTCAGCAGAACTGACTATCTGCAAAAGATAAGCCCATCTGCTTTTGGTGCCGAATTTCGGTTGAAACCAGGAACTGAATCAGCAACAATCGAAGTCAAACTCTCCTGGGATTTGTATTATCGGGTATTCCCCACATATGAACAGCAAAGAGATTTGACACAACCCAACGAAGAAATAAATGATGAATCGGCCGACATTGAAAATGGTACAGACGATGCAGATGAGACAAATTCAGATCAGACAATTTTAGACAATGCACACGAACGCAGACGGGGAAGAAGACAAAGAGAAGATTTGTTTATTCGATTTAAGAAAATAAAATGCCTTGCATTTGGAACCATAAGTTTTGAATTACAGCCAGACGGTGAATGGCGTATGAATAATACGAATTTGGAGCAAAGTCTTCATACGGAAATCGGAAGAGCACTTGATATTATTTCTGAAGATGATGATCGATTGCGTCTCAGGGTTGCGGGACAGCTTTTTACCATACAAGTTGAGGATTTAGAAAGCCCCACTCGTTACTATGGTGCCTTTGAAGGATTCACTATTGGAGCGGATAACCAGTGGCACTGGCAAGTAGTATCAAGGGTATACAGTGCGAATAGTCAATCAAATGATTTTGTTCTTTCTATACAATTTGTAAATGACTCTCCCGATTCGGAAAGTAAAACAGTCGAGCCTTATATTTTTAATACGAATGCAGAATTCAAGTTCCGAGATGATATTATTATTCCCTTTGAATTGGACCTTGCCCCTCAAAATTTCAGATATAAAAGAACGATGGTAGGTAAGGGGTTTAACTGCGGCCTTGCGTTTAAGGACGGCGTTTATTATACTGATCATACCCCACGCCATATTCAATATCGTTATATAACAAATGATGATCCGGAAGCCAAATTCTCAGATTTAAGTAAAGATCCCATACCTGTGCTGAAATTGATATTGTCTAAAATGAGAGAGTATCTAAATGAGTGGGACCACTTTGACAGAGAGTGGTCCAATGAATTTGGAAGTGAAGAATGGAATCTAAATTACCGTGCTGATTACTTGAGAGATCGGGAACAATTTGAAGCGGAAATCCAAAGGTTTGAACAGGGGTTGGGTCTTATCATGGCTGACCCTGAGATTTTACTGGCTTTTACTTTGTCAAACGAGTCATTCCGGCGTGCTGGGCTGGCCGTAGATGGGACACCTAAAAAAGTAAAATGGAGACTGTTTCAAATCGTTTTCATGGTGAGCCAGATTCCTGGTATTGCCGCGCTTAACCCCAAATACGAAGATCAATTCGCCGGTGAGCGCGAATTCGTAGATATCATTTATTTCCCGACAGGCGGTGGTAAAACAGAAGCTTATTTGGCTGTACTGGTATTTCATTGTTTTTACGATAGGCTGAGAAGCAAAACCGCTGGAGTAACCTGCTGGATAAGATTTCCCCTTAGACTATTGACGTTACAGCAAACGCAGCGATTGGCGGATATTATCGGTACGACGGAGATTATTAGGTTGGAACAATCAGACGTTCGGTTAAACGGACCACGGGTAGAACCTTTTTCAATTGGGTATTATGTAGGTACTGAGGCCACTCCAAATAAAATCTATATTCCTCCATCTGGTGGAAATGCCAATTTGAATCCGGATCTTATTACTGCACGGGATCCTCAGGCTCGTCAAAAGTGGAAACGAATTGTTTTATGCCCCGCTTGCAAAACGCCCACTGTATCAGTAGAATTTATAGAATCTACGGTGAGCGTACTTCATAAGTGTTCGAACACAAGCTGTAGATTTCCCGGCGGGGTCATACCAATTTATATTATAGACACTGAAATTTATCGACATCTTCCTTCTGTGATTGTTGGAACAATAGATAAGCTTGCAATAGTAGGAATGCAGCGAAATGTCGCTATGTTTTTCGGAAAGGTAGACGGCTATTGTGAGACTCACGGCTTTTATAACGATGTATGTGTTCAGGATGAATGTAAAGACAAAAAATTACTAAAAAAATCTCCTCCTTTGGGCATCAGTGGACCCACATTGTTTTTACAGGATGAACTACATCTTTTAAATGAAGGGTTTGGAACCTTTGACTCACACTATGAATCCTTTGTTCGTTATTTATTAAAACACAATGATTCAAGGCACATATTGAAAATGATCGCCTCTTCGGCCACTATTGAAAAGTATCAACGCCAAGTAGAGCATTTATATGGTAAACAACAATCACAGGCAAGAATATTTCCAGGCATAGGCCCCACTTTAGAAGGTTCGTTTTATGCTACAACACTGAAACACCCACAGAGAATATTTGTTGGAATCTTGCCTCACAATAAGACTCTTTTTAATTCGGTTTTGGAGATTATTGAATATTATCATGGGGTTATTAACAACTTACTGAATTATCCAACGGCTATCAACCCATATGGTGGATCTTATGTACCAAATTCGCAAGAGTGGAATGATATCTTGAATTGGTACTCTACCAGCCTTGGCTATTTTTTGGCTAAAAAAGAGTTAGAGCAGATTCATGCCGATATCGAGACAGATATCAATCCTACTTTTTTCAATGCTGGCATACGACAGGTTGATGTTTATGAATTGACAAGTGATACAACAACAGGTGAGGTAGCAAAGACATTAGAAATATTGGAGATGAAGCGGCTGATGACAGATGCTCAAAAGACCGTGTTGGCAACCAACATGATCAGCCATGGTGTGGATATCGATCGCTTAAACTTCATGTTTTTCTACGGTATGCCAAGAAAAAATGCTGAATATATTCAAGCATCCAGTAGGGTGGGGCGTTCGCATGTGGGGATTATTTTTGATTGCCTCCATCCCATACGGGAAAGGGACCAAAGCCACTATGCATATTTTGAAAAGTATCATGAGTATCTGGGTCAATTGGTGGAACCTGTTGCTATTAACAGGTGGTCTGGAGTAGGATTACGTAGAACACTTCCAGGGTTATTTATGGGGGTCATTCTTCAAATTATGGCTAATAGAGAAACTACAATCCAAAGGAAAAGCTATCGTTATTTGAATACTATCACCCGTAAAATTAATTCAAGGGAGATCACGAAAGAAGAAATAAAACGGCTGTTAAAAAATGCTTTCGAGGCTGATATTGCCGCTGATCCCAGAAATGCTGATTTTATAACCAAAATTGACACTTTGGTAGATCAGTATTTTAGTAAGATTTTAAGCCCAAGCAATATGTCTGAAACCGTTGGGGATGCTTTATATCCTCGTCCGCTTACAAGTCTGCGCGCAATTGACGACCCTGTTGAAGTTACAATAAATAACCTAGGTCAGGAATGGCTTAATAAATCATAAATAAATGCCAAGTAAAGGAAAACAGCAAGTGCTCTTTGGATTTTTACCAGGAAAAGTATTTGATTATCTGGGTCACGTTTTTGCCCGAGTAAGTCGAGTAACAGGCGATACATCCCAAAGACTGAATCAATCTCATATCATTAGGAAAGTTTCAGAACATGCACGTACGTGGAATGAGGAATATCGGAGAGGATTGTCTGATGCAATACTTAACAATGAAGCGAGTTTCTTTCTTGTCGATCCGAATCAAGTCGAGTCTGAATTGTTCCCACTGGTGTTTGAGTGCACGAATATCCGATGCCAAAAAGTTTATACTATCGCACAATCGGGACCTCTTCCGAGAACTAGAACCTGTACAAGATGCAATCATGGAAAGCTTCAGCAACTCAGATTTATCAAAGTACATAAGTGCGGAAACCTTGAGCCTTTAACTCCCCCGTACTCCTGTAGTCGTTGCCATTCCCGGGATTTTGCTTTTGACAGACGAGGTAGTGAACGCATAATGGGATTTAAGTGGAGGTGCCTTAGTTGTGGTAACACCACTCCCGTATTAGGATTTAATTGTCAGCGTTGTGTTTGGCCTGGTGGTACTGCGGAGGATCAGAAAATGCAAATCGAGGTATTTAGGGCCGGGAAGAATTTTTATGTACATAATGCTGTTTTAATCAATATACCTGAAAGGAAATATTCTGAACTTTTTAGACTTGCAAATTGGCATGAGATAACAACAGCAAAATATTTGGCACTACCTGCCATAAAAGATTCTACTGTTATCGATTATGTGGATAATTTGAATTCAAAAACTACAAACTCAGCGGCATTTTCTACAAAGGAGTTCGATGATCTAATGAGCAAATTGAGTAAAGGGGAAATAACGGTACCAGAATTTACTGCACGTACTGCAGAACTAAGACAGAAAGTACAATCTGGAGTTGCCGATTTCTCAGCATTGATACCAGAGCAATCGGGTGTTCCAATGGAGATTTGGGAAAGAGCAAAACATGATTTGCTTGATGCAGTAATTCCTTTTGAGATCGGAGCGCCAAGTAATCCAATCGGGAATGCGAATGATTTAATTACCTCAATAGGATTATCCAGGCTAACATTAATTGATGATTTCCCTATTGTCACTGCATCCTATGCGTTTAGTAGGACTGAATCAAAACCTTATGGTGCCGATGGAAGGCCCCTTTGTTATTTGAATCCCTTCCCGAATGATAATACACAGGGGGGCAAACTTCCCATCTATGTAAACAGAGTGCAAGCAGATGCACTTTTCTTAAGCCTGGATTTTAAAAAAGTAATAAAGTGGATTGAATTAAACGGGTATTCTGTGGTTTTACCGCCAGGAACAGACCAAAACTGCATGGAGAAGGCTTTTTTCGTAAATCTATTCTATAGGATTGAACAAGGAAGTATAATTGATGTAAATGTTAATGAGAAAATATTCGGCGATCAACCATTAGTAAGAATGACTCTAGGACTACTACATACTTATTCTCATCTGGCTATAAAAAATGCAGCACTACTTTGTGGGTTAGACAAAACCAGCATTACCGAATTTGTAATTCCCAAATCTCTCAGCTTTGTTATTTATTGTAATAATATGTTTGGCTCTACAATCGGAGCATTTACTGCGTTATTCGAGCAATCCCTTACAGAGTGGCTTAATCAGGTAGAGCGTGAACGTTCGTGTGTATACGATCCGGTATGTTATGACAACGACGCAAATTGTCATTCATGTACTCATCTAGCTGAAACAAGTTGCAGAATGTTTAATCAGAATTTGAGCAGGGTATATTTATTCGGAGGAGTCGACCATGAATTAGATCGTACAATTATTGGGTTTATGGATCCCCGTGTCCAAACAACATCCGATATTTAAACAAGTTCCAATTCATGTTTAATTTTAGACCCACGAAGTTTATGATCAAATTGTCTCAAAGTTTTACAATGCATCCAGTAGGGCAAGGATTGTTTTACTCGGGCGTCATTCAGATATACGACCGACCGGAAGCTATTTTCAAGATGGTTTTTGATTGTGGAAGTCTGAATTCGGTGCCATGTAGCAATTGTGTGCGAAGATTCCGATCTGATTACTTTAAGCATGAGAAAAATCTTGGTCTGCTTATAATCTCTCATTTTAACAAGGACCATATTAGTCACCTGCAGGAATTGATAGGGAAAGATATTAAAATCAAGAAACTGATTTTGCCTTTTCTCACCTTCGAGGAGAGATTGGTTCTTGTATTTGAAATTATTACAAGAAATAATGGGACTGCTGATAATGAATTTTCTGTCCGATTTATAATTGATCCTTTGGGTACTTTGGGAGATAATTTAGATGAAGACTCAGAAATATTTCTTATTACAAAAGGACTGGATGGGCCACCACTTAGCGATGGAGGGAGTGCAATTACAGAATCAAAGAATAGTGACAATCTTGAATTTAACTTTGAGTATAATGCCAAGAAATCGATCTCGCCGGAAGATATCCAGATTTTTGGTGCTCCCATGTATAGAAATAGCAATGTATGCAAGGTTGAAGATAACCGAATTGGATATTTGGGCGGACTGAGATTTAAAATCAAAATAATGGATTTTATTTTCTACAGAAGAAATATTGGCGAAAAGGAGAATTTATTTTATCGAGAAACCGGAAGACTATTTTTAGAAAAATATAAAATTGATCGAACACTACCGGAGGCAGAATTTTCGACTAAAATTATGGATGCAGTGCTAAAACAAAGGGATGGAAGAGTTGTTAAAAGACTTTTTGCAGAAGTAATGAAAGGATTGAATTTAGGTGCAAGAGGTCGTCGGATTACAGATTTTAATACCACTTCAATTTCAATGCTTCATCAAAATTTACAAGGTATTTGGACGGCCGCAAACCTTGGCGGGGGACAAGCACAAAAGTGGCCTTATGTCATGACGTATTCTGAAGGTTTGATTAATAATAAGGAAGGTGACATAGTTTCGAATTTTCTTAATAAACATCAATTTGGTGGCCCGTACAGTTTTCACACCACGCAATTTTTCTATCCAAATAATTTATTGACATCATATGGTTTTTTTAGCAGGCTTAATGAGCTAGCACCATTTGCGAGAGGTACAAAAGATGCTGGAGCGATTTTGCATTTTTTCAAGTTCCGCATCATGGGTCCCAAAGGAATTGCAATAAGAACTTACTGTCCCAATTACCGTACAACGTTTCGCTTTGGATAAACTATGGAACTTCCCATAAAAGAGAAAAATTATGGTTGCATCCCGATAAAGAGGTAATAATAGATATTACAGCCACTGGGAACTCGGGTAAGCTTGTATCGGTAACAGAATTCCAGGGTTATAGGTATCATTTTATGATTGATACACCGTGACAAGTTATAATTAAAATTCAGCTGAAGCATAAACGAACTGAAATTGTGTAAGAATTATATAATCAATAGAGTTAAATAATTCTAATGAATTTTTCTCAAATATTCAATTTTTCAGTTGTTTTAATTATTTGCTTTTGAAAGGATAAGTAAGATTTAGTTTAGTGTAATTAATTTGTTCAGTAAGTTCTCTTTCTACTGTGTGTATCATTCAGGATGCAATGATCTCACATTAAAAACATATTGGTTTCTTTATCAGAAAGTCGGTATTTCACTTGGTTGATAAAAGGCACCTCCAAAGCTTCCATTTATAGTAGTGATTAAAATATTATTTTACAGATAAATTATAAGTTAACAATAAATATGTTATATAGTTGTATATATTAATTGCTATACAATATTTGATCAAGTAGTTGTTATTTATTAGTGGAATCTATCTTTACCAAAGAAACTAAAAAGCATGTGTGTGTATGGATTTGCAGGGTAGAACACTGGTCATGATTCCGGGAGAGGAATTATCCCATCTTAAGAATACTTTGGAACAGCTATTAACTGAAATCAAAGCCCTCCAGTCGCCAAAGCCGTCGGGCAATAAGGATGAGTTTATTACCGCCAAAGAATTCATGTCTTCAGTCAGGATCTGCCGGACCAAGTTTGATCAGTTAGTGGCCCAGGGTAAGATAAAGACGATCAAAAAACGTCGCAAAATCTATGTCCCTTCGGGTGAAGTTAACAGGTACTTTTCTGACCCTACCATCCTATAAGCCAGACTATGGAATCCTCCGTTATACTTTGCAGGCAGATTAATGAACTGGACCTGGTGGATTTCCTGCAACGCCTGGCCTTTACCCCCAATAAAATCCGTGGGAATGACTATTGGTACCTGTCGCCTTTAAGGGAAGAAAAAACAGCCTCTTTTAAAATCAACCGGACTAAAAATGTCTGGTATGACCACGGCACCGGCCAGGGGGGCGGGGTGGTGGATTTTCTGATGCAATTCTGGAACAGCGGAGTCGCAGAAGTGTTGCAAAAATATTCCTTGCTAAATGCCAGTTATACACCCCTCGGAAATCGAACTGGCCCCGGGCAAGAAATGGAAAGGAAAACCCCTCAGAATGAGGGCGGAAAAATCTTTATTCTATCTGAATCCCAGCTTTCTGACCCGGCCCTGATCAGGTATTTAAGGAGCCGCGGAATACCGCTTCTGATTGCCCGGCAATACTGCTGCCAGGTAGTCTTTGAACTTTACAAAAAAAAGCAGCTGGCCATCGGATTTAAAAACGAGGGCGGAGGGTTTGAACTCAGGAATCCTCATTTTAAAGGAAGCAGCAGCCCAAAACGGCCGTTCCTGATCCAAAATGAACCAGGTGGTGCGGCTAAAGAACTTACTGTACTGGAAGGCTTTTTTAGCTTTTTATCGCTGAAAACGCTGGAATATATCCGCCCGGATCTGGTGCAAATAATTACAGAAAACAAGACCGACTACCTGATTTTAAACAGCCTGGCTTTTTTTGAAAAAAGCAGGGAACAGATGGAAAAATACGGGACTATAAATCTGCTGCTGGACCGGGATAAAATGGGACTAGCAACAACCGGGAAAGCCCTTACCTGGTCATCCAAATTCCGGGATAAAAGCGGGCTTTACGAACAATATAAGGATCTGAATGATTTTTTAAAAGCTCATATGGGACCAGATAAAAACAAGGGCAGAAAAAATAGCAAGAGTTAACCTCAACATCCATCAGGATAATAAGACTAAATATCCTTCTTTTTCATCGCCAGAGAGGTGACTAAAACAAGTCAGCATCAGATGCCTTTCGGATGCCGGATCAGTCAGACTTCATATGGCAATTTAAAAAGAGAAAACGAGTATGTACTAACCCCAAAAAGCCAAGAACTTTAGGTACTTTCTAGACTTCTTTACAAAGCCCATTTTAAGGGTATACAGGTCTTTCTTCTCAGGACTTTTCCCCAATAAAATATTGACTTTTCTCCGGTAAAAGCCACCCACTGTCTTTTGCCGCCCTGCTGTTAAAGCAGACCTTTGGCTCTACTCCCGCCGACTCCGGAGGCAGGGAGCAAGATGCAATTGTGCAACAATTGAACATCTTGCCGGTTGCAGACATAGCAACCTGAGAAGTGGTTTTTTGTCTGTAGGGGAAGGATGATGATTCGGCTGATTTATAAACGATCAGGTTACTGTGAAAGATAAAGGTTTCTATTTTTTTGAATTCCAAAAAAAGAATTTAAATATCCAGGGGCTGGTGAAAAGGAGAAATGTTGAACAAGGAGTACGCATTCTTTAAAAGAGCAATAGGGGCAGTTAACCTGGAATAAGACGGAGCCGAAAAAAATCCCTTTTCAAGGAGTAATTATTCATTGTTGAAAAGTTGTAATTTCAGGTTATGGAGGGCAAAATCAGCTACCGGTTTTCTGCAAAAATCTGGCAGTATAAAACAGCCGGCGGCTGGTATTTTGTTTCAGTTCCTGAGAGGCTATCAAAAGAGATCCGGAAATGTAATAAAGACCTCGAGCAGGGATGGGGGCGGTTAAAAGCAAGGGTTAAAACTGGCAGTTCTGAATGGGACACAGCCATCTGGTATGACAGTAAAATGGTGTCTTATATTTTACCACTAAACGCACCGATTCGAAGAAAAGAAAACCTGATTACCGGCATGCGGATAGTTGTGGAAGTCCGGGTTTGAAAAGATGATGCAGAGCCCACCCATGGTGTACTATAAAAACAAGGATTTACCCCGTCCATCCTTGTTTCTTTTTTTGGGTAATAGAGACTGACCAGATTTCATGCTGCGGAACGCGTGTATTTCCTGCTGCAACTGTTTTGAATACTGGGCTTTCATAAAGTTCAGGAAAACGGATAAATCCTCTTTTTTACGGGCATCTGTGAGGGCTTCAAAATAATCAGCCCGGTCTTCCTTGTGAACAATCCCAAGGGGCAACCGGTAGTAAGCCTGGATATAGTTCATTAGCAACCGGCTGGTCCGGCCGTTTCCATCATAAAACGGATGGATACTGACCAGGTCAAAATGGGCTGCAAAGGAGAGCTCAGTTTGCCCGATTATTGAATTTTCTTTTGCTATTTTCAGATTCAGGTGCTGAACCAATTGTGTGGTCAGACGCTCCACTTTGTCATAACCCGGAAAATAATACCCGCCAGCCGTTACATTACCTTTTCTGAATTCACCCTTTGAGGCGTCCACGGTTCCGAGAGGTGTGTTGTAGGTCTTTCCAGTGCTTTTGAGCACGCTGGCATTGATTGCCTGGATAAAGGGGACAGTTACGGCCTTTTTTTTGAGAGCGGAAGTAATAACAAGTTTCAGGGCTTCATTATGGTCTTTAACCATCAGGCTGTGTTCCAGCGGTTTGCCCTTTGGGGTAATACCTTCATCAAGCAAAAGGGTGGTTTCTGCTTCTGTAAGCGTAGATCCTTCTATGGTTGTGGAATGATGTGTTAAGGCATAGGCACTGAACTTTTTATGGTCCATCACTTCATCCAGCCTGAGGGACTGGTATTCCTGTATGATTTCTTCCAGGGACATGAGCAAATTTAATAAAATGGGCGGGTATTACTAAGGTTCTGTTTGCGGGCCCGCAAGGTAGGGTTAGAAAGACTTGGGCACCCGGGAACCTGAAACAATGTCCAAAACTGGAGTATATGACAGAATTATATCGATATGCGTTTTCCCCGGATGGTTATGATGACCCCCTACTGTTGGCGGGTTGCGGTGTCCGCTTCAATGTATAGCAGAGCGGCGATTTTGCGGGTGGACTTTTCTTCCAGGTAATAAAATTGCATGGCCTTCTGAGGGCCAGAAGGAGGCTGGAAATAAATCGGTAGCGTTCCCTGGCAGTTTCAGTCACGATCAGGGCTTTTTCAATGACCAAAGCAGGATCTGGCATAAAACTTCTGGTTCGCCGAAAAAGGTTGCTTTTTTCACTCCATGTGGCGCAGAAGGGCATTACGAACTATTTTGTAGGGTAGCTTTTGGGAGTGTTACATGGCGTAAATGCTCTTAATTTTCCCAAAGCCGGCAATCAGGAATTTGATGCGGTTGGCATCTTCGCTGTTATGATCGGATAATAAATAGCTCATAGTACTGCTGGATAATTGTACCTGTAAGTTAATTAACCAAAAGGCAGTTTTTCTCTAAAAAATAATAAGAAAACCCAGAAAAAGGGTGATAAAGCCGGGATTAATTCGCTCCCGGAGCAGCCGGATACCCCTGGCTTTCTGGTTGTGGATGGTGCTGACAGAGAGTTGTAGCTCTGCCGCAATTTGCTGAAAATCCTTCCCCTCCATATAGAGCATCTGGAAAATGCGGCGGCATTTAGGGGGTAATTGGTTGATGGCGGCAAAGACCTGTTGGTGGATTTCTGCCGATACCATTTCGTAAAGCACCGGCTCCTCCGTTTGGTTACTGATCAGGGCCATTTGCCGGGCTTTCAGGCTCTCTTTTCGCTGCTGGCGCAGC
>JACPUV010000005.1 GCA_016192105.1 Sphingobacteriales bacterium | reverse complement strand
GCAGGCAGGCTTTGTTTTTTTGGCTAACTGCTCCGTGGAAGGGTTCCCTGCCCACCGTAGCTTTAGCGAAGGCGGGGATCCCTCCCCCTACAGCTTTTTCTCGTGCGACTTTAACCGCTGGCAATTATTTGCTTTGCGGAGCCTTTGCCTCCTTAGCAAGGGCTTTTTTATGCCCGGTAATAAAATCTTTAGCAGCGACCCTCTCGTCCCGGGGGTGGGAGTTCAGCCTGCCTCACCGGCAGGCAGGCTTTGTTTTTTTGGCTAACTGCTCCGTGGAAGGGTTCCCTGCCCACCGTAGCTTTAGCGAAGGCGGGGATCCCTCCCCCTACAGCTTTTTCTCGTGCGGGAGCGGTGGAAAAAAACCGCCGCCATGGCCAAAGCAGCTACCAGCGTAAAGCCCACTGATAAGTGGTTTAAGGAACAAAAGAACACTAATCTGTGCCCCTTCTTATCCCTTATGCCCATGTTTTACTTTCCCTTACTACCTTTGCCGGAACATGAAACCCTCTATGAAGCAACTTGTCCCCATTATCTTATTTATTCTGCCCCTGATTGCCACTGCCCAGGATGGCACGGTAAAAACCCTTCGCGCTGAGGCGGAAAGAACCATCCAAAAAGAAACGGATACTACCAAAAAAAACTGGCGAAAAGGCGGTATGTATGGCATCAATATCTCCCAGGGTTCGCTGAGCAACTGGGCTGCCGGTGGAGATAATTTTTCCATATCCGTCAACTCCCTGCTCAGCTTGTATGCTTATTACAAAAAAGGCAAACACAGCTGGGACAACAGCTTTGATTTCAATATCGGCTACATGAACACCACGAGTCTGGGCAGCCGTAAAAACGATGACCGCTTTGACTTGCTGACCAAATACGGTCATGCACTGAACCCTAAACTCAACCTCTCCGGACTGGTCAACCTCCGTTCCCAGCTTTTCAAAGGATACACGTACCCGGATAATGTAAAGACTTTTTCCTCCGCCTTTATGGCCCCGGGTTACCTGCTGACCAGTTTGGGTCTGGATTACAAACCCAACAAAAATCATTCGATCTTCTTCTCACCGGTTACCGCCCGCTGGGTGATTGTTCGCGATACCGCCCTCGCCAACAGAGGTCTTTATGGGGTATCCCCGGGTAAAAAGTCCAACCTGGAATTCGGCGCTTTTGCCACGATCAGCTATATGCGGGAAATCAATAAATATATAACCTATAAAAGCCGGATCGACCTTTTTTCCAATTACCGCCACAACCCGCAGAATATCGACCTCTTTATGTCGAATATCCTGAATGCCAAACTGGGCAAGGTATTATCTGTATCCTGGAGCCTTGATTTTATTTATGATGACGACGTACGCCTTTTTGGAAAGAACCAGCGTTCCGCTGCCCTGCAGGTCAAGTCACTCGTGGGCATCGGTTTTCTTATACGGTTCTGATCGAATGCGGGCTGTTGATTATTAAAGTATTAACTACGGAATATTATCCTGCGGGACAGGCTGTGACTAGGGTTAAATTTAACATCTTCTTTATACTATTTTTTTTCTTTCCCAGTTTCTGCTGTGCAATATCTTTGCGGCACCCTCTGAAAAACGGACAAGCACATTCTATTTATCAGTAAACGAACCAACCGGATGACCAGGTCTGTTTTATTCTTTTTATTCTTATTGGCAACTTCCTCCGTAATGGCGCAGGATGCCGATGTCAGGAAACTTCAGCAGGAATCCCTCCGCCCTGTAAAACGGGATATCCCGGATACAGGTAATCATACCTGGCGTACCGGGGGCGCCTACCAGCTCAACATCGGGCAGGGTAGCCAGAGTAACTGGGCCGCCGGCGGAGATGATTTTTCTTTTACAGTAAACACCAGCCTGCGGCTCTTCGGTTTTTATAAGAAAGATAAACACAGCTGGGATAATACCTTTGATGTGAGCTTTGGTTACCTCAATACCACCAGTCTCGGCAGCCGTAAGAACGATGACCGTTTTGACCTGTTATCCAAATACGGATTCTCCCTCAATAAAAGATTCAACCTGGCCACGCTGGCCAATTTCCGTTCGCAATTCCTGAAAGGCTATACTTACCCGAATAATATCAAGACCTTCGCATCGGATTTTCTTTCCCCGGCCTACCTGGTGCTAAGCCAGGGCATTGATTACAAACCCAGCAGCGATCTATCCATCTTTATATCTCCGGTTACTTCCCGCTGGGTATTTGTAAAAGACAGCAGCCTGGCCGCGAAAGGAGAATACGGGGTGCAGCACAATACCCATAGCATAAACCAGAACGGCGCTTTCGCCACCATCGGCTACCAGCGGTCCTTTAATAAAATGGTCTCGTATAAAAGCCGGATCGATTTATTCTCCAATTATAAAAAAGACCCGCAGAACGTAGATGTGTTTATGACCAATGTCCTATCAGCCAAAGTAGCAAAATACATCGCCTTCAGCTGGAATGTGGATATGATCTATGATGATGATGTACGGCTCTTCGGTGAAAACAATTCTTCTCCGGCCCTCCAGTTCAAATCCATCATTGGTATCGGATTGCAGGTTAAGATCTGATCCTACATCCGTATATAAAGTTTACTTTTGCCCGCTATGGGTCAGAAAAAATTAGCCCGGTTTGCCGAGCTGGAAACCTTTAAAAATGTATTGCAGTTCCCCGGGAATACCGCCGGAACCTGGAACGCGGTTTTCGGAAACGATCACCCCCTTACGCTTGAACTGGCCTGCGGCAAGGGAGAATACGCCGTAGGACTTGGAAGGCTTTATCCCAACCGCAATTTTATCGGGGTGGACCTGAAGGGGAACCGGATTTGGGTGGGCGCTAAAAAAGCATTGCAGGAAGGTCTCGGGAATGTAGCCTTCCTCCGTACCCAGATCGATAAAATCGCTGAATACTTCGCCCCGGGAGAAGTGGCAGAGATCTGGATTACTTTTCCGGACCCCCAGCTAAGACTTTCCAAAGCCAAAAAAAGGCTGACCCATCCGAAATTTCTCCGGCTCTACCAACAATTCCTCGCCCCCGGTGGTTATATACATTTGAAAACGGACAGCCCGGACCTGTACCGGTTTACCAAAACCGTGATCAGCCTCTATGGTTGCCCGCTGCAGCAGGATACGGATGATGTATTCGGACAGGCTATTGTTCCGGAGGAGCTGCAAATCAAAACCCATTATGAATCGCTGGATATTGCCGGTAGCAACCGGATCCATTATCTCTGTTTCGGATTGCCGGCCGATCTGGGGAATAAGGAAAAAGATGCGGTACTGAAAGAAATTTTAGGAAAAGATGAACTACCTCACTGAGGGCATACATTATTATTTCAATGAAACCGGTTTGGTCGTACTAACCGAGCAATACCACCTGGAAAAAGGCTATTGCTGCGGAAACGGATGTCTCCATTGTCCCTATCAGTATGAGAATGTACCCGAGCCCGGCCGTTCGGTCCTGCTGGAAAAAAAAGGAAATACGCCGCCCGCGCAGCGCCCCTGATTTCATTCATCCCGGTCATTTATTAACTTCACCCTATGGCCACAAAGAAAAAATCAACGGGAAAATTAAAAACCGTACGCCCCTCCGGGACCAAAGAAGATAATTTCTTTTCCCTGGTATATGAAGTAGCGCGGCAGATCCCAAAAGGAAGGGTTACTTCTTATGGCGCCATTGCCGCCTGTCTCGGTACCAAATCCTCTGCCCGTATGGTGGGCTGGGCCATGAACGGCGCCGGCCGCGTACGTCCGATGGTTCCGGCTCACCGCGTGGTTAACCGCATTGGGATGCTTACCGGTAAACATCATTTTACCCCCCCGGGCCGGATGGAAGCGCTGCTGAAAAAAGAAGGGATCCGGGTAAAAAATGACCAGGTAGTTGATTTTAAAAAATTATTCTGGGACCCGGCGGAGGAATGGGGGTTTTAAGTGCACTCCACCGAAATCAGCCTATTATTAATAGCTGGCTCCTGCACAGGTTTCCCTGTCAGGAAACTCCGGAATATCCTAAATCTGTTTCTGGATAAAATATTCTGCCATTATACAATAGTCGTTGATCGGAATACGATTCACTCCAAAGCCGGAAGCCCTTGCAATTTTTGGAAGTGCCACTAAAAATCTCCTGTATTCCGCTATCAGTAGCTGATCGCTGGGTAGTGTCGCCCGCCTTGAAACAACATTGAGCCAGTTTCTTATCAGACGAATGGCCTGCATTGGATCATTGTTGTGGGCCTTGGTATCGATTCCGTTAATATCAGATAAATACTGCTGATACAAATATTTTGTACCCTCCAGGATCAGTGCATTTTTGGACTTCTGTTTTGAGCTTCCGAATTTACTGGCTCCAAAAAACAATCCCAGTTCAAATGGCATATTGAACCTCGGTAACTTGTTTGGATTTAACTGAATTCTGGAAATATCATGAATACCGTACCTGCAATTTTCAATTAATCTCTTTAACTTATCAATCCTGTTATCCAGCCCATTATCTTCTATCATCGCAGTAATTGGATAAAACCCACACCGGTACACTGCATATATCATGGCCCTCAATATAGGGCCGTATTTATTATCAAACGGGCAATTAATAAAAACTGAATCACTATACGCAGGCTTCCTCATCTACCAGGCATTTAACAGGAGACTTACTTTTTGATAGCCTTTTTTACAGCAAGTCTTCCGGAAGCATTTTTAGCTATGCTCTTTTTCACGGCTGTTTTTTTGGCAGCTTTTTTCTTATACCTGACAGGTTCCTCGGAGGCCAAAGAAGAAATAATAGTAGATACGGCACTTCTAATCCGTGATCTTGACGCAACAGTTCTTCTCGATGCAGATTTTAGTACAATTCTGGACATATGTAAATTTAATAAAAAAAATATACCCGAATTACTGTATGTCGTTAGTCCTTCCCTGTAACATTACGCGTGATTGTCAAAAGCTTCTTTTATGAAAATACCCGGCACCCATAGAATAAGTCTAACAGATTAATAACCAGCATATTTTTAGACAACCCCTCTAAGGGGAGCATTGCTGAAAAAAGAAAAGATCCGGGTAAAAAATGACCAGGTAGTTGATTTTAAAAAATTATACCGGGATCCTGCGGAGGAATGGGGGTTTTAATTAATTTTCACTTTTTTGATTAACACTTATCCGTATGTATTCACCGCTTAATCCGCTTTCCAAAAACCAGCAGGAATTCTGTACCTGGTCCGGTGTGTTCGGTGCGCTGATCGCCGGGGCCACCCTGATCCAGCACCTGTCCTTCTCGGTGCCCGGCCTGCTCAGCAGCCTGATGATCCCTCCCTATCTTTTTATCATCAGTTCCTTTGTTTTCCTGGCCCTGCAAAAAGCCTTCGCACCGGTTTTACTGATCATCAGTACCGTTTTCTCATTTGCCTCCTGTTTATTAGTATTGGCCGGTGGCGCCCTCTCCCCGCTGCTGATCATCCTGATGCTTTATACCGTTGTTATCACCGTATTCATTTATATCGAGCAAATTCAAATAGCGCTCCGGAAAAAACTGGAAGCGGAACGGGTGGAGAAAGAGCAATGGAGGGGAAAAATCTGATTTGGCCGCATTTAATACAGCCGGCTCAAAAAAGATCCCTGAATAAATAAGTCATGCAGCCGCATCCGGCACCCGGATCTTTCTATAGTTTACTTCCTGCCGGATCCCGGGAGCAACGGTTTATCATTCCCTGAAATGGCTGAACACAAAATCGTTGGCCTGCTGGCCGCTGTGACAGGAATTGAAACAATTGTTCTGCTTTTGACTGTCCAGCCGGCCTTCTGTCCTGGACTCACCGGAAAATTCCTCAAAGCCCCAGCCACCTGTACTGGCGAATTGCTCACTGCTCTTGTACATGATATTAATAAACTTGCGTGCCCCGGGCTGAATCACACCGCCGGATGTATCCGCAATATGTTTATCAAATACAATAACGGATCCTTCGGGGAAATGCCCCGTCTTATACCCTTCCACTGCCTTTTCGTTCGCATAGATCTGGTGAAATCCGTCAAACTTTCGCTGCGGCTGATTCCTGAAGCCGGTCAGGTTTGTTTTTATATGCACCCAGTGACGAAAGCCCTCAGGATAGGGAATAGCTGTCCCCTGCTCCCCGGGTCCGGTAAAAGAGATAAACAGAATGCAAATGGCAGAGAATGAAAAACAAGTCCGTGTCATTTTTTTCATACTAAATTTTTTTCAGTTTGATGCAGTACAGCAGTTATCCGGTAAAAACAACGATTCAATTGGCAAGCGATACAACAGGCCCGCAAAAAATATTCCGTCTTTCCGGAAAAATAAGGATGCAGCCATTACAGCCGCACCCCTCTTTCCAACTGTTGCCACCTGCTTATGCTCTTATTTTACTGCTACCTGAATTTATATAAGTTCCGGCTTTGGTAAATCCCAAATCTGCAAATAACAGGCCCGGGGCCACTAAAAGCAGGTTACGCAGTAAGATCAGGCGCCCGCGTTGTTTCTTTCGGTACCCGTCCGCCTGTAAATTTTTCAATCAGGTCTGCAGCCCCTGGCGCACCTCCGTAGCGAAGCAGCTCATCTCTTTGTTTTTCTGCACAGACCCTGTACCGGGGATCCGACAATATCGTTTTCACCTTTTCCCTGATTTCACCGGCATTGAATACTTTTTTACCTGCAGCCTGTTGCGGCAGGACATAATCACCGGAGCCCAGTTTTGCGATCCTCCTGGCATTGCTTTCCCGCTCGGAAAATGTGGGAAGGACCAGAGACGGCTTTCCGCATACAAGACCGGTCTGGCAGGATCCGTATCCTCCGTGATGAATCAGCAGATCAGCTCTCCCTCCCATCAGCAGCCCGGGGACAAAGGGCACGGAAATAAAATTGGATGGAAGGGCGCCTTGTTCTTTAGCCGGTTCATGATAACCCCTGCTGAGCACTACCGTCCAGTCACTATTTCCCAGGGCTTCGAAACAGGCTTTCAGCATCGAAGAAGAGTCGAATATGGAAGATCGTCCTCCGTAATGGGGATTACCACCGTACAGCCAGATCAGCGGTTTGTTTCCGGGAAGTTCATGAAACCAGGGAGGCGGTACGGAGTCCGGCCGCTGCCAGACCAGGGCGCCCGTATAGTGAAAATCGTTTATTCCTTCCAGTGGGTCGGTTGCGGGTGTTCCTGTGACCAGTGTCAGGTTGCCCCTGTTTATTTCCTCACAATTTTCCACCCGGTCCATTCCAAATTTCCGGAGTACCCGGTTAAAAACCGGAACAACACTTGGAATAGCAGCCGGCTTTTTCTTCCACCAGATAAATCCTTTGCTTCCGGGAAGGGCATCAGCCTGGTTAATTGTAATTAACGGGATGCCCATTTTTTTACTGGCAATGCAGGCAAGCGGGTTCCAAAAATCTACCACCACATCTGCTTTTGTTTTCTCCATAACACCGGCATAGGCATCGCAGAGACTCAGGGTAAACTTATAATTTAACAGTCCCGTGATCGCGCAGGCCTGGTCAGTATCCCAAACCTCGCTGTCTGCAGGAGCAAACCGGAGCGGCAGGGAACGGGTTAGTTTGCACAGAAAACGCGGAAGACTTCCATACTCTTTTCTGAATGGCTCCGTACGGGCTACGCGGATAAAGTTTTTAAAATTCATTCCCTGGAATGCCAGCCGGTACAACGGATGTACGGGTAATTCGTTGTAAAACCCGGCATCTCCGATCACCTTAGATGGCGCGTTTGCGGGGTTGGAAAAAATCACTTCATGCCCCCTTGAAGTAAGTTCAGCAGCCACCGGTAAGGACCGGGATATCAATCCCAGGTCATTGGTTGGTAAAGTGGTAAACAGGAACTTCATGTTTCACTGTTGCTGTCTATAATTATAATTCTCCGATCAGGATCTCTGCCAGTTTTTCCGGTGCATCCACCTGCACATAATGACCTGCACCCGGCAGGATAAATTTCCTGGCGTCTTCAAAAAGTTCCGAAAATGAATCAGCCACACCCGGGTTCAGGTAAGGATCCCTGCCGCCAAAAGCGATAATCACTTTTTGCCCGGCTTTTTTACATTCTTCCTGTCTCCGTGAATTCGCCCTGATCGTTCGGAGCAAATCTGCATTTAACCGGAGAAAAGCGCTGAAATTTCCCTTCCGGGAAAAGGCCTCAAATAATTTTGGCACAAGGGTCCTGCGCCTGTCGGCTCTCTTTATAAATTTTCCCACCTGCCAGTAATAGATCACCCGGTTAAGGGGTTTGATATGAAGGGCAAAAAAACCGGCAAGTTCCCTTACCAGTGGGCGCGAGAACATCCAGATAGCTTCCGGGGTCCGAAGCGTTGGCATCGCTGAATAATAAGTGTTCAGTAATACCAGGCGCTGAATTTTTTTCTGGTGCGCCAGGTAATAGTTAATCGCCGGCGGACCGGATGCATCATGGGCCAGCAGCCAGCAGTTCGAAAATTTAAAATAATGAATGACCGAAGCCAGTTCCTCCTGCTGTTTTTGGGCGCTGTAAGGATAACCGGCCGGCTTATCGCTCCGACCCCAGCCCAGGAAGTCAAATACAATTACCCGGAAATACCGGCAGAGTTCCGGAACGAGATAGTCATATAAATGCATGTTATCCGGGAAGCCGTGCAACAAAAAAAGAGCAGGGCCGTATCCTCCATAATCCCGCGCATATATGCTGGAAGCCCCGGCCGCCGGTATAAAATGCTCCTTATAGGGGAGGTCATCCATCCGCACAAAGAGAAAACCGGGGGTCACTTCATGGCTTACCTGTTTTTTAACTGAATACATACGGTCTGTATAAAAAATGGATTAGGATAGTTTCCCCGCTATCGGCCTTTACCGGGTATCCCCGTTTTCCGCAGGAACCTGTTGCCCTTCCTTTTTATGACAATCGTAGAAAAGGAAGGCTGCCCATCCGGCGAAATAACAGGGCATACCAGGAAAACCGAATCCTCTATATGAAATTCCGTGGATTCGAGGTCCGCGTTGAGCCGGTCCGCAAACCGGCCTGCTCCCCCGCTGAAAAAGCCCTGGAAAACCCGGTACTGTTGATTGTTCTCGATCATGGAAAAACCAAGGTAATCCATTGTTCCTTCTACGGCCGACAATACGGCTGTATTATTGATATAGGCGCTTACCAGGTATTTCATAAAAATTTACCGTTGGTTTATTACTGACCTTATTCAGTACGATCAGGTATCCGCTACAGCTTTTTTAAAAGCCCTGTTCGCAAAAAAAGAAAGGGGCAATCCGATCGCGATCACCAATATCAGCGCTCCCGTAATCGCCGGCTCCCAGCGGAAGGGAATAGCAGGTGTGCGGCTGAGTGGCAGTACCACTCTTGTCATAATGGTCCACACCAGCAACCCGAACAACAGGCCGGTAAGGATCCTGCTCCTTCTCATTATTTCTATCCTTGCATAAGCCCCGAAAAAAATAAAGGTCCAGATACCCGCAATGATTAAATGAAGTACTATGCCGGCGATGACCATCAAAACGCCGCCGCTAAGACCAGCTTTCCCGAACAGGCCGCTGGCGACAAAGTTGAATACCTTTTCGGGGTGCTGTCCTCCCCTGGCCAGGTAGTGTAAAACGGCGGCTGTACCGTCCAAGAGTCCAACAATAATGGCGGATCGGATAATCGTGCTGAGTTCAGCGCCAGCATACTTATTGTCCTGCTTTTTCATGAAACATTTTTAAAATGAGCGATCGGTTATATTGTATTTAATTTTTCTTCCCGGTAAATTTACCCGCTTCTGGTTTACCCTTTTGGGTGCAGCAGATCCCGGTGTGATTTATTCGCCTTAAAACTAACCGCCAACCAAAACCATATACTAAAACAAAAAGGTAGGTCTTACCAGGAAAACAAACCACTACCGGGTCCGCTGCAATCTTTTTTTACCCGTATTCGAATTTATAAGAGCACTCCGTCATTTAAACTACATCCGACCCCTTTCTACGGGTAACAAACTCACTGTTTACCGGGTCCACTTAATTATCCCAGAATACCCGGGTCTGCAAATCCGGTGTTTTTTGCCCGGGGCAGTTTAAATTCAGGTCAATCTCCGATTGAGGATAAAAAAGGGACCTGGGGACCGCAGTGGTTACCGCATTGGCCGGAATGGCCAGGTTGGGATAGCCGGTCCGCCTCCAGTCATTCCAGGGCTCAACAGCCACGCCAAATAAAGCGATATATTTCTCCTCTATAATTTGCTGAAGCATTTGGGCATTTGTGCCGGCCAGCGTTCCGTACAAGGACAAATAAGTTGCAATGGCTGTGGCCCCCACACCGGCTTCCATCATTGAAGCTGTAATTCCGTTTGTAAAAAAGGACTGGGGATCGCCGGGAGCTCCCATCAGGGCCGCTTCAGCGCGGATAAAACAATATTCGGCGTAACTCAGCATCCGCTGGGGAGCCGCCCCGCTGTAAACACCGGAATTAGTGCCCGTACCCGGTGTAATAAGGGTGCCGCGTAAAAAACTGTGTATCCGGCTGTAATTATTATTAGGCGCAGGAGGAGGATTGGTGGCTGAAACACCAACATACACACCTGACCCGGCAGGAAAATCTGTAAAATAATAAGCCCTTCTCGGATCGTTTTTGGCATTCATCATACCGGTCATATTCGCATCAGCAAACAGGTAATTGGGCCGGCTTACCTCGAAAGCAGAAATAGCATTCCGCTGCGCGGGAACATTAAAAAAATTCAGTTGAAAATTATCCGCATTGGAGCTCATAAACTGCACCCCCGGGGAATTAATCAGGGCGGTCATTTGCGAAACACAAAAGGCAGGATCTTTCTTGCTATAATGCAGGAGCAGCCGGAGCCGGAGTGTATTGGCCAGTTTAATCCAATTGGTTTTTACAGTGGAAAAATTACCGGGATAGATCACTGAATTGTTCCCGGGTGTTAATACACTGGAAGCGGCATTCAGGTCGGTCACCGCTTCTCCCAGGAGGGCGATCAGTTTTGGGTAGATTGTCGCATCGTCATCATAGTGCGGTTGTGTGATTTCAGATAGCTGCTGCGCTTCGGTATAGGGCACATCTCCCCATACATCCACCACCAGTGCATATTCATAGGCCTTGAGAATTTTGGCAAGCCCGGTATAATAAGGACTGCCGGTACTTTGCCGGATAATCAGTTCCAGGTCATTCAGCGTGGCGGCATGGATACTGCCCCACAAATTATTCAGATCGCTCCCGAGTATTTTATACCGGTAATATTCCCAGGTCTGGTTGGGCTGGGAAGCCGCTCCCGACATTTGCTGCATGATCTCAGTTGTATAGCGGAAGAGATCACTACCCCCTTCAAATCCCAGGTTCACCTGTGCCGAAGTAAGTAATTGCGCTACCGGACTGTTGGAATCCGGTATGGCATTCGGGTTCTTATTTATATCCAGCGCTTTTTTACAGGAAGTCATTCCTATTATTCCCGGGATAAGAAAAAACAGTTTCAGAAAATTGCTGTACTTCATATTCAGAATATTAGGTGTTTTAAAAACTGAGTTTAAGGGATACGCCCATCGTTCTTGTTTGCGGTAAGGCGTTAAATTCAAGCCCTTGTGCATTACTGATTCCGAGTGCATTTTGTTCCGGATCCAGGTGAGGATAATCAGGCGCGTGTAAAAAAAGATTCCGGCCAAAAATGGAGAGTTCGCCGGCGCCAAACGGAGTTTTATCAAGAAGTGTTTTGGGTAAACTATATCCTACTGAGGCCTCCCTGATCCGGAACCAGGTTGTTCCATAGATAAATCCTTCTGCCGCGGCATATTTACCGCTATTGCCCCAGTACTGTTCTGCCGTTAACATGGTTGTATTGGGTTGACCGCCGGCATACACCGCGTCGAACAGGTAGTTTTTTGTGGGGTTACCGCTGGCATCAAACCGGGGAAATTCCGCCGTTTCTTTTACCACTCCGTTGCGTTGCAGGTCCGCGATATTTCGTGAATAGATATCCCCTCCCTTTTTATAATCAATAAGGAATGAAAGTGAAAACTCCCTGAATGTAACTGTATTGGTCATCCCCAGCAGGTACTTCGGATTCGGGTTGCCTATTTTCTGAACACCCGGTGTAACCAATGGAAGGCCGTTAGCCCCTACAATTATTTTATTGCCTTTTGCCACATCCCGCTGGTAAGCCGTACCGTAGATCTGACCATATTCCTCTCCCTCAACCAGCCGGATATTCGGCGTGGTAAAACCACCCAGAAAAATATTGGTAACCCCCGGAGCCAGTTTATCAACGATACTTTTGAAGCGGGTATAATTCAAATTGATATTCCACGAGAAAGCCGCTGATTTTACCGGGATGGCGTTGATGCTGATCTCGGTTCCCCGGTTGGACAGGTTTCCGGCATTCATCACCAGTGAAATAATACCGGAAGCAGGTGATACCGGTACGGCAAAGACCAGCTTCTTCGAACTTTGCTTATACCGGGTCGCTTCCAGGGTGAGTCTTCCTTTAAAGAAACTAAGTTCAGCCGCTATTTCCCGGTTCGTTGTAAATTCAGGACCGAGGTCGGGGTTCCCCGCTGAATTGCCCAGGGTAAATCCCTGCATGCCGTTAAAGGGAAAACTGATCACCGGCCCGAAGCCATCAGCAGAACCGGCCCCGACAAAATAAGAATCTGTTGAATAGGCGGTCCCTTCCTTTCCAACCGTGGCAATATTACCCCTGAGTTTTATGTTCTCAATAATTTTGCTCTTTATCCCGGGAAATAACTCTGTAATATTTACAGACCCGCCCACACCATTGTACAAATAGGAGTTTTTATTCGCTTTAAATGTGGACGACCAGTCATTCCGTACGGTAAGGTTCACACTAAATATGCTCCTGTAGCCAATTGTAAAATCACCATAGACACCGAGGAGTCTTGTTTTGACAGAATTGCTGGCCGGGGCAGGGGAAAACGTGGTTGTATTACTCAGTTGCTCGAAGTCCCGTATAATGACTCCCTTCCCATCCAGTTGGGCGGCCACATTATACATCTGCTGAAATTCTGTGCCGAGGATCACGGTGCCGGTCCAGTCTTTTATGCGCTTATTGGCGGTGAGGAACCCGTTAGAGTTGAGGCTCCTGAACTGGTTTCGGACTTCGCGGATCCCCCCCACCCCATTGGCGCCGGTATTCGCTCCTCCTCTTGCCCCGATCTGATCGTATGCGTGACTGAAGGTTGAATATATATCCGCCCCGATCTTATAATCGGCCTGGAGCCATTTCGCCAGTTTAAGATTTAACGAAACATTCCCGATAAACCGGTTGATCTCATCGTTAAACCGGTTATGTTTTATGGTCCAGTAGGGATGATCCTCGCCCAGCGGGTACAGCTGATTGCCCACGGCATCTTCCCAGGCCAGACCGCCGAGGTTATAACTCCGGGGGGTGAACCATCCGCGGAAAAACGGATTACTCAACTGGTTTCCCTGCTGTGTTCTGCGCGACCGGTTATTGGAATAAGCAGCACTGGCCGTTATGGACAGGTAATTGGTAACTTTTGAACCAGCATTCAGGGAAAAATTATGACGGTGCAGTACATTATTGTCTATCACACCTGTATTTTTCAGGTAGCCATACGAAAAGCGGAACGTACTCTTATCGGTTCCCCCGGAGAAAGCAATATTATTTTGCCAGTTTGTTCCCTGCTGAAAAATATCCGTGACATTATCAGGATAGGCGGCCAGCACTTCTGAGCGGTCGTTGGCATTGGTCGCCGGGTTATAAGCGTTGGTAACAGTTTGCCCGCTGATCAGTGGCCCCCAGGATGCCTGGGAAACCGGTGAAAACACCCCGTTATTGCCCTGGGCATACGAATTCTGGTAGTCCGGGAACCGGTTGACATTTTCAATCTGGTAACTGGTGGAAAACTGGATGGCGTTCTTTTTCTGTCCGGCCTTTCCTTTCTTGGTGGTAATTACGACTACCCCGTTCGAAGCCCTTGACCCGTACAGCACCGCTGCTGAAGGCCCCTTGAGCACACTGATACTTTCAATATCCTCCTGGTTAATATCAATCGCCCTGTTTGATACAGAGGGGCCCGCCTGCAGGGGACTGCCCCCGCCACTGTTATCAACTGGAATCCCATCAATTACGAAAAGTGGCTGGTTGGAGCCGGTCATCGTGGTATAGCCGCGTATCAGGATACTGGATCCGGTAAAGGATCCGCCACTACCGGAAATCCGTACGCCGGGAATTTTTCCTGCCAACGCATTCGTGATATTCGTGGTATGCCCCTGGGTAAGTTCATCAGCATTCAACTGGGTAACCCCGTACCCGAGTGTTTTTTTATCCTTTTTAATTCCCATCGCGGTTACTACAACTTCCTGGAGGTTTTTTTCCTGGTTGCTGAGTATAACGTTAAAACTGGTCGTTGATCCGATCAGGATCTCCTCATCCCGGAAACCGGTGAAACTAAAGACCAGTACCCGCGCGGCGGAAGAAATGGTCAATGTAAATGTGCCGTCTTCTTTCGTGGCGGTCCCTTCCCGCGAATTCTTTACCAGGACTGAAACATTGGATAACGCCTCTCCCTTCGCATCCGTCACTTTACCCGTAATTGTCTTTTGCTGTGCGAACAGCATAAAAGAGGGAACGACGGCAAGTAAAAGCAGTAAAATAGATTTTCTCATTGCTTATTATTTTGTGCTATCAGAGCCATGAAAGTATGGGATTGCTGCACGGTGCATTGGCCTAATCTACCAATAACGAGAGGGAATTGCCGAACGGGTAATAACAGCGGAAGTATGCTGTTGGCCAACCGGTAAATGCTGTTCGTGCGGTGGAAGGTGACGATACCTGATTTTAACAAGTTTCAGCCTGTACCGCAAATCAGGCTTTACCGGAATCTCCGGGCCGTCCAGTCCCTATGAACGATGCGATATTCAAATGGAGTTGATGCTGTAATCCTGAATCAGGATACGCGGGTTATCCCCGGTAAGAAAAAACAGGCTGCTTATTCCCCTTTTTCCAGTAAGCCCATCACCAGTTCTTTATAACTCCTGCCAATGGGTATCTGGCGGTTATTGATTTCCACGTCTGTTGCTGTAAAGGCGGTTATTTTATCCTTTGCCACAATAAAAGAGCGGTGGATCCGCAGGAAGTTGCTGTTCTTCAGCACGGTTTCAATTTCCGTCAGCTGGTACTTGGTAAGTATATTTTTTTCCTTTGTAGTGATTTTTATATACTCCCGGATGCTTTCGATATAAAGGATATCGTCAAAATATATTTTTACTTTCTTTTTACCGACATTAAAAAAAGTATGGGCCCTGCCGGCCTGCGCGGACTGCACATAAACAGGCGCCTGCCCGCTTTCGGCAAGCTGCCTGAGCTTATTGACCGCTTTTAAAAAACGGTTAAACCGTATCGGTTTTAAGAGGTAGTCCACTACATTGAGTTCAAAGCCCTGTATGGCATATTCATTATACGCGGTGGTAACAATCACGAAAGGCGGGTTGGTTAGCGACTCCAGGAAATCCAGTCCCTTCAGCTTTGGCAGGTGAATATCCAGGAACATCAGGTCGATTTTTTCCCGTTGCAGCTGGTCCATCGCAAACAAGGCATCCCCGCAGACGCTTTTCAGGTTAAGAAAAGGCACCTGCTTTACATAATCTGTCAGTATTTCGGCCGCCAGAGGCTCGTCTTCAATGATAATACAGTTATATTGAAGCATACTTGTTCAGGTTTAAGGAAAGAAATACATTGAAGGCATGCTCATCGCTGCTCGCTTCCAGTTTATACTCTTTATAGATCAGCTCCAATTGTCTTCTGACATTGGTAAGGCCGATCGAATTGACCTTTACCGGTCCGCCGCTGGCTTCCCTGCTGTTCCGGATGCGAAAGACCAGGATACCCTCCTTTACCTGCATATCGATCGCTATAAAGGAATTAAACCGGGTCTCGCTGACTCCATGCTTAAATGCATTCTCCACAAACGGAAGTAATAATAATGGGGCGATCATATAATGTTCGCTGTCTGTTTCTTTGTGAAAGGTAACAGTCAGCCTTTCATTGTACCGCATCTTTTCAAGTTCCAGGTAGTCCGTCAGGACCTTTATTTCATCGGTTAGCGTGATAAAGGGTTCATTGGACTCGTAAAGCATAAACCGGAGCAGTTCCGATAATTTCATTACCAGTTCAGGAGTATCATCCGATTTTTTCCGGGCCAGCGCATAGATATTATTCAGGGTATTCATTAAAAAATGCGGGTTCGTCTGGTTCCGGAGAAATTTTAACTCCGCCCCCATCCGTTCCCGGACCAGTTCCTTTTCTTTTTCTTTTGCAGCTAACTGTATTCGTACCAATTTGATCGCTACGGCCATCCCCGTCACAAACCCGATATCCATGATCGCCATCAGGATCCGCCGGATATCGAAAAAGCCGCCCGGTTTCAATGCACCTCCGTAGATAACCGGGTTCACATAATAACTTGACAGGGCCCGGTAAAACGCCAGCGAAACTGCCAGTACCAGGAATATCTCAAGGATGCAGTAAAAAAGACTCACCGTTTCATCCGCGATCTTTCTCAGGGATACATAGAGGATAAAATAAGTGATGACCAGTTTGGGGAGCAGCATGATAAAGGCTGCTTCAAACGAAACCAGGATCAGCCTCCCGTCAGACATTTTCTCCAGCGAGGGACCTACCCAGGTGAATACCAGCAGCGAATCCTGCAATAAATACAGGATCCAGAAAAATATATGCAATAACCATCTTTTCACCACGCTAAAGTTCCGGTAAATTGCTGAAAAGCGAATGACTTACAACCAACAGCTGCCGCTGCCTACCGGAAAGCAGGTTTCAGCGGACGAAAAACTATAAGCTGAAGCAGCTTTCCACATTCTCTTCGCCTTTCGGGAAGCCACTGATTGTATCCCAGGTGTTTTTTATGCAGTCTGAAGCTTACACATAGTAAGGGCTGATCATCCAGTACACGATCACACCGGTCACCGCCACATAAAACCACACAGGCCAGGTGATCCGGGCCAGTTTTTTATGTGTGGGCCATTCCCCAATCAGTGCCCTGTAAGCTGTAAATAATATGAAAGGCAGGATCAGTCCCGCGAGTGGAATATGCGTAAATAAAATGAGATAATAAATGGTTTTGGCAATGCCTTCTGCACCGAATTTTGTTTCCCCGGCAAACAGGTGGTGACAGATATAACTGACCAGGAAAAGAACGGACAGGATCATGGCTGACAGTATCAGCGCCCTGTGCAGGCGGTACTTCTTTGATTTCACAGCCACCAGGGCCCCAACGAGGAGGACCGCCACAGCGGAATTGATCAGGGCATTCGCCTGCGCAAAAATATGCACATCAAATCCCAGGTTCACCTGTAGCTTGAAGCGGCCCAGCAATACAACAGCTGTAAAAACCACCACCGAAAATATCCAGATCAGGCTTTTTGCCTTTTTATCGTTTTTGTTCCAGGCGGCTTTAAGCATTGGATTTATTTTTATTGATAAAGTACAGTAACAGGAATACCCCGATAACAGCAATTAAAAACGAAACGGCTATGATCTGCAGTTTGCCTGCTAAAAAACTTTTCCCTTTCGGGTCTTTTTCCATCGTCAGCATCACCAGGTCCTGCGAGAGGGACGAAAGAGAAGCGGAATCCAGGCCGCTGTAATAACCGCGGACCAGCCGGTTGCTGTCGATCAGTACAAATTTATCACTGTGAACAAAATTGGTATCCACGCCTTCCCCGTCAACCAGGCCCAGCTTTATTTCATTTAACGCAAAATCATAAATGGCCTTCTTATCGCCTGTGAGCAGCCACCATTGTTCCGGGTTGACCTGGAACCGGTTGGCCCAGTATTTCAGGCGCTCCACCGAGTCTCTTTCCGGGTCCACGCTGAAAGAAAGAAAATGTACCTGTTTATTGGTCTTGTCACCCACCCGCTGGCCATTGTGTATGGACTCCGCCAGTCGTTTCATATTCAGGGTCATCCCGGGGCAAATCGTGGGGCAGCGGGTGAAAAAGAAATCGGCGATCAGGATCTTACCGCGGAGACTGTCCAGGCTCACTTTTTTCCCGTCCTGGTTGGTCAGCGAAATATCCGCTACCCGGTGCCATACCGTATCAGTTACCCGCTTTCCCTTTTCTGTATTACTGATGATGGAGTCCGGTAAATAATGGCGGGGCATGTGAATAGCGCTCTCGCTTTCCTCTTTTACAATAAAATAGGAAACCAGCGGGACCATCAGGGCGATCAGCACAGCTATTAATGCTTTCTTATTCACGGTACATGTTATTAAATGATAAAACCATTAAACCGTCTCCTTGTTCATCGGATGGCCGGTTTAATGGTTACGTTTTATAAATTCCTTCAGCCCCTATTCCTTACCGCTGGCCGGTGCAGCCGGTTTGGCCTCTTCTTTCTGACCATGCTTAACAGGCATCGTAGTTTCCTTGAAATGCTTGTCGTACGTGTTCCGCAGGTTTTTATAGGAATTACCATCCCAGATAAAGGCGGCAATGAACCAGATAAAAAGCATCAGGGGTACCACAATGGTCATGATCATATTCCGGATCTCATCCCCCAGGTGCATAAATACGGAAACGATATAATACGCTTTGGCCAGGGTCAGGATGCATACCATCCCCTTGAACATCAGCACCAGTAATTCATTGGGATCTTCCCCTTTGTGAATGGTATAGATAGAGAGACCGATGGCCAGTTCAATCACCGTAATCACGGAAAGGAGGATCGTGGTCTTCCTGACCTTTTTATGGAAGCTCTCATCGTCAGCATGATGGTGATGGATTGTTACTTCTTCGAAAGCCGGATGTTGCATATTCAGATAAATTACAAATTTTAAAATCAGGGGTCGTTAAATGCCGGTCGTTTATGATTAAATCAGGTAGAAACAGAGGAATACGAATACCCAAACCAGGTCCACAAAGTGCCAGTACAAACCGGCTTTTTCGATCATCAGGTAATGGCCCCGGTTCTGGAATACATTTTTCTGTGTCATCGTCAGCATGATGATATTGATCACCACCCCGGAAAGTACGTGGAATCCATGGAAACCGGTGATCCCGAAGAAATAACCTCCGAAAGCGACCGGGCCCTTGGCGCGGACATGCAGTTCTTCCAGGTTGATCGAGCTGATCAGTTGTTTATCGGTCATGGCGCTGAGTTGTTCATGCGCAAGGGCATGATTACCCTGGTGGGCCAGGTTGACCAGTGTTTCGTGGGAAGTGTTTTGCAGGGCAGCGGCCACGGCTTCATGATTGGCCAGGGCGCCCCAGGGGTTGACCCGCATGGTCTGCCCGATGATATCGATCTTACCATCCACCAGCACGGCATGTTCACCGGTGATCAGGTGATGCCACTCCCATGCCTGGCAACTAAGGAAGGCGAGCCCTCCCACAATTGTCCAGCCCAGCCATTTGATCACACCGGCTTTATCGCCCTTGTGACCGGCATGTACCGCCAGCACCATCGTTACGGAACTGATGATGAGGATAAAAGTCATCACACTCACGAAGGCAAGCGGAAGGTTGGCATGCCCGGCTCCCGGGAATGCGTTGAATACCACGTTGGGATCCGGCCAGAAGTTCTGGCTAAAACGGATAGACCCGTAGGAAATGAGGAATGCGCCGAAAGTAAAGGCATCACTCATCAAAAAATACCACATCATCAGTTTGCCATACTCCAGGTTGAAGGGGCTTTTACCACCGCTCCACCACTTGGTCTGATGTACTGTTGCTGTTGTCGCCATGTCAGTTGTCAGGTTTTACTTGTTTCGTTTATGTCAGTTAGTTCTTTCCGATTACCAGGAAAAATACCAGCAGGTAGATCCAGAGTGCATCCACAAAATGCCAGTAGGTTGCCGCTACTTCCACCGGTACAGAACTGTATAATTTCGTTTTCCCAAAGAACCCTTTGATGAACATAATAAAGAGTGCGATCAGTCCGCCCAGCACATGCAGGGCATGCAGGCCGAAGATCACGTATAAAAATTGTCCTCCCCCGGCTCCCCTGAATGTGATCTGCTGTGCCCATAATTCCCGGAAGCCCATCCACTGGCATACCAGAAATGCAGCGCCAAGCAAAACGGTGATCCCGGTCAGCAGCCGGTACCTGTTCATTTCACGGTTTTTAAAAGATCTTACCGCCAGCTGGATCGCCAGGCTGCTCAGCAGGATGATCCCGGTGGACACCCAGAACACCCTGGGCAGGCTGACCGGCTTCCAGTTGACCTGGTTGCTCTTTACGATAAACGCACTGGTCAGTCCCGCGAACATCATCACCAGGCTGCCGATCGCCACCCACAACGTAAATTTGTGCGGGTGCATTTTTTGTTTTTCCTGATTTCCCACGATTTCCATCTCTCTTTTTATGTTCTAAATTTTACTAAGCAATAAGGCGAACAGTACAACCGGCAGGTACATATAACTACCAAACATCACTTTCCGCGCAGCACTTACTTCCATCGTCCGGTACAGCACAATACAACGACCGATCATAAAAAGATTGGCCAGGATAATAAGACCGATACTGATCAGGCCGGCCATATCATCATAACTGCACATGCCGGTGAAATAAGGCAGCAGCGTTACCGGCACCAGTAATAAGGAATACGCGATGGTCTGTATCGCCGTAAACTTTGTCGGTCCTTCGTTAGCCGGCAAGAGCTTAAATCCAACCGCCGAATAATCCCGGTGTGCCACCCAGGCAATCGCCCAGAAATGGGGAAATTGCCAGAAAAACTGGAAGGCAAACAGGATCCATCCGCCGGTGGAAAGTTTATCATCCCCCGCTGCCCAGCCGATCAAACAGGGCAGGGCCCCGGGTACGGCTCCCATCAATACCGCGATTGAATTGACTTTCTTCAACGGCGTATAGATAAAAGCGTAGAGGAACAAACTGAAAGCAGCCAGTCCCGCGGATAACCAGTTAAAATACGCGCCGAGCAAAAAGATTCCGGCTGCTCCTGTAACCACTGCAAAGACCCAGCCCTCCGTAACCGTTATCCTTCCCGCCGCAACGGGTCGGGTGGAGGTCCGTTTCATCCGTGCATCCGTATCTTTTTCCACTACCTGGTTGATCGCATTGGCGCTTCCTGATACCAGCATCCCACCTGCAAAGAGCAAGAGTATCATGCCCCAGTTGTATTCCACAACTTTCGGCGCCAGCAGGTAACTGATCACGCTGCTGAACACCACCATGATACTCAGCGAAGGCTTCATCAATTGCACATAGTCCTTAATCTTTTTCATCGCCTTCTATCGGCCCCCTAAATCCCCCAAAGGGGGACTTAAGACCGTTTAATTTTGTAATGTCTATATCTGCTTCAGGACTCTTAAGCCCCTCCTTTGGAGGGGCCTGCCTGCCGGTCAGGCAGGTTTGGGGAGGCCTAATGTTTCGATTCATTCGCCCCCACCGGTTCTGTCTGCGGGATAAACTCACGGCCATCCTTCGCATAATCGTAGGGCCAGCGGTGTACTTCCGGAATTTCTCCGTCCCAGTTCCCATGCCCCGGTTTGATCTTCGTCGTCCACTCAAGGGTATTGGCTCCCCAGGGATTCTGGCTGGTTACTTTTCTTCCTTTGAAAATGGAATAGAAAAAGTTGAACACAAACATCAGCTGCACCGCAAATACAATGATGGATACAACCGTGATCATTTTATCGAGGTCGGCGAACTGGTTAAAAGAAACCCAGCCTCTTTTATCAAGATAACGGCGCGGCATACCGGCCAGGCCCTGGTAGTGCATGGGCCAGAAGATCAGGTAGGCCCCAACCATCGTTACCCAGAAATGCAGGTAACCGAGGGTATTGTTCAGATAGCGGCCAAACATCTTGGGGAACCAGTGGTACACACCGGCAAACATGCCAAAGAAGGAAGCCACTCCCATTACAATGTGGAAGTGCGCCACTACGAACATGGTATCGTGCAGGTGAATATCAATGGTGGAGTTACCCAGGAAGATACCGGTCAGCCCCCCGGAAATGAATAAGCTCACAAAACCGATGGCAAACAAGGCAGCCGGGGTGAAGCGGATATTTCCCCTCCAGAGGGTCGTAAGCCAGTTGAATACTTTAATGGCCGAAGGCACCGCGATCAGCAGGGTCAGTAACACAAACACGGATCCGAGGAACGGATTCAGTCCTGTTACAAACATGTGGTGCGCCCATACCAGGAAGGCCAGGACGGCGATCGAGAACATAGACCCCAGCATGGCCATATAACCGAAAATGGGTTTGCGGGCATTCACCGACAATATTTCAGACACCATTCCCATTGCGGGCAGCAGGATGATATATACTTCGGGGTGACCCAGGAACCAGAACAAGTGCTGGTACAAAATGGCGCTTCCTCCTTCATTCGGCAGAATCTCCCCGTTGATCACGATATCACTCAGGTAGAAACTGGTCCCGAGGTTACGATCAAAGATCAGCAGGATGGCACCGGATAATAAGACCGGGAAAGACAATACACCCAGTACAGCGGTGAAGAACATGGCCCATACCGGCAAGGGCAGGCGGGTCATACTCATTCCCTTTGTACGCATATTCAGGATCGTAGAGATATAGTTCAGACCGCCCAGCAGGGAGGATACAATAAAGAGGGCCATCGCGATCAGCCAGAGATCGGTACCGATCTTCTGACCATCACCCGCCTGGCGCAGGGCACTCAGCGGGGGGTACATGGTCCATCCCCCTGATGCGGGGCCGGTATGTACGAAGATGGAAGACAGCATGATGATACTGGCGATAAAAAAGAACCAGTAAGAAAGCATGTTCAGGAAAGGAGAAGCCATATCCCGGGCTCCGATCTGAAGGGGAATAAGCAGGTTGGCGAAAGTACCGCTCAATCCGGCAGTCAGTACAAAGAATACCAGTACGGTCCCGTGGATGGTAACGAGTCCGTAATAAAACTCCGGCTGAATCTGTCCGCCTTTTGCCCAATGACCAAAGAAGGTTTCCAGGATCGGAAAGCTCTGATCAGGAAAACCCAGCTGCAACCGGAAGAGTACAGAGAACAATCCCCCGATAATGGCCCAGACAATACCGGTAATCAGGAACTGCTTACCAATTGTTTTGTGGTCCATACTGAAGATATACTTCGAGATAAAAGACTGCTCAGGATGTCCGTGCCCGTGATCATCGTGATGTACAGCATGCCCGGCTGCTCCGGAATGTATATTGATTGCTTCGCTCATAGTTACTTTTATTTAAACAACGTTGCGGGTCGTTACAATTTTTTTATCTGATTACCGCACCGGTTACCGGCGCTGCAGCACTTAGTGTATCTGTTTTCACAGCCGGGTCCTTACCGGGATTCGCCACCAGGTACTGCGGTTTTTTGGAAGCCATCCAGGCATCAAACTCGGCCTGTGTTTCCACCACAATAAGCCCCCGCATGCTCCAGTGGCCCTTGCCGCACATCTGGTCGCAGGAGATCTCGTACACAAAATCCGGGTTACCCGTTTTCTCCCGCATTTGCCGGGTGGTATAGGTCGGCGTAAACCACATGGTAGTGGGTGTGCCGGGCACGGCATCCATCTTCATCCGGAAATGGGCCAGGCCCACATCATGGATCACATCTTTGGCACCAATCACCAGCTGAACCGGTTTGTTGACCACCAGGTGCATTTCCTGCTCTACAAATACATCATCATAGTTGGCGGGATCATCCCAGATCTGGCCGGCAGGATTGTTGGCCGCAGGATTTACATTCTTGAAATATTTTTTACCCAGCACCCCGTCTTTACCCGGGTAGCGGAATTCCCAGCCAAACTGCTTGCCCGTTACTTCCACCCGCATCGCGTTCTTGGGTGCGGTCCCGGTGATTTTAAACCAGTAGAAAATACCAAAACCCACCAGCACTGTCAGGGTGATGGCAGGAATGACGGTCCAGATCAGTTCGAGCTTATTGTTATGGGGAAAATAAAAAGGCTTTTGATTCTCTTTCTCCTGGTATTTATAAGAAAACCAGAAAAGGCCGATCTGGGTCAGCACAAATACAAAAAAAGTGATCCCGAGGGTTACATACAGCATCCGGTCCACCAGCACCCCGTGATCAGAAGCGGGAACGCCCAGGATTTTTCCCTTGAGCCGTTCGTTGCAATAAAATACACCTACCAGGCCGATGACCAGGAAAGCCAGCAGCAGGAAGCCGTTGATCCGGTTGCTTTGCAGGCGGGACCGCTCATAGCCCCTTAATACGGCCACATACTCACTGGCTTTGGCGATCTGGAAGGTGATTAAAAAGCCCAGCGCTAAAATTGCGACAATGAAAAATGTCTGCATAACTTAAAATGAGATGGTTTTTATTCTAATATCTGACAACAACTGATTCCCGCACCGTAGCGATCAGGTGTGGTGGATCAGGCTTTCTTTTACAAAGGGGTGGTTTTTGGCCAGGAGCGGCGCCTTGCTCAGGGCCCTTCCGGTTACAAACATGATCAGTCCCACAAAACCAAGCGCCACTCCAAAGTCGTACAATATCATCGGCACTTTATCCGGTGATACGGCCGGGAATACCATCTGGTAAAAGTCCAGCCAGTGACCGAATATGATCAGGATCGCCATAAATGTAATTGTTCCGTAGTTTCTTTTGGCGTCCCGGCTCATTAATATTAACAAAGGAGCGATAAAATTGATTATAAACATGAGCCAGAAAATTCCCTTGTATATCCCGTGTGCACGGGGCTGGAAATAAATGGTTTCCTCGGGAATATTGGCATACCAGATCAGCATGAACTGGGAGAACCAGAGATAGGTCCAGAACACGGAGAAAGCGAACATGAATATACCAATGTCATGGAGGTGTTCATTATTGGTATATTCCAGGTAGCCGTTGTTCTTCAGGAATACCACGAAGAGGGCGATCAGTGCCATCCCGGCTACAAAGGTACTGGCAAAAGTGTACCAGCTGTACATGGTGCTGTACCAGTGCGCATCAATACTCATTAACCATAACCAGGGGATGGAGGACATAACGGTCAGGGAGAACACCACGATATAAAGGGCCGCCCAAACAGTATTGTTCCAGATATATTTCTTTTTTTCCGCCACCGTAGCGAGGGGTTTCGCATCCAGGCTGCGGGAGAGTTGCCGCATTTTCCAGCCGAGAAAGGACCAGAGTACAATGGTCAGGACAGTTGCTACCGCAAAGAAAGTCGTATTCAGGAATCCTTTTTTGTGCGACAGAATAGAATCTTCCGCCACATGATGGGTATCTGTCCAGTGGTAAATAGTATGGTCACCACCAAAAGCAATCGCGAGTAAGATCGCGCCGGCGATCACCCCGATCACCGGTACAACAGCAGAGATCGCTTCCGGCACCCGGCGGAAAGCCATCTGCCAACCGCCCCATGCCAGCGTAGTGGCGCAGATAAAGAACATGGAAGCATTCACTACCAGCAAAAAGAATACACTGTTTTGCAGCAGGGAAGCCCAGAACCGGGCAGATGCATGGGGGTCGCTTTTGGATCCACTGGTAACATATAACCCAATAATTGCCAGGATACCTACCGCCATTAACGCTAAGGCAATGGTATTATACCGCTTTGGCACTACAAAATTTTCCCGGATTGACATCAGTTACTATTTAATGTTTCTTCAATAACAATTTTATTTCACGGCCGCTTTTGTACTGTCCTTTGTTGCGACGGGCGCGGCAGCCGGTGCGGCAGCTGTTTTCTTCGCCTGCTGTGCTTTTACATAGGCGATCACCTGCCAGCGTTGCCTGGTGCTGAGCTGGGATGCATAGCTGCCCATGGTATTCCTTCCATAAGTCACTGAATGAAACATAGTGCCTTCCGCCATGGCCAGCATCAGGGGATCGCCTACCAGGTTACGGGGAGCCACCGGGAATACCCCGCTGGCCCAGAGCGGACCATTTCCATCCAGTTTGGGACCGTGACAGATAGCACAGTTCACCAGGAACAGTCTTTCAGCCTCTTTGGAATCCAGGGAGGCAGAATCCAGCGGATTCTTTACTTCTGCGGATCTTGCATAACCGGTTGAATCATTCTTAAACGGGTAGGCCGCCATTTCCCCGCGGGCAATGGTTCCTTCCACCGGTTTGGCAGTATAGTTCACACCTGCCTTATCCAGTGCTTCGGTGGATGCATAGCTCTCATAAGCCCGGCTGTAAGACATATCAGGCATATAGACCCGGCCTTCTTCCTTTCTCGCGCCGCCGCAACTAACCAGGGCGGCCACCAGGGCCAAACTACCGGTAACAAACAGTATTTTCTTCATTATCTCTTGTTATTACGATGAATGATACTTAGTTCTCCTTATGAAACAGTTTTTTCTCCTTGTCATACCGGCCAATCCACCATTCCGTTTCCCGATATTCCACTTTTACTTCTTTGGCGCCTACGGTCTCCAGGAAATTCAGGGCCTCCGCTTCATTGGTCTTATCGGTGCATTCGAGGGCCATGACAAACGTGTCGTCCGTGGAACGGGTATTAAAATGATCCTTTTTTACAAAGGGAGCCAGCTGGCAGAGATAACAAAAAGTAAGCACCATTCCCACCGATGCGAACAGTACGGTCAGCTCAAATGTGACCGGGATCCAGGCCGGCAGGGAGAAGAAAGGCTTACCGCCAAAATTGATCTGCCAGTCAACCGTCAGCGCCCAGGTAATAAATCCCACCGCGGTGGCGGTACCTGTAATACCATAGATAAAGCCGGCAGTATGAAGACTGGTATCCCGCAGTCCCATGGCTTTGTCCAGCCCGTGAATGGGAAAGGGAGTGAATACATCATGAATCCTGTACCCTGCCCGCCGTACTTTTTTCACTGCGGGAAAAAGCACCGCTTCATCATCAAAATTGCCGACTACAAATTTTTTTACAGCCATTGTGTTTAGCTTTTAGCTATGAGTTTCGAGCTGCGAGCTCTGTACTCAGAAACAATTATTATAAATAGGTCACAAGCTCGTAACTCGCCGCTCGTAACTCGTACCTTTTCTTACGCTCCGTGATCATGCCCGTGCCGGCCGCTGAATTCATCAATGCTTTCCCCTTCCAGTTCGTCCATATGGTCTTTGAAACTCCGGCCATTCTTCTTCAGGATATGCTTGATCTCAGCCAGTGCAATAACCGGGAAAAATTTGGAGAACAGGAAATAACAGGTAAAGAACAATCCGAATGTACCCAGGTAGAAACCAACCTCCCAGATGGTGGGCGAATAATAGGTACTCCAGGACGAAGGCAGGTAATCCCGGTAAACGGAAGTCACGATGATCACAAACCGCTCGAACCACATACCGATATTCACGAGGATGGACATAAAGAAGGTTACAAACAGGTTCCTTCTCATTTTCCTGAACCAGAAGATCTGCGGGGATAATACGTTACAGCCCATCATCAGCCAGTAGCTCCAGCCATAGGGGCTGTTCAGGTTCAGCCGGTTCTGGAAGAACGCGAATTCCTCATAACTCACAGCGGAATACCAGGCCATGAACAACTCGGTGAGGTAGGCAATACCCACGATAGAACCGGTGAGTACAATGACCTTATTCATTACTTCGATATGCTCAATAGTAATATACTCTTCCAGCGCCAGCACTTTGCGGGTCACCACCAGCAGGGTTTGCACCATGGCAAAACCGGAGAAGATGGCACCGGCCACGAAATAGGGCGGGAAGATCGTCGTATGCCAGCCCGGTACAACGGAAGTGGCGAAGTCAAAGGATACGATCGTATGCACCGATAATACCAGCGGGGTACTTAACCCGGCCAGTACCAGGGACAATGCTTCATGCCGCTGCCAGTGCTTGGTGGAACCGGTCCAGCCAAACGCAACCACCCCGTAAAAATGTTTTCTCCATTTTTCTTTTGCCCTGTCACGCAGCGTAGCCAGGTCGGGAAGTAAACCGGAATACCAGAACAATAAGGAAACGGTAAAATACGTGGAGATCGCGAATACGTCCCAAAGCAGCGGGGAGTTGAAGTTAACCCATAATGGTCCGCGGGTATTGGGGTAAGGCAGTACGAAGAATGCGTTCCAGACACGACCCATATGCCAGATCGGAAACTGACCCGCACACATTACCGCGAAGATGGTCATCGCTTCCGCAGCCCGGTTCACCCCCGTTCTCCATCCCTGGCGGAACAGCAGCAGGATCGCGGAAATCAGGGTTCCGGCGTGACCGATACCCACCCACCATACGAAGTTGGTGATATCCCATCCCCAGCCCACGGTCTTGTTCAGGTTCCACTGACCAGTACCGTATATCACCTCCATCGTAACGGAGACGATACCGAAAATTAGTAACGCTACGGAGATCAAAAATCCAATCCACCATAATCTGGATGGGGTTGCTTCCACCGGGCGGCAGATATCTTCTGTTACCTGGTGATAGTCTTTGGTGCCATCTACCAATGGTGCTCTTACCTGTGATTCGTATCTGAGTAATGCCATATTCTGGTTGTTTGTCCTTCCCCCTGCGGGTTCGGGATATAGTTAGTCAACTTTCTTCCTGTTAATGATGTGCTTCTTCCGCTTTTTTCTCTGTGCTGCCGGCCTTTTCCTCTGCCGCCACCGCTTCATTGTGCAAATCCGGCTCGATCAGCTCTTCCGTATTCCGTACTTTGGCCAGGTAGCTCACATTCGGCAGTACGTGGAGTTGTTCCAGTACATAGAAACCGCGGTTGGCGTTTTCTTTCCTTGTTTTCGTAATGGCGCTTTCCGTATCGTGTACATTACCAAATACAATGGCGTTGGAGGAACAGGCGGACTGGCAGGCTGTTTTCGCATCGCCGTCTTTCAGCGGGCGATCCTGTTTCTTAGCCTCTAATTTGGCTGCCTGTAAACGCTGGAAGCAGAAAGAACATTTTTCGATCACCCCTCTTGAACGCACGGTCACATCCGGGTTCAGTACCATCCGTGTCAGGTCATCATTCATCTGGTGTACAACAGGGTCCAGTTTACCCACCAGTTCCTGGTCCTGGTTATCGGAGAAACTGTCCGCTCCGGTATAATCCGCCCAGTTAAAACGGCGTACTTTAAAGGGACAGTTATTGGCGCAATACCGGGTACCGATACAACGGTTATAGGTCATCTGGTTGATCCCCTCGGAACTGTGGTTGGTGGCTGCTACGGGACAAACATTCTCACAGGGAGCATTGTCGCAATGCTGGCACAGCATCGGCTGGAAAACCACCCCTTTCAGCTGGTTGGGATCTTTTTCATCACTTACAAAATAGCGGTCAATGCGGAGCCAGTGCATATCGTGGTAACGCAGCACTTCCCGCTTACCCACCACCGGAACATTGTTCTCTGCATGACAGGCCACCACGCAGGCGCCGCAGCCATAACAGGCATTCATATCGATGTTCATGCCCCATTTGATACCGGGCTGTTCATGGGTGGGGTACAGGGTGCCTTCCTTGCGGAAATCGGTGGTCGCCCCATCCTTGCTCTTACCAAAAGTCGATTCGAGGTGCGTCCGGTAATCCGGGATCACCGTGGGGTATTTCTTCAGCGTGGCCAGGGTGGTTTCCCTTACCACTTCGATCCTTTCTTCGTACGAATTGTGGATCTGGGTCTGCGCGATTTTTTCTTTCTTCTTTGCATCCGCCGCTGTTGCCTCCGCATGATAGATCACCGTTGACCCGTTATAAGAAGAGAAGGGATATACATTCTTACCTACTCCCCCTGCGGTTCTGCCCAGGTTGATACTGCGGCCATAACCTACCGCTACCGCAATGGTATTGGCGTCCATACCGGGAATAACCAGTACCGGCAGTTCCACTTCGTTTTTACCAACTGTCAGTTTGATAACAGGCTTCTGCGGGAAGTATTCGTAATTATTACTCTCTTTTTCACTGCCATTGATCAGGTCAAGTCCCAGCAGGGTTTTGGCCATGCTCAAACTGATCAGCGCATAGTTGTCCCAGGTGGCTTTGGAGATCGCATCGGGCAGTTCCTGCAGCCAGGGATTGGTGGCGCCGGTCCCGGTTCCGATCGATGCTTTCTGGTACAGCACTACTTCTGTGCCGGCTCCTTTCTTAGCAGCCCCGATTGCGGCACTTGCTTCAGCGACCGCGGCGCCACTGTAAGCGCCGGTGCCGGCAGCTGCTTCCTCTTCTTTGATACCATCCTGTAGTACCAGGTTGAAAGCCTCTTCCGTTCCGAATTTTTTCGTCCAGTAATTTTTGAAATAAACGTCGTAGTCCGTGTTGTTACCGCTCCAGTACAGCAGGGAGGTCTGGAAAGGACGGGTTTTAAACAGCGGGTAAATGGTAGGCTGCAGGAAAGACAGTACACCGGTCTTCAGTTCCGCATCACCCCAGCTTTCGAGGTAGTGAGGGTTCGGCAGGATATAGTCGCAGAGCTCCGTGGTCTCATCCATTCTTTCACTGAAAGAAACCTTCACTTTCACTTTGGCGAGAGCTTTGGAGAAACGGGTAACCCATACTCCATTTACCATTTCACCTTCAGTTGAATTGTATGCGGGGTTTGCACCGTAGATCATGATTGTACCTACTGTACCGGCTTCCATTTCAGTGAGCAGTTGGGCAAAATCGCTGTCGATACCCTGGCGGTAATTCACCGGGCGGCTCCAGTCGATGGTTGTGCCATAAGCACCGATCGCATTGTTGATCGCGTTCACGATCACCTGTACATTTTTATCATTGCTGCCACTCACTACAAGGGCGGCGCCTTTGTTTTCATTCAGCTCTTTGGCCACTTTCTGAATACCCGCCTCAATGGATTTGCAAACGATCCCGCCGGTACCGTTGATCGCATTCAGCAGGTCCAGCGCCACGGCCCCGGTCTCAGAAGGACGGTGCGTAAACCGCTCATCCGCACTGGCGCCGGTCAGGCTCAGGTAGCTTTCAAACTGGTAGTGTTTGCTCATGGAAGGGTTCTTCTCATCGATCTTACGACCAATAGCATATCCTTTCGCATTCTCCACCGGGCTCAGCCAGGTACCCAGGAAATCAGCGCCCAGGCTCACGATCAATTTGGCCGCGCCGAAATTATAAGAAGGTATTTTCCGGCCGAATCCGCTGGCTTCGTTGGCCAGCAGCATACCGCTGTAAGAAACAGCGTCCGCCTGCACATGTTTCAGGCCGGGGTAAGCGGCAATAATTTCTTTGGTCGTGGGAGAAACAATTGTACTGGTCAGCAGTACCGTGGTACCGCCGGCAGTTTTAATAGCATCACCAACCAGTTTATCAAATTGTTCAAAAGTGGGAACTTCTTCGTATTTCGCGTCTTTACCGCTTCCTGTTTTATGAATCGGGAAACGGAGGCGGTGTGAATCATACAGGTCCAGTACGGAAGCCTGGGTACGGGCGGAGGTACCACCGCCGGTAAAAGTACAAAGATCATTGCCTTCTATCTTGATGGGGCGGCCATCCCGCACTTTGGCTACTACCGGCACCACATCCCCATCCTGTACATAGGTGGTTGCATAATATTTTGCCACACCCGGCATCAGGTTTTCCGGCTTATTCGCATAAGGGATCACTTTCCTGACGGGGATTTTACAACTGGCAGCCAGGGTGGCGGCGGCCGTGCTAAAACCCAGGTACTTTAAGAAATCCCTGCGGGGAGCTTTAGCATCAATCAGTCCCTTGTCATCAAAACCTTCAAACGGTAATTCCTCGCGGAACTCGTCCTGCTGTTTTTTCTGAAAGTTTTCGCTATCATTCACCTCTCCGAAACTTTGCCAGTACTTTTTTTGGCTCATGAATATCAGTTTGATAATTCGATAATGTGCTGATTACAATGTTGATCCTGGAAACCTGCTCTTAGTAGTGACATTTCTGGCACTCCAGGCCCCCGATATCTTTCACTTTCACACTGTCCATTTTGCCCGCCTTGATATCATTGTGGAATTTCTCATAAATGCTGTAAAACTTATTGCCCTTTGTGCTGTCGTAATTGAAGTTCACATTGGTCTGGCGGTGACAGTTGATACACCAGCCCATGCTCAGTTCGGCCATTTGTTTTACCTCATCCATCGCTGTGATCTCCCCGTGACAGCTCTGGCATTGTATATTGCCGGCGCGGATGTGCTGGGAGTGGTTGAAGTAAACGTGGTCCGGCAGGTTGTGGATCTTCACCCATTCGATGGGTTTGGCTTTGGAAGGATCCCATTTACTGGGTGTATTGGGATCAAACCCTGCATATTTATACAGCTTGGCGATCTCGGCCGTTCCGTCCACTTCATCGCCGTTATCCCGGTAGAGTTTGGGACCTTTTTCGTAAGTGGTAATTGCCTTGTGACAGTTCATACACACATTCACAGATGGAATCGCAGCCTGTTTGCTTTCCCAGGCATTGCCGTGGCAGTACAGGCAGTTAACCTGGTTGATGCCCGCGTGTACTTTATGGGAATAGAAGATCGGCTGATCCGGCTGGTACGTCTTCTGACGACCCAGCCCGATAGCGCCTTTCGCCACCATATACCCCCCGAATACAAAGAATACGATGGAGGCCATGGCGATATAGGTCTTATTGCGGTAGAAGGGAACCGGCTCGGGACGAACGATCCCTTCCGCATCATCCGACATTTTTTTCAGGCTGCTGTTTACCTGCATCAGGATCAGGGCCACAATACCCAGGATCAGGGAAATGATCCCGAAGATCAGGGCATTCTGGTTGCCGGTATCCGGCACTGCTTCGGCCGTTTTTGCGGTATCTCCACCACTTTTTTTCTTCGCCACTTCGTCATTGATATAAGCCACAATATCATCCACATCTTTCTGTGTCACTTCGGCAAAGCCGGTCATCATGGACCCAAAATCCGTCTTCAGTCCCTGCGTATAAGGGTCTTTGGCCATATAGGCAGCCGGGTTGTTGACCCAGGCGAGGATCTCCTTGTGGTCGGCCCACTTGCCCCTCTCTTCCAGCCCCCCCAGGGCGGGGCCTGTCAGCTTTTTAAACACATTATGGCAGGCGGCGCATTTGCCGTTAAACAGCGCCTTCCCGGCAGCAGCATCCTGTGCGGAACTATTAACAATGGAAATAACAAATAGAGATAGAAATAATACAGTCAGTCTCTGGCCGGTTGGTTTACAAAGAATCATAGACGCAATTGATCTGAAAAATGTGGATAAATAGCTCTAATCAGGCGCAAAAATAAGTCAGGAACACTTTAAAAAGCCAATAGCTTTAACTTTTTTTTGATCCGCTACCAGCCTGCGTTTCAGCCGATTTCAGCCAAATTTTTTTACCCCCTAAAAATTGTTTGTCACAAACCCCTGAAGCCTGCCCTAAATCGTATCCAATGTGAAAACGAGGCTGTTTATTGATTGTTTTTTCTCGACTTTTGCGTCGCTTAATAAGGGACCGACACATGTTTGATCGTTTACAAAACAAATGGAAGGTGAAAAACGGGCAACTGGCCCTGATCCTTTGCACTTTTGCCATTGGTGGCAGTGTCACCGGCTGGGTTGCCAAAAAGATCATGAACGGGCTGGCCATCAGCCAGGACTGGCTTTGGGCTGTGGTTTATATAGTATTGCTTACCATTTGCTGGCCCCTGATGGTACTGCTCATCAGTATTCCCTTTGGCCAGTTTCGCTTTTTCCAGCTTTATATAAAAAAACTGGGGGGCCGGATCGGGCTGGGAAAACAGAATCCGGAAGAAGGCCATGAATAATAAAATGACCCATATCGCCATTTTTGCCTCAGGTGCCGGCAGCAACGCCCTTAAGATCATTGAGGCATTTGCCCATTCCCCCCGGGCCAAAGTGTCCCTGATCGTCTGCAATAAAGCGGGAGCAGGGGTTTTACAAATAGCTGAGAATAAGCAGATAGCGACGATTCTTCTGGACAAGGAGCAATTTTTCCGGGGCAATGCATATACCAGTGAACTCAAGGCCTTTTCCATTGACCTTATTGTGCTGGCCGGTTTTTTATGGAAAGTACCCCCGGCCCTGATCAGGGCCTACCCGGGAAAGATCATCAATATCCATCCCGCCCTCCTGCCCAAATACGGCGGCAGGGGGATGTACGGTCATCATGTGCACCAGGCCGTGATCGATCACAAGGAAAAGGAAAGCGGGATCACGATCCATTATGTGGACGAGCTGTATGACCACGGAAACATCATTTTCCAGGCGCGTTGCCCGGTATTGCCGGAGGATACCCCCGAAACCCTGGCCAAAAGAATCCACCAGCTCGAACATACCCATTATCCACGGGTGATCGGAGAACTGGTTTCTTAAAATACCGCCCCTGGGGTATGGCAGGGCTCTTTCTTTTAGCCCATCTTAGCCGAAATTTAAAATCTTTACACATGAAAAGAGTCTCCTTATTACTCCTTGCCGCCTTTTTTGCCCTGCCCGGATTTGCACAGAAAAACGCACCGATCCTGATTACCCCGGGAGTGGGGGTGAATAATATAAAGCTCGGCATGACGCAAAAGCAGGTGCTTGCCTTGCTGAAAGGAGACCCCAGGGGCTACAGTTACGAAAACCAGCTGGAAGCCTTTGCTTCGGACGGTACCCGGATCGACAGCGTGATGCAGTTTGTACTCGGGTTCGACACCTGTATCCGTTACGATGGCAATCTTCCTGAAAAAATGCCCGTATTCGGTCTTTATTTTCTAAAAGATAAACTGAATTTCATCACGGTGACTTCTTACTCGGCCCCAGAGGAACAGATCAGGCTTGTAAAGCTCAAAAACGGGCTGAAATTTCATGACAGCATGGAAGATTGCGGGAAAAAGCTGGCGAAATCCGACTACCTGAACCTGGGTTACGGGGATTATTCGGGCGATCATTATTATTATACCCTCGGGCTGGAAATGGTGTATGACGAGGGAGTGCTTACGGCCATCGGTATTTACCCGGTAACCCGGGATTTTAAAGCCCGGATCGCCGCCAAAAGCGAAGAATTGCAGAAAGAGGCGGAGCCCTATGCTCCCTGAAGCGAAAAAAACGAGGAACAGTCCCCACTTTAGAATAGCTTTTGCACTTTCTTTCGTTACTTGCTGCCGGATTGAAACGGCTTACTCCTTATATCAGTACCATACTGCTGCTCTTCGGGATGGCGGCTGCCGGTCAGGCACAGACGTACCAGGTGCGGGGTTATGTATTTGACAGCTCCCGCAACTACCCCATGGAACTGGTGAGTGTGCTCTCCACATCCGGACGCGGCACGGTAACCAATGCGGAAGGCTATTATGAAATAGAGGTTACGGAAAAGGATTCCATCTGGTTCAGCTACCTCAACAAGGCTACGGTGAAATTTCCCGTAATGAAGATCAGCAACCCCATGCAGTTTGATATCTCCCTGCAGGTGAATGTACCGGTGCTGAAAGAAGTAAAGATATTGCCCCGGAATTACCGGCAGGATTCTCTTCGTAACCGGCAGGACTATGCGAAAGTGTTCAATTTCCAGCGACCCGGTCTGCGGACCGTCACCCCGCAATACGGCGCCGGGGTGGGCTTCGACCTGGATGAGATTGTCAATATGTTCCGGTTCCGGAGAAACCGGAGTATGCTATCCTTCCAGCAACGGCTGCTCATCGAAGAGCAGGATAGATTTGTGGACTTCCGTTTCAATAAGGCCCTGGTGCGCCGGCTGACCCTGCTGGAAGGAACGGAGCTCGACAGTTTTATGCGGGTGTTCCGGCCCTCCTATGCTTTTACCAAGACGGCGGGCGATTATGATTTCCGCGTTTATATCAAGCAGTCCCTATACCGGTTCAAAAGAGGTTTACCGCCCGAAGCCTGGATCAGGAAAGAAGAGACGGAGCAGGAATGAGCGGGGCGTTTAAGCCAGAACATAGCGCCCCCGGTAAAATATAAGGGAATGCTCTTCCCTGAAGCGCCTTGCGCCCCCCTCGGTGAGCTGGCTATTCAAAGTTGAGAGTGGTTTATCCGGCAAATGGATAGATTAAATTTTGCATTTATGCGGACTCTTTGTAAGTTTATTACACTTAAGCCTGTCCGCCATGCACAGTACTTCAAAAAAAACCGGGATGCGTAATGCATTGAAGGCGCACAAGGTTCAATTCTTCACCTCAGCCTTCTCATCAAAAAAGATTAACCGGGAACCCGGCTAAAGAATAGCTGTCTTCATTCCGTTGTATCTGGATATTCATTCGTCTTTCGAAAAGATCAAGCCGGAAGGCGTTACAAAATGAATTATACTTTCTATAACATTACCACTTACATGAACAATAAATCAGAAGCCAATTCTATAACTCCCAAAAAAAGCCCTACGGAATACGCGGGGCTTAAGAATAATCTTCGGCTTATAGCCTTATTGTGATTTGTCTTTCGACCGTAAATATATGTAAATTATTAATAAATAACAGTAATGAAAAAACTTGGCTTAGATTTAGGAAGTTCATCCATAGGTTGGTCCCTTCGTGACGATAACAATGACTTTAAAAATGGTGTAATTACTTTTAAATCAGGCATGTTGAAAGGCCAAAGCGGTGGATATTCTTCACCAACAAAAGATCGTAGAAATGCACGCTCAAGACGAAGACTGGTACAAGCGCATAAGTACAGAAAATGGGAATTATTAAAACTTCTGCTAGATGAATATGTCCCTTTATGTAAAACCGAGCTTGAAAATTGGAGTAAATATACAAAAGGCAAACCTCAAAAATTCCCTGAAAACCCCAATTTCTTGAAGTGGCTTAAATGCGATTTTAGCTATGTCGGAAACAATACAAAATATAAAAATCCTTACGAATTACGAGTACTCGCACTTGACGCGGGGAAGAAACTCCATAAACATGAATTGGGCAGATCTCTATATCATTTGGCGCAGCGAAGAGGTTATAAAGATATCGGCGAAACAGATTCGGAAACTGAAAAGCAAATTCAGCGTAGAGGTGAGAGCGGCTTTCAAAAGGCATTGGAAAAAGCAAGAACCGTAGCAGAGGCTTTAAAAAAAGAATTTCTGGATAACGACAAGCGGGCGAGAAATCAGTACCCATATCGAGATGAATACGATGACGAATTGCTGCAAATACTTGGATTACAGGGATACGATGTATCAAAGGACGAAAAAGGAGAATACAATAATGAGTTTGTACGAAAAATACGAACTGCAATTATTTGGCAAAGGCCGCTAAGAACACAAAAAGGCAATATAGGCAAATGTACATTAGAGCCATCCAAACTGAGGTGCCCTGTTTCTCATCCCGCTTTTGAAATTTTCAGATCTTGGCAGTTTATCAACACCATCAAGTATTATAATGACAAAGGGGAGAAAATAAGTTTAGAACAAATTGAGAGAGAAATACTTTTTGAGTTTTTCTTAAAAAAAGAAAAGGACTTCAAATTTGATGAAATCCGGAAACTTTTAGACAAGCATTATAAAAGTAAAAGGAAATACAATTATCCAATTACCAAAGAAGGAATATACGACACTTCAGTTTCAGGAATGCCTGTATGTAAGGGTCTGATTGATGTATTTGGGAATATCGTAAAAGAGGCCTGTTTAGATTTTGCTGAGTTCAAAATTCAAAACGAAAACACTCTTAAAGATAAAATAAGGAAAGCGATAACACACGCTACTGACAAAAAAACAACAAAGCAAAAGGAGCCACTAACCAAAAAAGAAAAAGAGAAAATTGAAATCTCTATACGAAAAGATAGATTAAATAATTTGCAAAAAATTATTGGAGAATATTCGCTCCATGACATTTGGCATATTTTATTTGCTTTTGACGAAAGGACAGCCCGAGAAAAAAATTTCTTAGAAACATTTGCGATTAAAACGCTCAATATTTTGAATCAAAAAACAAAAAAGGGGCTAGAATACAATTCTTTCGCTGAACTAAAAAACAACTTTACACCAGGTTATGCAGATTTAAGTCTGAAGGCAATCTGTAATATTATTCCATTTCTGAAAGAAGGCTATCTTTATAATGAAGCGGTTGTTTTGGCAAAAATCCCTGAGCTTTTGGGAGAAAACTGGGGGCGTCAAAAAGATGTAATTAAAAAGGCTGTTCAAACTGCAAATGAAAACTATAAATTTCATAAGACCATAACTGGAATTGTCAATAACTTAATTGATAAGTTCAAGGGTCTTGAGCCCAACGAAACCTTTGCTTTTAAAGACTATCAATATACTCTTGCTGAAAGTGACTTAAAAGATATAAAAAATGCCTGCATTGGCTTTTTTGGTGCGAAAACTTGGGAAGGTACAACAGATACTCTAAAAAAAATAATTCTAAATGAGGTTCAAACAGAATATCAGGCATTTTTTCGGGACATCAAAAGAGCCTATAGAGCAACGCCTATGCTGACTGACATATTTCAGGAAACCCTAAAAGAAAAAAATATTGAGATATGCGGCAAACTATATCATCATTCTAACATTGAAAATAAGTATCTAAAAAAATGTACCGATACCAAAACAGGCAGGGTTCAACTACCAACTTATACTGATAAAGAGACCGGGGCGTTAATCGAAATTTTGCCTGAGCCAAGAATTGACAGTATTAAAAACCCGATGTTCAATAAATCGATGGGCATTTTAAAAAAGCTCGTTAATGAACTGATAAAATCAGAAAATGTTGATGAATATACGGAAGTAGTTATCGAAATAGCACGTGAATTGAATGATAACAATAAGAGAGCCGCAATTGAACGTTATCAAAACGAAAGAAAGAATAGGCGAGAAAAATACCGCGAGTTTTTAAGAGAGTTTAATAACAAGGAAAAAAGGGTCATTAATATTGAACAAACCATTTCTACTTTTGAATTATGGACAGAACAAATATTTGAAGAAGCAATTGACGAAAAGGGAAATAAGGTGACAAACAAAGGCAATAGCGATATTCTCAAAGAGAAAGAAGCTCTTAAGCGATATGAATTATGGATGGAACAAAGGGGGCAGTGTATGTACACAGGAAAGCTGATTTCCATTGCACAACTCTTTTCCAACGAAATAGACATTGAACATACCATTCCCCGTAGCTTGCTTCCTGATAACACAATGGCAAACCAAACTGTTGCTTATGCATGGTACAACCGCTTAAAAAAGAAAATTCATTTACCAACAAAGTGCGATAACTATGATAAGGATGTAAAAGGTTGGGGTACAAGAATAACAGACAGGTTAGAGAAATGGCAAGAAGAGCGAGACAAATGGAAAAAAATGTATGAAGACCGCCTGAAAGCTAAAGGAAATGAGGATGAAAAAGCCAAAAATTCAAGGGTTCAGGAAAAGCATTATTTTAAAATGCACTATGATTATTGGGAGGATAAAATTGGGCGTTTTATAGCGGAAGAAGTAAAAGATAGTTGGGTACGACGACAATTGGTAGATACGCAAATGGTAAGCAAGTACGCAAGGGAGTTTCTGAAAACATATTTCAAAAAAGTAGCTGTACAAAAAGGTAGCTTAACTGCTGATTTTAGGAAAATTTATCACTTTCAGGAAGAAGATGAAATTAAGAGCAGAAACAGGCATACGCATCATGCTATTGACGCCGCAGTACTAACACTCATCCCAGTAAACAGCAGTCACAGAGAAAGAATACTTAAAGAATACTATGTAGCGTTAGAAAACTCCCAGCCGATACCTAACCGGATTCCCTTTAAGGGGTTTAGCTCACAAGCCATTATTCAAAATATTGAAAATAATACATTGGTTTTTAATTACGAAAATGATAAAATACTAAGCCAGACCTATAAAAATGTAAGAAAAAGAGGAAGACTACAGTATTTAAAAGATGGTCAAGGCAGGTTTAAATTAGATGAAAAGGATAAGAAAATTCTTTTAAAGGCCAAAGGTGATACTATAAGAAGTGAACTATATGCCCAAACCTATTTGGGTAAGATAAAAGATGTTGAACGACTTAATGACGGACAACCAAGAAGGGAAGGAGAAGATTGGAAATATAAAACAGGAAAAGACGAGTTTATTTTTGTGAAGCGTGAACCTATAGACAAGGTAAAGGCGTCAGATAAACTAATTGAGGCAATTGTTGATCCAGTTATTAAAAGACTAGTGAGAGGGCAAAAAGGAAAACCCGAAATCAAAGACTATCAAGGAAAAATTATACGCCACGTCCGCATAAAGACTAGTGCGGGAAAAGAAGTGAAAGATCGAATTAATTATCGTTCTAAATACGATCACAAAAATAAATTCTATTCTGAATCCGGCTCAGTACCTTATGCCATTTTATTACAAAAAATCAGCAATGGTAACATTGAACGAGCAATGCTCCCGATTGCTTCCTTTGAAATAGCAAAAGCTTACAAGGAGTATGGTAGTTTTCTTATTGATGAATATTTAAAAAAATATGACGAAGAAAACAAATCACACCATGCTAGCTACCCAGATAGAAAACTGCTTAAAGTAGGGCAAAAAGTTATTGTTCTGAAGAGTGATGAGGAATATCAAAAGCGAACTGAAGTTAGCTTTCAAACGAACAGGCTTTATATAATTACTCAATTTTCTGAAGGTGGCATTTGGCTAAAATATCATTTTGAAGCACAATCAAAAGATGAAATTAAAAATAATATCAGCCTGCTGAAAGATAGTATTCTACGAAAGTATGAGGTATTAGAAGGAATTAGTGAAGTCGTTGAAAATATGGAAATTCAAGATATTAAAAAACGGAAAGATGACTATAAAAACAGGCGATTCAGATTTGACACCATTAATAATAGTTATCGTTTAAATGTTCTGTCAAAAAAAATTGGGATTGATAGAACAAAGGAAATAAAAAGAAAACTGGATGATTTAAAAGCTATATCAGCTACCATTGAAACTGAGGGAAAATCTCCTCTATTAAAAATGGCAAGTAATAATTGGAATTTTCTTTATGAGGGAGTGGATTTTGAAGTTTCATTACTCGGTAGAATAAAGTGGAAATAACAAAAGAAACCGTTAAAGCGGTAAAGCATAATTCTCGCTACTTGATCTTGTTAAATAAGTAGAATTGGTGAATTCATGACTACCAAACTTAAATATTTTCTTGGCTAATGCTCTGTGTTAATTGGGAGGACAAAGGATATTTTTTGATTTTTGGGTAACAGATACGAATGGATTGATCAATCGGGAATACGTTCCGATGGTCTTATAAATAATAAACGGGAATTCTATTCGTTTTACCAGGACAAACCAATTCCTGTGATAAAACGAACCCTTTATTTCGGCAATCCCGCATACCTGAAAACCTCCAATGAACAGTTGGTCATTGAAATGCAGGAAAGCGGGGAAACGAGGACCATCCCGGCCGAGGATATCGGCCTGCTAATCCTTGACCACCAGCAAATTACTCTTACCCACGGGTTGGTGGCTAAACTGCTTGAAAAGAATGCCGCCCTGATTACCTGCGACGCCAGCCATCACCCCACCGGACTGATGCTGAACCTTGATGGCCATACACTGCAGAGCCAGAAATTCAAGGCGCAGGTGGAAGCCAGCCTTCCCCTTAAAAAACAACTTTGGCAGCAAACGGTGGTGGCCAAGATCAATAACCAGGCGGCCCTGCTGCGGAAGAACAGGCGACCCTTCCAGTCGCTAACGAACTATGCCGACGAAGTCAAAAGCGGGGATAGCGGGAACCAGGAGGCAAGGGCGGCCGCTTATTATTGGAAAAATATCTTCCCGGATCTGGCGGCATTCCGGAGGGACCGGTACGGATTGCCCCCCAATAATCTCCTCAATTACGGGTATGCCGTACTGAGAGCCCTGGTCGCCAGGAGCCTGGTGGGCTCCGGGCTCTTACCCACTCTTGGAATCCATCACCAGAATCAATACAACGCGTACTGCCTGGCCGATGATATGATGGAGCCCTACCGGCCCTTTGTGGACCGGCTGGTTTGCAGCCTGGTAGCGGCGGAAGATCCGGCAGTTGAAATCACGGGTGCGGTCAAAAAACAACTGCTCACTTTACCGGCCCTTGACGTGATCATTGAAAACCAGAAAAGCCCGCTAATGAACGCGGTGCAAAAAACCACGGCTTCATTGGCCCGGTGCTTCGAGGGCCGGTCCAGGAAGCTATCCTTCCCCGAATTGCAATGAAAATTAACCCGATAAAGCGATGTATGAACGCCTTAATGCCTACCGCATCATGTGGGTATTAGTACATTTTGACCTGCCTACCGAGACAAAAAGGGACCGGAAAAACTACGCCCTATTCCGTAAGAAGATCCTGGCGGACGGGTTTTCCATGTTCCAGTTCAGCATGTATATACGGCATTGCAGCAGCCGGGAGAATGCGGAAGTACATCTCAGGAGGATTAAAAACATCCTGCCGCCGAAAGGTCATATCGGCATTATGTGTGTTACCGATAAACAATTTGGGATGATGGAAATTTTCCGAGGGCGTGAATTGGTCGAAGCTCCTGAGACCTCCCAGCAACTTGAACTTTTTTAAAAATTGGGCTGCCAGGAATGAAAAAATGGGAAGTAAACCCCATTTTTTCATTTGGAAACCCGGCATAACCAGCACAAAATCACTTTTTTGCGCGATTTGTGTTGTTAAAGAGCTAATCTAAGCCATAAATTGAAAGCAAATCACAACCTAATGTGTCCGTGCGGCTCATACCTGATCGTTGTTAAAGAGCTAATCTAAGCCATAAATTGAAAGCAAATCACAACCGATACCCTGACTGATATACGAGGTTATTGGTTGTTAAAGAGCTAATCTAAGCCATAAATTGAAAGCAAATCACAACCATAGGGCAAAGAGCTATTGTTAACCCGATGTTGTTAAAGAGCTAATCTAAGCCATAAATTGAAAGCAAATCACAACCGTTTCATACCCGTCCGCCCGCAGCGGCAGGTTGTTAAAGAGCTAATCTAAGCCATAAATTGAAAGCAAATCACAACGGCAACGCGGGGGTATCCGGCAGCGCGCGGGTTGTTAAAGAGCTAATCTAAGCCATAAATTGAAAGCAAATCACAACGTGTTTGGTCATGTAGTCTCGGGTTTATAGGTTGTTAAAGAGCTAATCTAAGCCATAAATTGAAAGCAAATCACAACCGAGTTGACGGACGAGGAGATCGAAGAGATGTTGTTAAAGAGCTAATCTAAGCCATAAATTGAAAGCAAATCACAACCTTTATATCTTTTTGTAATTCTGAAAGATCGTTGTTAAAGAGCTAATCTAAGCCATAAATTGAAAGCAAATCACAACCGGATGATCTTTGCCGAAATCTGTGGATCGTTGTTAAAGAGCTAATCTAAGCCATAAATTGAAAGCAAATCACAACTGAGTTTGAATATATAGTTCTTTCTTCGTCGTTGTTAAAGAGCTAATCTAAGCCATAAATTGAAAGCAAATCACAACGGCAAACATCAGGTATATAATCAACGTTCAGTTGTTAAAGAGCTAATCTAAGCCATAAATTGAAAGCAAATCACAACGGCTGGGTTGATATTACCGGGCACCCGCATGTTGTTAAAGAGCTAATCTAAGCCATAAATTGAAAGCAAATC
>JACPUV010000016.1 GCA_016192105.1 Sphingobacteriales bacterium | reverse complement strand
ATTCGGGGGCTAACAGTACTAACCTTATGTTCTTAGCAGGGGCTACCTGTTACTTCCACGAATGAAAGACACAGGATTCGGCGGGAACCTGTAAGAGAAAAGAGTATTCAATCAGCGGGTTTTTGAATTTTTGATTTTGACTTTTGACTTCTTGCAATCCCCCCAAGAAAGCGCTATTTTTGAGAAACTGTCTATCCCATTGAAGAAAGTATTCCTCCTTCTCATATGTGCCGGTCTTCTTGTAAAGCCCTACTGCCAGCTGCCAACTGCCGACAGGCAACTGAATTACTGGCAGCAGCAGGTCAATTACACCATTGATGTATCCCTGGATGACACCGAACATCGTCTTACCGGCTTTGAAAAAATCGACTACATCAATAACTCCCCCGATACCCTGCGATTCATCTGGTTCCACCTCTGGCCCAATGCCTATAAAAATGATAAGACTGCATTCAGTGACCACCTGCTGGACAATGGCAACACGAAATTCTATTTCTCCGGGAAAGAAGACAGGGGATATATAAATAAACTGGATTTTAAAGTCAACGGTGTTACTGCACAACTGGAAGACCACCCCCAGCATATCGATATCGTGAAACTGGTACTGCCCGGTCCGCTGACACCGGGTCAATCGATTACGATTACCACCCCGTTTCACGTTAAGCTTCCTTATAATTTTTCCAGGGGCGGCCACGACGGCCAAAGTTATCAGGTCACCCAATGGTACCCCAAACCTGCGGTCTATGACCGGGAAGGCTGGCACCCGATGCCCTACCTGGACCAGGGAGAATTCTACAGCGAGTTCGGGAACTTTGAAGTGAAGATCACCGTACCCAAAAACTATGTGGTGGCTGCGACCGGCGAATTACAAAATGCAGAAGAAAAAGAATGGCTGAAAACAAGAGCCGGGTACACCTGGGAACCCGTTAAACAAAAAACGAAAACAACCGGAGGCCAGGTAAAAACCAGTTACCAGTTATTCCCGGAATCGGAGAAAGAAATCAAAATACTGACCTACAAACAAAGCAATATTCACGACTTTGCCTGGTTTGCCGATAAGCGTTTTATCGTAAACGCTGACACCTGCCTGCTGGCTTCCAGCCGTATCATTGATGTGTTCACTTATTTTACCCCGGCTGAAAAGGAAACCTGGGAACACAGTACCGGATTCGCAAAAGATGCCATCCGGCATTATTCCTCCGAAATAGGGGAATATCCGTATTCCGCTGTCAGTGTAGTGCAGGGACCCGAAAGTTTTGGTGGTGGTATGGAATATCCTACCATCACCGTAATTTCTCCCAGCCTCAACCAGCGTGAACTGGACTATACCATTGCCCATGAAGTGGGGCACAACTGGTTCTACGGCATACTGGGTACAAACGAAAGAAGCTACCCCTGGATGGACGAAGGCATCAATTCCTTCTACGAATACAAATATCAGTACAACAGGAATCCACGCAACACCCAGTCAAACGAACAGGCCCTGCTGGAAACCCTTGTAGCTGAAAAGAAGGACCAGCCTATTGCCACCGCTGCTGAAGATTTTACGGAAGCCAACTATGCCCTGGTGGCTTATTACAAAACTTCAAAATGGATGGAATGGCTGGAAAAACAATTGGGAAGGGAGCCGTTTCAAAAAGCGATGCAGCATTATTTTCGCCAATGGCGATACAGGCATCCCCAACCTGAAGATTTTAAAAAATCACTCGAAGCAAGCACCGGAAAAAACCTCGACAGTGTCTTTGCATACCTCCGTCAAAAAGGAAACCTGCCAACTGTATCAAAAAAGGGGATCCGGATACAACACCCTGTAGCCGCAATAACCAATGCCGTCCTGGGAGGTAATAGCACTAAAAAAACAGTCATCAATCTCCTCCCCGCAGCCGGCTTTAACAGTTACGACAAATTTATGCTGGGGCTGGCCGCAACAAACCTGCGTTTACCCCCCACCCGGTTCCGGTTTTTCTGGGCAGGATTTCATGGCTTTGGTTCTAAAAAGAAAACCATGATCGGCTTTGCCAGTTATAGCTTCTATCCTGAAAAAGTTTTTCACAAGGTGGACATCGGGGTCAGTTCTGCCGGGTTTACCTACGACAGTTATACCGCTGAGGATGGCAAAAAGGTCTTTCCCGGCTTCTTCAAATTTGCACCCGGCATTCGTTTTACACTGAAAGAAAAAAGCCCCCGGTCCACGCTGTCCAGGTTTATCCAGTTTAAAACCTACCTGCTAAGCGAGGATAAACTGCTTTTTTACCGGGATACGGTTATAACCGGTATTGATACCAGCATTACGCTTAAAGCACTCAGCACCGGCGAAAACCGGGTGCTCAACCAGCTGAAATTCGTAGTGGAAAACTACAGGGCACTCTATCCCTACCGGGCTGAATTCAAACTCGAACAGGGAAAGGATTTCCTCCGCACCACGTTCACCGGCAACTATTTTTTTAATTACGCGAAAGAAGGCGGGCTCCGTCTCCGCTTCTTTGCCGGTAAGTTTTTTTACACCGGCTCCAAAACAATCAGCAAACAATTTACCACAGACCGGTATCACCTTAACCTGACAGGCGCCAATGGGTATGAAGACTATACCTATAGCGATTATTTTATTGGCCGCAATGAATTTGAAGGAATCGCCAGCCAGCAGATCATGGAAAGGGATGGCGCTTTCAAAGTAAGAACGGATCTCCTGGCGGAAAAAGTCGGACGTACCGATAACTGGTTATTCGCTTTGAATGCCAGCACTACGGTGCCTTCCGCCGTAAACCCCTTATCGATTCTGCCCGTAAAGATCCCCCTGAAGATCTTCGCTGATATCGGCACCTATGCGGAAGCCTGGGAAAGCGGCGCCACAGCCGACCGTTTTCTTTTCGATGCCGGCCTGCAGATCCCCCTGTTGAAAGAGACCATAAACATCTATGTACCCCTGGTGTTCAGCAGCGTGTACAGGGATTACTACCAGTCCACGATTCCAAAAAAAGAACGGTTCGGGAAAAAGATTTCTTTCAGCATCGATATCTCCAATTTCAGTTTGCGGAAATTGGAGCGTCACCTTGATTTCTGATGAGTTCCGCGAATACCATACAACATCTTACCCATCCGGCGATCGACAGGCAGAAATGGGATGCCTGTATAGACCGGTCTTCTAACGGCCTCATCTATGCGCATTCCTTTTACCTTGATACCATGGCCATACAATGGGATGCGCTGGTATTAAACAATTATGAAGCAGTGATGCCACTGACCTGGAACCGGAAATACGGCATCTCCTATTTGTACCAGCCATTCCTGGCCGCCCAGCTGGGAATATTTGGCAATAACCTGGCGGGACAAGTAATCCATCATTTCATTCAATCCATTCCTGCTTCTTTCCGGTATATTGATATTTACCTGAACAGCGGAAACCTCGCTGCAGCCCCGGGGGAGTTTTTACTGCGCCGGGACAATTATGTGCTGGACCTGAATCCTCCTTACGAAAAACTGTACAACAATTACCGTGATACTACCCGGCGTAATATAAAAAAGGCCCGGCAGGCCGGCTGCCTGGTTCAGAAAAATATCGCTGTTGAAAAAATAATTGCGCTGGCCCTTCAGCAAATGCGGTTACATGACAAAGCAGTAGAAGAAAACATAAACCGTTTCCGGAAATTATTCCGGCTGCTGCAAGAGCAAAAAAAGACCGTTACTTATGGCATAACACTCGGGGAAGAACTGCTGGCTTCTGCTGTGTTTTTCTTTTCGCATAGCAGGGCTTATTATATCCTGGTAGGGAATCATCCCAATGGAAAAACCATCGGCGCTTCACATGCCCTGATCGATGCGTTTATCAGTGATCATGCGGAACAGCCCCTGCTGCTGGATTTTGAAGGTTCCGATATCCGTAACCTGGCTTTTTTTTACAGCAGTTTTGGTGCTGTACAGGAAATCTACCCGGCACTAAAGATCAACCGGCTTCCCTTTTACCTGAGATGGCTGAAAAAATAATCAACCAGCCCTTTCGGTAAGTATTTGCTCCGCGATCAGTAAATCCAGCGGCCGGGTGATCTTAATATTCTCTTCTTCACCAGGGACCAGGGATACTTTGATCCCATAGGCCTCCGCAACAGTAGCTTCATCCGTGAATTTATCTTTATAGTCGATCTGGAAGGCGGGCAGGATAATTTTACTGTGAAAAGTCTGCGGGGTCTGGATCAGCATTACGTGGTTGCGGTCCAGTGCGGCATTCCCTTCATCGGTCTGTAACCGGATACTGTCCCTTGAAGGAATGGCCGGGATCGCCGTACCGGTTGCTGCAGCCTGCCGGTAACAACGATGGATCAGGTCCTTTGTCAGCAAACAACGAACCCCGTCATGTACAAATACCACGGATTCCTCCTCCACCAGTGCCAGCCCGTTCTTGACGGATTGAAAACGGGTATCTCCCCCTGCCGTGATCCGGATGCGCTCCTTATCAAAAAAAGCATCTATGATCTCCTGCCCCATATCGGTATAATCCACCGGCAGAACCAGGATAAGTTGCAGGTCATCGTAGGCCTCGAGAAATACTTTCAGCGTATAATAAAGGACCGGTTTATCTTTCAGCAGCATGAATTGTTTGGGAAGGGCGCCTCCCATCCGGATCCCCGAACCACCGGCCACTATAATAGCATATTTTTTCATTGGCGCAAATGTACTGGAATGCCTGTCAATTTTATTTGTAGATCGCTATTTCCTCCTGTCCTTTGCTGCCTTTCATTCCCCGGTACATCCCCTCACTGTTGAACAGCATCGCCGTATTTCCTTTTGCATCCACCCCGATCATCCCGCCTTCCCCATCGATCCTCAGCAGTTTATCATGTACCACCACGTGCATCGCTTCCTGCAGGCTGAGCCCTTTGTATTCCATCAGGCAACTCACATCGTAAGCCGTTACCGCCCGGATAAAGGGTTCGCCATGACCGGTACAGCTGATGGCACAGGTCTTATTGTTTGCGTAGGTGCCGGCACCTATGATCGGGCTATCGCCCACCCTTCCCCATTGTTTATTCGTCATCCCGCCGGTGCTGGTGGCCGCCGCAATATTCCCCAGCCGATCCACCGCTACGGCCCCGACAGTGCCGAATTTTTTGTCATCCGGGAATTCCTGGTGATCCAGCGCTGTATCCTCCGATCCCTGCATCCGCTTCCATTGCTTATACCGGTAAGGTGAATAGAAGTACTCAGCCGGCTCTGTTTTTATTCCATGTGCAAGGGCAAAATCATAGGCCCCCTTTCCATTCAGCATAACATGCTGGCTTTTCAACATGACCGTATAAGCCAGTTCCACCGGGTTCCGGACATTCCGGACCGCGGCTACAGCACCCGCCATCCCGGTATTCCCGTCCATAATAGAAGCATCCATTTCCTGGCTGCCGTCTTTGGCAAAGACAGATCCCCGGCCCGCGTTGAATAAAACACAATCCTCCAGGGACATCACGGCGGCTTTTACCGCTTCCAGGGAAGATCCCCCGTTTTCCAGCAGGGAATAGCCTGCCTGCAGGGCTTCCTGCAGTCCTTCTTTATAGGCCGTTTCCAGTTCAGGGGTCATCGCCGACGGCCGGATGGTGCCAGCCCCACCATGAATCACGATTGCATATACAGACATACGGGGTATTGGGTATTTTATTACAAACGAAATTAGGTATTTTGTTACCGAAACAACAGGCGTCATGTTCAGAAATAAACTCACCGGCCCCGATCTGTTATTGGTTGCTGCCAATCTTTTTCCTGTATATGGTGTATGGTTCCTTGGGTGGAATGCAACGGAAGCATTTATTGTCTATGCCATGGAGACAATGATCGTCGGTGTGATGACGGTGCTGAAATTAGGAGTGGCTACCCTGGTTCGGGGGAAGGATGACTGGTACAATGCCGGCAGCCCTACAAAAGTGAGCGGTCTTTTTTTTATCGTATTCTTTATGCTGCATTTCGGTCTGTTTGCCGCGGTACAAACCAGCATTTTCTCGGAGACGGCACATATCAACCCACCCGGAGCCGGCATGTTCCATTTTTTCTTTAAATGGTACACCTATATCAATACGGAGATCGGTTATATGCTGCTTGCATTTATTATCGGCTACCTGGCGAGGAGTTTTCTCCCCTTTCTCCTGAACGGGGAATACCGGACCCTGCCGATGGCAATCATTATGTTTCAGCCGTACGGCAGAATTTTTATTCAGCAATTTACTGTTATAGCGGGGAGCCTGTTCCTGGGCTTTGGTTTCGGGAAAGGGTTTATCCTCGTATTTGCGCTGGCGAAGATTGGATTTGAAACGCTGGTCAACTTTGATTCCGTCCTGAAGAAGGCCCGGGATACGATGAAAAAAGGATCATCCGAGGAGTGACTCACACTCGTAAAACAGTTTCTCTTTATCAATTGCCGCAGTTCCCACTTCTTCGCACACCAGTCCCCCTGCAATATTAGCGGTCCCGGCCATCAGGTGAACATCCCGGGTAGCGGCATAGACCAGGGAAGCCACGGCAATGACCGTATCACCTGCGCCTGACACATCAGCGATATTCCGGATATGTGAAGGAATAATATGCCCCTCATTCCCCTGCTGGTAAAAGACTCCTTTTTCCGAAAGTGTAATAAAAGAAATAGTATGATGCAGAAGGCGGCTGAGTTCCGTATGGATCGCATGCAGGGTTTTTTCATCCGCTCCTTCGGCTGTATAGTTCAGCGCCTCTTTTACTTCCTTCAGGTTGGGCTTGAAAATATCAACACCGGTATAAGCAAAGAAATTACGGCGCTTGGGATCCACTGCCACAATGATTCCTTTCTCCCTGCACCAGCTGATCACCTGGCGGATTATTTTTTCTGTAAGCACTCCTTTATTATAGTCCTCCAGGATGATGACATCCGGTTTTTCCTGCTGCAGGTAGGATGCCACTTTCTGCAAAAAAAGGGTTTCTTCTGCCGCATCCAGGTCCCGGGTAACTTCTGCGTCGAGTCGCATCATTTGCTGGCTGCGGCTGATGATACGCATCTTGTTGGTGGTGATCCGGCCGGAACCCGCCATCATATAAGACGTATCAATCCCCTTCGATTCAAACAGGTCCTTCAGGATAACTGCATCCGCGTCATCGCCGGTAACAGAAAGTACGGTGGCTTTTGCACCCAGGGAGCGGCAGTTCAGCGCCACATTTCCGGCTCCCCCGATCCGGTATTCTTTATGCTGCAAGGCCACAACGGGTACCGGTGCTTCCGGCGAAATGCGGTCCACTTTCCCCCACATATAGGTATCGAGCATAACGTCACCTACGATCCCTGCTTTGAGGGAAGAAAAGCCGGCAAAGAGTTTTTTGAAATCAACCATAACCCAAAATAAGGCAATATTTTCTTTGAAAAAAAGAGGGTATGAAAAAGCCCCTTCCGGGGCCCTTCTGATGATCAGTTCTTTTTGCTTTTATAATATTCATTCAGCCCCTTCACCACATCCGCGGTAATATTATAGGCGGTATCCTTATAATAAAACAAGCCCTGCTCGTAGGAAACAATATAGGAATAGTCACGCGTCCTGTTGTATTCCTTCAGGAAGGTCTCGATCTTTGATTTGATCTCATTCTGGCGGCGCATTACGAAATCACTGTAATCGGAATCCAGGGCCTGTTTCCGGTTCTTCATTTCGTCATCCAGGTTTTTCATATCCCGGCTGGCGGCTTCAGATTGTTCCTGTGTTAAGGCTCCGGAATTGGCCTGCTGCTGGTAAAAATTGAATTTCTGCTGCAGGTTCCGTGACATTTTTTCCATTTCACTGTTAATGGCCTCTTCCCTTTTCAGCATTTCCGATTTTAGTTCCCGGACCATATCAAAATTGGCGGCCAGCGAATCCATTTCGAAATAAGCAATCCGAAATTTACCCTTCTCGGCATCCGTGATCTTCCCGTTTACCGACGAAGTTTTTTTATCGTTTTTCCTGCCCGAAAAATGAGCAAATAAAAGATACCCGCAACCCAGGGTCAGTACCGCATTCCATATCAACAAACCATTTTTCATCCCGTTCATTTTACAAAATAACTACGAATAGGCGGGCAAATATAAGGATTCAGTTACTTTATGAAAGCCTTAACAGGGTCCGCTAATAGTGAAAAAGGAGTAAGATAACTTACTCCTTATTATGAATCAATTAATCCTTCAGGTTTATTCCTCCTCGTCGAAAGACATGGCTTCGCGGGTGGTCTGGAGCAGTTCATACTCCTCTTTACTGCCCACAATCATGCCCTCAAATTCACGCAGACCTGTACCGGCCGGGATCGGGTGACCTGTAATCACATTTTCTTTCAGCCCCAGCATATCATCGGTTTTACCATTGATGGCTGCGGAAGATAACACTTTGGTGGTTTCCTGGAAGGAAGCAGCTGAAATCCAGCTCGGCACACCCAGTGAAGCTTTCGTGATACCCAGCAGGGTCGGTGAAGAAGTGGCCGGTTTGGCATCACGGTATTCTACCAGTTTCTTGTCGTTCCGGCGAAGGATGGAATTCTCTTCCCGTACTTCACGCAAGCTTACGATCTGGCCCGCCCGCAGGTGCGCACTGTCCCCAATCTCGGTCACCACTTTTTTATCGAAGATGTAATCGTTCTCTTCAACAAAGTCGAATTTGTCTGTCAGGTCATCTTCCAGGAAGCGGGTATCCCCCGGATCCACGATATTCACTTTCCGCATCATCTGGCGCACGATCACCTCAATGTGTTTGTCATTGATCTTCACACCCTGCAAACGATACACTTCCTGGATCTCGTTCACCACGTACTCCTGTACGGCAAACGGGCCTTTGATAGAGAGGATATCGAACGGAGCGATCTGCCCGTCACTCAGGGAAGCACCGGCCTTTACAAAGTCGCCGTCCTGCGCCAGGATCTGGCGGGTCAGCGGTACCAGGTATTTCTTCTGTACGCCATCTTTTGCCTCAATAATGATCTCGCGGTTACCCCGTTTGATCGCACCCATGATCACCACCCCGTCAATTTCAGAAACTACGGCAGGGTTGCTCGGGTTCCGGGCTTCGAACAGCTCGGTTACACGGGGCAGACCCCCGGTGATATCCCTCAGCTTACCAAGGATACGGGGGATCTTCACGATCACCTGTCCTGCTTTCACCTCATCGCCTTCATCCATGATGATATGGCTTCCGGTGGGCAGGTTATATGATTTCTTCTCTTTGCCTTCAACAACAATGGAAGGAATCTTGGTCTTATCGCGGGTTTCAATAACCACTTTCTCCCGGTGACCGGTTTGTTCATCGGCCTCTTCCCGGTAGGTGATACCATCCAGTACATTTTCAAATTTCACCGTACCGTTGATCTCCGCCATGATTACGTTGTTGAACGGATCCCAGGTACAGAGGATCTCTCCCTTGTTCACCTTCTGGCCATCTTTCACATTCAGGGTGGCACCATACGGAATATTATTGGTGATCAGCAGGCGGTCATTCTTGGTATCAATGATCCGTACTTCTCCGGTACGGCCGATTACCACCTGGGATTTGGCGCCTTCATTGTTTTCGACAGTTACCGTACGCAGCCCGTCGAACTGGACGGTACCGTCAAACTTGGCCAGTAAAGTGGATTCTACGGAAGCAGAACCAGCCACACCACCCACGTGGAAGGTACGGAGGGTCAGCTGGGTACCCGGTTCACCAATAGACTGAGCCGCAATGATACCTACCGCATCGCCTTTCTGTGCAATATTCCCCGAGGCAAGATTCTTACCATAACATTTCACACACACCCCTCTCTTGCTTTCGCAGGTCAGCACTGAACGTATCTCAACGGTTTCAATACCGGCCTCCTCGATCTTCCGGGCAATATCAATATTGATTTCTTCGCCCGCCGCTACGATCAGCATATCATTAACCGGATCGTACACATCGTGCAGGGAGGTACGGCCGGCCAGCCTGTCGCTCAGCGGTTCGATGATATCCTCATTATCTTTTAATGCGGACGTGGCAATACCACGCAGTGTTCCGCAATCTTCTTCTGTGATCACCACATCCTGGGCCACATCCACCAGACGACGGGTCAGGTAACCGGCATCGGCTGTTTTGAGGGCCGTATCAGCCAGACCCTTACGGGCACCGTGGGTGGAGATAAAGTAATCCAATACGTTCAGCCCTCCTTTGAAGTTGGAAAGGATCGGGTTCTCGATGATCTCCGACCCCGTAGAACCGGATTTTCTCGGCTTGGCCATCAACCCCCGGATACCAGCCAGCTGCTTGATCTGCTGTTTGGAACCACGGGCGCCTGAATCCAGCATCATATATACGGAGTTGAATCCCTGTTTGTCGGTACTTAATTCCCGGATCAGGGTTTCCGTGATACGGGTATCGACCCGGCTCCAGATATCCACGATCTGGTTATAACGTTCATTGTTGGTGATCAGCCCCATGTTGTAGCTTTCCCATACTTCATCCACTTCACCCTTCGCATTGTCCAGCAGTTCTTCTTTCACATCGGGAATGATCAGGTCATTGATGTTGAAGGACAGACCACCCATGAAGGCGGTACGGAATCCAAGCTGCTTGATATCATCGAGGAACTTGGCCGTTTTCGGAACATTGGTGATCTTGATGATATCCCCAATGATCTCGCGAAGGTTTTTCTTGGTCAGCAGTGCATTGACAAAACCCACTTCAGCAGGTACGTGCTGATTGAAGAGCACGCGGCCTACGGTGGTCTCGATCAGTTTATGTTCCAGCAGACCATCTGCGTTCCGGATATTGGCTTTCACCTTGATCCAGGCATGCAGGTCCACTACTTTTTCATTGTAAGCGATGATCACTTCCTCCGCGGAATAAAACACTTTTCCTTCCCCGCGGACAATCTCTGTATCTGTTGTCTTCTTCCCTTTGGTAATATAATACAGCCCCAGTACCATGTCCTGCGAAGGCAGGGTGATGGGCGTACCATTCTGCGGGTTGAGGATATTATGGGAAGCAAGCATCAGCAGTTGGGCTTCCAGGATCGCCGCATGACTCAGGGGCACGTGCACCGCCATCTGGTCACCGTCGAAGTCGGCGTTGAACGCTGTTGTTACGAGGGGGTGCAGCTGGATCGCTTTCCCTTCGATCAGTTTCGGCTGGAAGGCCTGGATTGACAACCGGTGCAGTGTCGGGGCCCGGTTGAGCATGACCGGGTGACCTTTCAGAATATTTTCCAGGATATCCCAAACCACCGCTTCCTTCTTATCCACCAGTTTACGGGCGGATTTCACGGTTTTTACGATACCTCTTTCAATCAGTTTACGGATAATAAACGGCTTGAATAATTCGGCCGCCATATCTTTCGGAAGACCGCACTCATGCAGTTTCAGTTCAGGGCCTACCACAATTACAGAACGACCGGAATAGTCCACGCGTTTACCAAGCAGGTTCTGACGGAAACGTCCCTGTTTACCTTTCAGTACATCACTGAGGGATTTCAGGGCACGGCCACCTTCCGCTTTAACGGCATTGGACTTACGGCTGTTATCAAACAGGGAATCCACCGCTTCCTGCAGCATACGTTTTTCGTTACGCAGGATCACTTCAGGTGCTTTGATCTCTAATAAACGCTTCAGCCGGTTATTCCGGATGATCACCCGGCGATAAAGGTCATTCAGGTCAGAAGACGCAAAACGGCCGCCATCCAGGGGAACAAGCGGGCGCAATTCCGGCGGGATGACCGGGATATACTGCATTACCATCCATTCCGGACGGTTGGTGATCCTTGTATTGGCATCACGGAAAGCTTCCACCACACTCAGCCGCTTCAGCGCATCGGCTTTACGCTGCTGTGAGGTTTCAGTAGCCGCGGCATTTCTCAGGTCAAAGGACAACTGGTCAAGATCGATACGGGCCAGCATATCATGCACGGCTTCCGCTCCCATTTTGGCGATGAACTTGTTGGGATCATCATCGGGCAGGTACTGGTTGTCCTTGGGTAATGTATCCAGGATATCCAGGTATTCCTCTTCTGTAAGCAGGTCACCTACATTCTGTCCTTTGTCAGCACGGATACCGGACTGGATGACCACGAAACGCTCATAATACACAATGGTCTCTAATTTCTTAGAGCTCACTCCCAGCAGGTAACCGATCTTATTCGGCAATGATTTGAAATACCAGATATGCACAACCGGCACTACCAGCTTGATATGTCCCATCCTTTCGCGGCGAACTTTCTTTTCTGTCACTTCCACTCCGCAACGATCGCAGACAATACCCTTATAACGGATACGCTTGTATTTACCGCAGGCGCATTCGTAGTCTTTTACCGGACCGAAGATCCGTTCGCAGAACAAGCCGTCTCTTTCCGGTTTGTAGGTACGGTAGTTGATCGTTTCCGGCTTTAATATCTCACCATAGCTTCTTTCCAGGATGGTATCCGGAGAGGCAAGCCCGATTGTGATTTGCGAAAAAGCCGCTTTAGGACGATTTTCTTTTCTGATAGCCATAATTTACTTTATAGTTGTTAGACCCTGATTAGTTAATTCAAAATGAAAAAGTCAAAAGTAAAAATTCCGTTTACCGGACCTCTGATAGCAGGGTTTGAATCTGACAGCGGGTTTTTAATTTTTACTTTTGAATTTTTACTTATTCAAATTTGAGATCCAGACCCAGTCCTCTCAATTCATGTACCAATACATTGAAGGACTCCGGCACCCCGGCTCTTGGTACATTTTCTCCTTTCACAATAGACTCGTAGGTCTTGGCACGACCGATAATATCATCCGATTTGATCGTCAGTAATTCCTGGAGAATATTGGAAGCGCCGTAGGCTTCGAGGGCCCATACTTCCATCTCACCAAAACGCTGACCACCGAACTGGGCTTTACCACCGAGCGGCTGCTGGGTGATGAGACTGTACGGTCCGATGGAACGGGCGTGCATTTTATCATCCACCATGTGGTGCAGTTTGATCACATAGATAATACCCACGGTTGCTTTCTGGTGGAAGCGTTCGCCGGTCTCCCCGTCGTAGAGATAGGTATGACCGTGCATCGGGATACTTGCATCCTTACAATAGGAAGCGATCTCATCCACGGTAGCTCCGTCAAAGATGGGTGTGGCGAATTTTAAGCCGAGTTTCTGACCGGTCCAGCCCAGGATTGTTTCATAGATCTGGCCGAGGTTCATACGGCTCGGTACCCCCAGCGGGTTCAGTACCACATCCACCGGCGTACCGTCTTCGAGGAACGGCATATCTTCCTGGCGAACGATCTTGGCCACGATCCCCTTGTTACCGTGACGACCGGCCATCTTATCCCCCACTTTCAGTTTCCGCTTCACCGCCAGGTACACTTTCGCGAGTTTCAATACACCGGCAGGCAATTCGTCCCCGATGCTGATATTGAATTTTTCGCGTTTGTAACGACCCAGCTCTTCGTTAAATTTGATATTGTAGTTATGCAGCAGGGTATTGATCTGGTCATCCACCTTTTTGTCACCGGTCCAGCCCAGCGGGTTGATATTGGCATAATCCAGCCCGCGCAGGTTCTTCTCGGTAAACTTGGCTCCTTTGCCGATCTGTACTTCACCAAAGTTGTTGCTCACGGTGGCAGATACATGATCTTTCAGCAGGGTGGTCAGTTTTTCCAGCAGCACTTCCATCAGGTCTGTCTCGTTCTTCTCGTGCAATTTCTCCAGTTTCTCGATGGCCGCCTTCTCTCTCACTTTGGCATTCTTATCTTTCTTGGCGCGCTGGAATAATTTCTTACCGATAACAACACCTTCCACCCCGTTCGGTGCTTTCAGGGACGCGTCTTTGGCATCACCGGCTTTGTCACCGAAGATGGCGCGAAGCAGTTTCTCTTCCGGTGTCGGATCGCTCTCTCCTTTCGGAGTGATCTTACCGATCAGGATATCGCCCTCTTTTACCTGGGCGCCGATCCGGATGATCCCGTTTTCGTCCAGGTCCTTTGTCGCTTCTTCTGATACATTGGGAATATCCGGGGTCAGTTCTTCTTCACCAAGTTTGGTATCGCGTACTTCCAGTTCATATTCGGAAATATGAACGGAAGTGAACAGGTCTTCTTTTACCACTCTTTCGCTGATCACGATAGCATCCTCAAAGTTGTAACCTTTCCAGGGCATAAAGGCCACTTTCAGGTTTTTTCCAAGGGCCAGTTCACCATTCTGGGTGGCATATCCTTCGGTCAGGAAATCCCCTTTCTTTACTTTCTGCCCTTTTTTCACAGCCGGGCGAAGGTTGATACAGGTTTCCTGGTTGGTCTTGATAAACTTGGTCAGGCGGTAGATTCGCAGGTCATCTTCAAAGCTCACCAGTTTTTCTGAAGCATCCCTGTCATAACGGACATGGATCTCATTGGCGTCAACAAACTCTACCACACCTTCTCCTTCAGAATGGATCTGGATCCTGGCATCACGGGCCGCTTTGCCTTCCAGACCGGTACCTACAATCGGCACATCCGGGCGCAGCAGGGGCACAGCCTGGCGTTGCATGTTCGATCCCATCAGGGCCCGGTTGGCGTCATCGTGCTCGAGGAAGGGAATCAGCGAAGCACTCAGCCCGACGATCTGGTTTGGCGCTACGTCCATAAATTCCACATCATTCCTGTCCAGGATCGGGAAGTCTCCGGTCTCCCGGCTTACGATCTTCTCTTCGCGGAAATTTCCTTTTTCATCCAGCGGGGTATTGGCCTGTGCGATCTTGGCCAGGTCCTCTTCCTCCGCACTCAGGAAACTCAGTTCCTTCATGTTCACTTTACCTTCATGCACCTTACGGTAAGGTGTTTCGATAAAGCCCATATCATTGATCTTGGCATGTACGCAAAGGGTGGAGATCAGACCAATATTCGGTCCTTCCGGCGTTTCAATGGTACAGAGACGTCCGTAGTGTGAATAGTGTACGTCACGCACCTCGAAACCAGCGCGCTCCCGGCTCAGGCCACCCGGCCCGAGTGCGGAAATACGGCGTTTGTGGGTGATCTCCGACAACGGGTTGGTCTGGTCGAGGAACTGGGATAACTGTGAGGTTCCAAAGAAGGAATTGATCACAGATGACAGTGTTCTCGCATTGATCAGGTCAACCGGGGTAAACACTTCGTTGTCCCGTACATTCATCCGCTCACGGATCGTACGGGCCATACGGGCAAGACCTACCCCGAACTGGGCGTACAGTTGTTCACCCACAGTTCTTACCCGGCGGTTGCTCAGGTGATCGATATCATCGATCTCGGCTTTCCCGTTGGTCAGGCGTACGAGGTATTTAATGATGAGGATGATATCCTCTTTGGTCAGTGTTTTCTTATCCAGCGGCAGGTCCACATTCAGTTTGCGGTTGATCTTATAACGGCCTACTTCGCCGAGATCATACCGCTTGTCGCTGAAGAATAATTTATCAATGATACCGCGGGCGGTTTCATTATCGGGCGCATCCGCACCACGCAGCTGGCGGTAGATAAACTGTACCGCTTCCAGCTCACTGTTGGAGGTATCCTTGTTCAGGGTATTGTAGATGATCGCATAATCCCCGCCCACATCTTCGCGCTGTACAAATACACTGGTTACTTCCATCCCGGAAATGGTCTCAATGGCCTCTTCGTCCAGCACGGTATCCCGTTCCATCACGATCTCATTTCTTTCAATGGACACCACTTCACCGGTATCCTCATCCACGAAATCTTCCACCCAGGTGCGGAGTACCCGGGCCGCCAGGCGTTTGCCCACATATTTACCCAGGGTCTTTTTATCGGCTTTCACCTCATCGGCCATCCCGAATAATTCCAGGATATCCTTGTCGGTTTCATATCCGATGGAACGCAGCAGCGTGGTAACCGGGAATTTTTTCTTCCGGTCGATATAGGCATACATCACGTTGTTGATATCCGTGGCAAACTCCATCCAGGCGCCTTTGAAAGGAATCACACGGGCGGAGTAGATCTTGGTACCGTTCGGGTGAACCGACTGACCGAAGAATACACCGGGTGAACGGTGCAACTGGGAAACAACCACCCGCTCAGCCCCGTTGATCACAAAGGTGCCGCGGGGTGTCATATAGGGAATATTGCCCAGGAACACGTCCTGTACAATGGTCTGGAAATCCACGTGCTCCTCATCGTTACAACTTAAGCGCAGCTTTGCTTTCAGGGGCACAGCATATGTAAGCCCCCTTTCCATACACTCTTCGATGGTGTACCGGGGGGGGTCAATGAAATAATCCAGGAACTCCAGGACGAAAATATTCCGGGTGTCCGTGATGGGGAAATTGTCCTTGAACACACGGAACAACCCCTCAATGTTTCGCTTATCCGGGGTGGTTTCTAACTGGAAAAATTCTTTGAACGATTGAATCTGTACTTCAAGAAGATCAGGTGTCTCAGCCAGGTGCTTGATTTTACCGAAATCCACTCTTGAGTTCACTTTTGTTGAAGACATATGCGTAAAACCGGTTTTACAACGTTGAGGACATACCAATCACCTCCATGCTCTCATTTTAGAAAAAATGAAAGTTCATGAAATTCAGCTACTTACACATGATTTGGGATGTCAAAATATATTTGGCCAAAATAAAGGATTGCAAAGGTAGGGATTATATATTCTCAACCAAGAAAACTTTGCTCACAATAACCCGGCCAAAAACCCGGTAAATCAGGAGGTTTTACCCCTTTCGGAGACCCTGCTTTTGAGTAAAATCGCAGGGTGAAACGCAAAGAATGGATCGCAGACTATTTTACCCTGAGCCGCAAAGAGCGGATCGGGGTCTTCGTGGTCCTTTTCCTGGTTGCCCTGGCTTTTTGCCTGCCCGCCCTCCTGCCTGGCAATCGGGGAGTCTCCAGTACCAGCACAGTGGATTCCTCCTGGATTGCAGCCATGAAAAGACTGGAAAAGCGGGAATCAAACCAGCCCTCCTCTTCCCGGGTTTACTCCGGGGAAGACGGCCAGCAATATCAATACGACCGGGGGGCTGATTACCGCCCAAAAAGGCCGGAAGGGAGGTTGTTCATCTTCGACCCCAATACGATTACCCCGGAAGGCTGGCAGCAACTGGGACTGCGCGAAAAGACGATAAAGACAATCCTGAATTTTGTTTCGAAAGGCGGGAGGTTCCGTAAACCAATAGACCTGAAACGGATCTATGGCCTGTTTCCTGACGAATATGAAAGACTGGCGCCTTTTATCCATATTGAAACCCCCGCT
>JACPUV010000002.1 GCA_016192105.1 Sphingobacteriales bacterium | reverse complement strand
GTTATAGGTAATAAGTTATAGGTAATAAGTTATAGGTAATAAGTTATAGGTAATAAGTTATAGGTAATAAGGTATAAGTAATAGTATGACACATTTTGAGCCTCCCATTCACTGGAACGATCACGAAGACATAGCGCAGAAACTCTATGAACGGTTTGGAGATGAGTTTAATGAAAGCAGGATCTACCGGATCCGTTTTACCGACCTGCTGGAATGGGTACTTGAAATTCCCCGTTTTGAAGGGAGAAGGGAAGAAAGCAGTGAAGGCCACCTGGAGATGATCCAGAGTGCATGGGTTTATGAGTGGCGTGATAATCAGAAGTAAGTTTTAAGTTGAAAGGTCGATAGGGTTACAAAGACGACCGTATCAACCTATCAACTTGTCAACCTATCAACCTATCAAAATGAACATCCTCTCCCAATTCAACTCCATCAAGGCCTTCGTCTTCGACGTGGACGGTGTGCTGACCGACGGAACCATCCTGGTGCTTGATAACGGGTTGCAGGCCCGCCGGATGAATATCAAGGACGGGTTCGCCCTGCAAATGACCCTTAAAAACGGGTACCGCGTAAAAGTGATCTCGGGGGGCAATTCACCCCAGGTGGCGGACCGGCTTTTCAAATTGGGGATTACTGATGTGCAGATGCCTGTTCTTGATAAAGCGTCCCTGCTTTCGGCCTGGATAAAGGAACAGCAGCTAAAAAAGGAAGAAGTGCTTTATATGGGTGATGACCTGCCGGATATCCCCGCGTTGCTGCTGGCCGGATTGCCCTGTTGTCCGGCCGATGCGGTGGCCGAAGTAAAAGCTGTTTCCCTCTATATATCACCGTTGGGCGGCGGCCTGGCCTGTGTCCGGGATGTGATTGAAAAAGTACTAAGGGGCAATGGGCATTGGGAATACAGGGCGGATGTGGCTTCCCGCTGATTTTCCTGTTTCACAGGTCATGGTTCTATTGTATCTTTCCTCTAAATTAATTGCATGAGGTTCACAGCCGCTTTTTTCAAACTGATCCGACTGCCGAATCTTATTTTCATTGCACTAACCCAGATTCTGTTTAATCAGGCCATCCTGCTGCCCCTGTTGCGGAAAGCGGAAACGGTTCCTGTATTGCATGGGAGACTGTTCATCCTGCTGGTGGTGGCTTCCGTACTGATTGCTGCGGCCGGCTATATTATCAACGATTATTTCGATATTAATATTGATGAAGTCAATAAGCCCCGGAAAAATGTGGTGGATCGGATGGTATCCCGGCGCTGGGCCATGCTCCTCCATTTTCTGTTCAGTGGCACGGGATTGCTGTTCAGTTTTTATATTTCCTGGAAAACAGGACTCTGGTATATACTGGTTGCCAACTTTGCCTGTGTGGGTTTGCTGTTCGGGTATTCTGCCACCCTGAAACGGAAATTGTTATCGGGGAATATCCTGATCTCCCTGCTGACCGCCTGGGTGATTCTGATCCTTTGTTTGTCGGAGTCCCGTTATATGGCATTTACGGCGGTTGACCCGGTTTACCTGGAACAGCACACAAAGATCGTCCGGCTTGGCTTTTTGTATGCCGGCTTTGCCTTTGTCAGTTCCCTGATCCGCGAGGCCATTAAAGACATGGAGGATATGGAAGGCGATGCCCGCTATGGCTGCCGCACCATGCCCATTGTATGGGGGCTGAATGCCTCGAAAGTGTATGTGGCGGTCTGGCTGGTCGTGCTGATCGCTATCCTGGTGATCGTCCAGTTTTATGTGCTGCAATTTCGCTGGTGGCTCCCTGTTAGTTACAGCATCCTGCTGATCATCGGGCCGCTGATCTATATTTTTTCAAAATTATTCCCCGCTGTTACCCCGGCGGAATTTCACCGGCTGAGCCGCTGGATCAAGACTGTGATGCTGACCGGTATTCTTTCCATGATCTTTTTCTATTATTATTTATGACACGAAAGATTATTCTCGCCTCCCGGTCACCCCGGCGAAAACAGTTGCTGGAATGGGCCGAAGTGCCCTTTGAAGTGGTCGTCCGGGAAACAGATGAACATTTCCCGCCCGGACTAAGTCCGGAGGAAGCGGCCGTCTTTATTGCCCGTAATAAGGCCCTTGCCGTACAGGCTTCGGTTGGCGAAGGGGAGACGGTACTTGCTGCCGACACTATCGTGGTGCTGGGGGACAATATCATTGGTAAACCCGTACACCGGGAAGACGCGGTGAGTATCCTGCTGGCTCTTTCCGGGGAAAAACACCGGGTGATTACCGGTGTAGTTATCCGGAAAGGAGACCGCGAAATCGCTTTTTCCGATTCCACGGATGTATTGTTTCACCCTTTATCAGTTCAGCAGATCGAGTATTATGTGGATCAATACAAGCCCTACGATAAAGCCGGTGCCTATGCTATCCAGGAATGGATCGGGGTGGTCGGGATCCAGTCCATCCAGGGCGATTTTTATAACGTGATGGGATTACCGGTGAGCCGGGTGGTGAGGGAGTTGAAGGAAATCTGAAGAGACGTTCTAAGGGGCAGGTGTTTCTGATACGGGCATTGGGCTTCATCGGGGTTATTAAAATGAGCCGATTAATCAATTAGTCAATTAGCCGATTAGCCGATGACGTTCTAAGGGGCAGGTATTTCTGATACGGGCATTGGGCTTCATCGGGGTTATTAAAATGAGCCGATTAATCAATTAGTCAATTAGCCGATTAGCCAATTAGCCGATGGATGTTTTAAGAGGCAGGTATTGCTGATACGGCTACGCGGCGCAATGTATAATTGACCCGAATAAATATTCTCCCGCGACACCCCCGGTTTTATTTCCGGAATCTCCCTACATTCCCTCCTTAAACCTTATTCCATGACCGAACGACTACTCCAGTATATCTGGCAGTTCCGTCATTTTGCACGGACAGACCTCCTTACTACGGCCGGGGAACTGGTGCTGATCATTTCCCACGGACAATACAATTCCAACCAGGGACCGGATTTTGCGAATGCCAGGATCAGGATCGGGGAAACAACCTGGGCGGGTACGGTTGAACTTCATATCCGGTCTTCTGATTGGGAAAAACATCAACACCAGTATGATAAGAACTATGACAACGTCATCCTCCACGTGGTCTGGGAAGACGATGGCTGGCAATACCCCGTGCCGGTACTTGAATTAAAAGGCCGGGTGCCGGGAGTCCTGCTGAAGCGCTATGAAGACCTGATGGAGACAAACTCATTTATTCCCTGTGAGCAAAGTATTGCCGGCATCGGGAATCTTACCTGGAAAAGCTGGAAGGACAGGCTACTGGCGGAAAGACTGCAACGTAAAGCTGCCGGGGTACAGCAATACCTGTCTCAAAACGGGAACCATTGGGAAGAAGCCTGCTGGAGGATGCTGGCAAGGAATTTTGGAACCCGCGTAAATATGGAAGCATTTGAGTTAATGGCCCGCTCAGTACCAGTATCCCTGTTGAGCAAACGAAAGCACCCGTTACAGCAACTGGAAGCACTCTTACTGGGACAGGCCGGTTTACTGGAAAAATTGTTACCCGGAGATGCTTATTACGTACTCCTGCAAAGAGAATACCGCTTCCTGCAATCGAAATACAAGATCAAACCGGTCAGTGTGCCCGTCTATTTTCTCCGGATGCGGCCTGGCAATTTTCCGACGGTAAGACTGGCCCAGCTGGCAGCCCTGTTGTATCAGTCGGCGCAACTATTTACCAAAATAAAGGAAGCCGCTTCGCCGGGGGAGTTAAGATCATGGTTTGATGTAACGGCCAGCGATTACTGGCATTACCATTACAGCTTTGAGCGGAAGTCTGTTTACAAACCCAAGAACATAGGGGCTGTCATGGCTGATAATATCATTATTAACACCGTTTGCCCCCTTTTATTTGCTTATGGAACCTATCGTGGGGAACCCAGGTACAAAGACAAGGCCCTGCAATGGCTGGAACAAATCACTTGTGAATCCAACAGTATCACGAGAGGGTTTGTACAACTGGGTGTGGAAAATAAAAATGCGTTTGACAGCCAGGCCCTGATTGAACTGAAGAGTGAATACTGCAGCAAAAAAAGATGTTTGGACTGCGGAGTGGGGAACGTGTTGCTGAAAGGGGATAAGCGGTAAAAGCAAACCCGGAAATAATTACGCTGAACAGAAACTGCAACCACCCCTTCATTTGAGGAGAAACATTGCCGGAATCCTTTTGACAGATTCCCGGTCATACGTTTCCAGTCATAAAGGGATCGCTATAGTATTCGAAACCCGGGCACTCATTTTCATCAATAGTGGACCCCAAAATTGATTTCGATGCCGGCATGTCCGGCCACTAACGGCGAACTAACGCCACATTCCCCAGTCGATTTTTACCTCAATATCCGGATGTATGCTCTTTATCACCGGGCAGGTTTCCCCGGTATTTTTCAGGATCGCCTTTGTTTTTTCGTCTATATCTTTCAGGGAGTCCGGGATATGGAAAGTCAGTTCAATGCCACCCACGCGGCGGGGATCGGCCTTCATGATTTTCAGCACATCAATTTTCATATCGTTCAGGTCAAAGCCCATCGCCCGGGCCTTAATGCCCATCACGGTTACCATGCAGGTAGCCAGGCTCGTGGCCATCAGGTCGGTGGGGGAGAAGCGTTCACCCTTTCCATTATTATCCACAGGGGCATCGGTCTCAATGGCTGACTGGCTGCGCAGATGGGTACAGGTGGTACGGAGTTCGCCGGTGTAAACTACAGTAGAAGTCATGTCAATATTTTGCCATAAATTTACGTTATTGGCCCAAGAGATAAAGAGAAAAGAGGCGAATAGGTTCCCGGGAAGTCATTACCGAATAGCAGCTGGTTCGGGAAGGGGG
>JACPUV010000004.1 GCA_016192105.1 Sphingobacteriales bacterium | reverse complement strand
CATGGATCCCTGGGCAGAAAATCCCCGGAACAGTACCTCAAAGAATATGAAGCAAAATCCTGTCACGTAGAAAACCAAAAAATTATCGAAATTGTCTCAAATTTTTAACCCGACTTGTCCAGGAATTAAGGGGTCGATACACCAGAAGGATCTATCCAGGATTGGGAGGCCCCTTGCCTGCCGGATTCAATTAAAGAGGCCTAATGACGATATGCATATGTAACCTGATTGTATGCCTGATATTCAATTATCCGCAAAGTATCATGCGACACCCTGAGTTTGCCAAACAATGTAAATGAATCGATCTTATTAAATTTAACGGAAAAAGTATCGCCCTCCAATTTGTATAAATAGGATGAGTCCTTACCATAGTAATAAATAGAGTCCTTTCGGATTTCAAAAACCGGCCCCCCTTCTTTTCCTCCCCATTTCCCCATTATTTTAATTCTCAGTGAATCATTTCCAATTTTCGCAATATCATTGTTTTGAGCCTTATTCTTCTCATATTTACACGCTGAAAAAATAAACAGGATACTTAATAAATATATCTTTCTCATTATTATTAATATTTTATAGTACTATACCACCAAAATCTCAAATCAGATTTAATTTAAGACAATTTTTTTTTTCAAATGATTAATCCAGTGCAAAATTGATATTGATGACAGTTTTGAAGCCCATTTGACCAACACTCCGTCATATGATTTTGAATAATTTCTTTTAAGACTCAGTCTATCACTATTTGAGCAAAGAATAATTCCACAATTTCCCTTTTGATTTATATCTTTTGGAGTACCTTTTATTACATCCTAGTTGCTTTTCTAAGGCCCCCGCTGTCCGTAGTGTTCCTTTACCCGCTTAAAAATAAGAAAATAACTAATTTATGATGGTTGGCCTGAGTCTGCGACTCAGGTCCGTCCAAACCTGTACTTATAGAAAGTTTACCCGCAGCAATCCAACCCTTTCTGCAGCCTGGCAATCCCGGGCACTGCTGTATAAATAGTGTCCCGGTCTTTCCACGATTCCTGCTTCCACCGGATTATTATGAACATAATTGAGTTTTTGCAGCATAAAGCCTGAACTATACAATTCCTTCGGCTGGTTATCCTGCAGCCAGAACGGGTAGTTGGTATTCCGGCTGTTCATTTCACCCTGCTCCCGGAATAACCTAAGCAGCCATTCTTTTCTGCTCCCTGTTTATTGTTTTCAATGGCCGCAATAATCTGCTTACTGGTAAATTTTTTAAAATCCCGCAGTATGTCACTCAGATTATTATACCTTGCCGATACAATAAGATGGATATGGTTGCTCATCATACACCATGCATAAAGAATCAATCCCTTTTCATTTTGGCAAAACCGGATACTATCCAGTAAAATATCACGATAGCTTTTCCTGGTAAAAACACCTGCCTGCCGGCAAGGCAGGTCTGCCCATCCGACAACAGCAAAAGTTATAAAATACGTTGCTTCTTTATTCCTTATTTTATAGCCTCCGATACTCACATTGCTAAAATAGGATGGAGATCAGATTGAGCAGCGGGAAAAAAAACAGGAAATGAGGGTTATTCCTGAAAATAAAAGAGCTTTCAGCATAGTGTTGAGCGGACCTGAGTCACAGACTCAGGCCAGTAACCCTAAAGCCGAAGATGCCGGAACACTTCGGACAGCAGGGAGGCATCTGTACAAGTAAGCGATCCTGGCCGGAGATAGCGGGAAAACAAAATAACCCTGATTCCGTTTCATTTACAACCGTTTCATTTCCCTTACATTTCCTACCTTCCTTTCTTAAATACCCGCCATGGTCAGAAGCAGGATTGCCGGTACCGGCAAATACGTACCCGCGAATATTGTTACGAATAAGGATCTCCTTAAATATATGGATACCAGCGACGAATGGATCCAGGAACGGACCGGGATCCAGGAACGGCACTATGCCCACCGGACCGAAGAAACCACCACGACCATGGGGGTGGAAGCCGCCCGGATCGCCATCGAAAGGGCAGGCCTGACCCCGCAGGATATCGACTTCATCGTCTTCGCCACCCTCAGCCCCGATTATTATTTTCCCGGCTGCGGCGTACTCCTCCAACGGGCCATGAAGATGAAAGAGATCGGCGCCCTCGATGTCCGCAACCAGTGCAGCGGCTTTATGTATGCCCTCAGCGTGGCCGACCAGTTTATCAAAACCGGGATGTATAAAAATATACTCGTGGTGGGCGCGGAGAAACATTCCTTCGGGCTCGACTTCAGCACCCGGGGCCGGAATGTATCCGTGATCTTTGGCGATGGCGCGGGAGCCGTAGTCCTTCAGCCCACTACGAATGAAAACCAGGGCATCCTCTCCACCCACCTGCACAGCGACGGAGCCAACGCGGAGATCCTGGCAATGTACAATCCCGGCACCCATGCCAATCACTGGACCGAACAGAAACTGGCCGATTTTGACGAAGCAGAAATGGGAGAAATGTTTTTCAGTCATGCCATGATCGATAAGGCCCAGGTATATCCGAATATGGACGGTCCGGCCGTATTCAAAGTAGCCGTGGAGAAATTTCCGGCCGTGATCCGGGAAGCCCTCGAAACAAATCACCTGGCTACGACCGACCTCAGCCTGCTGATCCCCCACCAGGCCAACCTGCGGATCAGCCAGTTTGTACAAAAGAAACTGCAACTGCGGGATGACCAGGTATATAATAATATCCAGCAGTACGGCAATACCACGGCCGCTTCCATCCCCATCGCCCTCTGTGAAGCCTGGGAAATGGGTAAAATCAAGGAAGGAGACCTTGTTTGCCTGGCCGCCTTCGGGAGCGGATTTACCTGGGCCAGCGCTTTGCTGAAATGGTAACAATAAGTTGCAACTTCCGGCCCTTTTTACCTGTCTTGCTCTATATAATCGAAATGAAAAAAACAATCGTTCTCCTCAGTATTCTTTGCTGTACTGCCACGCTCTTCGGGCAGCAACGCTGGACGGTATCGCACCAGAAAAAAACAATCCTGAAAAATGCGGGGGAGGATGAGAAAAAAAATATTATTGTCATTAATAAAGCCACCCTCTCCCTTTCCGGCTGCCTGACCATTCGCTTTAAAATTAATGACGGAACCGTGAACCGCACCCTGATGGCGGATGACAGCAGCCGCGTGGGACTGAAGAGCTGGGAAAATGTAAAAACGACCATCTCCGTAAAAAATGCGGACCTGAAAAAACTCTTTGACGGACGGGATAAACTCCTGTTCTATTTTACCGAGATTCCCAAAGACCCCGCGAAAGCGGCCGTAGTGCGGATGCGCCCCCTCCATATCTGCACCCTTGTATTGAAATAGCAAAGCCCGCTCCCGCCTGCATTCCCTGCCGGTTTGTTACTTTTGCCCGGATGTCCCGACATATCCTTTATATCATCAACCCAATTGCCGGTACAAGAACCAAAAAAAGCCTGCAACAGTTTATTGAAAAAAAGACAAAGGAGGCCGGGATCCCCTGTCATGTATTTCCGTCGGTGGCAGGTGGCGACTACGCTTTCCTGTTACCCATCATAAAAGAACAGGGTGTAACGGATGTGGTGGTAGCCGGGGGTGATGGCACGATCAGCCAGGTGATCGGAAGCCTGATGCAATGCCCGGTGAATTTCGGCATCATCCCCTGTGGCTCGGGAAACGGGCTGGCTTTCGCGGCCGGGATTCCCGGACAACCGGAAAAAGCCATGGATGTAGTGCTGCATGGGAATGCCTCCGCCATTGACGGATTTACCGTTAACGGCCAGTTCGCCTGTATGCTGACCGGTATTGGTTTTGATGCCAAAGTGGCCCATGAATTTTCCCGCCAGAAAGAAAGAGGGCTGAAGAAATATGCCAGCCTGGTCAGCAGGAATTTTTTCAACGCGGCGCCCTATCCCTTTATCATAGAAAGTAACGGGCTGACTTTTTCAACCGAAGCTTATTTTGTCAGTATTGCCAACAGCAACCAGTTCGGCAATCATGTCACCATTGCGCCAAAAGCCCTGTTGGCCGATGGATACCTGGATATTGTCATCGCCAAAAAATCCAGTAAACCGGTATTGCTCTTCAGTCTTATCAAACAGATCCTGGCAGGCAAGCTGGATAAAGTGGAAAGTTCCCTGAAGCACCCCATCATTTATTTTCAGACCGAAAAAATAGAAATAAAAAACAGCGCCGGCGCCCCGATGCATATTGATGGTGACCCGGTGGAAAGCGCGGAGGAGATCAGGATACAGATCCTGAAAAACTGTTTCCGGCTTATTCAGCCTTAGCAGGGATTGAAGAAAAATACTGAAGCACTTTACTGAAATTGTGCTGATTGTTCCCCGACTCAATAGATTGCATGATATCTTTTTCCTCCCGTCGGGTGAGGTGGAAATTGAGGGCCGCTTTATTCTCCTGGTTACCGGAAGCATACTGGAAAGCCACTTTATAAACCGGTACCCCGCTGCCGGTCATAAAATAATCCAGCATATCATTCTGGGAATATTCCATCATTTTAAACCAGTTGTGCTGCAGCAGTAAAAAGGGTTTGGTGGCATGATCCGTAATATCATCCGAGAGATAAGGCGCTTCCCATCCACCGGCCTGCCGGTCACGGATCTGGATGATCAGCACCCCGCTGGTATTTTCTTTGATCCAGTCCTCAAAGGAGGATAAGAACCGCAGCGTGGTTTCCTGTCCGAAATTATCCCGCAAACCCGCATCCATCACATCAATGACGGGATCGGAAGGGAGCCATACATTGGGCAGCACGACCGGGAACGTAGCATTCATCCGCAGGGCAGACAGCATACGGATATTATAGGGATCCTGTTTTTTAAAGAAAGAAACAAAATCCACCGCATCCGGATCCACGGCGGGAACAGATCCGGAATCCGTTATTCCCTGCATCATAAAACGCACCGGTTGGGTAGAGATGATCATTTTCCGGCTGTCCCTCGTTATGACAGAATTAAAGAACATCAGCGGGATCCGTGCATTTTTCTCATCCGTCACATAGTCTTTTAATTGCTTGTCAAGGAAGCCTCTTGTATTATCGTTCAGTTTTTGTTCAAAGGAATAGCCCCGGTCTTTTACATATTGGTAGGGTCCAACGGAAAATTTTTGCGCGGGGGCGATCAGGTCCCTGGCAAAAAAGGAAGTAAACAGCGGATTCAGCAGGTCACCCGCAATATCATTGATATACGTTTTGTCCTGCAGGCGTACCGGCTGACCGTTCAGTCTGCGCAAGTACAGTTCCCGGAAATAAGCCGCCCCGATCATACCACCGGATGCCCCGTTAATAAGAAAGGTCCGGTTCATGATCTCCCCGTTTGTGATACTGTCCAGCCGTTGCAGCACCCCCATCGTAAAGGTCGCGCTCCGGTGGCCACCCCCGCTGGTATTGATCAGTACCAGCAAGGGCTTATCCTCCGTCTGTTTTTTCTTCCAGGCATTCAGCACGGTTATCATATTCTGCCTGTCTGCCTCCCTGTTCTCCTTACTGCAGAGCGCCAGGAGGTTTTCCCGGGAATACTGCGGTCTTTCTGTTTTATTCCAGTAGTCCAGTCCGTAGGCCTTGTTACGGGGATCGATCCAGTCCAGCTTATAAAATACATTCAGCAGGATCATCAGCCCGATCAGGTAAGGGATACTCCAGCTCTGCAGGAAATAAGTAACAGCGCCCGCCACGCCAATGAGGATGGAGAAGAAAATAGTAATGCTGCCGGCGGCAGGTAACTGGAAAAAAGCATTGTCCAGGAAAAAACCGATCAGGATCAGGAAGAGAAAGGCGGCAAAAACCGACAGGATGGCCGCGATATGATGACCCCTGAAAATGGACTCCACGAATTCGTCGGTGTAATGCGATACATCCCGGGCCGGTCGCAGGCGGTAAAAGGTTTCCAAATAGGAATTCACTTTGATCAGCGGCTTATCGTGGTACACTTCTTTAACCTGTCCCAGGTGAGTGATATAATTCTTCGGTTCCGCGATCACCGGCATCATCCGTTGCAGGATGCTGCGGTCGGCCTGGAAGAAATAGATCAGTGAGGCGGCCAGGATAAAAACAAAACCGCCGGTAAAGCCGCCAAAGAAGAAAAGCAACTCGGTATTGTTCACCAGTTCCTTTACCTGCAGAAAATGCCAGGCTTTAAAAAAATAAAAGACCAGGAACAGCAGGGGCAGGATGGAATTATTGATACAGAATTTCAGGAAGGGATTGGTAGCTGCCGCCAGGAAACGGAAATGCCGGCTGAACAGGATAAAAGACGTGATGTTCCAGCTCATGATAAACATGCCGATGGAAGCGCCAACGATCGCATAACTGATGGAGTTCACATTGCCGAGGTATTCCGGCGCCAGGTAAAGGGAATCCGCGCCAAAAGGTTTCATAAAGGTCCCGTTCACCGTACTGAAGAGAATAAACCAGAATAATAACAAGACCTGGTATTTCCTGAAGTGAAGAAACAATAGCTGTACCGGGAAAGAATGATAGAACCCTTTGAGCCAGGCTTTCATGAGATGGTTAATAGTTCAGCTAAAAATAGCGATTATTGGCGGGGAAGGCAAATAAGCAACAACAGGAACTGTTAATTTACGGGGCTGGGGCGGACCAGGTAAACGATCCGGATCAGTGATAATAAAAAAAACATAGCGATCAGCTGGTGTATTTCTGCCAGCCATTCAAAACGGCCCCAGCGGTTGGGCACGATCCCGGGGCTGGTAAGTACGGCGAAAACACCCAATGCCACTTGCAGGATGACCAATGCCAGGGGCCAGCGGCGGGCTTTGCGGTATGCAGGAGATCCGGTGGTCTTATACAAATGAAAACTAAGCCAGGCAACAAGGAAAAACAGCAGGTAGGCCAATCCGCGATGGATAAAATGAATCGTGATCCGGTTATCGATCAGGTCCGCCAGGCCTCCTTCCTTTCCCAACATATTCGAGGGAATAATGCTCCCGTTGATATCCGGCCATGTGGGTGCCGCTGTGGCTGCTTTATGCCCGGCCATAAATGCGCCGTATGCCAGTTGGATTACCAGCAGCCCGATTATCAAAAGGGTGATCCGGTTGATTTTACGGTTGACGGTTACCTGTTCTTTTGGAATTAACAGGTCAAGCGCAAACCAGTAGGCATAGGCCAGTAACCCGAGCGCCAGCACAAAATGCAAGGCCAGTTTGACGGGTTTAACATAGATCGCATCCCCCGTGAGTCCGCTGGCCACCATGATCCAGCCGATCGCTCCCTGTAAAGCCCCGAGCAAAAACAAAATAAGAAGCGGCTTTACCATCGCCGGTTTAAACCGCCGTTGTACCAGGAAAATAATAAAGGGTACCGCGAAGACCACGCCGATAAGCCGGGCCCAGAGCCGGTGAAACCATTCCCAGAAAAAAATGAATTTGAAATCCTGTAAGCCGAAATCCGTATTGAGCAGCTGAAACTGCGGCGTTGCCTTGTATTTTCCGAATGCGGCCAGCCATTGCTGTTCGTTCAGAGGGGGCAGGGTGCCGGTTACCACATTCCATTCAGTGATCGACAATCCCGAACCGGTAAGACGCGTAATGCCACCCAGTAAGACCTGGATGATGATCATCCCCACACCCACAAGCAGCCAGGCGGCAATGGGGCGGGAAGACGGGGAGTTCAGATGACGCTTCATGCTGCACAAAGGTAAATGGTTGAGGGGTTGAAAAGTTGGTTGGGTAAGAAGTTGAGAGGGTGACAGGTTGGCAATGGGTTTTCTGAGGAAATTTAATGCAGATACCGGGATCTTCTTTCTTATCAATTTTTAAACCCGTAAACCTTCAACCAAGTAACTTGCATCCATGTTACTGCCCTATTACCAGGACCAACTCCGGGAAGCCGGTTGCGATGAAGCCGGCAGGGGTTGTTATGCCGGGCCGGTATTCGCAGCAGCCGTTATCCTGCCCCGCGATTTTCATCATCCCCTGCTGAATGACTCAAAGCAACTGTCCGGAAAACAGCGGGACCTGCTCCGGCCTGTTATCGAAAAAGAAGCGATCGCTTATGCGGTCGCCTCGGTAAGTAATGTGGAGATCGACGAGATAAATATCCTGAAAGCCTCTTTCAAAGCCATGCACCTGGCCCTGGAGCAGCTGAAGAAAAAGCCGCAACTCCTGTTGATCGACGGCAACCGTTTTATCCCCTATAAAAAAATTCCGCACCGGTGTTTTGTAAAAGGAGACGGACGGTTTGCCTCCATTGCCGCCGCCAGCATTCTCGCCAAAACGGGCCGGGATGAATACATGCAGCAGTTGCACCGGGAATTTCCCCATTACGGGTGGGACCAAAACAAAGGGTATGGGACCCTGGTTCACCGGCAAGCCATTGAAACATTCGGGCTTTGCAAATACCACCGCAAAAGTTTCCGGCTCCTGCCTTCACAGAAAGAATTGTTTTGAGTTGTTCAACCTGCGGGAGCACTATTCCGTCCATTCACCCAGCCCCTGGCGAATAATAACGGGTTCCTGGCTGGTACAGTCAATGATCGTGGAAGGGATCATCCCCCCGATACCGCCATCCACCACAAAGTCCACTTCGTTGCGGAAATTCTCGTACATCACTTCGGGGTCGGTATAATCTTCCACCATATCGCCGGGCAAAGACGCACTGAGTACGGGTCGTCCCAGTTCCCGGATGATGGCCTGCGCAATGGTATTGTTGGGAATTCTTAAACCGATCGTATCCTTTTTACTTTGCAGCACTTTCGGCACCATTTTGCTGGCAGGCAGGATAAACGTGTAGGGTCCGGGCAGGCGTTCTTTTAGTAAACGGTAAATGGGATTGGACAAGGGTTTGGCATATTCGCTCAGGTGCGAAAGGTCGCTGCAGACAAATGACAGGCGGGCTTTACGGGGTTCTACTTTTTTGATCCGGCAGATCCGTTCCACTGCTTTCTGCTGCAGGATATCACAACCCAGTCCGTACACCGTATCTGTCGGGTAAATAATGATGCCCCCTTTTTGCAGGCTTTCCACCACCTGCCGGATCAGGCGTGGCTGGGGATCTTTCGGATGAATGTGTAATAGCATATTAAAATCGTTCTGTCTGGGTGCCCCATTTATTCCAAGATATAGGTTTTGCGCCAGTCCTGCAATGACCTGTAGCCGGGGGAGACTTACAAGCCCCCTGGGGGCATTTGCATCACAATTTGTAATTTGGCGGCCAGTAAAGTGCCTGAGTATGCAATTAAACCCGGTTACGCTGGTTGATACAATCGATCCGGAGTTATTCAAAAAAGAATTTTATGAACCGGGCATCCCGCTGGTGATCCGGAACCTGGCCAAAGAATGGCCGGCTTATACCAAATGGAACTGGGATTATTTCAAACAACTGGTGGGTGATCAGAAAGTACCGCTCTACAACAATACAAAAAGCGATGCCTATACGCCCATCAATACCGCTGATGACTACAAGACCTTTGGTGAATATACAGACATGATCCGCAGCGGGCCTGCTGCATGGCGGATCTTTCTCTTCAATATTTTCGATCATGCCCCGCAGTTAACCCGGGATTTTACCTGGCCGGAACACCTGATGAAGGGCTTCGTGAAAAAATACCCGATGCTTTTCACCGGAGGTGCCGGCAGTATCACCCATATGCACTTCGATATTGACCTGTCGCATATCCTGCATACCCAGTTCGCCGGGCGCAAGCGGGTGCTGATGTTCCCTTTTAACGAGCAATACAAACTGTACCGCAAACCCTGGGAAGTGCTGAGCCTCGCTGATTTCTCCAATTACTATATGGAAGGCAAAATCGATTATGAAAAATACCCGGCGCTGAAACTGGCCGAAGGACTTGATTTTACCCTTGAACCCGGTGATACACTCTTTATGCCCGCCGGGTACTGGCACCATATGGAATACCTCGACAGCGGCTTTGCCATGAGTCTCCGGGCCCTGCAGCCCACTGTTCGGGGAAAATTACAAGGCGCCTGGAATCTCTTCGGAATGCGCAGTATTGATACGGTAATGAAAAAGGCGGCCCCAAAATGGTGGTATGAAAGAAAAGAAAAAAGGGTGTTTGCCAATGCGGAAAAAGCGATCAGCCAGGCTGCTTATGCCTAATCCGGGAATTTCCTGTATGCCCGGTACCGGCTTTCCAGGCCGCTGTTATCGCTGTTCATGTTACCATTGTTGAAAACAAAATGGGTTGCATTTTTCAATACAACCCATTCATTATTTTCTATTCTTATCCGTCACGCCCGGCAAAGACGTACTATTCAATTTTCATTGAAGGCTCCATTTTCTGTTCCTCAACTAATCGTCCACACCTCACTTCCCCTAAGCAGTTTGTCGAGATCCGCCGGCTTTCTTGATTTGGCTTCATCGATCTGGGCCGCCATCACTTCTTCGTAGCAGGGACGTTTGGTTTCATAGAACACACCAAAAGGCCTGGGGAGGTGGGCCTCGCTGCGGGGGTTGTCAAAAATGCGGGTTAATATCTGTGCTTTGTAAATATCGGCTTCATCATGCACCCAGACCTCATCCACGCTATGGCCTTTGTCCAGGTCAACCACGACGGGTTTAAAACCATCGAGTTTGATTCCTTTATTATTGTTGGCCCCGAACAGCAGGGGTTTGCCCTGTTCCAGGAATAAGGTCTCTTCCGGCTTGCTTGCTTTTTCCGTGAAGATCTCGAATGCACCATCATTAAAGATGTTGCAGTTCTGGTAGATCTCCAGGAAGGAAGTACCCTTATGTCCATAGGCCCGCAGCAACATGGCCTGCATGTGTTTGGGATCCCGGTCCATGGTACGGGCAACAAAGGTACCATCGGCGCCCAGGGCCAGGGCCGCCGGGTTGAACGGATGGTCGATACTTCCCATCGGGGACGACTTCGTGATCTTGTGCTCTTCTGATGTGGGGGAATATTGTCCCTTGGTCAGGCCATAGATCTGGTTATTGAACATCAGTACATTAATGTCCAGGTTCCGGCGGAGCAGGTGGATGGTATGGTTCCCCCCGATACTCAGGCTGTCCCCGTCGCCGGTCACCACCCATACACTCAGTTCGGGGCGGGAGGCTTTTAACCCGGAAGCTATGGCCGTGGCCCTTCCGTGGATGGAGTGCATACCGAATGTATTCATGTAATACGGGAAACGGCTGCTGCAGCCGATACCGGAAATAAATACAATGTTTTCTTTGGGGATCCCCAGACCGGGCATCACTTTCTGAACCTGGGCAAGGATGGAATAGTCCCCGCAACCGGGGCACCAGCGTACTTCCTGGTCGGTGGCAAAATCTTTGGCACTAAGGGCAGGAGCTGTCGTTACTTCACTCATAGTAATATCGATTCCGGCAAATTTAAGAAATATCGGGGAGGGAGAAGAGGGTAAAATGGTGATTTTTATCAGGCTAATTTACAATTCTCCGTGGTCAATGCTCATTGAGTTCCTCCCAATACTCCGCCGCCCGGCGGGTATGCGGGATCACGATCGTGCCCCCGACTATATTTGCCACGGCGAATACCTCATACAGCTCCTCCGTACTTACACCCAGCTCACGGGCCTTGCCCAGGTGGTATTTGATGCAGTCATCACAACGCAGCACCATACTGGCCACCAAACCCATCAATTCCTTGGTTTTTACATCCAGCGCCCCGGCCGTATAGGTATTGGTGTCGAGGTTCCAGAGCCTTTTGATCACCAGGTTGTCTTTGCTGAGGATCACTTCATTCATTTTTGTACGGTATTCATTGAATTCGCTGACCAGTTTACTCATGGTTTTGTATTTAGGCCCAAAAGTAGAAAAGATCGCCATTTATCATTTACGGCAAGAGGAAACTCCCTGAATTCGTATTTTCATCGGACTAAACATCCTTTATGAAAAGATTGCGGCTTTTTTTCCTGCTGGTCCAGGTTCCTGTTTTTGCCCTTGCACAGAATGGCCCCGAACCGGTTAAGGTGACTGATATGCTGAAGATCCGATCCATCGGCGGAGTCAGCCTGAATACCGATGGCAGCAAGGCAATCTTTACCGTCACCTCTATTGAGCCGGACGGGGAGAGTAAAACGGACTATAAATATACCAGCCAGGTATGGATCGTGCCCAGCGATGGCAGCAGTGCCCCCCTGCAACTGACGACCGGAAAGGAAAACGCTTCCCAGCCCGTATTCAGCCCGGATGGAAGACAGGTATTATTTGTCCGTTCCGTGGAAGGGAAATCCCAGCTTTTCCTGCTGGCCCTGGAAGGAGGCGAAGCCGTTCAGCTGACTAAATTCAAATACGGAGCAGGTAACCCCAAGTGGAGTCCGGATGGGAAACAGGTCCTCTTTTCCACTGCGATCACTTTTAAAGAGCTGTTGAAAGATTCCCTGCTGAACCCGGGTAAGACCGCACCGGCCTGGCCCCTGGAAAAACCGGGATTTGAAAAAACCGGGCTCCCCCAGCTTACCGGCGTTAAAGCCGATCCGGATGGCAGCCTGGATGAGATCAGGGCTTACCTGGAAAATAATGCGGCGGATAAAAAAGCCAGGGTCTTCAATAAACTGAACTACCTCGATGAAACGGATCTGAACCCGGAAATGAGTTTTACGCATTTCTTTATCATGGATGCTAAGCCGGGTGCCAGACCCGTGAATGTTACAAAAGGGTTTTACCGGTACAACAGCGCGGACTTCACACCGGATGGAAAGCAACTGATCATCTCGGGAAGTATGGATTCATTGCGGCACCCAGACCGGGTACTGGAAGGTGCGGTATTCCTGGCCAATACGGACGGAAGCGGGCTGCGTAAAATTTTAGGTGAAAAAGACAAGTCCTTTTTCAATCCCCGTGTTTCTCCTTCGGGCAAGTGGCTGGCTTTTCAATACAGCAACACCTCCTTTGTCAGCATCGCCGGGCTGGCGATCATGCCGCTGAAAGGTACCCTGAAAGACAAAACCGACCTGCCATTCGACCGGAATAAGGGAAATATCACCTGGACCCCGGACGAGAAATACATTTATTTCTCTGCACAAAGCAATGGCGGACAACCCCTGTACCGGATGGACCTGGCTGCAAAAAAAGCCGAACAACTGACTGATCTTACAAGCGGCATCACCAGTTTCGGCCTGACTGGCAACAAACTGGTATTTGCAAAAACGGAAGTGGCCGATCCCTTTGAAATTTATGCGGCGGATGAAACGGGCCGGAATGCGAAACAGATCAGCCGCTTTAATTCCGAGTGGATCGCCGGTAAACAACTCAGTTTTCCCGAAAAACACAGTTTCAAAAACGAGAAGGGAATGACTGTTGAGTATTGGGTAATGAAACCCGTTAATTATGAACCGGGCAAAAAGTATCCCTTGCTCCTCGAAATCCACGGCGGGCCTGCCGCTATGTGGGGACCGGGTGAAAGCAGCATGTGGCATGAATACCAGTTTTTCTGCGGCAAGGGGTACGGTGTGGTGTACTGTAACCCGAGAGGCAGCGGGGGGTACGGGTTTGATTTTTTAAGAGCGAATGTCAATGACTGGGGGACCGGTCCTACCCGGGATGTACTGAGTTCGCTGGATAAAACAGTGGCCGAGGGCTGGGCCGATACCTCCAGGTTGCTGGTTACCGGCGGCTCCTATGCCGGCTACCTGGTGGCCTGGATCATTTCCCATGATCAGCGCTTTGCCGCTGCCTGCTCACAAAGAGGAGTGTACGATCTCGCCACATTTTTTGGGGAAGGCAATGCCTGGCGGCTGGTGCCCAATTATTTCGGCGGATATCCCTGGGAAACTGCCAGCAAAGCAACACTGGAAAGAGAATCCCCGATTCAGTATGTACAGAACATCAAAACACCCTATATCATTTTCCATGGAGACAATGACCGGCGTACCGGTTTTGTACAAAGTGAAATGCTCTATAAAAGTTTGAAAGTGCTGGGCCGTCCCGTAGAATATGTCCGGCACCCGGGGGCCACGCATGAACTGACCCGCAGCGGCAATAACCGCCAGCGGATTGACCAGTTGCTGCGAACCTGGGAGTTTTTTGAGCGTTTTATCCGTTAAAATTTTACAGGATGCCGCCTTTGTATGAAGCGGAGCGTCAGAAATTAATCAATGCTGCAAAAAAAGAAAATAATCATTTTTTTAGCCTGCTTCGCTTTTGTAGGACTGGGCGTAGCGGCCATCAAGGCTCCTGCATTCCAGGACCGGAACCTGAAAGTGCTGCCCCTGGATATTCCGGATCAAAAACTGGACAGCCTGATGGAAACCTACACGAGGGCTCTGGGGGTGAACTGCTCTTTCTGCCATACCAGGGTTACCGGGTTCCCGGACAGTCTTGATTTCAGGTCCGATACGGAACCTATGAAGGAAAATGCCCGGGACATGATCCGGATGACCATCCTGATCAACAAGACCCATTTTTACTTTGATAAAAATACAAGACCGGAATACCTGCATACAGTCAGTTGCATGACCTGTCACCGGGGTCAGCCCTTTCCTCCCGAGTATTGAACATTGAACATTGAGCATTGAACATTGAAAATTAAACATGGAGCACCCGCCATCTTTGAATTAAATTTTCACTCTTTCGTCAGCACTCCGGCGAGCGGGTAATTTTCATTTACGACAACTTAGCGGCTTTTCATATTATTTCTTGCCGTAGAAATACCCTTACCAATAATCGCAACCAACTCCTCCGCTTCACCGATCATCTTATTTACAATTGTATTCCGCGGAACCATCTCCTTCCTAGCAATAATTTTCAACGCTGTACGGCACTCCTTTAATTCTTTCAGCACGACGCTCATTTTATGCAAAAAATCATTTCCCGATTCGGCCGCCTGAACTTCCGCATAATTAAAAGCAGGCGAATGGCAGGACCTGATTAATTGCCCCGCTATATAGTTCCCTGCCCGGTTATTGGGCAATGCTTCAACTATATCGATCATATTGCAGGTAAATTGGATCAGCCTTTCTTCCAGGTCATATTTTATTCTATTCATAGCCGTATTTATGACCCTAAGCTACAAGGAACAGCATTCCGGGAAAAGCTGTTTACACCGGAATTCCCTGTTTTTTCCCCTTTAAAAGGGGGTGGATTTCCTTGTAACATTAAATTCGGAGGAGGCAATCAATTATTGCCTGCAGGTTGCTAATGAAGAGTAAGTTCTTTTTATCGTATTGGCGAACAATACCCAATTCAATTTTCAATGTTCAATGCTCAATTTTCAATGCTCATTACAGGACCGCAACCAGGCCTTGATCCCCGCCACGATCTGCCGGGCTACTGCTTTATGAAAAGCAGGATCCAGTATCAGCTGTTCATCTTCCTTATTGCTCAGAAAAGCGACTTCCACCAGGCAATTGGGATATTCCACAGGGCCGCTCAGGGCAAAGTTGAAACTCCCGATATTCCCGAATTCGGCCAGCCCCAGGTTCAGCAACTCTTTTAATATATAGTGCGAAAGCGGGCGAAACCCTGTATAACGGTAATAGGTACTCGTACCGCGGATGCTGTCTTTCGATGAAGAATTGAGGTGAATACTGACCAGGAAATCCGGCTCCTCCTGCTGCAGCATCGCAATGCGCTCCGGCATGGACAGGGTGGTATCCTTTTCACGGGTCATAAACACTTTTGCCTTCTCCTCCTTCAGCACCTTTTCCAGTTCCTTTGCGATCAGGAGGGTATAGTCCTTTTCCCGGATCCCTGTTTTTGTACCAGTTGCCCCGTTATTCTCCCCGCCATGGCCTGCATCCACGGCCACTTCCAGGAATTTCAGCTGCGGGTCTCCCGGCTGCCGCTTAATGCGGATCACTAATTTCCTGTTCTCGTACCAGATCCGGTACCCCCAGTGCTGCGGGTGGTTTAATTCAATGATCACGCGGAACACATCATCCTCCGGTTGCTCATGGTAAACATTCTTTATTCCGGTGGCTGTAGAAAGCTGCGTAATCCAGTTTGTATTGTTGGTAGCCCCGAAAATATCAATCACCAGGCGGGAGGGATTGACCAGTTGCATGCTTTTGTACGGAAGTTTTTCGTCGAGCGTCACGGTTATATAATCATAGCGGTCATCTCCCCAGACCTTCCAGCTATTGGTCAGGTAATAGGCGGAAAGCCGGAGGCTGTCATCCCGCTGAAAATTCGTTTTGGGAAGATAAGCCAGGTGCCGGGCCGAAAGCTGCACTTTGTAGTTCAGGATCGTACTGTCCACCACTTTGACCAGGATGCCGGTATCCAGTGAGGTCATCTTCGATCCGCCCAGCCGGTCAGAACCCAGTCCGTATTCGAGCCAGGGCAGGACCCCGGTTGTTTTCCCCATCATATAATTCCCGGCCGGTGGTTGTGCCTGGAGAGAAAAAGCAAGCAGCACAGAACTGAAACGGAAAAATCGTAACATAACAGAAAGATAACATAAAAACCCCTTTGGGAACGATCCGTAATATTACGGTGGAGTATATCAGTTTTACTGAATTTTCCTGCAAACTCTTCTTTTTAAACACTATATGACACTATTGCCCGTTATTATTGCAGGATAATTCTGAAACAAGTAAGAATTACGATCCATATCCTTAGAAAAACCGACAGAAATGAACTGGAATTCGATCATGGGCCTGGTAGCTTCCCTCGCGTTGTTCGGGCCTGTACTATTAATATTTGTCCTGGGCTTAGGGCGCTACAGGAGCTTCCCTGTATTAGTGTTATATTATTCATCGGCCTTTATATACAACCTGATCACCGAGCACTATATCATTGTAGGCGCCGAAACAGAATATTACTGGGGTCTTCTCAATAATATTGCAGATCCTCCCCTGATGATCCTGTTCCTGACCTATTTCAGCACATCCAGAACATTTACCCAACGAATGAAATGGCTGGCCCTGACTTTTGCCGTTTTTGAAGCCATTATTATTGCCGTGATCGGCCTTAATACAGAGGCGATCACCATCCTGATGGGCCCGGGGCTGCTGCTGGTATTCGGACTCGCCATGTATTTCTTTATCCGGCATACCAAACAGGCGATCGAGAACCGCAAAGCCACGGGGAAAGCGGTCATTGTAACCTCCCTGCTTTTTGCCTATGGCTGTTATTTTCTCATTTACCTGCTTTACTATGTCTTTAAAGCGCAAGTGGATAAAAACGGGGAAGAGAACCTCCAGTATGTAAATGATACCTTCCTGGTATATTATATAGCAGCCAGCCTGTCCTCCATTATGTTATGTGTCGGGCTGGTGGTGGAACAAAAACGGATCCGGAAACTGAAAGAATTAAAAGTAACCCGCAAAGAACTGTCCAGCCTGTACACGGATACAAAAAGGACTGCCCCGTTAAGAACAGTCCTGCTCGATTTTGACCGGGAACAATGGAATTAAAAACAGTATTTCCCCGCTGCAATCATTTTATCCGCAATCCTTCTCCGGGCCTCCTTGCTGTTAAAGGGATCAGCCTTGGTAAAGCGTTTCAAGCCGATCAGGATCATTTTCTGCTCATCCCCGTCCGCAAAGGCATTGATGGCATCCTTCCCTGATTTATTTACTTTATCCGCCGCGTCATACAGGTAGGTGCGCATAATATCCAGGTAATCCTGGCAGGCAGCTTCTCCTCTTTCCTCCACCATTTTCATTACCCGCAGGAGCACGCTTTCCGCATTAAAGGTCCCGATGGCCATATCCGCGATATTCATCAGTACTTCCTGCTCGCCTTCTATTTTCATCATCAGTTTCTGTACTGCGGCGCCGGAGGTCATTAAGATGGCTTTTTTCAGGTTGGCGACCAGTTTCCGTTCAGCCACAAAGGGCGATTCATCGGATGCCCCGAAATCAGGGATGCTCATCAGTTCTTTCTGCACCGCCATGGCAGGCCCCATCAGGTCCAGCCGGCCACCCATGGCCCTTTTCAGGGTCATATCGAGCGTCAGCAGGCGGTTGATCTCATTGGTTCCTTCGTAAATGCGGTTGATCCGGCTGTCACGGTAAGCCCTCGAAATATTATACTCAGCGCTGAAGCCGTTACCGCCATGCACCTGCACGCCTTCATCCACCACGTAATCCAGCACCTCGCTTCCGTACACTTTCAGGATGGCGCATTCAATGGCATATTCCTCTGCTCCGCCCAGCAGGGCTTCGCTGAAGGGTTTACCGGCGGACAGCAGTTCATGTTCTTTTTCATCAATCCATTTGGCCGTGCGGTAGAGGGCGGATTCCGCTACAAAAATGCGCAGGGCCATTTCAGCCAGCTTATGTTTGATCGCCCCAAAATTGGAGATCGGTTGCTGAAACTGTTCGCGGGTCCTGGCATATTCCACGGTTCCGCTCAACGAACGCCGGGCACCACCGATCGCTGCTGCACAAAGTTTCAGGCGACCAATATTCAGGATATTGAATGCAATGCGGTGTCCCTTGCCCACTTCACCCAGCAGGTTCTCCACTGGTACTTTGCAATCCTGGAAATACAACTGCACGGTGGAAGATCCTTTGATCCCCATTTTATTCTCTTCCGGTCCCTGGGTGAACCCTTCGGTCCCTCTTTCTACAATAAAGCCGGTGAATTTATCGCCGTCCACTTTGGCAAATACAGTGTACACCTGCGCAAAACCACCATTGGTGATCCAGCATTTCTGCCCGTTCAGGATATAATACTTTCCATCCGCGCTCAGTTTGGCCGTTGTTTTTGCCCCCAGGGCATCGCTGCCGCTGTTGGGTTCGGTCAGTCCGTATGCACCGGCCCATTCCCCGGTGATCAGTTTGGGAATATACTTTTCCTTTTGTTCCGGTGTACCGAAATACAGGATCGGCAGGGTGCCGATGCCGGTATGCGCCGCCACGGCTACAGAGAATGAGTGCCCGGCCCCGAGGTACTCATTAATAATAGTGGAGGTGACAAAATCCTTACCGAGTCCTCCGTATTCTTCGGGGAAAGAAGTGGCCAGTAGTCCCTGGTCACCCGCTTTTGTCAGGATGGACTTCATTAAACCGGGTTCGAGTGAATCGATCCGGTCGAGATAGGGATAAACCTCTGTATCGAGGAACTGGTTACACATATCCCGGATCATCCCTTGTTCTTCTGAAAAACCTTCGGGGCAAAAGGTTTCAGCAGGGGAAGATTCTTTAATCAGCCATTCACCGCCTTTCAGCGCTTTTTTTGCTTCCGTTGCTGTAGTCATAATGAGGGGTTTACTGTTTTATAATGGGGTTATTGTTTATTTCAGGTTATCATAAACGATCTGCAGCACTTCCTTGCAGATATCCACTTTATCGGCCGGCACGGTTTCGAGCGCTTCGTTCAGTGTTTCCTCCGCCACGGTCATCGTATCCTCCTGCAGTTTTTGTGCCTGCCTGGTCAGGTAGATCAGGTTGATCCGGCGGTCATGCTCCGAAGGCACCCTTTTCACCAGGTTCAGTTTTTCCAGGTTGTCCACCAGCCGGGTGATGCTGGGTTTATCCCGGAACGTAGCATTGCACAACTCCTGCTGACTGATTCCCTCGCGTTTCCATAAATGATATAACACACTCCATTGCTCGATTGTAATATTCAGCCCGGCCATATTGAATTTCTTCTGCAATCTGCGGGCAATTGCCGTGGACGCTTTCCCCGTGATAAAGCTGTAAAGTTCTCCCTTCTTAAATTGGTTGTTTGACATATAGTTGTTTGTGCAACTATTCAAATATAGGAAAATTTCCCGTAACTCAAAATTCCTCCTTCCGGCTCCGGCCTGTTAATAATTTGTGTGAACGCAACCGGCTAATTAAAATAACTTCAGGCATCCTTCCGGATAGATCCCCCCACTTTGATTAATAGTACAGGTCCCCCTCTGAAATAAACATTAAAAATTCAGAGAACGAAGAAATTATTCTTCTGTGTATTCGTGTATATGAATACACAGGGGATAGTATTGTCCCAGCCGGCACCGGCCTGTATTATTTTACACTGACCAGTGAGGACGGATCGGTACAAACCAAAGCATTTCTCCGGTAATGGTTCAGGCCGGGATTTTCGGTATATTTCAGTATGACGGGCGATGTTAAACAGTTGCATTGCCCGGAGAAATTCGCTGGCTAAAAATGGGAACGAAAAGGAAAATCAGAAAGAATGAAATAGTATGAAAACAACACCTGAACACGATAAAAGAGTGGCAAAAATGGTTTTTGCATCTGTCTATCCGCATTATCTCAAAAAAGTGGAGAGTAAAGGCAGGACAAAGAAAGAATTACACCAGGTGATAGAATGGCTGACCGGCTTTGACGACAGGAAACTACAGGAATTGATTGACGGGAAAGTAAGTTTTGAAACATTCTTCAAAAAAGCAAAACCTGCCTGCCGGCGAGGCAGGCTGAACCCCAACGCCCGTCTCATAACCGGGGTAATTTGCGGGTATCGTATAGAAGAAATAGAAAACCCCATAACGAAACAAACAAGGTATTTAGACAAATTGATCGATGAATTAGCGAAAGGAAAGAAGATGGAAAAGATTTTACGAACGGCTTAAGCCGGGCCCGGCCAAAAGAATCGTTGCCCATACGAGAGCCAGGCGGTACAGCGACTAAAAAATACAGGCGTCACTCCGTTTTCGGGGCACCTGTAGTCCCAGCCAACGAATACCGGAAGCATTACTACATAACATCAACTACATTAACTTTACCCCAGGGGCCGGGGCTGAATAATTACGGTACCCGCCCCATTGGCAGGCCCAAACAGCACTTTATACTTTCAGCAGCAATTACGAATGAAAAATCAGGTTCTCGCTTACCAGTCTTCGTCCATTCACTATTCAGTTTCCGGGAACGGGGGAAAGAACGTGATTTGCTTTCACGGTTACGGGGAAAGCACAAACAACTATGATTTTCTCCCGGCTCCTGCCGGCGCTGCATTCTCTTTTATTTCCCTTGATCTGCCCTTTCATGGTAAAACGGTATGGGCAGAAAAAAGGCCGTTGACTCCCGGGGACTTAGTGCAGATCGTTGAAAAAATCCTTTTCGAAAACCGGGCCCCCGATGCAGGGGAAAATGACCGGATCATTTTAGTGGGTTTCAGTCTTGGTGCCCGGATGGCCCTCCGCTATTACCAGGAAAGGCCGGAAAGAGTGGAAAAGCTGATCTTATTAGCCCCGGATGGATTAAAAGTAAATTTCTGGTACTGGCTGGCCACACAAACAGGAGCCGGTAATAAATTTTTTGCATTTACCATGGAAAAACCCGGGTGGTTCTTCGGAATGCTGAAACTGATGAAGAAACTGCAGCTGGTGAACCCCAGTATTTTTAAATTCGTCAACTACTATATCGGTAATCCGGAAGTAAGAAGCCTGCTTTACAATCGCTGGACCGTGCTCCGTAAAATAAAACCTTCGGTTTCGCAGATCAAAAAAGCCATCCGGGAACATAAAACGGCTGTCCGGCTGATCTATGGAAAATACGACCGGATCATTCTATCCTCTGTGGGTGAAAAATTCAGGGCGGGTATCAGGGAATATTGTACCCTTACCGTGATCAACTCCGGACACCAGGTATTGCATGAAAAAAACCTGGAAGCCATTATCAGCGCTTTGCAGCACTAGTGCAGGTTAACTATATCCTGATGCATTTTGTAGTTAGCCACGAGCTATGAGCCATGAGCTACGAGCGGCGAGCAGCGAGACAAATAGTACGGCATCTCCTTTAAGTCCCGCAGCTCATAGCCCGTCCCTCGCAGCTTCTTGAAAGCAACCCTTCAAACATGATGTAACACTAGCCCGCATTGATTAGTTTTGCCCTGCCGCATGGTCCTCTTGTTTATCACGATATTTTTATGGGTGCTTTACAGCCTGCTGCTTTTCTATTACGGACAGGCCTGGAAGGAGGTCCCGGATTATGTACCGGCCGGGCCCGCACAGACCCGGGTCAGCGTGATTATACCTGCCCGGGATGAAGCTGCGAATATCGGCAACCTGCTACAGGCGCTGAAAGAGCAGTCCTATCCCCGGGGATTAACCGAAATAATTGTGGTGGATGATCATTCCACGGATACCACTTCCTCCATTGTTCGGTCTTTCCCCGGCGTTAAACTGGTTCAGCTAAAAGAGGATTCGCTGAATTCCTATAAAAAAAAGGCCCTTGAAAAAGGGATTGAGGCGGCCAATGGGGAGCTGATCATTACCACCGACGCCGATTGCCTGCCCGGTCCTGACTGGATCGCCACCCTGGCTGCCTTTAAAGAAGAAAAGAATGCGGTTTTTATTGCGGCCCCCGTGGTCTTCAGTAATGACCAGTCCGTATTGCAACTGTTCCAGGCACTCGATTTCCTTATACTGCAGGGTATCACGGCGGCAGCGGTGTACCGCAACAGTCATTCCATGTGCAACGGCGCTAATCTGGGGTATGAAAAAAAAGCCTTCCGCGCCGTGAATGGTTTTTCCGGGATTGACCAGATCGCTTCGGGAGATGATATGCTGCTGATGCACAAGATCTGGAAACAATATCCCGGCCGGGTGCATTACCTGAAATCAAAAGCGGCCCTTGTAACAACGGCACCGATGAAATCCTGGACCGCATTCTTCAACCAGCGGATCCGCTGGGCCAGCAAGGCAAAAAATTATGAAGACAAAAGGATCTTCGGGGTGCTGTTGCTGGTGTACCTGTACAACCTGTGCTTCGGCGCCCTTTTCGTTGCCGGTTTCTTTGATTCCCGTTACTGGCTCCTCCTGGCTGCAAACTGGATCGCCAAGACACTGGTGGAACTCCCTTTCGTAGTAAAAGTGACGTCCTTCTTCGGGAAAAAATCATTGCTCAACTGGTTCTTTCTCTTCCAGCCCCTGCATATCATTTATACTGTTTTTTCAGGCCTGTTCGGGCAATTCGGCCGGTATGAATGGAAAGGAAGAAAAGTAAAATAAGTATCTTTCCCCGGTATGAACACCTCTCCTTCCTTCCAGGCAGCAGCATGGCGCAGGCTCAGGAAAAACAAAGGCGCTGTCTTTGGACTGCTGGTGATCATACTGGCCGTTCTGACCGCCCTCTTCGCTTATTTTATTGCGCCCGATTCCTCGCCCTATGCAAACAGGATCATCCTCGAGATCGGGGGAGAACAGCCCGGTTTTTCCCGGGATTTTGTAAAACTGAAAAAAGAGAAAGAAGTGGCTCCTCCCGGTTTTTTTGAGCAGCTGGCAAACGGGAAGGAAGACAAATACTATTATATCCCCATTACCCGCCACGAGATAAAAGGCGACAGTATCATTGTACAGAAATACATTGATGAGGGCCTGGGTGAACGGGTTGCCTTTCCGCTTTCACAGGCAGCCCCTGTACCGGTGGTCCGCCAGCGTTTTATTACCGGTACCGATAAATACGGAAGAGATATCCTGAGCCGGATCATTGTGGGTACTAGGGTGAGCCTGAGCGTGGGGCTGATCACCGTGATCATTTCCCTCAGCATTGGTTTACTGCTGGGTTCCCTGGCCGGCTTTTATCGGGGAAAAGTAGATGAAGTGATCATGTGGTTCATCAATGTGATCTGGAGTATTCCCACCCTGTTGCTGGTCTTCGCCATTACCCTGGCCCTGGGAAAAGGGTTTTGGCAGGTATTCATTGCCGTTGGACTGACCATGTGGGTGAATGTGGCCCGTTTGGTGCGGGGGCAGGTACTTGCTGTGCGGGAACTGGAGTATATCGAAGCAACAAAGGCACTGGGCTTTTCCGACCTCCGGACCATTGTCCGGCATATCTGGCCCAATATCATGGGGCCGGTAATGGTTATCGCCGCTTCCAATTTTGCTTCGGCCATTGTCATTGAAGCGGGTCTCAGCTTTCTCGGCGTGGGTGTACAACCTCCAATGCCCAGTTGGGGGCTCATGATCAAGGAGAATTATAATTTCATCATCACCCAGAACCCCATGCTGGCCCTGGCCCCTGGTTTCGCCATCATGCTGCTGGTGCTGGCTTTTAACCTGTTTGGAAACGGCCTGCGGGATGCACTGAATGTGAAGGGAAGGATCTGACCCCGGATCCTATGCATTTATTTTTCCTGCCTTGTATTGATATCCGCCCGGATCAGCAGGGCCAGGCACAGGAAGAAAAGAGAACCCACTTTATCGGTTTCAACCAGGTCACTCAGGCAGTTTACCGTAATGATCATGACCAGGATGACACCGGTTGTCAAGGCCAGCAGCCGATAAAACTGATCCCGGATGCGGTGGTATAAATACTGGGCATAATACAGCAGGGCTACCAGCAGCAGCAGGAAGAAGAAAAGACCCGGATAACCCTGTTCGATCAGCGTCAGCAGGAAATAATTATGTACGGTGGAATGCTCTTTATTATCACTCACCCAGGTCTTGAAAGCAGGTATGCCATAGGGTTTGTAGTTCTCATAAAAAGTATTGGGTCCAAAACCGGTCAGCGGCTTGTCGCTGGTCATTCTTACACCGGCGATCCAGCGGTAAAAACGCTCGGCAGTGGAAACATCTTTCAGTTTATAAGTCGCCACCAGGTGTTCCCCGAAATCTTTGTGAAATATGGTGGTCTGGTACTTGTGCGCATACCGCAGGTAGCGGTCATTATTTTTTAACCAGCACAGGGCAACAACCGCCAGGAGAATAAAGACCAGGAAAACCGTCACTAACCATCTTTTATAGATCAGCCCGTATGCCGCCAGCCCCGTCAGCAGGGCCAGCCAGGCCCCCCTGGCATAGGAAAAGAATAAAGCTGCTGTACTAACCAGCAGGAAAAGCAGGATCCACTTTCTCCGGCCCGGTCTTTTTTCCAGTTTATAAAAAGCGATCCAAACCGGTATCATGCAAACCAGCATGGCTGAATAATTCACGTGGTTGCGGAAAAAGGGACTGACCGCCTCATTGATCCCTGCAAAACTATACCCGGTGCTGCTGTGACGGATCCCGGCAACCAGGGTGACCAGCAGCATGGCGTACAGCAAAAGCTTTACCCCTGTGAGGATTGCTTTCTTATTGGTGAATACAAGAAGAGGCGCCAATACAAAAGCACCCAGGTACCAGGCCTTTGCAAGCCCGTATTTCACCGATACGAGAGGATGGGTGGAAAACAGAATGGTAACGGACATCCAGGCAAGCAGGATAAACAGGAAGAACAATAAAGGATGTTGTTTGATTTCTTTCGGCAGGGCCGATTTGTTGTTCAAGCTGTACAACAGGAAGAGTCCGCTGGTCAGCAGCATCAGCAATTCATCGGGGATATCAGTACCGAGAGTGGAAGAAAGATTATATTCGAAGGAAAGGGGCAGGCTGAAAAGCAATCCGTAAAAGACAAGGGACTTATTCATCCAGCCGGCATAGAGCAGTAACGCGGCAAACGGAATACCCGGCAGCCAATAGTTCTCCGAACCCGCCGCCACTGCCAGGGCCGTTATAAACAACCCCATAAAAAGAAGGAAGAGGATGTTTTTCTTATTTGCAGCAGCCGGTATCACCCGATTGCCGATTTTCTTTTTTCCAGCAGGGCAGCCAGTAATAAAGAAAAAAGCAGGGCGAGTACCGCAGTAGCCAGCATCCATTGTACCCGCTTCGGACGGTCGGGCCAGTCGCTGGTCCTGGCATTTTCCACCACTACCAGGGCAGGGGCCCTGTTATCAACAATGAGCTGGTATTCATCGATCAGTTTATCGTACCCGGCCAGGCGTGTCATCATCGCGGCAGTTGCATCGGCCGGAACTGAATCCATTTGCTGTTGCAACCGCTTTCTGCCGGTGATAAGTGATCCCAGCGTGGCTTCATTACCGGCATTCCGGAGGCCCTGGTGCATGAACTGTAATTGGTTCATCACGGCATTGGCCAGTTGCGGAGCCAGGTTTTTATCGGTATCCCAGACCCTGACTTTCAGTTCCCCGTATTCGCTTTTTGTTACGCTGCTGTTTTTTTTCAGCAGGGAAGCCGCTTTTCCGATAGCCGCTTCTCCCTTTTCTCCCGTTTTATAATGGTCCTGCAGGTTGAATTGTGCTGTAACAGCAAGATAAACCGTATCCAGTTTACCCGTACCCACAACCAGGTCCAGGTCATCCGGGGTACCGAGTGCGGTGTATAGTTGTTCAATATTGCTATTGAAAAGCCGCGCTTTGTCAGACGTATAGGTGCTGGCCGGCACAGCCGTGGCAACCGACAGGTATTCCGGCCGTTTTGTATAAACAATCACTCCCGTTGTAACGAGGGAAAGGAGGAGCAATAACAGGGTCTGTTTCCACCAGTTTTTGATCAGCGAAAAAATATCGGGCATTTTCTTTATTTATTATTTAAAAATAGTTGTTTCCATTTATTGGCGCTGGTCAGTTTGGTTACGAAAGCCAAAACAAGTACCAGCAAACAACCGGCCGCCAGCAGCAATGGTTTATTGGAAATAACCGGGTCCCCAAAGTAAAGAAAACAAAACAGCATGGCCCCGGTTAAAATATAGATAAGCAGGGAGCGAAAGTCTGTATGAACACCTGTTTGGGAACGGGCCAGGGCAAACACAGCCATTGCAGCGGATGCCTGGCTGACCAGGGCCGCATAGCAACAGCCCAATGCCCCGTACACCGGTATCCAGACGATGTTCAGCAGGATATTAATCACCAGCGCCCCCAGTACGATAAAACAAAAGGAGCGGATATGCCCGGCCGCGGTGAGTACGGTTCCGTAAACCTGCACCAATGAGTAGCCGATCAGAGCGGGAATACAATATTGCATCACTTGAATGGCATGGGGATTCCGGTCATGATATAAAAGGGTTTGTAACCAAGGGGCCAGGACAATGGCTATGATCGCTGCAGTCAGCGCGAAGAGCATCAGCAGGTGCCGGCTGTTCAGCACCGCCTCATTCACCCATTCTTTGCGGTCCCTTTGTTTGGCGATAAAGGGTAACAGGAAAGAAGCTACGAGGTAACCCGCCATATTGCCCGCATCAAGCAGGCGGTAAGCGCCCGCATAGATCCCCGCTTCATGGGCCCCGTTGGGATGGATTCTCTCTAACAGAAACCCATCGAGCCGGTAATGGGCCGACATCAGCAGAACGATCAGTCCGTAGGGAAGTACTTCTTTAAAAAGGCGGATGTTGAACCACCCCTTTTCAGCAAAAGAAAATACAAACCCCTTGCGCCGGAGGTATATAAAAGCAGCCAGTAAGGCAAGGGCGGTACAGGTCAGCTGTGACAGCAGGAATTTTTCAATTGTAATGGATCCCAAAACCGGCAGGAGCAGGAAGCTTCCGCAAACCAGGATCATCAATATTTTATCCAGCACCGAAAACCAGGCATCCGCCCGGAACCACTGCAGGGAAGTGATGATGGCCCGGGCAAAAAGAAAAAGGGAACTCATTGCCTGAACCAGGATCAGCAGGGTAAGCAGGTTAAGTGCCCTGACACCCGACAGGGCAGCTACTGCAAACACAATGGCTGCATATAATAAGACCAGGAACAGTTTAAGCAACAGGAAATGGCCGGTTGCTTTTTTGAAGACAGCGGCATCTGCGGCCAGCTGGCGGTTCATGTACTGGGTCAGTCCCCAGTCCAGTAAAAATCCAAGAACAAAGGAAAAGCCAAATAAGGAAAAATAAGTTCCGTACGGTCCGGTACCACTGAGGTTCTGTACCGGGCGGTCAATCCCGAATATCCACAGGGGTTTGACCAGCACATTCAGTACCAGCAATAACCCAAGGGAAGAATAAAAACGGGATGGTTCTTTCATGATCCGGTGTATGAATAAGCTGTAACGGGAAAGCGTCAGATCACTTTTACATTCCTGCTGAAACTTTCCTCCAGCGAGATAAAGGTTTCGGTCCGCTCGATTCCTTTGATCTTTTGCAGCTGGTCGTGCAGTACGGACCGGAGCTGGGTAATATCCTTGCAAACGATCTCGGCAAACATGCTGTAGTTGCCCGTGGTGTAGTTCAGCCGGACAATCTCCGGGATCTTCTGCAGATCACGGGCGACGGTATCGTAGAGTGAACTTTCCTTCAGGTAGATCCCGATAAAAGCGATCACATCATACCCCAGCTGCCTGAGGTCAGCTTTTAATCTTGTACCTTTAACCACGCCGGCTTCCTGCAGTTTTTTGATACGTACATGGATGGTACCACCGGAAACAAATAGTTTTTTACCCAGGTCGGCATAAGAGATCTCTGCATTCTCCATCATCTGGTGGATGATCTGCAGGTCCAGTTTGTCCAGATTCAATTTTGCAGCCATTTTTATCCTGTTTTTTATATTTATTCAATAAATATAGCAATTATTTGAATATTATCTATACTTTTAAAATATTTATTAGAAAACTTGGAATAAAAAGCGGATCCGCTATATATTTGTGCCAGCAACAACAACGAAGTTCTTTTTACACTGTGGGGTGATGAAATTTTTGGCAGACATGCCCTCTCGTCTCGGGGGTGGAGAGTTCAGGACAAACGAAAAGTAGAGCCGACGTTACTTTTGGTAAGGCCGACCAGGGTTGACCACTAATCTTTGCTTTTTGGCTAACTGCTCCGTGGAGGTTCGATCCCTCCCCCTACAGCTTTTTCTCGTGCGACTTTAACCGCCTGGCAATTATTTGCTTTGCGGAGCCTTTGCCTCCTTAGCAAGGGCTTTTTTATGCCCGGTAATAAAATCTTTAACAGCGACCCTCTCGTCTCGGGGGTGGGAGTTCAGCCTGCCTCGCCGGCAGGCAGGGACAAACGAAAAGTAGAGCCGACGTTACTTTTGGTAAGGCCGACCAGGGTTGACCACTAATCCTGCCTATCCGGCAGGCAGGCTTTGTTTTTTTGGCTAACTGCTCCGTGGAAGGGTTCCCTGCCCACCGTAGCTTTAGCGAAGGCGGGGATCCCTCCCCCTACAGCTTTTTCTCGTGCGACTT
>JACPUV010000003.1 GCA_016192105.1 Sphingobacteriales bacterium | reverse complement strand
TGGCCATACTGGTCTGCTTCGTTGATAATCGACAGTTTCTCCGAAGCCGAGAAACTTCTTCTTGTTTTTGACATAATACCTAAATTTAGTGACTTAATTGCTCTTGCAATTCTGTCCAGCCATTTAGGGGGTCAGTACACTATTTAATATTTAAGTTTTGGCTTTTCAGAGGACGATATGATTTATAGCATATCCTTTTATAAACTTTCGTCATCTAAATAAGCATAATTGCAAGAGGTTAAAAAGTGTATTAGAACATTGCTTATTTCGTCGAATTTCAGGGAAAGCCAAAGTAATGGGTAATTTGAAATTTAATGGTATGGAGCTTGTGCCCGATTTATTTGCCCAAGTAAATTAAGTATTAAAAAAATTGTTCTAATTTAGGAATGTTAAACTATTATCCTTTCTTGTATGTCTTACGCTGTTTTTGTTAAATTGGAACACCTTTCAAGTAAATTATATTTTGATAATTTTAAATTCAGGTTTGATTCAAACCAGGAATGTTATCCATTAATATTTATAAAGGGCCCCTAGTTAAATTAGGAATTAATACTTGGAACAGAAGCGAAAATATGAAGAGTTCAAAAGGGGAATTATTTTTATAGCGCATCTAAATTGTATTAAAACCGATTTTATATTTTAAATCATGCAGAGATTAAAAATAAAAAATGGAAAGTTTGGATTAGCATTATGTTATTTATTATAATAGTCCAATTACTTTTTTAATCAAGCAAATGACGATTCTTTTAGACCTAAGAAGTCGTTATGTTAATAGGTGATTCCAATTCGCTTTGTAATTATTTCATTACTATCAATATTATTTCTATCCCTAGATATTTGTTGGTATTTTTTTAGTGGAAAGGTATTTTTCTTATAGCAAAGAATTTAATTTATTTTTAATAAACGCTTATTATTCTATGATAAATGAGATTGAAAAATGGCTTAAAGTTAATTCAATAAATATTAGTACAACTTATTTAAAAAAAAGAATTGAAAGTCACCCAGATTATCCTTCACTTTTGGCAGTTGAAGACTCATTAGTTGAACTTGGTATTTACACTAATACATATTATTGTAGCATTGATGATCTAAAAAATCATAATTCTAACTTCCTTGCACATTTAAATAAAGGTGCTGGTAGAATATTATTTTGCGAAAGCATTGATGATGCTAAAAAAAATAATAAAGATTTTGAAGAATACTGGAGCGGAAATGTTATGATACTTGTTCCGACAAAAGTTTATGGTAATATTGAACATACCATTATTAGGAAAACCGAAAAATTAACTCAACTATTTTACATTTTAAGTGGTCTTCTTTTATCATTATGCCTTACTATATTTTTTTTGTCTTTTAGATCTATCCCAGTTATATTATTAATAATGACAAATTCAGTTGGTGTATATATGTGTTGGCTTATATCTCAAAAAGAATTTGGCGTAAAGAATATAGTGACTGACAAGATATGTGGGATTTCAAAAAATAATAAATGTGAAGCCGTATTATTTTCCAAAGGAGCTAAGCTTTTTAATTGGCTAAGTTGGGCTGATGTAGGATTTTGTTACTTTATTTCTTCGATAATATTTATCATATTAATACATTTTACTTCTTCGCATTGGGCAACAAACATTCAAATATATTATATAGTATCACTTGTGGCACTTCTATTTCCAATTTACTCACTTTATTATCAGGTAGCTATTGTGAAGCAAATATGCATGTTGTGTATTGGAATTTTAATAATCATTTTTATTAATAGTATTGTTTCACTCCTGTACTTAGATTTGCTTAAAGTGACAAATACTCCTCTTAGTATATATGTAATGTTTGTTTTTCTACAACTATTTTCTATATCACTTTGGCAAACATTTAAAATATTGTATCAAAAAGGAATGTCGAATCTTGAAAATGAAATAGGTATCATAAGATTCAAGAGAGACCCTGCTATTTTTAAAGCAATGTTATCCAAAAATATATTCAATGAAGATAACTTACCTTCAAAAAATGATCTGATTTCCTATGGTGCGGAAAATGCCAATCTTAATTTGGTAATTGCATGTAATCCATTCTGTACACCATGTGCTAAGGCACATCACAACCTTGAAAATATATTTTCGAAATTTCCTAAAAGGGTTTCTATTACGATACGATTTGCGTTATTGACTAATGACGATAATGATATAAAAGTGAAAGCAGTAAAGGAAATCCTAAAGGCTGCAACTATTTCTCCACACGAATCGATTAATACATGGTACTCACTACTAAATATAGAAAAATATAAGACTCTTTTCAATGTAGCGGATATAGATATAGAGAACTATATAAATTATCATATTAATTGGAGTAAAAAGGTAAATATTATGAAAACTCCAACAATTTTTCTCAACGGGAGGCAAATTCCAGAATTATACTCCTGGACTGATTTTGCAAATTTGATTGAGTATGAATTAAATTCCTAAATATTTTCTTGGCCAAGAAAGAGGTTAAAAACTGTACCTCGCATTTATGCAAAACAGCTATTAATTATTAAACTTTTAAAAAATGAAAAAATTAGAAAGAAGCGAAATGAAAAATTTGAAAGGAGGGGATGCTGCCCCGCCTCCAGGTGGTGGCGGATGGTGCATAAATGATTTAGATTGTCATCCATTGACATATCAGTGTCCATCAGGAGGTATATATACAACTGGGCAAGGAGATTGTCGATATAACACGTTCCCCCCACATTGTGTATATGGATTTGTTTGTGCAGATTAATCTCTAATTATTGATCTTTATTCAAGTATTTGAATGATGATTAACTTCTGTTAATTTGATTTCAAATACTTGATTTGTTATAAGATATTTCTTGAAAATCTTATAGATTTTACTTAATTTATTTCAATGTCTTACAAATATATTTCATTATTGTTCAGTCTTTTATTTGTAGCTGTTTCTTTTTTTTCATGCAAAACAAAGCATAATATTTTAATTGAAAAGAAGCCAATATTGTTTAAGCCAATTTATGTAACAGCGAAAGTTGATAATAAAAACAACCATTACTTAAGTTATTTTGACATAGAAACACTTTCATGGAAGAATCTGGAATTTGACAATGGAGATCCAAAAACTATTTCCCTATACTACCCAACATTTTTTATTAATTATGACCCTTACTTAATATTCCCTGGCGATAGCATTGATGTAGATTTAATTGACGATTTTCAATTTGGGATTAAATACACAAATAGTATTGAACACCAAAGAGAATCTGAATTTTTAAAATATTTTTTAAAAAAGTGGCTACAGTTTGAACAAAATGGCAAGATTAGATTGACGGACAAAGGTTCAAGCATTTCAAATAGGACAAGCGAGTTATCAAAAGTACATGAAACAAAAATGAAGCTATTGGACTCATTGTTAAGGTCTGCAGCATTTAAAGATAGCTCATACTCTAGATTAGTTTATTTGTTTTATGAGTCTGAATTATTGAATAACATTACTTCAACATACGAAGCAAGTAAAAATATTTTGATTGATGAAGGGAGTTTCTTTCAAAAGTATAGGGAATTACTTCAAAGAATAAATAGAATTACATCTGTTGACGAAATACATTTAGGGCTTTTTTATTCTCTTGATAAAATTGCTGATGCATTATTGCCCAAAAAAGTAAATTTAATTCAGTCAAAAAGTGACTTTGAAGTATGTTTTAGAGAGACTATTAAACTGTTTACTGGAGTTTCAAGAGACTATATTTTAACTAAACTAATGCTTGTTATTTATAATAAAAAAATATCAATTAATAAATCCTATTGGAAACAGTATTTTAAAAACTGCAAAACTAAATTATATAAGAAAATTGCAAATGAATGGCTAAAAGAAGATGAATTGTATGCGGCAGGAATCAAAGTAAATGGTTTGAATGCTATGTTCAGCTATGCGGATTCAAGTATAACGAGTATTGAAAGTGTTTTATCGAAATATTCTGGAAAAACTATAGTACTTGATTTTTGGGCAAGTTGGTGTATACCATGTATTAAGGAAATACCTTCTGAAAAATATTTGAGAGAAACATATAAAGGCAAAGAAATTGTTTTTATTAAAATATCTACCGATAAAGATTTCGCGAGCTGGAGATCGTCAATTCTTAAGAATTTGATTTCTTTTGAGGATAATTTTGTTTTGCTCGATTCTAGAAATTCAAAGTTTTTAAGGGATAACAAAATTGATAGAATACCTAACTACATTATTGTTGAATCTTCTGGGAAAATTGTAAATCTTGATTCCTTACGTCCAAGTGATCCTCGTTTTAGAGAAGTCCTTGATAGTATTATTGCAAAATAAATTGGCCTTTATATTCTCACGATGATGAAGTTTTTTAAGATGTTCTTTTGAGTAGTTTTATTTTGACAATGTCTAACCGATATAGGAATTTCTACTATATATTATGAAATCATTTACATACTATAAACAGCTAAACGGCAATGATTGTGGTCCTACTTGTATAAAAATGGTTGCAAAGTACTACCATAGGACTCTCACTATTGAGAATTTGCGAAAAAGACTAAATGTTACTAAGGAAGGGGTTTCATTACTTAATATTGCTGAATTGGCTGAGAATATTGGTTTTAAAACTAAAGGCGTATGCCTTACATATGATGAATTGGTTACCCAAATATCACATCCAGCAATTTTACATTGGGATCAAAATCACTTTGTTGTAACTACACCAAAATCGAATAGTAAAACTGTGCAAATTGCAGATCCTGCAGTGGGTCTTGTTTCCTATAGTAAAGAAGAACTATGTAGGCATTGGATTAGTACGAAAGATGAATTTAATGGAGATGGCCTTGGTATAGCATTAATTTTAGATACAACACCTCTTTTTTATTCGCAATCTGAAGCCGAACAAAAAAGTGATTCAAAAATGGGGAATTTAGGTTGGAGTAGTTTGTATAGAAAGGTACTGTCTCAAAAATCTCAGATAGTACAAATATTAATTGCTATGTGTGTTTCTAGCGGCATTCAATTAATCTTTCCTTTTTTATCTCAGAGCATTGTTGACACAGGGATAAATACCAATAATATATCCTTTATTAATTTAATACTTATTGCACAATTTGTTTTGCTTTTTAGTAGATTGTTAGTTGAGTTTATTCGTAGTCGACTGTTGCTATTTGTTAGCACTTATATTAATGCCACTATTTTATCTGATTTTTGGATAAAATTGATGAAGCTGCCGATGAGTTATTTTGATACAAAAATGACAGGTGACATATTTCAAAGATTGGGGGATCATAAACGAATTGAAGGGTTTTTAACTGGGACTTCTTTAAATATACTATTTTCTTTAATAAACTTGGTACTTTTTTCTTTCATTTTACTTGTTTATGATAAGGTAATTTTTTTTATTTTCTTAGTTGGAAGTGTTTTATATTTTCTTTGGATTAGAATATTTTTAAAATTTCGAAGACAGCTGGACTATAAACGATTTTCCATAGCGAGTAGAGAAAATACCGCGACAATGCAACTTGTATATGGTATGCAAGAGATAAAATTATATGGTGCTGAGCAAATAAAGCGTTGGGAATGGGAAGATTTACAAGCTCAACTATTCAAATTAGGATTTAAGGGCTTAACTCAAAATCAAATACAACAATCTGGTGTATTTTTAATTAATGAAGGCAAGAATATCTTGATAACATTTTTTGTGGCAAAAGCAGTTTTAGATGGACAGCTTACACTTGGGGCCATGATTGCTATTCAGTATATAATTGGACAATTAAATAGTCCAATGGAACAATTAATTAACTTTACTCAATCAGCCCAGGATGCGAAAATTTCAATGGAAAGACTAAATGAAGTCCATAATTTGGACGATGAAAATTCTCTAGATGAATCTGCTATTAATTATTTGCCCCAAAATAGAGATATTATTTTTAACAATTTGTCTTTTAGCTACCTTGGAGACTCTAGTGAATCAGTATTAAAAAATATTAGCTTTACAATACCACAAGGTAAAATTACTGCAATTGTAGGAATGAGTGGTAGTGGGAAAACTACAATTTTAAAACTTCTGTTAAAATTCTATGATAATTATCGAGGAGAATTAAAAGTCGGCGATACTACATTTAAACACATTAGCCCTATTTTCTGGCGTAGGCATTGTGGGAGTGTAATGCAAGATAGTTTTATTTTTAATTCGAGCATTGCAAAGAACATTACAATTAGTGAAGAAGTGCCAGATTTTCAAAGATTAATTGAGGCATGCAAAACTGCGAATATTTTGCAATTCATTGAGTCTCTTCCCCTAGGATTTAATACAAAAATTGGCGCTGAGGGCAATGGTATTAGTGCTGGTCAGAAGCAAAGAATTCTTATAGCTCGTGCTGTGTATCGAAATCCTGAGTATATTGTCTTTGATGAAGCTACTAATGCCCTAGATACTACCAATGAAAAAACAATAATGGAGAACTTGGCAACATTTTTCAAAGAGAAAACTGTTATTGTAGTTGCGCATCGTCTTAGTACTGTAAAACATGCTGATAACATAATTGTTTTAGAAGACGGAGTAATTACTGAACAAGGTACACATGAAACACTTTTGCCAAATAAGGGTACATATTTTAATCTCATTAAAGACCAGCTAGAATTGGAAAATTAATTTACATGCCAACAGAAATAAATAATATACGAAGCGAGAATTATCGAGATTTTATTGGCACTCAACCTCTTTTTCTAGTTCGTTGGGGTGGGTTGATTTTTTTGATAATTTTTATTTCTCTATGTATTAGCTCCTATTTTATTAAAACTCCTGATATTTTATTTGCAAAAGCTATTCTTAAATCTGGAAGTGCTCCAAACCCTTTGATTTCAAAACAGGAAGGTCGGATTGTAAAATTACTAGTAGACGATAATCAAAAAGTTCAAATTGATGAGATCATTGGATATATGGAAAGCACCTCTAATCACAATGATATTTTAAGGTTGTCTGCAATATTGGACACTTTTCAATTTTATATTGAAAAAAAAATGTTTGATAGTATTCCTATATTTTGGAATTTCTCTGAAAAGCCTTTTTCTAAACTTGGAGAGCTCCAACAGCATCATCAAAATTTCATGCACTCGTATTATTCATTTATTGATTGTTTATCAAATGGCATTCTATTTTCAAAAATCGAACTTCTAAAGAAAGATTTGCAGAACACAACATTTCTATTGGATGCTATACTCGAACAAAAAGGTCTTCATTTAGAAGAGCTTAATTTAGTAAAAGAGAACTTTGAAGTGCATGATACTCTACATAGTGAATCAATCTTGAGTTCTATTGATTATAGAGGTCAGCAAAGCCTTTTAATAAATAAGAAAATGAGTATTCCTCAAATGAATGTCGCTATTTTGAGTAATCGAATTCAACAAGATGCAATTAAAAAGGAGATGGTTAATATTTACGATCAGATTAATAAGTTAAGAATTGATTTTATTGAAAGTTTGAATACTTATAGAAATTTGATTGAAGATTGGAAAAAGAAATACATTTTGACAGCTCCGTCTTCAGGAGTACTTAAATTTAGTGATTTTTTTGAGGAGGGTAGGTTTATGTCTCACAAGCAAATAATTGGTTATATTTTTAGTGAGATAGACACTTGTTATGCACAAATGACTATATCACAAAGAAGCTTTGGAAAAATTAAAGTAGGACAGAAAGTATTACTGAAATTTGCTAGCTACCCAAATCAAGAGTTTGGCTATGTTTCAGGTAAGATTGAAATGATAAAAAATATAACAACAGACAGTGGGTTTCTTTCACTTGTGTCTTTTCCTAAAGGCTTAGTAACAAACTATGGAAAAAAGATTATATTTGTTGAAGGAATATCAGCCGATGCTGAAATTATAACTGAAAGTAATCGTTTATCAGATCGACTTTGGGGTAAAATTAGAGCCAAGTTAAACTAATCAATATTTAAATTTTCAACACTATTTGTAAGAGTTGTTCTATTCAAAATTTGATATTGTGGTTTTATTTATTTAATGTGCACTAATCATTATGGAGTATAGTATAAAATATCTGAACTTTAAGTATTGACCTGTGTAAAATGGAATATTTCAAGTTCAGGAAATATTTTGTTTTAGTAAACACAACATGGTATTGTATAACTATTGTTTATTTTGAATAATGCCCTTATAATAGCAATGTAATCAACAATTCGAGTTTTAGTAGTATTTTTTTACCGATATCTTTAGCCTTAGTAATTCAAAAAATGGCATTATTAGATTTTTTTAATCGACGGAAGAGTGATACAAAAGGAGAAATGACCTTTGTCGATCACCTGGAGGAACTTCGATGGCACCTGATACGTTCTGTAATAGCAGTAGTGATAGGTGCTGTTTTCGTCTTAATGTCTGCGAATAGGATTGTGGAGGATGTTTTGATGGCTCCTACACGGTCTGATTTTATATCATCACGATGGATGTGTAACTTCGGTCATTATATTCATATTGGTGATACTCTTTGCTTTCCACCCATTGAGGCCAAATTTCTTGAAAATACAATGACTGGGCAGTTTATAGCCTATTTTACAATTGGTTTAATTGGTGGATTTGTCATTGCTTTTCCCTATATATTCTGGGAATTCTGGAGGTTTATAAAACCAGCGCTTTCAGAGAAGGAACTAAAAAAAACACGAGGCGTTATATTTTGGGTATCTGTATTGTTTTTCCTTGGTGTTGCTTTTGGTTATTTTATTCTAACTCCTTTTATGATAAATTTCTATTTCAATTTCAAGTTAAGCACACAGATAGAAATACAACCTTCTTTTTCTGATTATTTGGAAAACTTAATTTACACTACAGTTGGGATCGGTATTTTATTTCAGATGCCACTCTTTGTTATGGTGCTTGCTAGAATTGGAATTGTCACAGCTAATTTTTTACGAAAATATAGACGACATGCATTCGTAATTATTGTTATAGCTGCTGCTATTATTACTCCATCCACTGATCCCATCAGCCTGACTATTGTTACAATACCTCTATATTTACTTTTTGAAGCAAGTGTTTTGGTTGCTGCAAAGATAAATAAGCAACAGGAAGATAAGCTAAAGGATTGGAGTTAGGTCAGCATTTAGTTCTATAGTAAATAGTTAATGTAACTGAAATAGAGTTAACCAACTCGATCAAGCTTTCCTAAAGTCGGTATATATTGGTGTCATGAAAATCGACTAAAAATGGAGTATGGCCATCTCTAATTAGGTTCATACACCACCAGTATTTGACTTTTTTTGAAATAGCATCCAACTTTAACAACAGTTAACTATAACATATACACTGAATATTTTTACATCCTGTGATTCTTTGCTAAAATTGTGTTACTTATACTATCTGCTTATATGGTACTTTGGATTCTTTTAAAATAGTATCTATTTAATCTCTTGTTTATATTGTATTTTTTGTATTACATAATATTTGTTGTTTCAATCGGGACATTGAAATAAATGATAGGAGTAGGTTTGTGGAAAATAACCGATCCTATGCCTTCCACGACACCATTCCAGGATTGTCATCTTAAACAATGCGAATATGAGGTTTCCAATTACCTACCTTTCATGACTGAGGGTCAAGTGCGGAAATTTCCTCTTTTCAAAGATGCGACTACTGAAGAAGTAGAACATATAGTAAGCACCCTACATGAATTAGCACTGATTTCATATCATTTATTCTGCCTGGAAAAACCTGATAATAAGCAGGTTAAGAAATTGCTCTAACTTTTACCCGAAATATTTGCATAAGATGTTGAATATCAATAATATTGGATATGCAATATTGTACTTTTTAATATTTTGAGAATGGACAATTTATCACTTTTTACAAAATATGCAAAGGGGGAGGAAGTAGTAACTATTGAAGCGAACGAATGTGTAATTTATACCCGGGTTTCCAGTAAGGAACAAATGGAAAATATGAGTCTGGAGTCTCAGATGAAGGCCTGTACACAGTATGCAGGGAAATCCGGGTTTAGTATACTTGGATATTTTGGAGGAACCTACGAGTCTGCGGATAGCGACGAAAGAAAGGAATTCAAGCGTATGATTGAATTTTGTAAACGGAAAAAGGCTCGGAGGCTTAAGATTATAGTCTATAGCCTGGAGCGCTTTAGCAGGACGGGCGATAACGCGATATGGTTATCCAGACAACTTCGACAACTTGGCATTCAAATAGTCTCAGTAACTCAACCAATTGACACTAATAACCCTGCCGGAGTATTACAACAGAATATTCTGTTTTTGTTCAGCCAGTATGATAATGACTTGAGACGTGCTAAAACGATTACAGGTATGCGGGAGCATTTGGAGGCTGGTATTTGGCCCTGTCAGGCGCCTTTTGGATATGATAATGTCAGGATGAACGGAGAAAGTTCAATCGTGATAAATGAAAAGGGGAGAGTATTAAGAAAGGCCTTCTTATGGAAGGCAAACGAAGGGATAACCATTGTAGAGATTGTTAAGAGGCTTGAATCTTATGGGCTCAAGATCAAGCATAATAAGCTAAGCGCCATTTTAAGTAATCCTTTTTACTGTGGTATAATGTCACATAGCTTACTACAAGGAAAAGTAGTCGAGGGGAGGCATGAGAAACTGATATCAAAGGAGGTTTTTCTACGTGTAAACCAGGAAAAGGGGAAAACTCCGAGCGGATACAAAGCCAACCCGATCAACGATAATCTCCCGTTAAAGATGTTTGGAAAATGTGAGGGCTGTGGTGAGAATTTAAGAGGTTACTTAGTTAGAAAGAAGAACTTATACTATTACAAATGCGATGGGAAGGGTAAGTGTACCTGTAATGTTAGTGCTAAAAGTCTGCATAAAAAATTCTCTGAGTTACTGGAAGATATTACGCTGAAAGAGGAGTATATCGAATTGTATAAAATGGAACTTCGCCAGGTTTATAACGTGCTCAATTCGGAGAGATCGGAGAATGTTGCGCAATACAAATCCAAAATCAGTGAGTTGGATAGTAAACTTGAAAGGCTTGAGGAGCGGTTTATTAATGAGGAGCTAAAGGCAGATTTATACTATAAACACTCTAAAAACCTGAGGGAAGAAAGAGAGGAATTGAGGAACTACCTAGAAAGTACTCAGTTTAGTACCTCGAACCTGGAAAAGTATATCGAAAGGTCGTTGGAATATCTGCTGGAACTCCCGACTGTATGGGCTTCCAGCGGATATGCAGAGAAAAGAAAGCTCCAATCGCTGATATTTCCGGAAGGATTCCTGTATAACAAGAAAACAGACCAAACTCGAACCACAAAAATGAACTCCTTATTTCACATAATTGCTTCAATAAAAGGTAATTCTGAGCAAGAAAGAACCGGAACTTTTGAGATGAAACTCAAAAATTCCGGTTGGGTAGCCTCGCCTAGAATCGAACTAGGATCTGGAGCTTCGGAAACTCTTATACTATCCATTGTACTACGAGGCCGGAAAAAAAAGAACCGGGAACCAAAGATCCCCTCTAAACCCATAGCGCTTAACTATTTAATCAGTCCCGGGGCATTGGTCGCGAATACCTTCACGGCAATGGCGAGCAAAATTACGCCAAAAAATTTTCTTACGGCCATTAATCCGGATTTTCCGAGCACTTTTTCGATCATATTTAAGGATCGGAGCACCAGGTAGATCACGACCAGGTTGATCAGGATGGCCAGCAGGATCATGTATTCATTCCGTTCAGCCCGCTCAAATGTGGCTTTTAGCGACATAATCGTGGTCAGGGTACCGCTCCCCGCGATCAGGGGAAAGGCAATGGGTACCACCGTACCGGTGGGGGCGCCCTGCTCGGGTTTGAAGAATTCAATGCCCAGGATCATCTCCAGCCCCAGGATAAAGATGACAATGGAACCCGCCACGGCAAATGACCGGATATCGACCCCCAGGATATTCAAAAAAGGCTTCCCGATAAAAAAGAAAAGAACCATCAGGGCCCCGGAAATCAGGGTCACTTTCCAGGCATTGATCCCCCCCATTTTTTGTTTAATGGAGATGAGCATCGGGATGGAACCAACAATATCAATTACCGCAAATAGCGTAAATGTCAGGGTGAGGAACTCCTGGAGGTTGAATTGCATGTGGTTGGTTTTTTGCAAAATTATGCAATGCACCCTATTCGGCCGGTTTATTTAACGGGGCATTGCAGCTCAGTTCCTCCAGGCAGCACCGGCATAAACAATCCCGGTACCTGGATTCCATTTTTTGCTGTATGTCTTCCGGCAAATCAATCCCATAACACTGGCATTGCAGGATATTGCCGGTCTTACATTCAAAACCTGTCCCGCAACGGGGACAGGTCTTGAGCTCGTGTTTGTATTGAATTTTTTCCATCAGAAATGAAAACGGAACCCGGCTGCTGCATTGAACCCGGCTGTATTGAATCCTGAAATTTCAGTATAATGACTGTCGGTGATATTCCGGAGATCGGCGAACAGTTTTATACGGGCATGTTGTAACGCATATTCTGCATAAAGATTCCACAGTATATAGGCTTTCAGGGTGGTGTACACTGTACTGAAACTGCTGTTATCAAAATAAGCGTCTTTGCTTTTCCCGTACCACTGCAGGCTGCTGTTTAGCAGTAAATAGTTCCCGATCAGGATATTTCCCTGGATGCCTGCAAAAGACCGCGGACGGCGCAACAGGTTATTATAGGAAGTGTCCTTGCCTGCACTGTTCGTATGAATCCGCCCGTCCACCCGGTTGTAAAAAGCTTTTAGTTCACTGTTTTTACTGATCCGCCGGCTGAATTCGAATTCCAGCCCGTAATCATGCTGCCGGTCCTGGTTGATGTACTGCGACTGGAATGTGCTGCTGTTGTAATAGAAAAAGATAATATCTTTTACCTGGCGATTGAAGCCGGTTACACGGGCCGTCCATTGGTGACCGGGTGAATTATATTGCAGCCCCGCCTCTGTGGTAACCCCCGCTTCCGGTTTCAGCTTGCTGTTACCATATTCAGAAAATAGCTGGTAGAGCGAAGGGGTGCGGTAAGCAGAGGAAAGATTCGCGTAGATCTTTATATTCTTATTGAGTAGCCAGGAAGGATTCAGGGAGAATACCGGGAAGGGGCCATACTCCGAATGCAGGTTCAGCCGGCTACCCGCTTCGAAATTAAAACCGGAAGGCGCATTCCAGTTTACAGCAGCATAAACAGCTCCCTGTTGCTGCCGGAGGCTGTCTTTGCTGTACCGGTTGCTATAGGGCCCGAAAAAACCGATGGATTGAAAAGACTGGTCCGTAACGGAAGCACGAAAATCAATACCACCGGAGAAGGTCAGCTGCTTTTTTGTTTTCATTACCCAGAATAAATCGGCAAAATGCTCATTGCCCATATAACGGCCGGCCGACCAGCTGTCAAAGCCATTCCGGCTTTTGACGGAATCATCCGTGTACCGGCGGTCCACGCTATTATAATTGTATAACAGGGTGAGCACATGTTGTTTCCATTTTAATTCATTGCGCACCCCCGCCTGCCAGCTTTTTTGGCGATACGTAAAATCCAGCTCATCCGTAAAAGCGCCCTGGTCGATCGCCCCTTCAATAGCACTGTACCGGATAAAGGGTTTTATAGTCAGTCCCTTTACAGGGGCAAAGCCCAGCCCGGCCTGGAAATTGTGCTGCCGGTAATGATCCCTGTCTGTAACCGGGTAACTGCCTTTGTTCACTGCTTCATTCATCCCTTTGCTGTCCGTAAAGGAATAACTGCTGTTGTATTCCAGTCCCGCCCCCCGGCCGTTGATGCCTGCCTGCGCGCGCCAGGTACCAAAACTGCCATAACTGATACCGGTACTGCCGTTGGTTTTCTGACCACGGGCCTTCCGGGTAATGATGTTGATTACCCCGTTGATGGCATCACTGCCGTAGAGTGTGGATTGACTGCCCTTCAGGATCTCGATCCGTTCGATTTGTGCCAGGGAGAGATTGCGGATATCAAAATTGCCGCCGATACCCGAGGGATCATACACCGGTATGCCGTCAATGGTAATCAGGGTATGTGAACCATTGCCGCCCCGGAGATACATACTCTTCTCCTTGCCAATATTACTGTTGGCGCCCGCGATACTGATACCGGCCTGCTCGGTTAATACCTGGGAAAGGTCCCGGCCCCCGCTTCTTTCCAACTGTTCACTGGTAATAACAGTGAGTACCTTGCCCGTCAGGGAGGTACGGACGGGGTACCGGTTGGCCGTTACCACAGCTTCATTCAGCAGGGTGGTATCCTGCTGGGACCATAGCTGATTGCTGATCATGACAGCAGCCAGCACAAAAAATTTTCTTTTCATTTCTCAATGAATTTTGTGTGACTGCTTCCGAGATAATAAAGTGAAAATAAAAGAATGCCCTTACACTCTTAAATCTCCAAGCCTTTCACCCGAAAGCTGAAAAATAATGAAGTGATCCGGCAGGTCTTCTGGCTCAGGAATCGCTGCACCTTCCCGTTCCGCGATGAATGGAACAGTGGTATTTGCTACAGCTAAGGAATGGTTGAATAAACCTGGCGTTTTTCCCATTCTCCTTCCCTTACAGCTACGGGGATAGCACCGGACTTCCTGCTTTCGGGCAGGTTCACCGGATTTCCCTTTTAATCCCGGTTTTGAGGCCGGGAACCAAATCGGTGCAAATGTAATGCGCCGGAAGTTTTTATACGGAAGAGTTATTCACAGTCCCCTTCAGGTAATCAACGGGTCTGTACACCGCATAAAAGGAGACCAGGAGTTTAATCCGGGGCCTCATGCTGTATCCTTTTATTTGCAGCATTTCTTTAACAGTTGGTTGCATAATGCAGGCGCTTTTTTTTCGTTTGTGGGGGACCACCTCTGTATTCAGGACCGCTGCCCGCTTCGGCGGGACCGCCCTGTCGCTTCCGCCCGGAGATTTTATAAACTTTTAAAAAGATCCGATGAAGCGTGTAACTACTATTCTCCCTGCCCTGGCTTTTTTCCTGTCAGGTATCCTGTCTGCTCAATCCAACCATCCGAAGTATGTATTTGGCCTGAACCTGGGCTTCACTGTATATCAGGGAGACCTCACACCCGAACGGCTGGGTGCTTTTAAAACACAAAAACTGTCTGCCGGAATTCATGCCAGCCGCCTGCTCAGTTCTTCTTTCGCTGTCCGGGGAAATCTGACCCGGGGCCGGTTGAAAGGAGACGATGCCCGCTACGATCAGCCCGAATTCCGGCAACAGCGTAATTTCAATTTTACTTCACCACTTACGGAACTTTCGGTACAACTGCTCTGGAACCCGGCCGGAAGAAATTATACGGATAAAGGGTATTCTCCCTACCTCTTTGCCGGCGCGGGTTTTGCCTTCCTGCATATCCGGCGGGACTGGAGTCGGTTCAATCCTTCTTATTTTGGGGTTGAATCAGCAGATCTGTTCCCCGGGCTGGCCGCTGATACGGCTCATTCCCTGCCCCGGGTAATACCGGTAATACCTGTTGGTGCGGGGATCAATTATTTTTTCAACTCCCGCCTGGGTGCGAATGCGGAGACTTCTTACCGGTTGGCCTATACGGATTATATCGACGGCTTCAGTCAGTCAGCCAATCCCCGCAGAAAGGATCATTACCTGCAGTATTCTGTCGGGATCCTTTACCGCACCGGGAAGACCGATCCGTTGAAATGCCCGGTGATCCGTTATTAAATAGGAGAAAGGAAATGAACAGCTTTTTTCCGGCAGTAGGTTTTCTCCGCTAATCATTCAGGCATCTACCGGGAGGGATAAAAGAACTGTTTAATCAGGCCCTGCATTTCGTTTGCAGTTCGCCTGCAGAAATAGGGGACGAAAGAAACAGTGCGGACTATTTTATGCGGCAGGTGTTGCTGGGCGGGCTTAGGTTGTTTTATTTGTATCTTTCCGTCTATGACTGCAAAGAACAAGTTAAGCCTGTTTGACTTAAGCCTGATCGTGGTAAGCCTTGTCATAGGCATGGGTATTTTCAGGAACCCGGCCTCGGTGGCGGCCACTTCAGGTACGAGTTCAATTTTCTTCCTGCTTTGGATCGCCGGGGGATTGATTGCGCTTTGCGGTGCACTGACCTATGCGGAGATCGGCCAGCGCTTACCCGCCATGGGTGGTTATTATAAAGTATTTGCCGAATGCTATCATCCGTCAGTCGGGTTTTCGGTCAACGCGATTATCCTGATCAGTAACGCGGCATCGCTGGCGGTGGTGGCCCTGATTGGCGCGGATTATGTGAGTGACCTCCTATACGGGAAACCCAGCGGCATTTTTTTTAATTCGGTCGTGGCGATTTCTGCTGTGGCCCTGTTTTTTGTGGTCAACCTGTTTGGACTCAAGACCAGCAGCCGCACCCAGAATGTACTCATCCTTATCAAAGTGGGGCTGATGGTATTGCTGATTTCGGCTTTGTTCAAGAGCGTGATCATCGAACCCCACGGGTACGAAGAAGGTTCTCCTTTATTTACACTGAATGACAAGAGCGCGGTTTCGCTTTTTGTGATATCCCTGATACCGGTCTGTTTTGCCTACGGGGGATACCAGCAAACCATCAATTTCGGCGGGGAAGTAAAAGAAACCCGTATCATACCCCGGGGTATTATCATCGGTATCATCATTGTTATTTTACTTTACCTGCTCATCAATGTGGCGTATGTGGAAGTGATTGGTTACGATAAGATGAAAAATGCTTCTGCAATCGGGGCGCTTCTTTGCGAAGCCTGGTTCGGCAAGGCCGGCGGAAAAGTATTTGATGCCCTGATGTTCCTCTCGGTGCTGGCCTATGTCAATATCCTCCTGATGAGCAATCCCCGTGTTATGTATGCCATGAGCCGGGACCGGGTATTCCCGAAAATATTTTCCTACCGGCATCCGAAAACAGAATCCCTGGTACCCGGCCTGCTTACTTTCTCCCTGATTACGATCATCGTTACTTTTTTTGGAAAGGGGGTGGATAATATCCTCAACTTTACCATGTTCCTCGACAGTATCGGGATGAGTACATCTGCCGCCACCCTGTTTATTTTGCGGAAGCGTAAACAGCACCAGGAACTGACCACAGGCACCTGGAACCGCTTCACACCGTTGCTGGCCGGTTTTTTTGTTTTCAGCTATTTTATGATCGCCGTGGGAGTGGTGATCAAAGACGTAAATGCCGCGCTGATTGGTACCGGCCTGCTGGCTTTATTCCTGGGACTTTATTTTATTTTTTATCATAAGAAACCTGCCTGATGGACATTTCCCAAATTATCAATGAACTGGCGGAGGACCGCGAAGAATACTTCAATGCGGTGGCGCCTCCCATTATCCAGACCAGCAACTTCGCGTTTAAGAAAGTCGCGGACCTGGGCAAGGCCTTTGAAGATGAAATGGGCGGCTACCTCTACAGCCGCGGACTCAATCCTACAGTGGATATTCTCCGCAAAAAACTCGCGGCACTTGACGGGGCGGAAGACTGCCTGGTCTTTAATAATGGCGCGGCGGCCATCTTTGCCGGGATTTTCGCGAATATCAAATCGGGCGACCATATTGTATCGGTAAGGGCGCCCTATACCTGGGTGCAGCGGATGTTTGATGTGATCCTGCCCCGCTTCGGGGTAACGGTCACCTATATTGACGGAAGCCAGGTTGAAAACTGGAAAAAAGCGACCCAGCCCAACACGGCGTTCTATTACCTCGAGTCCCCGAACAGCTGGGATTTTGCCATCCAGCCCATCCGGGAAGTAGCGGTACTTGCAAAGACAAAGGGGATTGCGACCCTGATCGATAACAGTTACTGCACGCCGCTTTATCAACGGCCCATTGAAATGGGAATTGATATGGTGGTGCAAACCGCCACCAAGTATATCGGCGGTCACAGTGATACCCTGGGCGGGGTGCTTTGCGGCTCCCATGCCATGATGAAAAAGATCTTCGACAGCGAGTACCTCAATATAGGCAGCGGGATCCAGCCCTTCAATGCCTGGCTGCTGATCCGGGGATTGCGCACCCTGCCGGCCCGGATCGAACGGATCACGAAAACCACGGCTGAACTGGTACAATACCTGCGGAACCATCCCAAAGTGGAAAGCATCCTCTTCCCGCTGGATGACAGTTTTCCCCAATTTGAGCTCGCCAAACAGCAAATGAAGGGGGCCTGCGGTCTCTTCACTTTTGTGCTGAAGACCCGCGAAAGGGAGAAGATCGTACAGTTTTGTGAATCATTAAAACATATCATGATGGCCGTCAGTTGGGGCGGCCACGAAAGCCTGGTCATTCCCAAATGTGCCGGGATACCGCCCGGAGACTTTGACCCGGATAACCGGGAGCACCGTTATGTGCGGATGTATGCGGGCCTGGAAGAGGCCGGGTACCTGGTCGCGGACCTGGATCAGGCCCTGGCTGGACTTTAACTGCCGTTTGTCAAAAATCATCCCTGCTGAGGGGCATTTCATCTATTTTTGCAGCCTATGAAAAGGAGCATCAAGCTGGCTGCTGCATTACTGATCTTTACTGCTTCCTACAGCCAGGATAAATGGGACCTTCGTCAATGCGTGGACCATGCTGTTAAGAACAATATTTCAGTAAGGCAAACGGACCTGCAATCGCGTTTTTCTGCACTTGTCTATAGCCAAAGTAAGGCAGCGCAGTTGCCCAGTTTCAATTACAGCGGAAGCGTGGGCTATCGCCTGGGCCGTTCTGAAAACCCCACTACCGGTGTACTTGAGGACAATAATTTTCTGAATATCGGTATGCAGTTGCAGGCAGGCATTACCGTATTTAACTGGTTTTCCCGCAAGAATACGATTGAGGCCAACCGGTTAAGCTGGGAGGCGGATCGGGAACAGACTAAAAAAATCCAGAACGATATCTCGCTAAATGTAGCCGTTGCTTATTTGCAGATCCTGCTTGCCCGTGAACAGGCCAATCTGTCGGAGGCCCAGGTGAACTTATCGAAGGCACAACTGGAGAACACCCGGAAAAAAGTGGATGCAGGTTCCCTGCCTGAACTCAATGCGGCCGAGCTCGAAGCCCAGTTGGCCAGGGACAGTTCTTCGCTGGTTACCGCCCAGGCTGCTGCGATCCAGTTCCTGCTGCAACTGAAGTCCCTGCTCAACCTGGATGCAGGACTTGATTTTGATATTGCCACTCCTCCCGTAAGCCTGATCCCGGTTGAACCGATCGCCGCCCTCCGCCCGGAAGAGGTATATGCTTCTGCAATCAAATTCATGCCCCAGCAAAAGATCAATGAACTCCGTATCCAGGCTGCAAAAAAAAATACCGAAGCGGCCAAAGCGGAACTTTATCCCAGCATCACTGCTTTTGGTAACTTGAGCACGAGCGCTATTTATTTTAAGCGGGCCATTTACAACCAGGTGCTGACTGGTTATTCCGGCACCGGGGCAAGAGCGGATGTGAACGGGACCTATTACCCGGTGGAAGTGCCTGATTATATTGATGGATCCACCATCGTACGTTATTACAAACCCGCCGCTATTCCCAAACAATTTAATACCAACTTTGGTCAGAGTGTGGGTGTGGGGATCAGTGTTCCCATCTTCAACGGGAGGTCGGCCCGGACCTTCTGGGATCGTTCCAAAGTAACACTGCAGCAGCAGGAATTACTGAAAGAGCAGGGAGATATGCAGCTGAAACAGGATGTTTACAAGGCTTACAATGATGCCACCGCGGCCTTACAGAAATACAATGCGGATGTGAAAGCCATGCAGACCGCGGAGAAAGCTTTTTCTTTTACCAGTAAAAGGTATGATCAGAACCTGTTATCTGCATTTGAGCTGGTGAGCAGCCAGACCAATCTGCAAAAGGCGAAAATACAGGCCCTGTATTCACAATACGATTATGTTTTCAAAATGAAACTCCTTGAGTTTTACAAAGGGCAGGGGTTAAAACTTTAAAAAATCAGAAGATGAACAAGAAACTGAAATGGATATTGATCGTGCTGGGGGTGGTGGCCGTGATCTTTATAATTGGTAAAATAATGGGTGGGAAAGACAAGGCGGTTAAAGTAGCTACGGAAAAAGCATCGAAGAGAACCATTATTGAGACCGTGAATGCCAGCGGCAAAGTTTACCCCGAAGTGGAAGTGAAGATCAGCCCGGATATATCCGGTGAGATCACTGAACTGAATGTGGAAGAGGGGGACAGTGTGCGGAAAGGCCAGGTGCTGGCCCGCATCTTCGCAGATATTTATGCCCTGCAGCGGGATGAAGCGGCCTCCCGGGTAAACCAGTCCGCGGCTACTGTGGATAACAGTCAGGCTGCCCTGGAATCCCTTCGGGCGAACCTGGAACTGGCGCAGCAAACCTATAACCGGAACAAAAAGCTCTATGACGATAAAGTGATCTCCAAAGCGGAGCTAGAGCAGTTTGAAACCACGCTGAAATCGGCCCAGGCCAATTACAACGCGGCGCAGCAAAATATCAAAAGCCTTAAAGCCGGTGTGCAGAGTACCCAGGTAGGGCTCAGCCGGGCCAATAAGGACCTGAGCCGGACCACCCTGGTGGCGCCAATGGACGGTGTGATCTCCTCCCTCAAGATCAAAAAAGGAGAACGGGTGGCAGGTAACAGTTTTAATGTAGGTACCGAAATGATGACGGTTGCGGATATGGCCATCCTTGAAGTAAGAGTGGATGTGGGGGAAAATGATATTGTGAAGATCAATATCGGGGATTCTGCGGATGTGGAAGTGGATGCCTATAACAACCGTAAATTTAAAGGGATTGTGACCAAGATCGCCAGCAGTACCAAAAGCAGTTCCCTGGCATCCTCCAATGATGTAACGAACTATGAAGTGCGGATTCGCCTCGATAAGGAATCGTATAAGGATCTCGGCAACCGGACCTTTCCGTTCAGGCCGGGTATGAATGCCAGCGCGGATATCAAGACCCGCCGGGTGGAAAATGTATTGGCGGTGCCGATTGCTTCAGTGAATGCGAGGGTGAAGGGAAGCGACCAGAGTATGGCCGATAAAAAGAAAGAAAAGGAAAGCAGCAAGGACGAGAACGAAAAACAGAACCAGCAGCAGAGCGGGCCCGTTGTGGCCAGTGATGAGCTCGAGGAAGTAGCTTTTATCCTGCAGGCAGATGGTACGGTGAAGAAAAGAGTGGTGAAGACCGGCGTACAGGATATTAATTATATAGAGGTCATGACGGGATTAAAAGAAGGAGAGGAAGTGATCACGGCTCCCTACGCCGCCGTCAGCAAGGACCTGAAGGATGGCATGAAGGTTACGGTCGTGCCCAAGGATAAATTATTTGAAAAATAATAATGGCTGAGCAAATAGAATAGGGGGTGTATTAACAGGTACAGCCCCTTTTCGTTTATACCCTTTCGTTTAAACAGGCGGTTACTCAGCCCGGTAAGTACATTATTTCCCAAAGACATCCTGCTAAGTCAGCGCTCAATCGTTCATGCCCGCTCCCTGCCTTTCATCTTAAGAAAGAATCAACAAGGGTGTTTTCCCGGGCAGGCAATTCTTCAGCCGGCTATTTTGTTTTCCCTGATTTTTGTCAGCCAGGGAAAAATCCCCTTTTCCGGGGAAAAGATTAGCATTTTTCATACTATGTTTACAGGGTTGCTTTAGCAATGCCTGAAAAGGAGCAGTCAGGGCAATATGTCTGCGGAACAACCACCGGACAGGGATGATCCCTGCTGCAAAAACGGATCAGGGCTGAACACAGTAAAGACTAAATACAATGACCATGAAAAATATCTTCCTGTTACTTCTGTTAGTTGCTTCCCTTACCGGGCGTGCACAAAAAACTGATTTTGATATAGCCAGCTTCAAAATTCCCGGTGGCTGGAAAAAAGAGCTGAAAAATGACCTGGTGATACTCAATGCACCGGAGAACAAGAATAACACATTCTGCATCATAACTGTGTATAAAAGTATCGGTGGAAGTGGTGAAGCGGTATCCGATTTCCAGGCTGCCTGGAAAGGGCTGGTGACGGATCGTTTATCCATTACAGAAACACCGGCGGCTGAAAAAGGGGAACCCGTGAACGGCTGGAGTACAAATACAGGTACTGCTGCATTCAGTATCCAGGGAACGAATGCAGTTGCCATGCTTACCACATTCAGTGGGTATAATAAAGCGATGAGCATATTGGTCATCACCAATGACCCGGCATCGCCGCAAACACTGGATAATTTTTTTAACAGTATTGATTTAAAAAAACCGGCGGTCACGAAAACCGAACCGGCACCCGCGTCAACTGCCGGCGCTTTAGTAACACCGGGGTCGCTCAGCGATTATACATTCACGGCTCCTCCGGGATGGACGACCGCAAAAAGCACCAGCGAAATCACGCTCAGCGGACCCGATAAGCAATCCACCCTCTCCCTGTTGCCCATGGCAGCCGGCAGTGGAAACCTGGAAACGGATATGCAGTCTTTCTTCTGGCAGGTATTTGATGGATTTGAAAAAGATCCCTATAACCCCGATCACCATATAATCACAAAGGGGGTCTCTCACCAGGGATGGAATTACAGGAAAGAGGAAATGGGAATCCGGAAGATGGTAAACGGGAATTACATACATATTTATGGTTTTGTCATGCTGGTACAACTGGGTAACCAGGTGGCCATTATTGCAGGAAGTTTTGCAAACTCCGGAAGTTTGCTCTGGGAAATAACGAATGCGGACTGGCTGCTGTTTTTCCATAGTCTTTCCTTTAAAAATTATAAAGGGACTGCTGTGAATCCCCTGCAGCAATCATTGCCCGGCAAATGGTTCACCGGCAGTTACAGCGGTATACTTACCTACACATTTGCGGCGAATGGCCACTACGCCAACGGAGCAGCCTTCAGCACCACCCGCGAGGTTTCAGCCTATCAGCTGCTTGAAAAAACAACCAGCTTTGTGGGAGACGGAACCTACACGCTGAAAGGGAATATCCTCACGCTCACCAATGCGGACACAAAAAAGACAGTAGTATACCAACTCCGTATCTATGACCAGTTCCAGTATGGTGGATGGACGCACCATATTGGCATGTTATCAACGCCGGCCGGAGGCAAACCCTATGAAGTAACCTTAGTCATTCAAAAAGAGTAAACCAGCTAATATGAGAGTTATTTTTTTAAACGGGTTTCTTTTTGCGGGCTTACTTACCCGGCTCAATGTGATCGCAACGGCTGCCCGGGTTTGGGATTTCGGGTGAAAATTCCGAATCAGGAAGGCAACAGGGCAACCTGATTCCATTAGGCTTCGGATCGCCGTTCTGCAGAACAGGATTCTGCCTTATCTTTAATTGTTATTACAGTTGTAACTAAAATAATTGAATATGCGGTTCGGAGTTATCGGTAGCGGGAGTTGGGCGACAGCCCTGGCCAAAATTCTGACAGATAAAAAACAACCGGTGAACTGGTGGATCCGGAATAAAGACACGATCGATTTTATAAAAAGTAAACAGCACAACCCGCATTACCTGAATTCGGCCCGATTTGATGTTTCCCTCCTGACCCTCTCGGCGGAAGTGAAAGAAGTGGTTCTTCATTCCGATGTGCTGGTCATTGCTGTGCCTTCCGCTTATGCAGCATCCAGCCTGTCCGGTCTTACCGCGGATGACTGGAAAGGAAAGAAGGTTGTCTCCGCCATAAAAGGACTGTTACCGGAAAATAACAGCTTGCTCAATTACCACCTCCAGCGGGAATTCGGCCTGGGACTGGAAGATTATTTTGCCGTACTGGGTCCCTGCCATGCGGAGGAAGTGGCTGACGAAAAACTGTCCTACCTCACTTTTTCCGGTATTGATACGACAACTGCTGCTGCTATTGCGGATCATTTTACCAACGATTATATTAATACGGTCGTGAACCACGATATCCTGGGTGTGCAGTATGCTGCCGTACTGAAAAACATCTATGCACTGGGCGCAGGTATTGCTCATGGCCTGGATTATGGAGACAATTTCCTCAGTGTTTATATCGCGAATGCAGCCGATGAAATGGCTGTTTTTTTAAGGCGGTTCGGGGTCGAACATATTACAGTGGGGGAACACGAAGGGGAAGACCCGCTGACCCACCGCAAATCACCCAATTATGCGGCTTCTGTTTACCTGGGCGACCTGCTGGTAACCTGCTATTCTCTCCACAGCCGGAACCGGCGGTTTGGGAACATGATCGGGCGCGGATATTCCGTAAAATCGGCCGAACTGGAGATGAATATGGTGGCGGAAGGATACAATGCGGCCCGCTGCATTAACCAGATCAACCAGTCGCTCAATGCTACGATCCCCATTGCGGAAACCATTTATAAAATTCTCTGGGAAAATGTTAAAGCCCCGGATGGGTTTAAACGCATCGAACAGGTGCTGGTCTGATCTGGAAACAGACCCTATGCCTTTTGTTTACCATGGATTTGTACCTGCCGGAGTGGGAATCATGCTGCTGATACTCGGGGGAAGGCAGTTGCTCCAATACTGGAGAAAACGCCAGACCCGGGCCCGGTTTCTGAAGTAAAAATTTTATCTTCATGACCGTTAAACACAGCCGATGATCAATTTTTTCCAGGTACTCTTCTTTATCGCGGCCATTGTGCTATTGGTATTGAATGTGCTTGAATTCAATAAATGGCGCGACAGTAAGAAAGCAGGCAGTGCAGCACCTTATAAAATTCAATGGTTCAATTTTTTGCTGACGTCCCTGGTATCCCTGGGCTGCCTGCTGAATATTATGGTGCGCTGGATCAGCAGGGGCTAAAAGAAAAGTGCGGCCGCAATTCCATCGGCCAGTAATTTCCCTTCATTGGTCAGTACAAGATGATCCCGGACCTGCTGCAGTAATCCACTGTCCAGGTATTTTTTTGCAGCGGCTTCCAGGACGGGGCGGTATTTCCCGGGTATATTCCGGGTATCCAGTCCCTCACTGGTCCGGAGGGAGGTCATGATATATTCATTCAGTTGCTGCGTCTCCGTCAGTATTTCTTTTTCAAATGGAACAATCCCCTGGTTAATGGAATGGATATAGCTGTTGTTGTTGGAAATATTCCATTGCCTTTCCTTACCGTTATAGGAATGAGCGGCCGGGCCGATCCCCAGGTAGGATTGGTTTTGCCAATACGCAGAATTATGACGGCTGCGCATACCCGGTTTTGCAAAATTGGAAATCTCATAATGTTCATACCCCGCTTCTTTCATCCATTTCATCAGCAGTAAAAATTGTTCTGATTGCTGATCGGGGCTGATGGGTTCATACTGTTCATTCCGGATCAGTTTGTCAAGGGGTGTTTTGGGCTCAACCGTCAGCGCATAACAGGAAAGATGGGGGATACCCAGGGCGATGGCCTTTTTTACATTTTGTTCCCACTTTTCGTGGGTCAGTCCGGGTGTACCATAGATCAGGTCAATCGTGATATTGCTGAAATAGCGGAGGGCCAGCTCCAGGTTCCCTGTTGCCTGTACGGCTGTATGGGCCCGGTTCATCCATTGCAGGTCTTCCTGGAAAAAACTCTGGATCCCGATGCTCAGCCGGTTGATGCCGGCTGATTTCCACCCGGCCAGTTTTTCCGTGGTAATATCGTCCGGGTTGGCTTCCAGGGTAATCTCAGCATCCGGGTCCAGCCGGAAATGGGTGCTGATGCTGCTGAGGAGTTGGTTTATATCGGCCAGGTCCAGCAAACTGGGAGTGCCGCCGCCAAAATAAACAGAACGGACAGGATTGATCCCCGGGTAGTCTTTTTGCAGGACCAGCTCTTTCAATAAAGCGGCCAACAGTTCGTTCTTATACCGCAAAGAAGTGGTGAAATGGAAATTACAGTAATGACAGGCCTGCTTGCAGAAGGGGATATGAATATAGATGCCTGCCACGTTTTTTGTTATTTAATGAATAATTTAGCCTTTCCCGTCCAGGATACGGAACCCGCTGAAAAGCCGCATGCGAAAATTCAGACTGCAAATATCGGTACTGCCTGTCTTGTTGCTGAGTATTTATACATCGGCCCAGGACCAGTATGGGTTACACATCCGTGTGGCCGATAAAGACAGTGCGGCCCTGGTAACCGAGATCGGGATACCCGCCGGTTTTTCTTCCCGCACAGCCTGTATCGGGTACGTCAGCAAATTACCGGCCCGGATGCAGGCAAAAGGATATGTGACCGCTTCGGTTGATACGGTCCGATTTGATACTTTATCCGCCTACCTGGTTCTTTTCGCGGGCGAAAAATACCAATGGGCCCGCCTGGATGCCCGTACGGTCGAACCCTCCCTGCTGGAAGCTGTGGGCTGGCGGGAGAAAACATTTACAGGCAAACCGATGGATTTTCCGGAGCTGCAGGGCTGGCAGGAAAAATTCCTTACTTACCTTGAAAATAACGGCTATCCCTTTGCCCGGATCTATCTCGACAGCCTGCAAATGGATGAAGACCGGGTTTCCGGCTTATTAAAAGTTGACCGGGGCCCTCTTTATAAGATCGACAGCATCCGTGTCTATGGCAATGCAAAAATTTCAAACAGCTACCTCCAGCGTTACCTCAATCTCCCAAACGGAACCCGGTACAACCGGGAAAAGCTGCTGCGGATTAACCAGAAAATAAGGGAACTGACCTATGTGGAAGAAGAAAGACCGTTTGATATTACCATGCTGGGTACCGGTTCTGTGCTGAACCTCTACCTGAAACAAAAGAAAAGCAGCCAGGTCAATGCACTGATCGGGTTCCTGCCCAACAATGATCAGCTCTCCTCCAAAAAACTGCTGCTGACGGGTGAAGCGAATATCCTGTTGCGCAATGCACTGGGTGCGGGGGAAACCATCGGGCTGAACTGGCAACAGTTGCAGGTGAAATCACCCCGGTTGAATATTCTTTACCAGCAGCCCTATCTTTTTCAGTCGGCTACGGGGCTCGATTTTTCTTTTGACATGTTGCGGAAGGACAGCAGTTATGTGAATGTGAACTTACAACTCGGCGCACAATATGTGCTCAGCAAAAACCAGTCGGGCAAATTGTTTATACAGCGGTTCCAGACCCTGGTAAGCGGGGGAGGGATCGATTCCGCCTTCGTGGTGAATTACCGCAGGTTGCCGGATGTGGGTGATCTGAGTTCTTTCAATGTGGGACTGGATTACGAACTGAACAGCACCAATTACCGGCTCAACCCGCGAAAGGGAAATGAATTTCATATCATCACATCGGCGGGCACGAAGAAACTCAAAAAGAACAACAGTATCCTCAGCCTGAAAGACCCTGCCGACCCGGGTTTCGATTTTGACCGCTTGTATGATACGGTAAAACTCAAGACCTACCAGTTCCGCGTCCGGGTAATGGCGGCAAAATATTTTCCGATGCGGAATAAGAGGAGCACGGTAAAAACGATGCTGAATGCCGGATTATTTGAGAGCGCTACCATATTTAAAAATGAACTGTTCCAGTTAGGGGGATACAGGTTATTACGGGGATTTGATGAAGAGAGCCAGTATCTTTCCCGGTTTGCCATCGCCACGGCTGAATACCGGTACCTCGTGGGTCCCAATTCCTATTTCTATGTGCTGGCAGATGGCGGCTGGGGGCGGAACAACGGATTCAATGCCGGGGTCAGCTATACCTATTTCGGCACCGGGCTCGGGCTGGCTTTTGAAACAAAGGCCGGGATATTTAACCTGGCCTGGGCAGTAGGCAAAAGGAATGATTCGGAACTGAACCTGCGGCAATCCAAGATCCATTTTGGGTTTGTGAATTACTTCTGATTTTTTTAAATCCACCCCAACCCCTCAACCCTCAACCTTCAACTCTCAACCCCTCAACTCCAAACCCTCAACCCTCAACCCTCAACCCCCAACCCTCAACCCCTCAACTCCCAACCCTCAACCCTTCTGATTTTACTACCATGAAAAAAGGCACCTACTGCAACTCTTTTGCGAATAAATAAAGCCTGCTCCCACTTTTTGATACAGCCCTGCTATTTTTGCAGCATAACAATTTTACTTGAAGCAATTTCCCTGTTTATTGGTTCTCCTGATCTCCCTGGCAAACTTTACAGCAGCCCAGTTACCTGCCGATTCGGTTAGCGGTACCGCGGACAGCCTGGTACAAGGGGATTCGATACCGGTTGCGGGCAACATCGTTTCCGTTCCCGCCGTATTGGACGTTTCGAAACGACCGCTTTTTGATACAGGCTGGGTATTGAATCCCCCGGACCGTTTCCCGGTTCAATCGATACTGTGGCAGATACTGGAACATCATCCCTATTTCGGATTTCATTTAAAACCAGTCCGGTTGCCGGCAGTAGTACCGCTTAGCGAGGGAGAACCGCGCCAGTCACACGGTAAGGAATGGCTTTTTTACAGCCTGATCCTGCTGGTCATCCTGTTCGCCCTGCTCCGGAGGGCCTTTCCCAAGTATTTCAATGACCTATTCCGTTTATTTTTCCGGACCACTTTAAAGGAAAGGCAGATCAGCGAGCAACTGATGCAGTCTCCCGTTCCCTCCATCTTACTGAATGGCTTTTTTACAGTCAGTGCCGGGTTTTACTGCAGCTTCCTGCTGGAGCATTTCGGACTCAATCCGGCCGGCAATTTCTGGGCACTGCTGCTTTATTGCACCGGGGGACTGGCGGGGGCATATTTTATCAAGTTCATCGGGCTGAAAATCTCCGGCTGGGTATTCAACATGAAGGGAGCGGCCAACTCGTATATTTTTATCGTCTTTATTATCAATAAAATGATCGGGATCTTATTGCTCCCATTTTTACTGGTACTGGCTTTTTCCTCCGGAAATATCTATACAATCGGACTTACCCTGTCCTGGTGCCTGGTGGGGGTATTGCTGATTTACCGGCTCTTCCTTACTTATACGATTGTCCGTAATCAGGTCAAAGTCAGTCCTTTTCATTTCTTTTTGTACTTCCTGGCCTTTGAAATTGCCCCCCTATTACTGGTTTACAAGGCTTTGTTAGTCTATTTCAGCTAAATTTATTAACTTTGCACCCAACTTTAGCCGATTGAACATGAGTATAAATGGGGTTAAAAAGGCCGGTTCACAGGCCAAAGCCATACAGAAAATTCTGATTACCCAACCGAGGCCTGAAAGCGAAAAGTCTCCCTATTTTGAATTGGCCCGGAAATACAGTATTCAGCTGGATTTTCATCCTTTTATCCGCCTGGAAGGGATTCCTGCCCGGGATTTCCGCAAACAGAAAATAGAAATACAGCATTTTACAGGGATCATTTTCACCAGTCGCAATGCCATCGATCATTTCTTCCGGATGTGCGAGGAAATGAAAGTCAGCGTTTCCCAGGATACCAAGTATTTCTGCATTACCGAAGCGGTGGCCCTTTACCTGCAGAAATTCATTCTCTACCGGAAAAGAAAAGTGTTCTACGGGGCCGACGGTACCAACAAGAGCATGTTTGACGTCATCAGCAAGCACAAAGCCAACGAAAAGTTCCTGTATGTATGTTCGGAGAACCAGCAGGATAATGAAATAGTAAACTGGCTCAAGACCAATAACTGTGAGTTCAACCTCGCTTTCATGTACCGGAGTGTCAGCAGTGATGTAAAAGAGATCCTGACCCGGACCGAATATGATGTGATCTGTTTCTTTACACCCAGTGGCGTTAAGAGTTTGTTTGACAACCTTCCCAAATTCAAGCAAAACGGTACGGTGCTCGGCGCCTTTGGCAATAATACTTTCCGGGCAATCGAGGAAAAGGGCCTGCAACTGGAAATCAAAGCCCCCCAGCCGCAGACACCGAGTATGGTAGCCGCCCTCGATCAGTTCCTTTCTTTCGCAAAGAAGAAGAAATAAAAAACTACAGGCCGGATTTTTTTGTTTCCCCAACGGGCCGGCTATTTCTTTTCTCTTATCCATCTCTTTGTCTATGTGGTGAAAGATAGCGGCGCAGCCACCTGCCTGCCAGGCATTTTTTTGCACGGATCAATGGGGAATTTTGTAAGGCGAAAACATTGAATCCTTTAGCTACCAAGGGCCTCCCTGGATAAAAAACCGGAACTTCGTAACATGACAATGAAACAGCCATTCTCCAACCGGCTGGCCGGGGAAAGCAGCCCTTACCTCTTGCAGCATGCCCACAACCCGGTGGACTGGTATCCCTGGGGAACCGAAGCCCTTGAGCGGGCCCGGCAGGAGGATAAACCTATCCTGGTCAGCATTGGCTATGCGGCCTGTCACTGGTGCCATGTGATGGAGCGGGAGAGTTTTGAGGATGAAGCGACCGCCCGTATCATGAATGAGCATTTCATCAATATCAAGATCGACCGGGAGGAAAGACCGGACCTGGATCATATTTATATGGATGCGGTACAGGCCATGACCGGCAGCGGGGGATGGCCCCTGAATGTATTCCTGACCCCGGATACCCGGCCCTTTTACGGCGGTACTTATTTTCCTCCAAAGCGGGCGCATAACCGGCCTTCCTGGCAGGAAACATTGTATGGTGTAATACAGGCTTTCAGGGAAAGAAGGCATGAAATTGATGCACAGGCAGAGAACCTGACTGGACATTTAAAAATGTCCAACTCTTTCGGGATGCAGGCGCCGGATGAAACGAATCAGTTATTCAGCGAACAGAAAGTAAAGGACTGTTTTGTGCAACTGATGAAAACCGCTGACCGGCAATGGGGCGGTTTTGGGAAAGCTCCTAAATTCCCGCAGACATTCTCCATCCGGTTCTTATTGCGGTATCATTATTTTACGGGTGACGGGGAAGCCCTGACCCAGGCCCTTTTATCACTGGAAAAAATGGCGGCAGGGGGAATCTATGACCAGGTGGGCGGCGGCTTTGCCCGTTACTCCACGGATACGGAATGGCTGGCCCCGCATTTTGAAAAGATGCTTTATGACAACGCCCTGCTGGTTTCCGCTTTCAGTGAAGCCTGCCAGTTAACCGGGCAGGAATGGCAGCTTGACGTCATTGAAGAAACAATGGCTTTTGTTCAAAGAGAATTGATGCATCCCGCCGGTGGATTTTATTCCGCGCTCGATGCAGACAGTGAGGGTGTGGAAGGGAAGTTTTACACCTGGAGCCTGGAAGAAATAGAAAAATTGCTGGGAGCGGAAGCTTCCCTGTTTTCCGATTTTTATGATATAAAACCCGGGGGAAACTGGGAGCATACCAACATACTTTGGGTAAAAAAGCCAACAGGCGAATTTGCAGCGGAAAGAAAAACAGACCCGGCCCGGCTAAAAGAATTGCTGAAACAGGGCAGGTCCCGCTTGCTGGAAGCAAGGAACAAACGGGTACGGCCCCAACTGGATGATAAAATTATCCTGGGCTGGAACGCTTTAATGAACACGGCCATCTCCAACGCCTTTGAAGCCAGCGGACAACCGGCATACCTGCAGCTGGCCGTCCGGAATATGGAGTTTCTTTTAACTGCATTTGCCGGTGCCGGCGGACGGTATCATCATACCTGGAAGAATGGCAAAGCCCGCTATCCCGCCTTTCTGGATGACCTGGCTTTCCTGATCCAGGCCCTGCTGAAACTGCAGGAAATAACCGGAGATCCGGACTGGCTGGAAAAAGCAAGGGAAATTTGCCGGCAGGTAGTGGATGATTTTAGCGGGGAGGGAACTCCGTTCTTCTTTTATACACCGGAAGGGCAGGAAGATGTGATCGTAAGGAAGCAGGAAGTGTATGACGGGGCCCTTCCTTCGGGAAATGCGGTAATGGCGGCAAACCTTTATCAAGTAGGAATTTTATTAGATGTGAAGGATTGGGTGGAAAGGAGCAGGGAAATGGTCCTCCGTTTGGGGAATGCTATTACCCGGTATCCCGGTTCTTTTGGTGTTTGGGCCATGTTGCTGCAGGAGCAGGTAAAGGGTACCAACGAAATCGTACTGGCGGGGGACAACCTTTTGCCCACCCGGGCCGATATCCTGAAGAGGTATATCCCGAACAAAGTGTTTCTGAGCCCGGAAAAACAGGTAACGGGGATACCCTTGCTGGATCAAAAAAAAGGGTTGGGGAGACCCACAATATACCTCTGCCGTAATAACACTTGCCTGGCTCCCGTATTTTCCGCAGATGAGCTTATCTCCCTGATAAACAGGGGGCAAAAACAGTAATTAATTTTTAGTTAATACAATAAAACAAGGCTGGTGTCCGTTAGAAAATTTACCGTGATTTTTACGGTTTGTATTTTAAGAAATAAATTATAACCTTGTGCCGGAGAACAGTACTAAACATTATATTTGCCCAATACCCTTTAAGTGTATGAAAATGAGAAACCTTTATTATGCCCTGTGTGCAACCGCGTGCATGACTCTTTTCGCCAGTTGTGGAATACTGGGAGGTAAGAAAAACAGCAAAGGCGGAAGTCTTCCGAATGACGGACAGGTGCACGGAATAGCTCCCGGAAGCAAGTATTCGCTTCCAAAGCCCCCCGGTATGGTGTATGTGCTCCAGGGTACATTCCATATGGGTCCCAGCGATGAGGATCCGGCTTATGCATTCAGTGCCCGGAACCGTTCCGTTTCCATCAGCGGGTTCTGGATGGATGCCACAGAGATCACCAACAACGAATACCGTCAGTTTGTGTACTGGGTCCGTGACTCAGTCGTTGCCCGTAAGATGGGTTATGTAAAAACCGGGTCAGACGGCAATGAGAACGTGGACTGGGCCAAAATGAAGACCCTGAAATGGGGCGATCCCAAAGTCATGGAGCAGCTCAGCAGTACGGACATCATCCTTCCCCCGGATGACCGGGTATTTGGAAAAAAAGAAATTGATCCTTCCAAGATCGTGTTTCATTCAGAGACGTTCGACCTGAAAGAGGCCGCCCGCAGGGAAAATGCCGGTAAAGCCCGCTCCACTTTTATTGTAAAGAAGGATGTCGCCATTTACCCGGATACTTTATGCTGGATCCGCGACTTCTCGTACTCTTACAATGAGCCGATGACCAAACGATATTTCTCTCACCCTGCCTTTGGTAACTACCCCGTGGTGGGGGTGAACTGGAAACAGGCCACTGCTTTCTGTGAGTGGAGAACCCATTTCCTGAATGCCTGGCTGGATTCCAAGAAGAGAACACAGGAGTCAGATTTCCGCCTGCCTACAGAGGCACAGTGGGAATATGCAGCCCGTGGCGGCCGTTCCCAGTCGATGTTCCCCTGGGGTAACTATTACCTGCGTAATAAAAAAGGATGTTTAATGGCCAACTTCAAACCCGGCCGCGGTAACTACCCGGAAGACGGCGGTTTCTATACCGTGCGTGCCGATGCCTACTGGCCCAATGATTATGGTCTGTACTGCATGTCCGGTAACGTAGCCGAATGGACATCCTCAATCTACTACGAAGGCCGCAACAATTTCCAGCATGATATGAACCCCGATGTCCGCTGGAATGCTAAAGATGATGATCCTCCCCTGATGAAACGTAAAATCATCCGCGGCGGCAGCTGGAAAGATGTGGGGTATTACCTGCAGACAGGTACCAGTACCTACGAGTACCAGGATTCCACGAAATCATACATCGGGTTCCGTTGTGTGATTGATCTGCCCGCAGCTCCGCAAAAAGGCCGTCGCTGATAAACATGATAAGAAAATAACAAAATACTGAGAGGACAGCAAAACGAACCTGTCCTCTCCCTTTCTCTGTTCAGTAAATAATATCAAAAAACCACTTTTAAAAAATCCAATTATGGCAGCAGCAATTCCATCTAAGGTAAGTAAATGGGTAGACGTAGGCGTTTCATTCGGTGCAGCATTAGTCATCTGGGGGGCGCTCCGGAAAATCACCCACGCCTCCGATGCCGATACCTGGTTATGGATCGGGTTGACCACCGAAGCGATCATTTTCTCCATCTACGGTATATTATATGCAGTTTATCCTCCTCTAAAGGATGGCGGTCATGACGAAGAGCAGTTCTCCATTGCCGGTGCAAAAAGCCGGGCGGCCTTCGGCGCTATGGACAAAATGCTGGCTGAAGCCGATATTTCACCGGATACCATGAAAAGACTGGGTGATGGCTTTAAACAACTGAACAGCACCGTTACCGGCCTGACCAGTATCGGGGATACGATCAATGCCACCGCTGACTTTACTACAAAGACACGCGAAGTAACCAGCCACCTGGACCGGGTAAAAGACGCTTATACCTCTGCCGCTTCTTCTGTTGGGGCCTTTAACACCGCCACAGAAGGCGCCAAAGTTTTCCATGAGCAAATACAGGTACTGACCAAGAACCTGGCATCCCTGAATACCATCTATGAACTGGAATTACAGGAAAGCAACAATCACCTGAAAGCCCTGAACTCCTTCTATGGTAAATTATCTGAAACATCGAATGCCATGCTGAACAGCGCAGACGATGCCAAGAAAGTACAGGACCAGATCGGTCACCTGGCTACCAACCTGGGCCGCCTGAACAATATTTACGGTAACATGCTTACTGCCATGCAGGGTCGCAGCTAATCCAAACTGTGTATGAGCCGGTCCACCTGAACCGTGATTACCGGCCGGATACTAAAAGTCATCATTTCTAATCCTATTAAACCTAAATAGTCATGTCTTTACCTAAAGAGCCGCGGCAGAAGATGATCAATATCATGTACCTGGTGCTGACGGCACTCCTGGCTCTGAATGTATCTTCCGAGATACTGAACGCCTTCAAAACGGTTAGGAGAAGCCTTGAGAACACGAACAAAACGGTGGACCAGTCCACTGCCACGATCATGAAATCGCTGGAGGATAAAACCCTGGACCCGCAGACCGCGGAAAGAGCCAAACCCTGGTTTGATAAAGCCCAGCAGGTGGTAAAAGTGTCAGGCGATCTGTATAACTATATTGAGACGCTGAAAAGCCAGATCCTTACCAAGGCAGGCGCAAAACCGGGCGACCCCTCCTTCAAAGAGGATAACCTGGATATCGTTACCAAAATGTTTGTGAAAGGAGGAGAGGGCAGGAAATTGCTCGCCGCCCTGGAAAAATACAGAGAGGATATTTTCAGGATCGATACCTCCATCCGGACCGAATTTACAAAATCACTCAACATCGATGTATCCAACCCTCCGGGCCAGGATGGAAAGACCAAACCCTGGGAGATTTCTTATTTCCACATGGTGCCTACCGTAGCGGGACTAACGATCCTCAGCAAATTCCAGAATGACCTGAAGACGGCCGAGAACAAAGTCGTTACCTTCTGCCACCAGAAAGTGGGCGAAGTGAAAGTGATCTTTGATTCCTATGCAGCCATTGTGGGTCAGAATTCCAACTACCTGATGCCCGGCCAGGAACTGGAGATCAAGGCCGGTATCGGCGCTTTCAGCAAATCGGCCCGGCCCGTGATCACCATCGGCAGTACCACTGTACAGATCAATGACTCCGGGTACGCAACCAGCAAAATACCGGTTTCCTCCGTAGGCCAGTTCAATGTACCGGTGAGGATCAGTTTCTTTAACCAGACTACCGGTAAAGAAGAAGTTAAGAATATCAATGTGCCCTATACGGTTGGTTCTGCCAACGCTTCCATTGCCCTGGACAAAATGAATGTATTGTATGTGGGCGTGGATAACCCGGTCACCATTGCGGCCAGCGGTGGCGGAGATGATAAAGTGAATGCTGTAATCACCGGCGGCGGCGGAAGCCTGACCCGGATCGGCAATGGTAAATATATTGCCCGTGTAAACACGGTAACGGATGATTGCAAGATCACGGTTTCTGTGGACGGTAAAGTAGCCGGCGGCGGAGTATTCCGGGTTCGTACAATTCCTGAAGCCCAGGCCTATGTGGGTGGTAAGCCCAGCGGTGAGCCTTTCCTGGCCGGCGCCTTTAAAGCGCAGGGAGGGGTTGGGGCCGGTATCAAGAATTTCCCTTTTGAACTCCCTTATGATGTGGTTAGCTTTACGTTCACCTGTGATACGGATGATGATATTGTTTCCATTCCGGTACAGGGATCTTCTTTCTCCGGTGCGGTCAGAACCGCTATTAACCAGCATGTTAAGGCGGATCGTATGGTTACTATTGATGATATCAGGGTAAAAGGGCCCGACGGACGTACTACAAAAGCTCCTTCACTCGTTTATTACATTAAATAATGTGTGACATGAATATGAAATTTTTAAAGTTTGGTTTTTGCCTGGTACTGACGGCCTTCCTGCTGACACCTGCAACGGCGCAAAGGACATCCAGGAAGAAGAAGGATCAGACGACAAACCCTACGGCTCCGACCGGGAATGAGCAGCAGCAGAACAACAATACGCAGCCTCCTACCGGGTACGACCCGATGGCCGGACTTCCTATATCGTATGACACCACCAGTAGCGATATCTCCCCAAAAAAATCATTGAGGAATGATAATGCGTTTGACAAGAGCAATCTGACTCAGCGCACCCCCCTTCCTTATGAGCATCTCCGCTGGGATGATGCCCTCTATGCCGAAAAAGTATGGAGAGAGCTTGATCTCCGGGAGAAGATGAATAAGACCTTTATGTATGAAGCAGTGGATGATAATGGCAGCCAGATGTTTGTGAATATGGTGATGAAAGCTGTGCAAACGGGAGAAGTAACCGCTTTTTCTGATGACCGCTTCACGCTGCCCCTGGCCGTTGCAGATGTACAGCAACTGACAGCCGGAAGACTGGATACCTTCCCGATTTACGATACCAAGCAAATTGACAAGATTGTTGGTTGGAATGTAACCCGGGCCAGTTTCGATGCTAAAGCAGTAACCCGTCTCCGTTTAAAAGAAGAGTGGGTATTTGACCGCGAATCCAGCCGGATGTTTGTACGTATCCTGGGGATCGGCCTGCTTAAAACAGAGTATATTCCGAATACTACAAAAGAAAGAGGTACGTCTTCCCTGTTCTGGCTTTACTATCCCGACCTGCGCCCCATGCTGGCCAAGGCCGAAGTATATAACCCCAAAAACATGGGACAAAGCCGGATGACATGGGAAGAATTGTTTGAAAGCCGGATGTTCAGCAGCTATATTGTCAGATCAACCCTGGATAACCCGGGCAATAAACTGATCCGGAACTATATCAATGATCCGATCCTGCGCCTGCTGGAAGGGGAGAATATCAAAGAAAAAATATTCAATTTCGAACAGGATCTCTGGTCCTACTAAGCGAAAGCTGAAAGTTATAAAGAAAAGGCTGTCCTGCGGGATGGCCTTTTTTTTCGGGTGTCGGGTGTCAGGTGTCAGATGTCAGGAAACAGCCCTACTAAGTAACATTAGCTAAACATTCTAAACCCTCCTTTCAAACTTCTTCTTTAAAACTGCCTCAACCCCAAACCCTCCTTTTATACGCTTACTCCTTTCAACCCCCACAACCCTTTCTAAAAGACTCATTACTAAGTAAAAAAATGTTTTGAAAATCGTAAAAGTCCTATAGGAAAGTTGGAGAAAAGTTGTACTTTCGTCTTGGTTTTTCATAGGATATTGGATTTTAAAAACGGGGCTGAATTTCTATTCCGGCCCCATTTTTTTTGTATATACCTCAAGCTGAAAATGAAGGGGGTAGGAAGGCTTTCTGGGAAATGCATATTTCCAGGGGTACAGCCGCCTGGCAGGAGAATTATTAATTGATTGATTATTGATTATTGCATCAGACCGGCGCGATTTGAAAAACTTTTTCTGAAAAGAGTACGACTAATAATTAGCAATCAATAATCAGTAATCAGTTATCAACAGGAGAATTATTAATTGATTGATTATTGATTATTGCATCAGACCGGCGCGATTAGAAAGACTTTTCCTGAAAAGAGTACGCCCAATAATTAATAAGTAATAATCAGTAATGGTAATTAACCCCGTTTTAAGAAACCTTGCGATTAAAATAGTCCCGGATCAAACCCGCCTTTGATTTCCCGGCTAATTTCTCCAGTAAGGCATCATCTGCTTCGCTGATTTTCTTAACGGATTTGAATTCTTTCAGCAGTAATTCAGCAGTCGATTTTCCAATACCCGGTATGTCTTCCAGTTCATTTTTAAAGGTGCCCTTGCTGCGTTTCTGACGGTGGAATGTAATCCCGAACCGGTGAACCTCATCCCGGATCCTGCGCAGCAGTTTCAGGCTGGCGCTGTTATAGGGGAGCTTGAGGGAAGCCGTATCCCCGGTAAAAAAAACTTCTTCCACATTTTTGGCCAGCCCTACCAGGGTAGTCCTGCCGGTCAGTCCCAGTTCGGTGAGGGCTTCGTTAGCTGCGCTTAACTGCCCTTTGCCCCCATCGATGATAACCAACTGAGGAAAATCCTGCCCTTCTTCCGAGAGGCGTTTATAGCGCCGGGAAACGGCTTCTTTCATCGTGGCAAAATCATTGATCCCTACCACTGTTTTTACATTGAAATGCCGATAATCTTTTTTGCTGGGTTCGGCATGCCGGAAGCAGACCATGGCCGAAACCGGGTAACTCCCCTGGAAGTTGGAGTTATCGAAGCATTCAATATGGACCGGGGTTTCCTGCAGGTTCAGGTCCTTCTGTAATTGCTCCAGCAGGGCCTGGCCGGGGCCTTGCCGGGTATTGAGCCTGAGCCTTTCTTTGGATCGCAATTCATCAATAAAATAACGGGCATTTTTTTCCGCCAGCTCCAGTAATTTTTTTTTGTCACCGCCTTTGGGCACGGTAACCTGTATTTCTTCCCCGGGGAAATCGATGGGAATGGGGACAACGATCTCCCGGGCATCGCTGTTAAAAGTGGTTCGCAACGCGGCTACGGAGAAGCTCAATACTTCTTCAGGGGCCTCATCAAGGTGGGTTTCCACCCTGTTGGTTTGGGTCTGGATGATCGATCCGTTCCGGACCATCAGGTAATTTACATAGGCCACTTCTTTGTCCTTTAGCAGGTAAAACACATCCAGGTCCCCGGCTTTGACCGCGGTCACCACGGAGCGGGACTGGTAGTTTTCGAGGTAACTGATCTTTTTCCGAACCAGTTCAGCTTTTTCAAATGCCAGGTCACCTGCATACCCTTTCATTTCTTCTTTAAAATGCCGGATCACCGGGGCGAGGTTTCCCTTCAGCAGGTTTTTCAGCTGTTGCAGGTTCCCGTCGTAATCCGCCATGGATTGCAGCCCTTCGCAGGGTCCCTTGCAATTACCCAGGTGGTATTCCAGGCAGACTTTAAATTTTTTCTTCTCAATATTCTGCGGTGTCAGGTTGAGGGTGCAATTTCTCAGCTGGATGGTTTGTTTGATAAACTCGAGCAGTTCCCTTACTCTTTTTACCGATGTATAGGGCCCGAGGTATTCCGCGCCATCCTCTTTTTTCTGGCGGGTCAGGAAGACCCGGGGAAAGGGCTCGTTCTTGATGACGATGAAAGGATAAGTTTTGTCATCCTTGAGATTGATATTGAACCGGGGCTGGTATTGTTTGATCAGGGAGTTTTCCAGCAGGAAGGCATCCTGTTCTGAGTTGACGATCGTAAACTCGATCCGGGCGATCCGCTGTACCAGTTCATGTGTTTTATAGGTAGTAAAAGTTTTGGAAAAATAAGAACTTACCCTTTTGCGGAGGTGTTTGGCCTTTCCCACATAGAGCAATTCATTCCGGCTGTCGAAATATTTATAGATCCCCGGCTGTGCAGGGATCGAGGAAGCGATATGTTGAAACTCGGCAGCGGTCATGGGGTCTCCTCTTCGTTCCATACCACCCGGGTGGTGGTTATTTCTTCGGGTTTACCGGGTAACTGGGTCGTGGTCACGATCAGGAAACTCTTATCGGTTCTCCAGAGCATTTTTTTTTGAAGAAAGCCGTCCCGGTTATTGACGATCCGGTCAATTATTATATGGGTGACCTTATTGCTGCTGTCTTCCATTATATCGGAGCTGACCAGCAGTTCAATTTTCTTTATTTCTTCTTTTTTGGGATCAAGGGGGGTATAGGCGATCACCACCCTCCGGATCAGCGAATCATAACGGTTTTCTTCTTTGAAGCGGGCTGCTATTTCCGCATTGGAGAGATCCGGCAGTTCCAGGAATTCACGGGCGGCTTCCCGGAATTTTTCCCGGGGAATATAATCGGTATCGGTATGCAGGCTGTCCCGCTGGGTGTACCGGGTAATAGCATACAGCGAAGTGTCCACATGGGCCACTTGTTTTTCAAAAAGGGATACGATGGAAACAAAGTGCTTATCCTCTGCCTTCTTTTTTTCTTTACAGGAAAACAGCAGGATTGGAAGGGCCAGCAGCAACCCGGAAACCTTTTTTTTCATGCCCTAAAATTAAAGTAAACGGGGTAATCGGAGTATAGAATCAGAAATCCCACCTGCAGGCAGGTGGGATTTCCGGTGCAAAGCAGCAGTTAGTACCGGTTTTACCGATTGAGCATAATGCCCAGTTTCAGTCCGTAATCAAAAAGATGTTCCTGTACCGGGTATTTTTTCTTGAAGCTGGACATCGTCTGGTAGCGGACCTGCGGCCCGATGCGCCAGGCTGTCTTTCCAACAGAGAATCCGGCAAAGGTTTCAACCCCTGTATTGATATTCCACTTACGGGTCAGGGAAGGTACTTCCATATAATTTTTATAATCCGTTGAAATCACATAAGCCCTGTTACCCAGTATATAGGTGGGTTGTATTGTGGCCCCAATGCCCAGGTAGGTTTTACGTGTTTTCAGGAGCTTGTACTCCAGTCCGACAGGGGCAGAGGCGGAATAATAGAAGTTTCGCAGCCAGTTGGCTTTATTGGCCCTGTTCATACCAATGATCCGGTAATTGGTAACCGTGGAAACCGTGCTGGTGCCTCCATAGTCGTTGCTGAGGGCGATGGTGGCGAGTTCACTGGGGTAATTGTAGGCCCAGATATCGTATTTACTGATATTGAACTGGAACCCTGTAACAATGGATAATTTCTTAGTCAGGGGGAATCCAACGGATATACCGAACTGGAGTCCGAGATCCGGCCGGTGGGTAACGAGGTTATTCAGGTCAGGAGAATACAGCAACTGGGTAGAACTGTTCATATTGGAACGGGCCGCGTTGATGAATTGCTTGTTCTCATCCAGTTTGCGGTAAGTAACAGTAGGTGTAATATATAACTGCCATTTGGCCTTGCGGATCTTTTTGCTGTGCCGGTAAGAATTGATCACACTTTCAATCGTCAGCGGGTATTCCTCTCTTTTCATTTCGGCTTTTTGTTCCGCTGCTGTTTCAGCAACAGTGGATAAAGCAGGCGCAACCACCAGGTCATCGCTTTGTGCAAAAGCAGGAGCAGTCTGCCCGGGCTGACCAGTGCCTTCGGGATCAGCTGCAGGCTTGGCAGGACGGGCAATAATGCCGGCGGGTGTTTTTGCCATGCCGCTTGGATCAGGCGCTGAAAGGGATAAGTTATCCGGGTTGGCCCGGGCCAGGGAAATGGAGGCTATTGCAGTTGCTTTTTCCAGGCCGTTCAGGTCATTAACCTGGTAATCCCAGGTTTCAGTGGCCAGGAAGAAATTCTGTTGCTGATTACCGGGTGAGGCGACCGGCGCTTTATGTACAGGGTTTGCTTTGGGCGGCGTGATGACAACCGCTTCCTGCGAAACTTCTTTATTAGCGGCAACGGATCGTTGAGCCAGAGGTTCTGTCTTTTTACCGGACGGAATGGTAAGCATCATCCAGGTTACAGTGCCGGTGGTGAGCAGTAAGAGGGCGAGCCCGATGCCATGCCATCTCCGGCGGGTATGTAAAGAACCATGGATGCCTTTCCATACGTTTTCAGAAGGGAACATCCGGTACTGGTCAGCATTTTGCTTCAGAAACCGCTCGAAATCGTTATTGTTGAAATTACTCTCCATAACCAGTCAGCCATTAAGGGTACGTTTATTTTATATCAGCGCCGGCTTACGGCAGCCAGCCAGTTAAATTCCTGTTTCGGTTTATGCAATATTCTTTTCCTGACCAGGATATCTTCCAACATTGATTTGGCCCTGGTGTACTGGCTACGGCTGGTACTTTCTTCAATATCCAGCATGTTCGCAATTTCCCGGTGACTATACCCTTCCACTGCGTAAAGGTTCAGCACGGTGCGGTAGCCAATCGGCAATAACCGGATACATTCAACCACCTGTTTGGCCTGGATAATGGCAGGCACGCTTTCCTCCCGGATCTGAATGCCGGTGGCATGAATGATGTCAACACTTTCATTGAACTTCTTGTTCTTTTTCAGGATATTGATACAGGTGTGTACCATGATCCGGCGAACCCAGCCCTCAAATGCTCCCCGGTTTTCAAACGTGTGTAATTGTAAAAACACCTTGATAAAACCTTCCTGGAGCATATCTTCTGCATCTTCCCGGTTCTGAGCAAACCGATAACAAACGGCCAGCATCTTGGAACTGTACCGGTTGTACAGTTCACGCTGGGCTGTCGCATCATTTCTCAAACAACCTTGCAAAATGGCTTCCTCGGTCATAAATACCCTTTGGTTGCCTGTAAATTAGACATTTTTTCTGAACGATTGCTGCATAGCATTGTAAAAATTGGCCCGAAAAGAAGCAGGAGAAGCCGGAATCCGGGACAAACGGAAAACAGGCCCGGAACGGAAAAATAGGAAGTGGTCCGGGAACCGGCGGGTTAAAGGATTGAAGGGGAATGCGTTAAACTTGGGTTTACAATTTTTACCAATAGGATGGGAAGGATGAGTTGGGGGATTGCGCTTTTTACCGGCCGCATTCCCGGCAGAAGTGCAGCCGGTAAGGGCACTATAACGAAATGAAAGAGGCGGTCATTAAACAGGACCGCCTCTTTCATTTGTTTCAGAAACTGGTTCGCAATGCCAGTATAAAATTCCGTCCCGGTGCAGAGAAGCCCGAAGCGAAATAGCGGTAATTGCGGTCAAAGATATTTTCAACAGCTGCCTGTACGGTCAGGTATTTTTTTATCGTATAACTGCCTCTCCAGTTCAGGGTGAACCAGGAAGGCATACCATCAGTTGTGGCATACTGCCCGTTGTCCTCCCCATTGGGATTATAGTCTTTGATCCGCTTCCAGCCATTGAACAGCATAAAGACTTCTGTATTTAATTTCTTTGCTGCTAACGCAAGGGATGATTTGCCAAAAACGGGCGGCACATGATCGAGCGGTATTTTGTTTTTACCTGCAAGTATATAACGTCCATAGGTCTGGCTGATCGTATTATCCCACGAGAGGGTCTTGCTGAATTCGATCTTCAGCCGGGCATTCAGTCCCCTGACAAAGGCTTTGTTCATGTTCTGGTTGGCATAGACCGCGGACTGCACGCCATTGTAAAGGATGGAGTCCTGCCCGTTCAGCCGGAAGGGAGCCAGCGCGATTGCATTCCGGAACAATGTATAATAACCGGTCAGCTCAAAATGAATTATATTCTTCACATTGTACAGCAGCCCGAGATCAAAATTGTACGTGTATTCAGGACGGATACCCGGGTTGGGAAGGATCAGCCGGCGGGAGGCCGAACTGGATTCGAATACCCGCGAGGCATCGTCAATATTCGGAGCCCTGAACCCGGAGGAAAGACTGCTGGTAAAACGAAATTCCTCTGTGGGAATATAGACCAGTCCCACATTCCCGGTAAGGGCAAACGGATGCTGGCTGATCTCACTGAAGGGGAAATTAAAAAATGAATTGTCACGGATCGTGGAATGCAGGTGTACGGTTTGTAAACGGATACCGTCGTTCAGTACTATTTTACCGTTTTTGGATTTAAGTAAATGCTGGGCATAGGCGCCCAGGTAATTCATGTTATTATCGCCATTGGGATACCGGGAATCAAGCGGGCTAACTGCACCGGTATTCAGGTTGGTCCGGCTGGCAGCAGAAGCCAGGTCATTCAGTTGCCCGTCGAGGCCGAGACTGATTTCATTCCTTCCCCTTACCATTCGTCCGTCAATGGTAAAACCGACTACCCTGATCTGTTCCTTCCGGCTGTCAAAGCGGTCATAGCGGCGGTATTCCCGTTGCTGACGGCTTTCTTTGATATCCTGGTAACTGAGAATGGCTTTCAGTTCATCCAGGAAGCCCGCACCCGATACATTCAGTTCATAGGAACCCATCATGCGGATCTGCGGTCCGTAATACCATTCAGCATAGCGCAGGGTGGTACCGGTAGATCCCCCGAAATTCCGGGTATCCTGGAGACGGTCGTAGCGGGGAATATCCGTTGAGCCGGAATATTGCAGGTTCAGTTTGTGCGATACTTTATCATTTTGCCGGAGCAAAAATTTCTGGATAATGTCCCACTGACTGTAACCCGAAAAACGCTGAACCCGGTCATCCTTGTTCGGAACAACATTATCGATGCCGTTTACCGTTTCAATGTAATAAGACCGGCGTCCGAAGTCAGGATATTTATCCGGGTACTTACTACCCATCCTGGTATCACCGAATTCACTATAGCTGTAGGATTGCAGCCAGGCCAATTTTTGCCCCCCGGTACTCAGGTCTGCGTGGGCGGTCTTTTCCCGGTTGGCTGTACTATAGCGTGCAAAGGCGGATCCTTTAAACAGGGTTTTATCCTTGCCGGACAGGATGGGTGCTTTGGTCCGGAACTGAACGGCCCCGCCCAGCGCATCACTGCCATGGATCGTGGAGGAAGGGCCATACATTACTTCTGCCCGTTCCAGCAGGTTTTGATCCACTGTAATTACATTTTGCAAATGACCGGCCCGGTAGATGGCATTGTTCATGCGTACACCGTCAATGATCAGCAGGATCCTGCTGGCTTCGAATCCGCGCAGCACCGGGCTGCTCCCGCCCTGCTGACTTTTTTGAACAAATACATTCCCGGTATTGATGAGCAGGTCCCCGGTATTCTGGCTGTTGTACCTGGCAATCACAGCCGCGGTGATCACATCGATCTTTTGGGCCAGGTTTTTTTTCTTTTCGGCAAATTTATTTGAATACACCACGGCCTCTTCCAAAGTTTTTTCACGGGTACTGTCTGTTTGCGCATACGCCAGGGCAGACATGTTCAGCAATGCAAACAGCAATGCAGTTTTTCTCATAATAGAAAATTTAAATTACAGTAATGTGTAGTTGCTAATCTTATAAAAAAACAGAGCGGCCCTGTTGGGGCGGTGGAGTGAGGATTTCCGGATAGTGTAAAACAGGATCAGGGGCGGGCCGGGAGGGATACAGCGGCTCCTGCAGGGCCAGGGTCGCCGGTTCAGCAGCCTGGCCGCAGTAGAGGCTGTGCAGGCAGTTGAAGATCCGGGTCAGTTTATAAAGATCATTTCCGGAAGAAGCGGTCTTCTTCATTTGCCGGTCAAGCAGTTCGGTTTCCTTGTTGTCGTATTTACCTTTAAAAGTAAACCACCCGTTTTCCAGGACCCGGCTGCTGATATCAAACATTTTCCCGTGTACGAAGATTTCTTCTTTGTCCATCCAGATGACGTCTGCTGCCCGCAGGCGGACCGTTTGCAGTTCCCGGGTGTACCGGTCTTCCCGGCTGTTCCGGATCTTGATATTCCACTTGCTGATATCCGAAAATACCATGGACAGCAACGGGATGAATCCGAGTGAAAAAAAGAAGAGACTGGTATATTTTTTTTTATTCAACGATCCGGCAACGATTCGTTAATTCTTCTTAATCTCCAGGCTGTCGATGGGGTACCTGGATTTCAGATCATTCAGTACAGCCTGGGCCCAGCCGGTCAGTGCTTCTTTTTCTGAAGAGGTCAGTTTGGCATCAGTATGGGTCCAGGTATAGGAGTTCAGCGGCATTTCCCCTTCCTTGACCTGTTCAATGACCTCTTTCATCTTTTTATACTGGTACCGCGGCGGGCGGTTACTGTACTCATCAAAATTCACTTCTTTTTTTCCGTCTTTTACGTGTTTATCCAGCCACCAATGCACCGGCTGGATTTTGGCATACCAGGGATAGCGGGTATTGTTGCTATGGCAGTCGTTGCAGGCTTTTTCCAGGATGCTTTTTACCTCAGCGGAAACCGCGTAATTGTTCCCGATATAATTGGCCTGCGGGCCCTCCGCCTGGTTCTTTTTTGGATGAATGAACTGGATGATCACCAGGATCGCCAGAATAACAAGCATGATTTTTTTTAACATACAGGTTGTTTTAAAGATTATCGGTCAGTATGGTTCCGGTCATTTCTTTGGGAACAGGGAGTTGCATCATGGTAAGGATCGTGGGGGCAATATCGCCCAGCTTCCCGGGTTTGATCGTGCCTTTCCAGTCTTTATCAATAATAAAGAACGGCACCAGGTTCAGGGTATGTGCCGTATTCGGGCTGCCGTCTTCATTGATCATGTAATCCGAATTGCCATGGTCGGCTGTCAGGAAAATCGTGTAGCCATTGGCTAATCCTGCGGTTACCACCCTGTCCACGCAATGGTCAACGGTTTCTACGGCTTTGATCGCGGCTTCCCAGATACCGGTATGGCCCACCATATCGGCATTGGCAAAGTTCAGGCAGATAAAATCCGCTGATTTGTTTTCGATTTCGCTCACGATCGCATCGGTGACTTCATTCGCACTCATCTCCGGCTGCAGGTCATAGGTGGCCACTTTGGGCGACTGGATCATGATCCGTTTTTCCCCTTCAAAGGGCTTTTCGCGGCCGCCGCTGAAAAAGAAACTTACGTGCGGGTATTTTTCTGTTTCGGCGATCCGGATCTGTTTCAGCCCGTTTTGCTCCAGTATTTCCCCCAGGGTATTATTCAGGTTGTCGTTTTCAAAAATGACGTTTACATCCTGATAGGTCTTGTCGTATTCCGTCATCGTGGTATAATGCAGGGCGAGTTTATGCATATCAAATTCCGGCAGGTCCAGTTGGGTCAGTACCTGGGTGATCTCGCGGCAGCGGTCGGTCCGGAAATTGAAACAGATGGCCACATCCCCTTCCCTGATCGTAGCCAGCGGCTGCTGCGCTTCATCCACGATCACCGTGGGTTTGATGAATTCATCCGTCACATTGCTGGCATAGGAACTTTCCACGGCGGCAACTGCATCCGTGGCTTTGGCACCCAGCCCGTTGACCAGGGTGTCATAGGCCAGTTTCACGCGCTCCCATCTTTTATCCCGGTCCATGGCATAATAGCGGCCGCTGACAGAAGCAATCTTTCCCACACTGCCGTTGAGGTGCTGCTGCAGTTCGATGATAAAGGCCAGCCCGCTTTTGGGATCACAATCCCTTCCGTCGGTAAACGCATGGATAAAAACCTGTTCCAGGCCCTCTGCTTTACAGGTGTCAGCAATTGCTTTTACATGGTTGATATGCGAGTGTACACCTCCGTTGCTGACAAGACCCAGGAGGTGCAGGGGTTTGTGATTTGTTTTGGCATAGCGGATCGCACTGAGTAATTTTTCATTTTGGGCAAAGGAACCATCCCGCACTGCCACATTGATGCGCTGCAGTTCCTGGTACACGATCCGGCCGGCGCCCAGGTTCAGGTGACCCACTTCCGAATTTCCCATCTGGCCATCGGGCAGCCCCACGGCTTCCCCGCAGGTGACCAGCGTGGAGTGGGGATACCGGGTGTACAAACTGCTGGTAAATGCTGTGTTGGCGTGCCGGATCGCATCGGATGATGCAACTTTTCCAAGGCCCCAGCCGTCCATGATCACAAGGATTACTTTTTTAGATGACATTTGATCAGAATTATTCAAGGTATAAACACATTCGTTTTCAGGGAACAAATCCCGTCCGAACCCTGTAAAATTACACCGAAATCGGCGATTTACCTGACAGATTTGGCGAAAGCAGCTGGTTTTTAGTATTTTAGTACCTGCGAACGTTAATCCGTAACATGGCATGTTTTTAGATAAATACCTCTGTGAAAACCAACATCAGAACAAATATGAAACAGATTTTTACATCATTGCTGCTCGGTACGGTCCTTTTGCTTTCTTCATTTAAGGCGCAGGAAGGTATTGATGAAGTGCTAAACGCCCTTCGCTCGGGTAATGCTGCGGAACTGGCAAAGCATTTTGATGATACCGTAGAACTGACCCTGCCGGATAAAAGTGACAGTTATAGTAAAGCACAGGCACAACTGATCGTAAAGGATTTCTTTTCCAATAACGGGGTAAAGGGCTTTGAACTGAAACACAAAGGCACGTCCCCCGGGGGTAATTTTGCAATTGGCACCCTGCAGACCAGTGCGGGAAATTTCCGGACCAATATCTTTATGCGTACCCGCAACGGGAAAGAATTGGTGAAGGAGATCCGGTTCCAGTCGATAGATTAAAGGCGCAGCAATTTTGCGTGAACAGATAAGAAGTAGTCCCCGTTTGCATACAGCAGCGGGGATTTTTTATGCCCGCCTGCCCCGATCCATTATTTTTGCTCCATGAACTTTGATGAAAAATTGCATCACCTGATCGATGAAGCGTTGTACGAGGACGTAGGCGACGGGGATCATTCGGCCCTGTCCTGTATTCCGGCTGATGCCCGGGGCAAAGCCGTCCTGAAAATTAAGCAGGACGGGATACTGGCCGGGGTGGAAGTGGGGAAGAAAATTTTTCAGTACCAGGAGCCGGGGGCGGTTTTTACCAAATTTAAAAATGACGGGGAGGAAATGAAGTACGGGGAGCAGGCTTTTGAAGTGGAGGCCACGGTACATACCATTCTCCGGTGCGAGCGGCTGGTGCTGAACTGTATGCAGCGGATGAGCGGGATCGCCACACTTACCAGGCAATATACCGGTAAACTGAAAGGGTATAAGACCCGGTTGCTCGATACCCGGAAGACCACGCCGAATTTCCGTTTACTGGAGAAGGAGGCGGTCCGGATCGGCGGCGGCGTAAATCACCGGTTTGGATTGTATGATATGATCATGCTGAAGGACAATCATATTGATTATTGCGGGAGCCTTGAAAAAGCCATTGCACAGGCGGCTGACTATGTGCAGCGGTATAAACCCGGTCTGCGGATTGAAGTGGAGACCCGAAACCTGGAGGAAGTAAAGCGGGTGATCACAGCAGGCCGGGGAAAAGTATTCCGGATCATGCTGGATAATTTTAAGCCGGACCAGGTCCGGGAAGCGGTGCTGCTGATTGGGGAGGATTTTGAAACGGAAGCCAGCGGCGGTATCAGTCTGGATAACATTGAGGAATATGCGAAGACGGGGGTGGATTTTGTCAGCGTGGGCGCCCTGATCCACCAGGCCCGGAGCCTGGACCTGAGTCTGAAAGCGGTTCCCTTATAAACTTATTTAACCAACATGCATGAGCAAGAAAAATAAACCCGATAGCCGGGGTTTTGTTTACAGTACAGACCCGGGCTTTTCATTTGAAGCAGAACAGCAGGATACGGACACCCTTCTGCCGCAACAGCAGAAATTACGGATCTGGCTGGAGACGAAACAACGTGGCGGCAAGGCCGTAACGGTGGTAACGGGATTTGCGGGCCGGCCCGGCGATCTGGAAGAGTTGGGAAAGAAATTGAAAACAGTTTGCGGTACCGGTGGCTCGGTAAAAGACGGCGAAGCCATTGTCCAGGGGGATCAAAGGGAAAAAGTGCTTCAGTGGTTGCTCAGGAACGGGTATGCGCAGACGAAGAAGGCGGGGTAGCTCAAGGTTCACAGCTCGTAATTCAGCAACCGCAAACTACCGACTACTAACCACCTCCACCCTTACTGTCCCTGCGCCAGGCTATAGGCCTTCTTATCCCCCCACCTGTTCAATAATTCAAAGGAGCAGATCTTGAAATTACCGCTCATGCTCACATAGAGCCCGATTACATCCTGCTGGTTCAGGGGTTCGTCGTCAATGCTTTCAAAACGGACATTGTACTGATTTACCAGGTTGGTATATACGGAGCCGGTTGGCCAGACCTGGGTACCGCGGTTGCTAATATTGACCAGGCTGAATTTAACCCCTGCATGCCGCTTGCATTTACCGGCAATCGCGGCGGGCTGTTCATCGCTTTCAATAAACAGGTCAACCCCCGCGATCACTTCATCCTCCGATTCTTTGGAGATCATCATGGAATTGATATCCAGCTTAAGAGGGGTGGGGGTGCCGGGCATATTCGGGATGATCTCCCGGGCGCCGATTCCCGGTTTTTTACCAAAGTTGCCGATAATCGCTTCGGCAAACTGCGTGGTATTGACGGGTGATTTTGATTTGTCCCCGAAATCCCCGGTATGGATACCCGATTCCAGGGTATAGAGCAATGCGTTTTCGATGGTAGCTGCATTTTCGGTGAGGCCAACATGCCGGAGCATGGCCAGCCCGCTTAGTAATAAAGCGGTGGGATTGGCGATATTTTTCCCGGCAATATCCGGGGCCGTGCCATGTACAGCTTCAAAGATGGAAATATGATCGCCGATATTGGCGGATGGGGCAAATCCCAGTCCTCCCACAAGGCCTGCACATAAATCAGACACAATATCCCCCTGCAGGTTGGTCAATACCACCACATCAAAATTATCCGGGCGGGTGACCAGTTTCATACAGAGGTCATCCACGATGATATCATCGGCTTTCAGTTCGGGATATTCTTTGGCCACTTCGTAAAAACATTCAAGGAACAGGCCGTCCGTGATCTTCATGATATTGGCTTTGTGGCCACAAGTGATCCTCCGGGCTTTTTTCTGTTTGGCCATTTCAAATGCATAGCGGATGACCTGCATACTCCCCGGGCGGGTGATAAAGCGGCGGCTCAGGGCCACATCATGGGTGAGCATGTGTTCGATGCCGCCATAGGTATCTTCGATGTTCTCTCTTACCACGGTGATATCAATCGGGATACCCGCCTTGCTGAAGACAGTATCCACGCCGTGCAGGGTCCGGAAATCCCTTTTATTGGCAAATGTGTTCCAGGTTTTCCGGGCTGTTACATTGATACTTTTCACGCCCTTTCCCTTGGGCGTTTCCATCGGGCCTTTAAAAAGCAGGCCCAGCGATTCAATGCTTTGCTTTGCTTCCGGGGTCATTCCGTTGTTAAAACCTTTGTCAAAAACCCATTTCCCCATATCCACAAATTCATACTCCAACGGTACTTTGTTGGCAGTGAATATTTTAAGAACCGCTGCCATTATTTCGGGCCCGATTCCGTCTCCGTTAGCTACAGCTATTTTCATACAGGTTTATGTTTATGCGTGGGGCAAAATTAAGGGCTTATGACAAATTCGGCATGAAAGGTATATGTGGGGGGCACTGTCTGGGGCATTTTCGTTATTTTTACTCTATGACCAGTATGATCTCCGAAGGGGTACAAGTAAGTGTGGAAACCTTTTACCAATCCGATTACAGCAATCCGCTGCAGTCGGAATATATGTTTGCTTACCGGATCACACTGGAAAACCACAATACTTTCCCGGTAAAACTGCACCGCCGGCACTGGTATATTTTTGACAGTAACGGTACCCACCGCGAAGTTGAGGGAGAAGGAGTGGTGGGGATTCAGCCCACTTTACAGCCCGGTGAAAACTACCAGTATGTAAGCGGGTGTAACCTGCGTACGGAAATGGGTAAAATGTACGGCACCTACCAGATGGAAAACCTCCTCAGCCGGACCCTATTTGATGTTTGTATTCCCGCTTTTGAAATGATCGTTCCGTTCAAAGTAAACTGATCCCTATTTCGGTTTGTATTTAGCCTGTTCATTGATGGTGGCCGCTGCGGTTTGCATCAGGTCCTGTATGCTGATGCCGGCATTCTTAGCCGCGAATTTTTTTACGATCTGCCAGCCGATCCATTGCCCGAGATTGCCGGGAGATTGTTCCTGCGAGAATCCCTGGGTAAAGGGGGCTTCGCCGATATAGGTCTGAAGCACTGCCGGACTGAGTGAATTCAGGTCTTCGTTCCTGATAATATAAGCCCAGATCAGTCCTTCATTTTCGCTGCACCAGTCCAGTTGTTTTTGGGTAAAACCGGTTTTGATGGAATCCGGGCTGCCGGGAAGGAACCGGTCCAGGACATACCATTGTTTACCTTTTTCGATCATTTGTTCGATCAGGGGTTTGCCAGCACTCCGGTCAGGAAATAGTTCTTCGGTTACGGCTTTCATACAATTGGCCACAATGTATTCCCGGGAAAAGCGGCGGGAGATATAGGAGGGAAACATTTCCTGGAATACGGGGGCCTGGTATTCGGGATAATCATTCCCCGCATATTGCTGTAACCCGATGGCGATACCGGCATTGACACTGGCCACTCCCGGTGCATCAAAGGGGCCGGTGAAAAGGACCGCCTTCCCGGTTTTATAGTGGGGAAAATAATATTTAACATAACGATAGGCCTGTTCCAGTTCCTGCTGCAGCCTGTCCGTGTTCTTAAAGCTTGCAGCAAGGTATTGCTGAACCGGGGCATAGCCCCGCAGGAATTCCCGGGTTATCTCCAGGGTTGTTCCACTGGTATCCGAACCGCTCACCCCGAGGATGTTCTGCATAAAATCCAGATAGAAATCCGGGTGCTGCTCCTGCAGTTTGCGCAGGCCGGAGGCTATATCATTGGTATCAATGCTGAAGAGATGCTGGTCAAATCTTTCTACCGGGATATGTACGCTGATACCCGAAACATCCGGGGCGCCGGACTTGTTTTTACAGGAAAAGAGGGCGAATCCCAGGAGGAGGAAAAAGATTGTTTTTTTCATAGTGACTGAGAGAACGGTATGGGTTCAAAAATGTTGTAACACGAATGTAGCTACAAAAACATTCACATAAATTTGTACAATGAAAATAGCGTTAGCCCAGCAAAATTACCATATCGGGAACTTTGAAGCCAATACCCGCAAGATCATTGCCGGTATCAACCAGGCAAAGGCGCAGGGGGCCGACCTGGTACTTTTTTCTGAGCTATGCGTTTGCGGCTATCCGCCCCGGGATTTCCTGGAGTTTACCGATTTTATCAATAAGTGTTACCAGGCGATCGATGAGATCAGGGAACACGCAGATACCATCGGGGTGCTGATCGGGGCGCCGGACCGGAATCCCGCCCGGGAAGGGAAGGATCTTTTCAATGCCGCTTACTTATTGTACGAAAAGGAAATAAAGGGGATTGCGCACAAGACCTGTCTTCCCAATTATGATGTCTTTGATGAGTACCGCTATTTTGAACCGGCCTATGGGTGGAGGGTGATCCCGTTCAAAGGGAAAAAACTGGCCGTGACCATTTGCGAGGATATCTGGAACCTGGGCGATAATCCGCTGTACCGGAACTGTCCAATGGACGAACTGATGAAACAGCAGCCGGATATCATGCTGAACCTGTCGGCTTCCCCTTTTGATTATACCCATGTGGAAGACCGGAAGGCGATTGTGAAACTGAATACCGCCAAGTACAAACTGCCCATGCTGTATTGCAATTGTGTGGGCAGCCAGACCGAGATCGTTTTTGACGGGGGCTCCCTGGTCTTTGATAAAGACGCGAACCTGGTGAAACAGCTTCCCCTGTTTGAAGAGGCCCTGGAGGTTTTTGAACTGAAGGAAGACGGAAGGTTTACCCAACTGGTAGCCGTTCCTGCTCCTGCATTACCGGATACGGAATTCAATCCCGCGGAACTGGATTATAATTTAAGCACGGCTGAAATATACCGGGCTATTCTTTGTAGTATCCGTGATTATTTTTCGAAGATGGGATTTACCAGGGCCATCCTGGGAAGCAGCGGGGGCATTGACAGTGCCGTTACCCTGGCCATTGCCTGTGAGGCGCTGGGTAAGGAGCAGGTGCGGGCGGTGCTGATGCCCTCGCAGTATTCAACCGGTCATAGTGTGAGTGATGCGGAACAGCTGAGTAAGCGCCTGGGAAATCCATACGATATCCTCCCTATTAAGAATATTTATGACTCTTTCCTGGCGGAGCTGAAGCCGGTATTCAGTGACCTGCCGTTTAATGTAGCGGAAGAGAATATTCAGAGCCGTACACGGGGCAACCTGCTGATGGCCATTGCCAATAAATTTGGTTATATCCTGCTGAATACTTCCAATAAGAGCGAACTGGCCACGGGTTATGGTACATTATACGGAGATATGGCGGGAGGCTTAGGTGTGCTGGGCGATTGTTATAAGATGCAGGTCTATGCGCTGGCCCGTTATATCAACCGGGAAAAGGAGATCATCCCCGGGAACATCATTACCAAAGCGCCTTCTGCGGAATTAAGGCCGGGTCAGAAAGACTCGGATTCTTTGCCCGATTACGAAATCCTTGACCGGATATTGTATCAGTATATTGAAAGGAGGCAGGGGCCTAATGAAATAAAAGCGCAGGGATTTGAACCGGCCCTGGTGGACCGGGTGCTGCGACTGGTCAATATCAATGAATACAAACGGAACCAGTTTTGTCCCATCATCCGGATTTCTCCCAAGGCTTTTGGCGTGGGCAGACGGGTACCGATCGTGGGTAAATATCTTTCCTGAATTAATGAATATAAACAGCGGTAACCGGTACAGCTGTACTGGACGGCGGTATGATCACGTCCTGGGTAATCGTCAGGCTTGTTTCTGTCAGCGCGGTAATCGTAAACAGGCCGGAGCCTGCCGGGTAAATACCGGAAGACATCATCAGCTGGGTTTCGCTGCTCTGGAAGGTCCAGGTAAAACTGCCGGCCGTGGTGGGGCTGCATACAACGGTGCCTTCGGTAATTGAGCCGGTACCATTGGATGAAAAAATCACCACATCATCCTTGATGCAGGCAATCGCGGAATTATCGGTAATATCGGTCCCGGAGGCCGAGGCACTGCTGAATTTCCAGCTGGCCTGGGTGATCAGCTCTGTTTTTGTTTTGGCCGGGGCTGAATCTTTCTGGCATCCGGCGCCCGTTACTATAAGGGCGGCAGACAGGAGGATAAAACTGAAAAACTGTTTTTGCATATTCCTGGATTTGATGACCAAATTACTCTATGTGTACCGGCTTTAAAACGGTATTTTACCCTGTTTAGTATCGTATTTTCAACCGGATGAAATAACGGCAAATTATTTGCATACAGCAAGTTCGTATTTTGTGATCGTTACCGGGCCAGCCCGGAGCCTGGAACACAGGAATACAAGCAAATTGCCTGCCATCATCTTATTTAAACAACAACTATGCTAAAAACCGCAGAAGATATCCGCCAGCTGAACGAGAAGATCAGTCATGCCGGACAGTTTACCGATACATTACGAAAAGAAATCAGTCATGTAATAGTGGGCCAGAGCCATATGCTGGACCGGTTGCTGATCGGCCTGCTGAGCAACGGCCATGTACTGCTGGAAGGCGTACCGGGTCTTGCCAAAACGCTTACGATCAAATCGCTGGCCCAGGCTATTCATGCCCGGTTCAGCCGGATCCAGTTTACTCCCGACCTGCTGCCTGCCGATGTGATTGGCACCATGATCTATAACCAGCAGCGCAACGAGTTTGTGGTGCGCAAGGGTCCCATCTTTGCCAATTTTATCCTGGCGGATGAGATCAACCGGGCCCCGGCCAAAGTGCAGAGTGCCCTGCTGGAAGCCATGCAGGAACGGCAGGTCACGATCGGCGACTCCACCTACAAACTGGATGAACCCTTCCTGGTGCTGGCCACGCAGAACCCGCTGGAGCAGGAGGGGACCTATCCTTTACCCGAAGCGCAGGTGGACCGGTTCATTATGAAAGTGATCGTGGATTACCCGAAGATAAAGGAGGAGCAACTGATCCTGCGGCAAAGTGTGCAGGGCAGTTTTCCCAGCATCAACCAGGTGGTATCGGTGCAGGAAGTACTGAATGCCCGGGGCCTGACCCACCAGATCTATATGGATGAAAAGATCGAGCAGTATATCCTGGATATTGTATTCGCCACCCGTCGGCCGGAGGAATACAAACTCGAAAAACTGAAACCGCTGATCTCGTATGGGGCTTCCCCCCGGGGCAGTATCAACCTGGGACTGGCTTCCAAGGCGCAGGCTTTCCTGAATAAACGCGGGTTCGTGATCCCCGAGGATGTCCGGAGCATCTGTAAGGATGTGCTGCGTCACCGGATCGGTCTTACTTATGAAGCGGAAGCAGAGAATGTAAAAGTGGAGGATGTGGTGGAGGAAGTGTTGGGGGCCATTAATGTACCTTAAAAGATGTCGGGTGCAAGGTGTGGGGTGTCAGGGGTTCTAAGTTGACTTAAATTTATGGGGGAGTATAAGACATATAAGGAGTTAGATGCTTGGAAAAAGTCGAGAGCTTTTGTGAAAGAGGTTTATTACATCACAAAGGATTTCCCCAAAGACGAGCAATACGGACTCATGTCACAGATGCGAAGATGCGCTGTTTCAATCCCTTCAAATATTGCAGAAGGTTATGGCAGGCAATTCAGAAAGGAAACATTACAGTTCTTATATATTTCCAGGGGATCTCTTTATGAGTTGGAAACACAGATATATATAGCTTTTGACCTTTCTTATTTGAATGAAGAGAAACTTGAAAAGTTGCTGGCGGATTTAGAGGAGTGCAGAAGATTACTTAGTGGCCTTATAAATTACTTTGAAAAAAATATAACATTAAAATAAAATTCAGCGGCACCCGGCACCTGACACCCGACACCTGACACCTGATATGCTGACCACTTCCGAAATAATTAAAAAAGTCCGCGCTTTAGAAATAAAGAGCAAAAAACTTACCACTGACCTGTTTACCGGGGAATACCACAGTGCTTTTAAGGGCAGGGGGATGTCATTCAAGGAAGTGAGGGAATATGCGGCGGGGGATGATATCCGTTTTATTGACTGGAATGTATCTGCCCGGTTCGGGCATCCGTTCAGTAAAGTGTTTGAAGAAGAACGGGAGCTGACGGTGATGCTGCTGGTTGACATCAGCAACAGTTCCCTGTTTGGCACCCGCCATGCGCGGAAGCGGGATATTATTACAGAAATAGGAGCGGTGCTGAGTTTTTCCGCGGTCAATAATGCAGACAAGATCGGGGTGATTTTTTACAGCGACAGGGTGGAAGCCTATATCCCGCCGAAGAAAGGGAAGCAGCATGCGTTATACATTGTGCGGGAACTGCTCAGTAAGGAACCCAGGGGCAAGGGTACATCGGTGGGTAAAGCGCTGCGTTATTTCACCAATTCCACCAAGCAAAAAAGTATTGCATTTGTCCTGAGTGATTTCCTGGATGCCGGTTATGAGGATGCCCTGCGGATCGCGGGAAAGAAACACGATGTGATCGGCATAAAACTATACGACAATATGGATATGCAGCTGCCGGATGCCGGTTTGCTGCAGGCGGAGGACGCCGAAACCGGGAAGACCAGGTGGGTGGACAGCGGCAACCCGTTTGTGCGCTACCAGTATGAACAGGAATTTTTCCGGGTAACTGCCTATGCCACCCAGGTATTTAAAAAAGCGGGTTGTGACCTGCTTCATGTAAAGACCGGGGACGATTATGTAAAAGTACTGCAGCGTTTTTTCCTGAGCCGTAACCGATGATATAACGAACCAAGAACCCATGACCTTCCGGAGACTATTAGTTGTTTTCTTTTTATTTGCCACAGGGCTGCAAAGCGCTGCGCAAATGACTGCAACGGTAAAGGCCAGGACGGATAAAACCCGTATCCTGATCGGGGAGCCGCTTCAGCTCAGCATTGAGGTGCAGGTCCCGGAAAAGGAACCGATCCGTTTTGTGACGATCGATTCCATTGCGCATTTTGAATGGCTGGAAAAACCGGTGGTTGATACGGAAAGCAACAGCAACGGGACCCTGCTCAGGGGGATTTATAAAATCACCAGTTTTGATTCCGGGCGCTGGGTTATTCCGGCTTTTGAACTTTCCGGCGGGTTGAGAACAGACAGCATCCCGGTGGAGGTACTGTTCGCTGATTTCGACCCTAAGGCAGATTACCATGATATAAAGGACATTCTTGAAGCAAAACCGGAAACGAAGAATACTGCAGGGTGGTGGTTTGTTGCCGGGGGCGGGTTTTTGCTCCTGCTCCTGCTCCTGTATTTTTTCCGGAAAAAGAAACCGGCGGCAAACACGGAGAAACCTGTGACCGGGATCAGTCCTTTTGATGAAGCAATGAAAGGGCTGCAGGTTTTGCAATCGGGTACGATTGATCCCAAGACCTATCATACCAGCCTGGCAGGTATTTTCCGACTGTATATTTTCCGGAAAAAAGGATTGTTGTCGCTGCAGGAAACCACGGATGACCTGGTGCTGCAGGTAAAAGAACTGGGGCTGGACAAAAGCTCCTTTGATGAACTCGTGCAGGCATTGCGGCTGGGCGATTTTGTAAAGTTCGCCAAATACCTGCCCGGGACGTCAGATAACCGGCAGGCTTTTGAAAGTATAAAAAAAGCAATTGAAGTACTCGAACAAATCAACTGATGCTGTACGATTGGATAAGACATATGGATTTTGCATACCCGACGGCCTTCGGGTTATTTGCCCTTCTGCCATTGATTGGCTGGTGGTACCGGCGTAATAATAACCGTAGCCAGGCCGCTTTTAAAGTATCCACTATCCATGCATTTGGCGTCAGTTCCTGGAAGACCCGTTTTCGTCATCTTCCCTTTGTACTGCGCCTGCTTGCACTTTCGGCCCTTATCATTGCCCTGGCGCGGCCGCAAAAAAGAAATGACCAGCAACAAACAGAAGGGGAGGGAATTGATATTGTACTTTGTATGGATGTAAGCGGCAGTATGGGTTCGAGGGATATCCTGCCTTCCAGGATGGATGTGGCCAAGGAAATGGCGGAGGAATTTGTACGCAACCGCCCGGTGGACCGTATCGGGCTGGTGATTTTTTCCGGGGAAAGTTTTACGCAATGCCCGATCACCACGGACCGGAATACATTGATCAGCCAGATCCGGTCCCTGGAAAGCCGTCGTTACCTGATTGACGGTACCGTGATCGGGGAAGGCCTGGCCACGGCGGTGGACCGGCTTACCCAAAGTAAGGGCAAGAGTAAAGTGATTATTTTGCTGACAGACGGGAAGGAAGATCCCCCGGAGACAAGGCTGATCGATCCGGTGACTGCGCTGGAGATCGCCAAAGCAAGGCAGGTGAAAGTATATACCATCGGGATGGGTGCTGCGCCGTCCACCATTGTGGAGAAAACAGGTGCCGCCCGGGGAAAGAAGAACCCCCTGACCGATTTCCTGGATGATGAATTATTGGGGCGGATCGCTGCTGAAACGGGAGGAAAATTTTTCAGGGCAAGAGACCGCGAAGGGCTTCAGCGCGTGTACAGCCAGATCGACAAAATGGAAAAATCAAAAGTGGAGATACAGTCTTTTAAGCGTTATAAGGAACAGTTTATTCCGTTTATACTCGCGGCCCTGTTTTTTGTATTCCTCGAACAAGTGCTGCGGTTTACCCTGTTCCGGAAATTTCCCTGATTGGTTTATCCTGTATCTTGCAACTGCATGAAAGCAATTGTATATAAATCCACCGGCAGCTGGTATTCCCTGAAGGATGAGGAGGGTAAGTTCTGGAACGGCCGGATGAAAGGCGTGCTGAAACTGGACGATATTACCAGTACCAACCCGGTTGCGGTGGGCGACCGGGTGGTAGCGGAGATCGAAAATGAGGACGACGGCACCGCGGTCATCAATGAAATACTCGACCGGGATAATTATATCAACCGGCAATCTCCCCGGCACAAGCACCAGCACCATATTGTAGCTGCCAATCTGGATCAGTCCCTGCTGATCGCCACCCTGAAAGAGCCCCGTACTTCGCAGGGCTTTATTGACCGCTTCCTGGTGGCATCCGAAATGTACCATGTACCGGCTGTGATCGCTTTCAATAAATCGGATTTGTATAAGCAGAAGGAACTGGAGAAGTATGAGCAATGGAAAGCCATGTACGAAGCCATTGGCTATACGGTTTTGCTGGTCAGTGCAGAAAAACAGGAAGGGATGGAGGCGCTGGAAAAAATACTGAAGGGTAAGACCAGTTTGCTGAGTGGCCACAGCGGGGTGGGGAAATCATCCCTCCTGAATGTATTGTTTCCCGGTATGAACCGCAAAACCCGGGACGTGAGTGGCTGGAGCGGGAAGGGACAACATACCACGACCTTTGCAGAGATGTTTGACCTGCCTTTCGGCGGGAGCGTTATTGATACACCCGGGATGCGGGAATTTGGGCTGGTGGATATCAGTAAGGCGGAATTATCACATTATTTTCCTGAAATGCGTGACCGGCTGAACGGCTGCCAGTTCAATAATTGCCTGCATATGAATGAACCCGGCTGCGCCATTAAAGAAGCGGTGCGGAACGGGGAGATACACGAGGACCGGTATGTCAGTTATGCGGGGATACTGGATTCGATTGAGGAAAAAACCTATTAGGGGCATGCTTCGATACGCACTGTCCGGGGGCCGGTAACTCAGCATGACAAGAACAGCTACCTGTTGCAGGGCAAAAGGCGGATTCCTCTTGTTTCTTCAACTATTCTTCAAAAGCGGACGCAACAAAACCTGCTTTCTGAGAACAGGATAAAAAAATCCCCCTTTTGCAGGAGGATCACAGATTCAACTATTTTTTTACTATTAATACGGAGCAGGTTCAGACGAAAGGGGATGCTGTAGTTATGCCGAGTAGCAGGTCTGTTTGCTTACAGAAGCATGATTTACGCAATATTCCTGCGTTCCATATTGAAGAGTTTTCCTTCCAGTACCCCGGCCAGTTCGATCACAGCCTTGTTGTCTTTGTTTAAGGCATCATGGGTTTTAGTAGGGAAAATCGATACTCCATTATAGATATTATAATGAAGTGTCATGTTATGACCTTTGAACCTGAATTCCCAGTTGATCGTGTCAAAATCATCTTCTTTGTGGGAGAATTTAACTTTGAAATCCTGGCTGAGGACATTCGCCACATTGTAAAATTGTTTCAGTCCTCCGTCATCGGCGATCACTGCTTCGGTGCAGCCCAGTGAGGTTCGTAGGGTAAGGCTCATAGTATGTAAAGTTTATAGGTTTCTTACTTGAAAGACCGGATCAGGGCCGGTTTCGCTGCACGTAACAGTAAATTAACTACGGAATTTTTTGGCCTTCCTGGCGCTTTTTGCGGCATCGGGATCCCCGCTCAGAATTTTCTCTGCACCCACGTTTTTCCCATTGCTGGGGCAGCCTGATTTACGTTTGAACAGGTTGCTGAACACACCACAGGAGGATAAAAGGATGGCGAGACTCATTGATACGGCAAAAAATCGAAGGTTTTTCATGAATTCCGGTTTCTTTCCTAACGAAAATAGATAGAATAAATTGCGATTGCTATAGTAAACTTACGCAGCGCTATTTGTGATTTATACTATGCAATTAATATGCCTGATGATCAATTACCGGGAAAAACAGGAATTCATTGTTTATCCCTGAACCAGTCTGCGTACCGGATATAATTATTGGCGATCCGGCCGATTTCGCCATGAATCAGCTCCTGCGAAATGTCCTTGACTTTTTTGGCGGGCACACCCGCATAGATACTGCCTGCCTCGCAAACGGTATTCTCCAGTACTACCGCACCTGCTGCAATGATGGTATTACTGTGGACCACACAGTTGTCCATCACAATGGCGCCCATCCCCACCAGCACATTGTCGTGGAGGGTACATCCATGTACGATGGCATTATGTCCAATCGAAACATTGTTGCCAATGGTTGTCCCGCACTTCTGATAGGTACAGTGAATACAGGCTCCGTCCTGCACATTGACCTTATTCCCCATCCTGATAAAGTTCACATCTCCGCGGATCACAGTATTGAACCAGGCGCTGCAGTCGTCGCCCATGATCACGTCTCCCACGATCGTTGCGTTGGGGGCGATAAAACAATGGTTGCCGAATTGGGGGTGTTTGTCTTCGACGGGGAGAATGAGGGGCATGGGTTGAGGGGTTGGGGTTGAGGGGGTTGAAGGTTGAGGGTTTGAGGTTGAGGGTTGAGGGTTTGGGGTTGAAGGTTGAGGGGTTTGAGGTTGAAGGTTTGAGGTTGAAGGTTTGAGGTTGAAGGTTGAGGGGTTTGAGGTTGAGGGTGTTCCGTACAACAGATCAATTTACAAACCTGTCAGCTTACCCTGCAAATTTCAGTAATTCTTTGTTTCCTTTGCATAAAATCACAAGATTGAATCAGCGGGAACTTTTTTTGCGGCATGTGGGCCAGACTTCGGCGGCGCCCCTGGCATTGGAGATTGTGAAAGCGGAGGCCTGTATGCTTTACGGGGCAGATGGTAAAGACTATATTGACCTGATCGGGGGGATCAGTGTGGCCAACCTGGGTCACCGCCATCCGAAAGTGATCGCCGCAATCCGGGAACAACTGGATGCCTACCTGCATATTATGGTCTATGGCGAGTTTGTGGAAGCCCCGCAGGTACAGTATGCCAAACTGCTGACCGATCATTTACCCGCTTCTCTCCATTCCGTTTATTTCACCAATTCCGGGGCCGAGGCCGTGGAAGGGGCCATGAAACTGGCCAAGCGGGTGACCAACCGGACCGGGATCATCGCTTTTAAAAATTCATACCATGGCAGTACCCAGGGAGCGCTTAGCATCATCGGGGATGAATACTGGCGGAATGCTTTCCGGCCGCTGCTTCCGGATGTACTGCACCTGGATTATAATTCATTTTCCACTCTTGATCTTATCACGGAACATACTGCCTGCGTGATTGCCGAAACCGTACAGGCTGAGGCAGGGATTAAACCGCCTTCTCCGGAATGGATGCAAGCGCTCCGGGAACGATGCAGCAGCACGGGCAGCTTACTGATCCTGGACGAGATTCAGGCCGGTTTCGGACGTACCGGTAAATTATGGGGCTTTGAACAGTTTGCCATTGTACCGGATCTGGTATTGCTCGGGAAGGCCCTCGGCGGCGGCATGCCCCTGGGAGCTTTTGTGGCAGACAAAAAATTAATGGATGCTTTTACGGATAACCCGGTGCTGGGGCATATTACGACATTTGGGGGGCACCCGGTATCCTGTGCCGCCGGGCTGGCCTCGATGAAGGCTTTGCTGGAGGAGGGGTGGGTGGAACAGGTGAAAGGAAAGGAAGCCCTGTTTCAGTCATTATTGGTGCATCCTGAAATCAAAGCTGTTCATTCGGCTGGCTTATGGCTGGCAGTGGAATTTGATTCCTTTGATACCTGCAAAAAAATAATAGACAGATCGATTGCCGCCGGAGTGCTGACCGATTGGTTTTTATTCGCCCCGAATTGTTTACGCATATCCCCGCCGCTGATTATTTCAGAAATGCAGGTGAGAAAGGCTTGTGAAGTAATCGTCGCAGCTTGTGCATGAAAATTGCGCAGCAGCAGCTGTACGAAACCAATTTTTTAAAAGGTTAAATCAGCATGAAAAGCCATGCCGCCAGCGCTGCCCCTGCAACCGGAGCCATAATGGGTACCCAGCTATATCCCCAGTCACTATCTCTTTTTCCCTTTATTGGCAAAAGAAAATGAGCTATCCGGGGACCCAGGTCACGGGCGGGGTTGATCGCATAACCCGTGGGTCCGCCTAATGAAAGGCCAATGCCTAATACGAGCAGCGAAACAGGCAGCGCATTCAATGTTCCTAAGGATGAGGCGGAATCAGTAAAGGAAAGGGCCCCGAACATCAGGACAAAGGTCCCGATGAATTCGGTGAAGAAATTGTTCAGCGGATTGCGTATTCCGGGAGCCGTGCAGAAGATTGCTTTTTTAAGATCCGCATCAGAAGACGCATCAAAATGGGTATGATAAGTAAGCCAGACCAGTACCGCCCCGGTGAAAGCACCCGCCAACTGGGCCAGGATATAGGTGAGTACCAGAGTGCTGCTGAATTTACCGGTAACCGCCAGGGCAATGGTAACTGCCGGGTTCAGGTGACCACTGCCGCCCAGTTTCAGGGAAGTGAACACGCCAATGAAAACGGCCATGGCCCATCCAAAAGTAATGACGATCCAGCCGCTGTTCTGGCCATTGGTTTTATTTAATACCACGTTGGCAACCACACCGCCGCCGAACAATATGAGCAGGGCGGTGCCAATGAATTCTCCGGTAAATGCTGACATAAGCAATCTGTTTTAATGAGGAAGGTAATTGTTAGCGATAGCGTTAAAGTTATTGATTTGTTCCTGTATCCAGTTTTCGTCGTTGCGTAAAAAACCGGCCATGATCCGGGCCACCTGCGGGGCTTTGTGGATCGCCACCCGGGCATCAAGCAATAGCTGGCGGGTTCTTCTTGACAGGAAATCTTCCACGGTCAGGCACATTTCATTTTCCACGGTCTGTTTGATAATTGCCACCAGTTCATCCTCCTTCAGCTTTCCGATTTCCGGAGGTACCGGTTTGGACACTGTCAGTTTTAGTTCATGCGTGATGCAGGTGATCTGGGACTGCAGTTTCTCGGCCACCAGGTTTACTGTATCCTCGGCCATTTTCCGGTAGGTGGTCCATTTACCGCCCGTTACCGTGATCAAATCGGATTCGGAAATCGTGATCAGGTGATCCCGGGAGAGGGCGGATGTGACCTTTGATTTTCCTTTTACGAGGGGCCGCAGCCCGGCAAACATGCTTTTTACATCACTGAGCTGCGGGTCTTTGGTCAGGTAACGGCCGATATGCTTCAGGATAAAATCAATTTCTTCGGGAAGTGGCACCGGTTCGGCAGAAATGGTATCCACCGGGGTATCTGTAGTACCCAGTACAATCTTATTATGCCAGGGTACCGCGAAAAGTACCCGGCCATCATCGGTCCGGGGGATCATAATAGCGGTATCGCCCGGGAGGAATTCTTTATCCACCACCAGGTGAATACCCTGGCTGGGACTGATCAGGCTTTCGTGTTCCGGGTTATCCATCGTGAGCACCTGGTCCGTGAATACACCGGTGGCGTTGATCACCACTTTGCTTTTTACTTCAAGCAGGTTTCCGTTCAGGCTGTTCTTTACCCGCACCCCGCATACCGTATTTTGTTTTTTCAGTAATGCAGTAACGGGGAAATAATTCAGTACAATGGCATCATGTGCCACGGCCGTTTGCGCCAGGCTGATTGCCAGCCGGGCATCATCAAACTGCCCGTCATAATATAACACAGCTCCGGTGAGGTCATTCGGGTCAAGTGTCGGGGTAAGGGCCAGGGTCTCTTCTTTTGTCAATAGTTCGGAAGGCCCGATACCCAGTCCGCCGGCCATCCAGTCATAGATCTTGAGACCGATCCCGTAAAAAGGTTTTTCCCACCATTTATAGTTGGGCACAATGAATTTCTGGTTATGTGCCAGCTGGGGCGCATTTTTCAGCAACAGTCCTCTTTCGCGGAGGGCTTCCATCACTAATTTGATATTTCCCTGCTGCAGGTAACGCACCCCGCCATGCACCAGTTTGGTACTGCGGGAAGAAGTCCCCTTGGCAAAATCATATTGTTCGAATAAAACAGTTTTATAACCCCGGGAAGCTGCATCCACAGCAATACCCAGTCCAGTGGCACCTCCTCCAATGATACAGATGTCGAATTCGGGGGTGGCTTTCAGGTGTTCAAGAAGACTTTGTCGGTTCATTTTTTAGGTTGCTGCAGGTCGTGCCCCTGACACCTGTTTATTATAACAGGCGAGACAGGGGATACCATTTGTTTTATTATTCCGCTGAATTTGTTGAAGCCCAGGCAATACTTGCATTCACGGCCCGTTGCCAGCCATTGACCAGTTCTGTTCTTTTTTCCGCATTCATGGCCGGAACAAATGTTTTATCAATTTGCCATTGCTGCTGGATTTCTTCCACATTTTTCCAGAAACCTACGGCCAGTCCGGCTAAATAAGCAGCACCGAGGGCGGTGGTTTCTGTGACCTTTGGCCGTACCACTTTGCAATTCAGCAGATCACTCTGGAACTGCATGAGCTGGTTATTCACGGTGGCACCTCCATCCACTCTCAGTTCTTTGATCCGGATACCGGCATCTGCTTCCATGGCCTTTAATACATCATAGGTCTGGTACGCGATACTGTCCAGTGCGGCCCTGGCAATATGGGCATTGCTGCTTCCTCTTGTTAACCCAAACAGGGATCCCCGGGCATATTGATTCCAGTGCGGTGCTCCGAGTCCGGCGAAAGCAGGAACCAGGTACACTCCATCGGTGTCCTTTACCTGTGCGGCCAGTTTCTCCACATCCGAAGACTGGCGGATGATCTTCAGCTCATCCCTTAGCCATTGCACCACGGCGCCCGCAATGAATACACTTCCTTCAAGTGCATATTCTGTTTTATCATTAACCTGCCAGGCGATGGTGGTCAGCAGGTTATTTTTTGACGTGATGGCTTTCTCCCCGGTATTCATCAGCATAAAGCAACCCGTGCCATAGGTATTTTTTACCATACCCGGCTGGGTACACAATTGCCCGAACAAAGCAGCCTGCTGATCCCCGGCAATCCCTGCTACGGGAATTCTTGAATCCGGGATGATATTACCGGTGACACCATAGATTTTACTGCTGGGTCTGACGTCGGGTAAGACGGAAGCCGGGATGTCAAAGATTTTCAATAATTCCTCATCCCATTGAAGGCTGTGAATATTGAACAGCATCGTGCGGGATGCGTTGGAGACATCGGTTACGTGCACTTCTCCATTGGTTAATTTCCAGGTGAGCCAGGAATCAATGGTCCCGAAAGCCAGTTCTCCTTTCGTGGCTTTTTCCCTGGCACCATTGACATGATCCAGGATCCATTTCAGTTTGGTGGCGGAAAAATAGGCATCGATGATCAGTCCTGTTTTTTCCTGTATGGTTCCTGCCAGCCCCGCTGCCCTAAGCTCATCGCAATAAGCGGCCGTTCTCCGGTCCTGCCATACGATGGCATTGTAAATGGGTTGGCCGGTGGCCCGTTCCCAGACCACGGTGGTTTCCCGCTGGTTGGTGATTCCGATCCCGGCCACCTGTTTCATCGTGATCCCTGCAATGGCCATGGATTCAGCCAGGGTGCCGAATTGGGTACTCCAGATCTCGTTGGCATCATGTTCCACCCAGCCCGGTTGCGGGAAAATCTGTTTGAATTCCTTTTGGGCCTGGCTGATAATAGTACCCTGCCTGTCCACCACGAGGCTGCGGCTGCTGGTAGTGCCCTGGTCGAGTGCCAGTATATAATGGGATAACATATGGCGTAAAATTATGGCAGGTAAGATAAGAGAAATTGAAATACGATTTTATCTTTATCATTGATTGTGTACAAGAAACGGCCGATAGCCTTATTTGTCAAACAAGGGACACTAACAAAGATGTGTTCGGTTTCTATTTTTTCTTTTAAAGAAACAAGCGGTCAGAAACTGAACCGGAAACTTCCGAAAATGCCGAAGGACCGGTCCCCGGTTTTGGGGAGGTTGGACGGCAGAACCCTCCACACAAAATCGATACGGAGTACTTTCAGGATATTATCAATCCCCGTACCCAGTTCGAGGTAGGTTTTGCCGTTCAGTGCCTGGAAGGTATGGCCCTGTTTGAAATTGAGGGCTTTGTTTGCATCCGATAAACTGCCCCAGAGTGTTTTGGCGGTCCAGAGCTGGCGCCAGCGCAGTTTGGGTATAAGGCGGAATATCCCGTTCCCGATATTGTGCTCAATAGTAATCCCTGCATATGTATCGTGGATGAATTCCCAGCGGTTCATCATATTGAAAGCATACTTATTATAATAGTAGAGTTCATTGCCGGGAGCGATATCCAGCAGGGTGTAGGGGAGGGTGCCGAAGGTTTTGCCCCCGTAAACATACCAGGAAACAGTGCCGAAAGGCGGTATTTTGAAATTATCGGAAATACTGGCTGAGACCTTGGTGTACCGGTAACTGCTTTTCAGTACTCCGGGGAATCCCTGTGAAATAGTCAGCTCCCCGATCGGGTAAATACTGCCCAGGCTGCTGCGGTAAAATTGACTTTCCAGGAATCGTTCAAGGTACGCGAAGCGCAGGCGGACGGATATTTCAAAACTGGTCAGCGCTTTTCCACTGGCAGCAGCACGGAAAGAGTCAATGGGAACCAGGTTGCGCAGGGGCAGGCTGGATTTATGGGTAAGGGTAATACGGTTCGACATCCAGGGAAGGGTTTCCCTGAAAAATTCGATCTTTTTCTCGTTTACCTTGATATTCTTGACGGGGATGCCTTTTTTTCGTACAGCCAGGGCGAAGATATTGTCCTGCGATATTTCCCCGTAATAATTTTGCCCGAAGTCCAGGTCATTGGTAAAGGATCCGTAGAAATACATCCGCGGATCTTTTTTCGGCAGGTAAAAGATCTCGGCCATTCCTTTCAGGTGCCTGTCGCCGAAACCATAAGCGAGGTACCCGTGCAGTTTTATTTTCTTGTCAAAATATTTATTGGTGCCCAGGTCGAACCGCAGGCGGAAGCCTTCCCAACTGTTTGAGGTCATCCAGTTGAACCAGGGCCCGATCTTATAATTCCCGATATCCCGGTAACCGGTACCGATAAAAGCCATAGTACGTGTGAAGCGCTGAAAAACGGGGGCATGGGTGAGGGTGTCGATCATCCGGATGATCCCGCTTTCTGATTTGCTGAGAGGCTCGTGCCGTTCCGCAGCCCAGTATTCCCTGGGTTTTGAATCCGCCCCCGGCAATGTGATGACCTCTTCAAGAATTTTGTTCTTGCTGAGTTCATTTACTACGGAGGTATCGTTTACGATAACATGCTCGTAGGTGGTGGTTTTCCGGCCGATAAATCCCAGCCTTTCTTTTCCTACCGGGGCAATATCCACTACGAATTTATCTTTGGACAGGAACCAGGTGCTGTCATTCACCTGCCTGTATTCCTGGATCAGGCTGAGGTTCTCCACAAAATTCACATTGGCTTCCTTTCCGAGGCGCAGGTTCATTTTCCGGATGGCAAAGCTGCCCACATGCACCCAGCAATCCCCCTCGAACGTATCGCCCCCTTTCCGGCGCGGAGTAAATACCAGGTGGTAATAGCGTTTATTGGCTATGACCTGGGTATCCACCACGCGGTAATTGTAATAGAAATCGCCATTATCGCTGATGGGGCTGACAAACTGTTTGTCAAAGACCGGGATGAAATTTTTGTAAACGTTGACCACCTGGTCCATCCCGCCAAGCAGTTTCAGCACACTTTCATTCTTTACTCCATTGGTGTTGGCCGCTTTGATGATCTCTCTTCTTTTCAGCGGATTTTTCTGGTAATAATAATCGGATAAGGCCTCGGTAAGATAGGTCGGCAGGTACTTCAGTCCTTCACTTGTATCAATATTCTGGCTGATCAGGTCGCTGACCGGTTTGAGGGGTTTGAATTTCCCGAATTTCTCAAAGTTGATATTTTTCAGGTCCAGTTCGAGTTTGTTGTAGAGTTCATAGGAAAAATTGTCAAAGCGATACCGGTCGTTCTCCGGCTTGTGCTGGACAATTTTCCGCCAGACCAGTAATCCTTTATTGACTTTTACTTTTAGCTGGGCTCCTTCATTGAAAGTACCCCGTTCCAGGAGGATATGCAGGGACAGGGAGTCTTTTGCCTGATTGAGTGCCACATAAAAAGGCTGGTACCCCACGCAGGTAATGGACAATGTATCGGAAGGCCAGCGGGAAAAGTGAAAAGCAAAAGCGCCGGAGGAGTCGGTGAACTGTCCCAGGCTGCTGTTTTTAAATGTAACAGAGGCGAAGGGAACCGGTTCCTCACTGTGTGCATCCTTTACGGTACCGCTGATGGTCTTTGATTGCGACTGTCCCCGCAGGGAAGTCAGCACCAGGAGAGAAAAGATGAGGATCCGCAGGAACGGGTTCGGTTGATTCATAGAGCCGTAAAAATACGAAGCCGGATGTTAAGGGCATCTGTTAAAATGGAGGGAATAAATAAAACAAGTAAAAATATTTGGAGGGGCGGGGAAAATTCACATACTTTGTAATACAAAGTACTTTTTTATGGAAGAAAATAAACCCACTGCCCATTCCCTGGAAGAATTAAAGGATATCCGCCGTATCATGGAGCGCTCGAGCCGGTTTGTATCGCTGAGCGGGCTGAGCGGGGTGGCCGCGGGTATCTGTGCGCTGGGTGGAGCCTATATCGCTGATCAGATTTTCCGGAATTATTATGGGGAATACAACAGCAGGGGATTCACCACCGGGGATGATTTCAGCCGGTTGAAAATAAAACTGATCCTGCTGGCTGCAGGGGTATTTGTCCTGGCTTTTTCTTCTGCTTTTTACCTGACCTGGCGGAAAGCCAAAAAGCAGGGATTGCCGGTATGGGATCCTGCTTCACGGCGGCTGGCCTGGAATATGCTGATGCCCCTGGTGGCCGGGGGAGCTTTTATTCTCGGGATGCTGCGTTATGATATATGGATTTTTGTGGCGCCAGCCTGCCTGGTCTTTTACGGACTGGCCCTGGTGAATGCAAGTAAATATACTTTGTCTGATATCCGTTACCTGGGCTATTGTGAGATCATCCTGGGAACGGTTAATATGCTGTACACCGGCCTCGGGCTCTGGTTCTGGGGAATAGGATTTGGGCTGCTCCATATTATCTATGGTATCATTATGTGGAATAAATATGAACGAGGTAACTGAACCTGATTAAGCAAGGAATGAAATGAAAAATCCGATTACCGGCCTGAATAAAATTTTTGATAACCGCATCCGCCTGGGGGTGATGAGTGTGCTGATGGTGAATGAGGAGATCAGTTTCAACGATCTCAAAGCCCTGCTGGAAGTGACGGATGGTAACCTGGCCACACACCTGGTAACCCTGGAGGAAAACGGGTTTCTCAAAGTGCATAAGGGCTTTATTGGCCGGAAAACCAATACCACTTATGCGATTACCCGGTTGGGGGAGAAAACATTTTCAGAACATATTAATGCGTTGGAGAACATGATAAAAGGAGTAAAATAAAATGCCGGGGATCATTATGATAGTTGCCTTATTCGGGATGACCGGTTTTTATGCATTGGCCGACATGATCAGTATGCTGATTCATAATAAAAGGGCCGGGAAACCTTTTTTTTACAGGAGTTTTGAATTTATTGCTATCATAGGCGCTCCATTGTTTTTTTTATTTTTTTTTGATTTTGGTAAGGTCAATGATTGTTGTACCGATTCAGCTTTCTTTTCACCCGCGCACCGGCCCACTATCTATACCCTTATTTTTCTTTGTATAGGGGCCTATTATTATTCATCACTCAGAAAAAAGACAGCACCTCCGCTAGCCGAACTGCTGGTGAATTGTCTTTTAGGAACCGGGTTAGTTCTTGCACTGTTAATCGGAATACATGCGCAGGATCCTCTAATGTGGGTCCCGGGAATACCTTCTGTGGTATTTTTTTATATCAGTCAGATGGTCCGGAATCAACGGCTGCTGGTAGAAGAAATCTTTGATCAGTCCGGAGGTAGCCTGGGCCGGGTAAACAGGATTTGTCTGGCTATCCTGCGATCCAACCTATATATCCGGTTTCCCTTGTTGTTGATAATATCCGTTCCCTTGCTAATGCTGATTTCACTTTTATTATATGTAGTTGGGCAAAAACCCGATGCAGGCATTCGGGCGTTTACCGAAACGTATAAACTGGGTTTATCCCAATGGGATTACAAATGTGAAAACGTGCAATGTGGCGAGCATTATCTCTGCTCTGTTGCGGCCAATGGACATCCTGGCATTGTAAGGCCGGTAAGGCTAGGCAAAAGGAACCACCATTTTATAGTATGTAACCGCCAGTTGCTGATCTCAAATGCCTTCGAAGAGCTGATTCAGGAGAAGTTTCCTGCATTGCACCGGATGATCCGCCTGCAATATGATAAAATGGGTGACCGGATACACCGGAATTATGATTGGTACAGTAAAAAGTGGGTATCAGATCTTGTTTACCTGGCGATGAAACCTGCGGAGTGGTTTTTCCTTTTCGTCCTGTATATGGCCGATCATAAACCTGAACAACGAATCGGCCGGCAGTATGCCCCTGTTGATATTTTTTTTATGCACAAACACTTTGAAATACAAAGCACTTTTTAAAATGAAAAACAGAACCATTATCCGGCGCTGGATCCTTTTTTTTATCGTTGCTCTTGTCATCAGCGGGGCCACGGCCATACCCGTGGAAAGCGAATTAAATTTCCTTACCCGGGTCTTTCCATTGGGTACCGGGATTGGCGACTGGCTGGACCGGGTCCTGACCGGCTTTACGGTAACGAAGACCCACTATCCTTTCCTGGCTTACGGGTACGACTGGCTGGCTTTTGCCCATTTTGTACTGGCTGTATTATTTATAGGCCCGCTGAAAGACCCCATACGAAATAAGTGGGTGATCGAATTCGGCCTGATCGCCTGCGTGCTGGTCATACCCTATGCAATGATCGCCGGTTCTTTCCGGGGCATCCCTCTCGGCTGGCGGCTGATCGATTGTTCATTCGGAGCAGCCGGCCTGGTTCCGCTGGGTATTGTCCTGAAAAAAATAAAACGAATTGAATCATCCGCTCAACAGCAATCGCATGAAGATTAAAATGATCCTGCCGGCACTTGTGGAAGCCAAAAGCCCTTACTGGCGCCCCATCAAATATTCTCTATTTCCGCCATTGGGGCTGGCCACCCTTGCAGCTTATTGTTCACCTGATGACGAGATCGACCTGCAGGATGAGCATGTGGAAGAACTGAGAACCGAAGATTCACCTGAACTGGTGATCATCCAGGTCTATATTACCAATGCCTACCGGGCTTATGCACTTGCCGATCATTACCGGAAGAAGGGATCCTATGTTTGCCTGGGCGGCCTGCATGTTACTTCCTTACCGGAAGAGGCATTGCCGCATGCCGACAGCATTTTTACGGGCCCGGGAGAAGATATCTTTCCGCAATTTCTCCGGGACTACCGGAATAAAACACCGCGTAGGGTTTATGTCAATACCCAACGGGATCTGACAAACATTCCGCCGGTGCGACGCGACCTGGTCAAACATTCTCATTACCTGGTGCCGAACTCCATCGTGGTGTCAAGGGGCTGTCCGCACCATTGTGATTTCTGTTACAAAGACGCTTTCTTCCGGGACGGTAAGCCATTTTACACACAAAGGGTGGATGATGCCTTATCCGAAATAAACCGGTTGCCCGGGAAACATCTTTATTTTCTCGATGATCATCTATTGGGTAATCAACGATTCGCGGAAAACTTATTTGACGGAATGAAGGGGATGAACCGGCTCTTCCAGGGCGCTTCCACCGTGGAAGCCGTGCTCCGCGGCAACCTGGTGGAAAAGGCAGCCGAAGCCGGCCTGCGCAGCGTGTTTATTGGGTTTGAGACCCTCAGCAACCAGAACCTGCTGCAGGGAAATAAAAAACAAAACCTGGGAAAGGATTATGCGGCTGCCATCCAGCGCCTGCATTCACTGGGGATCATGATCAACGGCAGTTTCGTTTTCGGGCTTGATGAAGATGATAAAGATGTGTTCAGCCGGACGGTGGACTGGGCGGTTGGCCAGGGACTCACCACGGCCACCTTTCATATCCTGACCCCCTACCCGGGTACCCGTTTATTCGACAGCATGGAAAAACAGGGAAGGATCCTGCACCGGAACTGGGACCGGTACGATACCCGGCAGGTGGTGTATCAAACAAAGGGATTAACGGCGGATGAACTGAAGAGAGGATATGACAGGGCCTACCGGGATTTTTATTCCTGGTCCAATATCGCCAAAGCCAGCTGGCAGCACAAAGAGATCCGGCAGCAGCTGAAACATTTTGCGTACGCGGGTGGCTGGAAGAAATTTGAACCGCTCTGGAATTTTATGATCAAAACAAAGGGGCTGAACCGGATGCTGCCCTTACTGGAATCTATTTTATCTACTGTAAATAAAGAACAGAAAGTGGGAACATCCCCGTTGTTCCCGGCCATTGCTTAAATCATTTATTAACGCTACAAAAATAAAATCATGGAAACCTTCGAAACCATCAGTGAAAGCTCCTCCCTTTGGGACAAGGGGAAATTATTTATTAAGTGCCTGGTCATTTTTCTTATGGCTATGCTGCTCTGGATCCCCACTTATTTTATAATGGATGTGGTAAAGGAACGGGAAGTTCATCAGAAAGAAGCCATCGCGGATATCAGCGGCAAATGGGCCGGCAAACAGACGGTGACCGGACCCCTGCTGATGCTCCCATATAAATTGGAAGAAACGAATGATAAGGGTGTGAAAACAACCGAAACGCAGTACGCGTATTTCATGCCCGACAAACTCGATATCCAGTCCCATGTGGTGCCGGATAAACGCAAGAGAGGGATCTATGAGGTGGCGGTTTACAAAACCGATATTCAGTTGAAGGGAATGTTTAATCCCATTCCCTGGCAGAAACTGGAAATACCCGCGGAACAGATCCAATGGAATGAGGCCCTGCTGCTGTTCAGGATACTGGACCCCGCCAAAGGGATCAACGAGGACCTGGCCATACAATGGAATGACAGCAGCCTGGTACTGACTCCCCAGGCAAACGGGCAAACAGCACTGGTGGAGGCCTTTATTGCCCCGGTTGTTATCAGCCCCGGAACGGCTGCGCGGTTCAGCATGAATTTTTCGCTCAATGGTTCCGGCCAGTTATTGTTTACCGCGGCCGCCCGGGAAAATAAAATACAAATGGGTTCCACCTGGCCCGACCCGGCTTTTACCGGGATGAAGCTGCCCGATACCCGGGAAGTAAAGGACAGTGGTTTTACGGCCAGTTGGAAATACCTGAACCGTACGGTACCTCCTGTCTGGAAAAACAGCTTTTATGACCTCTCTGCTTACCAGTTGGGTGCGGACCTGCTGATACCGGTGGATACCTATGACAAAACAGAGCGATCTGTGAAATACGCCCTGCTTTGTATCATGCTCACTTTTGCGGCTTTCTTCCTGGTGGAGACGATTTACAAAAGAACATTGCACCTGGTGCAATATGGTCTGGCCGGTCTGGCCCTTGTGCTCTTCTACACATTGCTGCTTTCCATTTCGGAATACACCGGCTTTAACCTGGCCTATCTCATTTCCGGTGCAGCCACGATCGGACTGGTGGGCTGGTATATGGGCAGTATCCTTCGTTCCCCGAAGCTGGCCCTGTTCATTGGGTTTGTCCTGACCGTGGTCTATAGTTATATTTTCAGCATCATCCAGTTACAGGATTACGCGTTGCTGATGGGCAGCATCGGTTTATTTGTGGCGCTGGGGATTATCATGTTTTTTTCGCGGAAGCTGGAGTGGGATGGGAGAAGGAGGAATGGAGGATAGAGAATGGAGGAATGGAGAATGGAGGAATGGAGAATGGAGGAATGGAGAATGGAGGAATGGGGAATGGAGAGTGGGGAGTGGGGAGTGGGGAGTGGAGAGTGGGGAATGGGAGTTTTTGTTTCCCTGTTGCGGGTTTATTTATGATACCGGTATGCAGGGCAAGATTCCGCAATACAGATACGGTCAGTGACGGACTTTACCCATTATTTGTTTACGGCGCCTGTACCGCTTCCTGGTGGAAATGGTCGGCGGAAAAAACAGCTAAATGAAAAAAAAACAACCATTTTCCTGGAAAGCGAGGGGCCGGAGTTTCGGCTATGCCTGGCAGGGGTTACTGGATTTCTTCCTGGCGGAGCCCAATGCCCTGCTGCATGCGCTCACTACCGTTGCCGTAACCGTACTGATTCTTTTCTTTCGTATTTCGGGGGGTGAATTACTCGCCCTGGTAGCGGTGACCGGGTTGGTCTGGATCACAGAGTTGCTGAATTCGGCAGTTGAAAAAATGATGGACCTGGTTTCACCCGAATGGCATCCGAAAGTAAAATACATCAAGGATGTGGCGGCGGCAGCGGTGTTAGTGGCTGCCGGAACCGCGCTGCTCACGGGCTGCCTTGTCTTTATCCCTAAACTTTAAATAATCGTACTGCCTTTTTTTATGAAAAAACTAAAAGCCCCCTTGACCCTTCACCAGTGGTTGCTGGCATCCGCGCTCTTTAGTTGCGGATTGCTGGCGGCCCGGATGATTGTTACCCAAACGATCGAATATATTTTTCTTCCCTGGAACCTGTTCCTGGCCTTTGTGCCATATGGGATTACCCGTTGGATGTCGGCCCACGCGGAAGTAGTTGAAAACAAAACCAGGCGGGTTGTCCTGCTTGCTGTATGGCTCCTGTTTATCCCCAATTCCTTTTATATCATCACGGATCTTTTTCATTTGATCCATGTCCGGTCGGCCCCCAAATGGTTTGACCTGCTGCTGATCTTCTCCTTTGCCTGGAATGGGATTTTATCCGGCTTCATTTCCCTGCGCCGGGTGGAAGGGATTACCGGGGGAGACCGGGGACCGCTGCTCAGCATCCTCCTGGTCTTTTTCGTGATGTGGCTGAACGCCCTGGGTATTTATATCGGCCGTTTTCTCCGGTTTAACAGCTGGGATGTGCTGACGGATCCCGTTAACCTGTTTACGGAAATTGCCGGCCTGGTCCTGAACCCCCTGGATAACGGGTATGCCTGGGGGATGACGGTTACCTATGCCGTTTTTTTAACCTTGCTCTATCAGATGGTAAAAATGACCCGTGAGATAAACTGATATTCCCGTCTTAGTAGTTTATTGTATTTGTACGGTTCCATTGATCCCCCCACCATTGTTGCTTGTCAACATTTAGAAAAGCAACAAGGATTTTGGAAAACCGGTTGCTGAGCGCCGAATAGTAGTATTTTTTCAGGTCCTTTGCCTGGATCCTGTTACCCAGGTAGATTGCGAAGGGAAGTATCAGGATATAATCTGCTTCTCCGCCGGCCATCTTCGTTACCGGTTCCCCGTTTAATGTCCTGATCAAACCGCGTATTTTTTCAAGGGTGAATACGGTCGTATCAGTATGATGCCTGAGCTTGTCTTTCCCCGTGTACCCGGCCGGAGTTTCAAGTGATTCGCTCACAAGGAAGCTGTCGGGTTTCACTTTAAGTAATGGGTAAGGTAAAACATTCGCGTATGATTTATCAATGTCTTTGGGACAATATTTCCCGTTGGTATAACCAAGGGCGAGGAAATTACCGGATTTCAGATCAAACAACAAGGGACTACTCTGCGTACCAATAGTATATTCCAGGTAATTTTCCGGGGCTATTGAAAATAACTGGTCTGAATGAAGTCCCTGTTTCGCTAACCAGGCTTTTATGGTTTCGGGGGATTCTGTCTTTTGCTTTTTAGCGCCATAGCCTATTCTTGCAATGGTATTGCAGGATGTAACAAATAAGATTAATAAAACGAATAATCTGGTCATTTGCATATTTTAAATGAGGTTGTATCAAAAGTATTAGGATCGACCTGAGAATCTCGTAAGCAAAAAATGTCGCCATCGGGTACCCGAATAACAAGAGGGTGTATCGGACTTTTGATACACCCTCCTCTTTATCAGGAGCGAGGTAGAGCAAATAGTAGTTTATACGATCCTCTACGCCTTTATGTTACTTTTGAAGAAACCCTTTTTCGTTACATATCACAACGTCTGCAAAGACTTTATTTTCTTTAGAAATCTAACCCCATCGCAAAATAATATTTTGGCTTGCCCCTGAAAAGGCCCTTCATTTCCCAGGCAGCGTCAAAGCGCAGGAAATAACCCAGCAGGGTACTGCGGGCGCCAAAGCCATAACCGCCGGCAAAAGGACCAATACCCCCGGCTTTTACTTTGACCGTGAGTGGTACGGAGGTATAGGTAACCGAGGGACGAACCCATTTATCATAGGCGCCGTTCCAGGCGGTACCGAGATCGGCAAACTGCACGACCTGGAAATTCCGGAGAAAGGCATTGTTGATGGGCTTATTAAAGATGGTGGTGAAAACCGGTACACGGATCTCACTGTTGATCACGAAGGCATTGTTGCCATTGGCCACATTCTGGGTAAACCCGCGCAGGTTTACGGCCAGCGCCTGGTAAGCGTATTCGGCATCCGGGTCGGGCGCATTGGTCGGATCAAAATATTTATAGGAGCCATCCTTTCGCTGGTTTTTCCCAAACATCAGCCAGTTGTCCACCCCGCCCAGGTAATAAATAATTTTTTGAGTGCCCCAGGAGAAATCGGCTGCGGCCCTGACCGCCCAGGTTACGTTCCGGTAAATGGGAAGGTAATGACGGGCATCAAATCCGAAATTCATGATATAGGGAAAATCGCCGGAGCCGGCCTGGTTCTTCTTGCCGATCTGGGCATTGTAATCAAAATATATTTTCCAGCGGAGACCGTTCCAGATATTCAGCACCGGGCTGATGGCATCGTCGTGAATAAATTCGATATGGGCCAGTGCATACGTATTTTTTTCATCGGGAATATCCAGGCTAACCGGGATGTCTTTGTTCCCTTTGAACACATATTTATCGCTCCGGTAACCCAGGTTGAAGCGGAGGCTTCTTACTTTGTTAAACGGATAGGAAATGGTTCCCTGGTAGAGGTTGGAAAAGAGTTTTACTTCCCCCACGTTGCTGTTATACAGGGCGGTATTCCGGTAATAGGTAATGCCGTAATCGAGCCGCTTCTTCAGGTACTGCGAGGTGAAGATATATTCGTTATTGTTCAGGTCGGTACTAACCCGGAACCCGCCGGCTATTTTCCAGTCCTCGAATAAATCGGATGTTCCCAGCCGGATGATCCCGTTCAGCGGGTCATTGTTGCTGAGCTGGATGGGGCCGCTGCCTCCCTGGTAGGGCTGGAAGCGGGTTACCAGCACGTTATTGTTAAAGCCACTCACCAGGTAATCGTTAAAGAATTTGGGTGGGCGGTATTCAAACACTTTCGCTTTTTTCAATACAGATTCTTTGACGATCTCATCGGCTTTTACCAGGTCACCCACTTTTTTGCTGCTATCGGCCTTGTCTTCCTCGAAACCGGTATTAAAAAAGTCCTGCTGTTTTTTGGACAGGGTATCCGTCTTGGCCGTTACGGCCGCTTCTTTCCGGGCCGCTTTCTTTTCCTCCTCGATCACTTTGCGCATGTATTCGGTAGGCCGGGCACTGATATTCCGGCGGCGCAGGGTGTTTTCATCCACTTTCAGGCGGTAGAGTAATTTCACATCTCCCAGTTTTACCACTTCCGAAACCTGCTGGTTATCTCCGGCTGTGCGGGTTTCCAGCATGCTGCTTTGGTAATTGGTCAGCGGGAAAACATAGGAGGAATCATTGGTAATAGAAACAAAGCCTACGGAGTCAATATCGGTTTTGCCCCATTCTTTCAGCAGGCTGTCCACTTCTTTTTGCGGCGGGTTCCGCAGCATCTCATCGCCGATGAAGACGAGTGTGTCGAGTCCGGCCCGCTCGGTAGTAAAGAAGCCGGCATAGCGGTTATTGATCCCGTTCTCATCACTCACAAAGGTGAAATGCGAGGTATTATACTGTGAAGGAAAACGCGCATTCCCCAGCCGCAGGTCTGTCAGTTTGGAGATTTGTTTTACATCTGATTTATTCCAGTTGTCCACGAGGTAGATATTGAAATGCCGTCCGGGTAAGGAGTCATCCCCGCTGGCAGCCTGTGCAGAAGGACGGTTGCTGGAATAGAGAATACCGGTTTTATTCGGGAACGCCACAAAGGAAGGATCCAGGTCATCATACACATCATTGGTGATCTGATCTATGCTCTGCTTGTCGATCTTATATACATAAATATCCGACTGGCCGCTTCTCACTGCGCTCAGCACGAGGGTATTGTTGTCCAGCATGTATTTCATGTCCTGTACCTGGTCAAATTTCGGGATCTCCTGTTTCCAGAGTTTAACCCGGTTTACCAGGTCATAAACAAAGAATTTGGTTTTCCCTTCCTCGTGGTACAATACGGCGAGGCGGGTGCCTTTACCATCCCAGGCCAGCAGGGGATAATTGGGATGTTTTTCTTCTTCCCTGGAACGGACACCCTGTTTCAGCAGGATCTTTTTATTGACGAAATTCTCCATCAGCACCACCTGGTAACGGCCCTGGTTAAATTCAACCACGGCATAGGAAAAACTCCGGGGAACCGGGTTGGCATTGAAATGGATAAAATCTTTTTTACCGATGTATTCACTTACGGACAGCTGTCCCTTGGGCGTGTTGCGGCGGCCGCTGATATCCTTGAAGTACTGGGCCTGCACATCCGTCATAAATTCCCGGAGGATGATTTTGAATTTCTTTTTGGCAATCTTATACGAGGCATTGTTGAGGTTGCGGTAGATACGGGCCAGGTAAAGGAAATAGGTAGTTTTGTTTTTGCCATATTTATCGGCAATATATTTCCAGAAAGCATGCCCGGCCAGCAGGGGTTTGTCAAAGGCAAACTGGTAAAAGTTGCGGTAACTTCCGGCCAGCATCACGCCCCGCAGGTCATCGTCGAGGGAGGTATTCCAGTTTTCAGCCGCATAGGCAATATAGCCATCGGTGAGCCATTTGGGCAGATCCAGCAAAGCCTGGTTGGCGGCAAATTCACCAAGGTCATCCCCGAAGAGCAGGTTTTCCACCAGGTTGCGGGCAATACCCTGGCGGATCTGGCGGCGCAGGTTATCGTGGTTGCCGTCATAGTACACGATCATTTTATTGTTCACCAGTTTGGTCACCCCGCCGGTATTCTGCCAATCGATCCCGATCCCGATATTCGATTGCTGCATTTCATCGAAATTGTTATAGATCACAATATTGATCCGGCGCTGCAAACCATACTCCACATATTCTTCAATGGAAGGCAGTTCGGCTTCGGCGATCTGGGCCACATACTTGCCCAGCCCCAATCCGTCCTGGCTGAAATAGCTGTTGAAGTTCTCGGTCTGGTAATATTTCCAGCTGAATTTCTGGTACTGGACCCTGTTCTTACCGAATTCCACAGTATTCACCTGGGCCGCGGTTTGCAGGGCAAAGAATAAGGAAAGGCAGGTAATAAGGCTTACTGTTCTTTTCATAGTCTGATACTTACTGTTTCGATCTAATGAATCGTTTGTTTTCTTTTTTGGGCGGCCAGGCTTCCGTATTTTACAGCATCACCCATTTCCCAACGGCCCCGGTACAGCGATTAATGGAATTCCTGTACAGTCGTTTGCCCCTGATCAAAAGTAGCTATTTTGTACTTTTGAACGGATGCACCACGAAGCCCCGGTTTTCGGGGGATTCAGGGAGGCCTTTAAAAGTACGAAAAAACCATCCATGTTAGTTGTTAAGTCCTTCACTTTTAGTCCTGTCCGGGAGAATACCTATGTTTTGTATAACGAACAAAAACAGTGCTGCATTATAGACCCGGGCTGTTATTTTCCGGCGGAAAGGGACGAATTAAAAACGGGCATTGAAAGGACCGGGCTAACCCCGGTATTGCTGCTTAATACCCACTGTCACCTGGACCATGTGTTCGGGAATCAATTCGTGCATGATACCTGGGGTCTTGCGCTGCATATCCACGAAAAGGAAAAACCGGTCCTGGATTTTGCACCACAATCGGGGCAAATGTGGCAACTGCCCTTTGACAATTATAACGGGCCATTGGTTTACCTGGAGCAAGGAAATATTGTTAAAATCGGGGAGGAGGAATTGGAGATCCGGTTTACTCCGGGGCATTCACCGGGCAGTATATCCTTTTACCATGCGGCGGGTGGTTTTATTATCGGCGGGGACGTGCTCTTTAACCGCAGCATTGGCCGGACCGATCTTCCCGGTGGCAGTATGGAAACCCTGGTGAACAGTATCCAGACCCAATTCTTTACCCTGCCGGAGGAAACCAAAGTCTATTCCGGGCACGGCCCGGTAACAACAGTGGGCTTCGAAAAGATGAATAATCCGTTTGTAGGAGGTAGTTAGTTGTTAGTTGTCGGTTGTTAGTTGTCGGTTGTCAGTTGTCGGTTGTCAGGATCTCCGGAAGAAAAGTATTTTAAATAAAGTAAAGACTGTTCAGCAAAAAGGTTAGTTGGCAGATTGGCTAATTACCTTCTGTACATTTTTCCAACGATTGGGAGTTTTTCCAGTTCCTTCCGCTCAATCTTCCCCACAAACCAGGTAAAGAAACCGAGCAGGGCCGTAGCTGCGGCGAGGCTGGCCCAGTGATTTTCCACGAAGTAAACAAAACCCCGGTGTGCCAGGAAGATCAGCACCACCAGTACCAGGTAGGCGATCAGCTTTTTTCGCGCATAGGGCACGGGGTAATATTTTTGCCCGAGCAGATAACTGGTGATCATCATAAACAGGTAGCAGCAGAAAGTGGCAATGGCAGCGCCCAGGTAATGAAGCTTCGGGATCAGCAGGATATTCAGCACAATGGTTATTACCGCGCCGGCAATGGTGATACCGGCTCCCAGCATGTTCTGGCTGGTGAGTTTATACCAGATACTGAGGTTATAATAGATGCCGAGGAAAATATTTCCCAATGCCAGCAGGGGTACCACGTAAAGGCCCTCCACCCAGGCCGGTTTGCGTATTGCAATAAAGAACCAGCGGAACACATCAATATACAGGCTGATAAAAAGGAACATGAAGCAGGTGGCGATTACAAAGAACTTCATGATCCTGGCATAGGTCCTGGGTGCGTCCTCTTCTTTGCTGCGGTTAAAAAAAAAGGGCTCAGCCGCCATGCGGAAGGCCTGGATCATGATGGTGATCAGCACCGCCAGCCGGAAAATATTGCCGAAGATCCCCAGTTCGTGTTTGGCTGCTTCCACGGGCAGGTCCACCACGTGCTGGTAGATCAGCCGGCTCAGCATATCGTTCACCATACCACCCATACCCACGATTACGAGGGGGTAGGAATAGTGCATGATCTTTTTCCAGAGCGCCGCATCAAACTGAAACCGGATCCGGGTGAATTCTTTCCGGAGCAGGAGAAAGGTAAACACAGAACCGCAGATATTCCCGATCAGGTAATAACCAATACCGGTTTCTTTATTATAAAAAGTGCCCAGGAAACTGTCCGCGTGGTTCTTTACATAACGGGGAATAACAGCCAGGAACAACAGCACCACCAGTACATTCATAACTACCCCTGCCATGCGGGCGAATGCATACCGTTTCGGCCTGTTTTCCTGGCGCAGCCGGGCAAAGGCCAGGGTGCTGATGGCATCGAAGAAAATAATAACAGCCATCCAGGTAATATACTCAGGATGCTGTTCCAGGTTGGCCCAGCGGGCAATGGTTCCGCGGCTCAGCAAAAGGAGAACGGTAAAAAAGACGGTGGACCCGATCAGCGAAACGGATAGGGTGTTGTATAGTTTCTGGCGGTCCTGGTCCTGCGAAAACCGGAAATAGGCAGTCTCCAGTCCGTAAGTAAACAGCACATTCAGGAAGGGAATGATGGCATAGACCTGGGTCAGGTCGGCCGTTTTGGAAGGCTGGGCAAAAATCAGCGGCAGGGTCAGGTTCATCAGGTAGCCAAGAAAGCGGCTGGCAATGGTGGGTACACCATACCATAGGGTCTGACCGGCTAGTTTTTTTATACCACTCAACGAATGGAAGATTTTATAAGTAGAAGTCCCCCGCCGGGGTTATCCGGACAAAAGTAATTGTTAGCCCGGCAAAAAACGAATTCCGGGGCGTCCGGATTTTTTATTTAGCACGGCTGCAACGCTTTGCCGCCCTGCCGTATCTTTATCCATAAAAATTAACGGTTATGAAGCAGTTATTCTTATCCCTGGTTGTATTACTGGGTTTCCAGGTTCTCCTTTCCGCACAGGCTTATGAAGGGACCACTGAGTATGACAAAAAAAAGCAACCCGCTTTCCTGATCGATTATCCCTATCCTCCTGAGGCGGTGGAGAACGCGATCATCAAAAGAATGGGAAAACTGGGGTATAAGTCCAAAGAAGAGAAAGGGCTTTTTAACAAGGATAAGGGCTTCCGCAATTTCAGGAATGCTTTTATTGCGGATATCAGCGCCGACGCGATGGATTATATTATGAAAGTGGAATCCAAGGGCCGGAAATCCGAGGCATCCGTGATCTACCTGATTATCCAGAAAGACGGCAACAATATGAAATCCACATTTGATGCGGCCCAGGTGGAAAAGATCAAATCCTTCCTGAACGGGCTGCAACCGGATGTGGTGGCTGAAAACCTGGAACTGGATATCATTGCCCAGGAAGAGGCTGTTTCCAAGGCGGAAAAAAAGCTGAGGGGATTAAAGGACGACCAGTCCGACCTGGAGAAAAAACTCAAGAATAACCAGGAAGATCAGCGCAACACGGAAAAAGAAATTGAGGCCAAAAAAAATGCGCTCGATGCCCTGAAATCAAAAAGGGTGATGGATAAAACCTAATCAGGTTTCGAAAAGCGGGTGTTCCGCAGCAGGCTGGAATCTGTCAGGGTACGCAGAAAAACCACGAGGTTCGCTGACTGGGCCGGGGTCAGCGTTATTCCGTTTATCAATAATGGGTCGAGGCTGGGGCTTTGCTGCACATTATTGCGGTAATGATTGATGCATTGCTGCAGGGTGTTGAAACGCCCGTCGTGCATATAGTTGGAAGAGATATAGGTATTCCGCAGGGTTGGTACTTTAAATTTCAGGGAATCGGCAGATTTGCCGGTCACCCGCATTCTCCCGTAATCATTCAGGTTATTATCAATGGGGAGACCGATATTCCGGTAACTGTAATCCGTAAACAATGGCTCGGGATGACAACCGGCGCAGTTTGTTTTATAAAGCTGGTAGCCATTTTCTTCCTGTGGGGTAAATGCTGCCATTCCTTTTTTATACTTATCATATTTAGCCTCCGCTGAAGTGATGGAACCGGTAAACTGGGCCAGGGCCTTATTGATAAACTCGGGCCGGATAAAGGGGTAGCGGAATACTTTCCTGAACTGATCCCGATAGGCAGGATCCGCTTCCAGTTTTGAAATGATATTTTGATAGGTCTCTCCCATTTCATGCGAACCGGTCAGGGGATGAGCGGCTTCTTCGGAGAGAGAGCTGAATTCCCCATCCCAATGAAAGGAGGTAGTCCAGGCCAGGTTAAAAAGCACCGGGGCATTGCGCAGGGTGTGCGAATCAAACACCCCATGGCTCCGGTCGTGCTCGAAAGTACCAAAACCCCCGCTTTGCTGATGACAGGAAGAACAGGGATGCAGGTTATCTGCGGAAAGGCGCGGATCGTAGAATAATTTACGGCCGAGCTCAAAGCCTTCCCGGCTCAGGGGATTGTCATTGAACGTATAAACGGGTTGAGGAAAACCTTCCGGAATGTCCTGGGCTAACAATTTCAACCCCTTCCTGTTCTGGTCTTTTTTACAAGCGCCCAGTCCCCCGGAAAGGGCACCGGAAACAGTGAACAATACAAATATGATAAACAGGCTTTTTCGCAAGGGGATAAATGAATGACAATTTACAGGATTCCGCCGGGCTTAGGAATCGTCGCGGCGGAATTTTTGCCGGCCAGCCTTTATACCGGCTTTTCTTTTCTTTGATTCCAGTCTTTTCTCCTTTGCTGCTTTACTGACCCGGGTGGCAATACGGGCTTTTTTCTTTTCCAGGGCCTTGCGGACCATTTCCAGTATTTTTTTCACCGCTTCTTCCTTATTAGCCAGCTGTGTCCGGTGGGTCTGCGCTTTTACCTGCAGGTAGCCTTCGGTGGTAATGCGGTTACTGAGTTTTTCCTGCAGCAATTGTTTTTGCTGTGTACTGAACAGGGCAGAATCTGCAATATGAAGGGAAGCAATTACCGCAGTCTCAACTTTGTTGACATTTTGCCCGCCCTTGCCACCGGAGCGGGTTGTCTGGAATATTATTTCGGGCAGGAGGGATTGGGACATGTGGTAAAATTAAGGCAACTATATACCAGTTGGGACAAGATGTTTACATCAGACCATTTATTTGAATTCCCCATAAGTTATTAACATCTTTTAGCAAAAAACTAATATTAATAGTATCTAATTTGTTGATACACAATATGTACAAGTAAATATACTCATAATAAATAGTAACAATACTATATCAGGTTAGCAAAAACAAAATAAAAATATTAGTTTTATTAGGTAAACAATTTTTATTAACCCCTAAATTCATTTTAAATGGACAAATGGGAAATTTACACAGATGCTCGTGGAGAATGGCGTTGGAGACGTGTTGCGAGTAATGGGAGAATAGTTGGAGCCTCGGCAGAGGGCTATTCGTCTCGAGCAGCTTGTGTTGAGAATGCACGCCGTAACGGCTACACGGGTTCATAGAGACCCACAGCTTTCAACTGAACGGCTTTGATTAAATCCCTCGTCTCACCGAGGGATTTTTTATTGCAACTTTCAACGTTTGACAAAATATGCGCGATCTCATGAATTAATCCATGATCGCCTAATACCTGGGCTACCGATGCCTTTTTAGAATTTAAGGCAATGAATGATATGTAACAAAGAGCGTGCAAAACTTCAGGTAACCTATTATTTAATTCTTCATCTGACAAAGAAGAATAATCTGTTAGTGGAGTTACATCAGTTAATCCGCTATCTATACTTTCTCCAAGGCCTCTTTCTCTGACAGCGTTTGAAATTCTCGTCATGCAATCCCCCAAGATGTAAGAACTGTATGGGACATTATCAATGTAATATGTAGTTAAAACTCCTTTTTTCACAACCTAACTTGCTATTTGATTAACGAGGCAAATAGCAAGTTACAATTTTTTTTGATATTAAAAAAAGGCGAAAATAAATCCGCCCCAAATTCTTTCGTTTTTTATACTATCTCACTTGATTAAATCTTGATATTTCAACCTTCCATCGTTGTTTTGTAAAGCAAAATCAAATCTTTCGTTATCCTTAATGCCTCTTGTGTTATACCGGGCTGCAAATTCATCGCAATACCGCTGTAAATGCCACGGGCTAAATTACAACCCTGTTTTTATACAAACCCTTGTCCCAACTCGTATATAGCTGCCAAAATTAATCAATTTGATCATTGCGAATAAGCCAGGGTGCCGATTAACCCTTTTAGGTACATTCTTTAATTTACTTAAAAGATTCATTCGAAGACCCTGACACCCGACACCCGACAACTGACATCTGACATCATAAAAGAATTCTCATTGTTCAATACCTTTGCCCGCAAAGCAATAATTTATGCGTGCAGTGATACAAAGGGTATCCCGGGCCCGTGTTACCATTGAAGGGAAGGTCCATTCGGAAATCGGGTGGGGGCTGCTGGTCCTGCTTGGAATTGAGGATGCGGATACCGAAGAAGATATTCAGTGGCTGAGCGGTAAGATCATCAACCTCCGCATATTTAATGATGCGGCGGGGGTGATGAACGAATCGGTGAAAGATAAAAGCGGGGATATCCTTCTGGTAAGCCAGTTTACCCTGCATGCCTCCACGAAAAAGGGGAACCGCCCTTCCTATATAAAAGCCAGTAAACCCGGCGTGGCTGTTCCCATCTATGAGAAAATGATCGCTCAATTAAGCAGGGATCTTGGCAAATCCGTCAGTACCGGTATATTCGGCGCGGATATGAAAGTGGAATTATTGAATGATGGACCCGTTACGATTGTGATGGATACGAAGGAAAGAGAATAGTTGACGGTTATCAGTGTGCCACTTGCTGCACAAAGCCCGTGGCCCGGCCGCCCTGCTTTAAGACTTTTACTGCACCCCGATCTTCTCCGTCACCGGCCTTCCTTCTGCGTACTGTACCATGATAAAGAAGATCTTTTCCCTTGAACCGGATACATTAAAAGTGAAACTGGTGGCATTTACCTGTGTTTGCTCCACAATGCGGTGACCCGTGGCTGTCCAGACCATGATCTTTTTTATTTCTTTTGTGCTTTTAATGGTGATTTGCTTGCCGGAGGTCAGTACTTTATAGGGCTTGCTTTCTTTTTTAAACGGGTTGTCAAAGGAATCGGGAGCCGGCTGTGCGGAAACCGCGCCGATGAACAGGGACAGGGAGACAAGGGCCAGTAGCCTGTGAAGGGACTGCATCATGGGATACATAATCTTTTAAAGGAATTGGTTTACTGTTTCCAGGGGGCCACGTGGTTAAGCGTGGATGGTTGCGGATTGGGCGCCGGGATTCCGGCGGGAAGTGTTAAACGGCAAGAATCGTGCTATATTGCAGCTACTACTCAAAAATTTTTGTTATGACCCTTGAACAGGCCCAGCAACAGGTGGACGAATGGATCAAAACTGTCGGTGTCCGTTATTTCAGTGAACTGACCAATATGGCGATTCTTACGGAAGAAGTAGGGGAACTCGCCCGCATCATGGCCCGTACATACGGGGACCAGAGTTTTAAAGAATCCGATAAGGACCGGGAACCGGGGGATGAAATGGCGGATGTGCTATGGGTGCTGATCTGCCTGGCCAACCAGACCGGGGTGAATCTTACGGAAGCCCTGGAGAAGAATTTTGAGAAAAAAAGTATGCGGGATGCGCAACGGCATAAGAACAATGAGAAACTGCTTTAATTCAGGGCAACTTCTTAATACGTTTTCCCTCTTTATCGTAAGAATAAAGCAAATAAAGTCCCAATAGCAGCACCATCAGTCCGCCAGGCGTTTTACAATAAAACAGTCCTGCCAGTGTGATCAGCACTCCAAAGATCATGTACCAGCTGCGCATATCATACTGATGCGGCACAAATACCTGTTCTATCTCTTCTTCGGTATAGCCCTGCCTTTTCAAACTTTCCCTGATCTCTCCTTCCGGTTCGCCTTTTTTGAGTAAGCGCTGCAGTTCCCGGATTTTTTCTTCGGAGATCATGGCGCCTGGATTTACGAAAAGTGGTTACTGTGCTTTCTTTTTGGGCATATAAGTTTCCGGGTCTTTCACAAACTCCTGCTTGCAGTGTTTGGAGCAGAACGCATACACTTTGTTCTTATAATGAACAGTGTCTTTTTTTGTATCATCCGCCATCATACCGCAGATGGGATCCTTGCGCAGGGTGTCGGGTGTCCTACCACATTCGCTGTTCAATGGGTAACAAACAGGTGTTTGCATGCAGCAGGAACTTCTTTCTTTCCCCGGGGTATTAAAAAGGGCAAAGGCAGCCAGCAGGGTGGCGGGAAGTGCCATAAATAAGGCAGTGTTTTTCATGTTGTTTTTTTTGCGTGGGACAAAGGTAAAGAAAAGGGCAAGTCAATTTTTGGGCTTATTTTTGCCGCCTATGGCAAACGAGACAAACAAGCCTGTTTTGCAAACGGGCCGGTTCCAGGCGATCATCTCTCATTGTAAGGAATACGGGTTCATTTTTCCCAGCAGCGAGATCTATGACGGTCTCCAGGCGGTATATGATTATGGCCAGATGGGCAGTGAACTGAAAAAGAATATCAGGGATTACTGGTGGAAGAGTATGACCCAGCTGCAGGATAATATTGTCGGGATTGACGCGGCCATCTTTATGCACCCCACTACCTGGAAAGCTTCCGGTCATGTGGATAATTTCAATGACCCGATGATCGATAATAAGGACAGTAAGAAGCGGTATCGGGTGGATCACCTTATCGAAGCATATTGTGACGAGCTTAGAGCTGCGGGCCAGGATACCAAAGCGGATGAAGTCATTGCTTCGATGGAGCAATTGCTGGCGAAGGATGATTTTGCCGGCTTAAAGAAATTAATAGAAGATCATAAAATAAGCTGTGCCATCAGTGGCACTTGCAACTGGACGGATATCCGCCAGTTCAATCTGATGTTCTCCACCGAATTTGGTTCCACTGTCTCCAGCGATGATGAAGACAATAAAGTGTACCTGCGTCCCGAAACGGCCCAGGGTATTTTTGTGAACTTCCTGAATGTGCAGAAGACCGGCCGGATGAAGATTCCTTTCGGCATTGCCCAGATCGGTAAAGCATTCCGGAATGAGATCGTGGCCCGCCAGTTCATTTTCCGGATGCGCGAATTTGAACAAATGGAAATGCAGTTCTTTATCCGTCCCGGCACACAAAAAGAGTGGTATGAGAGATGGAAAGCCACCCGGCTCGAATGGCATAAAAGCCTGGGTATCCCGGCTGAAAAATACCGATTTCATGATCATATAAAACTGGCTCACTATGCCGATGCGGCCTGTGATATCGAGTTTGAATTCCCGATGGGTTTCAAAGAGCTGGAAGGTATTCACAGCCGTACGGATTTTGACCTGAAGCAGCACCAGGAATACAGTAAGAAGAAGCAACAATATTTCGATAATGATGTGGATCCCGCCACGGGCAAGCCGTATGGGAATTATATCCCATATGTTATCGAAACGTCGATCGGCTTAGATCGTATGTTCCTGGCCGTGATCAGTCATGCCTATGATGAGCAGGACCTGAGCCTGCCTGCCGGAGAGGCAGGCACCGCAGAGAAACCCGACAGCCGGGTGGTATTGCGGTTGCCGGCCAAACTGGCCCCGATCAAACTGGCTGTACTGCCGCTGACCAAGAAAGACGGGTTGCCGGAGATTGCAGAACAGATCATGAAAGATTGCCGCGGGGAGTTTCGTTGCTTCTACGAGGAGAAGGATTCAATTGGTAAACGGTACCGTCGCATGGATGCATTGGGCACACCCTTTTGTGTAACCGTAGATCACCAGAGCAAGGAGGATCAGACGGTTACTATCCGTCACCGCGACAGCATGCTGCAGGAACGGGTGGCGATCAGCGATTTGAAGAGGATTGTTTTGGAAAGTATAGCTTACTAGTCGTCCGCTGTTAGTCCATGGCCTTTAGCGCTGATTGTTCCGGACTTTCGACTTTTGGCCTGTCAAAATTTCTCTGCTTAACATTTCTTTCTCATCTTTCGTGCAGCGGAAATGAAACCGGGTTGTCATTACATTAAACCATTAATATGAAAAGAGCACTTCTTCTTTCTTTGTCTATTGCCTGCACTGCTTTTCTCTTTGCCCAGAAAAATACGGTAGGCAGGTACCCTGGTCGTACCCAGTTTTATGCGGAGGCCGGCGGTCCCGGTATTTTATTTTCTGCGAATATTGATACCCGTTTTACTCCCTCCTCACTGGGATGGGGAGGCCGGTTTGGGATCGGTTTCTACACCGGGGACGAGTACAATTATGGTGGCGGTTATTACGGGAATTATTATTCCCAGTCGGTAGTGACCGTCCCGGCGCAGGTCAATTATGTTTTTGGTAAAACCGATTCGCCCCATACATTTGAAGTCGGTGGGGGGCTGACCTTTACCGGTAAGCGGATCGATATTATGAATTATAATGACAGCAGCCGGAGCAATTTATTTGGTACAGCCTCTTTTATGTACCGCCGTCAGCCCCTGAAAGGCGGATTTACCTGGCGGATCGGGTTTACCCCCATCATCGCGAATGGATATATCATGCCTTCCGGTGGGGCCAGCGTGGGCTATAGTTTTTAACCTCCAAATAACGGATCGTACTGCAGCCGGCTGAATTAGCCGGCTTTTTTGTATTTTAGAGACAGGGAATCTTTTAGTAAGCGATTGTTGAATAACATGATAGGAATCATTTTTTCCCTTGAATTCCGTCACCCTCCACGTTGCCTTTTGGTTCTACTTTGCTGAGGTTTTAAAAGCCTTTTCATGGGTATGCATATCGCCTGCCCTTTTAAAAAAATTATCATGGCTGCAAATGACATTACCAAACCGGTTGATCTTCTCACACATGCGGAAGGTACCGGTCCCCAACGTTCCCGTCGCCCTGTCTATGTGGATTTTATGCCCCCCTGTAACAGTGCCTGCCCCGCAGGAGAAAATATACAGGCCTGGATGGCGCAGGCTCAGTCCGGGAATTATTTTGAAGCATTCCAGCGGCTCGTAGAGGATTGCCCGTTCCCGGCAATCATGGGCCGGGTATGCGTAAAGCCCTGCGAAACCGGTTGCAACCGGAACCATATCGAAACCACGGTGAATATTCATGCGGTGGAACGGTATATCGGGGATGAAGCCATCCGGCAAAAATGGGCCGTGCGTTATGAGGCCAAACCGACGGGTAAAAGAGTGCTGGTGGTGGGTGCAGGTCCCGGTGGACTATCCGCTGCTTATCACCTGGCAAGGCTGGGGCATACGGTAGAAGTTTTTGATGCAGGTAAGCACCCGGGTGGCCTGATGTGGAAAGGAATACCGGATTACCGTTTGCCGAAAGAAATACTGGATGCGGAAGTGGAACGGATTGTAAAAATGGGGGTGAAGATCCGCCTGAATTACAGGGTGCAGGATATACTCACGGAAAAACAGGCCGGTAATTTTGATGCGATCTACCTGTCCATAGGCGCGCAGGCGATACGCAGTGAAGAGTTTCCGCAGGACGGATCTGTTTCCATTACAGACGCCTTTTCATTCTTCCGCGAAGCCAAAATGAACGCTTCTCCCTTCATGAATAAAAAAGTGGTGGTATATGGCGGTGGCAAGCTGGCGCTCTACCTGTCCCGGATGATCAAACGCTTTGGCTCAGAGGTGGCGGTTTACTTTGCCGGGGACAAGAAAATGATGCCGGCCTATGATTATGAAACCGAAGATGCCCTGGCCGAAGGAGTGGAAGTACAGTTATTGCGCAGCATCAGCAGGATCGAAAAGAAAAAGATCACGCTGGAAAAAATGAAAGTGGAGAAAGGCAGGGCCGTGGGTACCGGTGAATTTGAAACCATTGAAGCAGATGTGCTGATCAATGCCAATAAGCAGGAAGCGGATACAGGTTTCCTGCGGGTTGTAAATGATATTAAGATCAATGAGGATGGCACTGTGGCCATCGATGTGCAGCGGATGACTGGCCACGAAGGCATCTTTGCGGGCGGTGATATGCTGCCCGGTGAAAACAGGAGCACCACCATTGCGGTGGGCCATGGTAAAAAGGCAGCCAAATATATCCATGGGTTCCTGCTGCAGGAGCCTTACCAGAAACCGGAGAAACATCCGACAGCGGGTTTCCGTAAACTGCATATGTGGTACAAAACCGATGCGCCGCAGCAGGAACAGGATAAACTGGCACCGGCGGTGGCCGTAAAAAGTTTTGAAGAAGTAGTCAGCGGGCTGACCGAAAAAGAAGCCCGGTTTGAGGCCCAGCGCTGCCTGAGCTGCGGGAACTGCTTTGAATGCGACGGGTGTTTCGGTGCCTGTCCCGAAGACGCGATCATTAAATTAGGCAAGGGGAACCGGTATAAATTCAATTACAATGCCTGCACCGGTTGCGCGGTTTGTTATGAGCAATGCCCCTGTCACGCGATAGAAATGATTCCTGAACCTGTTAATTCTACTACTGATGTCAAATAAAAATAAATTAGTTGCCACGATCGATGGCAATGAAGCTGCGGCCTATGTGGCCTACCGGATCAACGAGGTTTGTGCCATCTACCCGATTACGCCTTCTTCCACAATGGCGGAACTGGCCGATGAATGGGCTGCCAAGGGGACAAAGAATATCTGGGGCAATATACCGGATGTGATCGAACTGCAAAGCGAAGGCGGCGCGGCTGGTACCGTGCATGGTGCCTTGCAGACCGGTTCGCTGACCACTACGTTTACCGCCTCCCAGGGCCTGATGCTGATGCTGCCCAATATGTATAAGATCGCCGGTGAACTGACCGCCGCTGTATTCCATGTGGCCGCCCGTTCCTTAGCGGCACAGGGACTTTCCATCTTTGGAGATCACCAGGATATAATGGCAGCCAGGACCACGGGTTTTGCCATGCTGGGTTCGGCCAGTGTGCAGGAAGCCCATGACTTTGCCCTGATCTCGCAAGTGGCCTCCCTGCGATCAAGGATTCCCTTTGTGCATTTCTTTGACGGGTTCCGTACATCACACGAAGTGAATAAACTGGAACTCCTGAGTGATGAGCAAATTAAATCCATGGTGCCGGATGACCTGGTGATTGCCCACCGGAACCGGGGACTCAACCCCGAGCATCCTTTTATCCGGGGTACGGCGCAGAACCCCGATGTGTATTTCCAGGGAAGGGAAACGGTAAATATTTTCTATAATAATACACCCGGTATTGTGCAGCAGGTAATGGATGAGTTTGCTAAAATGACCGGAAGAAAATACCAGTTGTTTGAATACAACGGCGCTCCCGACGCGGAACGATTGGTGATTGTAATGGGCTCCGGCGGGGAAACCGTGATTGAAACCGTGAAGGAACTGGAGAAAAAAGGTGAGAAAGTCGGGGTGCTGCATGTCCGCCTGTACCGCCCGTTCTCCCTGTCTCATTTTATCGGGGCATTGCCTGCTTCCGTAAAAACCATTGCCGTGCTCGACCGCACCAAGGAATCCGGCGCTGCGGGAGAACCCATGTACCAGGATGTGCTGTCCACTCTTGTGGAAGCCTTCCAGCAGAAGAAAATCAAGGCCCTGCCGAATATTGTGGGCGGCCGTTACGGGCTTTCTTCCAAAGAATTTACCCCGGCCATGGTGAAGGGGATTTATGATGAACTGAAGAAGGACCAGCCCAAAAACGGGTTTACCATCGGGATCAACGATGATGTGACCTTCACCAGCCTGGAATATGATCCGGAATACAAATTGGATGAATCGGAATGGAGACAGGGCCTGTTCTTTGGCCTGGGTGCTGATGGTACGGTGGGGGCCAATAAAAATACGATCAAGATCATCGGGGAAAATACAGACCTGTTTGCACAGGGATATTTTGTCTATGATTCCAAAAAATCAGGTGCGAGAACCGTTTCGCATTTACGTTTCGGCCCCAAACCAATCCGGGCGCCGTATTTAATTTCCAAAGCGGATTTTATTGCCTGTCACCAGTTTAATTTTACAGAAAAAGTGGAAATGCTGGAATTCGCCGCCCAGGGCGCCAGTTTCCTGCTGAACAGCCCATACAGTAAAGATGAAGTATGGGGTAAATTACCCGGTCAGGTACAAAAGCAGATCATTGATAAAAAGATCAGGGTCTATGTGATTGATGCGACCACGGTAGCCCGGGAAACCGGTATGAGCGGCCGGATCAATACGATCATGCAGACCTGTTACTTCGCGCTCTCCGGCGTTTTGCCGAAAGATGATGCGATCAAACAGATCAAGAAAGCGATTGAGAAAACCTATTTTAAGAAAGGCCCGAAAGTGATCGAACAAAACTTTAAGGCGGTGGATGCCACCCTGGCCCATCTCTACGAAGTGAAGATTCCCGTTAAAGCGTCCAGTGCCAATGTGGACCTGCTGACCGTTTCTGACAAGGCGCCTGATTTCGTGAAAAATGTTACGGCGATGATGATGTCCGGTCATGGTGATGATATTCCCGTAAGCAAAATGACCGTGGATGGAACTTATCCGAGTGGTACCACCCAATGGGAAAAACGGAATGTGTCCGACCTGGTTGCGACCTGGGAACCGGATCTCTGTATCCAGTGCGGCAACTGTGCCTATGTATGCCCGCACAGTGTGATCCGGGCCAAATTTTACCACGAGGATCACCTGGCCAAAGCGCCGGAGGGATTCAAATCTGCCCCGATTAATGCGAGGGGCTTCCCGGAAACCAAATATTCTTTGCAGGTGTACCTGGAAGATTGCACCGGGTGTAATTTATGCGTGGAGGTTTGCCCGGCCAGCGATCCGGCCAACCGCAGCAAAAAAGCGATCAATATGGGCGAGAAAGCACCCGTATTGAAGCAAGAACAAAAGAACATTGAATTTTTTGAAAATATTCCCTGGAACGACCGGTCCAAGATCGATTTCTCTACGGTACACGGTGCCCAGTTCCTGGAACCCCTCTTCGAATTCTCCGGTGCCTGTGCCGGTTGCGGGGAAACACCTTACCTGAAACTCCTGTCCCAGTTATTCGGTGATCGTTTACTGGTAGCCAATGCCACGGGTTGTTCTTCCATCTATGGTGGTAATCTTCCGACAACCCCATGGGCGAAGAATAAGGAAGGCCGCGGGCCCGCCTGGAGCAATTCCCTGTTTGAAGACAATGCCGAGTTTGGACTGGGTATGCGGGTAACGGCCGACAAACAACTGGATGTGGCAAGGCAGTTGCTCCTTGACCTGAAAGAAGAACTTGGTGAAGCAACCGTGAAAGCGATCATGGATGCCAGCCAGGTACTCGAATCCGAACTGGTGGAGCAGCGGGTAAGGGTTGAAGGGCTGAAAGCTAAACTGATGACCATGGATTCACCGGCAGCCCGGCATCTTTTATCCGTGGCTGACCAATTGGTCCGCCGCAGTGTATGGCTGATAGGTGGTGACGGATGGGCCTATGATATTGGTTATGGAGGCCTGGACCATGCATTGGCCAGCGGCCGGAACATCAATGTACTTGTACTTGATACAGAAGTATATTCCAACACAGGCGGACAGTCATCCAAATCAACCCCTACAGCGGCTACGGCAAAATTCGCCGCCGGTGGTAAATCAGGCGGCAAGAAAGACCTGGCTATGCAGGCCATCTCTTACGGTAATGTATATGTGGCGAGGGTAGCTTTTGGCGCCAATCCCCAGCAGGCCCTGCTGGCCATGCGGGAAGCGGAAGCCTATGACGGGCCTTCCCTGATCCTGGCGTACAGCCATTGCATTGCCCACGGGTATGACCTGAAGAATGGTCTTGACCAGCAACACAAAGCCGTGGCAAGCGGTCACTGGCCCCTGCTCCGTTACAACCCGGTACTGAGAAAGAAAAACCAGAATCCCTTTGTGCTGGATTCCCCGCGGCCTACCGTTTCACTGAGGGATTATGCGTACAATGAACTCCGGTACAAAGTGCTTACCATGACCAACCCGGATGCGGCCGAACACCTGATGAAGCATGCGCAGGAACTGGTGAACCTGAAATGGAAAACATACGAGGAACTGGCTACCAAGAAAGCCAGCGACTTCGTACCTATAGCATAAGAAAGCCGGCCTGAACAAACAGTTCAGGTCCGCTTCACTAAATTTGAATTTTATGAACCTGCAATCCACGTACATGGGGTTGAAGCTGAATTCCCCCGTCATTGTATCTGCCTGTACATTGTCTGAACAGGTGGATAATGTTGTGAAGATGGAAGAGAATGGCGCCGGTGCCGTCGTGATGGCCTCTTTATTTGAAGAACAGATCCGCAAGGAGGAGGCCCGTGTCAAAACCGTGATGTCGGAAACTTCCTATGCTTTTCCTGAAGCCATGGATTATTTCCCCGACCTGGAGGATTTCAATGTGGGCGTGGACGATTACATGGAAAATATCCGGAAAGCGAAGGAAAGAGTAACTATTCCTGTTATCGGGAGTTTGAATGGTATTACCACGGAAGGCTGGATTGATTATGCCCGCCAGATCGAGCAGGCCGGGGCGGACGGACTGGAAGTGAATGTCTTTTTCATTCCAGGGGATATTGCGATGTCCTCCGCTGAAGTGGAACACCGCTACCTCAATATTATTGAAAGCATCAAATTAAGCGTGAAGATACCGGTGGCTGTTAAACTGAATCCCTATTTCAGTTCCATGGGAAATATGGCGCTCCGGATGAAGAACTCCGGTGCGGATGCCCTGGTATTGTTTAACCGTTTTTACCAGCCCGACTTTGATATCAATGAACTGGTACTGAAGACCGACCTGCATTACAGTGAGCCCAGTGAGATCCGGCTGCCGCTTTTATGGATCGCATTATTGTATGGAAAGGTGGATCTGTCGCTGGCGGCCACCACCGGGGTGCAGAGTGCCGTGGAAGTGGTAAAATACCTGCTGGCCGGCGCCGATGTGGTCATGACCGCTTCTTCCCTGTATAAAAATGGCATCCCTTACCTGAAGACCCTGAATAAGGAACTGCAGGACTGGATGTATATGATGGGCTTTGACAGTATTGATGCGTTTCGGGGAAGTATGAGCCAGCAAAATGTATCGGATCCCACCGCCTTTGAAAGAGCAAATTATATCCGGATACTGGAGGGAATGAAATAATTTTTCATGAGAAAAGATAAAGTGGAACTGCTGGCGCCCGCCGGCTCCTTCGACAGTTTACAGGCGGCCATCAATGCCGGGGCGGATGCTGTTTATTTTGGCGTGGAGCAACTGAACATGCGCACCCGTTCTTCCCAAAGCTTTACCATTTCGGATATTAAAGCCGTAAGCTCTCTTTGTAAAAAGCACGGACTGAAAGCGTATATCACCCTGAATACGATCATGTACGATCATGATATGCAGCTGCTGAAACTGGTACTGAAGGAAGTAAAAAAACAAAAGATCGATGCGGTGATTGCCGCTGATTTTGCGGTCATTGAACAGTGCAACCAGTTGGGAATACCCCTGCATATTTCCACCCAGGCCAATATCAGTAATATTGAAGCCGTTCAGTTTTTTTCCCGTTATGCCGATGTAATGGTGCTGGCCCGGGAACTTACCCTCAAGCAGGTACAGGATATTTCAACGGAGATTACCCGGAGGAAGATCAAAGGTCCTTCCGGGAAACCAGTGCAGCTCGAACTCTTTGTGCACGGAGCCCTTTGCATGGCCGTATCGGGTAAATGTTATATGAGCCTGCACACCCAGCATGCTTCGGCCAACCGTGGCGCCTGTGTGCAGAACTGCCGCCGGCCCTATCTGGTAAAAGATGCGGAAACGGGAGAAGAACTGAGGATCGAAAACGAATACATCATGTCGCCCAGGGATCTCTGCACCATCGATATCCTGGACCAGGTAATGGAGAGCGGGGTGAATGTGCTGAAGATCGAAGGGCGCACCAAGGGGGCCGATTATGTGCAGGTGGTGACAACCTGTTACCGGGAAGCAATAGCAGCCGTGGAAGACGGCAGTTTCTCCCCGGAAAAAGTACAGGGCTGGAAATCGGAAATGGAGAAAGTGTACAACCGGGGTTTTTGGGAAGGCTATTACCTGGGGCGCAAACTCGGGGAATGGACTTCGCACCCGGGATCTGCCGCTACGGAAAAGAAGATCTATATCGGCAAGGGGAGTAAATATTATCCGAAAATTTCCATTGGCGAATTTACACTTGAGTCCGGCAACCTGAAGGTCGGGGACACCCTGCTGGTGACGGGCCCTAAATGCGGCATGGTAAAAGAAAAAGTGGAAACCTTAATGGTCAATGGGGAGCCGGCCCGGGAAGCGGTGAAAGGAGATAAGATCACATTGAAGTTTGCTACCAAGGTTACACCTTCGGATAAGCTGTATAAAATCGTAGAAGCTGCCCATGCATAAGGTCATCCATTACCGGAATAAGTGCATTGGTTGCGGGGTCTGTTATGAACAGCAGCCGGAACTCTGGCGGATGTCGAAAAAGGATGGCAAGGCCACGCTGATCAGGGCCGTGATCAAAAAAGAGGTATATGTTTTAGCAATCCCGGAAACGGCCGTTGATCAATCAAGGGAAACCGCAGCGGCCTGCCCGGTCCGCATAATAAAAGTATCATGAAAGACAAGATTGCCGCGTTTATCAGCAAACAGACCTGTGGCAACCTGGCCGCAACGGATGAGCAGGGAAGCCTCTGGTGTTTCAGTTTTTTTTATTCTTTTGACGAAACGGATTTTCTCCTGCATTATAAATCTTCCTTCGATACAAGACACTCGGCAATCATCGGCCGGAACCCGGTTGTGGCCGGAACGGTATTGCCGGATAAATTCAATCCCCTGCAGATAAAAGGAATCCAGTTTTCAGGAAAGGTCCTTTCTTTTGATGATCCGCTGGCGGAAAAAGCAGCCGCCCATTATCACCATAAACATCCGGTGGCCCTGGCCATGCCCGGAGAAATATGGACAATCCGGCTGGATTACATCAAATTTACCGACAACACACTCGGATTCGGGAAGAAGCTGATCTGGGAACGCTGAACAGCATCCGGAAAAATACAAACAGATCCGCCCTGCGGAAGGTCCCGGCCTGCCTGCTTGTTCAGGCGAGCCGCTCCATATCCCGAAACAAATTCCCCGGAATAGCAGGTACAGTGCTGTCAGACCCGGTATGCAGACCTGTTATTGAGCAATTTAGATGATGTATGGCCCGGCTTGCGAAATACGGAAAATAAAAGTATTTAAATACTTTTATTTAGACTCTTTTTGTAGCTTTGTGCAAAAAGAAACCTGTATGGAAGCAACACTTACCGGAAATATCCTCAACGTAACGCTTATTGAGCCCCGGCTCAAACACCCCACCATCTTCAAACATTTTGATGAACTCAGCGGGGGAGAAGACCTGATCATTCATAATGACCATGATCCCAAACCACTCTATTACCAATTACTCGGCGAGCGGGGAAATATTTTTATCTGGGAGTACCTGGAGCAGGGGCCTGTTTGGTGGAAGGTCCGTATTACCAAAAGGCTGAGCGGGGAATCGGAGGAGACCCTTGGTCAGCTCGCTGCCAAAGACCTGCGCAAGGCACAGGTCTTTAAAAAACACGGACTTGATTTCTGCTGCGGGGGTAAAAAGACGGTAAAGGAAGCCTGCCGGGAAAAAGGAATTGATGTGACCAAAGTGGAACAGGAACTGCAACAGGCGGATCAGCTGCCTTCGGCGAGACCCCTGCCTTATACTGACTGGAGCCCGTCCTTCCTGGCGGATTATATTGTCAATACCCATCACAGTTATGTACGGAAGAATCTGCCGGACATCCTTACGTATGCGGAAAAAGTGAAAAGAGTACATGGAGCCCGGCACCCGGAGTTGCTGGCCGTGCATAAACTGGTGGAAGAAATTCACCAGGAGATGATGGCACACCTGGTAAAAGAAGAACAGGTGCTGTTTCCGTATATACAGGCACTTGACAAAAAGGAGAACGGAAACCGGGCTGCCTTCAAGGCGGAACTTGGCTCCGTGCAGCAGCCCGTCAACCTGATGGAAATGGAACATGAATCAGTGGGTGGCGAGATGGAGGAAATCCGTCAGCTTACCCATAATTTTCAGTTGCCGGAGGATGCCTGTGCCAGTTACAACCTGCTCTACCGCCTGCTCGCTGAATTTGAAGAAGATCTCCACCTGCATGTGCACCTGGAAAATAATATCCTTTTTCCCGCAGCCCTGAAGCTGGAACAAAACTGATCCCCTGAAAGACTTCCGGTTAGCCGGCCGCCTGTTATTGTTTGAAAATATTTCAATGACCTTATTCAGGTGGCCGGAACCGGGAAAAACATTTTGTTTTACACTAATACATTCAATATGGAATCCAAACCCGCCATTCTGAATAGCCTTGAACCCGGACAACTGGTGCCCTTTGATGTCAGGCCTGTTTTATCCGGAGGCGCCGATCCCCTGCAGCAGATCCTGGCAAAAATCAGCGGGCTGCAGGAAGGACAGGTTTTGCAGATAATCAATACCTTCAAACCGATGCCATTGATAACCCTGCTGAAAAAAAAGGGATACAGTTCCTTCACCGAAGTAATAAACGAACAGCTGATTCATACATTTTTTTATAAGGACAGCGTTCAGGCAGCAGTTGGTCCGGCTGAGGCGGAGAGCAAGCCCGATGACTGGGAATCTGTGGAGCAGCGCTTCAATGGCAAGACAAAGATGGTGGATGTGCGCCACCTGGAGATGCCGGGCCCCATGCTCACAATCCTCGGGGAACTGGATGGCCTGGCCGAAGGGGAAGCCCTGTTTGTCCACCATAAAAAAATTCCCGTGTACCTCTTACCTGAACTGGCTGACCGTAAATTTGATTACCGGATCCGGGAAATCCGGGAAGGGGATGTTCACCTGCTGATTTTCCGCAAATGATATGAGTACGGCTTTTCCAAAAGCGCATTTCAGGCATACAGCCGCTACCGCGGTGGTGCCCTTTTATCTGTATGCCGCCTTTAGTTTTCTGATCAGTGCGGTCTTACTGCTGGTAAACAGTCCGGATTTTCGGGAACACTATTTTCATCCGCATACACTTGCGCTCACACACCTGATGGCACTCGGCTGGGCTACCATGGTGATACTGGGGGCCAGCCACCAGCTTGTACCGGTTCTGACCGAACGCCCGCTGCACAGTATGCGGCTCGCCCAACTGTCTTTTATCCTGGCAGCCCTGGGTATTCCGCTGCTGGTTTACGGTTTTTATGTGTTTGATATGGGCTGGCCGGCCAAATGGGGCGGCCGGCTGATCTTACTTTCTGTACTGGCTTACCTGATTAATCTCCTGAAAAGCACAGGCAGGGGCCGGGCCATGAATGTGCATGCTGTCTTTATCATCACGGCGGCCGGCTGGTTATTCCTGACCGCTTTCCTGGGTCTTACCCTGGTATATAATTTCACCTATGCCTTTCTGCCCAAAGAGACCCTGGTGTATTTACCCCTGCATGCGCATGCCGGAATCCTGGGATGGTTTTTACTGCTGGTCACCGGGGTGGGGTCCCGGCTGATTCCCATGTTCCTGATTTCAAAGTACCAGAACAACCGCCTGCTCTGGGTGATTTACGCAGGGATCAACGGGGGATTACTGTTATACCTCCTGTCATTTTTCATGGCTCCCGGTCTCCCCTTTATTTACCCGGGTACGCTTATCCTTCTTTCTTTTGGCTTATTTGTCTTTTATCTCAGCGGAGTATTCCGGGCCAGGATCCGTAAGCAGGTGGATGAACCCATGAAAGTGTCCCTGCTATCGGTGGCTATGATGCTCCTGCCCATTGTAATACTCCTGCTGCTGGCTGTCTGGAAATATACCGGCACAGCACATGCCCGTTATGCCCTGCTTTACGGGTTTGTTATTTTTTTCGGCTGGATAACGGCGATTATTCTCGGCATGACGTTCAAAACCCTGCCCTTTATTATCTGGAACAGGCTGTATCATGATAAAGCCGGCCGGGTGAAAACGCCCAACCCAAAAGATCTTTATGCCGGTTCCCTTTTTAATGCCATGGCCATTACCTACCTGGCCGGGTTTCTTTGTGCCGGAGCCGGTATCTTTGGCGCTGAGTGGCTGCTGCTGAAAATGGGAGCCGGTTTACTGTTGTTGTCTGCCATTTTATATAACCTGAATGTCTGGAAGACCTGTCTCCATAAACCGGTGGTATGAATGTAATCAGTAATCATCCGATCAATTGCACCATTGCCCTGGCCGCCCTGGAGCAGGTAAACGATCCCGAACTGGGGTTGAATGTGGTGGACCTGGGACTGATTTACCAGATTGATTTTGACGAGCCCGGGAACAGGATATTTGTCCGGATGACACTGACCACACAGTTTTGTCCCATGGGGGAAACCCTTGTGGCCGCCGTACAGCGGGCACTGGAAGGGGTGTTCAGCGGGTGGGATGTACAGGTGGAACTTTCATTTGATCCGCCCTGGAATCATGAACGCATTTCTGAAAAAGGAAAAGAATTTTTAAACAGATAATCATGCTGAGCCTAACCTGTACCACGGCGATTAAAGCGGTCATTTATCTCGCGTCCCGGATTGAGACCGGGGAAAGGTCGGGTATAAAGGAGATTGCTTCCGTGATTGATGCCAGTGAACATACCGTGGGAAAACTCCTGCAAACCCTCGTGAAGGCGGATGTCATCAAGAGTCAGAAAGGTCCGGCCGGCGGCTTTTACCTGACAGCCAGGCAGAAAAACCAGCCCTTGCTGCGGATTGTGGAAACGATTGACGGGAAAGATGTTTTCCGGCGATGCGGCCTGGGGTTCAATAAATGCTCATCCGCGCATCCCTGCCCGATACACGATGATTACAAGGGTGTACGGGATCTGTTTGAAAGAATGTGCCGCACCCGTACCGTAAGCGATCTCTGCCTTCCCGTCAACGAAGGCCTGGCTTACCTGCTCGGATAAAAAATAACGGCAACCCCGGTGGGATTGCCGTCATCTTCCGGCTGTATTTACAGTTGTTCAAACCGGGCCTGGAAAAAGCGCAGGTATTTCGGTTCATAAACCATTTTCAATCCTTTGATTTTATTCCGGCGGTCAAATACCCTGGCCGTTGATTCAGCGATCACATCCATGTGCGCCTGCGTGTAAACCCGGCGGGGGATGGTGAAGCGCACCAGTTCCAGTTTGGGGTAATAGTTTTCCCCGTTGGCTTTACGACCGGCGGATACCACCCCGCGTTCCATTGTGCGTACACCTGAATCAAGGTACACTTCTGCGGCTAAGGTTTGCGCCGGAAACTGATCCTGCGTAATATGCGGCAGGAATTTCTTCGCGTCCACGAATATCCCGTGACCGCCGATCGGTTTTACAATGGGCACGCCGTAGTCCATCATTTTTTCGCCGAGATAGATTACCTGTCCCACGCGGGCATGAATATGATCATCATCCACGCTTTCCCGGATGCCGATGGCCATGGCTTCCATATCCCGCCCGGCCATTCCGCCATACGTGTGCAATCCCTCATACACTACTACCATGTTTCGGGCTTCCTCAAATACATCCCAATCATTGATGGCCAGGAATCCCCCGATATTAACCAGGGCATCTTTCTTGGCGCTCATGGTGGCCCCATCCGTGTAGGAGCAGATTTCTTTAACGATCTGGCGGATGGATTTTTTATCATATCCTTTTTCCCTGCGTTGAATGAAATGGGCATTTTCTGCCACACGGGTCATGTCATGGATAATACGGATACCATGCTTTTTAGTGAGGGCCCGGAGTTCTTTCAGGTTCCGGATACTGATCGGCTGGCCGCCGGCCATATTTACACTCGTAGCGATGCTGACATAGGGAATCCGTTTCGCCCCGTATTTTTTGATCAATGCTTCCAGTTTTTTCAGGTCCACATTGCCCTTAAAGGGAAATTCATTTTCCGCATCGTGTGCCTCGTCAATGATGATGTCTTCAAATTTACCTCCGGCCAGTTCCTGGTGCAGTCTCGTGGTGGTGAAGTACATATTACCCGGGATGATATCTCCTTTTTTGATCAGGATCTTTGAGATGATATTTTCCGCGCCGCGACCCTGGTGGGCGGGTACCAGGTATTTATAGCCATAGACATCCCGTACTACTTCCTCGAGGTGATAAAAATTGCGGCTTCCGGCATAAGCTTCGTCGCCCAGCATCAGGCCGGCCCATTGCTGGTCACTCATGGCAGATGTTCCGCTGTCGGTCAGCAGGTCGATATACACATCTTCGGATCTTAATAGAAAAGTATTAAAACCGGCATCGGACATGGCTTTACGGCGCTGAGCGGGACTTGTCATTTTGATCAGCTCCACCATTTTTATTTTGTAGGGCTCGGCCCAGCTTCTTTTAATGATATGTTTCATTGTTTGGGGTTGAGGGTTTGAAGTTGAGGGGTTCGGGGTTGAGGGTTTGGGGTTGAGGGGTTCAGGGTTTGGGGTTGAGGGGTGAGTTTTGCTGTAAAATGCCGGAGCAGCGGGGTTTCTTCCGTGATCAGCATCCCCTTTAGTTCATTCCTTTTTTTGAATACTTCAATGATCACTTCGGCTACATAGTCGATATGGCTCTGGGTGTACACTCTCCGGGGAATAGCCAGTCGCACCAGTTCCAGGATGGCGGGAACCAGTTTACCTTTTGCATCATATTTGCCAAACATCAGTGACCCGATCTCTACCGCCCGGATACCTCCTTCTTCATAAAGGGCGCAGACCAGTGATTGCCCGGGGTATTGATCCACGGGAATATGGGGCAGGAATTCTTTGGCATCGAGGTAAACCGCATGCCCACCCGCAGGTTGCATGACGGGTACGCCCGCCTCAATCAGTTTATTAGTGAGGTATTCCATGCTGCGGATCCTGTACTGGAGGTAATGTTCATCCATCACTTCCTGTAAACCGATCGCGATGGCTTCCAGGTCGCGCCCGGCTAAACCGCCATAAGTGGTAAATCCTTCCGTGATGATGAGCAGGTTGCGGCAGCGGATGGCCAGGTCCAGGTCCTGCATGGCGAGGAATCCGCCAATATTGGCAAAGGCATCTTTCTTGGCACTCATGGTACAGCCATCGGCATAGGAAAAAATTTCGCGGGCTATTTCGGGTACCGGTTTATCGGCGTAGCCGTCTTCCCTTAATTTGATGAAGTATGCATTTTCCGCGAAACGGCAAGCATCGATATAAAGGGGGATTTTGAATTCCCTGCAAACCGCTTTTACTTCGCGGATATTCTGCATGCTCACCGGCTGGCCGCCACCGGAGTTGTTGGTGATCGTGATCATTACCAGCGGAATATTTGCGGCTCCTTTTTCCGCTATAGTGCTGCGCAGCGCGGCAATATCCATATTTCCCTTGAAGGGAGCGGGCGCCGCGGGGTGTTTCCCTTCTTCGCAGATACAGTCGATCGCTTCGGCTCCTGAGAATTCAATATTGGCCCGGGTGGTATCAAAAAATGTATTACTGATAAAGTATTTTCCTTTGCCACCCAGGACGGTGAAAAGGATCTTTTCGGAGGCCCTTCCCTGGTGGGTGGGAATGATATAGGCCATGTTGGTGATACTGCGGACCGAGTCTTCAAATTTGAAGAAACTATTGCTGCCCGCATAGGACTCATCGCCCATCATAATGCCGGCCCATTGGTTACTACTCATGGCGCTGGTGCCGCTGTCGGTGAGCAGGTCAATTAAAATATCACTGGCTTTGATGCGGAAGGAATTGTAATCCGCCGCTTTCAGTATTTCCTGTCGTTCTTCTTTGGTCGTAAAATAGATCGGTTCCACCGATTTAATACGAAAGGGTTCAATGATCGTTTTCATGCATGAAATTTGAGCAGCAGGGCTGCATATGGAAAAATAAAATGTCTTACCGGGGCTGGTAAGGACTTAGCTGGGCTTGCGAATGATATTTTTCCAGATATTCATGAGCATTAAAAACCTGTTCCAAAAGTAAGGCGGGCGGGCCTGTGAGGGCATGACTTAAATCAGGCCCCAAACTGTTTCAGGTGGTGGTCAATATGTTTCCAGGCAGACTTGCTCCATTGCTCAATGGTCATACGGCCAAAGACCGGGTGTTTTTCCGTTGTTATACCTGTTTCATTAAACTGGCTGACGAGCTCCAGTAGTTTTGCTTTCTCCGTGTTAAAATCCTTTGACTCGCCTGTCATAATATAAGTGGCATCAGTGGGCAACCCTTTTTTCCAGGGCTTTTCATCCCAGAGCGTTTTCTTGAAAAGGGGCATGACCAGGTTAAAGAAAAAGGTTCCTTTGATGGTCCGGCGCCCCAGCGCCACTTCAATGGGTTGCTGCAGGTGGGCGAGCATCTGGGCCACATTCATTTTGCCCCATTGACGGGGAGATTGGGGGGTAAGTGTATGAATCCGGTTGATGATCTCCTGTTTGACGGCAGGATCGAAGAGATTTTTTACTTCCATATTGGTTGATTGTGGCGGAAAGATCGGGAAAAATAGTGAGTGGTGAATCCTTATTAGCAGGTCAACCTTTTCCTACCTACCGGCAGGCAGGAAAACAACAATTCCCCCCACTCAACAGATTCTCGGCAACTGCTCTCCCGTCAAATAATTCACGACCCGTCTGCCGCCGATACGGCTTTTGAGCAGCACTTTGCCGGGGTGTTCGGTGCCGGCTTCTCCGATGATGGCTGCGTTTTTACCGATTTCATCCTGGCGGAGTAAGGTCAGGTATTCTTCCGCAATGGCCGGATTGACCACGGCGATGAATAATCCCTCATTGGCTACATAAAGCGGATCCAGGCCCAGCATTTCACAGGCGCCGTCCACCTGTTCCTCTACGGGAATATTTTTCTGATCCAGTTCAAAACCGAGTTGGGTGAGTTCGGCTATTTCATTTAAAACAGAAGCGACACCACCGCGTGTAGGGTCACGGAGGAACCTGATATCGTTCCCGAACCGGTCCAGCAGTTTCTTCACGGTATGATTCAGGTTGACGGTATCGCTTTCAATAGTGGTTTCAAATTCGAGTCCCTTGCGTACACTCATGATCGCAATTCCATGGGTGGCTATATTGCCACTGATGATCACTTTATCGCCCGGCCGGATATTTTTATGATGAATATTGGCCTTTGGATGGATCCTGCCGATACCGGATGTATTAATAAAAATCTTGTCCCCCTTGCCTTTTTCCACCACCTTGGTATCACCGGTAACAATACTGATATTGGCTTTCAGGGCAGCAGCCTTGATGCCGGAAAGGATCTCCCAGAATTCGGTCATGGGCAATCCTTCTTCTATGATAAACGCCAGTGACAGGTATTGCGGGATCGCCCCGCACATGGCCAGGTCATTCACCGTTCCATTGACAGCCAGCTCGCCGATATTACCACCCGGGAAGAAGGCCGGCGTGATTACATAACTGTCGCTGCTGAAAGCGACCCGGCCATTGAGTTCAAAACTGGCCCCGTCATGCTGCTGGTCCAGCAGATCGTTCTTTAAAATATCGAATACACCGCTTTGGAGCAGTTTGTGGGTGAGCAGCCCGCCACTTCCATGACCGAGTGTTATCACATCAAAATCAAATTTGGGCATGGGGCAGGAGAGTTGCATGGGAACGTTTTATCGTTTGGTTTTTGTTTAGTAAATCAGGCGGGTTGTGTGGCAGCCGAATAATGATAATACGCCGCACAGGCCCCTTCACTGCTGACCATGGGCGCACCCAAGGGATGTTCCGGTTTGCAGTGCGTACCAAAATTCGGGCACTGGAACGGTTTTTTCAAACCTTTCATAATATCCCCGCTGATGCAGGAGGGATTTTCCCGGGCGAGCGGGATATCAATCCGGAATTTTACCCGGGCATTGTATTGCCGGTAACGGTCATTCACTTCAAAGCCGCTTTGCGGAATGGTGCCAATTCCCCTCCACATCCGGTCGTTTACGGTAAATACCTGTTCCATGGTTTGCTTTGCCATCCGGTTGCCTTCCCGCTGCACATAGCGGGTGTATTGATTCTCGAGTTTGTATTCTCCCTTCTCCAGTTGCTGCACCGCCATTAAAATGCCCTGCAACAGATCCACGGGTTCAAACCCGGTGATGACCACCGGCGTTTTGTATTTCTCCACTACCGGGTAATATTCTTCTGTTCCCATGATGGTGCAGACATGACCGGCTGCAAGAAAAGCATCAATCTGGTTTTCCGGGTCACCCAGGATGGCTTCCATGGCGGGCGGAACCAATACATGCGAGGCAAGGATACTGTAATTTTTCACTCCGTTTGTATCCGCATGTACAATGCTCAGTGCATTCGCAGGGGCGGTGGTTTCAAAACCAACAGCAAAAAAGACAATTTCCTTATCCGGATTTTGTTTTGCGAGTTGTACGGCTTCCAGTGGGGAATACAGAATACGCACGTCTGCCCCCTCCGCTTTGGCTTCGAGCAGGCTTTTCTGTGAGCCGGGTACCCGCAGCATATCACCAAAAGAACAGATAATGGTATCGGGCTGCTTTGCCAGCCATACGGCTTCATCAATAATGCTGACTGGGGTAACACATACCGGGCATCCGGGGCCATGCACCATCGTGATCTGTTCCGGCAGCATTTCGAGGATACCGTTTTTTACCAGGCTATGGGTTTGCCCGCCGCAGATCTCCATGATCTTCCAGGGTTGGGTGGTGACCTGGTGGATCTGTTCCAGGTATTGCTGCACCAGTTCGGGATCGCGGTATTCGGAGAGATATTTCATGCAGGTTGAGCGTTTAGAGTTTAGTGTTTAGATAGTTTTTCTTAGAAGGGGCTGTTGACTGCCGACTGCTAACTGCCGACTACTGACTCTCTTCGTCCTTTAATTCCTCCACTTCTCCCATTGCTTTCAGGTACTCAAAAGTCTGCTTTGCTTCTTCTTCATCTACTTTTCCGATGGCCACGCCCACATGCACCAGCACATAATCGCCCACCTGCGCTTCGGGTACCATGGAGAGGTTCACTTCCTTCGTAATGCCTCCAAAAGAAACTTTACCCTGCCGGAATGTATCATCTAACTGACCAGTGATGGATAAAAGTTTGCCGGGGATTGCTAAGCACATACTGTTATATTTTATAAATGATTTGAAAAAAGGCTATGTTTAGAAAATGTTTTTTCCTTTTCTTCCAGCAGCGCAGCACAAGCCAGTTGGCCGAAACTGATACATTCATCATTGGGGCTTAGCTGCCGGTGAAAATACAGGCCGGCTTCCTCCTGTAGTAATTCTGTAACCAGGTCAACCAGTAACGCATTCTGGAAAACCCCTCCGCTAAAAGCAATCTTTGTAACACCGGAACGGGCGGCTACGTTTTTGATCAGCATGGCCAGGGACACAAATACCTTGCGGGCGATCAGGTTTTTGTCCACCTGGTTTTTCAGGTCCCTCAGCAATTCTTCAATCATTGCGGACCATTCCAGTCTTGATTTATTCACGGGTATCGGGTAATACTCCCAGGAAGGATCGCTACAGCTCCGGGCAGCCACTTCCAGTTTCATGGCGGCCTCGCCTTCATAGGTGTTCAAGGATTGTATTTTCAGGATCGCGGCAATGCCATCCAGTAAACGCCCCATACTGGAGGTAAGTAAATGCTGTTTCTGCTGCAGCAGTTTTAAATAGTATTCCCTCTCCGGGGCGGAGAACAGGTCTTTGATCATCATTAAATGATCCATGTTATTGCGCAGCAGCGACACCGCACTGACACGGGGCTCTTTACTCATTTTGTCGCCCAGCAATTGCGGGAAATAATCCAGGTGCATATACCGGTCCATTTCCCCGTCTTCCAGCAGGAAGAATTCGCCGCCCCACACCTGTTCATCATCACCGTAACCGGTACCATCCCAGATCACGCCGAGCACCTTTTCGCGGGAACGCAGCAGGTTGTTTTCGGCCAGTACGGCGGCAAAATGCGCTTTATGATGCTGTATGGCCGTAACGGGTACTTTCCATTCTTCTGAGAGATCTTTGCCCCGCTCTGATACAAAATAATTCGGGTGACTGTCGATCAGTACCTGGTCCGGTTGGGTCCGGAGCAGCCCGAGTAAATGGGCAAGTGTATAATCAAAACCGGACTGTGATTCATAATTGGCCTGGTCGCCCAGGTACTGGCTTACATATAAATTATGCCGGGTACTGATGGCAAATGCGCTTTTCAGTTCGGCGCCCATGGCCAGCCGGGTACCGGTATGCTTAAAAGGAGAGGGAAAATAATTCGGTGCCATGCCTCTTGATCTCCGGAGGATGAGCGGGTGGTCAGAATGCCGGGTAAACTGGATCACGCTGTCGTCCTGCGGGGTTACAATATCCCGGTCATAGCCCAGGATAAAATCCGCGTAATCGGCCAGCCATAATAAAGCATCCTCATCGGTATAAATAATAGGAGAGCCGCTGAGGTTTCCGCTGGTGGCCACCAGGGGTTTATTCCATTGCTCCATGATCAGGGCCAGGAGGGGCGTGTAAGGCAGCATCACACCGATCTTGTCAAGCCCCGGAGCAATCGCATCCGTGCAGATACCAGAACCTGTTTCCTCTTTAAGCGGGCAAAGTACAATGGGCGCCTGTTTTCCCAGCAGCGCCTGTCTTTCTTTTTCCGTAAGGACGAGGTCTCCTTCGATCATCTGAATAGAAGGATACATCAGGGCAAAGGGCTTGGCCGGCCGGTGCTTCCTGTCGCGCAGCGTGGTGACCGAATAGTACTTGGTTGCATCACAGAGCAGGAGGTACCCGCCAATTCCTTTTACCGCGATGATATGTCCGTGCCGAAGGGATTCATTTACGATCAGGAGGATGCTTTCAGGATCCCTTGTGATTTCCACCCCGTTATTATCAAATAAATGCAGGGGGATCGCACAATCCGGGCAGGAATTGGTCTGGCTGTAATGCCGGTGGTGGTGTATGTCGTTATATTCTTTTTGACAGGAAGGGCACATGTTCAGTTCCGCCATCGTGGTGTTCTCCCGGTCATAGGGTAAACCCGTGATGATGGAATACCGGGGCCCGCATTCCAGGCAGGTGGTGAAAGGATACTGGTAACGCCGGTTCGCCGGGTTGCTGATTTCTTTCCGGCAGCTTTCGCAGAGGGCGATATCCGGGGTCAGCAGCAGGTCCGGCTGAGCGGATGCATCACTGGCGCGGATATGGAATCCGTCAAATGCCACGGGGCTGATCTTTTTTAGTTCATGTGTACGGATAATAGCATTGTCCGGCTGGCAGCAAAGGATCGAAGTATAGAAACTGTCCGCTTTTTCTTCTGTTGCGTTGAATTCAACATGCACCCCGTCATTGCCATTACTGACCCACCCGGCTATATTCATTTTTTCAGCCAGCCGGCATACAAAGGGCCGGAAGCCGACTCCCTGTACCAATCCCCCGATATGGATATGATAGCTGTTCATGGCAGTTGCTTTAAAAAAGATTCCGCTACACGTGTTCAGGCTCCTGTACTTTTTCTTTCAGCCACTGGTACCAGGCGGATAATCCTTCCCCGCTGGTGCAGCTGACTTCCAGGAAAGAGAGGCCGGGATTCACCTGCCGGGCGTATTCCTTTACCTTATCCATGCTGAACGGAACATAAGGCAGTAAATCAATCTTGTTAATAATGCAAAGGGTGGAAGTATGAAACATGTCGGGATACTTGATGGGTTTATCATCGCCTTCTGTAACGCTGATGATGACCACCCGCTCTTTTTCGCCCAGGTCGAACATGGCGGGGCAAACGAGGTTGCCGACATTTTCTATAAAAAGAATGGAGTTTTCTGCCGGTTTCATTCCCTGTACCGCATGCAGGATCATATGGGCGTCCAGGTGACATCCTTTACCGGTATTGATCTGGGCCACCCGGGTGCCCGTGGCATGGATGCGGTCGGCATCACGGGAGGTTTGCTGATCGCCTTCGATCACGTAGCAGGTAAAGTGGTCCTTCAGGTCCGTCAGTGTTCTCTCCAGCAATGAGGTTTTACCGGAACCGGGGGAGCTCACCAGGTTGAGGGCCAGGACATTCCTGGCTTCAAAATAGCCGCGGTTCCGCTGGGCGAGCAGGTTATTTTCGTACAGCACGTCCTTCTCTACTTCAATAATGGTTTTACTGTGGGAGTGATCATGTGTATGATCGTGATCGTGGGGGTGGGGATGGGTTTCACCAATTTGCCTGATAGAGGAAGAGGCGTTTGCATCACATCCGCAGGTAGCGCACATAAAAAAGAATTTTGGTTAATGTTTCAGTTTACGACCAGGGATTTCACCCGGAGTTCTTTTCCTTTTTGTACCGATACAAAATGTTCACCACATACCGGGCAGGGTTCGTATAACTGCTGCATCGGGAACACGGCCGCGCAATCCATGCACTGCCCTTCACCCGGGATATGATTGATTTTTCTTTTCGAATGTTCCAGTAAAGTGGACCGGACCGCCTGCTGCCAGGCAAAATCAAAAGCGGTTATTTCGATACCGCTCAGGTCCCCGATTTCCAGTTCTATTTCTTCCACTTTTATGGCATTATTCTTTGCCGATTCTGTTTCGGCAATGCGGATAATGCTCATTACTATGGACAATTCATGCATGAATTATTTTTTTGCTGCCGAAGCCCGGTAGCGTTTGACCAGCAATATCACTATTGCCACAGCAGCCAGCAGCCCGATTGCATGTTCCGGCTCAACGAAATAATGCTGGATGGTAAAGCCATGCGTATGACCATGACCTTCGTGTGCGAAAGAACTCAGGGAGGCTGAAACAGCAACAAGTGATAACAAGTATTTTTTCATATCTGGTATTTTCTGGTTACCAATATTAAAATTCCTTACCGTACCCCCGCCTGATTTTTGTCATGGAATTGTCTGACAGTAATCAGGGAAAGGATGTAACAGAATCAATAACCTTGTTTGTCAATTCCACTCTCTTCACGGCTTTGCCATAAATCTATTTGCATGGACAACCCAACTGCACAAAAATCCCCTACGTATTTGGAGGAGTTTAAAAGAAAAGGTTATTCCCGGAAGGATTTCCTGAAATTCTGCACCCTGATGGCCGCTTATCTCGGACTGGAGAACTCGAGTGTCGGCCAGGTGGTACAGGCATTAACCAATAAACCAAGGCTCCCGGTGATCTGGCTCCATTTCCAGGAGTGCACCTGCTGCAGTGAATCGTTTATCCGTTCATCCCACCCCATTGTGGCGGATGTACTGCTTGACCAGATTTCCCTGGATTATTCAGAGACCCTGATGGCAGCTTCCGGGCACCAGGCTGAAGAGGCCATGAAGAATACCATGACAAAATACAAAGGCGAATATATTTTATGCGTGGAAGGCAGCGTGCCCACCGCGGCCGATGGTGTGTATTGTATGATCGGGGGAAAAACGTCCCTGCAGATTCTGGAAGAAGCGGCGGAAGGAGCAAAAGCCATCATCGCCTGGGGCAGTTGCGCCAGCAATGGTTGTGTACAGGCTGCAAAACCCAATCCTACTTCCGCTACACCGATTCACAAACTGCTGAAAGGAAAACCGGTTATCAAGGTTCCCGGCTGTCCCCCGATTGGTGAAGTAATGGCTGGTGTGATTGTACACGTGGTCACTTTCGGACGGTTACCGGAACTGGACGGGCTCGGACGCCCCAAAGCATTTTACAGCAAGCGCGTGCACGATACCTGCTACCGCCGCCCGTATTATGATGCCGGCCTGTACGTGGAGAGTTTCGATGACGAAAATGCAAGGAAAGGATATTGCCTGTATAAAGTGGGTTGTAAAGGACCATCTACCTACAATGCATGCGGTGTTACGAAATGGAATAACGGGGTCAGTTTCCCGATCCAGTCAGGGCACGGATGCTTTGGCTGCAGTGAGGAGAACTACTGGGATAACGGCCGCATTTATGAAAGGGCATCTGCCTTCCCCGGCTTTGGTATAGAAGCCACAGCGGATAAGGTAGGTAAAGTGGCCCTGGCCGCCACCGGTGTGGCCCTCGCGGCGCATGCAGTAATGACCAATGTTCGCAAGAAAAAACTGATCAAGAACCTGGAGAAGGAAGGAAAGCAAAGCGAACAGGAATTAAAGAAATAAACCCATTTAATGACCCTTACAATTAATAATAATGAGTACCAGAATTGTTGTTGACCCTGTTACAAGGATTGAAGGACACTTAAGGATTGAAGCCGATATTGAAAACGGGAAAATAAAAGATGCGTTCAGTAGCGGCACCATGGTGCGTTTGCTGGAAGAGATTCTCCGTGGCCGGGATCCCCGCGACGCCTGGGCCTATGTGGGCCGGGTATGCGGTGTGTGTACGTCTGTACACTCCCTGACTTCCGTTCGTTGCGTGGAAGATGCGCTCGATATCGTTATCCCCCCCAACGCGGAAATGGTGCGGAACATCATGTTCTGTGCCCAGTATATGCACGACCACGTAGTGCATTTTTATCACCTGCATGCCATGGACTGGGTGGATGTGGTGAATGCACTGAAAGCGGATCCGAAAAAAACATCGGAACTGGCCCAGAGTATTTCCAACTGGCCCAAATCTTCTCCCGGCTATTTCAGCGACCTGCAAAAAAGGATCACCAAATTCGTGGAAAGCGGTCAGCTGGGTATTTTCAGTAACGGATACTGGGGACACTCCGCGTATAAATTACCGGCCGAAGTAAACCTGATCGGGCTGGCCCACTACCTCGAAGCACTGGAATGGCAGAAGGAGATTGTTAAAGTGCATACCATCTTTGGTGGTAAGAACCCGCACCCCAATTACCTGGTGGGCGGTATGGCCTGCGCAATCAGCACCGATGATGTCAGTGGCCTGAATGCAGAGCGCCTGGCTTATGTGGGCCAGTTGCTGCAGCAGGGCAAGGAATTCATTGAGCAGGTTTATATTCCCGACCTGATGGCCATCGCTTCCTTCTACAAAGACTGGGGTGCTATTGGCGGGGGATTGGGTAATTATATGTCTTACGGTGACCTTCCCTGGAACGGGTACCGCGATACGTCTTCCTATAAATTCCCGCAGGGTGCGATCCTGAACAAAGACATCAGCAAAGTATATGACGTTGACCTTCGCAAGGAGGATGAGGTACAGGAATTCATTGATAATTCCTGGTACGAATACAAAGGCAAGGGTGGCCTGCATCCCTGGAAAGGAGAGAGCAAAATCAACTACACCGGCCCCAAACCTCCGTTTGAAAACCTCGATACAACAAAAGCATACAGTTACCTGAAAACACCGAGGTGGAAAGGCAATGCTATGGAAGTAGGACCACTGGCCCGGGTGCTGGTCGGTTATGCCCGTGGCAGGGAAGAATTTAAAATGGTAGTTGATAAGGCGCTGAAGGATTTGAATGTACCGGTTACTGCCCTCTTCTCCACGCTCGGTCGTACCGCGGCCCGCGGACTGGAAAGCACACTGGTGGCGCAATGGGGGCTTGATTTTTATAATCAGCTGATTGATAATATTAAGAAAGGGGATGTCCGCATGGCAGATTCCAGCAAGCGCAATCCGGAAAAATGGCCTGCGAAAGCCCTGGGTGTGGGTCATTCAGAAGCGCCGCGCGGAGCACTTGCACACTGGATCAATATTGAAGATGAAAAAATTGCCAACTACCAGTTAGTGGTACCCACTACCTGGAATGCCTCACCGCGGGATGGCAAGGGACAGGTGTCTGCCTATGAAGCCGCATTACGGGATACCCCGATTGCGGATCCGAAGCAGCCGGTAGAGATCTTAAGGACCGTCCATTCCTTTGACCCCTGCCTGGCCTGTGCCGTGCATCTCTATGACGAGGAAGGAAAACATATCAGCCGCATCAGTGTACTCGGCGATTAACCTTAAAAAAAAATGTATGGCAAACGTAAATAGTCCGAAACTGCGGCGGGTTTATGTATGGGAACAACCTGTACGCATTTATCACTGGCTGAACGCACTGGTGATCCTGGTGCTGATCGCCACGGGTTTCTTTATAGCCGACCCGCTGACAATACAAAGTTCACGAGAAGCTGCCGACCAGTTCACCATGGGCTGGATACGCACCATTCACTTTGTGGCATCCTATATCTTCTTTTTTAATTTCCTGTTTCGTATTTACTGGGGGTTTGTGGGCAACAAATACGCCAACTGGAAACAATTCATTCCCACTTCACGACACTTTTTCAGGGAAATATGGAGCGTTTTCAAAATTGATATCCTGATGCTCCGGGGCAAGGAACACTTGAGTGTAGGGCATAATGCCCTGGCCGGGTTTATTTATTTCTTTATGTTCCTTGCCTTCCTGGTCCAGAGCATCACGGGTTTCGGGTTATACGCCTCAATGAGCTCTGGTTGGTGGTTTCCCCAATTATTTTCCTGGGTGCCCGCGATGTTCGGAGGGGATATCTTTCTACGCCAGGTGCATCACCTGACCATGTGGTTCTTTATCCTTTTTACCTTATTTCATGTGTACCTGGTATTTTACCACGACTATGTGGAAGGCCGCGGGGAAATTTCGAGCATGGGTGGCGGATGGAAGTTTATAGAAGATGATGTATTCGAAAAGCATATGGAATTACCCAATGAACCTCCTAAATCGTAACCGCTATGGAAGACAGACTGCTAATCATGGGAGTGGGGAATTACCTCATGGGCGACGAAGGGCTGGGGGTGCATGCGGCTCAGAAGCTGATGTCCTCCGGACTTCCCGATTATGTGGATGTGGTGGACGGCGGCACAGGTGGGTTTCACCTGCTGGAATATTTTGAAAAGTATCCCCGGGTGATCCTGGTCGATGCCACGCTGGACGGAGAAAGAGCCGGCACGATCCGGCTTATCAAGCCGAAATTCGCATCCGATTTTCCTAAATCCATGAGCACCCACGATATCGGGCTGAGGGATATGATGAGCTCCCTGCAGTTGCTGGACAAGATCCCGGAGATCTATTTATTTGTGGTGAGTATCGAATATATCCAGCAGCAGGGCGTGGAAATGACGGAAGAAGTGGATGCGGCTATGCCGGGACTGCTCAACCAGGTCACCGAGCTGGCAGTCCGCCTGTCACCTGAAACGGCTACAGTAACAAGTCGATAACATAAGCATTAGTAGCAAGCAAAGCACACAGCCTGTGACCGATAGTTACAGGCTGTGTTGTTACGGTTAGTATCCCAAACATTCGCTGCTGCCTTACTATTTCCCGGCAATACCGGGCGGCTGTTTCTTTAAGGAGTAGCTGTAAGACGGAGGAGGCACAGTTGCTGTTTTCAGCAGCCTGCCGCCTTTGGATGAAGCAGAAGCCGCATGCCGGCGCTCCGGTTCTGACGGCAATAATTAAGGGGATGGCTATAAAAAATGAAACCGTCTTAAAAAATTAAGACGGTCTCCTCGGATTATAGTGAAAGAGAAAAATTACTTCTTCTTCCGCGGACTTTCAATCGCTGCCTGCGCTGCTGCCAGGCGGGCAATCGGTACCCGGAACGGGGAACAACTTACATAGTTCATTCCGATACGGTGACAGAATTTCACACTTTCAGGATCCCCGCCATGTTCTCCGCAGATACCAACCTTCAGGTGAGGCTTGGAAATGCGGCCTCTTTCCGTACCTGCCTTGATCAACTGACCAATGCCCTCCTGGTCGATGGTCTGGAAGGGATCGTCGGGAAGGATCTTCAGGTCGAGGTATTTCGGTAAGAAACCTCCAATATCATCGCGGCTGAAACCAAAGCTCATCTGGGTGAGGTCATTGGTACCAAAGCTGAAGAAATCGGCTACATTGGCCATGTACTCAGCCCGCAGGGCGGCCCTCGGTGTTTCAATCATCGTTCCATAGAGATAGGGGATCTTCTTCATGCCGAATTTTTCACAGACTTCCTTATACACCTGGTCCACGATTATTTTCTGGTGACGCAGTTCGTGCGCAATAACGGTAACCGGTACCATGATTTCCGGGAAGGCTTTCTTACCTGCTTTGAGGAGTTCGGCCGTTGCTTCGAAAATGGCACGTACCTGCATCTCCGTGATCTCGGGATAACTGATACCAAGGCGTACACCCCGGTGACCCAGCATCGGGTTATTTTCATGCAGGGCCAGTACCCTCCTGTTCAGCATGCCCATGCTGATGCCGAGTTCCTTGCTGAGTTGTTTCAGTTTTTCTTTATCATGGGGAACAAATTCATGCAGCGGGGGATCGAGCAGGCGGATGGTGACAGGGTGCCCGTTCATTACGCTAAGGGTGTCTTTCACGTCTTTCTTCACGTATTTGAACAATCCGTTCAGGGCTTCCCTTCTTTCTTTTTCAGTTTTGCTCACGATCATTTTGCGCAGCTGGAACAGCGGCTCTTCACTGCCTTCCCCGTAGAACATGTGCTCGGTGCGGAACAGACCGATACCTTCGGCGCCGAACTTCACGGCATGGGTGGCATCAAGCGGCGTTTCGGCATTGGCCCTTACCCCGATCTGTTTGATCTTATCCACCAGTTTCATCAGGTCTTTGTAAGACTGATTCTTGTCAATATCAATATCCACTAACGCCATACTTCCTTCATATACCTGGCCCTTGGTTCCGTTTAAACTGATCCAGTCACCTTCTTTGATCGTTACTCCGTTCCTGGCGTGGATCATTTTGGACTCTGTATGTATTTCGATATCGCTGCAACCGACAATACAGCATTTACCCCAGCCACGTGCCACGAGGGCGGCGTGAGAAGTCATCCCCCCTTTAGTGGTAAGGATGGCCTGTGCTTTGTGCATACCATCCACATCTTCGGGAGAGGTTTCTTCTCTTACCAGGATCACTTTCTCACCCCGGGAGGCCCATTCCACCGCTTCTGCGGAAGAGAAGACCACACGGCCTTTGGCGCCACCAGGACCAGCCGGCAACCCCTTGGCAATAACGGGAGCGGTCAGTTCGGCTTTGGGATCCAGCATCGGCAGTAATAGTTCCACCAGCTGGTTGGGTCCTACCCGCATGATCGCCGTTTTCGCGTCGATCAGTTTTTCTTTATACATTTCAGTAGCCATCCGGACGGCGGCCACCCCATTGCGTTTACCCACGCGGCACTGCAGCATATAGAGTTTTCCTTTTTCAATGGTAAACTCAATGTCCTGCATGTCGTGGTAGTGTTTTTCCAGCTTGCGCTGAATAGTGAACAGCTCCTTATATTGTACCGGCATCAGTTTTTCCAAAGCGGTAAAATGCTCGCTCTGGGCATTCTTAGAGTATTCATTCACGGGAGCGGGAGTCCGGATACCGGCTACCACGTCTTCCCCCTGCGCATTTACCAGGTATTCGCCGTAGAATTTATTTTCACCATTACCCGGATTCCGGGTGAAAGCAACCCCGGTACAGCTGTCGTTCCCCATATTGCCAAATACCATGGCCTGCACGTTTACGGCAGTCCCCCATTCGTGCGGTATTTTTTCGATGCGGCGGTATTCAATGGCGCGTTTCCCGTTCCAGCTGGCGAATACGGCACCGATACCTCCCCACATTTGCTCATAGGGATCATCGGGGAATTCTTTGCCCAGTACTTTTTTTACCGTTTTCTTGTAATCCTTCACCAGTTCTTTCAGTTCTTCGGCGGTCAGGTCGGTATCACTGGCATATCCCTTTGAATGTTTGATATGTTCCAGTTTTTCATCCAGGACTTTCCGGATGCCCTTGCCCCCTTTCGGTTCGATACCGGCGGCTTTTTCCATCACCACATCGGCGTACATCATGATCAGGCGGCGGTAAGCGTCATAGGCAAAACGGGCATCGCCACTCTGGGCGATCACCCCCTTGATCGTGTTTTCGTTCAATCCCACATTCAAAACGGTTTCCATCATTCCGGGCATGCTCTTGCGGGCGCCGGAGCGGACAGAAAGCAGGAGCGGGTTTTTCTCATCACCGAATTTCTTGCCGGTGAGTTTTTCCATTTTTTCGAGGGATTCTTTTACCTGTGCGTTCAGGGATTTGGGATAAGATTTCTTATTCGCATAATAATACGTGCAGACTTCGGTGGTAACGGTGAAACCCGGTGGTACCGGTAATTTCAGTTTGGGATGACCTGCCATTTCAGCCAGGTTCGCACCCTTGCCACCCAGCAGGTTTTTCATTGATTCATTTCCGTCGGCTTTGCCGCCGCCGAAGAAGTAAACATACTTTCCGGTTTTTGTTTTTGTTGCCATAATATAATAAGCTTTTAATGCTCTGCATAGTTAAAGCTTAACCGCCCGATAAGCGGAAACGCAGGTCAGCGGAAATCCTGATTCTGATCAGTGAATAACATGAAGAAAGCCCGGAATAACCGGGCTAAATCAATGATAAACTGATGTGTACAATATATTATATATGCTCATAGTAGGGGATCTCGTCATTGCTTACCAGCTCCTTCTGCTGCCAGTAAGCCTGGGTTACGATGTGGCCATCCTTTGTTTTGAGCAACCTTCCGAAAATAGCATTGATGGTATTAAAGGTATAATCGGTTACCCCTACCGTGAAGGTCTCCGGGGGTGGAGGAGGGGCTGAGACCGGGGCCACCGCTTCGCCTTCTGCAGGCTTGGGAGCGGGGGCCGCCTTGGGGGCGGGACTGGGTACAGCCACCACCGTAAACCCGTTGTATTCCAGCAACTCTTTGAGAAATGCCAGTCTTTCGGGTTTTACATTCTTTTCCACAATGCCGCACTTAACGCCATCGAGTTCTTCAAATTCATGATTTTTATTGATAGCCATAGCTCCTTAACTTATAATGAATGAATGTAATCATAAATCCAGCTGAGCAGGCCGGTCAGGATAATACCCGCTCCGCAGATGATCATACCCAGTCTTACCGGGGCACTGATCTTCAGTTGCTCAATGGGTGTTTCATTTTTATCCATGAAAACAGCCCTTACCACCCGCAGGTAATAATACAGGGAAATGATCATGTTCAGTGCGGCCACCGTGATAAACCAGTAAGCGGCTTTTGCCCCGCCGGCTGTTAACAGGAACAATTTACCAAAGAAACCGGCAGTAGGGGGCACCCCGGCCAGGGAAAATAAAGCAAGGGCCAGTATCCAGCTGAGAAAGGGATTGGTTTTATAAAATCCCTTTAAATCGTTAATCGTTTCCTTACCGGTTTGTTCGGCAACGACCGAAGCAACTCCGAATGCAGCCAGGTTGGAAAAAATATATACCAGTACGAAATAGATCACAGCGGTACTTCCCATGTGGTCATTGCTGCTGATGGCCACCAAAATAAAACCGACCTGCGCAATGGACGAAAATGCCAGGAAGCGTTTGATATTCTGCTGGCGCAGGGCAAAGAGATTACCAATGACCATGGTGGCGATGGATAAGATCACCAGCATCATGTACCAGGTATCCACCAAGGGCTGAAATACACGGAACAGCATGGTCATGAATATAAAGGCGACCGCGCCCTTGGATATTACAGAAAGAAAAGCGGTGGTGGCAATGGGCGAACCCTCGTACACATCGGCTGTCCATAAATGGAAAGGCACGATGGAAAGTTTGAACGCAAAAGCAGCAAAGAAAAACACAAATGCCAGTACCTGCAGGGAGGATCCGTCCAAACGTTGGGAAATCTCCGGAAGACTGATCGTCCCGGTACTGCCATAGACCAGGGAAATACCAAAAAGCAGGATACCGGAAGAGAAGGCCGAGGATAAGATCATCTTCATGGCACCTTCTGCGGATCTTTTTTTATTCAGGTCAAAATTAGCCAGGGCGGCCACCGGGATGGAAGCCAGTTCCAGCGATAAATAGAAGATCAGCAGGTTGGCGCTGGAGATCATAAAGAACATACCGAGCAGGGCGGAGAGCAGGAGCAGGAAAAACTCCGGCAGGTGCGGGGTCTTTTTCAGCCAGTCGGTGCAAAGCAGGGAGATCAGGTAAACACCCAGGTTCAGGATATTTTTCTGAAAAGCGATCAGCGAAGTGGTGTAAAACATATCGCCAAAAAGCCGGCCCTCCTTGTTGAAGACAAATCCGAAAATAAAGTTGACCAGTAATAACACCTGTACCAGGGGCAGGAGGGTTTCGTTTTTCAACCCCTTACCAATCCTGATAAAGAGCAAAAGGAAGATGATGCCGGTCAGCACCAGTTCACTTTTCATCAATGTGAGCAATTCATTCATTCCAGCCTGTTTTATTGTCCAGCAATTCTGTTCATAATAACTTCCGCCGCCGGTCTCAGCAAATCATTCAGCCAGCCGGGTGCGATCCCAATGGCCAGGATACCGGCCACCAGCAGGAGCGCTGCCAGTTTCTCGTTCCAGTTGGCATCTTTCAATGTAAGGTGCGCCTCATTGGTGACGGGACCCATCACCGTTCTGCCTATCGCACGTAAAATATACACGGCAGTCACTACAATGGACATAGCAGCCGCAATGGTGGCAACCCGGTGAAAGGCATCCGCATTTTCCCAGGAACCGACAAACACCGTCATCTCGGCCACAAAGCCACTCAATCCCGGTAAACCCAGGGAGCAAAGTCCTACAATAAAGAAAACCGTACTGATAAAGGGCAGCTGTTTCATCAGGCCGCCCATCTCAGCCACCATACGGGTATGGGTCCGGTCGTAAATCATACCGATCACGGCAAAGAAAAGGGCTGTCATCATCCCGTGTGATACCATTTGCATCAGGGCACCGGTAAACGCTGTCTGCGTTAGCATGCCGATACCGAGTAAACTGAAACCAACGTGACTCACGGAAGAGTACGCATTGATATATTTCAGGTCCTTCTGCATCATGGTGGCGAAGGCGCCGTATAAGATCGCGATAGCGGAAAGTACAATAATAAAGGTGGCATATTCCTTAGCCCCTTCGGGTAATAAATAGGTGGCCACACGTAAACAACCATAGCCGCCCAGTTTCATGGAGATACCAGCCAGGAACATTGAACCGGCCGTGGGAGCGGAAGAGTGACCATCGGGCACCCAGGTATGCAGGGGGAACAAGGCGGTGAATACCCCAAAGCCCGCAAACAACAGGGGAAAAAGAATATGCTGGGTCTCCGGGGAAATGGTTGCTTTGGATAAGGTCATTATATCAAAACTGTTGCCGGCCGTGAAATACAGGCCCAGCATACCTACCAGGATCAGGGCCGAACCGCCCATCAGCATCAAAGCGAGTTTATTGGCGCTGTATTCCTTTTTCCCGCTTCCCCATATACCGATCAGCAGGTACTTGGGGATCACGGAAATTTCGAGGAAAAAGAACAGGATAAATAAATCAAGAGAAATAAAGAAACCGTATGCACCTAAGCCGAGTAAAAGAAGGAGGAAATAAAACTCCTTGGTCATCTTTTCAATATTCCAGGATACCAGCACACCGGCCACCACCACAAAACTGGTAAGCAGGATCATGGCCACGGAAATGCCGTCCACCCCAAAGTGAAAACTGATATGCAGGCTTTGAAAGAGTTTGTACTGCTGTTCAAACAGCATTTGCGCAGTATTATTCGCGGCCCGTTCCTGACGGAATGCCAGCAACAGGGCAAGGGCCAATCCCAGCTGCAGGAAGGAACCGCCCAGCGAAATCCATTTCACCTGCTGTTTATTGCGGGCCACTAATACGGCCAGAGCCGTGAGTAAGGGGGCTCCGATGAGTAATAAAAGGTTCATCAATTCTTATTTATCAGTATATCCTATTTCCAAACATAAATGAACAGTACGGCCAGCAGGACCACAGCACCCAAAAAGAAAATGGCATACTGCTGCACTTTGCCTGACTGGAATTTCTTAATACGTTCCGAAACCAGCACGGTAGTATTCCCTGTCAGGTTCATCAGACCATCCACAATATTCCGGTCGAACCAGGCAGCCGGACGGCCCACCAGGTTGAACAATATTTTCTTCGTTATAAACAGGTACAGTTCGTCTATGTAAAACTTGCGATAGGCTGCCCGGTACAATCCACCCAGCGAAGCGGCCAGTTTTGCCGGCCTGTCGCTGGCTTTGGCATACATCCATAAAGCGGTCAGGATACCAGCCAGTCCCAATGCTACCGGTGCAATAGAAAAAGATAAATGGAAATGGGATTCCAGTGCTTTGCCGTCCGTGCTCACGTATTCGCCAAATGGAATGAACCCGGCTGCAGCGGCACCTGTTCCCAGTAAGACCAGGGGCAGCATCATGACAAAGCCGCCTTCTCCGTGATTGCCCGTCGCAGCGGAATGTTCACCGGGCACTTCCCGGGGCTTGTTCCAGAAGATAGAAAAATATAAACGGAACATATAAAAAGCGGTCAGTCCGGATGTGATCAATGCGACCCAGTAAATCGGGGTATTGTGCTGGTAAGCTGCCAGCAGGATCTCTTCTTTGCTGAAGAAACCGGCAAAGGGTGGTACACCGGCAATGGCCAGGCAGGCGACCAGGAAAGTGAAGTGGGTGATGGGCAATTTTTTTCTCAACCCGCCCATATCTTTCATTTCATTGCTGTGCACAGAATGGATCACCGCGCCGGCCCCAAGAAAAAGCAGGGCCTTGAACATGGCATGGGTGAACAAATGGAACATTGAAGCGGTATAACCGAGACCTGCTTCACCGCCGTAGTGGGATACACCCAGGGCAAACATCATATACCCGATCTGCGACATGGTGGAATAGGCAAGCACCCGCTTGATATCTGTTTGTGTGCAGGCGATGACCGCCGCAATAATCGCGGAGACTGCACCCACCCAGCCAATGATTTCGAGGACGGCGGGCGTGGTGACCGAAAATACCGGGAAGAGGCGGGCCACTAAATATACACCGGCCACCACCATGGTCGCGGCATGGATCAGGGCAGAAACAGGCGTGGGGCCTTCCATCGCATCGGGCAGCCAGATATGCAGCGGGAACATGGCGCTCTTGCCGGCCCCGCCGATAAAGACCAGGGCAGCGCCCCAGGACAGGGCCGATACACCCAGGAAGGTGGAGGCCACCGCAGTTTTTACCTCGTTGGATTCGGGGGAAGTCAGCCGGGCAATGAGTGTCTGAAAATCAAAGGTGCCGGAGAAATAGGACAAGACCAGTATGCCGATCAGGAAACCGAGGTCGGCAAAACGGGTAACAATAAACGCTTTTTTGCTGGCCGCCACCGCGCTGGGTTTGTCATAATAAAAACCGATCAGCAGGAAGGAAGAAACCCCCACCAGTTCCCAGAAAATATACAGCTGGAAAATATTGCTGGCCAGAACCAATCCCAGCATGGAAAAAGTGAACAGGCCCAGGAAGGCATAATAGGTGGGAAAGCGTTCTTCCCCTTTCATATAACCCAGGCTGTAGATATGCACCATCAGGGAAACAAAAGTCACCACCAGCAGCATCATCACGGAAATGGGATCAATCACCAGTCCCATATCGATGGACATTTCCTTGCTGAATGCCAGCCAGGTGATCTTTAAGGGAACAAATTGCTGGTAAACACCATTCACTTTCCCATAGACAAAGAAATAATCATAGGCGGTGTACAAAGCCAGGAGGGTGGAACCCAGTAACAGGGCTGTCCCGATAAGGCCGGCCTTGTTCTTACCATATTTCCTGCCAAACAGGCCCAGTAGAATAAAACCGGCCAATGGAAGAAGCGGGATCAGTGCTATGTTGGTTGCGTTCGGCATAGTCGTTTAATACTTTAAATCTTCTGCATTATTCACATCAATGGACTGGCTGCTGCGGTACAGGTTGATGATAATTGCAATGGCCACGGCCGCTTCGGCTGCGGCAATGGCAATAATGAAAAGGGTAAAGAACAGGCCGTCCATTTTTCCCGGCCAGACATATTTATTGAAAGCGATAAAATTCAGGTTTACGCTATTCAGGATCAGTTCAATGCTCATCAGCATCGTAATCAGGTTACGCCGGGTCAGGAAACCCAGTACACCTATAAAGAACAGGGCTGTGCTGATAAATAAAATATGGTATAATCCGGGTTCCATCATTTTGTTTCGGGTTTACTGCGTAAGGCAATCACGATACAGCCCACCATGGCGGCCAGTAAAAGCATGGAGATGATCTCGAAAGGCAGGGCATAACCGCCGGCCCCCGTGCTCAGCATTTTTTCACCAATACCCCTTACGGTAACCGGTGCCTGGGGAATAACCGGCGGAAATTCATGCTGTACTACCTGCAGCAGGGTCAGGGCAAAACCGCAAAATGCTGCGAGGGTAGCCCATATTTTCCGGTCGAGCCGTTGCTTTGGTAATTTTTCCCCGGCCTGCTGGGTCAGGAAAATGGAAAATATGATCAGCACCACGATGCCGCCCACATAGACCACGATCTGTACCGCGGCAATGAATTCATAGGCCAGCCAGAAGTACAGCCCGGCAACGCCAATGAGGGAGAATAATAAATAAATGGCCGCCCGGAAGATTTGCCGGGTGGAAATGGATAATATCCCGCAGCACAGCGTTAAAGCTGCCAACAGGTAAAAGAGTATGGTGGATCCGTTTATCATTCTACGCCTTCCATGATTTTTGAGCCGGGGTGATTTAAAATTTTTGTCAACTGCTTCCGGTCATACACACTGTGTTCAAAAGTCTGCGCCATTTTGATTGCATCGGAAGGACAGGCTTCCACACAGAGATTGCACATGGTGCAGAGTTCCAGGTGGTAAACCAGTTTATCGATCGCTTTCTTTTTCTTTCCTTCCGGGCTGATGTCAAATTTTGTGATCACTTTGATCGTGCCGTTGGGACAGGCCAGTTCACAGGCGGTGCAGCCGGTGCAGCGGTGTTCGTTCTTCTCATCATGCGGCATCACTACTTCCCCCTTGAACCGTTCGGGTAATACCAGTGTATCCCGGTTGTCCGGGTATTCCTGTGTAATGATCTCTTTGTGGTGGGTGAAATAGTAAAGCGTCCGCTTCATCCCTGTTGCCAGTGATTTCACCGCTCCGGTAACATCTTTTATGTAGTCTGTTAAGAACATTATATAGTTAATTCATTTTTCGGTTTACGGGCATTTTTATAATAATGTCACCCCTTCGGGGTTTACCTGTTATTATCGAGATAAGTTGCTGCTATTATAAAAATGTCAGCCCTCCGGGCTTTTTTACTTTTCAATGAGTCTGTTGAGTCCATTCAACCATTCCATTCATCACGCCACTCGCAACTCACATCTCGCAACTTCCTTAAAAATGCCATCCCAATATCGCCATCGCCGTCGTCAGTAATAAATTAATCATACTGATCGGCAGCAGGTACTTCCACTCCAGGTTCAGTAACTGGTCGATCCGCAAACGCGGGAAGGTCCACCGGAACCACATGATCAGGAAAATCAGGCAAAATGTTTTCCCAAAGAACCAGATACTGGATGGGATATAATCCATCGCATCGTTAAACGCATTATTTGATCCGAAATGCAAGGGCATCCAGCCGCCCAGGAACAGGGTGGCGCCGATCGCGCATACAATAAACACGTTGATATACTCCGCCAGGAAGAAAAGGGCAAACTTCATCCCGGAATATTCCGTGTGGAATCCCGCGGTCAGTTCCGACTCGGCTTCGGCCAGGTCAAACGGCGCCCGGTTGGTCTCCGCCGTTACTGCGATCATAAATGTGATGAAAGCGATCCACACGGGCAAATGTCCCTTGAAGATCCACCAGCCATTGCCCTGGGAATGGATAATATCAGATACCTGCAGGCTGCCGGTCAGTACCACAATGGTCATGATGGATAACCCGGCACTCAACTCATAGCTCACGATCTGGGCCCCGCTGCGCATGGCACCCATCAGGGAATATTTATTGTTGCTGGACCAGCCGGCCATCAGGATACTGATGACCATGATGGAGGATACAGCAGTTACAAAAAGGACCCCGATATTCAGATCCCATAACTGGAAATCTTTGGCAAAAGCGATCGGCGCCATCAGCAGCATGGCTACGATCATCGCGATAAAAGGAGCCACATTAAACATCACTTTATCCGCACCATCGGGAGTCAGTCCTTCCTTTACAATTAATTTCAGGGTGTCTGCGAGGGATTGGAGCAAACCCAAAGGACCCACCCGGTTTGGTCCCAGCCGGATCTGGATCCAGGCGGCCACTCTTCTTTCCATCAGTACAAGTACCAGGCCCAGGGCGGCAAATAAACCGATCACTGCCACGCCGGCCAGCACCATTTCAATCACAAGGGTCCAGGTGGGGTTGAAGGTATTGCTCAACCAGGTATGAATTTCATTCGCGATATGTGAGAGACTCCACATGCTGCTTTGTTCAGGTTAGTATGATCAGCCGGTATTCTCAACGGCTGTTATTTTATGTTTCTGACCGGGTCGTGACAATCACCTGTATGACAAGAAAAACCCTGTTTCCATAAGGAAGCCGGGTTTACCTGTCTATATCGGGGATGACCAGGTCCAGTGTTCCCATCATCGCCACCAGGTCACCGATCTTGCTGCCACGGGCAATATGATCCAGTACCGACAGGTTCGAAAATCCCGGTGAACGGAATTTGATCCGGTACGGGGTGGTGCCGCCCTCGCTCACAATATACACACCCAGTTCGCCGCGGGCAGTTTCCACGCGGGTATAAAATTCTCCCTTGGGTAATTTCAGCACGGCCTTGGTCTTGGCCTGGAAATCCCCCTCCGGAATAGTATCAATCAGCTGTTCAATAATGCGGATGGACTGCTGCATTTCCCGGATACGCACTACATAACGGGCAAAGGAATCACAACCGGTTTCCAGTACTTCATCAAATTCCAGTTTGTCATAGATCTCGTAGGGTAAGACTTTCCGGATATCCGAACTAACACCGCTTCCCCTGGCTGTTGGCCCGCTGCAGCCATAGGAGACCGCATCTTCCGGGGTTAACAAACCAATGCCCTTCATCCGGTTCTGGAAAATGATATTGCCGGTTACCAGTTCATCGTATTCATGAATCTTGCGTTTGTATAACCGGAGGAATTCCTTCACCCTGTTCTGGAAATTGGGATGGATATCCTGCATCACCCCGCCGGGTACCATATAGTTCATGGTCAGCCGGGCCCCGCAGGTCTCTTCCATAATATCGTTGATGCTTTCCCTTTCGCGGAAGGCATGGAAGAACGGGGTAAACGCGCCGAGGTCCATCGCCATAGCGCCCCACCACAGTTCATGGGAAGCGATCCGGGTGAGCTCATCCATCAATACCCTGATTACCTGGGCTCTCGGGGGCACCTCAATCTGCATTCCTTTTTCCACGCAAAGCGCACAGGCATGGTTGTTAATATGAGCAGACAGGTAGTCCATCCGGCTGGTCACATAAATAAATTGCCGGTAGGTCAGGCTTTCACACATCTTCTCGATCGAGCGGTGAATATAACCCAGGTGAGGTTCCACTTTCAGGATGGTTTCCCCGCTCAGCGTGATCACCAGGTGCAATACACCGTGTGTGGCCGGGTGCTGCGGGCCCACGTTGATCGTAAACACACCAGCCTCCCCGTTACTGCCCGGAGTTGCTTCTTTTATTATTTCGGTTTCCCTGTACATTCCTTTATTCGGATCTGGTTTACACGTTTATAAGCGGATCATATTTACCGGGTCTTCAAAATCCTTCCGTAGCGGGTTTTTCCCTTCCCATCCGTCGGGCAGGATCAGTAAACGCAGGTCAGGATGGTTCAGGAACTGCACACCAAACATTTCATATACTTCCCGCTCATGAAAATCAGCGGTCCGCCAGACCGGTGATACTGCTTCGATCTCAGGTTTATTCCGGTCCAGTTTGGCCTTTACAACAATCGTATGCCGGTATTTTGTGGAGGAAAGATGATACACCATGGTCAGGTGGGTCTTCCAGTCAATACAGGTCAGGCAAAAAAGATAATCAAAGAATAATGCTTCGTCCTTCCGGAGTTGCTGCGCCAGCGATAACCAGTCGCCCGGCTCAATCAGGATATTCAGCCATTCACCCCCTTCTTCGAAGGCGACGGAGGGCAACAACCCGGTTATACTTGATTTCAGTTCTTCGTTTGACATAGTTAGTCTTTGCCTGTTCTGATTTGTTCCCGGGTCAGGCCCGCTTTAATTTTATTCTGCAGGGAAATCAGGGCATGCAGCAGGGCTTCCGGCCTGGGCGGGCAACCGGCTACATACACATCCACGGGGATCACATGATCCGCGCCTTTCACTACAGAATAGGTATTATAAAAGAAAGGGCCGCCGCTGATCGCGCAGGCCCCCATGGCAATCACATATTTGGGATCGGCCATCTGGTCGTATAATCTTTTTAATACCGGCGCCATCTTGTTGACAATGGTACCGGCAATGATGATCACGTCGGCCTGGCGGGGTGTGGCACGGGCCACTTCAAAGCCAAAACGGGAAAAATCATATTTGGCCCCGGCTACCGCCATGTACTCAATGCCGCAGCAACTGGTGGCAAAGGTCAGCGGCCAGAGCGAATTGGAGCGGGCCCAGTTAATGACATCGTCCAGCTTACTCAGGACAATTCCACCTCCCGGGGTCTCATGTACCTGTCCGGGGAATGCAACGGCGGTATTTTGTTTCTCTGTCATCTGTTATAGCATATAATATTATATCCACTTCAGGGCGCCTTTCCGGTGGGCATATAAGAACCCGGTGAAAAGGATGAAAAAGAAAATAACAATCTCTGCCAGGGCTACCCAGCCCATGCTCTTGGCCACTACAGCCCAGGGATACAGGAAAACCAGTTCTACGTCAAAGATCAGGAAGATCAGGGCAAACAGGTAATAACCCACATTCAGCTGGATCCAGGTCTTTCCCTTCGTGGGAATACCACACTCATAGGGCTCCCCTTTTTGTTTATTGGTGGTGGCTTTCAGTACAAACCCCGAAAGAAGGATCGCGATGCCCGAGAAGGCAACAGCGGCAATAACCAGTACAATAAGCGATGACGCTCCCATACGCAGATTGATTTGCACGAATATAGGAACTATGCGTTAAAACGGAACATGACAGTTATCAACGTAATCCTTGCGGAATATCAGCTAAAATCCGGGGTGTTCCCGAATGAAAATCATCCGTATAATTCCTGGTGAATAGCTTTTTTATCATAGCCCATCTCCAGGATCGTCTTTTTAGCCTCATCAATCATGTGCTTCCAGCCGCAGAGAAAGAAATATGCTTCCTGCTTGTCCACGCAGAGCGCTTTGTAAACCGCGTGCACATACCCATTATGCCCTTCCCAGTGTTCGCGGGACAAAGTGGGGTGATAATGAAAACCAGGCATCTTCATTTCCAATTCACTCAGCTCGTCATAATATAACAGGTCGGCCTTGTTGCGGCAGCCGAAAACCATATGAATTTTCCGGAAGGGTATTTTGTGAAGATGAATATAATTAACCATGCTCCGGAAAGGAGCGATACCGGTACCGGTACAGATCAGGAACAGATCCCTGTCCAGGTTTTCCGGCAGGGAAAACACGCCCTGGGCGCCGCGGAAAATCAGTTCACTGCCTACTTTTATTTCATTAAAAAGATAGGTGGTGCCGGCTCCGCCTTCGGCTTGTACGATCAATAATTCAAATACGTTGGTGCCATCGGGCCAGGAAGCGATGGAATAACTACGCCATCTTTTATTGGGCTTTTCATGGATGGGCAGGTCCAGGGTTACAAACTGACCGGGCGTGAAATCAAATTGTTCCAGTTCGGGAACCTGTACCCAGAACCGCCGGGTATTGTGGGTGTGATCATCAATTTTAATAACGAGTCCTTTACGCCAGGGTTGTATTGCCATGCTGTACTGTTTGTATAAGGGGATAAAGGTAAAACCAATAACCTGCAAACATTACTAAAAACCGGAAATTCTTCTGCTTACTGTCGTTTGGTTATCTTTGCACCCTTCATGCGTGTTCAGGAGTTGCTGGAACGGTATCATAACACCCCCCGCCTTTTTCAACTGGCGGACCGGCTCTCTTTTGCCCAACCCGAAAAAATATACCTGGAAAATTTAAGGGGCAGCGCTTCCCAGTTCGTAGTGGCCGCCGCTTTTACCCATCCTTCTTTATCCCGGTTGAATCACCTGATCATCCTCAATGACGGAGAAGAAGCTGCTTATTTTCACAACACACTGGAGAACCTGACGGGGGCCCTGGATATTTTCTATTTTCCCTCCTCCTTCAAAAACCGGAAGAATTACCAGTTGCTCAATTCCTCCCACGTGATGCTGCGGACCGAAGCCCTGACAAAGATTGCGGCCGGCGGGAACAGGAAAGTGATCGTGACTTACCCCGAAGCCCTTTTTGAAAAAGTGGTGTTGCCGGATACGCTTTCCGCCAATATTATTCAGATCCGGACGGGTGATACACTTGATACGGGTCAGCTCCTGCTCAAATTAGGGGATTATGGATTCGAACGAACCGATTTTGTGTACGAGCCGGGCCAGTTTGCGATCCGCGGCGGGATCCTTGATATCTATTCATTCGGCAATGAAAAACCCTACCGGCTGGAATTATTCGGGAATGAAGTGGATTCGATCCGGATCGTGGATCCCGAAACCCAGCTGAGTGAGCGGAAACTATTACAGGTCAGCATTATCCCCAACGTGGATACCCGGTTTGAAAACGAAGAACGAATATCCCTCTTTGAATTTCTCCCGGAGAATACAGTCACCTGGATCCAGGATTATGCCCTGTGCAAAGAGCATATCGCGGACAGCAGGGAAGAGCTGAATGCTTTTCTGCACCTGCAGGCAGACCTGGCCGGACAACCGCTTACAACTAAACAACGGGAAGAACCGGAGGATAAGCTGGAACGGAAAAAAGTGGGAATGGATGATTTTATCACGGAACAGGAGTTCGAGGAAAATATTGCAAGGCATCACCTTGTGGGCTTTGGCCCTGCGGATACATTCCCCGCTCAGTTTTCGCCCTTTACCCTTCACCACTCCACCCGGGAACAACCCGCTTTCAACCGCCAGTTTGATCTTTTATTAAGCGACCTGAAAAAATGGGAAGCCAAAAAATTCGGGCTCTGCATTTTTGCCGAGAATCCGAAACAGCTGGAACGGTTGCAGAGCATCTTTGATGACCTGAAATCGGATCTTGTTTTCCAACCCGTTGCCACTTCCATTCACGAAGGATTTGTGGACGAGGACCTGCAGCTTGTTTGCTATACGGATCACCAGGTATTTCAGCGCTACCACAAGTATAAGGTTAAACAGGCTTACAATAAGAACAAGGCATTAACCCTCCGGACGCTCCGCGAACTGCAGCCGGGCGATTTTGTAACCCATATCGATCACGGGGTTGGTATTTTCAGCGGTTTGCAGAAACTGGAAGTAAACGGCCGTGTACAGGAAGCCGTAAGACTGATCTATAAGGATACGGATATCCTGTACGTCAATATCAACAGCCTTCACAAGATTGCCAAGTACACCGGTAAGGAGGGCAGTGTGCCGAAAGTGAATAAACTGGGCAGTGATGTCTGGAACCGGCTCAAGGAAAAAACCAAGACAAAAGTCAAGGAAATCGCTTTTGACCTGATCAAACTCTACGCGAAACGGAAGGCCCAGCAGGGCTTTGCCCACACTCCGGATAATTATATGCAGACGGAACTGGAAGCTTCCTTTATTTATGAAGACACCCCCGATCAGAGCAAGTCTTCCGCGGATGTAAAGAAGGATATGGAATCCACTTCCCCGATGGACCGCCTTGTTTGCGGGGATGTGGGTTTTGGAAAAACTGAAGTGGCGGTCCGGGCTGCATTTAAAACCTGTGTGGACGGCAAACAGGCCGCCGTACTGGTACCCACCACGATCCTGGCCTTCCAGCATTTCAAAACATTCAAAGACCGGTTAAAGGATTTTCCGGTAACGGTGGATTATATCAACCGGTTTAAATCGGCGAAGGAACGGAAGGAAACACTGAAGAGACTGGAAGAAGGAAAGATCGATATCATCATCGGAACCCATGGCCTGCTGGGAAAGGAAGTGAAGTTTAAGGACCTGGGTTTACTCGTGGTGGATGAGGAACAGAAATTCGGGGTGGGACACAAGGAAAAGATCAAAACAATCCGCACCACCGTGGACTGCCTGACCCTGACAGCCACGCCGATCCCGCGAACCCTGCAGTTTTCGCTGATGGGTGCCCGTGACCTCAGCATCATGAATACGGCGCCCCCGAACCGGCAACCGATCCAGACAGAAGTGCAGGTGTACAATGAGGATTTTATCCGGGAGGCCATCTATTTTGAAACAGAAAGGGGAGGACAGGTCTTTTTTATTTACAACCGGATTGCCGGGCTGGCCGAAATGGCTGCCATCATACAGGCGCTTTGCCCCGACCTGAGCATCGGCTATGCACATGGCCAGATGGAAGGGCATGAACTGGAGGAGAAAATCCTCGACTTTATCGACCGGCGCTACGATGTACTGGTTTGCACCAATATCGTGGAGAGCGGCGTGGATATTCCGAATGTGAATACCATTATCGTGAACAATGCACACCAGTTTGGCCTGAGCGACCTCCACCAGCTGCGCGGCCGTGTGGGACGGAGTAACAAGAAAGCTTTTTGTTATTTACTGGCGCCTCCCATGAGTACATTGCCCAATGATTCCCGGAAAAGACTCCAGACCCTGGAGCAGCACAGTGACCTCGGCAGCGGGTTCCAGATCGCTATGCGTGACCTCGATATCCGCGGGGCGGGAAATTTATTGGGCGGGGAACAAAGCGGCTTTATGGCCGAAATCGGTTTTGAGATGTACCAGAAGATCCTCGATGAAGCCATCCGGGAACTGAAACGAACTGAGTTTAAAGAATTGTTTAAAGAAGAAATAGCAAGGCAGGATGATTTTGTACAGGATTGCACCATCGATACCGACCTGGAGATCCTGATTCCCGATGAATACGTGGAAAGCATCACCGAGCGGTTGTCCCTGTACCAGCGCCTGGATAATTGTGAAACCGAAAATGACCTGGTGGCCATGAGGCAGGAGCTCGAAGACCGCTTTGGCGCCCTTCCCCGGCAGGTGGAAGATCTCTTCATCACGGTGCGCTGCCGCAAACTGGCAGTGGAACTGGGGTTTGAAAAAATGAGCCTGAAAGATAATATCCTGCGCTGCTTCTTTATCAACCGGCCGGACTCCCCCTATTTTGAATCGGATACATTCCGGAAAATGATCCTTTTCCTCCAGGAAGAAACGAATAAGGCCAAACTCAAACAAACCGGTAAACTCTTTCTCCTTGTGGCCGCGGATATGCAAAGTATGGAAGCCCTGCACCGCTTCCTGGCGGCCATGCACCGGTATTGTTTTCCCGCTCCGTCTGTAACGGGTTAACCACCCGGCCCGGCCGGGCTGTAATCCTTACCCGTATTGGCTTTTCTCAGGTATTTGTATTACTTTTAGTTTAACGAATATTCACTATGAGATTCTATCCAATTCCCTTGATAGCTGCCTGGCTGCTGATGGCCATTCCGTCCCTTGCACAGGAGGATACCCGGCATATACTATTGCTTCAAAGCGGCTCCTTTACACCCCCGAAAAATATTACAGCTGCGGAGCTTGGGTTATTCAACAGCAAAGCGGCCCGTTCATCCGGAAAGACCTTTGCGATTCTCCAGTTTGAACAACTGCCCACTGTTTCTGAAAGGCAGCAATTGTTAATGGAAGGCATAGAACTGCTCGATTACGTCCCGAATAATGCTTATACCGTAACGATCAGCGGGTTACTTTCTGAATCAACCCTGCTGCGTTTGCATGCCCGGGCGGTCTTTACCCCCACGGCCCGGCAAAAAATGCAGCCTGAACTGGCCCGCGGTGAATTTCCCCCGCATGCAGTTAAACAACCGGGTACACTGGATGTATGGATCAGCTTTCCCCGGTCATTTACCCTTGAAAATGTACAGCAGGAACTGCAGCAGAAAAATTTTGACCTGCTGAATACAACCTATAAGTCATACCGGGTGCTGGCCCTTCGTATTGCGGCCAACCGCCTGGAAGAATTGGCCGCGGCTCCCTTTATTGATTATGTGCAGGCGGCACCCCGTTCCGACCAGGCACTGAATTATAACAGCATGTATGCCTCCCGCGCCAACCTGTTAAAAGCGCCCCTGTCCGCCGGCGGGAAAAACCTGGATGGCCAGGGTGTGGTGGTGGGCATTGGGGATAACGGAGATGTACAATCGCACCTTGATTTCAACGGGCGGCTGATCAACCGGGCGGCCGAAGTGTTACGGGCCCATGCCACCCATGTGGCCGGTACAGTGGGGGGAGCGGGTATCATACAGGAGTTGTATGCGGGATATGCGCCGAAAGCCACCCTGCTCGCCCAGTATTATTCAGGGATCTCTTCCAATGCCCCGGCCTATGTGCAGGACTATGGAATGGTGATCACCAATAATTCATTCGGCTCCGTGACGGATGATTGCAATTACAATGGTTTATATGATCTTACTTCCCGCATCCTGGATCAGCAGGCCATCGACCTGCCTGAATTGCAGCAGGTGTTTGCTGCAGGGAATGACGGGGCCAATACCTGCAGCCCCTATGGGGCAGGATTTAAAACCGTGCTGGGAGGCTACCAGTCCGCCAAAAATGTAATTACCGTAGGAGCGACTTATTATACCAGCAATGTTGCCAATTTTTCCAGCAGGGGCCCTGTAAGAGACGGAAGAGTGAAACCGGAGATCTTATCGCAGGGGGATTTTGTGGCATCTACCTGGACCAATAATTTATACAGTTATAATACGGGAACCAGTATGGCTGCCCCGGGTGTATCCGGTGGCCTGGCTTTACTGGTGCAACGCTACCGGCAGTTGCATGCAGGTGCCAATCCGAAGAACGGGCTGACAAAAGCCCTCCTCTGTAACGGGGGCGATGACAAAGGGAATGCCGGCCCTGATTACAAATACGGGTATGGGCGAATGAACCTGTTGCGTACCCTGGCCATGATGGAGAATACCACTTATTTTACTTCCACGGTGGCCAATGCGGTTACCAATACGCATACCATAGCGGTACCGGCCAATACCGCGCAGTTAAAAGTACTGCTCTACTGGCAGGACCCGCCGGCAGCCGTGATGGCCAGCCAGACCCTGGTGAATGATGTGGATCTTGAAGTGATCACCCCTTCCAGTTCAACCCTTCTTCCGGCTGTGCTGGATACGGCGGCTGCCAATGTGGACAATGCAGCCACCAATGCTGCGGATCATATCAACAATATTGAACAGGTGGTGATCAGTAACCCCGCGGCGGGGAATTATGACCTGAAAATAAAGGGGACCTCGATTACGCAAAACCCCTCACAGGAATATTTCCTGGTGTATGATATGATTCCGCAAAGCCTGGTGCTGACCAACCCGGTGGGCAGCGAACGCCTTGTGCCCTCTGTCTCGGCTTATGATACCTGTTATATTCAATGGGATGATTACAGCAGTGCGGGTACCTATACCCTGGAATTTTCCAGTAATAACGGGGGCAGCTGGACCACCCTCAGCAGCACGGTCCCCGCTTCCAGCCGCATCTATAGCTGGGGAGTGCCCAACACACCCACGGACCAGGCAAAGATCCGGATCACCAATAATAACAATGCGCTTACACAGACCAGTGGGGCATTTACCATTACGGCCATGAGTACGGTTACACTCGACGCAGTGCAATGCGAAGGATATATCCGGATCAACTGGACGGCCGTTCCCGGCGCCACCGATTATGAAGTGATGTGGCTGCAGGGTACCGAAATGGTTTCCGTGGCTACTACGGCCGGACTTACTTATACATTCAGTGGGTTATCTAAAGATAGTTTGTACTGGGTAACGGTCCGTCCGCGGATCAACGGTAACCCCGGCCGGAGGGCTACTGCCATTTCCCGGCAGCCCAACAGCGGCACCTGTGCCGGAACTATTTCCGACAATGACCTGAAAGCGGATGCCATTCTTTCTCCGGTCGCTTCCGGGCGTACATTTACTTCATCGGCATTATCAGGCACCCATGCCATTACGGTCCGGATCAAAAACCTGGATGATGCGGTCTCTTCCGGGAATATCAATGTCAGTTATTCCATCAATGGCGGCAGCGCGGTGAATGAAGTGATCACATCGCCCGCGGCTGATATAGCAGCCGGCGGTACGATCAGTCACACGTTCGCTACCACCGCCAACCTGTCTGCAACCGGTACATACAGTATAGAGGTGACCGTGACCAAGGGAACAGACCCCGTTACGGCTAATAACTCGTTAACCCGTGTGGTTAAGCAACTGGCCAATGCGTCAATCACCAATGCCCTGTTGCCCTGGCTGGACGATTTGGAATCAGCCGATATACAGACGGTCAATGCAGATCAGTTGGGACTCGGTGGCCGGGATCGCTATGATTTTATCAACAGTACCCTGTACGGGCAGGCAAGAACTTTTATCAATACCGGTATTGCCTATTCGGGAACCCGGGCGCTGACACTGGACCAGGACCGCTATGTTTCCGGCGGCAATGTGGATTCCCTGACAGGCACTTTCAACCTGGCAACCTTTAATCCCGCTACGGATGATATCCGGATTGATTTCCGGTACAAGAACCATGGTCAGCAGTCTAACACGGCGGATAAAGTCTGGATCCGGGGCAGTGAAGCGGACCCCTGGATCGAAGTATATGATCTCTATACCAACCAGAATGCGGCCGATGGCTCGTATAAATTATCCGGCAGTATCGAACTGAGTGATTCCCTGGCGGCACATGGCCAGGCTTTTTCCACCAGCACCCAGGTACGATGGGGCCAGTGGGGCGAATACCTCGCAGCAGATGATCTTATGGCTGCTGGTTATACATTTGATGATATCCGCCTGTACAAAGCGGTGGATGATATTCAACTGGTCCGCATTGATACACCCTACACAGTAAGCTGCGGACTGAATACCACGGTGCCGGTTAAAGCGACGATCCGGAATTCCTCGAACAGCGCGATCAATAATATCCCGGTCACCCTGAAAGTGGACGGAACAGTGATCGCCAGCGAAACCATTGCCAGTATAGCGGCCAGTTCGGTCCTGCAATACACATTCACCGCCACCGCCAATCTTTCCGCCACCGGCAATCATACCATTGAAGTATGGACCGCCCTCGCTACGGATACCTATAATGAGAATGATACCGCCAGCAGTACGGTGAATAATTTGCCGCTGATCAGCAGCTTCCCGTACCTGCAGGATTTTGAGTCGGGCAACGGCTCCTGGTATGCAGGCGGTACCGGCTCCACCTGGGAATACGGCACACCCGTTTCGCCGAAGATCAACCGCGCCGCCAGTGGCAGCAAGGCCTGGAAAACAAAGATTGCCGGCTATTATACCGATAATGAATATTCGTACCTGTACTCACCCTGTTTTGACCTGAGCGGCCTGACCAATCCAACCCTGAGCTTCAGTCTTTCGATGGATATTGAGGATTGCGGAGCCGTGCTTTGTGATGCGGCCTGGATGGAATATTCAACCGACGGGATCACCTGGACCAAACTCGGGAGTATGGGACAGGGGACCAACTGGTATAATAAAAATTATACAGGCAACCAGGTCTGGAGCCAGCAGGATTATACCCGCTGGCATGTGGCGGGTACCGCGTTGCCCACGACCAACAACAGCAAACTGCGGCTGCGCTTTGTATTTAACTCCGATGCGGCCCTGGACAAAGACGGGATCGCGGTGGATGATATTCATATTTACGACAATCTCTATGGTCTCTATGACGGCGCTACCATGGCGGCGCCGGTAACCCAAACCATCAGCAGCGGCACCAATACCTGGGTGAATTTCCTGGAAGGCGGAAAACTCGTGGCATCGGTTCACCCCGGCGGCCAGGAGATGGGGGCCACCGATGTACGGACCTACCTGTACAGCGGCTCCGTCCGGTGGAGTAATAACCAGTATTACCACAACCGGAATTTCACCATTCAGCCGGCCAATGCGTTTCTGTCGCTGACCGATTCTGTTCTTGTCCGCCTGTATTTCCCGGACACAGAAACCGAAACCCTGATCAATGCCACAGGCTGTAGTCCCTGCAGCAAACCCTCCACGGCCTATGATCTGGGGGTTTCCAAATACAGCGACCCCGACAATAATTTTGAGAATGGTACGATTGCAGATAATAACCAGGGAGTATGGACCTATATCATTCCGGCCAATGCCAGGAAAGTTCCCTTCGACAAGGGGTATTATGCCGAATTCAAAGTGAATAATTTTTCCGAGTTCTGGCTGAACAATGGCGGGCTCACCGGCAGCCAGCCCCTGCCAGTACAATTGCTCAGTTTTACAGCCCGCAAACAGGCCTTACAGGAGGTGGTTACCGAGTGGGTGACCCTTTCCGAAACGAATGTCAGCCGGTTTGAGATTGAACTGGCCCGGGGAAATACCGATTACCAGCTGGGGCACTATGCGAAGATCGGGGAACTTGCCAGCCAGGGCAATACGGACCGGGAACAATACTATCGCTTTGTGGACCGGGAACCCAATAAATCCGGTGTGCGGTATTACCGACTGAAGATCGTGGAGAATGACGGCAGCAGTCATTATTCCGCCGTACGCCCGGTTGTATTCAATGAAGATACGAAGTGGGTTGTAACGCCCAATCCTTCCGGCGGTACTTTCAGCCTGGTCTGCCAGGCCGGAACCGGGGAAACCATCTCCGTAAAAGTGTATGATAACCAGGGGCGGCTTGTATTCCGGAAGGAAAACCCCGCCAGTGGATTTGTACAGAAGTTAAGCATTGACCTGAAAGGACCGGCCTATCCGGCAGGAATTTATTTGCTGGAAACCGGGGTGGGGGGTAAGCAGAAGATTTTCAAACTGGTGAAGCAGTAAGAAAAGCTGCGAGCTATAAGCGATAAGCTGCGAGTTCTGTGTCACCCTAACCGACATTTCTTGCTACAATGAAAATCATTACTTGGAACTGTAACATGGCATTTAGAAAAAAGGCTGACCCTATTTTGGCATATCAGCCAGACATTCTTATTGTTCCAGAATGTGAGCATTCAGACAAGTTACATTTTACGGGCAATGTGCCAAAACCGGCAGACACTTTTTGGTTTGGGCAAAATCAAAATAAAGGAATTGCTGTGTTCGCCTTTGGTGATTTAAAAATCAAACCGCTTGCCCACAACCCTGACTTCAAATTTATTTTGCCGCTTAACATCTACAACGACAAAATCAGCTGGACAGTGTTTGCTATTTGGGCACAGAAACCGGAGACTCATGACTGCTACGCAGAACAGGTGTGGAACGCCGTGCATTTTTACAGTGACATATTGAGCAACGAAAATATAATTCTTGCCGGCGACTTTAATAGCAATTCAATTTGGGACAGGCCAAAGCGTATTTATAATCACACAAATCTTGTGGCCTTTTTAAAGGCAAAAAACATTTTAAGCGCTTATCATCATTTTCACAACCAGGCACAAGGCAAAGAAAAAGACAGTACACTTTTTATGCACAGAAAGGTTGACCGGCCCTATCATATTGACTATTGCTTTGCTTCACAAAACCTAATTCGAAAAATTAAAAGTGTAGAAATAGGCGCTTATGACACGTGGACAAAATATAGCGACCATAAACCACTAATTGTTGACTTTGATCTTAACTGAAACACGCAGGGCGAACACACAACAGGCGGTTTGGCGCTATGGCGGGGCTACGAATATATGCTCAGTTTTTTGTTCGCTAATCGGCTTCAGTTCCAGCCTACCACGTTTCTTTTCAGGGTTTTACTTAAATTCAACATACGGCTTCGGTTCGTATGCGGTACCCGGCTGACGGATCACAGAATGCCGCCACATCGCCAAGCAGTTTACGCTACGAGCAGGAGCCCCGTGAAAAGAATTGCTGCGCCGGCCTGATTAAAGACTGGCCTGGTCAATAAGCCCCGTAACCCGCAACTCATGGCTCGCACCTTCCTGCACGGTCATAAAAAAGCCTCTCATTGCTGAAAGGCTTTCTTATAAATGATATTTCGCAGCTTACCAGCCTTGTTTGGCTACACCGGCTTTAATAGCAGCCAGGGCCTTTTCTTCGCCCATCAGGGTGGTTAGTTTATTTCCTTTACCATCGTTGCCCTGGGCCATATAAGCCCCCTTGGCGGTTTTAGTGATAACGGCATCCAGCATTTCCACACCTTTCTCTTTGGTTTTTACATTGTAAGCTGTAATTTTTACATCTGACATGGTTTAAAATTTTGCGTTAGTAAAGGGTGAAATTACGCAATCCGGGGGCTTAGGGGGGATAAATTTGGGTATTTCGACGAAAAAGCCCCGAAATCACGGGGCTAATTTATTAAAAATCATCTGATTATAAGTTCAATCCCGGTTTTGTTAAAATGTACGTAACCGGGCTGTACAGGATTAAATATCCAGTTTTGCATACTTCGCATGGCTCTCGATGAATTCCCTCCGCGGGGCTACTTCATCGCCCATCAGCATACTGAAAACCCGGTCAGCTTCGGCCGCACTTTCAATGGTTACCTTTTTCAGGGTTCGGGTGGCCGGGTTCATCGTTGTTTCCCAAAGCTGGGAAGCGTTCATTTCACCTAAGCCCTTGTATCGCTGGATGTTAACAGAATCATCCTTGCCTGCCCCTAATTTATCCACCCAGAATTTTCGCTGGCCCTCGTTGTATGCATAAGCCTGTTCCTTGCCTTTTTTCACCAGGTAAAGGGGGGGCTGGGCAATATAGACATAGCCCTGTTCCACCAGTTCGGTCATATAGCGATAGACAAATGTCAGAATCAGGGTGGCGATATGAGAGCCGTCCACATCGGCATCCGTCATGATAATCAGCTTATGGTACCGAAGTTTGCTGAGATCAAGGGCCTTGGGATCTTCGGCTGTCCCCATTTTTACGCCCAGCGCAGTGAACATATTCCGGATCTCCTCGTTGTCGTAGATCTTATGCTCCATGGCTTTTTCCACGTTCAGGATCTTACCCCGCAGGGGCAGGATGGCCTGGAAACTCCGGTCGCGTCCCTGTTTGGCGGTACCCCCTGCTGAATCTCCCTCAACCAGGAAAAGCTCACAGCGATCGGGGTCACGGTCAGAGCAATCGGCCAGTTTGCCGGGCAGTCCGCTTCCGGTCAGTACCGTCTTACGCTGTACCAGTTCGCGGGCCTTACGGGCAGCTGCACGGGCCTGGGCGGCCAGGATTACTTTGGATACGATATTCTTGGCTTCCCGGGGATTTTCTTCCAAATAAGCTTCCAGTACTTTGGATACGGTGGAGTCCACCACCCCCATTACTTCATTGTTGCCGAGCTTGGTCTTGGTCTGTCCTTCAAACTGGGGTTCGGGTACTTTTACAGAGATAATAGCACTCAGGCCTTCGCGGAAATCATCTCCTTCAATCTCTACTTTGGCTTTTTCGAACAGCCCGTTCTTATCCCCGTAACTCTTGAATACCCGGGTCAGTGCCCGGCGGAAACCGGATACATGGGTACCTCCTTCAATGGTGTTGATATTGTTTACGTAAGAATAAATATGCTCATTGTAACTATCGTTATAGCTCAGCGCCACTTCCACCGCCACATTGCTGTGCTCATCCCTTCCTTCTACGGCGATTACTTTCGGGATCAGCGGATTCCGCCCGGCACTCTGGTCCAGCATTTCCACGAATTCCACGATACCGCCTTCGCTGTAAAAACTTTTGGTGTATGTGCTGCCATCCTCATTCTTTTCCCGCAGGTCATTCAGGATAATGCGTACCCCGCGGTTCAGGTAAGCCAGTTCCCGCAGGCGGCTTTCAAGGATGTCTTTATTGTAAGTGGTCGTAATGAAGATGCTGTCATCGGGCCAGAAATGCACCCGGGTACCGGTTGTTTCGCTGGGACCGATTTCCCGAACCGGGTATTGCGGCACACCGATATGGTATTCCTGCTCGAATTTTTTTCCTTCGCGGCTTACCGTTACATGCAGGCGGGTACTGAGTGCATTCACGCAACTCACCCCCACACCGTGCAGCCCTCCGGATACTTTATAAGAGCCTTTGTCAAATTTACCACCCGCGTGTAGCACGGTCATTACCACTTCGAGGGCGGATTTTTTTTCCTTGCTGTGCATGGCCGTCGGGATACCGCGCCCGTCATCCTCCACCGCGATGGAATTGTCTTCGTAAATAAATACGTTGATATTTTTACAATAACCGGCAAGGGCTTCATCAATGGAATTGTCCACTACCTCATAAACCAGGTGATGCAAACCCTTCACGCCAATATCGCCGATATACATGGCAGGGCGCTTACGGACGGCTTCCAAACCTTCCAAAACCTGTATGCTGTCTGCGCTGTAACCGGCCGAAATCTGGGCCGCTTTTTCTTGTGCTTCCGGGGTCATAAATGAGTATAAAATCTGGGGGTTGAGACTGAAAAAAATACAACTCACAAATGTACGGAATCAGGGTCGTCTTACCGGATTTAAAGCCCTGTTTTTTGCAGGTATTTGGGGGGAATGTGGATAAAAGAAAATGCCCGTCCTGCGGGCATTTATCCGGGTAAAACAGGTTGGGAAAAGCGCAGGATCACCGCTTCACGATCTGGGCCACCAGGTCGGCTTCCGCGCATACTTTATTGCCCACATAGGTGGTGCCTTTCATCTCGCAGATTCCCCGGCGGATCGGCGCTATCAGTTCCATTTTCAGGATCAGGGTATCGCCCGGGCGCACCATCTGCTTGAACTTGCAATTATCGATCTTCAGGAAATAGGTATCATACTGCCCTTCCCCGCTGAGATTGATGGCGAGGATACCCCCGCACTGGGCCAGGGCTTCGATCTGCAGCACACCCGGCATGATGGGATTACCGGGAAAATGTCCCTGGAAAAACGGTTCATTGATCGTGACGTTCTTCAACGCGACGATTTCCTTGCCCGGATCGATCGACAATACGCGATCCACCAGCAGAAACGGGTAGCGGTGCGGCAAACGCTGAAGCACTTCGCTAATTTCGATCACTTCGCCCGCAGCCTGCGGTTGTTGGGTAGACTCACTCGCCGTCATTACGCGTCCCTGCCGCTTTCCGGCTCAGCCATGCCGCCTCGCGCAGCCACTTTCGCAGAGGCTTTGCGGGGTAGCCGCTCCAGACTTCGCCTGAGGGCACGTCTTGGAACACAGCGGCCCCGCCGGCAAGAGTTGCGCCCGCTCCTATTGTGCGATGATCGGCCACGCCGACGCGCCCGCCCAAGGTCGCCCCATCGCCGATTGTGGTAGACCCCGAAATACCGCCGAAGGCTGCAACCAAAACCCCACGCCCGAGCACGCAATTGTGTGCGACGTGGCAGAGGTTATCGATCTTTGTGTCCTCGCCGAGAATGGTGTCGTCAAAGACGCCGCGGTCGATTGTGCAATTGGCGCCGATCGTAACCCGGTCCTGGATGATCACGCGCCCCAGATGCGGCACATCGACCGGGCCGGAGGCGTCTCCTGCAATGCCGAACCCTTGCTCGCCAATCACCGCGCCAGCCAGAATGTTCACATCATCGCCGACCAACGCGAACGCAATTGAGACGCGCGCACCAATGCGCGCGCGTCTGCCAATAGCGACGCCCGGACCGATGACCGTATTCGGGCCGATTTCTGCGCCTGCGCCAATTTGAGCGC
>JACPUV010000007.1 GCA_016192105.1 Sphingobacteriales bacterium | reverse complement strand
ATGTGCTTGCTATGTGCCTATTGTGCCTATGTGATAAAGAAGAGTAGCCGCAAAATGAAAATACCAGATCACGAAAGCACAGCTGTTTTTTTCTGCCCTGCTGCAAGGCTGTTATCTATGTGTCCGCTATGTGCCCTACTGTGCCTATGTGGTAAAGAAGAGTAGCTGCAAAATGAAAATACCAGATCACGAAAGCACAGGTATCTTTCTTTTTTCTGCCCTGCTGCAAGGCTGTTATCTATGTGCTTGCTATGTGCCTATTGTGCCTATGTGATAAAGAAGAGTAGCCGCAAAATGAAAATACCAGATCACGAAAGCACAGCTGTTTTTTTTTCTGTCCTGCTGCAAGGCTGTTATCTATGTGCCTGCTATGTGTCCTATTGTGCCTATGTGATAAAACAAAGCGTTGCAGCTGCAAAATGAATACTTCAGATCACGAAAGCACAGCTGTTTTTTTCTGCCCTGCTGCAAGGCTGTTATCTATGTGCCTGCTATATGTCCTATTGTGCCTATGTGATAAAGCAAAGCATTGCAACGCAAGCAGGTTCAAGGGGCTTTCAGCAGATCCATGAATCGCTGCGTGTCATAGTTGTCACTTCCCATATTCTGGTAAATGATCTCCCCTTTTTCATTGAATATAACAGTAAATGGGATGCCCTCTGTGTTAAAGAGTGCAGGCAGCGGGCCGGCGGGATAATAAACCGGGAGTTTCATATTATTATTGACTGCATAATTTCTGGCTTTGTCAAAATTATCATCCAGCGAGACCATCACAAATTCAGTTTTGCTCCTGTCAGTCCTGGCACCCAGGCTTTCAATGGATGGGATCTCGGCCCGGCAGGGAGGGCACCAGGTCGCCCAGAGATTTACAAATACCTTCTTCCCTTTGAACTGCGCTAAGTCCACTACCTGGTTATTACTATTCATCATCCGGAAGGAAGGCAGGGCGGATGGCACAGCCGGTTTATTGTCGCCGGGTGCTGGATTTATACCGGCCGGCTGTTCCTGTGCTGCCGTTTCTTCTTTGACAGCGGAATGACAACTATAAAGAAACAGCGTTAGTGAAAGGGAAAAAAACAGTGTTTTCATTCAGTCAATATTTAGTAGTGCAAAATGCAGGAGAAAATCCGGTTAACCGGTGATTAATATCACCAACCAACAACAGGCAAAGAACAAATTTGTTTAAATACCGGTAGAGCAACCCGTCAGGGGGGTAAAAACAACCCCTAACCTGTCCCGGGGCCGGCCGTTCCCCATTCCCATTTCAGATACACGTGTCCCGGATAAGTGGCCGGTTTGCGCCGTAGCCTCATTTCAGGCCTTTTTTACTGCAGCGTAAATTCAGAAATGGTGACATATATCACACAAACCGAATAATACAGGATAGTTGAGAAAGAATCATTTCGGGAGTTGAGAGGAGTCATCTGCGCCAGTGAGCATCCTCGTAGAAATAGGGGGCCTCCAGGGTGGATTTTTGCCCTGTAATTCACTACTCACAAAAATAGCTCAACATGAAACATTTAGTAATTCTTGGAGCGGGCACCGCCGGAACCATGATGGCGAATCACCTGAGTCATCACCTGAAGAGACCCGACTGGCGGATCAGTATTATTGACGAGAGAACAGAGCACCACTATCAGCCCGGTTACCTGTTTCTCCCCTTTGATATATATGAACCCGAAGACATCGTAAAATCCATTGAAGAATTTATTCCCAAAACAGTTGACTTGATCCAGGGATCCATTGGAAAAGTAGTACCTGGGGAAAACAAGGTCCTGATGGGAGACGGCAGCGTACTCGTGTATGATGTAATGATCGTCGCCACGGGGGCCAAGATCGCGCCGGAAGAAACCACAGGAATGAAGGGCAGCGAATGGCACCAGTCCGTTTTTGATTTCTACACCTTTGAAGGCGCTCTCAATCTCCGTAACAAATTAAGGGACTGGAAGGGAGGTAAACTGGTAATCCACATTACCGAGATGCCGATCAAATGCCCGGTGGCCCCGCTGGAATTCGCTTTCCTGGCAGATTCTTATTTTAAACACAAACACATGCGGGACAAAGTGGAGATCACGTATGTAACCCCGCTGAGCGGTGCTTTCACCAAGCCCAAAGCCACTGCCACCCTGGAACACCTGCTGGAAGAAAAGAACATTCATATTGAAGGTGATTTCGCGATTGAGCAGGTGGACAATGAGCACAAACAGATCATTGACTATGGAGGAAGAGCCATTCCTTTTGATCTCCTGGTGACCGTTCCTACAAATAAAGGGGATGCCCTGATGGAACGTTCCGGTATGGGAGACGACCTTAACTACGTGCCCACCCACAAAGCCACTCTTCAGTCCAAGCAGTACGAGAATGTGTTTGTGCTGGGCGATGCCAGTAATATCCCTGCTTCCAAAGCCGGGTCCGTAGCGCATTTTGAGGCGGAGATCCTTACGGAGAATATTTTGCGCTTTATCAAAGGAGAACCACTGAAAGAGGAATTCGACGGCCATGCCAACTGTTTTATTGAAACCGGGAACGGGAAAGCCCTGCTGATCGATTTCAACTACACGCATGAGCCGGTGGAAGGAGCCTTTCCCTTCCCCGGACTGGGCCCGCTGCGCCTGTTAAAGGAAAGCCGGATGAACCATATGGGCAAACTGGCCTTCCGCTGGGTGTACTGGCATATGCTGCTGAAGGGAACCCATATCCCCTTTGTATCACCCACCATGTCCGAATCCGGGAAGAAATACGAAAAAGCTGAAACTGTATAATCATTCACAATTAAATTTTTTTTATGGAAAAAGTAATTGCAGGTAAAACCATCCACGTAAACGAAGAGGGTTTTATGACCGATTTTAAAGAATGGGACAATACCATCGGGGAAGCCCTGGCGGTAGAAAACGAAATCAGCCTGACCCCGCGTCACTGGGAAATACTGAACTATATCCAGACTGAATATAAAAACGAAGTGCCCCTGAGTATCCGCAAGATCGGCAAAAGCGGGGTGGTAGATATCAAGGAATTTTACCAGTTATTCCCGAAGGCCCCGTTAAAAACCGCCACTAAAATTGCCGGCATACCCAAACCCGCCAGTTGTATTTAGCCACCTTTAAAAATTATGTTATGAGTGAAAATAAAGGCGAAATAAAAAAGATGATGATCATCTTGTCAAAAGCCACCCTCGAGAATGTATATGCTGCTTTTGTGCTGGCCAACGGCGCCCGCATGGAAGGGATCGAAGCAGAAATGTTCTTTACTTTTTTTGGCCTGGAAGCCGTGCATAAAAAGAAAATGAACAGCCTGCATATTGCCACTGTGGGGAACCCGGCCATGCATATTCCCACCCTGGTGGGCGGGTTGCCGGGAATGGAGGCCCTGGCCACTACCATGATGAAAAAGGAAATGGCCAAAATCGATATGCCGGAAGTGTCTGAATTTCTTGAAATACTGGCCGATTCAGGCGTCCGTATGTGGGCCTGTAAACTGGCCATGGATATGTTCCACTTCAAAAAGGAAGACCTGTTTGAAGGGGTCGAGGAAGTGATCACCGTGGGTGACTTCTATAAGAAAAGTGAAGGGGAAGGCGTACACATGCTCTTCATCTGATTTCAAACCTGTTGAGATATAAGAGTGAGTGTTTTATTTACAGTTCGGCTGTACCGAAATACTACCAGGAACCCGGAAACGGGTCACTGGTCGCTTTTGGTGCAGCCTTTTTAATGCGGTAAACGGTCCCGGAACCGGCCATAACACCAGGTCCCCGCGATAGCACTCAATAAGGTGACAACCGTTGCGGTAGCGCCCGTGCCCACCTGCGCAAACAGCGGACCGGGACAGGCACCGGTAATGGCCCAGCCAAAGCCGAACAATAAACCACCAATGACATTCCCTTTATTCAGCTTGCGGGTCACAAATTCAATAGGCTCTCCGTAGATTGTTTTAATGTTGAATTTTTTAATGAGCCAAACAGATAACGCACCGACTGCTACCGCGGATCCAATGACCCCGTACATGTGAAAACTTTGTAGCCGGAACATTTCCTGTATCCGGAACCAGGAGATCACTTCGGCCTTTACCAGGATGATACCGAAAAGAATCCCGGCAACCAGGTATTTGAAATTATACCACCAGGGGTGTTTGAGTTCGGATTCGTTCAGGCAGACCGCATCCAGCGACCGGACTTCAAAATCACTGTTCTTTGTCAGGAATTCGTGGTGCTCTTTTTCTTTTATGCTTGCAGGGGACATCAGGTTATAATTTAAGGATGAAAGGAAGAACCCAGTTGGCCACGATAAAGCCACCTGTCATAAAGCAAAGGGTGGCGACCAGGGAAGGCAACTGCAGGGTGGACAATCCCATGATGGAATGGCCGCTGGTACAGCCCCCCGCATAACGGGTACCGAATCCCACGAGGAATCCGCCGCCTGCCATCAGGATCAGCCCTTTCAGGGAGAGCAGGGAGGACCAGTTAAACAATTCCACCGGGACCATGTTGTGGTAATCTGTAATACCGTAAGCGGCTAATTCCGTCACCAGTTTTTCATTGACCTGTACCGGTTGCGGGCTGGCCAGCCATTGCGCGGCAATCAGTCCTCCAAACAAAATGCCTGCTACAAGAAAAAGATTCCACACTTCATTTTTCCAGTCATACCTGAAGAAAGGGATCCGGGACGGCAGGCAGGCGGCGCAGATATGCCGGAGCGATGAAGAAATACCAAAGGATTTATTGCCGATCAGTAATAGTACCGGCACCATCAGGCCGATAAGCGGGCCGGCCAGGTACCAGGGCCAGGGTTGTCGAAGAAATTCCAACATCGGTTTTGTTTAAATGTGTTAATAAGTAATCGCTGAAATCGGCGGTGAATTTAATCCTATTTGCACTTAATGCAGGGGCATCCCGCTCATTTTTGTATGGACAGGGTCAGTAAGGCACAAAAAAAATTTAAAGTGGCAGGGAGGCAGTTGTATAATCTACTGATATTATAGACTTTGTATAAATGACTTGATATGTGTCAAATTTCGCCGGGGATATATAAAAAATGAAACCGGCGGCCGCTATTTTTTAAGAAAACACCGATGACAGCCGGGGAAAACGGATCCGGCAGGCCCGGTAAGCGGGGTTGCCGTTTGAACCGGAGCGATCAATAATGCAGAACCCTGTTTATTTTGCAGGGAGGTTTCGCAGGAAAAAGTCCCGGACATTCCCTCCCATGATCTTATAGATTTCTTCCCGGATGAAACCTTCTTTCAGCAAGGCGTCCACGAGCAATGGAAGTCCCGTTACATCGAAATGCGTGGTGGTGGCTCCGTCAAAATCAGAGCCGAGGGCTACTTTGTCCACCCCGATCTTATCCGCCACATAGCGGATGTTTTTAGCCGTGGCCGCTGCATCTGTACCACAGACGGCGGTTTCCCAGAGGCCGATACCCACCAGCCCGTTTCTTCGCCCGATCTCAGCCAGGTGGGCATCAGATAAGTTGCGTGTATTATCGCAGATACCCTTTACTCCCGTGTGCGAAATAAGTACCGGGCTTTGTGTCAGGGCAAAAATATCATCAATGGTCTGCGGGGAGGCATGGGCCAGGTCGATCAGCATATGCAGGCTGTCCATTTTCCGGATAAGGGATTTCCCTTTTTCAGTGAGTCCTCCCTTATTGATCCCATGGGCTGATCCGCCCCAGGCGTTATCAAAGAAATGGGTAAGACCGATATAACGCACCCCGGCATCATAAAAGGCCTGCAGGTTGCTGACATCGTCATTTAGACAATGAGCGCCTTCAATGCCAAGCATTCCTGCAGTTAGTTGTTTATTGCTGTTCCGCTCGCTGATAAACTGCTGTAATGCTGCCTGGCTGCTGATTACCCGGAAAGCACCGCCTGATTTTCGGGCTGTTTTATATAAGGCTTCGCATTGGTGCAGGGCCCTTGATTTTACACTGAACCAGTCTTTCGGACTACGCAATTGGGCAAAACTCAGCAGGGCGATCTGATCCGTCTTATCATCGTTGTGTTCAATATTGATCCCCCGGGGTGTTTTGCTGACAATGGTAAAGACCTGGAAAGCCATATTGGCTTCCTGCATCCTGGGTATGTCCACATGCCCGTAGGAATGTTTTTTCAGGTTATTGCGGTCCCAGAGCAGGGCATCGCAGTGCAGGTCCGCAATAAAGGGAATGGAATCATACCAGGTCACTTTATGCGGGTTGCTGATTTTCAGGGTCACTTTGTTGAAATTACGGTCAATATACCCGGGAGCAAAAACGAAAAATGCGATAGCGGCTATTAATAACAGGAGTAGTAAATACCTGAGAAACTTGCGGAGCATTTTTTCTTGTAAGGTAGGGATTTTTGGAGAAAGCCGGGAGACATTAACCGATAGTTGCAACTGGCTGATGGTTGCTGGTTCGGGGTTCAAAGTTTTAAGTTCGAAGTTCGAGGTTCGAAGTTCGAACTTATTCAGGCTGAATATTCCCTTCTGAGAGAAACAAGCTGAAAGTTGAAGATAGGGTGTTAACTGTCATCGGGTGCGGCTATCGAAGTAATTTGCGCATATCACGCCAACCTCGAACCTCGAACTTCGAACCAGCAACCATTAGCCACATCCGGCAAAAAGAGGCTACCTGTTTCGGCTGCCTCTGTTTGAAGGAAGAATTTTATCAGATCTTACCGCGCAGGCTGGTCCAGGGACCGCCATTGTACACTTCAATCCCCGCTGCTTTCAGGATGTTCTTCGCCATGCTGCTTCTTCCGCCACTGAGGCAAACGGTGATCACCGGTTTGTTGAGTTTTTTCAGGTCATTCACTTTGCTGCGGATCGTGTCCAGGGGATAATTTTTTGACCCGTTGATATGCCCGCTCTTAAATTCTCCGGGTGTCCGTACATCCACGATCACGGCGCCGTTGTGAATGAGTTCTTTGTAATTGACAGGCGTTCCGCCAAATAATTTCTGCAGAAAAGATAACATGTAGGGTTTGTTTATTTGTTAAGTAAGAATTGTACATCACCGATACCACCCCCGTTGAAGACATGGGGTATGCCGATTTGCTGTAAAATACCCAATGCCATGCCGCTCCGGGCTCCGCTGCGGCAATAGACCACCACCGGGTGCTGAAAGGCTTTGAATTCATCTGCTTTGTAAGGAATCTGTTCCAGCGGAATATTGCGGGCGCCCGGGATATGTTCCGCTTCAAATTCCCAGGGACTGCGGACGTCAACAAAAATGGTGGACGGATCTTTAACGAGTTCTTTTAATGTTGCCATGTATATTATTTTAAATTTTTACTGGTTTGTTTATAATAAAGTGGTCGGGCATATATAATCCGTAACGGGAAACAGCCTGCTTTCCTTCAGGGCCTTGAACCCGCCTTTTACATCTACCAGCTTGTTAAACCCACGGGCTCTCAGGATCGAGTTAAAGATCAGGGAGCGGTAGCCACCGGCACAGTGCACATACGTGGTTTTGTTTTTATCGATCAGGGTCATGCTCTCATTGATAAAATCCAGCGGGGCGTTTACCGCATCCGCCAGATGCTCACTTATGTATTCACTTTTCTTGCGGACATCCAGTAGGGGTAGTTTTTCGCGGCTCATCCGCTTTGCCAGTTCCTCCGGGCCAATGGTTTCGATCCGGTCTGTTTCCTTCCCGGCTTCCTTCCAGGCCCTGAAACCTCCTTTAAGAAAACCGATCGTATAATCGTAGCCAACACGGGCCAGCCGGGTAATCACTTCTTCTTCTCTTCCCTCATCGGTCACCAGTAATAGTTCCTGTTTGATATCCGGGATCATGGCACCCACCCAGGGTGCAAATTGCCCGTCGATGCCAATATTGATGGAATTGGGTATAAAGCCTGCCGCGAACACCTGCGGGTCCCGGGTATCCAGTACTAAGGCCCCGGTTTCCGTGGCGGCAATTTCAAATGCATCCGGACTAAGGGCCTGTTGACCTCTCTTCAGTACCTGGTCAATACTTTCATAACCCTGTATATTGAGCATCACATTAAGCGGGAAATAGGCAGGCGGAGCAACAAGGCCGGTCGTTACCTCCTTTATAAATTCTGCTTTGGTCATATTGCTGCGCAGAGCATAATTCGTGACTTTCTGTTGTCCCAATGTACCGGTGGTCTCTTTACTCATGTTTTTGCCACAGGCGCTGCCGGCCCCATGTGCCGGATAAATGATCAAATCATCCGGAAGCGTCATGATCTTATTGCGCAGCGAATCAAATAAGTAACCGGCGAGTTTATCCTGTGTCAGTCCGGCTACAACTTTCTGGGCCAGGTCAGGGCGGCCTACATCCCCGATGAACAGGGTATCGCCGGAGAACAGGGCTGCTGGTTTCCCGGTTTCGTCTTTTAATAAATAGCAGGTGCTTTCCATGGTGTGGCCCGGCGTATGTATAACGGTGATGGTCAGGTCACCCAGTCTGAGCTGTTCACCATCCGCCGCGATATGGGCCTCAAAAGCAGGATTTGCTTCGGGACCATACACAATTGTGGCACCTGTTTTTTGGGCCAGGTCCAGGTGACCGCTCACAAAATCCGCGTGGAAATGAGTTTCAAGCACATATTTTATACGGGCATTATTATTTTCCGCTTTATTGATGTACGGTGCTACCTCGCGCAGCGGGTCAATCACCGCCGCCTCACCCCGGCTCTCTATATAATAAGCACCCTGTGCCAGGCAACCCGTATAAATCTGTTCCACTTTCATTGCTTATTTCTTTTAGTAAGGGTACAAAAGTCGGATTGTACAGGGTGCTGCACAGTGACATCAATCACAGATTTTAGCGGGTTTTGTTAATGGAGGATTAATTCCCTGATAATGATCAGTATCCCCATGATCAGCACGAACCAGCCAAACCCTTTTCGCAGGGAAGCCGGCGATATTTTTTCGGAAAGGCGGCTGCCAATAAATAAACCGGCGGCGGATAACAGGGTAAAAATGCCAAGCAGGGTCCAGTCAAATTCAAAATGTTTAAGGCTGAATAAAAAACCAAACAGGGCATTAATAGCTATGATCAGGAGGGAAGTGCCAACGGCTGTTTTCATATCCAGTCCCAAAAACAATACCAGGGTGGGGATGATCAGGAATCCGCCGCCGGCACCGAGCATGCCGGTCACTACCCCGATCACCAGGCCGAAGAACATCAGGGGGAATACCCGTTCACCGCCTTCTTTGGCTTTTACTTTTTCGGTACTGGTTTCTTTATTTTTTATCATGGAATAAGAAGCCAGCAGCATGAGGACGGCGAACACGACCATCAGTAACATATTTTTTGTTACCGTGACCGTTCCCAGGCTGAAAAGAGTATCCGGAATTGCAGGAAGCAGGTAGTGCCGGGTCAGGAAGATGGAAAAAATGGACGGGAAGCCGAATTCGGTTACGGCCCTGAAATCAAGCAGCTTCCGGGAATAAGCCCTCAGTCCGCCGATCAGGCTGGTGGCGCCCACAATGAACAGTGAACTGGTGGTGGCCACCAGGGGATCCACACCCATCAGATAGACCAGTACCGGTACCGTGAGGATGGAGCCGCCGCTGCCTGCCAGTCCCAGTGAAATGCCGATGAGCACTGCTGCAATATAGCCGAGGATTTCCATTCCGATTTTTATGCAAGGTTAGGGGAGCTGTTTTTCTCCCGGGGTGACAGAAATCACAGGGCTCAGATCAGTTCGATCATATTCCGGTGCAGTTTCACCAGGTTGCGCTGTTCCATTTTTTTCAGCAGCCGGGATATAACTTCCCGGGAACTGTTAAGGTCATCGGCAATCTGCTGGTGCGAAATATCCATGCTCTTTTTCCCTGTTTTTTCCGCATAACGTTTCAGGTAAAACTCCAGCCGTTCGTCCATATTACGAAAGGCGATATTGTCCACGACGGATAATAATTCATCAAACCGGTTGCGGTAGGTCTGTATGACAAACTGGTACCAGGTTTTGTACTGGTTCATCATATCATCCATCAGGTGTACCGGGATCATCAGCACTTCCGAATCCTCTTCCGCTACAGCCATGACTTCGCTGGTATGTGTCTGGATTGCACAGATCATGGATACGGCACAGGCCTGCCCCGGCAGCAGGTAATACATCAGGAATTCACCGCCATCCTGGCTTTCCCGGTAAATTTTGACCCGGCCCTCCAGTACCAGGGCGGTTGATTTGATATATTGACCGGTCCGCATGATCACATCCCCGGCATTAAAACTACGCTGTACCGCTTCTTTTTCGATCAGTTCAATCAGCCCGGGTTCAAATTGGGGGAAACGTTCTTTCCAGTTCATAGGTCAAAGTTAGGGTTCTAAAATCTTTTCCATTTTCATACTCCGGCTGCCTTTAATCAGGATATGTGTATTTTCAAAAGACTGCTGCTGAAACCAGTTCTTTGCTTCTTCGGTGCGGCTGAAGGAAATATAGGGGTGGGGGATCTTTAGAAAATCCTCCCCTACGAGCACCACCTGTTTCCAGGCCGTCTGGCCGATCAGGTCAACGATTTCCTGGTGTTCGGCGGGGCTCTCTTTCCCGAGTTCGGCCATGGCTCCCAGCATCAGTACTTTGGAAGGGGCCTGCAAACGGGCAAAGTTTTCTATGGCCAGTTTCATGCTGCTGGGATTGGCATTGTAGGCATCGAGTATGATCTGGTTGGTTCCGTGTTGCAGGAGCTGTGAGCGGCTGTTGGAAGGCTGGTAGTTTTCGATGGCCGATTTAATCAGCTCATCCGGCACATCAAAATGTTTCCCGATGGTAACAGCCAGCAACACATTGGGCAGGTTATAATCGCCTACCAGCCGGGTGCTGATCAACCCGGTACCTGCTCCCTTCGTGATCTCCACTTCAAGGAAAGGCTCACTTTTCAATGCATGCCCTTCCAGGTCCGCATCCGCTGTTCCGTATTTGATCAGGCGGGGAATATCATGGCTCATGTCGCGGAGATAGTCATAGTCCCACATCACGAAAGCGGTACCGCCCTGCGTACGCAGGTAATCAAAAAGCTCCCCTTTTCCCCGGCGGACTCCTTCTTTGCCTCCAAATCCCCCGAGATGCGCTTTGCCACAATTGGTAATAACGCCATAATCCGGTTTGGCATATTCACAATAGCCGGCAATTTCGAGGAGGTGATTGGCACCCATCTCGATCACTGCGATCTCGGCCTCCGCTTTTATTTTTAAAAGGGTAAGAGGGATGCCGATATGGTTATTAAGATTACCTTCTGTTGTAGCGGTATTATATTTCGTGGAGAGTACGGCGTGCACCAGTTCCTTCGTAGTGGTTTTGCCGTTGCTGCCGGTGATGGCAATAAAAGGGATGGCGAATTGTTCCCGGTGATGCCGGGCCAGGGCCTGCAGCGTTTTCAGCACATTTTCCACGAGGATCGTTTTTCCCTCAATGGCAAATTCCTTTTCATCGATCACGGCACATGCTGCCCCTGCGTCAACGGCCTGCTGTGCAAATTGATTGCCATTGAATTGATCGCCTTTCAGTGCAAAGAACATATCGCCGGGCTTTAAGCGGCGGGTATCCGTTTGTATGGAAGGGTTGCGCAGGAATAGTTCGTAGAGGGATTCGATGTCCATACTGTAAAAGTAATAAACGCGATTCGGAGTTCGGGGTTCGAAGTTATTCAGGCTGAATATTCCTTCCTGAGAGAAACAGCCTGAAAGTTGAAGATAGGACGTTAACTGTCATCCGGGTGTGGCTATCGAAGTGATTTACGCATATCACGCTAACCCCGAACTTTGAACCCCGAAGCTCGTACCAGCAACCATCAGCAAGGTGCAATTATTGGTGTACTTTTCGCCTGTCACGATAACCTCGAACTTCGAACCTCGAGCCCCGAACTAAAAAAAGCCCCCCGTTTCCGGAGGGCTGTATTTTATTTCTATCTGCTTATCTTTTTTGTCTTCTTGCTTTGAAGTACTGGCCGGTTTTGCGTTTGTTACCTTCAGGGCTTCCCATGCGGTTCATGGCGCAACGGAAACCGAGGGTGCTGAGGGCCTGGTCTTCTTCAAGATAACGGCGGCTGCCCGGGGACAACCAATAGGCCCGGTCATTCCAGCTGCCACCTTTATAAACTTTGGATTTCTCCGGGTGGATCAGGGTGGTATTACCATAACCATAAGAGGATTGTGATAAAGAGTCACCATCGAGGAAGTCGATCACATTACCACGCTGGTAGTTCCGGCGGTTTTTGCTTTCCGCATCGGTAACATTCACCATTTTGACGCGACCCAGGCTGTCTTTTTCGTAACGGGTGGCAGGATCCATCGTGGTAGAATCCACTACGTATAATTTTTTGTATTCGTTACCACGGAAAGGCGCCGGCTGGTCATCGAAATCAAGGGCAGACAGCGGACGATAGGTGTCTTCCACCCACTCACTTACATTGCCCGCCATATTATATACACCGAAACCATTGGGGTAAAAAGAATTTACGGGTGCTGTGTAGAAGGCGCGGTCATTCAATCCTCCGGCCACACCGGCATTATCACCAGAGCCTCTTTTAAAGTTGGCCAGGAACACCCCCTGCCAGCTGCCACGGCGGGTGTCACGCAGTCCGTTCACGTTTTGTGACCAGGGATAAACCTGTTTGTTGGATTGTAATTCTTCCCCTCTTTTACCTTCTTTCAGGCTGGGACGGGGGTTTTGGTTGATCAGGCCATAAGCCGCATATTCCCATTCGGATTCAAAAGGCAAACGGTAATCAGGCAGCATCACGCCGGACTCCATATTGGGAGCCATCGGGGGCTGGCCTTTTTTAGACTGCATGGCTTTACCGGGAGGCGCTGTGTACAAACCTAACAGGTATGATTTGGTCGTAAAGTTATTATCACCCTGTTGCGCACCGGGTTTCAGGTTGGCTTTGTTGATATATCCTTTCTGTACAAGGGTTCCTTCATTTACACGGTCACTTCTCCAGAGACAGAAATCCTTGGCCTGCCTCCAGGTAACACCTACTACGGGGTAGTCGTTGAAACCGGGGTGACGGAAGTAGAATTCAACCATCGGTTCATTGTAGCTCAGCTCACTTCTCCATACCAGGGTATCCGGTAAAGCCCCTTCGAGGATCTTGGCATTGGCCGGATCCGTGGGATCAAAAACCCGGGTCAGCCAGTGCAGGTACTCGCGGTAGTGCACATTGGCCACTTCGGTGCGGTCAATATAGAAGGAAGGAACAGATACACGACGGGGAATATTATTCCAGTCGCCCATCACATCTTCTTCCGTTTGCCCCATGGTGAACGTACCACCTTCTACAAATACCAGTCCGGGACCGAGGCCCTGTTCTTTCGCCTTGGACACCTGGAAACCACCCTGGTTCTTGTCATTGTAGTTCCAGCCGGTTACGCTGGATTTGTTACCTTTTTTGCCTTTGCCGGATCCTTTACAGGCTGCCAGCAGCACCACACAGGATAGTAGGATTGTTAAGTTTCTCATTGTTTTTTGCATAAACCTATGAATTGGAATAATTTTAACGCCGGACGGGGTAAAATATTGCACTTAAGAACATTTTTACCCTCCGGATTGCGAATATATAGACTTTAACCAAGACAGTTCACGCAGAAATACCTTTTTTTAAACGGGAAATTCCCATCAAACCAATGGGTTAGCAAATGTTTCGGAGCAGGGGTTTTGTTATAGCATACATGCTTTTGCTGGCCCCTTTTTTCGGGCCCGCCCAGCGGAATTATACCCCTCATTCGGTACTGGCCACGGGTGACTGGTATAAGATTAGTGTACGGGAAGCCGGCATTTGCAAAATAGACCTTCCCTTTTTAGCTTCCCTGGGCATCAATACCAATAATCTTTCTTCGGCTTCCTTCCGGCTTTTTGGAACTGGTGGCGGGATGCTGCCGGAAGCCAACAACGGGGATTACCGGGATGACCTTACCGAAATAGCCGTTCAGGTTGAAGATGGCGGGGACGGAATCCTGAATGGTACCGATCATATCCTGTTTTATGCAACCGGACCGGATCAGTGGGTAAAGGATTCAGTGAACCAGTCCTTCTTTCATATAAAAAATCTGTACTCGGGACTGGCTTACTATTTTATTACGATCGGCGGCAATGGAAAAAGAGTACAAACAGCACCGGCAGCCGGGGCTCCGGCAACGACGGTCACCCGGTTCTCTGAACGGGTTTTTCATGAACTGGATACTATCAATTTTCTTTCCGGTGGAAAAGAGTGGTACGGAGAAGAATTCACCAATGCACCGGGCAAAACACTGAACCGGAATTTTCCCGTATCCATCCCCGGTTTAGAGGCGGGTACACCCATCTTCATCCGGAGCCAGTGTGTGGCCCGGTCAGTGGGCACTGCCAGCCGCTTTGATATCCGTATCGATAATCAGCCAATGGCACAACTGCTGATTAACCCGGTAAACGGGGGAACCTATGATGTATTTGCCCGGCAGGCCACGGTTAGTTCGGCCGGGACCCTGACTTCTTCCCTGCCTGTTATAAATTTTACCTACACACCCGGCAGTTTTAATTCGCAGGGCTGGTTAAATTGGTTTGAATTATTCACAAGAAGGGCCATTTCACTGGATGGAATCAATCAGCTCCTGTTTCGTGACTGGCAATCGGTGGGGGCGACCCCGGCAGAATTTGTGGTGACCCGGGCCAATGGTACCACCCGGGTATGGGATATCACGGACCCGGTAACACCCTTGAAAATGACCGGGCTGCTGAACGGGAATGAATACCGGTTTGTGAATGATTGTTCCCGGCTCAGGGAATACGCCAGCTTTAATAATACCGGCTTTTTGCAACCCATTGCCATTGGGAAAATAGCCAACCAGGATCTTCATAACACGACCCCCGCTGACCTGCTTATTGTAACACCTGCTTCGTTGCTGCAGCAGGCCCGCCGCATTGTTTTGCATCACCAGCAGCGGGACCATTACAGGGTTGTATTGGTTACCACGGAAGAATTGTATCAGGAATTCGGAGCGGGTTATCCGGATCCCGTGGCCATCCGGGATTTTGCAAAAATGTATTATGACAAATACGGGACGGTTCCGGCGGAAAAACCCCGTTTTCTCCTTTTGTTTGGAGATGCTTCCTTTGATTACAGGGACCGGCTGATCAATAATACCAACCTGGTACCGTCCTGGCAAAGCAGCCAGTCGGCTGATCCCTTATCCACTTATACCTCGGATGATTTTTTTGGCTTCTTAGATGACGGGGAGGATATTAATTCCGGCCTTGTTTCCAATTACCTCGATATCGGGATTGGCCGGGTACCGGCAAAAAATGCGGAAGAGGCCGGCCGTTTTGTTGACAAAGTAATGGCTTATTATTCCGGGGAAAGTATGGGCCCCTGGCGAAATACGCTCACGTTCATTGCCGATGATGAAGACGGGAATCTTCACCTGCAGGACGCTGAACTCATTACCGGTACAGCCGCCGCTACAGCCCCGGCTTTTAATCAGCAGAAGATTTACCTTGATGCCTACCGGCAGGAGAGCGGAGCCGGGGGAAGCCGCTATCCCCAGGTCAACCAGGCCATCAATAACCAGGTATATAACGGGACACTGATCTGGAATTATAACGGGCATGGCGGTTCGGCCCGCCTGGCGGAGGAAACCATTCTTGATCAGTCGGTCATTAACAACTGGAACAATAAGAACCGCCTGCCTTTGTTTATAACCGCCACCTGTGATTTTGCTCCCTTTGATAACCCGCTGGTGAATTCCATTGGTGAAAATTTATTAGTAAGACCCGCTACAGGCGCGATAGCTCTCATGACTACGACGAGACCCGTCTTCGCTTTCAGTAACCGGGTGATGAACAATAATTATATACAATATGCTTTGCAGGCGGGCAGTGACGGAAGATACCGGGCGCTGGGGGATGCGGTGAGGGAAGCAAAAAATTTCACCTACCAGACCCTGCCCGATATTTCAAATAACCGGAAGTTCACGCTGCTGGGCGATCCGGCCATGACCCTGGCCTTCCCCGTATTAAAAATAAGGCCCGTATTAATAAACGGGATCCCTGCCGCCCAGGCCGACACCCTGAGCGCCCTCGAAAATATTATCATTGAGGGGGAAGTCACGGACCAGCAGGGAACCTTGCTCAGCGGGTTTAACGGGAATGTATATCCCGCGGTTTTTGATAAGCCACAAACCATCAATACCCTGGGCAATGATCCGGGCAGCCAGCCGGTCCCCTTCCAGGTGCAGCAAACCACTTTATTCAGGGGTAAATTCTCGGTGGTCAACGGGCGTTTCAGGGTTTCGTTTAAAATGCCAAAAGACATCAACTTCCAGTACGGGAATGGCCGTCTCAGTTTGTATGCTGAGGATGGCACCCGCGACGGCCAGGGTCTTTTCACGAATTTCATTGTGGGTGGCATTGGCCAGGGCGGGAGCGGGGATGAAGAAGGTCCGGCCATCAAAGCCTGGCTGAATGATGAACTTTTTGTAAACGGGGGACTGACCAATCAAAACCCGGTATTGCTGCTGCGCCTGGCCGATTCTTCCGGGATCAATACCACGGGGATCGGGATCGGCCATGATATCGTAGCCACCCTGGATGGTGACAACAGCCGCTATTTTATACTGAATGATTTTTACCAGGCTGACCAGGACAGTTACCAGACGGGGCGGGTGCGGTTCCAGTTACCCGAACTGGCCCCGGGGCCGCATAGCCTAAAGATCAAAGCCTGGGATGTGATGAATCATTCCAGTGAGGTCCTGCTCGAGTTCATGGTGGCTGGGGACGGGGAGCTTGCGCTCAGCCATGTGCTGAACTATCCCAACCCCTTTACCACCGAAACGCGTTTCTGGTTCGAACACAATAAACCCGGCCAGGCTCTCCAGTTCCAGTTACAGGTGATGACGATAACCGGAAGGGTCATACGCTCTATTACCGGCAGCGTCGTTCCTGATGGAAACCGGGTGACGGAAATCATATGGGATGGCAAAGATGAATTTGGCAGCCGGCCGGGCCGGGGTGTATATCTCTACAAACTGCGGGTTATTGCGGGCGGTAAAAAAGCGAAGGAAGTACTTGGGAAACTGGTGATGTTATGATTTTTTATCATTTTTTACCTTATTTTCAGCCTTGGAAACCAGTCTGTAAGCTTTTTAACAGTTAATTTAAAAATTGACAATAAAAACGAAATACAGACGTTTTTTTCAGGAAATTTGTTCATTGGCAAGCGCCAACATAACTACAAAAACCATTGAGAACCACCTGAAACGGCATTTTTTTCGTTTCAGATAATTTCTCTATTTTAGTTTTGTATTTATGCAAATGCTCTATATTTACACCATTATTAAAAATTTTCTAATGAGACCAACTGCTTTAAAACTAACTGCCGGACTACTGCTTTTTTGTGGTTTATCTTCTACTGTAAAAGCTCAGGTTGACCCTATTAACGTAGTTACCACCGCTGTACCGTTTCTTCGTATTTCACCCGATGCCCGCTCTGGCGGTATGGGTGATATTGGTGTTGCCACTTCTCCTGATGCTTATTCAGGATTATGGAACATCGGTAAAGTGGCATTTAATCAATCCAAAGGGGGCATTGGTGCAACTTATACTCCCTGGCTGAAAGACCTGGTAAATGATGTTTACCTCGCTTCACTGGTTGGTTATTATAAATTAGATGATGAACAGGCTTTCTCTGGTGCTGTTCGTTATTTCAGCCTGGGTAATATCGAGTTTACCAATATTTCCGGTACTTCCGACGGAAGTTTCCGTCCCCGTGAATTTGGTATTGATCTCGGTTATTCCCGTAAACTGAGTGCCAAAAGCGGCGTGGGCCTGGCATTAAAGTATATCAATTCCAACCTTGCCGGTGGTCATACGAACGGAAGCACTACTTACAAATCTGCCAGCGCTGTTGCAGCTGACCTGGCTTACTACCATGATGGTAAAAAATCCGGTAGCGGGTTTGCCTGGGGTGCTGTTTTATCCAACCTGGGTACCAAGATCTCCTACTCAGATAATGCGGATGCAAAAGACTTTATTCCCGCCAACCTGGGCCTGGGTCTGAATTACGCGAAAAAAATGAATGACAACAACTCCATTTCTTTTGGTATTGAAGCAAACAAACTGTTAGTACCCACCCCTCCCGGTGAAGGGGCAACTGCACAGGATATTGCTGATTACAGAAGCAAGAGTGTAATTGGTGGCTGGTTCAGTTCTTTCGGCGATGCCCCCGGTGGTTTTGCTGAGGAAATGAAAGAATTCCAGGTATCACTGGGCGCTGAATACTGGTACAACAACCAGTTCGCCCTGCGTGCCGGTTATTTCTACGAAAATAAAACCAAAGGTGACCGCCGTTATTTCACTACCGGTTTGGGTCTGAAATACAATGTATTTGGTTTTAATTTCGCTTACCTGATCCCTGCTGGTAGTGGTGTAAGCCGCAACCCGCTGTCAAACACCCTGCGTTTCTCTGTACTGTTTGACCTGGATGGTGCCAAAGCAGCCAAATAATCTTACGAAGTTTTGTATAGGAAGTCCCGGCCTTGTGCCGGGATTTTTTTTTCAGGCAGTTTCAGGCACCCGTTCCTGTCTCTTTATTATTCCATGCGGGAACTTAACCCGCTTTTAGGATATTTGTAAAAACTGGATTTATGGCATACCGCATTGGTTCCGGCGTGGATTTTCACCAACTAACAGAAGGCCGGGAATTATGGATCGGCGGCATTCAGATCCCCCATCATAAAGGCTCTCTGGGGCACAGTGATGCGGATGTATTATTGCATGCCATTTGCGATGCCCTGCTCGGGGCACTGAGCCTGGGTGATATCGGCATTCATTTTCCCAATACCGACCCGGCGTACCGGGATATTGACAGTAAGATACTTCTTCGCAGGACCTATGAACTGGTCAGCGGAAAGGGGTACCGGGTGGTGAATGTGGACAGCACGCTTTGTCTTGAAGCACCAAAGATCAAACCCTGGGTTCCACAGATGCAGGGTATCATTGCCGGTATCCTCCAGGTGGAAAGCGGTGATGTATCGGTGAAAGCCACCACTACCGAGAAAATGGGTTTTGCCGGCCGGGAAGAAGGACTGATGGCGTATGCCACAGTTTTACTCAGGAAGGAGTCCTGAGTTCAGTCCCTGTTCCTTTCTCAATACTTATCTTTGCCGGATGCCAGTTGTGGATGTAAAAATAATCAACCAGTCGGCCAACCCCTTACCGGCCTATGCCACTGACGGATCATCGGGGATGGATATCCGGGCGCATCTCGAAAGCCCGGTGACACTTGCCGCTTTTGAAAGAAGCCTGGTCCCTACCGGTTTATTTATTGAACTTCCTGCCGGTTATGAAGCCCAGGTCCGGCCCCGCAGCGGGCTGGCGATCAAGCAGGGCATTACCTGTCTCAATACACCCGGCACCATTGATGCCGATTATCGGGGAGAAATTAAGATAATATTAATCAACCTTTCCCGGGAAGAACAGGTCATTCATCCCGGTGACCGCATTGCCCAACTGGTGATACAGCCGGTGGAAAAATGTAACTGGATTGCCGTACAGGCACTGCAAAGTACCGGGCGGAATGAAGGAGGCTTTGGCCATACCGGAAAAAAATAAAGCATACGCATGACCCGAAACATATTCATTGTTCTGCTTGGCGCTTCCCTGTTCTGTTCCTGCAGGGCCACCAAAAAAATCCAGTCGGCCATTGTAAAAAAAGATACCGTCACGGTTGTGGCGCCACCTTTAGATACCGGGCATGAAGATTCCATGGCCGTGATCAGGGAACATTTCAGTCAGCTGGAGAAGAACAGGATTGATTTTGCCAGTTTTTCGGGTAAACTGGATGTGGATTATGAAGAAACCGGCGGCAGGAAGCTGAATGTAAATGCTGAATTGCGTATGTACCGTGACAGTGTGATCTGGGTCCGCATTACCGCCATCTTCGGTATTGAAGGGCTCAGGGCCTATATTACCCGGGATTCGGTGAAGATCCTTGACCGCCAGAATAAGATTTATATTGCCCGGAGTGTGGCCTATCTCCAGGAAATTGCTGCCCTGCCGCTTGATCTGCCCTCCCTGCAGGACCTGCTGATCGGCAACCCCGTTTTCCTGACACCCGATATTTCTTCTTTCAGTAAATCACCGGGAAGTATCTCCCTGCATGGAGCGAATAGCCTATTCAGGATGCTGATTACCATGGGGGAGCCGGATAAAATACTCCGGAGTACCAAGTTGGATGACCTGGATGAACAACGGAACCGGACCAGTTATCTTACCTGGGGTGATTATGAGAATAAAAAGGGAGTTACGTTTCCCCAGAAACGGTCGATCTCCGTGGCGGAAAAAAAGACCCTTGAAATCAAACTCAATTACAAACAGTATGAGTTTAATGAAACGTTAAGTTTCCCTTTCTCCGTACCTAAAAACTATAAAGCGGAATAACCGGTAAAATTTATTTTGCATATTGCCGTTTGAGAAAAAATACCGACCCTGTTTTTTTTAACCTCAATCCGATTTATCATGAGAAAAATTATTTTGCTGTCCTTTTTCTTTTTCGGGTTTGCTTTTGTAAGCCTGGCCCAGCCCACCCAGGATAAGACCCAGCTGGAAAAGGAAAGACAGGATATCCAGCGGGAGTTGCAGGAGATACAGGGGGTTTACAACAAGGTAAAGGGCCAGACCAAACAGACCCTGGGCCAGTTGAATATCCTGAACCGGAAAATCAACCTGCAGGAACAATATATCAGTACGATCAACCGGGAACTCCGGAACATTGATGACGACATCTACCTGAGTGAGCTTGAGATCTACCGCCTCAATAAACAACTGGATACCCTCAAGGCCCAGTACGCGAAGTCAATTGTCTATTCCTATAAGAACAGGAGTAATTACGACTATGTCAATTTTATTTTTTCCGCCAGTAGTTTTAATGACGCGGTCAAGCGGATCGCCTACCTGAAGAGTTACCGGGCGTACCGGGAAAAACAAGTGAGTACGATCCAGGAAACACAGGTGCTGATCGCACAGCGGAAAAAACAACAACTGGTACGCAAGGACCAGAAAAGTGTGACCCTGCAAAGCCAGACCAAACAGGTGCAGGAGCTGGCCGTGCAAAAGAAAGAGAAGGATGCGGTGGTGTCCCAGCTGAAATTGAAAGAAAAGGAACTGGCCGGCCAGATTGCCAGCAAGAAGAAAAGGGACCGCGATCTGCAGAATGCGATTACGGCTATTGTGCGACGGGAAATTGAAGCCGCTAAAGCCAAGGTGAAAGCGGAAGCCGATGCTAAAAGAAAAGCGGATGAGCTGGCGGCAAAAAATGCGGCGAAGACCACTGCGCCGGTTACTTCTCCGGGTACCAATCCCGCCACCAAACCTGCGGTGGTTACCAAAAGAAATGAACCGGCAAAAAAGCCGGATAGCTACCTGGACCTGAATGCCCGGGACGTGGCCCTGAACAGCAGCTTCCAGGCGAACAAAGCGCGCCTGCCCTGGCCCGTCGATAACGGGATCATTACCCTGCGGTATGGTACCAATAAGATCGAGAACACCCTGCTTACCTTTGATAACCCGGGTCTCACCATTGCCACTCCTTCGGCCGGGGTACCGGTAAAAGCGGTGTTTGATGGCGAAGTAAGCGGGGTTTATAACCTGGGTGACGGGATGGCGATCACCATCCGGCATGGTAAATACTTTACAACCTACAGCAATCTATCCGGTGTTACTGTTACAAAAGGAGCCGTTGTGAAAACCGGCCAGCAGATCGGAAAAGCCGGCAGGGACGATGATGGAAACGGGGGGCAGATTGATTTTATCCTGATGATTGAGACCCGGAATGTGGACCCGATGCCCTGGCTGCGCCGCTGATAAAAATGAATGAATAAAAAAAATCCCGGAACGCCGGGATTTTTTTTATTCAGAGAAAACGTTCATACAATTTCTCGTACTGCGGGACGATATAATGGATATCATATTTTTTAGCATGCGCGGCAGCTCTTTCCTTATAGCCCTGTAAAGTGGCGTCATCTTTTAAAATGGAAAGCGCCTGGGCTGTCATCGAATGTACATCCCCCACATTACTCATGAAACCGGTTACGCCCGGGATATTGATTTCGGCCAGTCCGCCTGCGTTGGTGGAAACAACCGGTACCCCCGCCGCCATCGCTTCGAGCGCCGCCAGCCCGAAACTTTCGTATTCGGACGTCAGTAAGAAGAGGTCGGCAATGGCGAGGATATCTTCCATCTGTTCCTGTTTGCCCACAAAACGGATCTCATCACAAACTCCCAGTTCGCGGCTCAGGTCTTCCGCCGTACTGCGTTCAGGACCGTCTCCCACGAACAATAATTTAGAAGGGACCTGTTTATTGACTTCCGCGAAAATCTGCACCACGTCCTGCACCCGTTTTATTTTACGGAAATTAGAAGCATGCAGGAAGATCCGTTCCCCGTTTGGCGCGATCACTTTGCGAAAGGCATCAATGGGTTTCCGGTTGAAGCGGCTTACATCTACGAAATTCAGGATTACTTCAATTTCTTTTTCAATGTGGAAATGGCTGAGTGTTTCCGCCTTCAGGTTTTCGGATACCGCGGTGATGGCATCACTTTCATTGATGGAAAAAGTAACCACCGGGGCGTAGGTTTTGTCCCGGCCCACCAGGGTGATATCCGTACCGTGCAGGGTGGTGATAACGGGTATATGTTTTCCTTCCTTTTTTAAGATCTGTTTGGCCATATAGGCAGCGGATGCATGCGGAATGGCATAATGCACATGCAGCAGGTCCAGGTCATTGTTCTTGATCACATCCACCATGGTGCTGGCCAGGGCCGTTTCATACGGTGGGTAATCAAAAAGGGGGTAGGTGGGCACCTGCACCTCGTGGTAAAGGATATTCGGTGTAAAGGAACCTAAACGGACCGGTTGCTGGTAGGTGATAAAATGAACCAGGTGACCTTTTTGGGCAAGGGCCTTACCGAGTTCCGTGGCCAGTACACCGGATCCGCCAAATGTGGGATAACAAACAATACCGATTTTCATATATAAAAAGTAGAAGGGGAACTAAGGTAACAGTTTTAATCGGGTTTGGTTGACCGTTCATCTTAAATAATTATCTTCAATTCTCTCATTTTTTAACTTTGAAAAAAATCACCGATGAGAAATATATTTTTGAGTATTGTTTCCCTCCTGGCTGTTCACCTGGCGGATGCCCAGTCTGCGGATTCGGCATATATTAAACGTATTTCCGATGAAATCCTGACCAACGGGAAGGCCTATGAGAATCTTCGTTACCTCACCAAACAGATTGGCGGCCGCCTGGCGGGTTCTCCCGGTATGGTAAAGGCGGAGCAATGGGGGCTGCGGATGATGCAGCAAAGCGGTGCAGACCAGGCCTGGTTGCAGGAATGCATGGTGCCTCACTGGATCAGGGGTGGTACCGATATTGGTCAGGCTACTTACACCGTACCCGCCACAGGTACCAGGAATGGGATCGTAAAATCCAGCGTCCTGGATATAGTGGCCCTGGGGAACTCTGCGGGGACCGGTACAAAGGGTATCAGCGGCGAAGTGCTGCTGGTTAATTCTTTTGATGAACTGGAAGCGAAAAAGGACCAGGTAAAGGGGAAGATCGTTTTTTATAATTATAAGTTCAATCCTACCTATATCCATACTTTTTTAGCGTACCGCGATGCCGGTCAGTACCGCGGGCAGGGCCCCAGCCGTGCTGCCAAATACGGGGCAAAGGCGGTTATCGTCCGGAGCATGAGCCATTCAACCGATAATATCCCGCATACCGGGGCCACCCGATACGATACGGCTTTTCAAAAAATTCCGGCGGTGGCCATTGGGCTAAAAGATGCAGACTGGATGAGTGAGCAATTGCAAAAAACGAAGCTGCAGGTCACGCTAAAGACAAAGGGTCAATTCCTACCCGATACCATTGGTCACAACGTGATTGGTGAACTGAAAGGCACTGAGTTCCCGGAGCAAATCATTACGGTAGGCGGGCACCTCGACAGCTGGGACAACTGCGAAGGCGCGCATGATGACGGCGCCGGTTGTGTACAGGCCATAGAAATAATAAGGGCATTCAAAGCCATCGGGTACCAGCCAAAACACACGATCCGTTTTGTATTATTTGCCAATGAAGAAAACGGGCTGAGGGGAGGCTCCAAATACGCGGAAGAAGCCGCGGCCAAAGGGGAAAAACATATACTGGCTATTGAAAGTGATGCAGGCGGTTTTACACCCAGGGCGCTCGGGTTTTCAGGCAGTGATGAACAATACCAGCATTTCTTATCCTGGAAAGACCTGATCGCCCCTTATGGATGCAGCGAACTGGTAAAGGGGGGCGGTGGTTCCGATATTGGTCCGCTGAACCGGTTGCTGAAAACTCCCACGGCCAGCCTGAATCCCGATAGCCAGCGGTATTTTGATATACACCATGCGCGCAGTGATGTTTTTGAAGCGGTGAACAAGCGGGAGCTGGAGCTGGGCGCTGTGAATATGGCGGCCCTGATCTACCTCGTGGATAAATACGGACTATAATATGCAGTTACAAATATTCAGGAAAATATTCCGGAGAGACCTGGAAAAACTGAAACAGGAGATCAGCCTGTATAAAGAGGAAACGAAGATCTGGGTAACCGAAAAAAGCATTTCGAATTCAGCGGGAAATCTTTGTCTTCACCTGCTGGGAAACCTGAACACCTATATCGGGGCGGAAATCGGGAAATCCGGTTATACCCGGAACCGGGAACTTGAATTTTCCCAAAAAAATGTACCGAGGAGGGAGCTGCTGAATAATATTGACAGGACCCTTGAAACGGTGGACCGGGCGCTCAGCAATATGAAGGAGGATGAGCTGGAGAAGGAGTACCCGCTGCTGGTTTTAGCCGAAAAGACAAGTACTGGTTATTTTTTAGTTCACCTGGCTGTCCACCTGGGCTATCACCTGGGGCAAATCAATTATCACCGGAGGTTACTCGATGATCCCTCCGCAAATCGGATGGGTCATTTATGAGTTTGCACTATGAAGTTAAAAAGGAAGATTTCCTTATCAGTACGGATCCCGTCTTACTGGAGATGGATGTAATACACGGCTATTTATCCGGTGAATCATACTGGGCACAGGGGATCCCGTTGCCGGTACTTCAAAAGGCCTTGTCGAATTCACTTTGTTTCGGATTATACCGGGAGGGCCACCAGGTCGGTTTTGCCCGCCTGGTCACGGATAAAGCCACGTTCGCTTATCTCGCCGATGTGTTCATCCTCCCGGAACAGCGCGGCCGCGGCCTGTCCAAATGGCTGATAGAAGTGATACAGTCGCATCCCGAATTACAGGGCCTTCGCCGCTGGATGCTGATGACAAGGGATGCACAGGGGCTTTATAAACAGTTTGGCTGGACCGTTCTGGATGAAGATGCCCGCCAACGCAGTATGCAGCGGCATTTTAAAGATATTTACCAAAAACAGGATTAGCCGTTTACCAGGGATCCGATGGCTGCCTGCACGGTTGGGAAGGGAAAGCTGTTGAGGGTCTCGTCCATCAGCTGTTTGATCTCCGCTGTGCAAAGGTTACCGATGCTGCCTTCGTGGGTATGCTGTACGCGGGTGTCATAGGTGAACTGCCCGGCTTCAATATCCCGGCCGACTTTTTTATACGCATCACGGAAAGGCATACCTGCATTGACCAGTTTGTTTACTTCTTCCACACTGAACAGATATTTGTATTTCTCATCCGCCAGGATATCCTTCTTGATTTCGATATGACCCAGCATCAGGCCGGCCATGCTGATACAGTCTTTCAGCGTTTTAAAGGCCGGGAATAAATGCTCTTTCAGTAACTGCAGGTCGCGGTGATACCCGGATGGCAGGTTCGTAGTCATCATCGTGATCTCATTGGGGAGGGCCTTGATCCGGTTGCCGTGGGAGCGGATCAGTTCGAATACATCGGGATTCTTCTTGTGCGGCATGATGCTGCTCCCCGTGGTCAGTTCGGCAGGAAAAGAGATAAACCCAAAATTCTGGTTCAGGTACAAACAGGCATCCATGCTCAGTTTGGCCAGGGTATCGGCCACATTCGCGAGGGATTGTGCCACGATGCGTTCTGCTTTCCCTCTTCCCATCTGGGCATAGACCACATTATAGTTCATTGCTTCAAAACCCAGCAGCTGCGTGGTCAGGTTGCGGCTGATCGGGAAGGAGGATCCGTAACCGGCCGCGGAACCCAGCGGATTTTTATTGACCACTTCATAGGCCGACCGGATCGTGATCACATCATCCACCAGGCTTTCTGCATAGGCCCCGAACCACAAACCAAAAGAAGAAGGCATGGCCAGTTGCAGGTGTGTATAGCCGGGAAACAAATGATCCTTGTATTTTTCACTTTGCGATTGCAGTAACGCAAACAGGGAACCGATCGATTTCACCAGCTCCTCCAGTTCATTCCGCAGGAATAATTTCACATCCACCAGTACCTGGTCATTGCGGCTGCGGGCCGAATGGATCTTCTTCCCCGTATCACCCAGCTGTTGGGTGAGAAGGAGTTCGACCTGGGAATGGATATCTTCTATTTCCGGGTGAATGGTGAAGGGAGAAGAATGAGCAGGGTCCGTGGTTTTGTAAATTTCACGCAAAGCAGCAACCAGCGAATCCTTTTCCCCTGTAGTAAGCAACCCGGCAGACGCCAGCATTATTACATGGGCGATACTGCCCACGATATCAAAGGGAGCCAGCAGGAGATCGAACTCGCGGTCGCGGCCCACGGTAAATACTTCGACTTCCTTTAATGCGGCTGTATCCTTTTGCCAGAGTTTCATACTACCTGATTTAGGAGATTAATATAGAGTGCGATCCCTTCCTTTATTTCATCAATAAAGATAAACTCATCCGCGGTATGACTGCGTGCTGAATCCCCGGGGCCCATTTTCAGGGACGGAAAGGGCATCAGGGCCTTGTCAGACGTTGTGGGGGAGCCATAGTAGCTGCGCCCCAGTGCCGTCCCTGCTTTTACCAGTGGGTGATCCAGCGCAATCGAAGTGGAACGAAGCCTTGTGCTGCGGGGAGTTACTTCACAGCTGACATTCGCTTTGACGAATCCGATCACTTCTTCAAAACTGTACAGCTCGTTGATGCGGGTATCCACCACAAAACGGCAAACTGCCGGTACCACGTTGTGCGCTTTGTTTTCCGTTTCGATAACGGTTACGCTCATTTTGGAAGGGCCAAGGAGCGGCGATATTTTATCCAGTTGATGGGTTTGAAACCACCGGATATCTGCCAGTGCTTTATAGATGGCATTCTCTCCTTCATTCCGGGCAGCATGACCGGCCCTGCCATGACTGATGCAATCCAGTACCAGGAGTCCTCTTTCCGCTACGGCCATCTGCATTTGGGTGGGCTCGCCCACAATGGCGCAATCAACTGTGGGGAGATGGGGTAATGTAAATTCAATCCCCCCGGTACCACTGATCTCTTCTTCGGCCGTCGCGGCAAAGATCACATTGTATGCACCCCCTTCTTTCCGGTAATAGTGCAGGAATACGGCCAGCAATGAAACCAGGCAGCCACCTGCGTCATTGCTCCCGAGGCCAAAGAGTTTGCCTTCCTCTACAACGGGAACAAAGGGATCTTTTGTGTATTGCGGGTTGGGTTTTACCGTATCGTGGTGCGAGTTCAGCAGGAGGGTGGGTTTGCTTTCGTCGAAATGCTTATTCAGGGCAAATACATTGTTCCCCACCCGGGTATGGAGAATATCGCGGGTTGCCAGGAAACGGCAGAGTATGCCGGCTGTCTGGTACTCCTGTTTACTGAAAGAGGGGGTGGCGATGAGTTCTTTCAGCAGCTCAACCGCGTTTTCCTGTAATATGGTAATATCAGCGTTCATGAATAATACTTGTACCTGCCGTTCCTTTTAATAAGTCCGTCAGCTGTTCGGCTTTCCCGATCCGTACCTTGCTTACCCCGCTGTTCAGCGCGGTAAAGGCATTGTCCAGTTTGGGGATCATTCCGGAAAAGATCCGGTGTTGCGCTTTCAGGTCCCGGTAATAGGAGGGTTGTATTTCCGGGATCACGGTGGTATCGTCAGCGGCATCCAGCAGGACCCCGCTTTTCTCAAATGTATAGATCAGTTCTGTTTGGTAGTGGCGGCTCATGGCTTTGGCCATTTCCTGTGCAATGGTGTCTGCATTGGTGTTCAGCAATTGTCCCTGCTGGTCGTGGGTGATAGGTGCAAAGACCACCGCAATATTTTTTTCCAGCAGGCTGCTGATAAGGCCGGTATTGATTGCATCCACATCACCTACAAATCCGTAATCGAGTACGGGGTGATTCCGCTTATGGGCCAGGATGGAATCGCCGTCAGCCCCGCAAAGTCCGATGGCATTGCAGTTTTCCGCCTGCAGGCGGGCGACAATATTTTTGTTGATATACCCGGCATATACCATTGTTACGATCTTCAGGGTTTCTGCATCGGTGATCCGGCGGCCGTCGAGGAGCTGTTGTTCGATGCCCAGTTTTTCTGCCAGGCGGGTGGCCAGTTTGCCCCCTCCGTGTACCAGGATCTTTTTTTCGTCAATGGCGGCAAAGTCCCGGAGAAGGGAAGCGAGTTTGGCTTCATCATCGATGATATTGCCCCCGATTTTTATGACATACAATTTATCCATTGCTTTGTAAGAGTTCTTCCAGTACCGCCTGGGCTGCCCATACCCGGTTGCCGGCTTCCTGTGTAACAATACTGTTCGGCCCGTCCAGCACCTCATCACTCAGTTCCACATTGCGGCGAACCGGCAGGCAATGCATGACTTTCGCATCACGGGTTCCTTCCAGTTTTTTATTGGTCAGCATCCATTTCGGATCGCTTTCATAGATTTTCCCGTAATCATGAAAGGTGCTCCAGTTTTTCACGTACACAAAATCGGCATCTTTCAGGGCTTCCTCCTGGTTATGGGTGATTGTGGCGCCGTTGGTGAATGCTTCACTCAATTCATAGTCTTCGGGGTGGGTGATCACAAAATCGGCTCTTCCCCAGGCATTGATCCACTGGGCGAAACTATTGGCCACACATTGGGGCAGGGGTTTTACATGCGGTGCCCAGGTCATCACGATCTTCGGTTTTTTGTCCCGGTCATTATCACGACCTGACTGTTGCATCAGTTCCGTTATGGTAATGATATCGGTGAGCGACTGGAGCGGATGCAGGGTAGCGCTTTCCAGGCTCAGGACCGGGGTGCCTGCGTACCTGATAAATTGTTTAATATACAATTCGCTGTAATCGTCTTCCCGGTTTTTTAAGGAAGGAAACGTGCGGATCGCCAGGATATCAAAGTACTTGCCGAAAACAGGTGCTGCATCTTTGATATGTTCCACCGTGGTACCACTCATGATGGCTTCTTCTTCAAACTCCAGGGCCCAGCCTTCACTGCCCACATTGAAAACGATGGCTTCCATGCCCAGGTTCTGCGCTGCGATCTGGGTACTCAGCCGGGTCCGCATACTGGGGTTCAGGAACAAACAGCCAATGCGCTTATTGGTGCCCAGTTCTTTCCGGCCAAAGGGGTTGGCTTTATGCGCCAGTGCTTTTTGCACCAGGGCATCAATGGCGTCACCCGTGTTTTCCCCGGAGAGAAGGGCGAGATCGTTGACAGATGTGAAATTCCTCATGTTATAATACAGCGGTTGAAACTAAAAGGTTGATTTCTTCTTTGATGGATTCGATAAATTGTTCCGCGTCTTTTTTCTTTAACCCTAAAGAAGGCAGCAAACGGATGACATTGGGTTTGGCTTCACCGGTAAAGATCTTCTGGTTCCGAAGCAGGTTTTTCTTCAGGTCCTTCAGTTCTTCCGGCACATCAAAACCGATCATCAGCCCGCGCCCCCTTACATTTTTTAATTGCGGGATAGCTTCCAGTTCATTCCGCAGGTATTTCCCGATCATCACGGCATTGCCCATCAGTTTTTCTTCTTCGATGATCTCCAGCACCGCCAGGGCCGCTGCACAGGCCAGGTGGTTTCCGCCAAAGGTAGTACCCAGTTGAAAATGTTTGGGTTTGATATGCGGGGCAATGATAATACCGGCAACCGGGAACCCGTTGCCCATCCCTTTTGCCATAGTATAGATATCGGCATTGACCCCGGCAAAATCATGGCTGAAGAATTTTCCGCTTCTGCCGTACCCGCATTGTACACTGTCGGCAATATACACGGCGCCGTATTGATCACAGAGGGAGCGGATACTGCGCAGGAAGCTATCATCCGCCACATGGATACCGCCCACGCCCTGGATGCCTTCAATGATCACCGCGGCGATTTCTTTCCCGTTTGATTTGAAGCAGGCTTCCAGCGCTTCTTCATCGTTAAAGGGAAGGAAGATCACATTATCGGTTTCGTTGACCGGAGCGATATAATTTTTGTTGTCCGTAACCGATACGGCAAGGGAGGTTCTTCCGTGAAAGGACCTGGTGAACGCGATCACTTTTTTCCTGCCGGTGTGAAAGGAAGCCAGTTTCAATGCATTTTCATTGGCCTCGGCTCCGCTGTTGCAGAGAAAAAGCTGGTAATCCGTTTTGCCGGACACTTTCCCCAGTTTTTCGGCCAATTGCACCTGCAGGGGAATTTTAACCGAATTGGAATAGAAAGCGATTTTCTCCAGCTGCTCCTCGATTCGCTTTACCCAATGGGGGTGTGTATGCCCGATACTGATCACGGCGTGACCGCCATAGAGGTCCAGGTATTGTTCTCCTTTATCGTCCCATACATAAGTGCCTTTCGCTTTGACGATTGTTACGTCGTTGATGGGGTAAACGTCGAATAGATTCATGAGAGTTGTAAGTTTTAAGTAATAAGTTATAAGCAACGGACTATTGGGTTCAAATTAAACTTTAGTTTTTGATCGGACTTTGGTTATTAATGATATGAGCATGGCTTTGATCTCATTAATTGCTGATGATAATATTTCAAAAGCTGGTAATTCAAGGTATTTAAGATCTTTGGCCAGAATCAGGAAATATTCGGATTCGTTAGCGGACCCGAGCGCTATGTTAAGATAATGAGCAAAATCGTTCTGCGAATTTTTTCCGCAACCCTCTGCAATATTTGAGGGAATTGAGGATGCCGCTCTTTTTAACTGACTGGTTAGGCCGTAAACTTCTTCTTTTGGGAAAGCACGCGACACTTCATATACTTTCAATGTGAAGTGATGGGCTTTTTCCCAGACTTTAAGGTCCTTGAAGTTCTGCATACTTATAACTTATCACTTATAACTTACCACTTTTCCTAAAAGTAGTTTGCTTTCAGTTTTAATCCTGCTGTTTCTGCCAGCCCGAAAATTAAATTCATATTCTGTACCGCCTGCCCGCTGGCCCCTTTTACTAAATTATCAATTGCGGAATGTACCACCAGTTTTTCCCCGGCTTTCTCTAACAGGATCACTGCTTTGTTCGTATTGACCACCTGTTTCAGGAATATCGCTTCACGGGAAACAGTTGTAAATGGATGGTCCTTATAAAATTCTTCAAAGAGCTGGTACAGTTCTTCCAGGCTATTTTCACAATGCAGGGTGGAACTGACAAATATACCCCGGGTAAAATCACCGCGCCAGGGTACAAAATAAACCGATGCGTCAGTAGTCGGCTGTAATTGCTGCAGGGATTCCCCGATCTCTCCCAGGTGCTGGTGGGTAAGGATCTTGTACGCCTGAATATTATTTGCCCTCCAGCTGAAATGAGAAGTAGCAGCTAATGACTGTCCTGCCCCGGTGGATCCGGTAATGCCGGTTGTGTAAACGTCAGTTAGTAAACCGGCTTTTGCCAAAGGAAGTAAACCCAACTGAACGGCGGTTGCAAAACAACCGGGATTGGCAATATTCGCAGCGGTTTTTATTTTCTCCCGGTTCAGTTCCGGCAGGCCATACACAAACTGACGATTTCCAATAACCGAATGCGCTGTTAACCTGAAATCATTGGCAAGATCGATGATCTTAATAGGGTCGGCGATCTTGTTTTCCTCCAGGAACTTTCTGGATTCGCCATGACCCAGGCAAAGGAACAGCACATCTATGGCGCCGGTTTTCAGCTGACTGCTGTCATCCGTGAACCGGAGATCCGTTTCCCCAACCAGGTCCTGGTGGATGCTGTGCACCATTTTGCCCGCATTGCTCCGGCTATGGAGAAAGGAGATGTTTACATCGGGGTGCTGTAACAGCAAACGTATTAATTCACCCCCGGTGTAACCTGCAGCCCCGATTATCCCAACTTTTATTGACATAGTAGATTATTAATGACCAAAAGCTTTTATTTGGGTTATTAATACTTTATTGTTGATTACCGCTGAAACCGGAAGCGTACTAATGACTGTCGCTTCCCGCCCCGGAATTGTTCCTGTAACTATGCGCTTTTTTGAAGTTTACTAATCAATAATCAGTATTAATAATGAATCTTCACTCTTTATTGACAGCTGTCCAGATACCGGTCTGGTTGCCGAATATTTTCGAAAACCCGCGGACGTCATCACCGGTAAACCCGCTGTTCATTTCCCCGTATTTTCCAAACCTGCTGTTCATCAGATCATACTTCGATTCGATACCGATTACCTGGAAACGGTAGGGGAACAATTGCACGAATACATCGCCGGTTACATTTTGCTGGCTGTTAAACAGGAAGGCCTCGATATCCCGCATGACGGGGTCGAGGATCTGTCCTTCGTGCAGCCAGTTGCCATAGAACTGTGCCAGCTGGTCTTTCCATTGCAGCTGCCATTTGGTGAGTACATGCTTTTCCAGTGCATGGTGAGCTTTCAGGATTACCATCGGGGCGGCGGCTTCAAAACCTACCCGGCCCTTGATGCCAATGATGGTATCACCCACATGAATATCGCGGCCCAGCCCGTACGGTCCGGCCAGGCTTTGTAAATATTGTATTGCTTCGGCGGGATGGCCAAAACGCTGGTCATTGACTGTTTTCAGTTCCCCTTTTTCAAAACCCAGTTTCACTTCTTCACTGCCTGTTTTGGTAACGGGGGTGGGCCAGGCTGCTTCGGGTAACATGCCCCTGGAGGAAAGGGTTTCTTTTCCGCCCACACTGGTGCCCCATAATCCTTTGTTGATGGAATACATGGCTTTCTCAAAATTCATCTCCACACCCTTGCCTTTCAGGTAGGCGATTTCTTCCTCACGGCTCAGTTTCATGTCGCGGATCGGGGTGATGATCTCCACTCCCGGGATCATGATATGGAAGATCATGTCAAACCGAACCTGGTCATTGCCGGCGCCGGTACTGCCATGGGCCACCGCATCCGCCTTCATTTTTTGGGCATGCTCCGCAATATGCAGGGCCTGGCTCAGCCTTTCTGCTGATACCGAAAGCGGGTACGTATTGTTCTTCAGCACATTCCCGTAAACAAGGTATTTAATGATGCGGTCATAGTATCCTTTTACCGCATCGATCGTGGTATGGGATTTTACACCCAGTTTATAGGCATGTGCTTCGATCTGTTTCAGTTCTTCTTCACTGAAGCCGCCGGTATTCACAATGATGCTGTGAACCTCATAACCTTTGTCTTCACTCAGGTATTTAACGCAGTAGGTTGTATCCAGACCGCCGCTAAACCCGAGTACCACTTTTTTGGACATTGTTTGCAGAATTATAAATGAAAGAAATGATGTAAAAGCGATTTGGGCTTTCCCCCGCCGTTGCTTTCCGATTTATCCTTTTTCAGGAACGGTCGCAGCAATTTCCATTGTTTGAATTTCAGGAGTCGTTCAAATCCTTTCTTATTTTCCTCGAAATACTGGGTGGTTTCCGCCGGCTCGTAATGGTCTTTGGGATCATAAAGCATAGCCGTGCACATACAGTTCTTCCGGTCCTTGCTCATGAGGATATCATAATTGACACAGCTCTTGCAGCCGGCCCAGAAGGCTTCGTCCTGGGTCAGTTCTGAATAAGTAACGGGCTCATAGCCGAGTTCGCTGTTAATCTTCATAACGGCCAGGCCGGTGGTAAGGCCGAATATTTTTGCTTCCGGGTATTTTTGCCGGGAGAGTTCGAAGATCCTTTTCTTGATTGATTTAGCCACCCCGCTTTTGCGGTAGGCAGGTGCCACGATAAGCCCGCTGTTGGCTACGTATTCTCCATGACCCCAGGTTTCGATATAGCAAAAACCCACCCATTCATTCCGGCCGGTGATTGCGATAACGGCTTTCCCCTCGTCGATTTTTTGTTCAATGTATTCAGGCGATCGCTTGGCGATGCCGGTACCCCTGGCGGCTGCCGAGGCTTCCATTTCATCGGTGATTGTCTTCGAGTAAACCTTGTCGGAAACAGTAGCTACCCTGATAATAATATGTTGATTGTCCACTGTTGAAACTATGTTGATGTGAAACGGGCCACCAGTCCTGATTAATTTTCTCCGGGGGGAATCTTCACTGACAGGGACCATGGTGAGCGGTTCGTCCTGTCAGTAAACAGGGCGACGTCGGGGGCGGGAAAAAGTAAACACATCAAAGCCAACGGAATAGACACCGCTGGTGATGGGCGCGTGGAAGGCAAATTGTTTGGTATGTGTCAGAATATTCGCCACCTGTTTGAATAGGTTGTAACTTGGATGCAAATTTATAATAATTATTGGTACAGCCTCGTAAAAATTTGTCATAAATCTGTTTTATGAATGACCCCTATACCAGCCCGCCTGAACAACCGTTAGCTCAGCCGGCTCCCCGGAAAAAATCAGGGCTTAAGAAATTTGCCCGGAGATTCCTGATTGTATTGTTACTCGGACTGGCTGTATTTCTCTATATCAGGTATTTCTATGTTTTCGGAGTGGGCAGTAAGGCTGGTGAACTCAATTACTTTGTCAGGAAGGGCTATGTTTTTAAAACCTATGAAGGCCGGCTGATCCAGGCCGGGTATAAAACAACTGTGCCGGGTACTATCCAGTCCAACGAGTTTGAATTTTCCGTGGTCAATGAAAAAGTGGCGCAGCAACTGATGTCGAACAGCGGGGCCTTTATGAAACTGTATTATAAGGAATATTTCGGAGCCCTGCCCTGGCGGGGGATGAGCAGGTATGTGGTGGATAGTATTATTTCGATCGGGAAGACAAACGGTCCGGCTACTCCTTTCCAATAAGATCAGCGGGCGTGTAATAGAAAAATGGCCGGGCGTTTATGAAGGTCCGTTTTTTCTTTTTGCCAGCGGGCAATGGTCTTTGTTTTTACCCATTCTGCCGGGCCGGTGAGGTCTGTTGCAATACAAAAGAGACTGTTGGGATGACAGGTTTTCAATACGGCTTCGATCAACTGGTTATTGCGGTAAGGGGTTTCGATAAAGATCTGGGTGCAGTCCTTTTTGGCCGATTCAGCTTCCAGTTCTTTCAGTGTTTTTATCCGCTGATGGTTATCGATCGGGAGATACCCGTTGAATTTGAATTGCTGCCCGTTCATGCCACTCGCCATCAGGGCCAGTAAGATGGAACTCGGTCCCACCAGGGGTTTGACCGGGATATTCATTTCCTGTGCGATCGCGATCAGGGCCTGCCCTGGATCCGCCACACCCGGACAACCGGCTTCGCTGACGATCCCGATGACCTGATCTTCCCTGATTTTTTTCCGGAACAGTTCTGTTGCATTGCCTGCTGCCATATTGATCCACTCGTACTCATCGATCACGATATGCTGTCCAGGGAGACAGGTTTTCCAGAGTTGTTTGAAATACCGGCGGGTGGTTCGTTCATTCTCGACAAAGAAAACACGACATTGCCTGATGGCCTCCGTTACATAAGGAGGGATCGCGGCTAAGCCTTCTTCCTGCAATTCAGCCGGTATCAGGTAAACGGTACTCATCCGGTCAGCTGTTTTTTACTTTATGTACACTGAGGGTGGCTGCGATGGTAGCATAAGCAGGCGCCAGGAAAATCAGCACATGCATGGCATAAAAGAGAAGCCCGTTGCCAATCGCCAGTCCCTTGTGCCTTCCGGTGAAAGCAATGCTCTGGGATAAACTGAAATTGTTGCGGGCAAAGCTGTAATCGAGCATGGAGATGCCAAAGTAATAACATTCGAGGAACAGGGCGATCACGGGTGTGATCCAGCCGGCGAAAGGCACCAGGGACAGAAAGACCAGTGCCAGCAGGTAAACGGATTGCCAGCCGGCATTCCGCAGGGCCAGGCGAATTCCCCGGATCGCATCTTTTTTTATCCCCGACCAGTTGAATGTATGTTCCTTCCCGTCAATGATTGTTTCTGTTTTTTCGCTCAGGTAGGTAAAGAGCGGCGAGCCGATGATCAGGATGGCATATTTGAAAAGGGAAAAATAAAAAAGCACCAGGATCAGCCGGAGCATCATACCGGTCATAACAAAAAAGAAGCTGAGCCATTCACTGCGTTCCTTCTGCAGCCATACTTCAATACCCAACTGGTCACTGATCCAGGAAACCACCTGGTCGGATGACTGCCAGAAAAAAAACATACCGGTGAGGAAAAGGAGGGCATAGATAATGCCGGGCACCAGGATCAGCCGGAAGAGTTTGTGCTGATGAATAAAGCGGCGGGCTTCTTCCCAGGATTGGAATGCGATGACGATTTCTTTCAGCAAAGCCTTAATTTGAGGGCTAAATATAGACTATTGGGAAGAGCTGGGAAAACGAATCAGCCCTTTTTTTAAATCCCGATGAAACGAAAGAAACTGAAGCCGGAATTTTTCCGGAGAAAAAACGTACTGCAGGTTGCCCGGGATTTGCTGGGAAAAATACTGGTCAGCAACCAGGACGGACTGGTAACGGCCGGTCGTATTGTGGAAGTGGAAGCGTACCAGGGAGTCACCGACAAAGCTTCTCATGCCTATGGCGGGCGCAGAACCAACCGGACAGAAGTTATGTATGCCCGGGGCGGGGTGGCCTATGTCTATCTCTGCTATGGGATCCATCATTTGTTCAACGTGGTAACCAATGAAAAAGAAATTCCCCATGCCATCCTGGTCAGGGCACTGGAACCCCTCGAAGGCATTGAGACCATGCTGGCCCGGACCGGGAAGAAAAGAGCTGGTTATTCACTCACCCGCGGGCCGGGCAATTTATCAAAAGCCATGGGCATCCGCAGGCAGCACAGCGGGTATTCGTTACAGTTAGCGGCATTGTATATTGCCGATGATAATTACCGCTTCGGAAAAGACCGCTTGCGCTCTTCCCCGCGGATCGGCGTGGATTATGCCGGGGAAGATGCAAAGCGACCCTACCGCTTTTACCTGCAGGGAAATCCCTTTGTGAGCGGGAAAAATAGTTGAGCGGATTCAGAAACAGAACTGGCCGGTATTTGAACAAATGACTGTACCTTAATTCCAAAATTTATTCGTTGTCAAAGAGCCAACTGAAACTGATCTCCCTGCTGGCGGGACTCCTGGTTGCCGGTTTCCTTTATTTTATTAACCCCTTTCATGTACCCGAAACAGCCGCCCGGGTGCTGGCAGTTTCCGGCCTGATGATTACCTGGTGGGTCTCCGAGGCTTTGCCAATGCCGGTAGTGGCATTGATACCGCTCATTTTATTTCCTTTATTGAAAATAAATACGATAAAATCAACTGCCGCCGCCTATGGGAATGAAGTGATCTTTTTATTTATGGGTGGCTTTATGTTAGGGATGGCGATTGAAAAATGGAACCTGCACCGTCGTATTGCCCTGAATATTGTAAAAGCCACGGGCACCAGCGGCAACCGGATCGTACTGGGATTTATTCTCGCGACCGGGTTTCTCAGTATGTGGCTGAGCAATACGGCCACCACCATGATGATGTTTCCCATTGCCCTCTCGGTGATCCATGTTATGAAGGAAAACCAGGAAGGCGGGAATTATGCTTATTTCAATCTTTCCCTGATGCTGGCCATTGCCTGGGCTTCCAATTTTGGAGGGATTTCCACGATCATCGGTACACCGCCCAATGTACAGTTTGTCGGGTATTTTGAAAAAAAGTATAATATCAATATTGACTTTGTTGACTGGATGCTGCTCTGCACCCCACTGGCATTTATCCTGATGATGGCCCTTTATTTTGTATCCACACGGGTCCTCTTTCCCAATCATATCCGTTCCAGTGAAGCGGCCCGGAAACATATACACGGGGAAATCGCCTTATTGGGAAAACTCAGCGGGCCGGAGAAAAGAGTGCTGCTTATTTTCGGGGCAACTGCCCTGTTATGGATATTTAAGGACCTGATCAATGCCAGTCAGCCTTTTTTTAAACTGGATGATAATATGATTGCCATTATGGGCGGAGTGTCTTTGTTTATTTGCCCGGCCGGGGAGAAAAGGGCGCGGGACGTGAAAGATAATGCGGAAAGCCTCCTCGAATGGAGTGATACAAAGGAATTAGCCTGGGGCATCCTTTTATTGTTTGGGGGTGGTATTGCTATGGCGGATGCGCTTGAGAAAGCCGGGCTTATCTCTCAACTGGGCAGCTGGCTGGGACAGTATGCAGGCGGCGGTATCCTGCTGGTATTCCTGGTCACCCTGCTGTCAATATTTATCAGTGAAGTGATGAGCAATGTTGCCCAGGTGATCGTTTTTTCACCGGTGGTTTGTTCCCTGGCGGATTCAGTGGGAATAAACCCCTTGTTGCTGGGTATCCCGATGACCCTGGCGGCCAGTTGTGCCAGTATGCTGCCGATGGGCACACCGCCGAACGCGATTGTTTTTGCCAGCGGGCATATCAAATTAAAACAGATGCTGAAAGCCGGCCTGGTGATGAACCTCGTGGCCCTGCTGCTGATCACATTGTTCAGCTGGTATTTGTTGCCGTTGCTGATGAAAAACTAGGGAGAAGGTACGAGGTGCGAGCTACGAGGTACGAGAAAGATTACGTAAAACGAGGAACACTTGGTTATTATAGATACAGGACTTCAGGATGGGCTGTTTCCTGACACCTGACAGCCGACAGCCGACAACAGGCACCCCCGGCTGCTCCCTAACAACGAACAGCTAACAGCTAACAGCTAACACCTGCTCTCTCAGAATCTCGGGCAGTTCAGCTTCTTCGCATTCGGGTCTGAATGTTTTTTGATGTAGATCAGGGATATTTCCATGCCGCCCCTGGTATTTGAAGCAGGTTTCAGGCTGGAAGTATTGGCGTCATAAGAAACGCCGATCTGCAGTCCTTTAAATTCAAGTCCTACATAGGGAATGGCCGCGTCTTTTAAACGGTACCAGGCGCCGAGATAGATATTTACCGGATCGTTTTCATTGTTGTTTACATTGTAAGAGAAGGCGCCACCCACCACGGTATTATACGCTTTGGCCTGTATGCTGTGATTGGCTGCCAGGTGCAGGTAATTATAGGAGCCCACGGGAATCTTACCGCCGGCCTGTATTGTGGTCCTTGTATTCAGGATATAATTACCACCCTGGAAACTTTCCTTGGGGCGGTTGATATGGTACATGGAGGCGCCGATATAGAAATTATTATACCCGTTGGTGCTGCCGTTATACAATACCCCTGCATTCAAATCGAAATAGCTCAGGTTAAGCTGGTTGTTCAGGAAAATCTCGCTGGTGACACCGGTAAAACCCAGCGGGGTCAGCTGGTCGGCAAACTGTACTTTGGTAATATCAAGCCGTTTGTTGATATAGACTCCCTGGAAACCGGCCCCGATCTGGTGAAATCCGTCTTCATCAAGTCCTTTATGGAAAGCGAATGAGCCGCCGGCATAATTGGTTACCAGTACGCCATCCCCTGCCCGGTCGGTGACACCCAGGATGCCGACACCCATCTGGTCCAGTTCAGAGAGCCGGTTCTTCATAATACCGAAATCCACGGAAACTGTTTTTGTAACAAAGGCATTATTGATCGTGGGCCATTGATTGCGGTAGTTGCCTGCCACGCGAAAATCACCGTCGAACTTACCGGTTAAAGCCGGGTTCAGTGTAAGCGGAGAGGCGAAGAATTGGGAGAAGTTGGGATCCTGCGCCTTTGACACAGCTGCCAGCGCCACACAAAACAGGAGGGTAGAAAATTTTTTTTTCATCTCAGCAAATAAGTTTTTTCGTCGTTTTCAGGCAGGATAAAACGGGATAAGCCGTTATACATCTCTAAACGTAATTTTTTTTCAAAGGATTGCCCTGGCTCGTTAATTAATGCCGTCCGGTCCGAACCGGTAAAATACAACTTTTTAAAGACCTGGGAAATAGAATTAATGCTGCCTGGCCTTAATTTTCCGGGAATCCGTCAGTCCGTTATCTTTTTTTAGCTAAGTAACTGGCTGACTGAACCCTATGGCTGTTTTTTTGACCCGGTTACATCTGCATTTTAGGCCCGTAAGCCAGGTCGCCGGCATCTCCAAGACCCGGAACAATATATCCTTTTGCCGTGAGCTCATCGTCGATATCCCCGCACCAGATTCTGACACCCGGTTCTTCCCTTCTCACATATTCTATACCAACCGTACAGGCGATGGCTGCCACAATATGAATTTCGCGGGGTTGTCCTTCGGCTTTTAAAAACCGGATGGTTTTTACGAGGGAAGAACCCGTGGCCAGCATGGGATCGGATATAATAATGATCCGGTCTTCCAGTTCGGGGCAGGACATATATTCCAGGCTGATCTCAAAACTTCCGTCGGGGTGATGTTTGCGGTAAGCTGAAATAAATGCATTGTCCGATTTGTCAAAATAATTCAGCAGTCCCTGGTGAAGCGGCAGTCCCGCCCGAAGGATCGTTGCCAGTACAGGGTATTCTTTCAGCACCCGGTGGATGGCTGTGCCAAGGGGGGTCTGGACTTCTTTTTCCATATCCGGCAACAGCTTGCTGATTTCATAAGCGGCGATTTCCCCGATCCGTTCCAGGTTGCGGCGAAAACGCATCCGGTCGGTTTGTATCTGTGTATCCCTTAATTCACCGACCCAGTTACTAATTAGCGAATGTTGCTGACTGAGATTAACGATCATGTGGTCCTGTTTTGGTAACCCCGGGGCGGCATTTTGTAACCCGTCGGGGTCGTTATTTATAATTCTTCTCCCTGCCGGACGGATGAATGATAAAGTCATGCCGTAAAGCAACAGGATCATTTACTTTCGCAAAACTAAACTAAAAATGCTTTCATGGTTTACAGCGCTATCGGTTTAATGAGCGGCAGCTCCCTCGACGGGCTGGATATCGCCTTTGTGGAATTCCAGGAACAGGGGGGCCACTGGTCGTATGAGATCCTTGAAGCGGAATGCAGCCCTTACAGCAAAGAATGGCAGGAGCGGCTGAAAACCGCTACGGGCCTTTCTGCAAAGGACTATTTGTTACTTCATGCCGAATACGGGCATTATACAGGGCGGCGGGTGAACGCGTTTATTGAACAACACGGCCTGCAGTATAAAGTGGCCGTGATCGCCTCTCACGGACATACAGCTTTTCATCTTCCGGCACAGGGAATGACCGCCCAGTTGGGGGAAGGCGCAGCCATTGCGGCGGAAACCCAATTGCCGGTAGTATCGGATTTCCGGGCCCTGGATATCGCTCTTGGCGGACAGGGAGCGCCCATTGTCCCGGTAGGTGAAAAAATGCTGCTGGGCGAGTATGATTATTTCCTGAATATCGGGGGTATTGCCAATATTTCATTGAATGCGGACCATTATATTGCTTTCGATGTATGCCCGGCCAACCGGGTTCTTAATATGCTGGCAGCAGATGCCGGCCGGGAAATGGATGAGGGAGGACAATTAGCCGCATCCGGAAAGATAGAGGATGCGTTGCTCGGAAAATTAAACGGGGCGGACTATTACCGAAAGCCCTGGCCCAAATCCCTCGCCAATGAATTCGGAACGGAAATTATTTACCCGCTTATCCGGGAAGCTGGACTCAGCCCGGCTGATGCCCTTTGTACTTATACGGAACATATTGCAGAACAGGTCAGCCAGGCCGTAACAGCCCTCCCGTCCCCGAAAAAAAATGCCCGTTTACTGGTTACCGGCGGCGGGGCATTTAACCGCTACCTGCTGCAACGGCTTGATAGTCATCTTAGCCAAAAGGGGATCAGCACTGTGCTCCCCGATTCCAGGCTGGTGAATTATAAAGAAGCGCTCATCATGGCCTTTTTAGGAGTGCTGCGCTGGAGACAGGAATACAATACTCTTTCCTCAGTTACGGGAGCTGCCCGCCAGGGTATCGGTGGGGCCCTTTGGACCGGCCAGGAAGCCTGATTTATATCAGGGTATTTTCTTCCAGATAATAGTAGATTAGGAATCCGCTAAACGGGTTAGCCATTGACCAGGGACAACCAGGTAAAACTGTTCAGAGGAGGGGTATTGTCTGAAAAGGAGGTCTTTTACAGGCTGCAGGAAAATTTTGTGCAACAGTACCGCGATTTCTTCCATGATAAAAGAGCGGCAAAAGCCATTGTTGTCGTACCCAGCCTGACCCTGGATCCGGAGATTCTCTCCAAAGTACAGGGAATTGTTCATTACGAGGAACGGCTGCTTTGTCTCCTGCTCCTGTTGCGGATGCCCCGCACCCATGTTATCTATATCACCAGTACCCCCATCGACCCTGTGATCATTGATTATTACCTGCACCTGTTGCCCGGAATTACGGGTGATCATGCCCGTCAGCGGATGCATTTTTTCAGCTGCCAGGATGCGTCTTCACTTTCACTTTCCGAGAAGATACTGAACCGGCCCCGCCTGCTCCGGCGGATTCAAAAGGCCATCCCTCACGGGCACCTGGCCCACCTGGCCTGTTTTAATGTAACCGGCCATGAGCGTAAGCTGGCACTCCGGCTGGGCCTGCCCATTTATGGATGCGACCCGGATCTGGCATATTGGGGATCCAAATCGGGGAGCCGTGCGATTTTCCGCGAATGCGGGGTGGATATGCCGCCGGGGTTTGAACAGCTGAAGGGGGAACAGGATATTGTACAGGCGCTGGCTAAACTATATGTTGCGGATCCGGAGTTAAAAAAAGCCGTGATCAAAATGAACGATGCTTTCAGCGGGGAAGGCAATGCGATTTTCTCCTTTGCGTTTATCAACCGGGATGAACCGGTGGAGGCACAGATAAAAGCACAATTACCGGCAGGACTGGTGATTATTGCCGGCGGTCTTTCCTATGATCAGTACATGGCCAGGTTCGCCGCTATGGGAGGGATTGCGGAAGCCTATATTGATGCTCCGAAAAAAGCCTCTCCCTCTGTTCAGTGCCGGATCAATCCCCTGGGAGAGATTGATATTATTTCCACACATGACCAACTGATGAGTGGGCCCGACGGGCAGGTTTTTCTCGGGGGTACTTTCCCGGCTGACCCGGAATATGCGGTGGAGCTTGGCTTATTAGGAAGGAAGGTTTCGGAAGCCATGTTAAACAAGGGGGTGCTGGGGAGGTTCGGGGTAGATTTTGTATCTGTAAAGGAAAACGGAATTTGGAAGCACTATGCCATTGAGATCAATCTTCGCAAGGGAGGCACCACGCATCCTTATATCATGCTCCAGTTCCTGACCGACGGGGACTATAACCCCGATACCGGGAAATTTGTATTGCCTGACGGGAATGAGAAGTGTTATCTGTTTACGGATAATCTGCAGCATGACCAGTTCAAAGGGCTGATCCCCGAAGACCTGATGGATATCGCCATGCTCAATGGGCTGCATTATGATGCCACCCGGGAAGAGGGGGTGGTTTTTCACCTGATCGGGGCGCTTTCCCAATACGGCAAGCTCGGCCTGGTTTGTATAGCTTCCAGCTTTGACCGGGTTAAATATTTCTATGACGAAACGGTAAAAGTGCTGAGATCCGAATCATTCGGCTGAAATACCGGGTTGTTTTAGTCAGGCGACTGGATTACTCTATTCGATGCTCAAGGCTCAATGTTCAATTTTCAATGTTCATTGGGAGGCCCTGTCAATCTATCAGCTTCGCAACCAGTCAAAGGGGCTGAAGACTCAATGTTCAATGCTCAATTTTCAATGTTCAATTACAAACCCAGCACCTCCTTCAGTTTGGCATACCCCGAACGGCTCACCGGCACCTTGGCGCCGGAGCGGAGCACGGCTACATGGTTATCTTTTTCATACGGATCGATCCGGGTGATCTGCTGCACATTCACGATATAGGAACGATGGGAGCGGACAAATTGCTGTTCATCGAGGGAGCGTTCAAAATGGGTCATGGTCTTATTCTTCAGGAAATAGCCTTCCTGGGTATGGATCTTTACATAATCATCCGCGGCTTCGAGGAACCAGACATCCTGCGCGGAAATGATCTTGATCTTGCTTCCGTTCCTTACCACGATGCGCTGCCGCTGGGAAGGCGAAAGCGAGGCGGATTCTAATAATTCGAGCGTGTTTTTTTCCGGCGCGGAGGACCGGGTATCCACCCATTTGGCAATGGCTTTGTCAAACCGTTCCTGGTTAAAAGGCTTCAGCAGGTAATCTACGGCATGGGCTTCAAAGGCCTTGATGGCGAATTCGTCAAAAGCCGTGGTAAAGATCACGGCGGGGGGCTGATCCAGCAGTTCCAGCATTTCGAACCCTGTGATCTTGGGCATCTGGATATCGAGAAAGACCAGGTCGGGCTGGTGCTGCTGAATGGCTTTCAGGCCTTCAAACCCGTCACCACATTCCTGTAATATCTCCAGCTTGGGATGCTGCTGCAGGTATTCCCGGACCACGCTCCGGGCCAGGGGCTCATCGTCAATAATAATTACTTTACTCATTTTGTTTTTCTTTTACTCCGCGGGGTTATTGATTATGATTGCGGGATCCGCACCATCGTAATAAAAATGTTTTCTTCGGCTTCGGTGGTTACCAGGTCATTCCGGGCAAATAAAAGATACAGCCGGCGCTGTACTGATTTCAGTCCAAAACCTGTTCCCTGCCTGGGGGAAGAGGTTTCGGGATCAAAGGGATTCCTGACCTTAATGACGAGGTACCGGTCCTCTTTTGTCGCGGAAAGTTGTATCACGGTTTCTCCAATGGTATCATAAAGACCGAACTTGATCGCATTCTCCACGATCGGTTGCAATAGTAACGCAGGTAATTTCAGTTCAAGGGCGGCTTCATCAATGCCGGTCTGCGTGGCGAGCCGGTTGCCAAAACGGACTTTTTCAATATCCAGGTACAGTTGCAGGTATTGCAGTTCTTCCCCCAGGCTGACCCATTGGGTTTCTTCTTTTTTAATGGTGCCCCGTAAAAAATCGGAGAGCTGCTGCACCATTTTCCGGGCCTCCTGCGGGCGGCTGCCGATCAGGGCATTGATGGAATTGAGACTGTTGAACAGGAAATGCGGCTGCAATTGCTGCCGCAGTTTGAACAGTTCCGCTTCCCGTGCCAGTTTCTCGGCATCTTTTTTCCGCTCCTCCTGCTCTTTCTGCTCAAGCTGGCTGTACCAGAGAATGCTGACCATGGTAATAAAACCGAGGAGCAGGAAAGCGAGACTGAAACGGATGGAAAGGGAATGATGGAAAAGTTCGGTATAACCGGCCTGGTCCCCGAGCAGCCAGTTCAGGATCCATTTGCTCAGCAGCAGCCATGTGATGGTGAGCAGGATGCAAAGCGCCAGTACATTGATATATTGTTGTCCCCGCGGCAGGTAATAGCGCAGTACGATCATCACCAGCAGGCAGGCTAATAAGAGCAGTACATTACTGATCCCTGCATCCACGGCTGCGGAAGACCAGGACAGGCCAAAATAATGCAGCAGCATAATATGGTCTGCAGCAATGATCAGCCAGCAGGCGATAAAGATGATCTTGAATTTTATGACAGCTAACGGGGACTGGGCCATGGTATTATGCCAGGTTCAGCATTTCAAGCGTATTGCCAAACCGGATTTGTTCCGCTTTTTTTTGAATAATGTGCAGGTAATTGTCTGCATTCTCTTTTTCTTCGATCCGGCTGTACAGCTCGGCCCCATCGATCAGTTCGTTCAGCTGGTACAGTTCGCTGACACTGATAAACTGCCATTGCACCAGTTGCAGCTGCTGGTTAAAAAATATTTCTTCTTCCTTCACGCCCATCAGCTGGGCTTTGTGAAAGGCTTCTTCCCTGCTCCCGGCGGTCACCAGGCGGAGTTGTTCATCAAACTGGGCGGTATGGTTTCCATCCCCGCAGATGATCCGAAAGACCATTTTTGTTAAATACCAGTTCATAGTTGTTGGTTAATTGGTTTGTTGGGTAATGGTTAATTAGTCGATTGGTTAATCAGGGGATCAGAAACTCTTGATCTCAATCCCCCCGAAGATCACAGTTCCTTTGAGCAGCAGGATCTTGTCGGAATGTTCGGTGATACCACTAACGGATCGCTTGTCTTCCAGCCCGCCGAAAATGGTCACGGCTTCCGATTTTACCTCCCAGTTGGAGGGGACGATCAGTTTGGTGCCCCCGAAGATGGTTGTGATTTCTATCGTAACCTTCCCTTTGATATCGGCCTGGGTGAGGTTGAGTTCGCTGCCGCCGAAGATGTTCACGATATCGCCTCCTTTGAAGTCTTTGGACAGGATATTCTTTTTATCTCCCCCGAAAATGGAAGTGGAATCCACAAAATCGTCCTTGCTCCAGGTTTCACCGGATCCCATGAAATTGCTGTTGGTTGCTCCCGCCTCTTTATTTCCTTCGCGTGTACATTGTTCCCATAATTTCCGGCGGGGCCGGATGATGATAAAAGCGCCGGCCACGATCAGGACCAGGGGCCAGAAATAGCGGCGGAAAGTGAGTCCGGGGTAAAAATCCCGCAGCAGGAAAGCACTGCCCAGCAGGATCAGGATCAGCCAGGCGGCTCCGCGGAATCCGTGCTTGAACCCGATGAATAAGCCGAGGGCAATGAGAAACATTTGCCAGCTGAAGAACCAGGCCGGCAGGTCAGGCATACTGACATTCAGCAGGGCGGCCACGCCGATCAGCAGGATAAAGAGGCCGGTCCATACATGTCCGTGCCGGGGGCTGTCGGCCATATAGGACGGACGCCGGGCTGCCCAGTATTCCCGCATCTCCTCCCGGTACTTCCTTCCTTCTTCTCTTCGTTGTTCACGGTCCATACAATCAATTTTGGTCAAAACTAAGGCTTGCATCCTTATGGGTCAACAGGGAATGGGCCCGGGTACGGGGATTATCGGTGAATGACGGGATTTGAGGGGTTAATGACGGGGGATGATCAGATGTCAGTTGACAGCCTGCCTGCCGGCAGGTTGTCGGTTGTCAGGGGGCGTGTTTTGCGAGGACTCCTGATAATGGGAGACTTCTTGAATAGGGGATACTTTGTTGATTTCTGTGTAACGATTTATTGTGTGGGAAAAATTAGTTGCAAGTTGTCAGGTGTCAGGGGGTGTGCTATAGGCTTAATAATTTTAATAATCAATAATAAGTATTCAAGAATCAAGAAGGGTCGGATAAAAACGGGCATTAATTCAATGAAGAACCCCAAATCAGCTGGTACGGTTCCTCCTTCCCCTTGATACAGGTAAAAAGAAAGCTGGTGATAAAGGGCATATCATAGTGTTCTGTTTTATCGGGGCTTTCGATTCCAAGTGTACCGGTCACATAAGATTCCGTGGAAGAAGTTTCCAGGGCCTTTAACCCGCCGGGCAGGCGTTCTTTACTGAATCCGGAATCGTAGCGGCGGCAGGCGAGCCGTTCTACCAGGTGCTGTACCAAGGCTGGCTGGTCGAAGGCGGCGGAGATATGTAGTTGCTGTTTCATATACCGGGTTTTTGCTTGCGGTCCATCCTGTCTCACGGTTCCGCCACACGGACCTTCCTGCTTACTCTATAGATGCGGAAACGGATGAGGTTGCATATTAAAGGAATGTGAAAGTTGGGTGTCAGTTGTCAGTTGTTAGTTGACAGGAGGCGTGTTATGGGAGGGCTCTTGTTATTAGGAGACTTCTTGAATATCGGGGACTCTGTTGATGACGGTGTAAAAGCTTACTATGTGTGAAGTTTAGTTGTCAGTTGACGGTTGTCAGCCTGACTGCCGGTAGGCAGGGTGTCAGGGTTGGTATTGGGAAATTCCGGCTATAGGACTAATAATTTTAATAATCAATAATCAAGAAAAAAAGCCCGGGACACCTGCAGGTGGTTACTGTTATATTGATCAGGAAAAGGGTAGGATAAGGAAGCAGGACGGCCCGGGCTGTATTTTAAAAAAAGGGTACGGATTCCCGCCGGGTCAGTCACCTGCACAGAGGGAAGAACCTGACGGGCCGGACGCATAGGTCCGCTTTAATAAGTATCGCAGATACGGGAAGGCAACGGGATCGGGGTAAAGGATTACTGTGACGGAGTAAAGGTAAGGGGGGTGATTATGCCCTCCAATACTACTTTCATGGTATTTTTTGCCAGATTTTCTGTAGAAGGCAGGCGGCAGCCGGCGGGTAGCATTGTTTTTGAACAATTTTTCAAATAAGAGCCGGCTTATTGCCGGTGGTTGAATTACCGTTGCCGATCACCCTTTTCCCGGCAACTATGACCCGGTTAGGCTTCAGGGATTGAACTCCGGGTTGGTCCATTCAAAAGCTGGATTCAATTTCACCCCACAAACCGAAACCCATCTCCGTCAAACAGCCCCTTATCACTCAGCTTCAAATGCGGGATCACCAGCAGGGCCATAAAAGAGAGGGTCATAAAGGGAGAGCCGAGGCTGGAACCCAGGTCTTCCTTGGTCATTTTGTCCATTTCAGTATAAGCGGCGGCGATTTCATAGCCGTCCCAGTTGCTCATGAGACCGGCCACGGGCAGGCCCAGCACTTTTTCCTTTTCCCCGCTCACGGCGCTGATGCCACCCTGTTCCTGTATCACAAGGTTTACCGCGCGGCAGAGACTTTCATCATCCACCCCCACGGCCACGATATTATGACTGTCATGCGCCACCGAAGAGGCCAGGGCTCCCTGCTTTAATCCAAATCCTTTTATAAAAGCCTTCGCCACCGGGGCGTCAAAATAGCGGTTCACCACCACGATTTTCAGGATATCCTTCTCCGTGTCACTGATTATTTTCCCGTCCTGGATCCTGGGTGTTAACTCCAGCCGGTTGGTGATCAGTTGTCCGTCGAGCGCTTCTATTACAGGGATGCTGCTTTCACCGGATGAATGGATCTCAAATGCAGCTTGTTTTTTGGGCGTACAGGAGAAACGATTCACCAGCTTCTTGTCCGGCCCGCTTTGCTGCGGGGCGGACAGGCCGGCAGCAGGCTCCCGGCTAAAGACGAAGGACTTTCCGCTCTCGGCAACCAACTCCCCGTCTATATAGGTCCCGATCACCCCGAAGTCCTTCAGATCCTTCACGATTATAAAATCCGCAGGGTCTCCCTTCTTCAGCAAGCCCACATCGAGTTTATAATGCAGCACCGGGTTCACACAGGCCGCTTTGAGTACCTTGTAAATATCAATTCCCTTCGCCACTGCCCGGGCACAGAGCTGGTTGATATGTCCCAGTACCAGGCTGTCCGGGTGTTTGTCATCACTGCAAAACATTATCATGTCCTCCCAGTCATGCAGCAGGTCAATCAATGCTTCAAAATTCTTTGCGGCACTGCCTTCCCGGATGATGACCTTCATCCCGTATCGCAACTTATCAAGCGCTTCTGCGGCAGTAAAACATTCGTGATCGGTGGAAATGGCGACCCCCTCAACTCCACCGGCCCCCCCACCCCCCGAAGGGGGGCATTCAGAGTCATCAAAGGAAGTAAAGGCTTTACAGGTTTCGGAGGCTAAAGCCCCTCCTTCGGAGGGGTTTGGGGAGGCCGGTAATGGGGGGGCTGCATTAATATACCGCTCCGCCATCTCCCCCCTCAGTCCCGGTGCATGCCCGTCCACGGGTTTGCCGAGACGAAGGGCGGCGGTGATCTTCTTCATCACCTGCTCGTCACCGTTAAGCACCCCCGGGAAATTCATCATCTCGCTGAGGTATTTTATTTCGGGGCGTTGTAATAATTCTTCCACCTGCTCCGCATCAAGGGCGGCGCCGGCGGTTTCAAATACCGTGGCCGGTACACAACTGGGTGCGCCGAAATTGAATTTAAAGGGAACGGTGTTCCCGTTACTGATCATAAAATCAACTCCCTCCATCCCGCAGACATTGGCAATTTCATGCGGATCACTGACCGTGGCCACCGTACCATGCACCACTGCGAGACGGGCAAATTCGGCCGGGACCAGCATGGAGCTTTCAATATGGACATGACTGTCGATAAATCCCGGCAGCAGGTACTGTACCGGCTGACCGGCCGGCAGGGCGACCGGATTTATGGAATGGATTTTGCCCCCTGATATAAACAGTTCGGCCGGATATTGCCGTTGCTGCTGTATATCCACCAGCATGCCGGCCACAGAAAAATCACCTTTCATCCTTAATAATTGTTAGTACGCCTAAAATTACTCATTCAGACCTTCGAAAACGATAGATTTGTAAACTGATTCACTAAATAAAAACAAACCATGAAACGACTTATCTTTTCCGTACTCTTCCTGGCTGCCGCAGTTGCCGGTCAGTCCCAGACCGCTGATGAAATCATCAACAAACACCTTGAAGCAATCGGCGGGGCCGATAACTGGAGAAAAGTGAACTCCGTAAAAATGGAAGGGGTCCTGCAGATACAGGGCGCCGAAGTAAATGTCACCCTGACCGTATTGCATGGCAAAGGAATGCGCCAGGATATATCTGTTATGGGTATGACCGGTTACGATATTGTTACTCCCACGGAAGGCTGGTCCTTTATGCCGTTCCAGGGACAGCAGACACCCGAGGCCAAGACTCCCGAAGACCTGGCCGAAGCACAGGATGAACTGGATGCCCAGGGAAGCCTGGTGGATTATGCCGCCAAAGGACATACGGTGGAGTTCCTCGGCAAGGAAGATGTGGAGGGAACAGAATGCTATAAGATCAAGATCAACAAAAAAGGCGGATCCCCTGAAACCATTTTCATCGATCCGAAAACGTTTTATATTGTACAGAGCAAGACCCTGCGCAAAGCCAATGGACAGGAAATGGAAGTAGTGACCAGCTTCAGCAATTATGAAAAATTACCCGAGGGGGTCGTGGTGGCCAAATCCATGACCCTGCCTTACGGGGAGCTGACCCTTGGCAAAATCGTGATCAACGGGGTAGTGGAAGAATCCTTCTTCAAAAAATAAAAGCAAATCGTAATCCTGCGAACCCCGGTCCTGTATCGGGGTTTGTTTTTACCGCCACATTCAAACGGTTTTTATGCGCATTTTTCTGATCACTGCCTTCCTGGTTTCCGCCAGTTCAGTCCTTGCACAAACCGCCATTAACAGCAGCACATTCGGCATGATGGAAGCCCGCTGGCTGGGTCCGGGTACCATGAGTGGTCGTATTACCGCTATTGAGGGCGTGGCCCTCGATGGTAAAACGATCTATGTGGGAACGGCCGGTGGCGGTATCTGGAAAACCACCAATGCCGGCGCCTCCTTCAAACCTGTATTTGACCGCTATTGCCAGAGCATCGGGGCCATCGCGATCGATCCCCAAAATCCGAAGATCATTTATGCGGGTACCGGGGAAAGCAATATGCGGAACTCTGTATCGATCGGGGATGGGATTTATAAATCCACCGACGGGGGAGGGAACTGGACCCGGCTGGGTCTTGAAAAAACTGAACATATTGCCAAAATAGTGATCGATCCCCTGCATACGAATGTGATCTATGTGGCGGCACCCGGCCCGCTCTGGAACAGCAGCAGGGAAAGAGGATTGTATAAATCCACCGACGGAGGCAAGACCTTTGAAAAGATTTTATTTATCAGCGAAGATGCCGGTTGTGCCGATGTGGCTGTTGATCCTGAACATCCCGATACCGTCTATGCTTCCACCTGGGAATTCCGCCGCAAACCCTATGCATTTAATTCAGGCGGACAGGGCAGCGGGATGTGGAAGAGCACCGATGGCGGAAAGACCTGGAATGAACTGAAGAATGGTTTGCCCACGAAACCCTTCGGGCGGATCGCCTTTGCCGTAGCGCCCAGCGCTTCGCAAAACCTGGTGGCGATCGTGGAGTCCGGTGAGACCGGTTTATATATTTCCGCGGACGGGGGTCAAAGCTGGAAAAAGCAAAGTGCAACGTTCAACGTGGTCTCCCGGCCTTTTTATTTTTCAACCATTGTAATTGATCCCAAAGATCCGAAACGGGTCTATCGCCCCGCCCTGTCTTTCTCTTATTCCACGGATGGCGGGTATTCTTTTGCGGAAGCCAGCAATGAAGGCGGCTGGGTTCACAGTGATCATCATGCGCTTTGGATCAACCCGAATAATACCAGCCAGCTTTATCTCGGTACGGACGGAGGGGTGTATATCAGCCTCGACCGGGGTGTAACCTGGAATTTTGTACAATGCCTGCCGGTGGGCCAGTTCTATCATGTTTCACTGGATAACCGGAATCCCTATTCCATTTATGGCGGCCTGCAGGACAATGGCAGTTGGACCGGACCTTCCGCTGCACCCGGCGGGGTTGGCAACAGTTCCTGGAAACCCATCAATGGCGGGGATGGTTTCTGGGTGCAACCCGATCCTACCGATAGCTATACGGCTTATGCCGAGTCGCAGGGAGGTAATATCAACCGGATCAACCTTGTCAATAATAAACAAGTGAACATTAAACCCCAGCAGGCCCCGGGAGAGGATAAGGGGAGATGGAACTGGAATACCCCCATCGTTGCCGGGCAGGCCAATAAAAAAAATCTTTATATCGCCAGCCAGTATCTGTATAAATCCACAGACCAGGGACGGAACTGGATCCGGATTTCACCGGACCTGACCACCAATGACCCCAAAAAACAGGAACAGGAAAACAGCGGGGGCTTAAGCGCGGATAATACCTCAGCCGAAAATCACTGCACGATCTTCACCCTGACCGAATCCCCGCTGGATGAAAAACTGATCTGGGTGGGCACCGATGACGGGAACCTGCAATACACCGCTGATGCCGGCAAAACATGGACCAATGTAGCGGCTCATTGTACCAGCGCTGGCATTCCCGCGCAATCCTGGGTAAGCAGTATCGAAGCCTCCCGCTTTGACCGGAACACCGTGTATGCCACATTTGATAATCATATGTACGGGGATCACCAGCCCTGGCTGGCTGTTTCAACGGATATGGGCAAAACATGGAAACAGATCAGCAGTCCGGAATTCACTGGCTTTGCTCATAAGATATTGCAGGACCGGGTTAATAAGGACCTGTTATTCCTCGGTACGGAAATGGGGTTGTTTGCCACCCTGGATGGCGGGCAAAACTGGTTTCGCATGAAAAATAAAATACCGGAATATGTATCTGTGAGGGATATACAAATCCATCCCCGTACGAATGACCTGATGATCGCTACGCACGGCAGGGGGATCCTGGTCATCGATGATATTTCACCCGTGCGGAACCTGAAGAAAGATATCGCGGAGAAAGACGTAGTCCTTTTTCCTCCTGCCCCGATAACCCTGACGCTGGGTCAGTTTGGGAATGGCGGTTTTCCTTCTACCGGCGGATGGGTGGCTCCCAATCCTCCATCGGTTCCCCCGATTAAATATTACCTGAAAGACCGGATCAGCAAGGGAGAAGTGAAGGTAGAGATCTATGATGCCGGTGGTAAACTGCTACAATCCATTCCCGCGGGTAAACGCAAAGGGGTGAACATGGTGCAATGGAACCTGAGCATGAAACCGCCGCGGATTGCAAGCGGAGGCAGCAAACTTGATTTTTCCGGATTCCTGGCGCCAATGGTCTTACCGGGAGAGTACACGGTCAAACTGAAAGTCGCGGATTCAGTCTATACCACCCGGCTAAAACTGGTGCATGACCCGGCGGATAAAAACTTTACGATAGAGGACCGGAAAAAACAATACAAGACCGCCATGGATCTTTACCAGTTACACGAACGCCTTGCCACCCTGGTGGATTCGATAAATGACCGGCAAAAAATCCTGAAGGATAATATGGATAAAGTAAGTGATTCCTCTCTGAAAAAATCCATGAGGGCCTACCAGGATGAATTGGAAAAGCTGAGGGCAGAATGCCTCGCCACCAAACAAAAGTCAGTCTTTGCGGATGAAAAGCGCCTGCGGGAGGAGATCACCGAAATCTATGCGGGGGTCACGGGCCAGGAAGCAGCTCCTTCCAACCTGCAGTTGCAGCGGACCATCACCCTGCAGTCGGAAGTGAAAAAGAAAGAAGAAACCGGTAAACAGATTATAAAAGAATATGATGAACGGGTAAGACAGGGGTTGATAAAAGAAGGATTGATCCTTCCGAAACCCGTGGAGAAAAAAGGATTCTGAGGAAGCGCGCATTTTGTTTAGAGAGGCTGACCGGACTTGTGTCAGCCTTTTTTATTCTGCAGCCGGCCGGCATCCCGCTGAATATTTCCGTAAATTCCCTTTTCAATTACTGCATATGAAAAAATGGATCCTCTTCCTGTTTGTCCTTTCCTTCGTTTACGCACCGGCGCAGAAAACAAAACCCTTGGCTGCGGCAGCGGTGGTGAATAAAGAGGAACAGTTGTACAAAAGCAGTCAGTACCGGCTGATCGGTCCTTTCCGCGGGGGACGCAGTGCGGCGGTGACCGGCAGTTATAAAAATAAAACCAGTTTTTATTTTGGTGGCACAGGCGGCGGGTTGTGGAAGACGGCCGACGGGGGCAGTAACTGGAAAAATATTTCTGATAAATTTTTTGGTGGTTCTATTGGTGCGGTGGCCGTGGCTCCTTCCGATGAAACCGTTTTGTATGCCGGGGAAGGCGAGGGTACGATGCGGGGAAATGTAAGTGAAGGATTGGGTGGTATCTGGCGCAGCGGGGACGGTGGCCGTACCTGGAAAAATGCAGGACTGAAAGAAGGAAGACATATAATCCGTATTGTCATCCACCCGAAGAACCCGGATATTGTCTGGGTGGCCGTGATGGGACATTTGTTCGGCCCCAATGAAGAGAGAGGCGTGTTTAAAACCACGGATGGCGGCAGAACCTGGAAGAAGACGCTGTATGTCAATAACCAAACCGGTTGCAGCGACCTCGTGATGGAACCGGGTAACCCGGATGTTTTTTATGCAGGTACCTGGCGGCTGATCCGGACGCCCCATTCCCTTGAGAGCGGCGGGGACGGCAGCGGGTTATGGAAAAGTATGGATGGCGGTGAAACCTGGACCAATATTTCTGCGAAGAAAGGACTTCCCAAAAATACCTGGGGCATTGTAGGCGTGGCTGTGGCCCCATCGAATACCGATAAAATATATGCCCTGGTGGAAAATGAAAAGGGAGGTTTGTTTATGAGCGCCGATGCCGGTGAAACCTGGACCCTGCAATCCGATGATAACAATATCCGCCAGCGGGCCTGGTATTATACCAGGGTATTTGTGGATCCCAAGAACGAGAATAAAGTCTATTGCCCCAATGTGGGTTTTATGCTGAGTACGGATGGGGGCAAAACCTTTAAAAGTATATCCACCCCACACGGGGATCACCATGATCTCTGGATTGATCCGGAAGACGGGAACCGTATGATCGTGGCAGATGATGGCGGCGCCCAGGTTAGTTTTGATGGCGGTGCCAACTGGAGTACCTACCTGAATCAGCCTACCGCCCAGGTGTACCGCGTAAGTACCGACAATGCTTTTCCGTACCGGATCCTCGGCGGGCAGCAGGATAACGGGGCTTTCCGGATCCGCAGCCGCACACCGGGAGCAGCCATCACTGCAGCCGATATGGAAAACGCGGCCGGAAGTGAAAGCGGTTATGTGGTGGCCGATCCACTGAACCCGGATATTACCTATGGCGGGAATTATATGGGTATGCTGCAACGCCTCGATCACCGTACAGGAGAGAGCCGGCTGATCAATGTATGGCCGGTGGATAATATGGGAGCCGGGGCCGTGGCGGCGAAATACCGTTTCCAATGGAACTACCCGATCTTTTTTTCCCCGCATAATCCAAAACGCCTCTATGCCGCGGGTAACCATCTCTTCGTAACGGAGAATGAGGGCAGGAGCTGGGAGCAGCTTTCGCCGGACCTGACCAGCAATGATAAAAGCAAACAGGCTTCCAGCGGCGGGCCCGTAACACAGGATAATACTTCAGTTGAATATTACTGTACCATTTTTACCGCTGCGGAATCGCCGTATGAAAAGGATCTCTTATGGACCGGCAGTGATGACGGGCTGATCCATGTCAGCAGGGACGGTGGACAGCATTGGGAGAATGTGACGCCAAAGGATTGCCCGCCCGGTATGATGTGGAACTGCGTGGAAGCCGACCCTTTCAAAAAAGGAGCTGCGTATTTTGCAGGCACCCGGTATAAATCAGATGATTTCAGACCCTATCTCTATAAAACGGAGGATTACGGCAAAACCTGGAAACTGATCACCAATGGTATTCCGGCACTTTATTTTACCCGGGCAATCAGGGCCGATCATAAACGCCCCGGCCTTTTATATGCGGGTACCGAATACGGCATGTATATCTCCTACGATGGCGGGAATAACTGGCGTTCCTTCCAGCTGAACCTGCCGGTAACACCCATTACAGACCTGGCAATCAAAAACAACGACCTGATCGTGGCCACGCAGGGAAGAAGCCTGTATATAATAGATGACCTTTCACTTGTTCAGCAGGCAAAAGAAGACCTGCTCAATAAGAACCTGCATGTGTTTGAGGTGAACCCCGCTTACCGGATCCCCGCTGGCGGTCGTTTTAGCGGCCGCCAGCGCGCCGGTGATATCCGGAATGCCGGAATAAATCCGCCAGCAGGAGTAGTAATCAACTATTACATGAAGGGAGTGACCGATTCCACCAAACTCGCAATAACCATCCTCGACAAAGAGCAGAAAACGATCAAAACATTTTCCACTTCATCAAAGGAAAATAAAATTGAGCTGAACGAGGGCATGAACCAGTTTGTATGGGATATGAATTACCCCGAAGCGGAGCGAGTGGAGGGGCTGATCCTCTGGAATGGCTTTGTAAGGGGGCCGAGGGCTGCACCGGGGGAATATATGGCCCGGTTCAGATCAGGTATGGATTCAGTCCAGGCGGCGTTTACAATTCTGGCGGATCCCAATTATAAAACCACAACGCCTGAATACGAAGAACAGGCCACCTTCCTGTTGTCGGTAAGAGATCAGTTTACTGAGATCATGAAAGCGATAAAGAATATCAGGGATGTACGGCAACAAATAACAGATTTCAGCAGCCGGGTTGGCAAAGTATTGCCGAGGGAGATCCGGGAGCAGGTGGATACGATCAATAAACAATTAACAGCCGTGGAAGAAGCATTGCACCAGACAAAGGCAAAGAGCGGGCAGGATGTGCTGAACTACCCGATCCGCCTCGATGATAAGATCGCCGGGGTGTACAATGCGGCGGCTGCCGGGAATACCGCGCCATCCAGGCAGGCGAAGGAAGCATTTGCAGAACTGGCCGCGCAAACCGATATTCAATTAAAGAAGCTGAAAAAAGTGATGGAGGAGGATTTGAAAAAACTGAACGGGCTGATCCACGAAGTGAAACTGCCGGTGATCGGACCGAAACGGGAGTAGTGAATAGGCTGTAGTCAGTAGTCGTTAGCCAGGAATAGTTTTTTATCGAACGGAGTCCCTCCCGAAATTGAAGGCTAACGATTAACGACTAACCTCTTCGTTCTTTCCTTCATCACCGCAATCGCCTCTTCTTCGCTGGTAAACATATTGTTTACATTAACCAGGTTGTGGGCGAGTTTGTCGTAGCGTTTGGTCATGAGCCATACGAAAATGTGGAGGTAATGAATACCGTCGAATACGAGGATCTTTTTCTCCGCCAGCTGATCCCTGGTTTTTAAAAATTCTCCCGGGATATCGGTATAATGCATGGCAGGCCGGATATGGTGAATGGCATGATAACCGTCATTCCAGCAGGCCTGGTTGTATTTTGTATTGATGCAATTGATGGTATTGTCTTCCAGGTCGTCCAGGTTCACAAAAGCATGCTGTGTCCAGTTACCCAGCATCATTACCACCCGGGCGAAAACAAAGGGGATGATAAAGACAAAGAGGGTGGCTTGCAGGTTCACAAAACACATCCCGGTGCAGAAGGCATAAAACGACAGTTCCCCCGCTGTCAGCCGCATGTAGAATTTCTTTCTTTTGCGGCTGAAGAAATACATAAAGGTATCCGAGAAGCCCAGGACCAGGAAACGGCCGACATAGGCCAGGAAGCCGAGAATGCTGTCCCGCTGGTAGGGCAGGGTGCTGCTGGCATCGTCTTTCATGTTATTCTCCACATGGTGCATTCCCATATGATGGGCAAAATAGGTTTCGGGGGTATGGCCGAAAAAGGGGCATACGATCCAGATGATATAGTGGAACAGCCAGGTATAGGCCTTTTTAAACAGTTTACGGTGACAAATACAGTGCAGCATCAGGCCAAAGCGTCCCTTGAAGTACATCTGTGATATATAGAAATATGGAATATAGGCCAGCCACCAGTACCATCCCTGCAGCAGGTGGGTGTATAAAATGATGGCCACCGGGATTACCAGGAGATGGATCGCAGTAAGCAGGTGTATAAAGGGGAGGTCTCTTTTATCGAGGAGGTATTTCAGCCAGAATTTTTCGTATGCGGAGAAACTTTTGGGCTCCCTGTAAACAGGGTCTGTAATTGCATTCAGTGCCTTCATGAAAAAAATATAGTGATCAGTTTAAAGGACCACAGGCTGTCTTGTTAAATTGACCAGTGGCCGAACCCGGAAATACGGGTCCGAACAGGATAAAATTACAGGAATAAATCCAACCGGTGCCTATATAGTTGCCAGATAATTAGGTTCGCCGGGTCGCTAACTACTTCATCCTGAGCTCCGGTTTGATTTTTCGTACACCGGTAGTGGCGCCCCCGTCCAGTGTCAGGTCAACCGGTTTATTGGTCTGCCAGGCACCGCGGGTAAAATCGGGAACATCAATGGTCCTTGATTTTTTACTGACGGATCGCTGACTGAGTGGTGTCAGGCAGCTCCAGGCGGCCGCGTCATACACATCCTGGTCAAGTGGCAAGCCGTTGCGCAGGCAATCGATCAGTCTCCAGTCCATGATAAAATCCATTCCCCCGTGTCCGCCTACTTCTTTGGCAATATCGCCAATATGCTTCACGATGGGCAGCGCGTATTTTCCCTCCAGTTGTTTCTGGTCTTCCGGTTTCAGCCAGCTATGTCCAAAGGCGATCCGCTCGGGGCCGGGCCATTTGCGGGCCACTCCTTTGGTGCCGCTTACCAGGTGAATCCGGGAATAGGGCCGCAGGGTGGATACATCGTGCTGCACCATGATCGTTTTTCCTTTATGGGTACGGATCAGCGTGGTATTCATATTCCCGCGGTAAGGCCGGTCCACGTATTCAGTGAAAAAATCATCTTTAGCAGCAAGCTCTTTTGCCAGGTTATTCATCGTGAAATCCTGGGTGCTCATACTGACGAGGTGATCAAAGCGATCTCCCCGGTTAATATTCATGCACTGGGCAACGGGGCCCAGCCCGTGGGTGGGATAGAGATTTCCGTTGTGCCCGATGTTTTCTTTCAGCCGCCACATATCTGCATAGGCCTTCTTATTAAAGTTCCAGTCCCGGCTGAGATCATGGATATACGCCCCTTCCGCATGTACCAGTTCGCCGAATAGTCCCTGCCGGGCCATGTTCAGTGTCAGTAATTCAAAGAAATCATAGCAGCAATTTTCAAGCATCATACAATGCTTCTTTGTTTTTTCGGAGGTCTCCACCAGTTCCCACAATTCATCCAGGGTCTTGCCGGCCGGCACTTCTGTAGCAGCGTGTTTACCGTTTCGCATGGCATGGAGAGCCACTGGCGTATGCAGGTGCCAGGGAGTGGGGGTGTACACGAGATCCACCTCATTGCTTTCGCAAAGGGCTTTCCATCCTTCCTCCCCGCTGTATTCCTTTGCATTGGGCCGGCCCATTTTTTCCAGTGTCTTTTGTGCAGCGGCCACCCGGTCGGGATATTTGTCACAGAGTGAAGTGATCTCAATTCCGTCAATATAGCTCAATCGCTCCACCGCATCCGAACCCCGCATACCCAGTCCCACGATACCGATCCGTACGGTTTCTATTTTCGGTGCGGCATACCCGCACATGTTGAAGCGTTGTCCTTTTTGTTCGGAATCCGAGGAATGCTCCATTTGTTCATCCGTGGCGCCGGTAACCCGGGCAAAGGAAGGAAGACCAGTGGCGAGGACGCCACTCCCGATGGCCATGCGGCGTAAAAAGTTTCTGCGGCTGTTACTCATATGAAAGCAATTATTGGTCCTGCAATTTCCTGAATTTACCGGCTTAAATGCACCGGCCGTTGAAAATGAAACAATCGTTTGATTCTGCTGCCGCAGGGAAAACCGGGTTTTTCCCGGGGCGGTAATTGGAAGGGCAGCGGAATAAGGACAACCCTGTAACCGGTCTCATAGACTTTTATCGGGTTGCGGAACGCATGATTCTAATTGTGAACCCGGATTACTGATCCTTCAGCAGATCGGGTCTCCGTTCTTTGGTGCGTTGCAGAGACTGGTCATGCCGCCATTCCTCGATTAGTTTATGATTCCCGCTCATTAATATATCCGGTACTTTCCAGCCCCTGAAATCGACAGGGCGGGTATAAACAGGCGGAGCCAGTAAATTATCCTGGAAGGAATCGGTAAGGGCCGAGGTCTCATCATTCAGTACACCGGGGATCAGCCGGCCGATAGCATCCACCAGGAGGGCCGCGGGTATCTCGCCCCCGCTGAGGACAAAATCTCCCACGGAAATTTCCCGGGTCACAAACTGCTGCCGGATCCTTTCATCAATGCCCTTGTAATGACCGCAGATCATCAGCAGGTTTTCTTTAAGGGAGAAAGCATTGGCCATTTTCTGGTTGAAGGACACCCCGTCGGGAGTGAGGTAAATAATATCATCGTAGGCTCTTTCCTGCGATAACTCCTCAATGGCCCTGGCCAGGGGTTCACACATCATCACCATACCGGCACCACCACCGTACTGGTAATCGTCTATTTGCCCATAGTCATTCACCGCCCATTTACGCAAAGGATGAACCCGGATGGTCAGCAACCCTTTTTCCTGGGCTCTTTTCATCATACTGTGACTGAAAGGGCTTTCCAGGAGTTCGGGCAGAACGGTGAGTATGTCGATGTGCATGGGACAAAGATACGTACTGCCTAATTGCAGGATACTTCCACGGTACCCCTTGTTTCATTGACTGCCCGGTCCTTAGCGATCACCTGTATTTTGTAGTCAATACCGGCCGTAGCTGAAACAGGTTGATTAAAATTGCCGGTTTTTCCCCCCGGATAGAGGTGTACATCCATCAGCAATTCCCCGGTATTCCTATTGCTGACATGGATATGTGTTTCGGCAATATATTGATCATCAGTAATGGTTCCCGAAATAATAATGGACTGGCCGGGGCTAAATGACTGGCCATTGAGTGGGCTGCTTATCTGAACTACCGGGGGAATTTTATCTTTTTCGGCGGTGGATTTTCCGCAGCCCGCACAGAGGGCCAGGGCGATAATGAAAAACAATACTGATTGCATGGAGTAAATGTAGGAAAATGCAGAAAGCCTGGCAATGCGTATTGAGCACCGAAAATTGAACAGCGGGCCTCTTGATCTTTAGAAGCGGAATTTTCAATATTCAATTTTCGATGCGCAATGTTCAGTAAAAAGAAACCCCCGGGGAACCGGGGGTTGACATTGAAACAAAAACCAACGATAGCTCATTTTCATGAGCCACATTTTAAGTGTATTTTTTCACCTCTGAATCAAAAATACAGTGCGGGAACTGGCCGGGTAGTGACATTCGTCAGTTCCTCAATTGATATGTATCAGTCCGGTGGTTTTAACGGTTTTTTTTGGCAGTTGGCCGGTAGCTGGTGTTTTTTTGAGAAAATAGCTGATTTTAATCAGTTATTAAGGCCCCGCATCTTGCTATTTTGCCCGTGAAAGAGAAAAAATGAAGCTGAGCTCCTCAACGGTGATCAATGAAAACTCCTGTGCGTCTGATATAGTAAGCGAGCATTACAGGACGGCGACTGTTTTCCGTAAATATGGTATCGAGTTTTGCTGCGGCGCCAGGTGGCCATTGAAAATGGTACTGGAAACGCAAAAACTGGATGCGGATAAGGTACTGGAAGAACTGAAGGAGGCCTCCCGGATCGTTTGTATCCCGGGCCCCCTGCCTTATATCAATTGGAGAATCGATTTCCTGACCGAATACATTGTAAATATTCATCATGAGTATCTCCGGAACTCCCTTCCGGTCATAAAGGTGCATACCAGCCGGTTTGTGGAAGAACACCGGAAAAAATATCCCTTTCTTACGGAAGTGGAAAGAAAACTGAACTTCCTGGACAAAACCATGGTTCCGCACCTGGTACAGGAAGAGGAGGTCATATTCCCGTATATCCGCCAGATCACACATGCGTATCAAAGCAAAGAGTCCTATGCCCGGCTGCTGGTCCGCACCCTGCGGAAGCCCGTGGAAGACCTGATGAATAATGAACATGAAATCCTGGAAAAAACATTGGGCCAGTTAAGGGAACTCACCAACCATTATACCGCGCCGGAAGGAGCCTGTACCAGTCACCGGCTGGCCTATTCCTTACTGAAAGAACTGGATAACGACCTGGTGCAGCATATTTACCTGGAGAATGAAGTGCTTTTCCCCAAAGCCATTGCCATGGAAAAGGAATTGCTGGAGCGCCAGTAAGCCTGTTTGTATGCACGGCCCGCCCGGACTAATTTTTTTTGCATAATTTTCCGGCATATGGATAATCTGAACAGCCGTGTCATGACTTTCTGGGCCATTGTGGTCTTTGCTTTTGCCCTTACCCTTGCTTTTTTGTACCGGGATTATCAGCTCGCTGTAAGTGGCCTCCTGCTTTTTATTATCCTGACTGCTTTTATCCCCGGCTGGCACTCCACCCTGGTGGCCGGGCTGACCAGTATGATCGTGATGACGGCCCTGGTGATCTATTTCAAAAAGGATGACGATGATATCACACGCGCCCTGCTTTCCCAGGTATATTCACTGTTTGTAGTGGTCTTTTCGGTAGTGATGATCTTTTACCTGAAAAAAATGCAGCAGAATTTTGCCTATGAAAAAACCCATATGGCTTCCCTGTTTGAGAATGCCACGGAGGGGATCCTGCTCACAGACAAGACGGGTAAGATCATACTGGTGAACCCGGCTGCTGAGCGTATGTTCGGGTACCCGGCTATTGAACTGATAGATGAAAAAATAGAAAAGCTGGTCCCCATGCGATCCCTCGACCGGCATATGGCTTTACGCGACGGTTTTTATAAAGATCCTTCCAACCGTACAATGGGTACCGGCCGGGACCTGTTTGCCCGGAGAAAGGATGGCAGCGAATTTCCGGTGGAAGTAAGCCTGAGCCATTATATGCAGAAGAATGAGCCCTTTGTCATCGGCTTTATCGTTGATATTACCGCCCGGAAAGAAATTGAAAAAAACCTGCTGCGGCAGAAAATGGAGCTGGAAAAGATCAGTGATGATATCCGTAAACTTAATACCGACCTGGAAGGAAAAGTGGAAGAACGGACCATTATCTTAAAGGAAGCGTTGCAGAAGCTGGAGGAATCCCAAACCGAACTCAGTGAATCACTTGATAAGGAACGGCAGCTGAATGAGATCAAGAGTCGTTTTGTGTCGATGGCTTCGCATGAATTCAGGACACCCCTGAGTACGATCCTGTCTTCGGCCATCCTGGTATCCAAGTACCCGTCCGGCGAGGATTTTGAAAAAAGGGAAAGGCATATCCGCCGGATCAGGGATTCGGTAAATCATATGAACGAACTGCTGGAGGATTTCCTCTCATTGGGTAAACTGGAAGAAGGAAAAGTAGGCGTGACCGTTACCCGTTTCTCTGTCAGGGATTTTATTGAAGATGTGGTGGATGAAATGAAGGCCCATTTGAAGAAAGGGCAGGAGATTCTCCCGGAATGCACCGGGGAGCCCGATTTTACCACGGATAAACGGATGATGAAAAATATTTTGCTGAACCTGCTGTCAAACGCCATCAAATTCTCCGGGGAGGGAAAAAGGGTCTGGATTCGCAGTAATGCCGGGAAGGACCGCCTGGAGATTTCCGTAAAGGATGAAGGACTGGGTATCCCTGCGGAGGACCAGCAGCACCTGTTCAGTACTTTTTTCCGAGCCAAGAATGTAAGCAATATCCAGGGAACGGGCCTGGGACTTCCCATTGTTAAACGCTATGTGAACCTGCTGGGAGGAGATGTACACTTGAACAGCTTGCTGGAACAGGGAACAGAAGTGACCATCCACCTGCCGGAATACAGGGAGCCGGAATAACTTTTCTTCCGGCCATTTGTTACTGATAAAAAGCGGCGAATGAAAAGGGCAACTCTCCTGCCGGTTATAGTGGTAAGTGCAGTAGTATTGCTTTACTGCATCTTCATATTTACGGATACGGCCATTCCCGTTGCTGAACTCATTTTTGTTTTTTTCCCCCTGCTGCTCATCTGGATGGTATGGCAGGTGATCCGTGACAAAGGACCGGCTTACCCGGAACTCAGGGAGGAACAGGAATTTGGTTATTCAGACAGGGAAGACTAAACTAATTTATTGGGGATGGCAAACCGCCGCTTCACCCGGTGATACCGGCAATTGCGGGCTGATAAAAGGGATACCCAGGTTCAGCCCCCGGAGGATTAGCAGGATACCCATCAGCGTGATAAAAACCGGGACGGCTTTCCTCATCAGCTGCCGGGCTTCTGCATTGATTAACCGGCCGGCCATACCCACCAGCATCATAGCGGGTAAAGTGCCCGCCCCGAAGAAAGCCATAAAACTTACACTTTCGGCAACCTCCGTAAAGGACAGGGTGGCGGCGATGGCTACATAGACCAGCCCGCAGGGGAGCAGTCCATTGGCCAGACCCAGTCCTAAAAAACCAAGGGGCCCCCTGTTCTTTTTCAGGATTCGGCCGATCAGTTGCTGCACCCCGGAATAAAAGCGGTTGAAAAAGGACAGGTGAATGCTGTGCTTCTGAATAAAATAGATCAGAGCCAGAACAAGTACGAGGACCCCCAGCCCGATAGAAAACCCCTGCTGGTAGCCACTGATATAGATTCTTCTTCCGGCCAGTCCGAAGATCAGCCCGATCAGGCTGTAGGTGATGATTCTTCCAAGCTGGTAAATAAGCAGGGAAAAAAATTGCTGTGTTTTGGAAAGATGCCGGGTGGGAAGGGCCAGGCTCAGGGGGCCGCACATCCCCACGCAGTGCAGGCTGCCGGCCGCACCCAGGGTAAAACCTGATATCATGGCGGCCCATAACATGGCTACAGTACTGAAAGTGATTTTTCGGAATAGTAGGATTTCTCCCCGGCGCTCCATTTGATCTTTACCGTATAGCTTCCGGGAACCACGGCGCCCGTGCCGAAAGACTGCATTCCGCCGGTATCGGGTTTCAGGGCAATCTTTTTATCTTTTTTTGAATCGTAAGCGCAGTAGAAATAGACTTCCCCCGTGATGCTTTTGTTTTTCATTTCTTCCGGCAACTGCAACACCAGGGTCCCTTCTTCCTGCCGGATTGTTACCGGGGCTGAAAGCGCATTCGCCTGCCGGTGATTATCAATGACATCCTGGTAGCGGAGTTCCTGTTTATAATAATCACTTTCCACCAGGTCAAAATGGGTACTCATGGAACGGTAAACCAGGTAGCACATACCGATCCCGAATACAATAAATACCAGTAAAAGACGGTTACCCCAGTTCATACTATTTGGTTTTTGTCCGGAGGCGCTCATTGGAAGTTGAAAGGCCCCATGAAATTAGTTTTTATTGTCGTGATTTTCTTATCTCCTTCGTACAGGCCCACCCGGAGATTGGTCTTTACATCATGGAGAAATGCTTTTGGTACGATAATAAAGAAAGACCCCTTACCCTGGTCTTCTTTTTTAATCAGGATATCCGTTCCCTCTGCTTCCAGGATCCGGCCCGGGGCGTTTTCCAGTTTCAGTGTCAGGTGGATATCCTTCATGGTTTTATTGGTCAGCTTGATCGTATAGAGGTTGGAGATACTGTCCGTTCCCCTCTCCTGGTAGAGCAGGCCGCCGGCTCTTACAATGGTTCCTCCCACATCCTTGCGGGTCAGTAATAAAATAGTCAGTAACCCCGTGAGAACAAGGAGTAAACCAGTATAGAGTTTCATCCGGGTGGTATAGTGCAGCTTGTCACCATTCGCAATACCATTTTCAGATGCATAACGGACCAGTCCCCGGGGCCTGCCGACGGCGTCCATCATTTTATCACAGGCATCAATACAGGCCGTACACCCCACACATTCCATCTGGGTGCCATTCCGGATATCAATACCGGTGGGACACACCTTCACGCACTGGTGGCAGTCAATGCAATCGCCCAATGACTGATCGGCCGGCTGATCTTTTCTGTATTTACCCCTCGGCTCCCCTCTTTTATGATCATAGGCCACGATCATGGAGTTCCGGTCCAGCAATACGCTTTGCAAACGGCCATAGGGACAAACCACTGTACAAACCTGCTCACGGAAAAAAGCGTACACTCCGTAAAAAATGGCCGAGAAGATCAGGATGGACATAAAGCCCACAAAATGCTGGCTGACCGGCTCGGTGATAATTTTTTCCAGTTCATCTTTTCCGATGACATACGCCAGGAAAAAATTGGCAATAACGAAAGACAGCAGGAAGAAAGCAATATGTTTGACCAGCTTCTTCCTGACCTTTTCAGCGGTCCAGGAAGAATGCTTCAGCAATTTTTGTTTGGCGGCATCCCCTTCGATCAGGTATTCCACTTTGCGGAACAGCATCTCCATAAAGACGGTCTGGGGACAAACCCAGCCACAAAACAAACGGCCAAAAGCTGCAGTAAAGAGCACGATGAAGATGATAAAAGTCACCATCGTCAGTCCGAAGATGAAAAAATCCTGCGGCCAGAATATTTTTCCAAAAATGATAAACTTCGCCTCGGGTACATTGAACAGGAAAAGCGGCCTGTCATTCATTTCAAGGAATGGCAGGGTAAAAAAAAGTATAAAAAACCCCAGGCTGACCCAACTCCGGATCGAATAATACCGGCCTTTCGGCTTTTGGGCGAAAACCCAGTTCCGTTTTCCTTTGGCATCTACTGTGGCAATCCGGTCACGGAAGGATTCTTCTGTCGTTTCTTCAGGTCTCGTATCAGTTGTCATCGTGTTCGCTCCTTTTTATTTCGATCTCATCAGTTCATCGCCACCTTTTTGGTCTGGGCGGCTGAGTCTGCTGCAGGGGCAGCCGGCGCTGCGGGCGCGGCTTCTTCTTTCATCAGGGTTCCCTGCGGCGCTTTCGGGTTCGGCGGGTTAGTGCCGTGTAATTTCACCTTGATATAACTGGCAACCTGGGCGATTTGTTTATTCGAATATTGGGATTGCCAGGAAGGCATGGCATTGATTCCATACCGGATGGTTTTAAACATGATCTTGATATCATTTCCATGGATCCAGTAATCGTCCGTCAGGTTCGGCCCGATATTACCGCCACCGGTTTCTGTATGGCAGGCCGCACAGGACTTCAGGAACACCGCTTTACCGGCCGCGATATCAGCATCCTCTTTCAGGATGGTAACATTGGTTTCATCCACGGCATCTCCTTTTTGCTTCAGGTATTCCTGGATCTTTAATTCGGCACTGGCCACGGAACGCTCGTATTCCTGTTTGCTGGAAGGGCCTGTATGGGATACATGGAATCTCCACAGGTAGATACCGGCGAAAATAATACAGGCATAGAATCCATATAACCACCAGGGCGGGAGCCGGTTGTTCAGCTCGCGGATACCATCATAATCATGGCCAAGATCCAGGGATGCTTCCTCGGTAACGGGCCGAAGGCTGTTGAAACGGTCCCACCAGCTAAGTTTATTGGCTCTTTCTTCAGGGGTTTCGGTTTCAGCCGCTATCTTCTCTTTTTCCGTTCTCAGCAGGAATTTAATATTGATCAGGAGGGCGATGATAATAAACAACTCCAGGAACAATACCGTCGCCATGATATAAAATGTAGAAGAGGACATACCGGCAATGGTAGCGGGCCCTGATTTCACCGCGTCAGTAGCCGCAGGATCCTGTGCATAAAGAACAGGGGCTGCCAATAAAAGCAATACGGTGATCACGGAAGCCAGTGTGGCCTGCTTCCCGGCTTTTTTCCTTTTCCGGAGCTTTACATCAGCGGCCCCGATCAGGATATTGGCAAGGATGCCAATGATCACCAGCAGCAGGGTCATAAGGATGATGAAGGTCAGTGCCAGCGGGTTGCTGAAAACAGAGGGAGCAGGAGGTCCGGCTGCCCAAACCGGCTGAAGAGCCGGCAACGTAAGGGCTGTCAGTAAGCCCAGGATGTATTTATTTTTTGTGCGCATATGTAACAGCATTACAGGTTAGTTTATAAATTAATTATCCAACGGGATCCGGCTGATCTCCTGGAAATTTTTCTTTTTTGTCAGGAAAACCCAGGTGAGCATCCCCACAAAGAACAGGAAGAATACCAGCAGGGAAGTGAGACCGAATATGTCCACACCGCTTACTTTTTCCAAATAATTGATGAATTTCATTTCTCTTTATTTATTTGTTTTCAGCCAATGGTTTCGGTTCCAGTTTTATATCCCTTCCGACTCTTTGCAGGTAGGCGATCAGGGCTACGATTTCCTTAGTGGGGGCGGTTTCAATTTTATCCTTCTTCAGGTTTGCCGCGATTGAATCCGCCTGGTGCATCAGGTCGCGGTTGGCCACCTGGTCGTAACCATCAGGATAAGGCACTCCCAGTGTCTTCATGGCCCTGATCTTGGCAGGGGTGGAAGTGGTATCCAGGTTATTGCGGATAATCCAAACATACCGGGGCATAATGGATAACTGCTGCGTCAGCCGCGGGTCATACATATGGGTATAATGCCAGCTGTCCGGATATTTACCACCAATCCTGGCCAGGTCCGGACCGGTACGCTTACTGCCCCATTGGAAGGGATGGTCATACACAAACTCGCCGGCTTTGGAATATTCACCATAGCGGGCCACTTCGTCCCGGAACGGACGTACCATCTGGGAGTGACAGGTATAGCAACCTTCGCGGATATAAATATCACGTCCCTGCAATTCCAGCGGGGTATAGGGCTTCACACTGGTAATGGTAGGAATGTTTTCTTTTACCAGGAAGGTGGGGATCATTTGAACCAGCCCACCGATAGAAACCAGGATCAGGCTTAATACCAGCATGGTCACAGGTTTTCTTTCAATTACCCGGTGCCAGTACTCTTTCTTATGGGCTTCTTTCACCAGCGCAGGCGCTTCGGCCGCCTCGTCGGGGATGAATTTACCAGCCACCATGGTTCTGTACAGGTTGTACACCATCATCAGGGCGCCGGTCAGGTACAGCAATCCACCAATGCTGCGGGCCACATACATCGGAACAATATTCGTCACGGTTTCCAGGAACTGGAATTTCAGTTGTCCTTCCGGGGTAAATTGTTTCCACATGGAAGCCTGTTCAAAACCGGCCCAGTACATGGGAACGGCATACAGGATGATCCCGATCGTACCCAGCCAGAAGTGATTGGTGGCTAATTTTTTTGAATACAGTTGAGTGCCCCACATTCTCGGGATCATATAATACAGGATCGCGAAAGCGAGGAATCCATTCCAGCCCAACCCGCCAATATGCACGTGAGCGATGGTCCAGTCGGTAAAGTGGGAAATAAAGTTTACACTCTTCAAACTCAGGATCGGCCCTTCCAGGGTGCTCATACCATAACAGGTAATGGCCACCACCATGAATTTCAGAACAGGATCTTCCCGTACTTTATCCCAGGCGCCACGAAGGGTAAACAGGCCGTTCAGCATACCCCCCCAGCTCGGGGCGATCAGCATGATGGAGAATACGGTACCCAATGATTGCGCCCAGTCGGGCAGGGAAGTGTACAACAGGTGGTGAGGACCGGCCCAGATATAAATAAAGATCAGCGCCCAGAAGTGGATGATGGAAAGACGGTAGGAATATACCGGCCGGCCGGAAGCCTTGGGCAGAAAATAATACATCAGGCCCAGTACCGGGGTGGTAAGGAAGAAAGCCACGGCATTGTGACCGTACCACCATTGCACCAGCGCATCCTGTACCCCCGCATACCAGCTGTAACTTTTGAGGAAGGAAACGGGAATTTCAATAGAGTTCACAATGTGCAGCAAGGCAACCGTTACCCAGGTAGCGATATAAAACCAGATAGCCACATACAGGTGACGCTCCCTTCTTTTCAGGATGGTGCCGAACATATTGATACCAAAAACAACCCAGATCAGGGTAATGGCGATATCGATCGGCCATTCCAGTTCCGCATATTCTTTCCCGGTGGTGATACCCAGCAGCAGGGTGATCGCCGCGGAAGCAATAATGGCCTGCCAGCCCCAGAAATGAATCCAGCTCAGCTTATCGCTGAACAGCCTGGCTTTACAAAGCCGTTGCAGGGAATAATAAATACCTGCAAATGAGGCATTGCCAACGAATGCAAAGATGATGGCATTGGTGTGCAAAGGACGAATACGGCCAAAAGTGGTAGGGGGAAAGTTCAGACTGATCGCCGGATAGTAAATCTGGATAGCAGCCCACAATCCTGCCAGCATACCTACTATGCCAAAAATCACCGTGGCCAGACCGAAAGCCTTTACAATTTTGTTGTCATAATAGAATTTTTCTACTTGCATAAACTGGGTTGTTTTTTATTGATTTATACGGTTTTGGTTGGTGCGGGTTTGTCGTCGAAAAGAATCCGGGATGAGGGGGAGAAGTCATCTTCAAACTGACCGGATTTTACGCCCCATAAAAAGGCAACCAGGAACAGGGCCGCAATAGAAATGCTGGCAATCATTAAGATGATAATTACACTCATGTTGGTACTATTAGGGGTAAAAATATTTTTCCGGGTAGCAGCAAAGGGTAATCACTATCAAGGGGTCAGCTGATTTTTATCAGTCAAACCGAGCGATTTAGCATTTTGTGCTACTTACAGTTTTAACTTCCTGGCAATCAAGCTACTGCTGCCAAATGTCAGGAGCAGGATGCTAAGGGAACTGCTGGGCATTAAAATAGCCGCAATCAATGGTGATAAGTTTCCCTGTACAGCAAAGAATAACCCGATTACGTTATATACAATCGACATCACAAAACTGGCCACTACGATATTCCGGTTGGCCCGGCAAAGCCGTATAAACCGGTTCAGCCTGGACAGTTGTTTTGCCTCAATAATTGCATCACTGGATGGGGTGAAATTGTTGGTCTGTTCGGCTACGGCGATACCAATATCGCTTTGCTTCAGGGCTCCCGCATCATTCAGCCCGTCTCCGATCATCATTACTTTCCCGCCCTGCTGCTGCAGGAAATTGATATACCGGAGCTTGTCCTCCGGTTTTTGGTGAAACAGCAGGGTGGCATTTTTACCCAGCAGTTTTTGCAGGGTTTCCTGCTCGGCCGTATTATCACCCGATAACACGGAAAGCCGGTATTCCTTCCGAAGATCATTAATCAGGGCCGGTATGGCTTCCCGGTAATGGTTGCTGAAGCGGAACTGACCATACACTTCATCTCCAAAACGCACAAACACGCTGGTTCCGGAATGATGACCGGTATTACCCGTGACCCAGGCAGAAGATCCCAGCCGGATGGACTCCTGTTCTGTTTCTCCCTCAATACCCTTTCCGGCGAATTCTTTAAACCGGGAAAATTCAATATGCCGGGTCCGGCCGATATGATGTGCCAGCGCCTTGCTGAGCGGGTGATTTGACTGATCCGCGAGGGCGGCCACCTGCTGCAACTGATCTGCCGAAAGAGGATGGCCTTCATACACAATATCCTGTTGCCGGGAAGAGGTCAGCGTGCCGGTTTTGTCAAATACGATATGAGTGGCGCGTCCCATATCTTCAATGGTCTGCGCATTCCGGAGGTACAGGTGGTTCCGGCCCAGGATCCGCAGGATATTTCCATTGGTAAATGTATTGGACAGGAACAGGGCACAGGGACAGGCAATAATAAAGATGGAAGTGATGGCGGGCCACATCCTGGCCGGCTCATTCAATTGCCAGTACACGGCGGTGAGGGCAGCAATTCCCAATAATATATAAGTGAAATAGCGGCTGAGCAGGTGTACAAAAGACCTGGTATTGATCTCTTCCTGTTCTTTAAATTCATCCCGGTTCCATAATTTGGTCAGGTAGCTTTGAGTGACCTCTTTTACCACGAGGATCTCGATATTGCCTTCAGTCTGTTTACCCCCGGCGTACACGATCTCTCCCATATCTTTCAGCACCGGCAGGGATTCGCCGGTCACGAAACTGTAATCGATAAAGGCCTTGCCCCGGGTCAGGATCCCATCGGCGGGTATTAGTTCTTCATTATGAATGAGCAGGGTATTCCCGGGTTTGATATCCGGGAGAGCGGTGGGTATTTCCCTGCTGTCTTTCAGTACCGAAATGGCAATGGGGAAATAGGAAGTATAATCACGTTCAAAGGAAAGCTGCCGGTAGGTCTTGTCCTGTAAAATGCGGCCGGCCAGCATAAAAAAGACGATTCCGGTCATGGAATCAAAATAACCCCCACCGGTTCCGCTGATCACTTCAAATGCACTGCGGATAAACGTGATGATGACGGCCAGGGCAATGGGGGCGTCAATGTTCAGGAACTTATGTTTCAGGCTTTTCCAGGAAGAAATATAAAAGGGCAGGGCGGAATACAATAGCACCGGTATGGCCAGGCCGAAATTGGCCCATCGAAATACATTCAGCAGGCCCTTTTCACTGGCATCAATACCCAGGTATTCCGGGAAACTCATCAGCATGATGTTTCCGAATGCAAACCCGGCCACACCGATCTGGTAAACCATGCTCCGGTCAATGGCCGGCCTCTTTTCCTTCAGGTCATTCAGGCTGATATAGGGTTCATAACCGATACTCGTCAGGGTTTCGGCCACTTCCCGCAGGCTGGTTTTGTCTTTCAGGAAGACGATATCCGCTTCTTTCCGGGTAAAATTGACCTTGCTGGATGCCACCCCCGGGTTGAGCCGGTGCAGGTTCTCCAGCAGGTAGAGACAGGAACTGCAGTGCATCTGGGGCAGGTAAAAAGTAATATGTACCTGCTTTTCATCCTGGAAACTGATCAGTTGCAACTGGATTTTTTCATCTTCCAGGAAAGCGAATTTATCCTTCCGGACCCTTATCCGCTGGTTGATCCCCGGGTTGTCGTTGAGGTTGTAATAATCACAGAGTTCGCTCTGGTTCAGGATCTGGAACACCATTTTACAGCCTTCGCAGCAAAAAACCTTTTCCGCTGAATGGATTTTGGTATTCAGGCAGGTCTCGCCGCAATGGTAACAGAGGGTTTTGCCGTCAGTAAGTACTGGTGAAGCCATGCTGGGTGAAAAAATATTGAAGTTGCTAAAATAACCGGGGGGGGCGGGGAGGGGGATGAGAAAGTTCAGCCGGGAAACTGATTTTTATCAAAAGGTTGGTTTTGCCTATTTTGCATGAGTTTTAGAAACCAAAAACCGCATTATGCCGCAAAGAACGATACTCATTATTGATGATAACGAAGACATCAGGGAGAACACCGCCGAAATTCTGTCCCTGGGAGGATACAAAACCCTGACGGCCGAGAACGGGAAAAGAGGGGTGGAAGCTGCGCTGGCCGACAAGCCCGACCTGATCGTATGTGATATTATGATGCCGGAACTGGATGGATACGGGGTACTGCACCTGCTTCGGAAGAATCCTGAAACAGAGAATATTCCCCTCATCTTCCTGACCGCCAAAGCCGAACGCAGTGATCTCCGGAAAGGCATGGAAATGGGGGCCGATGATTATATCACCAAGCCCTTTGAAGAGATCGAACTGATGAATGCGATCGAATCGAGGCTGAAGAAATACGAGGTGCTCCAGAAGAACTACAATGCCAGCGGAAAGGGCCTGAGCGAACTGGCCAATGACCTGCGGGAATCCGGAATGCTCCAGTTCAACCCCGATAATTATAATTCCGAGCTGTACACTAAAAAGCAGGTGATCTATGCGGAGGGCAAGCGTCCCCGTTTCCTGTATTTTATAGTGAAAGGAAAAGTGAAAGGATTTAAGACACACGAAGACGGAAAAGAATACATCACCGACCTGTACAGTGACGGGGATTTTATCGGGTATCCCGCGCTGATCGAGGAAAAGAATTACGATGATTCGGCTGTGGCCCTGGAGGATACCGAGATTGTACAGGTACCCCGGGAGGATTTCCAGCAGATGATCGATGGCAATATTGCGGTGGCTTCCAAGTTTATCCGGATCATTACCCAAAACGTAAAAGAGAAGGAAGAAAGACTGCTGAGTCTTGCCTACAGTTCTTTGCGCAAACGGGTGGCGAAGGCTCTCGTGGATATCCACGGCAAATTCAACAGCGCCGGCGAAAACAAGCCAATTGAAATTTCAAGAGAGGATATCGCTCACTATGTGGGTACCGCTACGGAATCACTGATCCGCACACTGAGTGATTTCAAATCCGAAAAACTTATTGAGATCAAGGACGGTAAAATCAGTATCAGTAATATAGAAAAACTGAAGAACCTGCTTTATTGAGGATAAAATTGCAAGGGCTGGCAATGCATCAGATTGCCGGACAAAAAACCCCCGCCTTTCAGCTACTGGCGGGGGTTGCCATTCAGGCAGATCCCGTCAATTCACCGAAATATTTTTGATTTTTTTCGGCTGGTTGATTTCCAGTTTCGGAATTAAGATCTGCAATTCCCCGTTTTTGTACTCGGCGGCAATTTTTGTTGTATCGCAGTTTTCAGGAAGGGTGAAACTCCGGGTCCAGCTGCTGTAATTGTATTCCCGGCGGTTAAAGCGTCCGTTCTTTTCTTCCTTTTTCTCTTCTTTTTCTTTTTCCGCGCTGATGGTCAGCATTTCATCAAACGCTTCTACCTTAAAATCCTTTTTGTCCATACCGGGTGCTGCTACGCAAAGTTTAAATTCTTTATCGGTCTCTGATACATTGACGGCCGGTACATTCATCACTTTGCCCATGTTAAAGAACTCATCGATCGGGGCGTTAAAAAATTTTTCCATCCACCCTGGGTCAAACAAAGTCGGCCAGGAGGTCCTGGGTTTGTCCAGTGCTTTGGTTTCCATAATGAAGTTTTAAAGGTGAATAATGGGGTTGACAAGCGCAATTTCCAACCACTGGACAGGGGATGGAAATGACCAGTACTTCCCGGGCAACTGATTTTAATCAGATGGAAGAGGGTGTTTCGTGTTGTAACTTTTACAGTTATACTCCTTGCTGCTTATTCTGGCCGGGCCAGTGGCTCAATTTCCCTGATCCGGGGAAAAAGATCTTTTCTTCTTTTTCCAGGTGACTGTCCGGTTCTTCTTTGAGGTCCGCCACTTTTTCGAAGATGCCGGATAACCCGGGATGGCGCTCCCCGTGTTTGGAAGCCACTTTTTGGGCATCGGCAAGAAGAGAGGGTAATTCTTTCTTCACATAACTGTGATGGGTGTCCGTAATATATTTACTCAGTTGCGACAGGCTGAGTTTGTCAAAAGGGAAACGGGGCGTACGGGTTGTTTCTTCGTGCAGCAGCTTGTTTCTTTGTGCAGCAGCACTGTGGTGATGGCCTGTTACGATCTGTGCCGGGCTTTGGGAGAGTAGTTCATTCAGGGGGACAATTTGTTTATTAAAAAATTGTTTACATGTCTTTTCGTTTGAAACTGCGCAACGCCCCCCACAGCGGCAGGATGGCCCAGAGTCCCATGATTCCGGCGGTGAAAAGAACCCCCTGCCCGCTTCCGAAGAAGTCTTTGTACAGGGCGCCGGTATAACCCATCAGGGCGCTGATATCCATTTTCAGCATAATGAAAATACGCCCCAGGTCGATCGGGTTGAGGGCCGACAGCAGCAGGGTGAATTTTTCCATCGGGTACTCACTGAAGGAAAAAAGAATGAGTAATACCAGCCCGTCGTAGATCAGGGCAAAATAAAACCAGAGCAGGAGCGCAAAGCCGATGCCCCTGGCTTTGTCCCTGGAACGTACAGCCGCCAGGAAGGCAATACTGGTGAAGACCACGGTCAGCGAGGTCCCGGTGAACAGGAGGGCGAGGCCGGTGGGGTCCGGGGAAAAAACCAGCACGGGTATCCCGACGCCCATCCAGAAGGCGCTCAGCAGTGAAAGGCATACACCGGCATATTCACTTAGCAGTATCCGCGTACGGCTGAGAGGCTGTGACAGCATCAGTTCAATAAATTCATAGGAATTAAAATAATGGATCGTCGTAAAGACCAGGCTGACCAGGGGCAGAACGATCAGCACAATACTCAGGAGACTGAGCAGGGCCTTGCTGCCGTTTTCCTCCATGCGGAACATGCTGAAGGATACAATGAAGAGGAAAAGCGTGTACGCAATGACGATCTTATTCCGCAGGATATCATACAACACATACCGGGATAGTTTCAACATGGCTTTTATTTTGCGGGTGTTTCATTATTTTTTTCAACGGCAAAGATCTGGTCAATCCATTCATTGTTTGTATCATAACCCTGCATCACCCGGGCAATGGCTTTACCGAGTTTCAGTTCCCCGGTTTCTTCCTGCAGGGTTTGCAGGTCTTTCAGGAACTGCATTTTCCCTTCCTGCAGGTACATGATATGGGTGGTCAGTTCTTCCAGGTCACTCAGGACGTGGGAGGTGATCAGGATCAGTTTGTTCTTCTTTTTTTCCGTGATGATCTTTTCTTTCAGGATCTCCGACGACAGCGGATCCAGCCCTGCGGTAGGTTCATCAAGGATCAGGATGGGAGGGTTGAACAAAAAAGCCAGGGCTGCGCTTACTTTCTGCCGGGTTCCCCCGCTCAATGTGCGCATGGGCTTCTCTGTTATAGACGGAATGTCGAACTGCCGGTACAGGTCCTCATCCAGCCCCGTGGAGCTGGCATTCCGGATCTTCGTCATCATCCGGAACAGCTGTCCCACTTTCATATTGTCCGGATAGCGCCCGATCTGCGGCATATAGCCAATATCTTTCCGGTAAGCAGGATCGCCGTTCACCTGTTGTTCCCTTACAAAGATCTTCCCGCTGTCGGGCCGGACCATGCCAAGGATGGATTTGATCAGGGTGGTTTTCCCCGAACCGTTCGGGCCGATCAGGGCAATGACCTGGCCCTGATCAAACCGGGCGGAAATATTTTCCAGTACCTGCAACCGGCGGAATTTTTTATTTACCTGTTCAATGCGGATCATAAGGGAAGCTTTTTCATCATTGGTTTATTGTCAAAAAGGTTTTCGGGCGTCAGGCTCGGGATGGCTTTCTCGGCCTTATCGAGCAGGGACACCATAAAGCTGCGGAACAGCATCAGCGTGGTGGGATTCTGCTCCACGATCATGGAATACATACTCACCGGGTGATAAGGAATATCACCGATGCCGTCTTTATTCATATCGTAGCCCTCGTAGTTGTCCCAGTAATTGTTTTCAAATTTATTCAGCACCAGCGTACCATTGGTACCCACATCAAAACTGTTCCCGGTGAAATTGTTGTGATGGAAAACATTGTCATCACAACTGGCCTGTACTTTAAGCGCCCAGCCGTTATTCCGGAACTGGTTTTGGCAGATCTCGATCCGGCTGCTGCCTTCCATATGGATACCCACCGTGTTTTTCAGGAAACTGTTCTGCCCGATATAGCTGTCCGTGATATCTTTCAGCAGGATGCCATAGGCCGAGGCTCCCCAGTTCTCCTCAAAATGGTTTTTCTCCATCCGTACTTTCTTGGAATACATGACGGCCACCCCGGCGCCGTTATCCCGGAAAATATTATTGCGGTAGGTATCATCATTGGAAAACATAAAATGAAGCCCGTACCGGATGTTTTTTTCGCTCCGGTTATTGCTGATGGTGGAGGCAGTTACAAATTCAAAGTAAATGCCGTCCCGGTGGCCCTGCACCTGGTTGTTTTCAATAAGGGCGTGGTCGGATTTCCAGAGATGGATCCCATTGCCGGTCAGTTGTTCGGAAGTCGGCACCCCGCTGATCCGGTTGTTCCGGATGATGCAGTGTACACTGTTGGAGACATGGATCGCGAAATAAGCATCCAGGATGGTATTTCTGTCGAGGGTTACACGGCTGCAATCCACGAGTTTGATAGCGGCATAATCATTCATGGCGGAATACCCGGAATTGCGGAATACAATGCCCTGCACCGTTATATTCTTCCCGCTGATCAGGAGGATCTCGTATTTTTTTTCCCCGTCCAGGACCGGGTTATTATCCCCGATCAGGGTCAGGGATTTGGTCAGGATGAGCGTGCCTTCTTTGTACAGGCCGGCCTGCAGGCGGATGGTATCCTTTTCCTTTGCCAGTTCAATAGCTTTTTTCAGGGAACGGACCGGGGAACCCGGGCCTACAATAATACTGGTACCGGATGAAAAGAGTACCCAGGCAGAGCAGAGTATGGTAAAAAATACTTTCATGGAATTATTCCAGTTTGGCAGACAGTTCTTTCCAGTTCAATAGCTCCCCCTTTATTTCCTGCCTGGCTTTTTCCGCGTTTGTTTTTGTGGCAAAAGCCGCCGCATGACTGCCCATCGGGCTTTTTAAATCCGGAGCTACCAGGAAACTGGCCGTATGAATGTCAAGGAACTCGTTTCCCTTTTCAAAATTTACGACCACGGTTTGCCGGATTTCTTTTTCTTCTGTGGCTCCTGTCTTCAGGTATTGGTTCAGGCAAATTACATCATCAAATTTGTACAGCTTTCCTTTTTTAGTGATCAGTTCGGCCCCGAATTTGGGGTCAATGATTCCCATCTTGCAGGTATAACAAATATCTTTTCCATAAACAAAAGGGGTGGGCCCGGGACGGCAGGCACCGAGGCCCGTCAGCCCGCAGACGAACAGGAAAAAGTAAACTTTTTTCATAGCGGTTTAATTTTGCGGTGCCGGTACCATTCGATCAGCCAGACCAGGAAGGCCAGTGCGGAAGCGCCTGCTACCACCCAGCCGCCGACATCGGGGAATGAATAAGCGTCAAAATTCAGCAGGCGTTTGTGTCCGAATAAGGGGGGCTGATACGAAAAACCCGGAACCTGTATCGCGGCATTAGGGTCCAGGTTGTGGCCATAATCATAGCCCCAATTATAAAAGTCAACCATCGCCAGGCTGCCACCGACCACCGTTAACAGGAGATAATACAATAAATACTTCCGGCTACCGGTCACCGCTACGATTACTCCCAGCAGCATGAAAAAGGCAACGACCCAGGGCAGAAACCTAAACTCGGGGAACATGCCCACACTGATATGTTTCATTCCGATATAATGATTCAGCCCGTTAATAATGTCCACATCACCGGATAATCTGTTAATCCAGATATTCATCATCAGGCCTTCGGGGTATTGCGGGGCAAAGAGATCGATCCGCCAGACTGGTAAAAAGAATACGGCTACCAGGGCGCCGGAGGCAAAGGAAACCAGGATACGGGAGCTGATGCTGAGTTTGTTCTTCATAAAATTTGCTTAAGAAAGCTCCCGGGGCACGGCATCCCCGGAAGCACGTGAAAGGGGCCAATTGAAACGCAACAGGTTCAATTATTTTTTCGCCGGCGGGAGCAATACCCCGTCGATCACATGTACCCAGCCGTTGGATGCACGGACGGAAGCCACAATGCTGGCGGAACCGTTCAGCAGGATCTTTCCTTCCTTCACGCTGATGGTTGCATTGTCACCATTAACCATACCCAGGCTCATGCCATCGGTCAGGAATTTTGTATCCAGCGCCGAAGTGGTTACATGGTACTGAAGAATATTCTGCAGGTCGGTTTTTTTATCCTCTTTCATCAATTCGTCCACAGTGCCTGCCGGCAATTTGTCAAAAGCTGCATTAGTGGGGGCAAATACCGTGAAGGGCCCTGCGTTCGACAGGGAGGTTACCAGTTCTGCCTGTTTTAAAGCGGCGACCAGGGTGGTATGATCCGGCGAACCCACAGCTACTTTTACCACATCTTTTTGCGATACATCATCCTGAATCGCTTCCTGTCCCCCGCCGGCCGTGTTTTCCGCGGCCGGGGTAGGGGTTTCAGTCGGTTTATTATTGCAGCTCCCCAGCAACAACGCTGACGCAAGCAGTACGAGGTTGAAGAACTTTTTCATAAATAAAAAATTAAGTCAGTTGTTTATATCTGCAGCAAGCGGGCAGCTTACCACTGAAACGAATTACTTTACGGCCGGTTTCTCAGCAGCGGGATCCGCGCTGGTTGACGGCAAATTTGTTCCGGTACTAAAGCTCAGTGGCACGTTGGAGCCGGCCGGGCTGATCCGGATATAACCCGACATTTCCTGGTGCAGTGCGGAACAGAAATCCGTGCAATACATCGGGAATACACCGACTTTCTCCGGTTTCCAGGCCAGGGTCTGTGTTTCACCGGGCATGACCAGCAATTCGGCATTATTGGCCCCCTTGATGGCAAAGCCATGGGGTACATCCCAGTCCTGTTCCATATTTGTTACATGGAAATAGACGGTTTCTCCCAGTTTCACCCCTTCAATATTATCCGGAGTAAAATGGGACCGGATAGCAGTCATATAGACATGCACTTCATTCCCTTTCCGTTCCACCCTCGCTTTATTATCGCCCAGTGTGGCATAAGGGTTCTGGTTGTCTTCCAGTTTATAGATCTTCTGGCTGTTCTTCATGATCAGTTCAGCAGGGATGGCTTCCGCATAATGGGGTTCACCGATGGTGGGGAAGTCAAGGATCAGTTTCATTTTATCACCGCTGATGTCATAGAGCTGGGCGCTCTGGGCCAGTTCGGGACCGGTGGGCAGGTAACGGTCCTTGGTGATCTTATTGTAAGCGATCACATATTTCCCCCAGGGTTTCCGTGTGGGCCCTCCGGGAACAGATAAGTGACCAATGGAATAATAAGTAGGAACACGGTCCAGCACTTTCAGGTCCTTTACACTCCATTTTACGATCTCGGAGGATACAAAGAAAGACGTATAGGCATTACCGTTTGCATCAAACTCGGTGTGTAAGGGGCCGAGTCCGGGCTTCTGTACTTCGCCATGTAAAACCGCATCATATTTCAGTACCGGTATGCCGTCATAGTCGCCGTCATAGTTTTTGGCGGCAATCGCAGCCTGGATCTTGGTAAAGGAAAATACCGGGATCACGGCGGCGAGTTTACCGCTGCCCACGATATATTCCCCGGAGGGATCGGTATCGCAGCCATGCGGGGACTTGGGGCAGGGCATAAAGTAAACCATATCTTTCAGCTCTTTGGGATCCAGTACCAGCACTTCTTTTTCCAATGTGGAAGTGGCCATGTGTTTCTTTTCGTCCCAGGTATTGTGAACATAGGAGACCGTTTTCTTTTGCCCTTTCCCGGCCTTGATATACTCTTCGGCTTTTTTCCAGTTTACACAAAGAATAAAATCCTTGTCTTTCTGGGAGGCGTTTACTTCCAGCAGGGTATTGGCTTTTTCTGAATTATAGCAACTGAAGAAGAACCAGCCGTGCGACTTTCCTTTGCCGGCGCGGGCCAGATCGAAATTTACTCCCGGCAGCAGGATCTGGAATGCCAAGCTCATATTGCCACTGGTCTTATCCACCCCGATAAAGCTGACGGTTCCTTTGAAATTGTCTTTATAGGTATTGATGGGTACGTCCTGCTTGTCACCGAGGGGAACACTGAAACGGGTACCCGCCACCACGTATTCTGAATTTTCCGTAATGAAGGGGGAGGAGTGGTTCCCGGCACTGTTGGGAATTTCAATGATCTCGGCGGTCTTGAATGTCTTGAGGTCGATGCGGGCGATCCGGGGGGTGTTATTGGCATTGCCAAAAACCCAGCGACCATCCTGGATGCCATCTGTTTCAGACAGGGCAATATGGTGCAGGTCATCCCAGGGTACAAAACCATTGGAGGTATTCAGCATGGCCTTTGTTTCTTCGCTGTAGCCATATCCTTTTTCGGGATCCACCGAAAAAACAGGGATTACCCGGAATAAGCGGCCGGAAGGCAGGCCGTACACAGACATCTGTCCGCTGAAACCACCGGAAACAAAGTCGTAGAACTCGTCATATTTGCCAGGTGCTATATATGTTTTAGCCGCCGCATCACCACTGACAGCGGATTGGGTACCGTTTGGCTTGCAACCGGGTAACGCGGTCAGTCCTATAACCAGCAGGGTAACCGCTGGGAGCAATTTAAAGAAAGAGTGTTTCATATATACTATTTAGCAGTTAAGTAAAACAGATTAGGTTCCGGTGGTTTTGTTTCAGCAGGCATTATTTTTCGCCGTCATTTTGGCGCATGAACTCGATCACTTTGCGGGCGTCTTCCCGGTTCATGTTCTGGTTGGGCATGCGGACCAGGCAGAGTTCCAGCAGCTTTTGGGCCTCAGGGTCTTTTTCAAGCATCATGTCCACATTGGTGATCATATTGATGATCCAGGTGGGCTTTCTCCGTTTGGTCACATTCTTCCATCCGGGTCCTACCAGTTTTTCTTCGGTAAGACGGTGGCAGCTCTGGCATTTCAGTTCATACGTACTCTTGCCAAAGGAAACCATGGCAGTGTCAAGGGGGTTGCTGAAGACGATCTCGCCTTCTGTAACTTCTGTACCGTGGGTTTCAGGCTGGTCTTTCGTCAGTTCCTGGACATCGATGGGTTTGGGTTCATCTTTTACTCCTTCCTGGCAGGAGCTGAAATAGAGGGTAGCCGAAAACAGGGCCACAGAGAGGATGAAGTTGCGTTTCATGATCTGGGGGTTTTGAGATTATTAATAGGGTGTTGCGTGTATAAATGTAAGACTTAAAAAAGATATTAGTGTCTTTTATTCGGCAAATGTATTTTTGCAGGGTCCGGTCGGTTCTGACATTCATCAGCAGGAAACCTGATCTTTATCAGCTGCCGGGGAAACGGGGGTAGGTAGTTTTGAGGTTTATTTATCCCTTCTGATATGTTCCTTTCTAAGTCATTTGGTTATGCCCTCCGGGGGGTATTGTATGTGGCGCTGGTAGCCCAGGAGGGACGTAAAGTGCAGTTGGATGAAATGGCCCGGAAATTATCCGTGCCCCGTCATTTCCTGGCCAAGATCATGAAAATGATGGTAAAAGAGGGGGTACTGCATTCCACCAAAGGGCCGTACGGCGGATTTTCGCTGGATGAATCCACTTTAAGAACCAAACTGATAACATTGGTGAAGATTACTGACGGGGTGGAGCAATTCAATACCTGTGTACTGAGCCTGCGGAAATGCAATAGCCAGAGTCCCTGCCCCCTGCATTACCAGATGCTGAAACTCCGGGATGATATGCTGGCGGAATTTTCTGCAAGAACACTGAATGACCTGCTGGATCAAAAGAACCCGGATTTTATCAAGAGTATTTCGACCATTTCCTGAATAGCCACCTTACTCCCCGAAAAAATCATCGATATCCCTTCTTTCTTTTTTTGTGGGTCTTCCGATCTTGCTCCTTCGCTTGCCGGTATGGAAACTGGCGGCCTGGTATTGGATCCGTTGTATCTCTTCTTCCGGGGTAATGTCGAGGTAGTGCTTAATAGCTTCCGCATAAGCTACCCGGTTATGAAGTAAACCCGTGACTTTGATCCGCCAGCGTTTGGCTTCGGTCTTTACTTCGTACTCGTCCCCGATACTTACGTTTTTCGCAGCTTTCGCCTGGCCGCCTTCAAACTTCACCTTGCCGGAATCGCAGGCGGTTGCAGCCGCTGATCTTGTCTTGAACAGCCGGATGGACCAGAGGTATTTGTCGAGGCGGAGTTTTTCTTTAGCTTCGGTCATAATACGATTTCTATGCAAAGATGGTTATTTACTTTTTATTTTTTGCTTTATGCAATGGCAGGGGATTCACAACAAAACAGGCCTGGTTTCATTTCAGCAGATGAAATGCTTGAAGCGTTTTGTGCTCTGTATAAAGTTGATAACACGGCAGATGAATATATCAGTTTTGAAAAAAGAAGAGGCGATTGGTATGTGGTGTCAAACCGGTATGAAAACCAAACAGGCCTGATACCTTTCAGGAAACAGCTGTTCAGAGCCGTTACCGATACTGGCTACCGGAAACTCAGCTTTGTAAATGTAAGTGGAATAAACCCGCTTCGGCCGGAATCACTGATGGATGAACCGACCCGGATGAATTTCGATATCCAGCCCTATTACGGGTACACTTCCTGGTATAAGGATGTGATAACTGACCTGGGAGGAAAAAATCCGCTTAGCGATAATGATCTGTATGCCTTGGGGAGAGCCTACAGTGCCCGGGCAATGGGCTATATCAGTAATAATTCCGGCTTTGTGGATGAAAAGGATACCTGGGCGCTTCCTTTTTCAATCAATGCACTTAGCAGAGAACAGATAGAAATATTCAGAAAGGAAGGGAAACTGGCATTGGATTGTTTTGAAATGTTAATGAAAAGAACCCCTGATTATGAAACAGTAGTTGGAAAAATAGGAATGAAGTATGCGAATGAAATAATGTTTCAATATCAGATCTTTCTGACGTACGCAGACTCATTTTCCAGAAGTTTAAGTTTGCCCGTTGACTTATATCGGGATGCTGACCTGCAGGAGAGTAAGGAACTGCTTTCCGGTTGCCCTCCCAATGCGGTATTGTTGTCATTTGGGGATAATGATTATTACCCGGTTCATTATTTACAAAAAGTGAGGGGATTGCGCACGGATGTTTTTCTTATAAACTATAACTTGATGGGTATAGACCGGTATATTTACCGGACTAAGTTTCCGCAATATAAAGCACAGTCTGTAAAAATGTCTGCCGACACAGCTTATTACATTGGGAACAAAGGGGATGTTATTTACCTGAAAGATACGGCTGTGAAATTTGCTGTTCGTGATTTCCCCTTTTTCTTTGATAGTGCTCCCGTAGATGAATTGGGCAGGCAAACACTGAAAGCCGGATCAGTATTGCTTGACTGGCGAGGGGAAAAAGAACAAATAAAGATACCGCTTCTGGGGGCGCCTTATTTGTTCAAAAACCAATGGGTTTTGCTGGATATTTTGAATAACCTGGATGGCCGGAAAGTTGGCATGAGGAGTCAGTTTTTTGATGAACTGAACGGGTTAAACAAGTACCTGGAAAAAAGCGGGGTTACCTGGATTTTCGGGCTTTGATTTCATTAACAGTTACTGCCGGTTGCAGTCAAATAAAAAAACGCGCAGTTAAGATTGGCTGCGCGTTTTTTACTTTTTGTAGCAGCTTTTCCCTATTCAGCAAAATACTTATGGAAATACGGGATGGTCTCAATCCCCTTGTAGTAATTCTCCAGGTTAAATTTTTCATTCGGGCTGTGCAGGTTGTCATTGTCCAGTCCGAAGCCCATGAATACGATTTTCACCCCCAGTTCTCTTTCAAGAATGGAGCAGATGGGAATACTGCCGCCTCCGCGTACGGGGATCGGTGCTTTACTAAAAGTAGTTTCGACAGCTTTGGAAGCCGCCTTATATCCCTTGCTGTCGATGGGGGTCAGGTAAGGCTCTCCCCCATGGTGCAGGGATGCTTTTACGGTGACAGAAGGAGGCGCGATGGATTTAAAATAATTCAGCAGCAGGTCCGTCATTTTATGGGATGACTGGTTCGGAACCAGCCGGGCCGAGATCTTTGCATAGGCTTTTGACGGAAGCACGGTTTTGGCGCCTTCACCGGTATAACCGCCCCAGATGCCGTTCAGTTCCAGCGTGGGCCGGATACCGGTACGTTCATAGGTGGTGAATCCTTTTTCTCCCCAGAGTTCATTCACCCCCAGTTCTTCTTTATATTCTTTCTCATCATAAGGCGCCTTATTCAGCAGTTCTCTTTCTGCCGGGGTGGCCACCAGCACATCCTCATAAAAACCGGGAATGGTGATATGGTTGTTCTCATCATGACAGCCGGCGATCATTTTAGCCAGGATGGTAATGGGGTTGGCCACGGCGCCGCCATAAGTGCCACTGTGCAGGTCACGGTTGGCGCTGGTTACTTCCACTTCAATATAACTCAGTCCGCGCATCCCCACATCCAGGGAAGGATTATCCATGCTCAGCAGGGCGCTGTCACTGATCAGGATCACTTCGCATTTCAGCAGGGCTTTATGATCCGCTACAAATTTTCCCAGGTTGGGGGAACCTACTTCTTCCTCTCCTTCAATCAGGAATTTGATATTGGTGGTCATGCTGTTGGTCTTCGACAGGATCTCAAGGGCTTTCACATGCATATAAAACTGGCCCTTGTCATCCGCAGACCCCCGGGCGAATACCTTACCGTCTTTTATCACCGGTTCAAAGGGGCCGCTGTGCCAGAGTTCCAGGGGCTCGGGCGGTTGTACATCATAGTGACCATAGACCAGCACCGTAGGTTTGGCGGGATCAATGATTTTTTCGCCATAGACCACGGGATGTCCGGCAGTGGCCATCACCTCTGCCTTGTCGCAGCCTGCGGCGAGTAAACTTTTTTTCACGGCTTCAGCGCATTTCAGCATATCCTCTTTGTGTTCGCTTTTGGCACTGACAGAGGGAATGCGGAGCAGGTCCAGCATTTCATTTAAGAACCGCTCCTTATGCGTTTCCTGGTACTCTTTCCAAGTTTGTGACATGATCGTTATTTTATTTTAGATTAATTAATAAACTAACAACTAACAACTAACAACTAACAACTAACAACTAACAACTGACAACTGACAACTGACAACTGAGAGCTATTCATCAACGAAGATAGGAAGGAACCCATTACCCGGGGTCTGCCGGTTTGGGTTTTGTGACAACGGCCTTGGTGACTGATTTACTGCCAAACCGTTCTTTTATTTCATCGACGGCTTTGTACAAATTAAGTTTCTCCACCTTGTTTTCAAAAAGACTCATCTGTGTGCTGATCGGGATCAGGTGACTGAACCGGACTCCCAGCAGCCTGACGGGTCTTCCTTTCTGCCAGTTTTTGGCAAACAGGCTTTTTACTTTCGCGATCAGATCATCATCCAGTGCGGTATAATCAATGGTTTCCTGGCAGGTGCTGGTTTCAAAATCGGCATACCGGATCTTGACGGTTACACAACCGGTCATTTTTTCATCTTCCCGGAGGGCAAAAGCGGTTTTTTCGGTTAGGCGTACCAGTTCTTTATTCAGGAATTCCGGGTCGTTATAATCAGTATCGAAGGTATTCTCATGGCTCATGCTCTTCTGTTCCCAGTCGGTGCTGATATCCGCACTGCCCCGGCCATGGGCTTTGTGCCATAAACTTTCCCCCCATTTACCGGCAATCCGTTCCATCAGTTCCCGGGGCGTTTTGGCCATGTCCTCAATGGTATAAATGCCAAACATTTTCAGTTGCTGTTCGGTTTGTTTGCCCACCCCATTGATCTTTTCAACTCCCAGGGGCCAGAGAAATTCGATTTCCTTGCCGGGGGGAATTTCCAAAAAGCCATTGGGCTTGGCTTCATTGGTCGCCATTTTACTGATAAAGCGGGCTGTTGACAGGCCGCAGGAGATCGGGAGGCCTGTTTCGCGGATAATATGTTCTCTTAATTCCCGGGCATACCTGCTTACGCCGAAAAATTTATCCATCCCCGTCAGGTCAATATAAAATTCATCGATGCTGGCTTTTTCAAACAGGGGTACCTTGGAAGCAATGATATCCGTTACCCAGCGGGAGTACTTGCTGTACTGGTCCCGGCTGGCATTGGTGATGATGGCCTGCGGACATAACTGCATTGCCTTTTTCATGGGCATAGCGGAATGAATTCCGAATTTCCGGGCTTCATAACTACAGGCAGCCACCACCCCCCGTTCGTAACCGCCCACCAGGACGGGTTTGCCTTTTAACGAAGGATTGTTACGGATCTCCACAGATACGAAGAAGGAATCAAGGTCGAAATGGGCAATATGTCGTATTTTGTTTGCTGACACGAAACAAAGTTAGTTAAAGCGATATGAACCTGGAATGGCTGAAGACCGGCATCGGGCCGCTGAAGGATCTGCTGACCTTCCTGCACAGTGAAGGGAAGACCAGCGATGTGCTGAAAAAGCAACTGATCCGCGAATTGAGAAATAACCTGAATATCTTTCACAACGCCTACCTGAACAAAGTGCCGGCGGATATGATGATCGACCTGCTGGCCAATGAAGCCATTAAAAAGGGAGTGGAGGCTAATTTCAAATTTAAAAAGCTGAAACCCGGCCGGATCGAACCCTATCATATCAAGGATGAACGGAACAGAAAATACCTGGGATGGGAAGCAGAGAAACTGGTGGATAAGATCGACGAAAAGATTGAAGAACTCAAGAATATTAAAAAAATGAACGGCGGATCCGTGGTAACAGTAAAAAACAATGTCTCCCTGATGCTGAGCAATCTGTACTACCGGATGAAATTACTGGCGGATTTTATCATGGGACCTAAGTGAGGTAAATATCCAGCAACCCTTCCGGCAGTTCCACCCGCACTTCCTTCTTTTTATGATCTATCTTTTGCAGGGAGCCCTCGTGCAGGGGAACCAGCACTTCCTTCCCTTTTATCTCCAGCCGGCAGAGCAACTGGTGAGGTTGCTCGATCAGTTCCAGGATCTCGCCCAGGGATTCATTGTTATCAATAATGGTATAACCGAGTAAACCGGCGGGTGCCGATCTGGCGGTGAATTTTTTAAAATCCGCTTCGGGCAGCCATACCTGTTTCCGGACCAGTTTCAGGGCTGCTTCCCGTGTATTGATCCCTTCGAGCTTGAGATAGATCTCGTCTTCCGATTTAATTTTTGCGGATTCAATGAACCAGGGCAGGAAGACATTTTTCTTTTCTTCCACAAACAAAGCTGACAATCCTTTCAGGGCAGTCTTTTTGCCAAGCACATGCTTCAGCAGCAGTTCTCCCTGGAGGCCATGTACGGCTACAAATTTTCCGGTATTGTAATAATCTGCCATTTGGTAAGCACGAAAATAAAGTTTTTTTGCCTGCTCCACCGCAGCAGGAAGCAGTCCGGATCGGGTATAAATTATTCAGGGCAACAAAAAATCCCGGCCATCGGCCGGGATCCATGAACTTTCAGGATGCGGATTTTTAATTATCCTTCACCACCGCCGTTGCCTTCTGCTTTGCGTTCAGGTCTGCGACCCGGACCAACGCGCCTGGCTCTTTTTTGGCGATAGGCCTCTTCCTGGCGTCTTTTCACCTGCGCTTCGTGCTCAGCACTCCACTTGGTGAATTTCTCCATTGCTGCTGCATCATCAAACAGCCCCAGGCTTACGCCACGGAGCAGGTGTTTCAGGTACAATACGCCCTTAAAGCTGAGGATCCGGCGAACGGTATCGGTGGGTGTAGCACCTTTGTTCAGCCACTCCAATGCCTTTTGACGGTCCAGCTGAATTGTAGCAGGAACAGTCAGGGGATTGTAAGTACCTAATTTTTGAATGAATTTGCCGTCGCGGGGTGCCCTTGAATCGGCTACAACAATGAAGTAAAAGGGTCTCTTTTTTGACCCGTGTCTCTGAAGACGGATTTTGGCTGACATAAATAGAAATTTAACAGCGTTAAACAATAATTGTTAGTTCCGGTAGATACCGGACGGCGAAGATAGTAAAATCACAGGAAAGTGCAACAGGCTTTTCGTGAAGTCTGTAGTCCGTAGACGGTAGTCTGTAGTCCATTCTAAGGTCTTAATCTGCCATTCCCGGACGAGGGAGTGGTAAATCTTTTTCCTCTTATATTGGATTGATAAACAATTAAATAGGATTGAATAAAAAAGAAGCTAACCGGTAAGGTTGCTGCTTTTTTATTTAGTTCCCTTAGTGTCATGCGAATTGTTGTCCGGGATAGACCTGCATTGTAAAATTCAACAGAATGTACTGATCAGTTTAATGTGCTGACTACCGACTGCTAACTAACGACTCCCTACTAATTCCTCCCCGGCATCATCTTCCCAAACGCCCCCATTTTGTTCATATTCTTCATCATACCGCGCATCTGTTCAAACTGCTTCATAAAATTGTTAACATCCTGGATGTCTTTGCCGCTGCCGCTGGCGATCCTTTTTTTACGGCTGCCGTCAATCAGGTCGGGATCAGCCCGCTCAGCCGGCGTCATGGAATTGATCATGGCTTCGATGCCTTTGAAAGAGTCGTCATTGATATCAAGGTCTTTTACTTTGCTCCCCAGCCCGGGAATCATACCCAGCAGGTCCTTCATATTTCCCATCTTCTTGATCTGCTCCAGCTGCATTTTGAAATCGGCAAAGTCAAATTTATTCTTGCGGAGTTTGGCCTCCAGTTTTTTTGCTTCTGCCTCGTCAAACTGGGCTTGGGCTTTTTCCACCAGGGACGTGATATCCCCCATACCCAGGATCCGCTGTGCCATCCGGTCGGGGTAGAAGACATCAAGGGTATCCATTTTTTCCCCGCTGCTGGTAAACTTGACCGGCTTATTGACCGTGTATTTGATAGAGATGGCCGCACCACCTCTTGTATCACCATCCAGTTTAGTAAGTACCACCCCGGTAAAATCCAGCCTGTCATTAAAGGCCTTGGCCGTATTGACCGCATCCTGGCCGGTCATGCTATCCACCACAAAAAGGATCTCCTGCGGGTTCACGGCATTCTTTACATTGGCCACTTCGGTCATCATCATTTCGTCCACCGCAAGGCGGCCGGCCGTATCGATAATGACTACATTCTTGTTTTTGCTGCGGGCTTCTTTAACTGCGTTACCGGCAATAGAAACCGCGTCTTTATTTTCCAGTTCAATATGTACATCCACCCCGATCTGTTCACCCAGCACCCGGAGCTGTTCCATTGCCGCGGGGCGGTAAATATCTGCGGCTACGAGGAGGGGAGAGAGGCCTTTTTTTGTTTTCAGGTAATGGGCCAGTTTACCGCTGAATGTGGTCTTACCGGAACCCTGCAGACCGGCGATCAGGATCACGGCCGGATTGCCTTTGGCATTAAAAACCGCTTCCTGTCCGCCCATCAGTTCGGCCAGTTCGTCCTTTACGATCTTGGTCATTAACTGCCCCGGGGAAATGGCATTGATTACTTTTTCACCCATGGCCTTGTCCTTCACTTTATCGGTGAATTCCTTGGCGATCTTATAGTTCACATCCGCATCCACGAGGGCACGGCGGATATCTTTCACCGTACTCGCAATGTTGATCTCGGTAATACGCCCCTGTCCTTTGAGGTTCTTAAAGGCACTTTCCAGTTTTTCCTGCAATGAATTGAACATATCTATTCTCTTTCTTAAGATTAATTACTTGCCGGTTGACCTGCCTGATCTATTGAAACGAGGCAATAGTCTGCTTTAAACCGCCCGCTGCTTCGATCCGCTGACCGAAGCCCTTCCAATGCAAAAAAGTGAACTGAAGTTCACTTTTTAACGAGTTGCAAAGATACGTAGAGTAGCTGTCAAATCATGCGCCTAAATAGGTTCTTAAGAGTTTACAACGGTTGGAAGTCTTGAGCTTGGTGATGGCTTTGTCCTTGATCTGCCTCACCCGTTCCCGGGTCAGGTTAAAGCGTTCCCCGATATCTTCCAGGCTCATGGGATGATCCACCCCGATCCCAAAGAAAAAGCAGATCACTTCTTTCTGCCTTTCGGTCAGGGTTTTGAGGGAGCGGTCGATCTCGGTTTTGAGGGATTCGTTATGATCCAGTTCACCGTCTGTCTTTTCCGCATTGGGATTCACCAGCACATCGATCAGGGTGTTTTCCTCGCCTTCTGACAGGGGGGAGTCCATACTCACATGGCGGGCGTTGATACCCAGGGTGGAGGATACCTCATCCAGGTCCATATCCAGTACCTCGGCCAGTTCCTCGGCAGAGGGTTCGCGTTCGTATTGCTGCTCCAGTTGGGAAAAGGCTTTCTGAATGCGGTTGGTCAGTCCCACTTTATTCAGCGGCAGCCGGACAATCCGGGCCTGTTCGGCCAGGGCCTGCAAAATGCTCTGGCGGATCCACCATACCGCGTAGGATATAAATTTGAAACCACGGGTCTCATCAAAGCGTTGTGCAGCCTTGATCAGGCCCAGGTTCCCTTCGTTGATCAGGTCCGGTAAGGACAGTCCCTGGTTCTGGTATTGTTTGGCAACGGACACAACAAAGCGCAGGTTGGCCTTGGTCAGGCGGTCCAATGCCCGCTGATCTCCCTGTTTGATCAGGGTGGCTAATTTGACTTCTTCTTCAGGGGTAATAAGCTCTACCTTGCCGATTTCCTGCAGGTATTTTTCAAGGCTTTGCGATTCACGGTTCGTAATAGACTTCGTGATCTTGAGTTGTCTCATGCTCATAGGTATGGTTTTAAATGGTGTATTTTAAGGGTCAAAGAATAATAAGTTGGCTTGGTCTTATACTCTAAAAATACCCACCACAATGTCCGGCTTGTACAGAAAGTATTGAACTTCAAGGCAATTTAACGCATTTGCCCGTACGGCCCAAATAAATTTTGGCATCCTATTAACGAATTATTCCCTGTTTTATTTTTCAGGGGGCCTTGCGGTAACAAATAAGGGGAAAAATAAGTCATAAAATATTTTGCCGCAATGATTTATTTTCTATTATTGCAGCTATCGCAATGTGTCGATTGAAACCAATGAGTAAACAATTATATACCTTAGAATTTCCCGTACGCTGCTCCCCTCCCATACTATACGAATTCCTCGCCACCCCGGCCGGCCTGGCTGAGTGGTTTGCTGATAAAGTGGATGAGAGAGACAGTATTTTTTACTTTGGCTGGAATGGTGCTTTTGAAAAAGCAGATATACTGGAAAGTGAACAGGACAAGTTTGTACGTTTTCACTGGCAGACCGCCCCTAAAGAGGAATATTTCGAGTTCCGCATTGAAAAATCTGAGATCACGAACCAGACCATTCTGGTGATCAAAGACTTTGCAGAAAAAAAGGACATCAAGGACCAGAGTATGCTCTGGGATTACCAGGTCAAGGAGCTTTTCCACCGCCTGGGTAATTAACCTGCATACCCGGCTGTTTCCATCAACCGCTTAAAGTCTTCGAGCAGACGCCCGGGTATTTGTTCCCAGTCGGCCAGTTCATGTTTTGCAACCAGTTTAATAAAGGACTGTTCCCTGGTTATTTTTTCAAATGCCCGTAAAGAGAGCTGACCGACCAGTTGGTATTGCCCGGACGCAGGGTCCTGTTGCCAGGGATCAGCGCCTGTACAAACGAGAAAACCCCAATCTTTCAGTTGCCGGTAATGACGGATAACGGCTTCCTGGCTCGCTGTTTTCCAGCTGCCGGAGAGGTGCAGGGTAACGCTGAAAAAATGTCCCCACCAGAACAAGGTTCGAACCGCGAAAATACCGGAGGGCTGAAAACAGCGCGGGTAATCCAATACCCGATAGGGCAGGCCCCCGAAATTCTCTCCCCGCGATATTTTGGGAGGAATAGTATCAACCGATTCCGGAAGCTTTTTCAGCGATTGCGCGAACAGGTTTTGCTGGTCCTGCTGCAGTTTGCCGAAAAACAGGTCAATCTCCTGCAGGATCCGGTTCTTTGTTAAAATCCAGTCACCATTCAATACCTGTAACTGCTCCTCTCCTGAAAGCCTTATTTTTGCGGAATTCATCTATTAAAGATAACGTGTTCAGGAAATTAGATAAACTCATCATTAAGGCCTTTATCGGCCCCTTTATCGCTACGTTCTTCATCACGTTGCTGGTACTGGTCATCCAGTTTTTCTGGCTCTATATCGATGACTTTGTGGGAAAGGGACTGGGTGTGCAGGTCATACTGGAGTTTATCCTGTACCAAAGTGCCGTACTGGTACCCCTGGCCCTGCCCCTGGCCATCCTGCTTTCGTCGTTAATGACCTTTGGAAACCTGGGTGAAAGTTTTGAACTCGTGGCCATCAAATCGGCCGGGATATCCCTGCTCCGTTTTATGCGGCCCTTATTTATTATCAGTGTCTTTATCAGCGGGATTGCTTTCCTGTTCTCCAATTATGTGATCCCGGTGGCCAATCTTAAATCCAGAACGCTGCTGGCCGATATTATTTATGCCAAGCCGGCCTTTGATCTGAAGGAAGGTGTTTTTTATGATAAGATCAGCGGCTTTGCCATTAAGATCGGAAAGAAAGAGGCCAATGACAGCGTGATCCGGGATGTGATCATCTATGAACAGGGCAATCCCCTGCAGGATAATTTTATTGTGGCCAAAAGCGGTATCATGCGGGTGACGGAAAACAAACGGTTCCTCGAATTCAACCTCAAAGATGGCTGGCGCTACCAGGAGCGGGGAAATGTATATGCCCGGTCAAATATCGAATACATCCGGATCGGGTTCAACGAATATAAAAAGCAGTTTGACCTGAGCAACCTGGGCTTTTCCAGCCGGACAGCCGACAGCGTAAATAAGAACAACGAAAAAATGTTCAGCATGCGCCAGCTCGACAAAGCCATTGACTCCCTGAAAAAGGAAAATGCACAGACCCGGGAACAAACCCTGAAGGATATGTTTAATGTGCTGCCGTTTAATTCACTCCTGGATTCTTCCTGGAACCGCTATCCCCCGGACAGTTCCGTTTTTGCCAGGGCCCGGAACTTTAATGAACTCTTACCGGACTCAGCCCGTTCCAATGTGAATGAAATGGCCAAAAGCACGGCCGGTTCAATCCGGATCAATGCCGAATCCTTATTCCAGATTATGAAAGACAAGGAGAGAAACCTGCGGAAACATGAGATTGAATGGCACCGGAAGATCTCCCTTTCGCTGGCCTGCCTGGTATTGTTCCTGATTGGCGCCCCGCTGGGCTCCATTATCCGGAAAGGGGGACTGGGCACACCCCTCATTTTCGCGATCGTCTTTTTTATGCTGTTTTATTTTTCCAGTACCACGGGCGAGAAATTTGCGAAGGAGGACAGTCTTACCCCGTTTGCCGGCATGTGGCTGGCAACAGCGGTACTGCTGCCACTGGGGCTGTTCCTAACGTATAAGGCTATGCGTGATTCGCAGCTGCTCAATAAAGAATTTTATAACCGCATCGCCCGTTTTTTCAGGGGATTGTTCCGGCAGCAGTCCTGACAGGAGGCCCCGGTTCCGCAACAACAAATAAATAAATGTAACCATGGATATAAGCAGGGAAAAGCAAAACCTCCGGATGCAGAAGTGGGTGGCCATACTGTCCGTTGTTATACTGGTGGTTAAATTCATTGCCTATTATTCCACCCACTCCGTGGCGATCCTGACAGATGCGCTGGAAAGCATTGTCAATGTGACGGCAGGTTTTATCGGGCTCTACAGTCTTTATGTGGCCGCCAAACCGAAGGACTGGGATCATCCCTATGGGCATGGAAAGGCGGAGTTTATTTCCGCAGCCATTGAAGGAACCCTGATTGCCAGTGCGGGGGTCATCATCCTTTATAAAGCTGCGCAGAACCTGATTAACCCGGTTCAGCTCCATCGGCTGGATACCGGGATCTGGCTCGTGGCCGCTGCCGCGGGAGCGAATTACCTGATAGCTTTTTTCTGTTTACGTACCGGTAAAAAGAACAATTCCCTGGCCCTGGTGGCCAGCGGGCGCCATTTGCAGAGTGATACCCTGTCCACCCTGGGGATTATTGTCGGACTGGTATTGCTGTACTTTACCGGCCTGGCGTGGATCGACAGCGTGGTGGCCTTCATCTTCGGGGCCATCATTATGGTTACCGGGTATAAAATATTGCGTAAGTCCATTGCGGGTATCATGGACGAGGCGGACAGTAGCCTGCTGGGCCGGATGGTGGACCTGCTGAATAAGAACCGCGGGGAGAACTGGATCGACCTGCATAACCTGCGGGTGATAAAATACGGGACCGTCCTGCACCTTGACTGCCACCTGACCGTGCCCTGGTACCTCAATGTACATGAGGCGCACCGGGAAATAGACAGCCTGGCCGAACTGGTACGGAAAGAATTCGGGGAGTCGCCTGAATTTTTCGTCCATTGCGATGGTTGCCTGCCCTTTTCCTGCCGGATCTGCAAAAAAGCGGGATGTGGGGAAAGAAAGAATAAATTTGAGCAGGAAATCCGGTGGACGCTGGAAAATATCTCAACAAATAAAAAACACGAATTGTGATGAAGACAACTACGGTATGGAAAGGAGAGCATCGGTTTGAAAGTGAACACGACGGAAACCGGATCAGGGTGGATGGAGACAAAAAGAACGGGCACGGTCCCAAGGCCCTCCTGTTATCCGCACTGGCCGGTTGTTCGGGGATCGACCTGGTAGATATCCTGGAGAAGATGCGGGTGGAATTCTCGGGTCTTACCATGGAAGCGGCGGCGGAACAAACAGAAGAACACCCGAAAGTATTTACAGGGGTGGAGATAACATACCGGCTTAAAACCGCGGCCGGGAATGAGGATAAAGTGAGAAAGGCGATTGAATTATCGCTGGAAAAATATTGCGGGGTGGCGGTCATGCTGAGGAAAAATTCCCCGGTAAACTATAAGCTGATCATTGAATAATCCTTTTATATGCTGTCAAAGAAATCACAATACGCCTTTAAAGCCCTGGAATACCTGACCGAACGATACAAGCAGGGACCGGTGCTGATCTCTGAGATTTCGAAAAAGAAGAAGATCCCGCTCAAGTTCCTCGAGAATATTTTACTGGAACTGAAAAAAGCCGGTATCCTCGACAGCAAGAAGGGGAAGGGCGGCGGCTATTTTTTGAGTAAGGACCCGGCAAAGGTCAAAGTGGCAACGATCGTACGACTGGTCAATGGCCCCATTGCCATGCTTCCCTGTGTCAGCCTTTACTTTTATGAGCGCTGCAAACACTGCGATGAAAAAAAATGCGGCCTGCATGATATGATGATCGAAGTGCGGGACGCTTCGCTGGGGATATTGGAAAACAGGACCTTAAAAGACCTGGCATCCTGACAAGGGACGCACAGTTGTTTGTTTAGCAGCTGTTTAAGTCTATCAGGTTGGTAGGGAATTGATTTTATAGTACTTTTACAACTTAAAAACATCAGTATATGGCACTACACTTAGGGGACATCGCCCCGAATTTTAAAGCACAGACCACCGCAGGTGAAATTGATTTTCATGAATACCTTGGCGACAGCTGGGGCATCCTGTTTTCTCACCCGGCGGATTATACACCGGTATGCACCACCGAACTGGGAAAAACAGCCCTGCTGCAGGAAGAGTTCCGCAAGCGGAATGTAAAAGTGCTGGCTGTCAGCGTGGACCCGCTGGATAAGCACAAGGACTGGATAAAGGACATTAATGAAACACAGCACTGCAATGTGGATTTCCCCATTATCGCGGACCCGGACAGGGTAGTGGCCTTCCTGTATGATATGATCCATCCCAAGGCATCTGAAACTTTTACCGTCCGTTCCCTTTTTGTGATCGGGCCCGATAAAAAAATAAAACTCACCATCACGTATCCCGCTTCCACCGGGCGGAACTTCTATGAAGTATTACGGGTGATCGATTCCCTGCAGCTGACAGCCGGTTACAGCGTGGCCACCCCGGCCGACTGGAAGGAAGGGGAGGATGTGATCGTGGCATTATCAGTTACTACAGAGGATGCACAGAAAAAATTTGCGAAAGGAGTTAAAGTGGTGAAGCCATACCTGCGGTTTACCCCGCAGCCCAATATATGATGCTGACGAAGGAACAAATAGCACAGGCGGAGCAGGCTACGGTTACGGAAGCGATCAGGCTGGTTACGGAATGGTTTCCGCAGGGAGTGGTGTTTTCCTCTTCCCTGGGGCAGGAAGACCAGGTGCTCACCGATATTATATTTAAAAATAACCTGCCGGTAAAGATCTTTACGATCGACACCGGCAGGCTGTTTAATGAGGCTTACGAACTCCTGGACCGCAACAACGCCCGCTATAAAAAAAACATCCAGGTATATTTCCCGGAAGCAAAAGATGTGGAAGCGTTTGTATCCGAAAGCGGGATCAACAGTTTTTATGAATCAGTGGAGAACAGGAAGACCTGCTGCCATATCCGGAAAGTGATCCCGCTGAACCGGGCACTGAGCGGGGCCAGTGTCTGGATCACCGGATTGCGGGCTGAACAATCCGATAACCGGCAGGATATGCCCCTGATCGAATGGGACGAAGGAAGAAACCTGTATAAGTTCAACCCGCTGATCCGCTGGAACTATACACAGATGATGGAGTATATTAAAGAACATAATGTGCCGTATAATCCCCTTCATGATAAGGGATTCATCAGTATCGGCTGCGCCCCCTGTACCCGGGCCATTGAACCCGGCGAACACCCGCGGGCAGGCAGGTGGTGGTGGGAAACCTCGCAGAAAGAATGCGGATTACATGGAGAACGAACCCATAAATAAAGGAACTGAACAGTAGCGTATGAATAACAGTCATCACCTGAATTATCTCGAACAACTGGAATCGGAAAGCATCCATATTTTCCGGGAAGTGGCAGCCCAGTTTGAAAAACCGGCCCTGCTTTTCAGCGGGGGAAAGGATTCCATCACCCTGGTACACCTGGCCCGCAAGGCTTTTGCACCCGGAAGGATCCCGTTTCCCCTGGTACATATTGACACCGGGCACAATTTCCCCGAAGCACTTGATTTCCGGGATGCCATGGCCAGCCAGCTGGGTGCCACTTTAGTGGTCAGAAAGGTACAGGATACCATCCGGCAAAGAAGCCTGACCGAACCCAAAGGAAAATTTCCCAGCCGCAACTGGTTGCAGACCTACACCCTGCTGGATACGATCGAGGAGTTTGGCTTTGATTGCTGCATCGGCGGAGCCCGTCGCGATGAGGAAAAAGCCAGGGCCAAGGAAAGGATATTTTCCGTACGGGATGAATTCGGGCAATGGAATCCCAAACTCCAGCGACCCGAACTCTGGAATATTTACAATGGCAAAATTCATAAAGGAGAAAATGTCCGGGTGTTCCCGATCAGCAACTGGACCGAACTGGATATCTGGAATTATATCCGGAAAGAAAATATTGACCTGCCTTCCATCTACTTTGCCCATGAACGTAAAGTGATCCAGCACGAAGGACAACTGGTGGCGATCAGTGAATTCGTGCAGCCGGATGAGCAGGACCTGGTAATGACCAAAAAAGTACGGTATCGTACCGTGGGCGATATGACCTGCACGGCAGCGGTGGAATCCACAGCCGAAACCCTGGAGGAGGTGATCAACGAGATCGTAGCGACCCGGATCAGTGAAAGAGGGGAGACCCGCATCGATGATAAAGTGACGGAAGCGGCGATGGAAGACCGGAAGAAAAACGGATACTTCTAAAGTAAAAATTCAAAAGGAAAAAGTAAAAATGCCTAAGGCTGGACAGACTTTACTGATCTGGATTTTAATGCAAGTTGAATATAATTTTTTAACAAAATAAAAATAAGTGAAACTTCAGGTATAAAAGAGTTTGCGATCTGAATGATTGTACATTTTTTACTTTTGACTTTTTACTTTTGACTTTCACATGGATTTATTACGATTTATAACAGCCGGCAGTGTGGACGACGGGAAGAGCACCCTGATCGGCCGGCTGCTGTATGACAGCAAGAATATCCTGATTGACCAGCTGGAAGCACTGGAAAAGTCCACCAAGAACCGGACCGATGGTTCCGTGGACCTGGCCCTGCTGACAGACGGGCTGCGTGCCGAACGGGAACAGGGGATTACGATTGATGTGGCCTATCGCTACTTCAGTACCCCGAAACGCAAATTCATTATTGCCGATGCCCCCGGCCATGTGCAGTACACCCGCAATATGATCACCGGCGCTTCCAACGCCAGCCTGATCATCATCCTGATCGATGCGAGACAGGGCGTGGTGGAACAAACCCGCCGTCACTCGATCATTGCTTCCCTGCTGCGTATCAAACATGTGGTGGTGGCCGTAAACAAAATGGACCTCGTGGAATTTTCTCAGGATGTGTTCAATGATATTGTGATCGATTATAACCAGGTGGCGGCGCAACTGGGATTAAAGAATATCACCTATATCCCGATGAGCGCCCTGGATGGAGATAATATCGTGGACAAATCGGAGCGCATTGCCTGGTACACCGGAAAGCCCCTGCTGGATTTCCTGGAAGAAGTGCAATTGGATGACGACGTAAATCTCACGGATGCCCGTTTCCAGGTACAGTTTGTCATACGCCCGCAGACGGAGGAACTGCATGACTACCGCGGTTATGCCGGTAAGGTTATCAGTGGTATTTATAAAAAAGGGGACAAAGTGACCGTGCTGCCCCAGGGAATTGACAGCACGATCGCATCCGTAGAGATCGCGGGAGAGGAAACAGGGGAAGTATTTGCTCCCCAGAGTGCTGTCCTGCAACTGGCAGATGATATTGATATCAGCCGGGGCGATACGATTGTAAAATCGGATAACCGGCCACAGGTAAGCAATGAACTGGAAGTGTTGCTCTGCTGGATGGATGATAAACCCCTGCTGACCGGCAACAAGTACCTGTTACAGCACAACAGCCGGGTAGTGAGGGCCATCGTGAAACAGGTGGAGTATAAAATTGATGTGAATACCCTGCAGCAACAACCGGTGGAAGGAAATGTGAAGCTCAACGAAGTGGTGAAAGCCACCCTTAAAACGGCCGCTCCACTGGTCTATGACAGTTATGAAAAGCTCAGCGAATACGGATCCGCGATCCTGGTGGATGAAACCAGTAACAGTACCGTGGCGGCTGTACTCATAAAATGATTTTACCCGCAACTTTACCGCAGCCTGATGCAATCACAAACCGTTCAACATAAGGAGGGGGGCTTTGTCACCCTGGCAGGTGCCGGGCCCGGCGATCCTGAACTGATCACCCTGAAATTGCAGCGGCGCCTGCAGGAGGCGGATATCATCATCTCCGACCGGTTGGTACACCCGGATATTATCAGCAGGCATGCAAAGACCGGGATCCCGGTAATACTTGCCGGGAAGCAGGGCTATAACGCACAATCCTATACCCGGGAAGAAGTGGCCGCCCTGATTGTCCGGGAAGCGCTGCAGGGAAAAAGGGTGTTACGGTTAAAGGGAGGTGATGTGGCATTCTTCAGCAATGTCCTCGATGAACTGGAAGGACTGGTACAACACGAGATCCCTTTTGAAATAATTCCGGGTATTACGGCTGCTTCGGGTTTTTCCGCCTATACAGGTATTCCGCTGACGGCAAGGGGTTATGCACAGGGCGTCCGTTTTATCGCGTTTAATCCAACGCAGGCCTACGATGAATGTACCTGGCGATCCATGGGTTCGGGTAACGAAACGCTGGTGATTTATATGGCAGCGCGTAATATAGGTTTACTGGCCAAAGGGCTTATGCAGTATGAAGCGGATCCCCGCCGGCCAGTTGCGGTAATAGAACAGGCCAGTACGCCGGCCCAGCAACTGCATTTGTCCACCCTCGGGCAATGTGCCGTTGATTTTTCGGGAAAAACATTCTCCTCTCCTTCCCTTGTTATTATCGGCGAAGTATTACGACTGGGCGAACGCTTCCGGTGGTTCGAAGGAGGCAGCGGCGTATCCGTTTTCCGGGAACTGGGAGAGTGAAGACCCCGGCTTAGTTTCCGGCTGATACCAGCGATTCACGGATGTTTTTGGAAAATGCGATAAAGGCCAGCGCCTGGTCAAGGTAGCTTGTGGCAAATTCCCCGGTTGGCGCCTGTTCATTCATGCGTAACATTTCCTGCTTAAAAGATGAGTTCGCTTTGTACAGTCCTTTTTCCGTAAAATGACGGTCAAAGTCATTGAGGATGCCGATCTGCGTATTGCAATGCACTCCCTGCTGCAGCAACAGGGCTTTCGCACTGTGGACCTGCGCGGAGTAGGCATTGTATATACTGTCTGCCCATTGCCCGCCGGCGAGGCATTCCCGGGCCGCAGCAATTTTCTCTTCCGCTTCCAGGATCAGTGTGGACACCAGGTCGATCATCACACCGGCGCATTCACCGACACCAATGGCCGTGGAGAATTTTGCTTCCTGTCCCCAGTCGATAAACTCTTCTTCCTTCAGTTCTTCCAGGCTGGCCAGGGGTTTTAATAATTCGTAATAGTAGGGCTCACCGTTTCGGCGGCTGTAATCAGCAAAGCTTTCGCCTTCTACCGCTTTTTCTTTATAGTCATTTAACAGGGAGATCAGCACCAGGGGCGCTCTCTTGCTGGGCACTTTTATGACTTTGTCAGCGATACAGGCCTCGCCGCTTCCCCGTACGGCCCCACCCACCAGCACCTGCAGGGCGGGTACCACCTGTCCTTTGGCCTTGAGTGAACTGCCGTGAAAACCGATCGATGCCATGCTGTGCTGGCCGCAGCTGTTCATACAGCCACTGATCTTTATGGAAATTTCTTTATTGAATACTAATTCCGGGAATACTTCTTCAATCACTTCACTCAATGCGAGGGCGGTACCGGTACTGTTGCTGATCCCCAGGTTGCAGGTATCGGTACCCGGGCAACTCGTGATATCCGCCACACTGCCAAAACCCGGTGCGGCCAGTCCTTCGGCATCCAGTACCTGGTAAACATAAGGAAGGTCACCGGGTTTTACAAACCGGAACTGCAGCCCCTGGTTGATCGTTACCCTTATATCATCCGCGATCACACCCTCTAATTTTTCAATAAGTCTTCTGCTGGTACCTGATGAAATATTGCCATTGGGTACTCTTACATACACGGCGAAGTATCCTTCCTGCTTTTGCCGGAACAGGTTGGTACGCTTCCACAATTCATACCCCAGGTGATCCGGCTCCGTTACTGTCTGCGAACTGTAAACTCCGGACTGTGAACTGTGAACTTCGAACTCTGAACTGTCAACTGAATACCGTTGATGCGTCAGCGCCAGTTGTTCCTCCGCTACAAGCTGGTTAAAAGTTTCGATGCCAATTTTCTGAATCAGGAATTTGATCCGGGCCTTATGACGGCTGTTTCGTTCCCCATGCCGGTCAAAGACACGCAGCACCCCTTCGAGATAGGGAATCAGTAAATCAGCCTCGAGGAATTCATGCGTGGTAATGGCCAGGTGCGGTTGCGCGCCAAGTCCGCCCCCGATCACTATTTTAAATCCCCGTTGTTCCCGGCCTTCCACGGTCCGGATCCTGGCAATGGCGCCCAGGTCGTGCATAAATGTAAAAGCCGTGTCTTTTTCTGTATTGCTGAAAGCGATCTTGAATTTGCGCCCCATTTCCTGGCACAGGGGTTTCCGCAGGAAATAGTCAAACATCGCATGTGCGTAAGGGGTAACATCGAAGGGTTCTTCCGGGTCAATACCGGTTGTATCCGATGCGGTGATATTTCTTACGGTATTGCCACAGGCTTCCCGGATCGTGATTTCATCCCTTTCCAGTTCGGCCCATAATTCAGGAGTACGGTCCAGGCTTACAAAATGTATCTGTATATCCTGGCGGGTGGTCAGGTGAAGGTTGCCCGTGGAGTATTCATCGGATACGGCGGCGATGCGCTTCCATTGGGCCAGGGTCATTTTCCCATAGGGCAGTTTGATCCGTACCATCTGCACCCCCGGCTGGCGTTGCCCGTACACCCCCCGGGCCAGGCGAAGGCTCCGGAATTTTTCTTCATCCATTTTTCCCTCCCGGAAAAGACGGATCTTTTGTTCCAGTTCAATAATGTCCTTTTCTACCAGGGGATTCTCCAGTTCAGTGCGGAAACCTTGCATAGCGCTAATATTAACACTGCGGCAAACAGGCCGGTAGGACACAGTGGGTGAAAAAATACTCTACTATAAATATAGACTAAACAAAAATACAGTCTTTGCAAAGCGCCTCCAAAAAAATCGTTCGGGCTGAACACACGTACGTATCCCGGGTAAATCCCTACTAAAATGGTAGGATTATTCTATCTTCGCCTCTTTGCCTGTGACGGTGGTTTCCCGGCGGGCCGGACCCTGTATGAAAGCGACCGGATAAAAAGCTGATTAAAAGCCGATAAAACCACTCGACTATATGATTAAAATCAGTTTTCCGTTTGCGGGCAAGGACGAGTTTTGCAGCGGCGCAGTAAAGCAGGCGGGCCGGATTTAATGATTTCTTTTATGTCAAAAGCACCAACAACAAAAGGGGAAGACCGGACGGAGGTAAAGAATCAGTTATATCCCGTTTTTTTTAAACTGGATCAGCTGGAACTATTGCTGGTGGGTGCGGGAAATGTAGGATTGGAGAAACTTCACTCCCTGCTGGCCAATTCACCGGGGGCTAAGATAACGATTGTGGCACCCCGGGTCGCGGAAGAGGTGCGCAAACTGGTTTACCGGCATCCCTCCTGTAAAATCGAACAACGGGAATACCGGGACGAAGACCTGGAAAACAAGGACCTCGTGATCCTGGCCACAGATAATCCTGAACTGCACCAGCTGATAAAGGCGCAGGCAACTCCTAAAAAGATATGGGTCAATGTGGCGGATACCCCGGAGCTTTGCGATTTTTACCTGGGCAGTATTGTCCAGAAAGGGCAATTGAAAATCGCGATTTCCACCAATGGAAAATCGCCAACGGCCGGAAAAAGAATAAAGGAAGTATTGCATGAAGCCCTGCCGGCTGAACTGGATTCGGTGATTGAAAACCTGCACCAGATCCGGAACCGGCTCAATGGAAACTTTGAAGAGAAAGTAAGAAAGCTCGACCAGCTTACCAAAAGACTGGTGACGACGGAGAACAGTTCAACGGCCAATCGCTGGAGAAAAGTGGCTACTTATTCACTGGGAGCTTTTGGCCTGATGCTGATCGGGCATTTTATCTTTTCTTATATTCCCATCCGGCAGCTGGCTACCGATACCCGCGACTGGTATGTTACCCTGGATCCCAATTTTCACTGGATGGTGTTAGCGGGCTTCCTGGCACAGATGGTGGATGGAGCTACCAGTATGGGCTATGGCGTCACCAGTTCTATTGTGCTGCAATCTGCCCATGTGAGCCCGGCGGCCATCAGCGCCGGTATCCACACAGCGGAAATGTTTACCAGCGGTGCTTCCGGTTACAGCCATTATAAGTTCGGAAATGTGAATAAGAAATTATTCAAGGCGCTTGTGATACCCGGTATCATCGGGGCCATATTGGGTGCTTTGCTGCTGGTGAAATTTGACGATACACATATCCGTTACCTGCGCCCCGTTATGGCAGCCTATACGTTGCTGCTGGGGATCCGTATTTTCAGTAATGCCTTCCGGCCCGTGAATTTAAAAAAGAAATTCAACCGCTATGGCTGGCTGGCAGCTGTGGGTGGTTTCCTCGATTCATTTGGAGGGGGCGGCTGGGGCCCGATTGTTACTTCTACTTTAATTACCAAAGGAAGAACTCCCCGGTATGTGGTGGGCTCAGTGAGCCTGACTGAATTTTTTGTGACGCTGGCCAGTGCCTTTACATTCTTTACCATGATCGGTGTACAAAACTGGCAGGTGATACTGGCGCTGGTGCTGGGAGGGGTGATCGCCGCTCCCATCGCCGCGAAACTGGCGGGAAAACTACCGCGAAAGACCTCCTTTATTTTTCTGGGCGCCGTGGTCGTGATCTGGAGCTTCCGGATCCTTTACAAAGCTTTCTGAACTGAATAAACAGATGACCGCATCTTTTAATAAAATAAAAGTCTACAGATTTGGTAGGATAATAACCGGCACTTACTTTTGCCCTTCAAATGGGAGATGGCTTTGTCCTGTTCCCGGTTGTTCTGTTACAGATCCCCATAGAATCGCCGGAGTTCCTGCTCCCGTCCGGGTCCGGGATCATCCTTTATTATTAATGGAAAAATGAAGCAATGAGAAACTTGTTCGCCTTCTTCCTGCTGCTGATAGCCGGTTACCTGCCGGCGCAGGAAAACACGCTGATTGAAATTTCAGGCCGGGTGACCGACCAGGAAAAAAAGCAACCCCTCTCTGATGTAAGTATCCTGGTAAAGGGAACGGTCAATGGTACGGTGACCAATTCGGCAGGGGATTTTGTTTTACGGACTAAAAACAAACTCCCGTTTACACTGGTCTTTACTTCTGTAGGGTACCAGCCACAGGAAGTGGAAGTAAACAAGATTGGTTCCAATGTGCAGGTGGCGCTGGCTACACAGACCGTACTGGGACAGGAAGTGGTGGTAACCGCTTCCCGGGTAGCGGAAAATATTCTTAAGTCGCCGGTGGCGATTGAAAAGCTGGATATCCGGGCGATCAGGGAAACAGCGGCTCCCGGCTTTTATGATGCATTGGAAAATGTAAAGGGAGTGCAAATGACCACCTCGGGCCTGACTTTTAAAGTGCCCAATACCCGGGGTTTTAATATTCCCAATAATTTCCGGTTTATGCAATTGGTGGACGGAGTGGATATGCAGGCTGCCACGCTGGGTGTGCCGCTGGGGAATGCGATTGGTCCCACCGAACTGGATATACAGAGCGTGGAGATCACGCCGGGGGCTGCCTCAGCTCTTTATGGAATGAATGCAATCAACGGAATGGCCAACCTGCTTACGCGGAGTCCTTTTACGCAACAGGGCCTGAGTATTTACCAGAAAACCGGGTTTAATCATGTGGATGGAAAGGATCACCCGGTCAGTAACCTGTCGGAAATCGCCCTGCGTTATGCAACTGCTTTTAATAATAAGGTTGCGTTCAAGGTCAACCTGAGTTATATGACCGGAACCGACTGGCAGTCGAATTCGATCGCCGATCAGAATCCCAATACACTGAATACGGCGAACCCGGCCTACCCGGGATTATCGGGTATTGCCAATAATCCTGCCTATGATGCATGGAACCGGTACGGGGATGAGAACAATAATGCAGTAACGATCTCCGGAGTGAATTATAACGGGGGAAATAAAACATTTATCCTGCGCCGTACCGGCTACTGGGAGAAAGACCTGGTGAATCCCAAAGTGGACAACCTCAAATTCGACGCCGCCCTGCATTACCGCTTAAATGAGCATGCGGAGCTCTCTTACGGTTACCGGATCGGAAAGATGGATGGGGTTTTTCAGCGGGGCAATAAAATCCAGCTGGATAATGTAGTAGTGCAGAATCATAAGCTGGAACTGAAGGGGAATAATTATTTTGTACGCACATATATTTCGGTGGAGAATACCGGGGACTCCTATAACCTGAAACCCCTGGCGGATAACCTGCAACTGACGCATTTGTCCAACAGTGCATGGGGAGCGCGTTTTAAGTCCAGGCTGCAAACCGACCTGGATAACGGGGTGGACCTGGCTGCCGCTATGAGAAATGCAAGGGTAACCGCTGATGCAGGCCGGGCAGAACCGGGCAGTCCTGTATTTGATCGCTTAAAGGATACCATTATCCGGATCAATAACTGGGATCATCTCAATGCAGGTATCGCCGGGGCGCCCTCCACCGGCGGTGCATGGCTTTCACAAAAAAGCCGCTTGTATCACCTCGATGCCCAATATGACTTAGGTGAGAAAGTCGGTTTTGCCGGCCTGTTGCTGGGTTTTGACGCCCGTTTGTATGAAGTGATCCCGGATGGAAATAATTTTGTGGACTTTTCCCGCCCGGTGGCTGACCGGAATAAACCCGAAAAGGACGGCCGTTTCGGAAAGAATGTCTATTATAAAAAAATCGGGGGCTTTATACAGGCTACCAAAACATTTTTTGAGGAGAAACTGAAAGTTTTCACTTCGCTCCGGCTGGATTACAACCCGGAGTTTACACTCAAATTAAACCCGCGGATCGCAGCGGTGTACACCCTGGCAACGAAACATAATTTCAGGGCATCCTTCCAGAACGGGTTCCGTTTCCCCGCGCTGTTTGAAGCCCTGTCTTTTGTTAACAACGGGAATGTGCGAAGGGTGGGAGGTTTGTCCTATATCAACGATGGACTGGGCTACCTGGATAATTCTTATACCCTTTCGTCCGTAAATACATTTAATGCCAAAGTAAATGCCGATGTAACGGCCGGCGGGGTAACTGCCAGCCAGGCAGCAGTAAATAATAAAGCATTGTTGAAGATAACCAACCTTGCTTCCACCCGGCCGGAGCGGATCAATTCCTTCGAGATCGGTTACAAAGCAGTGCTGGCAGATAATACACTGGTGATTGACTGGGATGCCTATACCAATGTGTATGATGGATTCCTGGGCCAGGTGGAAGTGGCCGTACCCAGGACCGATAAAGTGGGCACCGATGCATCCGCGGTGGATATGCTGGCTTCCAACCGCAGCAAACAAGTGCGGTACCGGGTGTTTACCAATGCAAAAAATACGTACCATAATTCCGGGAGCTCACTGGGCCTGACCTGGAAACTCTATAAACGCTTCACTCTGTCTGGTAACCTGAACTACAATACCATCCGGGCGAATACTACCGCTGATATTTTCATCACGGCATTTAATACACCGAAATGGGTGAGCAATTTCTCCATCGGTAACCGCGAAGTGGTGAAAAATTTCGGGTTTAATATTGTCTGGAGATGGCAGGATGCCTTCCGGTGGGAAAGCCCGCTGGCGAACGGGAGGGTTCCGGCTTACCAGACAATTGATGCGCAGGTTACTTACCGGCTTCCGCAGTTAAAATCATCGGTCAAACTGGGCGGTAGTAATATTTTCAACAAGCGGTATATACAATATGCTGCCGGTCCGTCCATCGGCGCCCTGTATTATATGGCGATCACCGTGGAAGGATTACTGAACCGGTAATTTTTTTCATAGAATAAGCAAAATCGGCAACAAAGCATCCCGGTTCCCCGGGGTGCTTTTTCTTTTCGAACTTTTAGTTTCGGCAATGCGCATATTTAATCAGGGATAATAACCGGCATAACCAAGGGTCTTCAGTATTTTGATCAAAACAGCTTTTTTGCCGCTTCCATTATCAACTGAATAAACAGGATAATCTGCAATTCGGGTAGATGTATATTTTTCAGCAGTTAGCGGCAGGTGATCGTTACCGGGAGGTACAGGCACTCCGGCTTTTTTATTTCCATCATGCAGACTGGCGGAAAAAATAAGACGGTTTTTTATGTAAAGAAAGGGGCATACTGCAGGCAGCCGGTCTTTCAGAGGGTTCGGGACAAATTCTCCTGTTAAAAAATACAGGCACTGATCCGGGCAGTTGCCGCAGGCCTCCTGTATAGCAGGGAACAAATCCGGCCACACGGTTTCGAAAAATAAATAGCGGTTTTATTTGTTTACGTTATTGCTTTGGTGGCAGACGAAACCCCTGTCCTGGTATAATAAAATCCACAAACAAAAAAAGGAACGCCCCTGCGACCCCGTCGTTCCGGAAACTTTTGCAATTTACTAACGCGGGGCAGCTTAAATTCACCCATTCAATAAAAACTCCCGCACAATATGAAACGGAATATTCGGCTGTTTATCATCCCGGTTGTTGTACTGTTCAGTGCTTTATCACTGATTAGTTTTAACCGGGAAAAAATTACGGTTGACGGTGCCTGGACCATTGTGGAATTACAATACGTAAAGCCAGACGGAACTGCTACATCGACCCGGCCCGTGGAAAGTGATGTATATTTTTCCGGCAGTCATTATAGTTTTTGCTGGACAAGCCAGAGCACCGTTACCCGTGATTGGGTTATAGCGGATAGCATAAAGTTGAAACGCTTTAACCAGTCATTGGTTAATACGGGTATTTTCGAACTGAAAGACTCGATCCTGACTACCCGGGCGGTATTTGCGCTACAGCCCATGTTTGTGAACGGGACCGCAAAATTTGCCTGTTCTTTCCGGGGAGATACCCTGGTGCTTAGGGGCTTGAGTGTGATTTCAGCTGATGGCATTTCTCTCCCGGCTTACACGACCGGCGCCCATTTTGTAACGAAAATGATCAGGAGCAGCCGGCGATAGTCCTGCCGCACTACCGGGGTTTATCAACAATTTATTTATTGTAGGAGAAAAAGTTTGATATAGCCCGTGTAAATTTATTTTCAGCGATGATTCAATGAAAAAGCGGGGCCCGTAAAAGGCAGCTGCCTGGAGGAGGTTGGTACAACAGGTTGACAGGCGATCAGGTACTGCGGATGTTTTATTGTACAAGCCGGGCAGCGGAAGTAATAAAACGGGGACTAACCGGTTACCGGGTCGCCTTACTTAGAAACTCATCGAGTAAGGGGTTAAAATGTTCCGGGCGTTCCAGCATGGGCACATGACCGCATTCATCAATCCAGTAGAGTTCTGCTTTCGGCAGTAACCGGTGAAAACTTTCGGCCACTTCAGGCGGGGTGATGGTATCCTGTCGTCCCCAGATAAGACAACAGGGAGTATTGATACTGGACAATTCCTTTTCTACATTGTGACGGATCGTGGATTTAGCCAGGGATACGATCTGGATGGCTTTCCGGCTGTTGACCGTTGCATAGATCTCATCCACCAGTTCCTTGGTGGCCACTTCCGGGTTATAGAAAGTCATTTCTGTTTTGGTCTTGATATAATCATAGTCCCTTCTGCGGGGATAGGTATCACCCATCCCATGTTCATACAAACCCGAGCTCCCGCTGAGGGTCAGTGATTTTACTTTTTCAGGATATTTCAGTGTAAACAATAAGGCAATATGCCCGCCCATGGAATTACCCAAAAGATGGAAATGATCCAGTCCCAGTTCTTCTGTTACCTCCTGTAAAAAACGGGTTAGGGTGAAAATATCAACACAGAACCCCATTTCATAAAAAGGAAAGATGGGAACAATGACCCGGTGTGATTGCCGCAGGTGCTGGATCAACGGGTTAAAATTCTTGACCGAGCCAAAAAGGCCGTACAGGAGGATAATGGGTTCCCCCTGTCCTTCATCGGTGAAACGCAGACCTGTATTTTTGGCTGGATTTAATTTCATAGCTGATCATTATCCTGCTCCAAATCTAATTGATTATCAGTTACCGTTAACGCATTTATTTCCGGCCAATTGGCCTTAACCCGGAAGGACGGATGATGCCTTATTCCGAACGGGAAAGTAAGGAAATTAATGAAGGCAGCCAATGATCAGGAGCCCTGTTTTTTGAAATTTTTTGGCCCCTTTCCCCGGGAGAAATTTGTTTAAGTAATTATAGTCTACTAAATTTGTAGACAAATAAATAAACATTCCCCCCGGCAAAAAAATCCGGCGGTTACCGGAAGGTAACGGCCGGGCAGGCCAGAAGGGCGGTATTTTGTCAATAAAAAATGAGGAATTGGAAAAGATCTATTTAAGTGATTCGGGCCCCAAGGTATCGCCGGCTATTTATGGTTTTTACCGCTGGGGTGCCCGGGATGTGAACGAGGATAAAATGGAGCGGATCGTGCAGCTCTGCCTCGAACAGGGAATCAATACATTTGATCACGGGGATACCTACGGAGGATATGCCTGTGAAGAATTGTTTGGAAACGTTTTTAAGAAGAACCGGATCAGGCGGGAAGACATTGTCCTCTTTACGAAATGTGGGATCAACCTGCCCCATCCTTCCAGGCCTGAATACCGCGTGGTGCATTATGATACGTCCCGGGAACATATCATTCACAGCCTGGAACAATCGCTCCGGAAACTCCGTACCGATTATGTGGATGTGTTCCTGCTGAACCAGCTGGATCCGCTGTCGAACCTGGAAGAAACCGCCATTACGCTGGAGAAACTGAGGGATTCGGGCAAGATCAAAAATGTGGGAGTAGTGAACTTCTCTGTATTCCAGCACCAGTTGCTGAGCGCTTACCTGCGCGTTCCCATCGTAACCAATCACATTGAACTCAACCTGCTCAATACCGCGGCCTTTGACAACGGCCAGGTGGATTATATCAAACAAAAATACATGCGGCCCCTGGCCAGTTCTCCGCTGGCGGAAGGAGAAATTGCCAACAGTATTGAAAAAACACCCTTGCGCCTCCGGGCCAAACTGGAAGAGTTTGCGGCTAAATACAATACCCATTTTGAATCAGTGGCCATAGCCTGGTTGCTCCGGCTGGGGGCACTGCCCCTGGTGGGTACCACAGATGAACAACGGATTCGGAATATCGTATCGGCCTTTCCTATTCAGCTGGACCGCCAGGACTGGTATGAATTATATGCTGTATCCAGGGGACAGCTTTAAAAAACAAACCTATGCAGTTGAATTACCTGGCATTTGCAGTCCCGTTATTTACCGGGTTGATGTACCTGGAATATTACCTCAGTCAGAAAAAGGGGAGGGTGGAACAATTCCGTTTTAATGAGACGGTGGCGAATATCAATGTGGGAATCGCCGAGCGGTTAGCGGATGTTTTTGCCACGGGTTTGTTCTATTTTTTCTTTAGCTGGATCTACACCCATTTTGCCTTCTTTGAGATCCGCCCCGGTTTTATTACCTGGGTACTGCTGTTTTTATTTACGGATTTTATGTGGTACTGGTACCATCGCTTCGGGCATGAGGTCAACCTGTTCTGGGCCGTGCATGTGGTACATCACCAGAGCGACGACTATAATTTTACCGTATCAGCCCGGATCACCGTATTTCAGGCCGCGGCCCGTTGTTTGTTCTGGGCCGTCCTGCCGCTGATCGGCTTCCCGCCGGCGATGATCACGATCTTCCTGCTGATTCACGGCACCTACCCGTTTTTCACGCACACACAACTGGTGGGGAAATTAGGCTGGCTGGAATATTTCCTGGTAACCCCTTCTCACCACCGGGTGCACCATAGCAGCAATCCGCAGTACCTGGATAAGAATTACGGAGACGTCCTGATCATCTGGGATAAACTGCTGGGCACTTTTACCGAGGAAAACGAAACGCCCGTGTATGGATTGACCAAACCGCTGAACAGCCATAGTTTTCTCTGGCAGCATTTTCATTTCCTGCTGGAAATCGGGATCGCTTTTAAGCGGGCAAAAGGATTCCGGGAAAAATGGAAGGCCCTGTTCGGCAAACCCGATGAGATCGATCCGCGGATCCGGATGAGCCTCGAGCGCAAATTTTCCTATAAGGAAACGCAAATAAATTATTCGGCAACATTAATCGGGTACATCCGGTTCCAGACCCTTTTATCGCTGGTGCTCCTGTTCCTGGTCATTTTTTTTGAGTATTACCTTGGTACCGCCCAGTTGATCTGCCTCTCTCTTTTCATTGTGCTGAGTGTTATCACCACGGGCAGTATGCTGGAACAGCGGCGCTGGATCTTTCACCTGGAATTTGCCCGGGTAGGACTGCTGGGTGTACTGGCCTGGTTTACCTTTCCGTATTTCAACCTGTCTGTTTTTCTTACCGGGCTGGCAGGAGTGGTATTGTATTTTTACCGGAGCATCGGCAACCGGTATTATGCCTGCCTGTACCGGTAAAAAAGAGCTTCCGGAAACGGGATTTTTTTTAAAATAATTAGTCTATAAAATTAATAGACTAATAAAATTGCCTTTATCTTTGAAAAAAATCGGGTATGAAAAGAAAGATCGCGGGAGGGTTGATTGGTTCCTGGTTGTTCCTTCAGAGCAGTTTTATTCTTCCGCCGAAAGGGAAGCTTACCCTTGTAAAAGGAGTGGTGCTGTCAGCGAAAACCGGGCAGCCCGTTAAAGGCGCCCTGGTGTATGTGGTCCTGGGAGAGGAAGAAGCACTGAGTAAACCCGACGGGGGCTTTACGCTTGAGACAACAAAGCATACGCCTTTTGAAGTGGTCACGGAGCACTGGGAGTATCAAAAAAATTCACTTGAACTGAAGGAGGCGGGACAAAAGCTGGTCATCCGGCTATGGCCCCGGCAACGGTAGTTCAGCAAAAAATACCGGGCAGCGGCCGTATTTTGATTAACCCATACGGACCGCTGTCCCAATCGTAAGCGTTACGTGGCCGAGCGGCGAGGCAAAGGTTCGCAAGACCTTTTACGAGGGTTCGATCCCCTCCGTAACCACTATACAAGTGGCAAGCATTCGTCAACGGGTGGTGTATCTGCACCGCCCTCTTTTTTTTACTGTACTTAAACGAACAACTGTTTCTTGAATGATTGTCATTTATTGTGATGCCCGGGCTGTTTTTTACCTGTTTCCCCTCCCGCACGTATCTTTGCCGCCAGACTATTGATTCAATACAAATGGCAAAACAACGACCGGCTACCCGGGCCATCAGGGTGCAGACAAAGAAAACAGCGCAGAAGGAACATTCTACTCCTTTGTTCCTGACCAGCAGCTTTACCTATGATTCCGCGGAGGACATGGCCGCCGCTTTTGCCAGCGATTCCCCGGAAGTGAATATCTACTCCCGCTTCTCCAACCCCGGTGTGGATGAATTTGTCAATAAAATTGCCTCCCTGGAAGGAGCGGAAAGCGGCGTGGCCACCGGTACCGGGATGGCCGCGATCTTTTCCACGTTCATGACCTTCTTAACTAAGGGGGATCATATCGTTTCTGCCTCTGCAGTTTTTGGTTCGACGCATACGATCCTGACCAAATATTTACCGAAATGGGGAATTGACTATTCCTATTTCGATATGAATAAACCGGAGACCATTGAACCACTCATCCGGCCCGCTACCAAACTCCTGTACCTGGAAACGCCCAGCAACCCGGGGCTGGATATTATTGACCTGGAACGGGTGGCGGCTATTTGTAAAAAGCACAATGTACTATTGGTAGTGGACAACTGCTTCGCCACGCCGGCCGTGCAACAACCCATTCAGTTTGGAGCCGACCTGGTGCTGCATTCCGCGACTAAGTTTATCGATGGCCAGGGGCGTGTGCTTGGCGGTGTGGTCGTGGGCCGGAAGGAACTGGTACACCCGCTTTATCTCTTTATCCGCAATACCGGCCCCTCCATGAGCCCCTTCAATGCCTGGGTGCTGAGTAAAAGCCTGGAGACATTATTTGTCCGGATGGACCGGCATGCAGCCAGCGCCCTGCAACTGGCTACTAAACTACAGGGACATGCGAAAATAAGTTCTGTTAAATATCCTTTCCTGGAAAGCCATCCGCAATATGCTATTGCCAAAAAGCAAATGGCCAACGGGGGTGGTATTGTAACTTTTGAATTAAAGGGAGGGATTGAAAGCGGCCGTAAATTCCTGAATGCCCTGCAGATGATCTCCCTGACCAATAACCTGGGCGACAGCCGGACCATTGCTTCTCACCCGGCTTCCACCACGCATTCCAAACTGACGGAAGCGGAACGGCAATCCGTAGGTATTACACCAGGGTTGATACGTATTTCCGTTGGACTGGAAGATGCCGCAGATATCCTGGATGATTTGCTGCAGGCGCTGGACAAAGCCTGATCATTTTTTCTTCCGTTTCGCCAGCTGCTGCAGGGTAGCCCGCATGTCTTTGTGCAGGGGCGCTTCCAGTTCAACCGGATGGCCATCCATATCCCGGAATGACAGCTGAAAGGCATGCAGGGCCAGTCTCCCGAGAATGGGGCGTTCTTCTTCTTCGCTTTTGGAAAGTTTGAATTTTGATTTTAACGAAGATACCAGCACCGGTTTGCCATCTCCATACAGCGGATCGCAGACAACCGGGTGTCCCAGGTCCTTCATATGCACACGGATCTGGTGGGTGCGGCCGGTATGGATCCGGAATTGCAGCAGGGAGTATATCCCGAAATCTTCCAGCACTTCGTAATCGGTCAGTGCTTCCTTTCCTTTCCGGTGAACGATCATGGTGCCGTTCAGGGCGGGATGCTCGGCGATCGGGGCATCCAGGCTGCCCTTGGGAAGGGCGGGAGAGCCGATCACCAGCCCCTGGTAGATCTTTCGGGTCTGCCGGTCTTCAAATTGCTTTGATAAATGTTTATGAGCGGCTTCATGTTTTGCAAAAATGATCAGGCCGCTTGTGTCTTTATCGATGCGGTGTACCGTGAAGATATCCCCGTATTTGTCTTTCAACAGGGATTTTAGGGAAACCTCTTTTCCTAACCTGTCAGGAATGGACAACAGGCCGGAGGGCTTGTTAACGGCCACCCAGTTTTCATTTTCCGCAATGATCCAGTCTTTCAGTTGCATGGTCAGTAATCAGGCTGATGATAAAAAGATGGGAGCTATTTTCCTTTGCCAAAATGTTTCAGGTCCCGGACTTCTTTCTCCGTGAGGAAACGCCATTTGCCCCGGTCCACATTTTTCTTGGTGAGCCCGGCAAAGACCACCCGGTCCAGGCCCCTGACATCATACCCGAGTGATTCAAAAATGCGGCGCACGATCCGGTTGCGACCGCTGTGGATCTCCACACCGATCTGCGTTTTATCCTTCGAATCGGCATAAGCCAGTACATCCACGTTGGCGGGTCCATCCTCAAGGGTGACACCTTTCAGAATCTGTTCAAAATCTTTTTTATCCAGGGGTTTGTTGAGTGTCACATGGTACACTTTCTTTACCTCATTGCTCGGGTGAGTAAGTTGCTGGGCCAGTTCGCCATCATTGGTCAGGATCAGCACCCCGGAGGTATTCCGGTCCAGCCGGCCAACGGGGTACACCCGTTCGGGAGTGGCGCGGCCGATAATATCGAGCACAGTCTTTCTTCCCTGCGGATCATCCGTGGTAGTGATATAGTCCTTTGGTTTGTTGAGCAGGATATAGACCAGGTTTTTGGCCAGGAATATTTTTTTCCCGTTCACCCTCACTTCATCCTTTGCGGAAACTTTAAAACCAGGTTCACTGACCGTCTCATTATTGACTTTCACCAGCCCCTGCCTTACCAGTTCGGCAGCTTCCCGGCGGGCAGCCAGGCCGGCATGGGCAATGAATTTATTCAGGGGCATCCGTTCCCCGGTTTCCGGGCGGTTATGTGATACCGGCGCCGGGGCCTGGCCTTTCATCCCTGTTTGCTGGTTGGCTGTTCCGGTAAAACGGGATCTTGCTTCGGCCTTCTTTTGGTCAAAAAAGGCAGCCCGTTCTTTTTTTTCCTTGCGTTTTTCCTGTTTGAATTGTTCCTTGATCGCGGCGTTGCTTTTCTTCTTCGCGAATTTTCCGAAATTGTTTCCGGGTTTTTTCATGCTGTGGTGTTTGCTGTTTTACAACAGTAGTGAGCGGCGAAGATAGGTTAAAATACTGAAGAGGCCGGGGGGCGCGGCAGTAAAGACTGAAGGGCAGGAAGGCTCAGGGAGTATTCCTCGTGTTAATGCTTGTTCATCCCAGGTCCAAAAAAAGCTGTCTCTTGCGGAGACAGCCTTCCAGTTTATATAGTATCATCAAAGGGTTTGCTTTTCAGCCGGGGGAGCTGGCGGTGGACCTTGACGGTGCATACCGGGTCCTTTGTGTTTCATTCCGGGGCCCTGCCTTCTTCCTTCCTTCATTTTTTTCAATTGCTCTTCGGTCAGGATACTCTTCAGGCTTTCCCGGTGATTACTTGCCAGTTGCTTTATGGCTTCTCTTTTCTTTTCTTCGGTAAGGGATTTGTCTTCCCGTACCGCTTTTATTTTTTCACTCATTTCCTTCCGGCTTTTTTCCAGTTTGGCGGATTGTTCAGCGGTAAGTCCCAACTGTGTTTTCATCCTTTCCCCCCGTTTCTTCATCCAATCCTGTTGCCGGAGTTGCCTGTCTTTCTTCATTTTTTCCAATTGGGCCTTTTGTTCAGGGGTATAAATACTTTCCATTTTTGCCCGGTGATCTGTGCGCAGGTTCTCCTTCCGGGTTCTCCATTCTTTCACGGTAATACCGTCGTTTTTCCGCAGGTCCTCCATTTTTTTACGGAACTCTTCCTGCTGTGTTTTGAACTGTTCCTTTTGGGCAGCTGTGAGGTTTAGCTGCTTCATAACCATCATCCGGTCATGCCGGGCTTTCTGCATCCGGTGTTGCAGCATGGGCGGGTGATCCGTTTTTCGTTCAGGGATTTCCTGGGCATTGGCGGTAAATGCCAGCGCAAGGGCCAGCGCGGGGAGCATTAATTTTTTCATGTCTTACTTTTTCTTTTGAGACGGGGGCTGTATAATAAACCTTCGCCGTTCAGGTTAATTAATGTGAACGGAATAATGACCCCGGAGGAGTGGAAAGGTTTAATCGAAATAGGAAATTTTTCGTATTCGGTTGGTTCTGGGCTGATTGATAGGTTGGCAGGAGCCCCGTCAGCCTATCAATCAATTAACTATTAACCTCTTTATTCGCCAACTGCCCGCAGGCTGCATCAATATCTTTTCCACGGCTTTTACGCAGGCGGACGTTTACCCTGTGTTTTTCCAGGTATTGCATGAAGGCCTGCACTTTGGATTCGTCCGGCTTTTCGAATTTTGCAAATTCGATGGGATTGTATTCAATGATATTGATCAGGTCGGCCGGTACCTGGCGGTAGATTTTGATCAGTTCATCCGCGTCTTTCAGCGAGTCGTTGAAGTCTTTGAAGAGAATGTATTCAAATGTGATTTCGTTGCCGGTCTGTTTGTAGAAATAATTGAGGGCATCAATCAGCGTTTTGATATTGTTCGTATCATTGATGGGCATGATCTCGTGCCGTTTCTGGTCATTGGCCGCATGGAGGGAGAGCGCCAGCTTGAATTTTACCTTATCGTCTCCTAACTGGCGAATGCCCTTGGCCACGCCGGCCGTGGATACGGTGATGCGGCGGGGACTCATGGCCAGCCCGTCAGGGGAAGTGATCCGCTCAATCGCCCGTAATACATTTTTATAGTTGAGCAGGGGTTCCCCCATTCCCATAAAAACAATATTGCTCAGTTTTTTGCCATGCACCCGTTCACATTGCTGGCTGATCAGCACCACTTCATCATAGATTTCGTCAAATTCCAGGTTCCTCTTCCGGTCGATATAACCCGTGGCGCAGAATTTACAGCTAAGGGAACAACCGATCTGGGAAGAAACACAGGCGGTAAACCGGGAGGTGGTGGGAATGAGTACGCCTTCTACCAAATGGCCGTCCCAGGTCTTGAAGCGGGATTTAATGGTGCCATCGGATGAATACTGGGTGGTATCTATGGACAGGGAAGGCAGGGTAAAGGATTCCCCCAGTAATTGGCGCAGGCCCTTGCTCAGGTTGGTCATATCCGCAAAGCTCATGGCATGTTTCTGCCAAAGCCATTCATAGACCTGTTTTGCCCGGAATTTCTTTTCTCCCAGTTCTTCAAAGAAAATTTCCAGGTCCCCCAGGGAGAGATGCCGTATGTTTTTCAGTGTTTTTTTCATCCGGGGGCAAAGATAACCACTGCCGCACGGATTAAATGAATTCCCGGATATTTGCTCAAATCATTATCACCATGAACCCTGTCTATATTATTGATGCCGTCAGAACCCCGGTTGGCCGGTACGGGGGAGTCCTCAGTAGCATCCGGCCGGACGACCTGCTGGCGGGTACTCTCAGGGCGCTGATTCAGCGCAACGGCAGCATCGATATTAACGCGATTGAAGATGTTATTGCCGGGGCGGCCAACCAGGCCGGGGAAGATAACCGGAATGTGGCAAGGATGGCGGCATTGCTCGCCGGCCTGCCCGTCACCACGGGAGGAAATACTGTGAACCGTTTATGTGCTTCCGGGCTGCAGGCGATTATGGATGCATCCCGGCAGCTGATCTGCGGCGATGCGGAACTGGTGATTGCCGGCGGGGTGGAAAGCATGACACGGGCGCCCTTTGTAATGGGAAAAAGTACGGAAGCCTTCAGCCGTTCCGCCGAAGTTTTCGATAGCACAATGGGCTGGCGTTTCGTCAATAAGCAATTGGCGGCAATGTATCATCCCTATACCATGGGTGAAACCGCTGAAAATGTGGCAAGACAATGGAAGATCAGCCGTACCGAACAGGACGAATTTGCCCTGGCTTCGCAGCAAAAATATGCAGCTGCTAAAGCCGCGGATAAATGGGCGGAGGAGATTGCTGCGGTGGAAATTTCTCAAAAGGGACTGATCAGCTGGGTGGTCAATGATGAACATCCGCGGGAAACTTCATTGGAAAAACTGGCGGCATTGAAACCTGCTTTTGTAAAAGACGGAACGGTAACGGCCGGTAATTCATCCGGGATCAATGATGGGGCCGGAGCGATGTTGCTGGCCAGTGAAGCAGCCGTAAAAAAATACGGGCTTCAACCCCTGGCGAAAGTTGTTTCCATGGCCATTGCCGGGGTGGATCCTTCTATCATGGGCATTGGCCCGGTACCCGCTACTCAAAAAGCCCTGCAAAGAGCCGGTTTGTCCATCACTGACCTGGACCTGGTGGAGTTGAACGAGGCCTTTGCCTCCCAGTCCATCGCCTGTGTAAGGGAATTGGGACTACCGCTGGAAAAGGTAAATGTCAACGGGGGCGCCATTGCCATCGGTCACCCCCTGGGTTGCAGCGGGGTCCGGATTTCCACAACCTTACTGCATGAAATGCAAAAAAGGGAGGCCCGTTACGGACTGGCCACTATGTGTATCGGCGTTGGGCAGGGGGCCGCAATAATTTATGAAAAAGTAAACGGGAGCGGCAGCCGGTAACCCGGTAATTTTTGTAGGTTTGGAAAATCAATAACCATAATATGAAAAAATTATTTCTTTCCTTATCAGCGATCTTCTGTTTCACCGTGCTGTCTGCCCAAACGGACAGCCTCTTGCAGCAATACACCGGTAAATATGTTTTTCCCGAAGGCAGCCCCGTAAGAGAGATCGGGGTGGCCCTGGAGAATAATATCCTGACTGCTACCTCCGCTGCCGGAAATTCGGAATTAAAAAAGACCGATACAAAAGATGTATTTGAGGTCGTGGCGTATGCCGGTACGGCGACTTTTAAGCGCAACCCGGAAGGAAAGGTAAACGGGGTGCTGATCCAGGTGCAGGATGTCAATATGGAAGGAACAAAGACGGAGGATGCATATACCCGGCTTTGGCTGCGAAAAACAGAACAAGGATCATTATAATATTTTACGGGTAATGAAAAGGGCTGTATCGTTCCCGGTACAGCCCTTTTTTTATTCTTTTGTTTTTACGCCTTTCACCGGCTTTTTAGCAGGGGGTGAGGGTTCCGCCGCTTCCTTTGGGATTTCTTCAATTATCACTTCTTCCATTTTTTCGCCTTCATCCGGAACTACTTTTAACGTTTCAGCCTGTTTCATTTTTCCCTTTTCCCCGGCCAGCGAGTTAATCATCTCGAATAACTGCAGCAACGCGTTCTTATCAGGATCCGTGAAGCGAAATTCCATCCGGCTGTTCAGGCTGCCGTTGGCAAATCCTTCTCCTGTCATGATCAGCCGGTCAAACAGGCTGAATGCTTCTTTTATCTTCAGCTCCTTGTTACGCGCCGGCTTATCCGTGCTCCCGGATTTGGTAAAGGCCATGTTTATGATTTCCCTGAAGTTGATGTTCATCCACATTGGGCCACGCCCGCCGGCTGGAATCCAGGAAGGCAGGGGGCCGTTGCCGGGGTTATTGAGAAAGGCTTCCGCCATATCCGCCGAGAGGGAAATCACGCAAAGACTGTCATCAAAACGCAGGACCGGTTTTATCTTACTCAATATTTTTTCTCCCATATCCGTTTTGCCGAGTGAATCAATCAGCCCGTCTGTAACTGCTTTTAGTTTGAGCAGGGCTGCTTTATCTTTTACCGGAATGGCGAAGAGAACACCGATGTTTTCAAAAGGGTTTTTCTTTTTTTCCGCATTTTCAACTTTAGCAGGCAGCTCCATTACGGCCAGCAGGGCCTTGCTCCCAAACGCGGCCGCCAGTTGTTTCAGGTCCACTTTCAGGTAACGGGTCAGGGTATCGATCAGCTCGCTCATGCCACTCATCTGCTGAATGGCTTTCCCTTTTTCCGGGTTTATGGCGGTCATCATCAGGGCCAGTATTTTTCCTTCCGGCAGGCGTTTTGCCAGCCCGGCAGGAAGTTCTTCATCCGGGTACTGCTGGTGAACCGCTGCGAGCTCCTTGCTGACATAACTCCGGTAACTGGCGGAGATCTTACCCGGTTCAAAATTTGTAATACTGGTACGCTCCATCCCGGAAGCGGCCTGGATGCGCGAGACAAAGCTGGTCAGGAAGGGGGGGAGTTTCTTTAATGCCTCAGCAGTTCTTCCGGTACCGCTGTTCCAGGTCTTGATATCACCGGGTTCATTCAGCAGGTTCGTGAAAGCAGGTGCATTGAACCTGGCATCTTCTGATTTTGGGGTGAGCAGGGCGAAGCATTGTTCCCGGAGTTGCCTGTTTATCCGGGCGTTTAACTCTTCCAGTTTTACATTGATGTCCCGGGTGTCGGTGGTATCAGTAAAAATTTTGGTGACTTCTTCTTTCCTGCCCGCAATACCGGTGATAATAAATATTTCTTCATTCCAGGCCAGTGCCGGGCCGGCATTTTTGGAACTGAGGATCCGGTTGGTGCCATAGGCCCTAACGGTGTCTGTTTCTTTCAGCAATTTGCGGACGGTGCTGGCAAAAACGGCTTCGTTATTCAGCTTCCCGAATAATACCGGGACCGGTGAACCGTCTTCACCTGCCTGCATACAGAAAATAAAACCGGCGGCAAAGTCCACCCCGGAGGAAGAAGGATTGCTGAAAAAGGCCTGCAGGTCGCCTTTATCTTTTTTTAGCATTTCCCGGTACAGCCCGCTCTGGCGGAATGTTTCACCGGGGATCTTACTGACAATATTCAGCAGGTTAAAACTGGTAACGCTGTTGCAGCGGGCAGGAAGATACTTTAGTACCGTACTGTGCTGGGCATAACCGGCCGCTCCGCTTATGAATACGGAGAGGGTGAGGATAAGGTGTTTGAGTCGCATGATCAGAAATTATGGTGTTTTAAATCAGTAAACGAAACGGATTGCTGCCGGCCGGTAGCCAGTTCTTTAATAGTACAGGTTTGTGTGGCCAGTTCTTTTTCCCCGACGATCACTATAAAGGGGATATGTTTTTTTTCAGCGTATTTGAATTGTTTGTCGAATTTGGCAACCTCATGATACAGTTCGCCCCGGATACCCCGTTGCCGCAATTGCTGCAGCAGTTCAAAGGCTTTTTTACTTTCTGCTTCCCCGAGATTGAAAAACAGCAGTTGCGTGCCCACATGCACATCAGCCGGGAAGAGCTGCAATTCCTCCAGTACATCATAGATCCGGTCCACCCCGAATGAAATCCCCACACCGGGAATATTGGGTACACCGAACAGGCCGGTCAGGTCATCATACCGGCCCCCACCGCCGATGCTGCCCATTTTTACTCCGGCAGGCGCTTTGGCTTCGAAAATAATACCGGTATAATAGTTGAGGCCGCGGGCGAGGGTAGGATCAATAACAAGATGTAATTGGCCGGATGCCAGTTGTGAACTGAGGTAACTTAATTCATCAATTCCCTTTTTTCCCGTTTTGCTGTTGTCGATCAGCTTGCTTAACCCGGATAAAATTTCGGGGTTACTGCCCCTGATACCCAGGTATTCTTCTATGATACTGACCTGGCTGCTGTTCAGCCCTCTTTGTACCAGTTCTTCCTTTACTTTCTCCAGGCCGATCTTATCTAACTTGTCAATAGCTACCGTTATATCCGTCAGCTTATCCGCGCCGCCGCATATTTCCGCCAGGGCAGCAAGGATGTTGCGGCTGTTGATCCGCAGTTCATATCCATTCAGCCCAAGCCGGGTAAAGACCTCATGATAAATAGAAGCCAGTTCCACTTCATTTAATAAGGACTGGCTGCCCACCACATCTGCATCGCACTGATAAAACTCCCTGTACCTGCCTTTCTGCGGACGGTCTGCTCTCCATACGGGCTGTACCTGGTAACGCTTAAAGGGGAAATGAAGCTGCTGATGGTTCATGGCCACAAAACGGGCAAATGGAATGGTGAGATCGTACTTTAATGCCCGTTCTGTAATGCCCTTTGTGTTTTTTCCCTGTAAAACTTTTTCAAATTCTTCCCGGACCTGTTTTTCTTTTTCCGGGTTGTCCAGGCCATTATTCAGGATTTTAAAGATCAGTTTATCTCCCTCCTCCCCGTATTTTCCCATCAGGGTGTCCAGGTTCTCCATTGCCGGGGTTTCCAGCGGCTGAAACCCGTACAGCTCAAAAACGGTTTTGATCGTATGGAGAATATAAGTTCGCTTCCGGACTACTTCCGGTCCGAAATCACGTGTTCCCTGGGGTATTGTTGGTTTGGCCATATTCGTTTGTCAAATGAGCATTGCCCATCAAAAATTGATTAGTGAAAATTTTGCGGACTCCTCCCGTAATTCCTGATGATCTCCTCACAGGCATTGTCAATCAGCTTAAAAACTTCCTGGTAGCCCCGTTCGGGTCCGTACCAGGGATCGGGTACATCCAGGTCCTTCCCCGGGTGCAGTTCATTCATCAGCAGGACCGCTTTTTTTGCATCAAATCTATGCCCGGCAATATATTTTATTTCATCCAGCACATCTCCGGCCAGCGCATAGATCTTGTCATACATCTCAAAATCATCCGCTTTAAACCGCCTGGAACGCTGGTGGCTGATATCAATACCGTTGGACCGGGCTACTTTTTGTGAAAGCGGGTGCGGTGGTTCCCCGGTATGATAACCATTGGTGCCGGCACTTTCCACACTCCAGTTCAACCCGGCTTTGAAGGCTTTCTCCTGCAGGATTCCTTCCGCCAGCGGACTGCGGCAGATATTTCCCAGGCAGACCATCAGGATTTTCATGCTGCAAATATAAACAGGCCGCCGGAGCTATGTATGAAATACACAGTAATAATGCAATTTGGCTAATGAAGCGTTAAAAGAAATGGTCGTTCATTCAGCCCAGGCAAAGGGCTGCCGCAGTTATGGATTTTACCGGCGAAGCGCATCTAAATAACAAACACACAACCATGACAAACAATGCCCTTCTTGCCGCCAGTCTCGATGATATTCTTTTCGAGCACCGCAATAAAGCGTACGGCGCTTATGCGCTGCGCAAGGGATATAATGCCCGCATGCTGTCTGCCCTGGGTGCCGGTATGTCCGTGATACTCCTGCTTGCAATTTTTGGCATGAGCCGGGGAAATACCAATACGATCCTGGCGGGGCCGGAAAAACAGGAAGGGATGGTCATCCGCCAGGTGGAACTGCCAAAAGAAAAACCGCCGGTACCGGAGAAGCCAAAAGAAATGGAAAAGCAGAAGCCTGCGGAGAAAATTGCCACGGTCAAATATATCAGCCATATCAAAATTGAAAAAGATGTGAAAACCACGGTAGCATCCCAGTCCGACCTGGATGGGAAACAGGTAGGGGATAAAAATACCGATGGGAAAAAAGCAGATGGTACCGTTGTGCTTACCCCGCAACCCGGACCCGGAACCGGGAATTCCGCTCCGGAAGGCAGGCAGGCTGATTTTACCGCGCAGGAAAGAAGTCCTGAATTTCCCGGTGGCGCTGAGGCCCTGAGAAAATTCCTGGCGCGGAACCTGGTTTCACCCGGGGAACTGGAAGCGGGAGAAATGAAAACAGTCCGGGTTCGTTTCAAAGTGGACAAGGATGGTGAGGTGAATGGATTTGAGATCATCAGCAGTGCAGGGGAGGACTTTGATGACGAAGTGGTTAGGGTTTTCCGCAAGATGCCGAGGTGGATACCGGCCCTGCAGAACGGTATAAATGTTCCTGTTAACTATGTGTTGCCTGTAACATTTGTGGGTTCAGAATAACAAAAATTTATCTAATTTGCTCCGCCCCCCGTCCGGACTTTCTACCGGGGAGCCAGGGAGGGTTTTTCTGGATCAATCAGCGGAAAATAAATGAGCAGATCATGTTTGAAGAATACGAAAAGAAGAAGAGAAAACAGATTGCCGGGATGAAATCCCTGATGGATTATGGAATGGGGCTCCTGATCGGGGGAGTGGGGTTGTTCTTTTTGTTCCGGATGCAGTTGGGAAATATTCCGATGAACATAAAATTTGGCAAACCCGATATGCTGGAAAAGGTATTTGGCAGTTTTTGCCTGTTGTACGGAACCTGGCGGATCTACAGGGGATATAAGAAAAATTATTTCAGATGATGGTTTTTGGAAAGATGATGCGCCTGACTGGTAAAGGAATGATTAGCCTGGGACTGCTGACCGCCTGGCTGTCCTGTAAATCCTATGAAGCAAGTGAAAATGAATTGCCCGATACAAAGAACCGGGGTACCATACGGGTCAGTGCCGATGAAAGTTTTAAACCGGTGATAGACGAACAGGTCCAGGTTTATGAATCCAACCACCCGGGCACTCATATCCTGGTGGATTATAAACCCGAAGCCGAATGCATCAAAGATTTGCTGACAGACAGTATCCGGATGGTGATCATTACCCGGAGGGCATCTCCCGAAGAGAAAGAACTGGTAGCGGATTCGTTAAAAAAAGCAGCCCGGAGTATGGTGATCGCCCGGGACGGAATATCGGTTATTGTGCATCCCGATTCCCCGGATACGCTCTTAACAATGAATGATATAAAACAAATACTGACCGGAACATTTAAGAAAAATTTAATTCCGGTATTTGACGGGGTAAAAGCAACCAGTACGGTACGTTTTATCATCGATTCAGTATTGGGTGGCGATTCACTGACCCCGAAGGCCATGGCCGCCCGGAGCAGTGAAGGAGTGATTGATTATGTGGCGGATCATCCCGGGGTAATAGGTTTTATCGGGGTGAGCTGGATCGGGAACCGGGAAGATTCGGCTCAACTGAGTTTTTTGAAAAAGGTAAAAGTAGCCAGGCTGGAGAGTACGGATATACCGGGAAACTACGTAAAGGCATACCAGGCTTATATTTATATCAGGAAGTACCCGATGGTACGGGATTTGGTTTATATCCTGAAGGAGAACTACCGGGGACTGGGAACGGGTTTTGCGAATTTTATGAGCGGGGAGATCGGGCAGATCATTTTTAAAAGAGCTTACCTGGCACCTTCGTTCAAAAACCTTTCGATCCGTCCGGTTAAACTGAATGAGTAACAAATAAGTTATATTTACCACTTTTAAACGTGAACAGAAAAATGAAGAAAACCACAATCACATTCTTAACAGTTGCTTTGCTTTGTACGGGCGGCCTTACCGCCCAGACAGTGCAGGAAGGGAAGAACCATTTTTTTGCGGAGCGGTACAACAGTGCAATTTCCGCATTTAACAAGATGATAGAGGCCAACCCCAATAATACGGAGGCGATCTACTGGTTGGGTCAGGCCTACCTGCAAAACGAGGAGATCATGTCGGCCCGTATCGCCTCGACCCGGCAATTGTATGAAAAAGCCATGCAGTCCAGCAACGGCGCCCCGCTGATTATGGTCGGTATGGGTCATGTTGACCTCCTGGAAAACAAGGTCAATGACGCCCGTCAGAAGTTTGAGACGGCACTGACCATGACCCGCTCCCCCAGGAAGGGAGACAATGTGGACATCCTGAACGCCGTGGCCCGGGCCAATACCGATGCCAAATCCGGTGACTTTAAATATGTGATTGATAAACTGCAGGCCGCCGTGGATAAGGGGGAAAAGAACGCGGAGACCTTTGTGCTGCTGGGCAATGCCATCCGCAAATACCAGCCGGGTGAGGGCGGAGGTGAGGCTTTCCGGAACTATAAAAAGGCCCTGGAACTGAATCCTAATTTCGCTTTAGCCAGTTTGCGCCTGGCCAAATTGTTCGAATCCCAGAAAAACTGGGAACTGGTGCATCAGTACCTGACGGAAGCAATCCAGAAGGACGCAAATTTCACAGCCGCTTATTATGATCTCTTTTATTATTATTTCCAACGGCTGGATTATCCGGAAGCGGAACAGCAGTTACAGAAATTTATCGCTTCCAAACTTCCCGAAAAAGATATACAGGATGAATATCTCTATGCCATGCTTTGCTGGGCCCGCAAGGATTATACCTGTGCCACGAATAAAGCCCAGGCTGTCGTGGATGCGCTGGGGGACAAAACAAAACCCAAAGTGTACCGGCTCCTGGCAGATGCCCATTTCCAAAACAATGATTTTTCATCTGCCAAGAAATTCAGCGATAACTTTTTCCTGAAAAAGAACCCGGACGATATCACCCTTTATGATTACCAGTTAAGGGCGGATATCCTGGACAAGACCGGTGGTACGATCGATGAAATCTTCAGCAACTATACAGAGGGAGCCCGGTTGGATACCTCCGTTGCCCTGAAACTGGACTTTCTCCGGACGGGCGCGGAAAAATTCAAAACCCGGGGTGACAGTATCAGCCGTTACCGCGAAGGAGAACTTCGTTTAGTGGTCCTGCAGCTCAAGGAAAATCCCGGGCAGCGCGACTATTTCGATGCCGGTTTTGCCTTTTACCAGGCTAAGGCCTACGATAAAGCAGACAGCATCTTCGATCTCTATGTAAATAAATTTCCCGATGAGTCGTACGGGTACATGATGGAATACAATGTACATCGTGCAATCGATAGTACGATGGAGAAAGGGGCTGCCGTACCCTGGGCTGAGAAATACCTGGCTATCCTGGAAAAGGATACCGTGAAGAACAGGAATAATATACTGGGTGTTGCCGGTTACCTGGCCCAGTACTATGCCAATATTATCAAAGACAAAGTAAAAGCCCTGGAATACCTGCGCAGGATGCTGGCCCTTGATCCGGATAATACCACGCTTCAGAAAAATATTGAAATACTGGAAAAAGCGCAGACACCTGCCACCCGGCCGGGAAATCAGCCCGCCCGGGGAAAACCCGCTCCGGCGGCAAAATCAGGGTCCCAGCTTCCAAAGGCGAAGGTTAAACCACCCACGACATCTATCGTAAAGAAATAAAATCGGTTTTCTTCTTTTACAAAAGTCCCCGCTGCCTGGCGGGGGCTTTTCTTTTATAGGCCGGTGACTGATTTTAATTCAGGTAAATTCAGGCAGCCGCCTTATTTTTGCGCCGGAGTAAAAATTTTTATGATTTACCTGCTTCAATCCGGTCCAACTAATGCTAATGCAGCCAGTTATCTGCCGGTAGCCCTGCAAATTGTCTTTGCTGCAGGATTAGTGGCTTTCCTGATGGCTGTTACCCACTGGCTGGGTCCCAAAAGAAAAACAACGGATAAACTCCAGACCTTCACCAGTGGTATCCCGACGCACGGGGATGCCCGGCAACCCATGGCGATCAAATATTTCCTGACCGCTATTCTCTTTGTATTATTTGATGTGGAAGTGATCTTTTTTTACCCGTATGCGGTAAACTTTAAAGACCTGGGATGGGCCGGCTTTTGGGCGGTATTGCTGTTTGTGGGATTTTTCCTCTGCGGATTCATATATATCATTAAGAAAGGCGCATTGAAATGGGAGGAATAATTTGAAAGGGTGACAAGGGATCCGTGGAACTTTAAAACTAAAAAATTGTTGATTATGATATCAACAGTTCGTTAGCAGGTTGAAAAATTGTCAAATTCGTATTTATGGCTCGTCCGGTATCATATAACCTCATTCAGAAACCGCTTGAAACGGATATCAGTATAGCGCCCATGCCCGAGGGTCACCAGGGGGAAGGTTTTTTCACCACTTCACTGGATAAAGTGATTGGCCTGGCCCGCAAAAATTCCATCTGGCCCCTTCCCTTTGCCACTTCCTGTTGCGGCATCGAATTCATGGCTACCATGGGTTCGCATTATGACCTCGGCCGCTTTGGCGCGGAAAGAGTAGGTTTTTCCCCCCGCCAGTGTGATCTCCTGATGGTGATGGGTACCATTGCCAAAAAAATGGGCCCTGTGGTGAAACAGGTTTACCTGCAGATGGCCGAACCCCGTTGGGTGCTGGCCGTAGGCGCCTGCGCCAGCAGCGGTGGTATTTTCGATACGTATAGTGTCCTGCAGGGTATCGACCAGGTGGTGCCGGTGGATGTATATGTGCCCGGTTGCCCACCCCGTCCCGAAGCGATCATTGACGGCATCTTACGGATACAGGACCTGGTGGGGAAAGAAAGCTTACGGAGAAGAAACGGGGAACAGTATAAAGGGTTGCTGGAGAGTTACGGGATTCAATAAAAGAACCAGGAATCAAGAGGCCCGGATCCAACGAAGGATCAGGGATCAAAAAATAACAGGGACCAAAATTCAACGAGGCACCAATGCATAAACTCCGGAGCTGGTGCTGATATAAAAAATGAGATTTGCCGGGATTTTGTCGCCTGGAGTTTATCGGATCCTGGATTTTAAAATAAGGTATGTCACTGACCAATGAAATAATCAAACAACGGCTGACGGAGAAATTCGGTGACCAGGTCACTGGTTTTGAAGAATCTTATGGACTGCTCAGTTTTGAAGCCCCGAAAGAGCTGAACCTTAAAGTATTGAATTTCCTCTATGACGATGAGCAGCTGAAATTCCGTTTCCTTACGGATCTTACGGGTGTTCATTACCCGGACAAAGCCGGCCGCGAACTGGCCGTAGTCTATCACCTGCACAACCTGGCCGGTAATATACGCCTCCGCTTTAAAATCTTTACCCCGGTCAGTCAGCCGGATGTCTATACTGCTACGGGGTTATTCTCCGGGGCTAACTGGATGGAACGGGAAACCTATGATTTCATGGGGGTGAATTTTGTGGGGCATCCAAACCTGAAGCGGATCCTGAACGTCGAGGAAATGGATTATTTCCCCCTGCGGAAAGAATTCCCGCTGGAGGATCAGACGCGGATCGACAAGGATGACGAAATGTTTGGAAGGGGGTAGGCCTCCCCAAACCCCTCCAAAGGAGGGGCTTACAACACTCCGGAATTTGAAAATTCAATTTGCGGGGTACTTTCTTGAAGATTGAATTGAAATAATAAATATCAATAGACAGCGATGTCAGAACATCATATCAAATTACCGGAAGGGAGTATAGAGAAAACCACTACCACGCTGAACCTGGGCCCCACGCACCCGGCTACACACGGAGTGATGCAGAATATACTGGAACTGGATGGGGAACGGATTGTATCCACCGAACAAACCATCGGGTATATTCACCGGGCTTTTGAAAAGCTGGCCGAACGCCGCCCGCTGGCGCAGATCACCACCCTGACAGACCGGCTGAATTATTGTTCTTCCCCCCTGAATAATATGGGATGGCATCTCACCTGCGAGAAATTGCTGGGAGTGAAAACGCCGAAGCGGGTGGACTATCTCCGCGTTATCATCATGGAACTGGCCCGGATCGCAGATCACCTGATCTGTAATTCTATTGTGGGCGTGGATGCAGGCGCCTATACCGGCTTCCTGTATGTGATGCAATACCGGGAACTGATCTATGAAATCTATGAAGAAGTTTGCGGAGCCCGGCTGACGACCAATATCGGCCGGATCGGCGGTTTCGAAAGGAATTTTAATGATATCGCTTTTCGGAAACTGGAAAAGTTCCTGCGGGAATATCCCAAAGTGCTGAAGGAATTTGAGAACCTTTTCCAGCGCAACCGGATCTTTATGGAGCGGACCATGGGTACCGGTGCCATCAGTGCCGAAAGGGCCCTTAATTATGGGTTTACCGGCCCTAATCTCCGTGCAGCGGGAGTTGATTATGATGTGAGGGTGCATACACCTTACAGCTCTTACGAAGATTTCCAGTTCAACATACCGGTAGGCACCACCGGCGACAATTACGACCGCTGGCTCGTCCGGGAAAAAGAAATGTGGGAGAGCCTGGGAATTATTGAACAGGCCTACCAGAAGGTGCAGGAATTCAAAGGAGCTGAAGCAGAGGTCTATCATGCGGATGTACCGGAATATTACCTGCCTCCCAAAGCGGATGTATATACTAAGATGGAAGCCCTGATCTGGCATTTCAAGATCATCATGGGTGAAACCAATATCCCGGTGGGAGAAGTGTACCATTCTATTGAGGCCGCAAACGGGGAACTGGGATTCTACCTGATCAGTGATGGCGGAAGAACACCTTATCGCCTGCATTTCCGGCGGCCCTGTTTTGTGTATTACCAGGCATACGAGGAACTGATCAAAGGATCCATGCTGAGTGATGCGATCATGACGATGAGTTCGCTGAACCTGATCGCAGGTGAGCTCGATGCGTAGGAAGTCAAAATTCAAAAGTAAAAAGTAAAAAAAGAGTACTAAAGAAGAGAGAGGGCTTAAAGGAGAGACACAAAAGAGAGGTACGAATAGAATTTTGACAGTGAGTTATAAAAAAATGATTTTTGAAATAGTTTAATCAAAAAAATACCTGGCTGGTATAATGACTGTTGCAGGCCTGTGATAATGATACAGTCTGAGGTTTTTGACTTTTTAATTTTGACTTTTGATTTTTTATGATAAAGTTTTCTGACCATAAAATGAACGAAGTACAGGGTATCATCTCCCGTTACCCGCAGGGAAAGCAGAAGAGCGCCCTGATCCCCGTACTGCATATTGCCCAGCAGGAATTCGGCGGCTGGCTCAGTACCGAAACCATGGACTATGTGGCCGAAGTACTCGGACTAAAGCCAATCGAAGTGTATGAAGTGGCTACTTTTTACAGCATGTTCAACCTGAAACCGGTGGGCAAGTATATGTTTGAGGTCTGCCAGACCGGTCCCTGTATGCTGAACGGCAGCGATGATATCGTGAAGTATATTTTTGACACACTCGGCATCAGACCGGGAGAAACAACGACGGATGGTTTATTTACCCTGAAAACCGTGGAATGCCTGGGCGCCTGTGGCTACGCACCCATGATGCAGCAGGGCAAATATTACCGCGAACACCTGACCAAAGAAAAGATTGATACGATCATAGCGGAGTGCAGGAGCATTGCCGCGGCAAGTAATTAGACCATGCGGCAGTTATTTGTCATAGTTCTTTTAATTACAACTGGTTTTGCAAAAGCACAAACAGCGGAAGCAAAGCTGACCGGTACACTGAAAGCATTTCACCAGGCCCTGGTTGACAAAAACAAAATGTCCATCAGTCAGCATACGGACAAGGCACTGAGTTATGGCCATAGCAATGGCTGGGTGGAGACAAAGAAAGAACTGATTGAGCACCTGGAAAGCGGTTATATGGGATATAACAATTTCCGGGAAGACAGTATAAAAGTGGAAGTGAACGGCAATATGGCGCATGCCCGTTTTATCGCGGATATCAATGCGACGATGAGTGGGAAGGAATTTAATTTTCAGTTAAGGGTCCTGGAAGTGTGGGTAAAGAAAGGGAAAAGGTGGGTGTTGTTTGCCAGGCAAGCGGTAAGGAAGTAGAAATTAAAAATTTAAAAGTCAAAAAGTAAAAAAAAACAAAAGCAGTGAATGTCCTAAAGCGTGTTCCAGCTATTTAAGTCTGGTCCGATTTCAGGGTTTTTAATTTTTACTTTTGAATTTTGATTTGTTCTGTTCGACTCTTTAGAAAGAAGATATTATACAATGGGACGTAAATTATTATTAGACAAGGCGCACATTGAAAACATCCGTCTCTACGATGTGTACCGTCAGCACGGTGGTTACCGCAGCGTGGAAAAGGCCCTGAAATCAATGAGCCCCGACCAGGTGACCGAGGAAGTGAAGAAAAGCGGACTCCGGGGCCGTGGCGGTGCCGGTTTCCCCACTGGTATGAAATGGAGTTTCCTGGCCAAACCCGAAGGCATTCCCCGTTACCTCGTGGTAAACGCGGATGAATCGGAACCCGGGACATTTAAAGACCGCTACCTGATGGAATCCATTCCTCACCTGCTGATCGAAGGAATGATTACAGCTTCTTTTGCTCTTGGCTCCAGGACCTCCTTTATTTATATCCGGGGTGAATATGCCTGGATCGTGGATATCCTGGAACAGGCCATTGCGGAAGCAAAACACAATGGCTGGCTCGGTAAAAATATATTGGGCAGCGGATTCGATTGTGAGATCTATGTACAGCGTGGCGCCGGCGCCTATATCTGTGGCGAAGAAACAGCCCTGCTCGAATCCCTTGAGGGCAAAAGAGGCAATCCCCGGATCAAACCTCCGTTCCCGGCGGTAAAAGGGTTGTGGGACTGCCCGACTGTAGTGAACAATGTGGAGACCATCTCGGCCGTTGTGCCCATCATCAATGAAGGCGGTGAGGAATATGCGAAGATCGGGATGGGCAAATCCACCGGTACCAAGCTGATTTCCGCCTGCGGTAATATCCGGAAACCAGGCGTGTATGAAATCGACATGACCATTTCCGTGGAAGATTTTATTTACAGTGATGAATATTGTGGCGGTATTGCCAATGGAAAAAAACTCAAAGCCTGTATTCCGGGTGGTTCATCTGTGCCTATTTTACCGGCCAACCTCCTGCTGAAAACAGCGAAAGGAGAGACCCGCCTGATGAATTATGAGAGCCTGTCGGATGGTGGTTTTGCCACCGGTTCCATGATGGGCTCCGGCGGATTCATTGTGCTGGACGACAGCCAGTGTGTGGTGAAACATACCTATACCCTGGCCCGTTTCTACCGTCATGAGAGTTGCGGACAATGCTCCCCCTGCCGCGAAGGAACCGGCTGGATGGAAAAGATATTACTGAACCTGGAGAACGGGAAAGGCAAAATGAGTGATATTGACCTGTTGTGGGATATACAGCGTAAGATCGAAGGAAATACGATCTGTCCGCTGGGTGATGCAGCAGCCTGGCCGGTAGCAGCAGCCATCCGTCATTTCAGGGATGAATTTGAATGGCATGTGACCAATCCGGAAGATGCGGTGCGCAGGAACTATGGTATTGGTCATTATGCGGATCCGGTTCATGTGCCGGTGGGGTAAGTAAAAATTCAAAAGTAAAAAGTAAAAAACAGTAAAGCAGAAAGAGGTTTAAAGGTATGGAAGTGGTTTTTGAAGAACTCGAGGTAAATGAGGACGGTAAGCCTTACAATATCAGGCACAGAGCTTTTTACTTTTCAAGAGCGGTTATAGAATTTGTGAAGAAGAGCAGTTCTGAGAAAGTTTTTTATTCGATGTATGATCAGTTAGTCAGGAGTGCAACATCGGTGGGAGCGAATCTGGTGGAAGGGAAAGCCGGCAGTACGAGGAAGGATTGGAAAAACTACTTTTTGATTGCACTGAAATCGGCCAATGAAACAAAATACTGGCTATGCCTGATAAGAGACACGATGGATGAAACAAATAAAAAGAAAGTGGTTGAGTTAATTAACGAAGCGGATGAGATTTCAAACATTATCGCTTCGATCATAGTGAAAGCAGGATAGTGTCAGGTTTTTTTAGTTTTGACTTTTTAATTTTGACTTATATACAATGGCTGAAGATAAAAAACTGTTCAAAGTAACCATCGACAACATCACGATCGATGTCGAACCGGGTACTACGATCCTCCATGCCGCCCGGCAGATCGGGGGAGATGTAACACCTCCGGCGATGTGTTATTACAGCAAACTCAAAGGCAGCGGTGGTAAATGCCGTACCTGCCTGGTGGAAGTGGCTGCAGGATCCACAGCGGATCCGCGCCCCATGCCCAAACTGGTGGCTTCCTGCCGTACCAATGTGATGGATGGAATGGTGGTCAAAAATATCACCAGTGACCGTGTATTGGATGCCCGTGCCGGGGTAGTGGAGTTCTTATTACTCAACCACCCGCTGGATTGCCCGATCTGTGACCAGGCCGGTGAATGTCACCTGCAGGACCTGAGTTATGAGCACGGTGAGGAAGGCACCCGCTTCGAATTCAAAAAAAGAACATTTGAGAAAGAAGATATCGGTCCGTATATCCAGCTGCACATGACCCGTTGTATTCTTTGTTACCGGTGCACCTATGTGGCCGATCAGCTGACCGATGAAAGAGTGCATGGAATACTGGACAGGGGCGACCATGCCGAAATCTCCACCTATATCTCCAGGGCGATCGACAACGACTTCAGCGGGAATATGATCGATGTTTGTCCCGTGGGCGCTTTAACCGATAAAACCTTCCGGTTTAAAAACCGGGTCTGGTTTACCAAACCGGTGGAGGCACACCGTGACTGCGACAAATGCTGCGGGAAAGTAACCCTTTGGCAGCGGGGGGATGAGGTATTGCGGGTAACTGCCCGTAAAGACGAATGGGGTGAAGTAAAAAGTTATGAGGGCAAAACCGGCTGGATCTGCAATACCTGCCGTTTTGATAAAAAGCAGGTGAGCGACTGGGTGATCGAAGGACCGGCCAATGTGAACCGGCACTCGGTGATCTCACAGGGACACTATGTCGGCGTACAGCAGCCCAAAGAAACCATGCCGGAAGTCATGGGTGGCAGGACCCCGAAACTGCTGATGGATATTCATGAGGTGAGCGGGGTGAACCGGGTTGATATCAGCGCCCTGCCCGGGCCGGCCACAAGTAAAACTTTTACGAAGAACGAACAATAAACGATGAACATGTACTTACTGGCAACAGACCTGTGGTTCATACTGGAAAAAGCAATACTGATCGCTTGTATCATCGGGCTTTCATTCTTTATTGCCATGTACACCACTTATGCGGAGCGTAAAGTGGCCGGCTGGCTGCAGGACCGGCACGGACCCAACCGGGCAGGCCCTTTCGGGATCTTTCAACCCCTTGCCGATGGAGGCAAACTGTTTTTCAAAGAAGAGATCATCCCGCTGGCTTCCAATAAAATACTTTTCCTGGTAGGCCCCGGGCTTGCCATGGTCACTTCCCTGGTTACCAGTACCGTGATTCCCTGGGGGGCACCGGTGGTTACCGGGAACGGAACCATTCCTTTACAGGTGGCGGATGTGGACATGGGTATCCTGATCGTCTTCAGTGTGGTGAGTGTGGGTGTGTATGGAATTATGATCGGGGGTTGGGCTTCCAATAATAAATTTTCCCTGATCGCCGCGATCCGCGGTGCTTCCCAGATGGTATCCTACGAGTTACCCATGGGACTGGCCCTGATCGCAGTTATTTTCATGACCGGTTCCCTGAAGATGAGTGAAATCGTGGCCAGCCAGGCAGCCCACGGATGGCATGTGGTTTACCAGCCACTGGGCTTCATTATTTTCTTTGTCTGTGCGCTGGCCGAATGTAACCGGACTCCCTTTGATCTGCCGGAAGCGGAAAATGAACTGAACTTCGGGTATCACCAGGAGTATTCTTCCATGAAACTGGGCTTCTATCTCTTTGCCGAATACATCAATATGTTTGTTAGCAGCGCGGTCATTACCACCCTTTATTTTGGCGGCTATGATATTCCGTTTGTAAATGAAGCTGCCTGGGGACTGGAACCCTGGTTGTTATCCCTTGTTAGTTTTGGGGTATTGATGGCCAAGATTGCCTTCTTTCTCTTCGTGTTTATCTGGATCCGGTGGACCATCCCCCGTTTCCGTTATGACCAGTTGATGAACCTGGGCTGGAAGAAGCTGATTCCGCTGGCATTGGCGAATATGATTATCAGTGCGGCGGTGATGTTGTGGTTGAGGAGGTAGAGAGTGGGGAGTCGGGAGTCGGGAGTGGGGAGTCGGGAGTTGGGAGTCGGGAGTGGAGAGTCGGGAGTTGGGAGTCGGGAGTCGGGAGCCGGGAGTTTGAAAAAACAACGAAGGAATGTTCGAAATCAGCGGAGAACCGGATAAGCGTAACCGATTCTTCCCGGATTCCGGAACTTATAAACAATATATTTGCGAAAATTTAAAAGCTGTAAAGCTTTATGCAATTAACGAACAGAGCAAAAACGGTGGATCGCAGGCCCATGACCTTCCTGGAGAGCATTTATCTCTGGAATATCGCGAAGGGCATGGCTATTACGATCAGTCACCTGTTTAAGCGGAAAGCGACGATACAGTACCCCGAGCAGAAACGGAGTTTCTCCAAAGTGTTCAGGGGGCTGCATGTGCTGAACCGGGATGCGGAAGGAAGGGAAAACTGTACAGCCTGCGGACTTTGTGCCGTGGCCTGTCCGGCAGAAGCCATTACCATGGAGGCGGCGGAACGGCTCCCCGGGGAAGAACATTTGTACCGGGAAGAGAAATACGCGGCCCGGTACGAGATCAATATGCTGCGCTGTATTTTCTGCGGGTTGTGCGAAGAAGCCTGTCCGAAAGACGCCATCTACCTGTCGCAGACCTTTGCACCGGCTAATTATGGAAGGAAAGGATTTATTTATAAAAAGGAAGAATTGCTGATCCCGCACCCGGTAAAAGATAAGGAAGCGTATGAAAAGGCATTGGGCGACCGGGCAACCAAAAACTAAGAACGACTAACGGCTTTTAAGAAATGAACATCATTCAAATATTATTCTGGTTTCTGTCCGTACTGGCGATTTTCAGCGCCCTGATGGTCATTACCAGCAAGAACCCCATCTACAGCGTGTTGTGGCTGATCGCCACCTTCTTTGCTATTTCAGGTCACTATATCATGCTCAATGCCCAGTTCCTGGCGATCGTGAACATTATCGTCTATGCCGGGGCGATCATGGTATTGTTCCTGTTTGTGATCATGCTGATGAACCTGAATAAGGAGACCGAACCGCAGAAAAGCCGCTGGTTGAAAATAGCCGGGGCACTGGCCGGGGGCTGTTTGTTGCTGGTACTGGTGGCCGCGTTGAAAAGTTCAGTCACGAAGGAGCAGTTCGCAACGGTGAACGAAGGCAGTATCGGGCTGATCAAAAACCTGGGAAAGGAATTGTTTACCACCTACGTTGTGCCGTTTGAGATCAGCAGTGTGCTGTTCCTGAGTGCCATGGTGGGCGCGGTGGTGATCGGGAAAAAAGAATAATAACAACCGGGAAGAACCGCCGGATCGTTTTCTGCGGTGTTCAACCTGGTTTTTAGCTCAAAGCTTAACATATGCCGATATTTAGTTACATAGTGCTGTCGATCGCTTTATTCAGCATTGGCATCGTGGGGGTCCTGACCCGCCGCAATGCTATTATTATTTTTATGTCCATTGAATTAATGCTGAATGCCGTGAACCTGATGCTGGTGGCTTTTTCCAAAATGCATCAGAACGCGGCCATACTGGCCGGGGATCTGAGCGGAACGGCCGGTATGGACGGACAGCTCTTTGTTTTCTTTATCATGGTGGTGGCCGCGGCGGAGGTCAGTGTGGGGTTGGCCATTATTGTGATGATGTACCGCAATATCCATTCGGTGGATGTGAATTTTTTAAACAGGTTAAAACACTGACACCCGGTTCGGGAGATAGTTTATGAATAATGTATTACAGATAGTCTGGCTGATTCCCCTGCTGCCCCTGGCAGGATTCCTGGTCAACGGGCTGGGCAGGAATTATTTGTCCAAAACGCTGATCGGTATTATTGGTTCCGGAACCGTCCTGGGCTCATTTATTTTGAGTTGCTGGGTCTTCCTGCAGGTAAAAGATGGCAATACCCATGTGGCGGAGTATTTCACTTTTATGGCAGTGGATAAGCTGGTGATCCCCTTTGCTTTTAAGGTGGACCAGTTATCTTCCCTGTTCCTGCTGATCATCACCGGGGTGGGCTTCCTGATCCACCTGTACTCGGTTTCTTATATGCACGGAGAAAAACCCGGGCACTATGGCCGGTACTTTTCCTACCTCAACCTTTTCGTGTTCTCCATGCTGCTCCTTGTCATGGGCGCCAACTTTGTAATCCTGTTCATCGGTTGGGAAGGGGTGGGACTTTGCTCCTACCTGCTGATCGGGTACTGGTTCAAAAAACAGGAATACAATAAAGCAGCCAACAAGGCTTTTGTCATGAACCGGATCGGTGACCTGGCTTTCCTGATCGCTATCTTCTGGATCATTGCAAAGATCGGGTCGGTCTCCTTTGCGGATGTATTTGCTGCGGAGAACCTCGCGAAACTTACCCAAACGGATGTCACGGTCATTACCTTATTGCTCTTTATTGGTGCTACCGGTAAAAGTGCACAGATTCCCCTGTACACCTGGTTGCCGGATGCGATGGCGGGTCCCACGCCTGTGTCGGCCCTGATCCATGCCGCTACCATGGTTACGGCCGGTATCTATATGATCGCCCGGAGCCATGTATTGTACAATATGGCCCCGCTTACCCTGAATGTAGTGGCTTATACCGGGTTGGCCACAGCCTTATTGGCCGCCACGATCGCGCTCAAACAAAACGATATTAAAAAAGTACTCGCGTATTCCACCGTTAGCCAGCTGGGCTTTATGTTCCTGGCCCTGGGTACTGGTGCTTATGTGGCCGCAGTATTCCATGTAATGACCCATGCTTTTTTCAAAGCCCTCTTATTCCTGGGCAGCGGCTCTGTGATCCATGCCATGGGCGGAGAGCAGGATATCCGGAATATGGGCGGTCTCCGGAAAAAACTGGGAATCACTTTCTGGACCTTTGTGATCGGTTGTGTGGCCATCGCGGGCATTCCGCCGTTCAGCGGTTTCTTTTCCAAGGATGCCATCCTGTTAAGCGCTTTTGAAAAGAGCCCCCTGCTGTACGGAGTGGCCTTATTCACCGCATTACTGACCGCCTTTTATATGTTCCGTTTACTCTTTATCACGTTCACCGGAAAATTCCGCGGTACAGAAGAACAGGCGCATCATTTGCACGAAAGCCCGCTGACCATGACACTGCCCCTGGTTATTCTCGCCCTATTATCCTTCGCGGGTGGTTGGATAGGAGTACCGGAAGTGATCCGTGAAGGGGGCGATAAACTGACTGCCTTCCTCGCACCGGCTGTCGCTTCCGTTCCGCATGAACACCCGGTGACTCACAGCCAGGAATATTTCCTGATGGCATTGTCCACCGGCCTGGTACTGGCGGCGATCATTGCCGCCTGGCTGATGTTCCGGAATTACCAGCGAAAAGAAGCGGCCGGACTGGGGAAAGTACTCGAAAACAAATGGTATGTGGATGAGTTATACGAAGCCATTATTGTTCAACCCCTGCATAAACTGGGCGGGATATTTAAATCCATTGTGGACCCGAAGCTGGTCGATGGACTGGTCAACGGGGTGGGGCGTGCGGTGAATTACGGCAGCCGCCAGTTGCGCTTGTTGCAAAGCGGGCAGGTCGGCAGCTATGTATTGCTGATGGTGCTGAGCATGGTACTGATTTTCGCCATTCAATTTTTTCTGAGAAAATAAATCCACCGCCATGGGCGGGCTACTGATATGATCGCATTCTTTCTGATAATTGTTCCACTGGCTGCCGGGCTGCTCTCTTTTTTTATGAAAGAGGAAAAAGCGGTAAAGCGTTTTGCTTTCCTGGCTTCACTGGCATCGCTGGCCGTTTCTGTACTGGGACTCACAACGCTGAATACGGATTCGTATTTAACTTTCAGCGCTCCCTGGATGAGTTCCCTGGGCAGCAGCTTCTCCCTGAAACTGGATGGAATGGGCCAGGTACTTTGTTTACTGACCGCGGTGGCTTACCCGTTGGTGTTAGGGGGCAGCTGGCAGGCGTCCTATAAAAAGCCCAACCAGTTCTTTGGCCTGATGTTGCTGGCCCAGGCAGGTTTGATGGGCGTCTTCCTGGCTTCAGATGCGCTGCTCTTTTATTTCTTCTGGGAACTGGCCCTGGTGCCAATGTATTTCCTGGCTTCCCAATGGGGAGGCGAGCGCAGGATCTCCGTCACATTCAAATTTTTTGTTTATACTTTTCTCGGTTCGGTACTGATGCTGATCGGTATTTTATATATCCATTCGCAGACGGCTGATCATTCTTTCAGCCTGGCTTCTTTTTATAAAGTGCAGATACCGGGCCGCACGCAGTTGTGGGTCTTCTGGCTGTTCTTTGCCGCCTTTGCAGTCAAAATGCCGGTCTTCCCCTTCCATACCTGGCAGCCGGAGACCTACGAACAGGCGCCTACCGCCACTACGATGATCCTGAGCGGGGTGATGGTGAAAATGGGATTGCTGGGATTGATCCGCTGGCTGATGCCGGTATTGCCCATTGCTTCTTATCAATGGGGCGATACGGTAATGATCATGGCTGTGATTGGCATCATCTATGCCTCCCTGATCGCGATCCGGCAGGACGACCTGAAACGGCTGATCGCTTACTCTTCCATTGCACACCTTGGACTCATGTGCGCCGCGGTATTTTCCGAGAATACCAGTGCCGCACAGGGGGTGATGATCCAACTGTTCAACCACGGGGTCAATATCATCGGGCTGTGGATCATTGTAGAGATCATTGAACGCCGCTATGGAACAAGAAAAATATCCGAACTCGGTGGCCTTGCACAACAGGCGCCGGTCATGGCCACTTTCTTTGTGATCATTGCGCTGGCCAATATCGCCCTGCCGCTTACCAATGGGTTTGCCGGGGAATTCCTGATGTTCAACGGGCTGCTCCAGGCGCAGTCAAAATTCTATCTGCTGTTCACTGTACTGGCCGGGCTGGGAATTATCCTGGCAGCGGTGTACACACTGAATATGATCCGCAAAACTTTTTACGGGGAAGCCGTCAGCCTGAAAGCGCCGGTAACGGACCTGAAACTGAATGAGAAACTGGTATTGGGCGTGATCGTGGTGATCATTCTCTGGCTGGGAATCCACCCGCAGTCATTACTGGGGGTGACCGACAGTTTTGCCAAAGACTGGGTTAATAAAATTGATATAAGCTATTTATTCCGCAAGTAATAAGGAACAGAACGTATGAACGCATTAATAATATCGGCTGTATTGGGAGTGGTGATGATGTTTAGCGGGATCCTGCTGAAACAAAAAACGGCTGTCCGGAATGTAGCCATTGCCGGCATCCTCCTCCTGCTCATCGTGAACATTCTGGAAATGAACGGCACCACGTTCTTTAAGATTGATACGCAGGGCATGATACTGTTTGATCCTTTCGCCCTGCTGTTCAATACCGTGGTGTTCGCGGCAGTCCTGCTGTATCTCTTATTGTCTTCCGACAGCATGGAAAAAGTAGGGGTGTATTATGCCGAATATTTCGCGCTGATCTTTTTTATCTTATGCGGGGTTACCCTGGTCACTTCCTTCAAATCCCTGCTGATCCTCTTTCTCGGTATTGAGATCATTTCGATCCCCCTGTACATCCTGACCGGCAGTGACAAGCGCAACCTGAAAAGCAACGAGGCCTCCTTAAAATATTTCCTGCTGGGTACTTTTTCCACCGGGCTGATGCTGATGGGGATTGCCCTGCTTTACGGAGCCCGGGGAACGTTCAGCACAGTGGTCAACCCGATGGTAACAGCAACCCCGAATATTCTGCTGCTGGGAGGCCTGTCGTTATTGCTGTTCTCCATGGCCTTTAAGGTATCTGCGGCGCCCTTTCATTTCTGGACACCGGATGTGTACGACGGGGCACCCACGGTCTTCACTTCTTTTATGGCTACCATTGTAAAAGTGGTTGCTTTTGCCGGTTTTGTGCGGTTGTTTGATGACGCTTTTGAAGCCCAGCAGCCCCAATGGAGGATCTGGGTGGCCGTTATTACTGCCGTTACACTTTTTATCGGGAATATCACTGCCGTTTTCCAGCAAAGTGTAAAGCGGATGCTGGCTTATTCCAGTATCGCCCAGGCTGGCTTTATGTTATTCGCCCTTTACGCGATGAATGCGGACGGTAAAGAAGGTTTACTGATCTATACCGCTGCGTACTGTGCCGCCACAATTGGCATATTTGCCGTACTGGCCCGCATGACTGATTATACCTTCGACGGGTTCAACGGGCTGGCCAAAGCTGAACCCCTTGTAGCCGGCGCGCTCACGGTATTTCTGTTATCGCTGGCCGGCATTCCCCTTACCGCCGGTTTTATGGCTAAATTTTATATGCTGAAGGCCGCGCTGGCCACACCGGGCAGCAGTTGGCTGGTCGTATTTGCCGTATTGATGGCGGTGGTCAGTGTCTATTATTATTTCAGGGTCATCCAGGCTATGTATTTTAAATCCCCTGCTGAAACGGCTCATCCGTCCTTCCCCGCTTTCTTTAAATGGGTGCTGGGAATACTGGCCGCGCTGGTTATCCTGCTCGGGCTATTCCCCGAACTGCTTTTGGGCCGCCTGTACTTTTAAGCACCCTTTCGCAGTGGATCATTAGCTATCTTTGTCCGGCAACAGCAGGGAGCTGTTCCGCTTAGCTTCTGTATATGAATTTCCGCGATGTATTTTCACTGGCATTTCGTACGGTACGCAGCAACAAACTGAGAACCGGTCTCACGGTTTCCATTATTGCCTTTGGCATCATGGCCCTGATCGGCATCATTACGGCCATACAGGCCATGAACCAGAAATTCACCGAAAGCTTTTCCTCGATGGGCGCCAACGCCTTTACCATCCGGTTCAAAGAAAGAAATATCCATTTCGGGGGAGGGAACCAGAGTGAGGTCAGGCTGAGTAAACGCGGCGGCCGGAAAGAAAGAATTTCCAACCTGGATAAGCGGATCACCAAGGATGAGGCGGAAATGTTTGTCAGCCGCTTTGATTTCCCTTCCGTTAAAAGTGTTTCCATTTTTGCCAACCGGAATAATATTGTTTCGTATGAGAACTACAAGACCAGTCCCAATGTACTGATGTTCGGCGGGGATGAAAATTACCTGGCGCTGAACGGGTTCAGCCTGCAATACGGGCGGAATGTGAACCACATGGATGTGCAAACAGGACGGAATGTTTGTGTAGTGGGTTTTGATATTGCCAAAAAAATGTTTAAACGGGGAGCAGCCGGCGCGGTGAATTCTGTAATCCGGATCAATTCGATTCCCTACCGGGTGCTGGGAGTACTGGAGAGTAAAGGTTCCTCCTTCGGATTTAACCGGGATAATATTATTATTGCCACGTACACGAATATTGACAGAAATTTCCCTTCCGGTTTTTCGTATGTAATTGCCGTGAAGGCCAATGACCTGCTCAAAGTGAATGCGGCGATGGGAGAAGCGGAAGGCACGTTCCGGCCGATCCGCAAGCTGAATATTACCGAGGAAAGCAATTTTGTACTGGACCGGAGTGATAGTATGGCGGAAAAAGCAATGAACAGCCTTCGTTTCCTGACCATTTCCGCTACAGTGATTGGGCTGATCACCCTGATCGGAGCCGCCATCGGCCTGATGAATATTATGCTGGTATCCGTTTCGGAACGAACCCGGGAAGTGGGTCTTGTGAAAGCCATCGGGGGCAAGGGCAGGATGGTGAGCCGCCAGTTTCTCCTGGAGGCAATCATTATCAGTACGCTTGGTGCCTTGTTCGGGATCATCCTGGGCATTATTGTAGGGAATACTTTTTCGCTGGTACTCCATACCGGCTTCGTGGTTCCCTGGGGCTGGGTACTTTACGGAATTGTCATCTGCACCCTGGTGGGACTGGCCGCCGGAATTTATCCGGCACTCAAAGCCGGCCGTCTCAATCCGATTGAAGCCCTCCGCTACGAATAACCGCCCCGCTGGGCATTTTTCCCTCCTTCATTTCCCTGTGATTTTCCTGTAAATAATTCAGCCGGAAATGGTTCCGTATTAAAAAATCCTTAACTTGAAGCCCCTACCGGAAAATACCGGAACGGGTGTATTTTGTACAAACTTTTTCTTAGCATTGTGTCTCTGAAAGAGATGACTATTCTAACTTTTAAAAACTAAAAAACAAAGATCATGGCAGAGATTAAACCAACTGCAACAGCATCAGTTAAGGCAACCTCAGTTCACGTAAAGAAAAGCAGCAATGCCATTTCATGGATCGCACCGATTGTTTGTATCATCGCCGGTTATGCAATCTGGCGTTTTATGATGGGAGCAGCCAGTGGGTTTAATGAACCCGATGCCGCCGGAGGATTCTGGCCTTCGCACAAGAGCCCCAAAAACGCGTTTAACAGGATTTATGAGGGAGGTATCATCGTTCCCCTGCTGATCGGGATGTTCCTGATGGTGGTGGTGTTCTCTATCGAGCGTTTCCTGACCATCCGTAAAGCCCTGGGTAACGGGTCAATCGCTGATTTTATCCGCAAAGTACAGTATCACCTGGCCAACCGGAATGTGGATGCTGCCCTGGGTGAATGCGACAAACAACGGGGTTCTGTAGGAAATGTAATGAAAGCCGGTCTTCGCCGCTACAAGGAAATGATTTCCGAAGGCAACCTGAATACCGAACAAAAAGTAATCGCGATCCAGAAGGAAGTGGAAGAAGCCACAGCCCTGGAACTGCCGATGCTGCAAAAGAACCTGGTCTTCCTCTCCACGATTACTTCCGTAGGTACCCTGATCGCCCTGCTGGGAACGGTTATGGGTATGATCCGCTCCTTCGCCGCCCTTGGTGAAGAAGGGGGTGGTGGTGCCGCCGGTGACCTGGCCGTAGGTATCTCAGAAGCCTTGTATAATACAGCCCTGGGTATCGGTACTTCCGCTATTGCCCTGATCATGTATAACGTATTCACTACCAAGATCGACTCGATCACTTATGGCATCGATGAATCAGGTTTCACCCTGACTCAAAGCTTCGCTTCTCTTTACAAATAAGAGGCTGGTTTTGATATGGAAAATGAACACTCATTCATCTAATTACTAAAAATTGACTCATGCCAAGTGTTAAAATACCTAAAAAGAGTACGGCGACGGATATGACTCCCTTCGTGGATATCGCATTCCTGATCCTGTCTTTTTTCATTATGGCGACCAAGTTTAAACCGCCTGAGCCCGTGGAAATTAAAACACCCGGATCGGTATTATCGCAAAAATTACCGGAGAACAATGCGGTAATGATCACCATCGATTCGGCCAACCGGGTATTCTTCTCTGTATTATCAGAAAAGGATAAATCAAAATACGACGCGATCATCAATGGGATCAATACCACGCAGAACCTGGGCCTTAGTCCCGCGGAAATTGCCAATTTCAGGCAGACTTTTGCCGTAGGCGTTCCCTTTGGCGGGTTGAAGCAATTACTGGGAACCAATGCGAAGGATCAGCCGAAATTAAAGCAAACCGGCATCCCGGTACTGGATACGCTCAATAACCAGTTAATCTGGTGGATCCAGCAGGCGAAACTGGCTTTCAGGGGAGAAAAACTGAATTACCTGATCAAAGGAGATGGTAGCTCAAAATACCCGACGTTTGAAGCCGTGATCAACGCCCTGAAGAAGAACGAGGAGTTTAAATACAATCTCGTTACCTCCCTGGATGAAATTCCGCCCGGAACAGAACTGTACCGGAAGGAAGCGGCCGGAGAAAAAGATTTAAAAAAATAATTTCTAAAACAATTCATTATGGCTAGTATAGAAGAAGGTGGCGACAGTGGCCACAAAAAAGGCAGGGGGGTGAAGAAAGCCAAGAAACTTTCCACCCGGGTGGATATGACGCCCATGGTGGACCTCGGGTTCCTGCTGATTACGTTCTTCGTATTCACAGCGACCATGAGTACACCTACCACGCTGGACCTCAACATGCCAAAGGATGTCAAGGATGTGAAAGAGCAGACAGAAGTAAAGGAATCTTCCGTTCTCAGCATCATGCTTGGTAAAAATGATGAGATCTACTATTACGAAGGAAAACTCCTGGAAGACGGCAGCAATTTTAAGACGACTACCTATAAGGGGATCCGTGATATTATCATCAATAAGAAAAAGGAAGTGATCTCCCGTTATGTACCGGACCCCGAATGTGAGGCCAAGGCCAAAGCAGAAGGAAAGCCCGTCAGCAATTGCGCCGACAAGGATTTTGTAGTCATCATCAAACCCAGCCCGGATGCTACCTATAAAAATACGGTGGATATGCTGGATGAAATGACCATCAACCAGGTCCGGACTTATGCAATGGTGAAAATCTTTGACCAGGAATTTGAACTGATTAAAGTAACAGAAGGCATAAAATAAGCCCGGGATTATGGAAAAATAATCCCCTGTGCATCTAATTAAAAACGCTACGTAATGGAAGCCAATAAAATACTATCAGCCGATGTTCTTGACATCATCTTTGACGGAAAGAACAAAGACTATGGCGCTTATGACTTAAGGAAGACCTATAACCGCCGCATTACCCGTGCTCTCATCATTACAGGCTCCATAGCCCTGTTGGCTTTACTGGCCTCGATCTTATCCAGTACGCTGAAGGAGAAAGAGGACAAAAAGCTTAAATTGAATGAGATGACGATCCAGGATGTGAAGCAGGAAGAGAAAAAGGAAATTCCGCCTCCTCCGCCTCCTCCGCCCCCGAAACAAGACCCCCCGAAAGTGGAAATGAAACAGTTCACTCCCCCGGTGATCAAAAAAGATGAGGAAGTGGAAAAACCACCACCCCCGCAGGAGGAACTGAAAGAAGCCAAGATCGATGTGGTGAGCCAGGAAGGGATCAAAGACCAGGGTATTGTAGCCCCCGTTGATATTGACCAGGGGAAACAGATCGTGGAAGTAAAAAAAGAAGATGACGAAAACAAGATCTTCGATAAAGTGGAAATCGAGGCAGCTTTCCCCGGCGGCGACAGCAAATGGCGCCAGTACCTGGAAAGAAATGCGAACGGCCAGGTAGCCACTGATAACGGAGCTCCTGAAGGAACTTATACTACCGTTGTGCAGTTTGTGGTGGACAAGGAAGGGAATATCAGTGATGTAAGGGCGCTGACCAACAATGGCTATGGAATGGAAGAGGAAGCCATCCGGGTTATTAAAAAAGGACCCAAATGGAATCCCGCCATCCAGAACGGACGCCAGGTAAAAGCCTACCGTAAACAACCGATCACCTTCAGGGTAGAATCTGAATAAACGCTTTTCCATTTAGTTGAAATCCCTCTTAGTAATAAGGGGGATTTTTTTTCCTCCTACGCTCCGGATAAACTTTAATGAGGAAAATACTGAATAGCTTCGGAGGATAAACCTGTGAATAGCGATTGATCTGTGTTGCCTCTAATTGTGTTTAGTGCCAACATTCAACCCTAATTTCTAAGTTTCCGCCTGCCGACCGCCGCCTGCCGCCTGCCAACTGCCGCCTGCCAACTGCCAACTGTCACCTGCTTTTTACTTTTTACTTTTGAGTTTTGACTTTACCCATCCACTAATTTTGTCCTATGAACAAGCTGACCGGCTGGGACGACACCATCATTGCTTTAGCCACTCCTCCGGGTATAGGAGCCATCGGGGTAATCCGGCTCAGCGGAGCCCGTGCTATGGAAGTTGTGAATAATTTATTTCCCTCCAAAGACCTGCAGGCACAGGCATCCCATACGCTGCACGTGGGCTATCTGAAAGAAGGGGAAAACCTTCTTGATGAAGTGGTGCTCTCGGTTTTCCGCGGTCCCCGTTCCTATACGGGAGAGGATGTGGTGGAGATCAGTTGCCATGGATCCCCTTTTGTTCAGCAGCAGGTGCTGGACGCCTGTATCCGCCAGGGAGCCCGGCTGGCCAAACCCGGGGAATTCACCCAACGGGCATTCCTGAATGGCAAGATGGACCTTACGCAGGCGGAGGCGGTGGCGGACCTGATTGCCGCCAATACCACGGCTTCACAAAAAGCGGCCCTGCACACCATCCGGGGAGGCTTTTCCGAAAACCTGAAAGAGCTCCGCGAACGGTTGTTGCGGTTCTCAGCCCTGATTGAACTGGAACTGGACTTTTCCCAGGAGGATGTGGAATTTGCCGACCGGGGGCAGTTCTATGCGCTGATCAATGAAATGCAGGTCAGCACCGGCAGCCTGCTGCAATCCTTCCGCCTCGGTAATGTGATCAGGAACGGAGTATCCGTCGCCATTGTCGGAAGACCCAATGCCGGGAAATCCACCCTGCTGAACACCCTGCTGAATGAGAACCGGGCCATTGTGAGCGAGATACCCGGCACCACCCGGGATACTATTGAGGAACTGATCAATATTGACGGCATTTTATTCCGCCTCATCGATACGGCCGGGATCCGCCAGCATACAACGGACCGGATCGAATCGGCCGGTATTGAAAGAAGCCTGGCCAAGATCAGGCAGGCGGACATCGTGCTCTATCTTTTTGATGTAAACGGGAAAAAAACGGACCTGGTAAAATGGAAACAGGAAGCCGATGAGGCCGGTCTCCGTTATTTACTGGTGGGCAATAAGATTGATGCCGGCGATGAAGCGGAAGCAAGGCTGCAGTTCAGCCAGTTTGAACCCGTGGTATTTATTGCCGCCAAACAAAAAAAGCATATCGAAGTTTTAAGGGAGCGGATGGTGGATATGGTATTGCAGGGCCAGGTACAAACTGAAAATACCATTATCACGAATGCCCGCCATTTCCATGCCCTGCAGCAGGTGGCCGCTTCACTCAGTGATATTAAAGCCGGGCTGGACCGGCAATTGCCCGGCGACCTGCTTTCCTCCGATATCCGCCGCTGCCTGCATTATCTCGGGGAGATCACCGGTGAGATCACGAACGAGGATCAGCTGGATTATATTTTTTCGAAGTTTTGTATCGGAAAGTGAGCGGAGCGGATACACTTTTACCAAAATGAAATAGCCGGTAGAATGGCAAATGACCGGCCCTGCCAATACAGTTCCTACGCAGGTATCGTAGCGTTACCGGTATGGCTTTACCGGATTGGGAGTAAAGTCAGGTAATAACTTTACTCCAATGGGATTAGACTTAGAATACAGTGATGGCCAAACCCCCTTAGATGAAGAAGAGAAAGCAGGGCTGCTCGTTCCTGCCATTGCCACCCGCGGCGGGCTGGACGAATTTGAGCAGCAGAACATCAACAGGCCGGCAGTGGACAGTGGGCCATTCCTGTAAGCCGGGCACCGTTTTTACCGAAGACTTTGTGCGGATGCATATAGTCCGGAATGATTGGTTTGCGCACGGACAGGCAACGATTATTAGGATAGGCGGGTGTGCATTTTCAGGTGTTTCGTAAAGCCGTAAGATGAGTAATTAAAAGTATCAATGTGTATTTTTTTCATTTTTATGTGCTTAATTTGCAAAAAATTATATATGAGAAAAACGGTTTTATTGTTGATTGTTCTCTTCGTATCCTTTTCCGGACTCTATGCACAGCCTTTTTCAAAAGTAATTGTTGATACCACAACGCTCATGGATGCCAATGACAGTAATTATGTTTATGCAGTTGCTGATTTTAATGGTGATAGAGTGGCTGATTTATATTGTATAAAGGAAAGCAATACCGGGAGCCTTAAGACAGAAGTGCATGTGTTAAGCGGCGCCGCTTATTTCCAGAAGTTTATTGTTCAGGAAGCCACGCCCATTCCGCTTGAACCGGGCAATTATACCTATGCGCTGGCTGATTACAACAACGACCGGGTGCCGGATCTGTATGCCATTAAAAAACGTAACACGCCCGGTAATAAACTGGAGGTACATATTTTAGACGGGGCTAACCGTTACCGTAGTTTTTTGCTGCAGACCTCCACTCCCCTGGATGTGAATGAAGCAGATTATATCTATTCGGTGGGAACCTATGACCCGAACCGGACCGACCGTGTTCCGGATGTATATGCCGTCATGAAAAGCCATTCTGCAAGCCTTCAGACCGAAGTGCATGTACTGAACGGCGCTGTCCGGTACAGTGCCTTTAATCTGCAGACCCCAACCCTCTTATCATTGAAGAATAAGGACAATGATTTTATTGTGGCGGATTATGACTGGGATGCCATCAGTGATGTGTATGTCGTGCAGAAAGACAATACCGCTTCCGGTTTCCTGGAGTTGCATCTCATGAACGGGAGTTACGCGTACCAGCGGTACAAGCTGGAGACAGCCACCCCGCTTCCAGTAAAGGCCGAAAATACACTCTACCTGGCCGGTGATTATGACCGGGATGATGCCTGCGATTTTTTTGCCATCCGGCAGGGCAATACCGCCAGTGGAAAAGTGGAAGTTAAAATACTTTGCGGCCGCTGTAAGAAGCCGAAAAAATAAGGAACCTGCATTTTAATTTGTATCAGCCGAAATTATTTAATGGTATGAAAAAGAGTTTTATCGTTCTTTTCTTTTCCCTGTTCGCCGTTTCTGCTTTTGCGCAGGACAAGGGATATATTGTTTTTGATCAGGATACGGTGCCTGACTTTAATGCCGAATTCCGCAAAGGGCTTTCCATGCATGTACTCCGGACCGGTCTCGGCCCCAATACCTACCTGCAACTGGCATTGCCACCGGATAACGGGAACAGGCCCGTGCCCGGCACCTATACATTAGCTGACGGAAAAGCCAAGGCCATCAAAAAAGGCTCGGGGATTGCCCGGCTGATGTTTGGCTTACGGCATATTTCAACGGAGGAGTCCGGTACAGTTGAAGTCAGTTATGCAGACGGTCTTTATACCTTTATCATGAATGACATTAAACTTGTAGATAAGAAATCCAACGAGGTCCACCACCTCACGGCAAGAGTGACTATGTTCATACCCGGATAATGGGTTGCTGAACCTGCCAGGAGCAGCTTATTCAGGGGTGTGATTTCACGCCCCTTTTTCTATTTACCCGTTCTTCGGTTTGTTCGTTGGGTAGTCCGCTATATCCCGGGAGGGGATCCGCCTCTGATTGGCAGATGCTTCTATCGGTCAGTTTGAGGCAAGGTTATGAAAATCACCCCTTTATCTCTTTTTCAGGCTGCTATACGATTATTACCTGGGTGGGCAAAAGGCAGGCTTGTTATTACCTCCTTGCTATCTCACCCGTACTTAAAGCGCATCATGCGCTTTAACCCTAGGGAAGGTCCGGAGCAATCCTAGGCAAGTCCTTGGGAAAGTGAAGAGAAAGCGGAGACAAAGCGTATAGCCAAGGAGTCTCAGGAGGGGTTGTTGACTCCCGACCTGCCTGCCGGCAGGCAGGCTGCTAACTTCCGGCTGCCGACTAGTTTTGAGGGGCTGTTCCCTGACACCTTGCACCCGACACCCTTTTTGCTTGTTTTTGCGGGCCTAACGCCCGGGACTAACCAAAAAAGGGTATTGGGGAGTAAGCGGGGAGGGGGTAAATTGTGAACCAGAACAACAAAATATCTGAATAGGGAGTAAGGGGGAAAGGTTTAAATTTGGCTATTGAGTTGTTGGGTGGCGTAAGCTAACTGAGTTTAATCGTTTATAATCGGCTATTTGCGCAATAGCTAAAATCAAATAACCACTTTATTGTCAACGTAATAGTGTTTTTGTTGCGTCGTGTATTAACGTTAATACAATAGTTGCCTGCAACCTTATCAGCAGCAGTTCGCTAATTGACAAAGTGACAACGACCATGCTAGTCTTTGTTGTAAACAACATATCTTAGAATTGTAAACCGCTTATGAAATTTCTTAAAGATAATCGCTGTTCTAGAAAACTGTATTTCCCTGTAAGAGGAAAAGCATTACGATTGCCAATATATTTCCCTTCAATCTCTTCGGTTAAAACTGGTTTAAGCCCTTTTGATTATTTCAATGTTCTCGAAGCTCTTCAACAAACACACTTTTTGGTTTCAGCTTTTGACATAGACAAATCATTTCAAAGAGAAGAATTTATACAAGCATTGAAAGCAAACCGAAGTAAAAACGGTGCAATTATCTTAATGGATTCAGGCAACTATGAAAGCTACTGGATAAGAGATAAGAGTTGGAGCATTGAAGGTTTCAATGGAATCTTAAAGCATGATGTGAGTGATTTAGCATTCTGTTACGACAATCAATTTCCACCAGACGATTCAAAAGAAAATGCAACTGGCGTTGCAATGTCAACAAAGAAAAGTCAAGAGGTGGCTACCACCACCTCTATCATTCCTATTATTCATTGCAAGAAAGAGAATTTGAGTGATGCCGTTTTAGAACTTTGCAATCAAACAAATTCTCCTATGGTTTCGATCCCCGAAAGAATTTTGGGTGACGGACTTCTTGAACGAGTAAAAACTGTTACCAACCTTCGCAGAGAATTAAACAAATTAGACAATTACACCTTCATTCATTTATTGGGAACAGGCAATCCTTTTTCACTCCTGCTATTTTCACTTGCGGGTGCTGATTCATTTGATGGTTTGGAATGGTGTCAAACCACTGTGAATTCTGAAACTGCTTTGCTATATCATTTTCAACAAAGAGAATTAATAAACGACAATTGCACTTTTTGCAAGAGTGACGAATTCGATTACAACCTTACAACACTTGGACACAACCTTGCTTTTTACAACGACTGGATGAAGGGAATTCAAGAAGCTATTGAGGCAAATTCAGAAGAAACTTTATTGCACAAATATTTTGATGCTAAATTTGTTAATTGCCTAACTAAAATTTGGTCATGAATATGACATCTGTTTTCAAAATACACGACACTGTTTTGCAGGTTTCATACGAAGCCCGAACCTTACTACCCGAAATGCCTATTATCAAAAGTGAGAACAAACTTTTGTCAGAATTGGTATTGTGCATTTTGAGTAGTCAAGAAAAATATGAAGTTGCTTTAGCCATGATGAAATCTTTAAGTAAAGAAAATATTTTACGAATTCCAAAAAACAAAGCAGAGTTCAGAGAGATAAAAGCAGAAATAAAAAGCACGCTTAAAAATCCAGTATGTTTTAAGTCCAACGGAAAAACATATTCAAGACGATTGAGGTTTTTTGTAAAGAAAGCTGAATACATTATTGACACACTTGAAAATATTTATCTAAATGATTTGACAATAAAAGGTATCCTGAAACAAGAAGATTGCATTCAGAATACACGAAAGAATATTATCAGTTACAGTTGTGGATTGGGGCCAAAACAAGCAAGTATGTTTTTGCGCAACATCGGCTATTATTCTGAATTTGCTGTTTTAGACAAGCATGTAATTGACTACATGCGAATATTGGGATTGACTTGCGTAACTGATAACAGTTTTTCAAATATGGCTGCTTATCAAAAAATTGAAACCAAACTCAAATCTTATGCTGAAACATACAATGTGAATTTGCTGCATTTAGATTTAGCTATATGGACAACTATGCGAACCTTAAAAACATATCACGGATGAACAAACTTGTAACTTTAGTTTCGGGTGGCATTGATTCCACACTTATGTCAGTATTGGCAAAGGAACAAGATTTTGAACTATTCCCCTTGTTTATTGACTATGGGCAACTGGGAGTAAAGCTAGAATGGGAAGCATGTGAATATAATCACATGAAACATAAATTACCAACACCAAAGAAAATGTCACTAAAGGGTTTTGGTAAATTAGTACATTCAGGACTTACTGATAAAAAATTACGAGTACGAGAAGATGCATTTCTTCCAGGAAGAAACACTTTGTTTCTGCTTATGGCAAGTTCATACGCTTACCAAGTCAAAAGTCAAAACATTGCCATTGGATTACTGACAGACAAATACAAACTGTTTCCTGACCAAACAAAAGAATTCATTCAGTCAGCAGAAAAATTTATTTCAATGGAAATGGACTATGAAATAAAAATTCTTACTCCATTGATGGAATTTAATAAAGCGGAGGTAATGAAATTGGCGAAAGCCAAAAAAATAAACAAAACTTATTCTTGTCATTCGGGAAATTCTGCACCATGTGGCAAGTGTATTTCTTGCCTTGAAATAAAAAATGCATTAAATAACCTTAAACTAAAATAATATGGGAGGTGGTGGCAGCAACAACTACGACACAAGAATAATTGACCGACTTGCGAAAGTTGCTCAAGATTCATTCAGCGATGCACAACCTGAAAAAAGAAATGTTTTTATCAGTTTTGATAGTAGGGATTTGGGTGATGTAAATCTTTTAAGGGGACAGGCCAAGAATGAGAATAATGATTTAGAGTTTAATGACTACTCATTGAAAGAACCATTCAATAGTGAAAAGGCTGAATATATAAAAAGTGGAATTCGGGAGAGAATTCGCCAAGCATCTGTAACTGTAATTTACTTATCTGATGTAACCCATCAAAGTGAATGGGTGGCATGGGAAGCTCGAGAAAGTATAGCACAAGGAAAAGGAGTTATATGCGTACATAGCGGCGACACGCCACCTAAGAGATTACCAAGCTTTGTTGGGGAATTAGGTTTAAAAGTAACACAACGGAAACATAAAGAATTAGCAACAGCAATTGAACAGGCGGCACAAAATAGAACTTAAATTTATATGAGACATAAGTGTTTTATATCATCTAAAACGGAAGATTTTAATTACAAGAGGTATATTCTTGAAAATATGGATATAGACCTCATTGACAAATCACTGAATGTTGCTATTGATTCAGACGATGAAGAATACATTATGCAAGTTATTCGTAGGGACTATTTATCAGACAGCACTGTAACAATTTTCCTTATTGGCTCCCAAAGTTCTGATGCTTTAGGTTGGGAAGAACAGAAATATATTAAGAGAGAATTACAAGGATCTCTATATCATGGAACAGGCAATACCCAGAGTGGGATTCTTGGAATTGTATTGCCTCACATGACTGATTCAGTTTACCGAGGAAGTTATGCATGCAATAGGTGTGGTGGCTCACACAGATATGTAAATGTAAAAGACACAACTATTAGTGAATTTAGCTACAACTACTACATACCAAATGGTGATAAATGTTCATGGTCAGAAGATGATAGATTTTGTGTTCTTGTTGCTTGGAATGAATTTGCAAAAGCGCCCGAGGATTATATTCACAAAGCCTTCAATAAAAGGGGGCACCCTATTGCTGAAAAAACAAAAGTATATCCTTGAAATTTGATAGATTAAAATATAATTACATCCAAATGGCTATTCCCAAAATTTTATCCGATGCGGCAATTTCTGTTGCAAAAGGTGTTTCAAAAGTTGTACTTGGAAAATTTTTGCAATCAGTTAAAGGCGGAAATAAAGGTGCTATAGTCCCATATCGTTCAGAAGGAAATGAAAACATAGTATGTTTCATTCATGGTTTCTCAGGCGATCCTGAATCAACATTTAAACCAATCCCAGAGTTTATTATTGCGGAAAGTGAATTGAATGGTTGGGATGTTTTGAGCATCGGCTATTCTACAGATTTGATGCCTAATATTGGCAAAGGTATTTGGGCTGCAAATCCTGGTTTATCAAAAATTGCTGACTACTTGCAAACAAATCTTGATATTCTGTTTGAGCATTATAACAGAATTGCCTTAATCGGGCATAGCATGGGAGGATTGGTAATTCAAAGAGCAATAATTAATAGAGCCGATATTCATAAAATATCACATGTTCTTTTTTATGGAACACCAAGCGGCGGACTAAAAAAAGCTTGGTTTTTAAGATGGTTTAAAAATCAAATTAGTGACATGGACTATGAAGGTGAGTTTATAAAAAGACTTCGTAGTGAATGGGAGGAAAGATTCAAACACAATTACCCTTTTAAATTTGCAACCATTGCAGGAGAGTTAGATGAGTTTGTTCCAGTAAAATCAAGTTTAGAACCTTTCCCTACAGATTATCATTTTATTACTTCTGGCAATCACATTACTATGGTAAAGCCTGAAAATAGCGCAGACACTTCTTTTCAAGTAATTAAAAGGATGCTATGTATTGGTAAAGAAATTTCTTATTTGATTGGCAGTGATAAAGAATTGAATAACCTAATTGCAAAATATTTTGAAGATGTTGATTCGCTTGGAAAAAAATTGAATGATTTAGACCCGAGAGGTTTTAGGCGATACATATTTGCTTTAGAGGGAATCGGAAAAATTGACGATGCGATTAGAGTTTTAGAAGAATCTGAAATACTAGAATCAAACACCGACATGATGGGAATTTTAGGCGGAAGATTTAAAAGGAAATATTTGATTGATGAAACAAAATCACTTTTAGACAAAGCGATTTATTGGTATGACAGAGCATTGCAATTATCGTTACAAGCCAACAAAAGTTCTCAAATTTATTATCATGCAATAAATCTGGCATTTCTCTATTTAATGTTTGATGAAACGGATTTAACCAAAACAAAGGAAATGGCTGAATTGGCTTTAAGGCATTGTCAAATTGCTAATAGCGGAGAATACTGGGAGGACGCTACAATTGCCGAGGCATATCTTTATTTAAATGACTTCGAACAAAGCAAATATTTTTATGGTTCTGCAATAACAAAATGCAATCAGAGGATAAGAGAAACAAGTTCAATGTTTATGAATGCAATTTATGCGTGTAACAGTCTAAACAGACTTGATTGGAAAAAAGAGATTGAGAATGTATTTGCTATCTAACTAAATTACATTAATGGCATATAAGTACGACATATTTATTAGTTACAGAAGGGATAACTTAACTCGTAAATGGATTGAAACACATTTAGTCCCGTTACTGGAACATCATATCAACCTTGAATTAGGGAGAAAGCCTATTATATATATTGATACATTGCTTGAAAATGGAACGACTTGGCCTATTGCCTTAGGAAATGCATTAGGAGCATCAAGAACAATAATTCCGCTTTGGACAAAGACATTTCTTAATAGTGAATGGTGCTCATGTGAAATCGGACATATGCTGGAAAGGGAAAAAAAGAACGGGTATAGAACTATTGAGAAACCTGGTGGGTTAGTATTTCCAACGGTCATACACGATGGGGAAACAATGCCAATAAGTTTAACAACAATTCAAAAATTTGAGATTCAAGAATGCTATAATGTTAGAATGTCTGTTGATAGTCCAAAGGCAGAAATTTTAGATGATAGATTAAGGCCATTAGGCAGAGACATCGCTGATGCTATTAATAACGCACCTACTTGGAAGCAAGACTGGCAGATAGATGCTGTAAACAGTTTTGTAAAACAATTTCATATTAGGGAAGAATCTATGCAAAGTCAACCACCGAAATTTTCAATCTGATGAGTAGCATTATCACATTCTATTCATATAAAGGTGGTGTTGGCAGAAGCATGGCTTTAGCGAATATTGCTTTTGAATTATCAAAGCGGAAGTTCAAAGTATTGGTAGTAGACTGGGATTTAGAAGCACCCGGAATTGAGAGATATTTTAGTAATTTTAAAATTGATAAATCTTCAGAAGGGTTGCTTCAATTATTGTTAGCTTTTAAAGATGATAGCAAGCCCAATTATAAAGATTATTTATGGAATATTGATACACTGAACGAACATACAATTTCATTATTACATAGTGGCAGAGAAAATGACCATGCAAAATATTCTTCTATACTTCAAGGATTTGATTGGTCTGATTTCTTTTCAAATAAAAAGGGGGGCAATCATTTAGAAGGGTTACGAGCTGCATGGCATAATGACTTTGACTTCGTTTTAATTGATAGCAGGACTGGCTTAAGCGATTCAAGCGGCATATGCACCATTCTGATGCCTGACATTTTAATTCCAATGTTTACTGCAAATTATCAAAGTCTCTTTGGTATCCGAGATATTATTAAGTATATACAGACTGCAAGGCAAAAACTCGAAGTAGATAGAATGGCTTTGACTGTTTTACCAATTCCTTCAAGATTTGGAACCCGTGTCGAATTTAATGAATCAAAGGAATGGCTTGAAAGGATTGCTGATATATTGAAGGACTGTTATAGTGATTGGTTACCCAAATGGATTGAGCCAAAACATATTTTAGAGCAGATTAAAATTCCACAAATTGACTATTTTAGTTTCGGAGAAAAGTTAGCCGTCATTGAACAAGGAACAAATGACCCAGAGGGAATGGGGTTTATATTTTCTAAGATTGCCACATTACTTTCATCAGATTTTAGTGAGATTGAAAATTTTGTAGGTGTAGATTATTACCAGCAAAAGAAAAATGAGTTTGAAGAAAGTAGCCTGTCAAACAAAAAGCAAGATGATGCAGAATATCTTTATGATGTTTATTTAAGTTATCCAAGGGAGATATATCAATGGGTACGAGAATTACTTATTCCTGCACTTACAGAATATCTCAATGATGAACTTGGTTATAATCCACAAATATATTTTGACATCAATGAATTCAATGTTGGAGAATCCATTTCAATTGGTATTGAAACAGCAATACTAAAATCAAAAACATTTGTAATTATTATTACGGGTTCTGGCCTTGATAGTTCTTTTTTGAATATTGAATTGAGTTCAATTTTTAAGAGAGAGAGAGAGTAATAAGAACTTAATATTTCCCGTTTTGTACAGCCTTTCTAATATGCAAAAAAACGACTCAATTCCCTCAGAGTTGAGAGGCAGACAGCATATTGATTTCAGCAATTTTAAATATGAGGACACTGTTAGAAGTACAAAACTTCGCGCCCAATTTGGACAAGAGGTTGAAAAATTATCTAATGCAATAGCAAAATCATTGTTTCAAAAAGTTCAGCCAATAAAAAGTAAAAATACAGGTAAGAGTAAAATAAATATAGGGGAAGGAATTGAGGAACTACTTTTACTTGCAAAAGAGTATGAGGAAGTGCGAAAAAAAATGCCAAGTGGTAACTCAAGAACCAGAGTAATGGAAAATATTGTTTCAAAGATGAAATCAGTCATGAATGACCCACTTAGTAATTTAGAAATATGGACAACCAGCAAATCTGCTGGCGAAAGATTATTGGCTATTGCGAAGCTTCAAAAATTTCCGAATACAGAATATTTAAATTGGCTTGCAGAGCATGTAGGTGATTCTGAAAAGCCATTTATTGGCTATCATTCCGCTATAGCTCTTTACATTTCATCAAGAACATTCGGGAAGGATAATAAAAATGTAGTTGAAAACATTATAAAAAATGCTCAAGCAAACATTGACCGATACGATTTTAAAGACCCTAATCAAGTTGAGGTTTTAAAAGCAGCAATTAATGAACTCAAATAAAATAATTTCTATCTTTTGAAGAAAGGAAAAATATATCATACTTTAGGTTTCTATTTTAAAGTATATTGTAAGTACCCCCATATAATCCTACAGTATTAAATTAGACATGCTTCCTCACCTCACCGCCCCCCAAACCACTTCCACCGGGTGGAGTGCCTTTCGGTTAGTCCCATCCTTTATCTGATGCCGGCAACTCGTCCCCGGCGCCGCAATGATCACTTCTTCCGCTGCTGAACGTACAGCTGGGAATAGCACCAGCTCACCGATCTTCATCGACAGATCAAAATGCTCTTTCTCGTAACCAAAGGATCCGGCCATGCCGCAACAACCGGAGGGGATCGTGGAGACGGTATAGTTCTCCGGGAAGGAGAGTACCTGCTGTGTGGTGGTAAGACCGGCCACGGATTTCTGCTGGCAGTGACCGTGGAGCTTGATGGTCTTGGGCTCGGTGGTGAACTGGTCCCTGGTGATCTTTCCTTTGGCGATCTCGCGGGCGAGGAATTCATCGACTAAGAGGGCGTTTTTGGCCAGGGCGTTCGCTTTATCCAATAAAGCATCGGATGCCAGGTCGGGGTATTCGTCGCGGAAGGTCAGTAAGGCCGAAGGCTCAATACCGACCAGCGGTGTTTCTTCCGTAATAATGGGGGAGAGGAGTTCAATATTCTGCTCAGCAATTTCCTTGCCTTTACGGATCAGTCCCTTGGATAACCAGGCACGTCCGCTGTCTTTGTGTTCGGGGATCGTAACAGAATAACCCAGCTTTTCCAGTAATTCCACCGCCTTGATGCCGATCTCAGTATCGTTGTAGTTGGTGAACTCATCACAGAACAAATAAACCTTGCCCTTACTGCCGGCATTGGCGTGGGGCTGATGGTTTTTGAACCAGCTTTTGAGCGTGGTTTTATACAAAGTAGGCAGACTCCGCTTGGTATTGAACCCGGCGATCTGTTTGATCAGGCTGCCGGTGAAACTGTTCTTAACGGCAAAATTATAGAGGGAGGGTACTAAGGCACCGAGTCCGGAGAGGCGGCTGTAGTTCCCGATCAGCTTAGACCGGAAGGGCACGCCATTGGCATCATAGTAATGCTGGAGGAACTCGGCCTTGAGCTTGGCCACATCCACATTGCTGGGACATTCAGACTTACAGCCCTTGCAACTGAGACAAAGCTCCATCACTTCATAGATCTCCTTATGGTCAAAGCGGTTCTGCTTATCGGAATGGGTGAGGAACTCCCGCAGGATATTGGCCCTGGCACGGGTGGTATCTTTTTCATCGCGACTGGCCATAAAGGAAGGACACATCGTACCGCCACTCAGATGGGTCTTGCGACAGTCTCCACTGCCATTGCACTGCTCGGCATGCTGGAGGATATCCTGGTTATGAAAACGGAAGATGGTCTTGAAGGCGGGTGTCTGCTGACCGGGGACATAGCGCAGCATGGTATCCATGGGCGGGGTATCCACGATCTTATTGGGATTGAAAATATTCTCCGGGTCCCAGGTCTTCTTGACTTCCCTGAGCAACTGGTAATTCTTTTCGCCGACCATCTGGCGGATGAATTCCCCGCGTAAACGGCCATCGCCATGCTCCCCGCTCAGTGATCCCTTATATTTTTTCACCAACGTAGCGATCTCTTCGGCGATGGTGCGGAACAGGGCATTGCCTTCTTTGGTCTTGAGGTTGATGATCGGGCGTAAATGGATCTCACCCGAACCCGCATGCGCATAATGCACCGAGTAGAGCTGGTGCTTCTTCAGGATCTCATTGAAATCACGGATAAAATCAGGCAGGTCATTCACATCCACGGCCGTGTCCTCGATCACGGGCACCGCCTTCTCATCACCGGGCAGGTTACTCAGTAAGCCTAAGCCCGCTTTGCGCAGGGTCCAGATCTTCTTGCTGTCCTCTCCAAACAATAGGGGGAAATGATAACCCAGCCCCGCGGCCCGCATATCGGCTTCCACTTTCGCGGCAATGGCCATGATTTCTTCTCTTGTCTCACGGGCAAACTCCACCACCAGTATCGCCCCCGGATCGCCCTGTACAAAGAAGCGGTTCTTTGCCTGCTCCTTGTTCTCCCTGGTACATTCGAGGATATAATGATCGATCAGTTCACTGGCACTGGGTTTATACTTCAGCGCTATCAGGTTGGCGCGTAAGGATTCATCAATGCTGTTGAAATGCACACAGAGCAGCCCCACTTCCTTCGGCGGCAGCGGCACCACATTGAGTCTGATCTCGGTGATAAAAGCCAGGGTGCCTTCCGAACCTGCTATCAGTTTACAGAAATTAAAATCTTCCTCACCGGCCGTAAAGGGTGCAGTCTCTAACAAGAGATCCACGGCATAACCGGTATTGCGGCGCTCCACGGATTTCTTGGGAAACTCTTTTCTTATCTCCACCTGGTTATCATAATTGCCCAGCATGGAACGGAGCGAACGATAGAGATGGGCTTCTAAAGTAGTTCCTTCGCATTTCTGGTGAAACTCATCCAGGCTCACGGCTTTGAAGACGGTCTCGCTGCCATCACTGAGAAAAGCAGTGACTTCCAGTGTATGTTCCCGGGTACTGTGATAGACCACCGAATTGGAGCCGCAGGAATTATTCCCCAGCATCCCGCCGATCATGGCGCGGTTGGCAGTGCTGGTCTCGGGACCAAAGAACAGTCCATGGGGTTTGAGGAAGAGATTGAGTTCGTCACGGATCACACCGGGCTGCACACGTACCCAATGTTCGTCCTTATTCAGTTCCAGTATCTGGGTAAAATGTTTGGATACATCCACAATGATCCCGTTGCCCACCACCTGTCCGGCCAATGAAGTACCGGCCGTACGGGGGATGAGAGAGGTCTTGTTGGCCCGCGCAAATGCGATCAGCTTACGGATATCCTCCTTGCTTTTGGGAATGGCCACGGCCAGGGGCATTTCCCGGTAAGCGGAAGCGTCCGTGGCATAGAGGGTACGCATCGTAACATCATCATACAAAACACCTTCCAGTTGTGCCGCTAATTGCCTCAGTTTTTCCTTCATGAATCGGTGGGTTTATCGCATTGGGACCCCAAATTTAACCCCTTTAGTCCACCCCCGTTTGAAAAAACTTCTGAATCGTGCACCCGGCCCCCGCCAGCGGGGGATAACACAGCGTCTTCTCTTTGTATGTCGTAGATTCAAAGTACTGTTACGCCATCCGACAAGCGGTGGGGTTACTGTCCCCCGCTGGCGGGGGGAGCGCTTCGATCACAAGGAACTTAACTGATTGGGGGTGGAACGGGGGCAAGGGTTATGCTGTTTTCCCGGATGCAGATAAAAATTTGGCGACACCGTGGTTCTTTTAATTGCCTCAGTTTTTCCTTCATGAATCGGTGGGTTTATCAAAATTGACCGGCCCAAATTAGCCCATCGGCCTGAAGAATAAAGCCGGTTTCAGTAGTACTTGTTCGTGCTGAAGTGGTTTAATCCCAATATGAATTGATCGTGTTCCCGTTGACTGATCATTCAGCTTTTGCTCTCTTAAAATAACGGGAGGACCAGTTCGGGAACAAGAGGCCCAGGTTTTTAAGCCCGGCAATCGCGAGTATCATGAACAGCAGCAGGATCAGGAGGGAGAATTCCACCCGGATATTCTTCAGCCAGATCGATTTCATCAGGATAAAACCATGTATGAAACAGATCGCCTTTGCGGCGAATCCATGGCTAAAGCCCTGGTTGGTCAGCAGGTGATGGATATGTGTTTTATCAGCGCTGAAAGGCGATTTTCCGTTCCAGATCCGTATGGAAAAGACACGGACCGTGTCAAATACGGGGATCAGCACTATACCGAGCACGAAAACCGGCGTATTATCCATTACCGGGCTGGCAAGGGATGCGTTTACCTGCATCAGGCGGATGCAGAGTACGGCAATAACAAAACCCAGGACCAGGGAACCGGTATCACCCATGAATATTTTAGCCGGGTTCAGGTTGAAATACAGAAAAGCCAGTACCGCACCCGCTAATGCAAATGCGATCAGGGCGGTATTCACATCCCCGGTGATGGTCAGGAATATACCGAGGGTCACTAAGCTCATAAAGCCAAGACCACCCGCCAGGCCGTCTATTCCATCGATCAGGTTAAAGGCATTGGTGATGCCCACAATGGCCAGCAGGGTAAAACTGTACTGGGCGCTTAAAGGCAGTTCATAGATGCCCAGCAATCCTTCAAAGGAACTGATACGGATCCCTGACAGGGCCATCAGGGCTGCCAGGGCGATCTGCACCATGAATTTATATTTTGCGGAAAGATCTTTCAGGTCATCCATGATCCCAAGTGCCATCAGGATCAGCACGGAAAAAAAGAAACTGATCTGCCCGGCCTGGTTGCTGAAAGGGAACCAAAGGATTAATGCGGTTATCATACCACCCGTAATCGCGATGCCACCCATCGTGGGGATGGGTAATATATGTTCCTTCCGGGCATTGGGCTTATCGTATAAATTGTATTTACGGATCAGGCTGATGATCGGCGGGATGCTGACCAGGGTCACCACAAAAGCCGTGACCAGGCTGAGTAAGGCAAACTTGTAGTCGGCAAAATACAGGTCGAGCTGTAAAAGGTGGAAGTGGCTTTTCATCAGTTATGGTTTGTTCGAAGGTGGATTTACACATCAAATTATTGAGCTTTTCTCTTTTTTGCAATGCTTTTTTTATTCCGGGGCCGGAATTCTTTTTTTCGCCTTAGCGGCTGCGGTTTTAAGCTTATACGGAGGGATATTTGCTCAAAGCAAACCGTATTTTTCACATGTTTCCCCGGCCATTTACCTGCTTGTTTTACCCGCTGACCGCCGGAATTTTCAGCAAGGATTTTTAAAATAAAGACCGGGATCCTGTATTATTTTCTTTTGCGAATAGCTGCCTGCCCGGTTACCCTCTTACTGATCCCGGGGAAAAACAACTCCCGGGGCGGGAAAAAGCGGGATGCCGGGCCGGCTGAATGGTTAAATTTGCCTGAAATCATTGAATTATTTCTGCCGGAACTTCAATATTATCCAGTCCCATCGAATACCTGAAAGGAGTGGGACCGATGCGGGCGGACCTGCTTAAAAAGGAACTGAATATTTTCACTTTTGGTGACCTGCTTGAACATTTCCCTTTCCGTCATATTGACCGTACAAAAGTGAACCTGGTCAGTGAAATGACGCCGCTAACGGAGTTTGCCCAGGTGGCGGGTGTATTACTCAGTTTTGAAATAATCGGTCAGCGGGCGGGGAAAAGAATGGTGGCGCAGTTAAAAGACAAGACGGGCATACTGGAACTGACCTGGTTCCAGGGACTGAACTGGGTGCAAAAACTGCTTGAACCGGGAAAATCCTACCTGGTCTTTGGAAGGGTCGGCTTTTTCAACGGGAAACCACAGATGGTACACCCGGAACTGGAGTTGCTGACTCCTGATCAGCCGGTTGGAAAGAACTTCCTCGAACCGGTTTATTCCACAACGGAAAAACTGCGGTCGCGGGGATTGGGCGGAAGACAGATTGGCAAACTGACACAGTTACTGATGACCCAGGTCCGGGAAAAAGACCTGGAAGAAAATATTCCCGGGTCCCTGCGCTCGCAGTTGAAATTAGAGGGCCGGTACAACGCGTTCCGGCAGATACATTTTCCCCAGTCGGAAGAAGAATACCAGCGGGCTGTAAAACGGCTCAAGTTCGAGGAACTCTTCCTGGCGCAGATCCGGATGAACCTCCTCCGCAGCCAGCGGCACCGGTTTTCCAAGGGGGTGCTGTTTGAAAAAGTGGGCGATCTGTTCAATGATTGTTATAAGCACCACCTTCCCTTTGAACTGACCGGGGCGCAGAAAAGAGTGATCCGGGAGATCCGGGCAGATACGGCAACCGGCAAACAAATGAACCGGCTGCTGCAGGGAGATGTGGGCAGCGGGAAGACCATTGTGGCAGTACTGACCATGTTACTGGCCGTTGACAATGGCTACCAGGCCTGCCTGATGGCCCCCACGGAGATACTGGCGCAGCAGCATTACCAGTCTGTCGGCTCCCTGCTGGAAAAACTGGGGGTGACCGTAAAACTCCTGACCGGGTCCGTAAGAGCGGCGGAACGGAAAAAAATACTGCAGGAACTCGCCGCGGGTGAATTGAAAATCCTTTTGGGTACGCATGCCGTAATTGAAGAAGTGGTACAATTTAAAAACCTCGGCCTCGTGATCATTGATGAGCAACACCGTTTTGGGGTGGCTCAGCGGGCCCGGCTCTGGAAAAAAGCAGAGATCCCCCCGCATATGCTGGTGATGACGGCTACTCCCATCCCCCGGACCCTGGCCATGACGGCTTATGGCGATCTTGATTACAGTGTAATTGATGAATTACCGCCGGGCCGGCAACCGGTCACTACCGTACACCGATATGAATCACAGCGGAGCAACGTGATGGATTTTATCCGCCTGGAGATCAGTAAAGGCAGGCAGGTCTATATCATTTTTCCCCTGATCGAGGAAAGCGCCAAAATGGATTACGAAAACCTGATGAAGGGGTATGAAAATGTAAAAGCCTATTTCCCGGAGCCCAGGTACTGGATCAGCATGGTACACGGTAAACAACCGGCGGAGCAGAAAGAATTAAACATGAAGCGGTTTGTTGAGCAGGATACACAGATCATGGTTTCCACCACCGTTATTGAAGTGGGGGTGAATGTACCCAACGCCAGCGTAATGGTGATCGAAAGTGCGGAAAAATTCGGCTTGTCCCAGCTCCACCAGTTGAGAGGCCGGGTAGGCCGGGGGGCGGAGAAAAGTTATTGTGTATTATTAACCGGTTCAAAATTGGGTAATGATGCCCGTGAGCGCATCCATATCATGACGTCCACGAATAACGGGTTTGAAATAGCTGAAAAAGACCTGGAGCTGAGAGGCCCCGGTGAAATCGAAGGAACCCGGCAGAGCGGGGCGTTAAACTTCCGGCTGGCGAGTATAGTCCAAGACCGTGACCTGCTGGAAACAGCCGGGAAAATGGCGGTTTCGCTGCTGGAAAAAGACCCGGACCTGGTTTCGGCAGAAAATTTGCAGTTAAAGAAATTCCTTCATTACCGGAAGGGCCCGGTGCAATGGAGTAAAATTGCCTGAGCCGTCCGGTCTTTTACGGTGGATAATAAAGGAAGAGTTAGATAAATTCTTAACAGAAGTTTTCCATCCGTTTCCGGGAAAAAATGGTTATTTTAAAGCAAATAAGTTGATTCTGAAAAAGCTTTTCGCCGTAGTTGTTTCCTGCGTGACTGTCTGTACCCTTTCAGCCCAGGGAAATATTGAATTTATTGAGAACAAAGGCCAGTGGGATAACCGGGTACTTTACAAAGGGGATGTCAGCAATGGCAGTTTCTTTATCCGGGACGGTGGCTTTACCGTAGTTCAGCATAATCCGGCTGACCTGCTCCGGCTGGGCCAGTTCAAACACGGGCTCAGCAGGGAGGGAAAACTCGCGAATGCCAATGAACCGGTACGGGTCCGTTCGCATGCATGGAATGTGGACTTTGTGGGAGCTTCCCCGCAACTGACCGTTACCCCGGAAAAACCCATTCCCACGTACAATAATTATTTTATCGGCAACAATCCTTCCAAATGGGCGGCTGAATGCCGGATCTACCAGGGCATCAGCATACAAAATATATACCCCGGTGTGGATGTCCGCTATTACACGGACAAGGGTACGCTGAAATATGATCTGCTCGTTAAACCCGGGGGCGATGTTTCTAAAATTGCACTGAAATATGCCGGGGTGGATAAACTGCAGGTAAAAAATAAAGAACTTGTTGTCAGCACTTCGCTGGCCGACTTCAGGGAATCGGCTCCCTACACTTTTCAGCCGGATATAACCGGCCGCAGGGAAGTGAATTGTAAATACATCGTAAAGGATGGACTGGTCCGGTTCGATATCCGGGAATATGACCGTACCAAACCCCTGGTCATTGATCCCAGTATCATCTTTTGTTCTTTTTCCGGGAGCCGTTCGGATAACTGGGGCTTTACCGCTACCTACGGACCGGATGAGAGCCTTTACGGAGGCGGGATTGTATTCGGCAGCTCGGGGGGCGGGTTCCCTGTTTCCACCGGGGCTTATGAAACCGTTTACCAGGGTGGTGAATTCGATATTGGCATTATCAAACTGACCCCGAATGGAAACAACCGGGTTTATGCCACTTATATCGGGGGGAGCGGGAAAGATCAGCCGCACAGCCTGATCGTGGATCCGCAGGGAAACCTGGTATTGGCCGGCCGGACGAACTCAAGTGATTATCCCGTTATCAATAACGGAACGGCCGGAGGAACGCTCTGGGATATTGTGGTCACCAAATTAAACGCTGCCGGCACGGCCCTGATCGGTTCCAGGAAAATCGGCGGTGACGGTAATGACGGAGTCAATATTTCTGATGCAAGGGGCTTAAACTCCCTGCAACGGAATTACGGGGATGATGGCCGCAGTGAAGTGATACTCGACGGAACCGGAAATGTATATGTAGCTTCTTCCACCCAGTCATCAAATTTTCCGGGAACAACCGGTTTCTTTCAACCGGCATTTGGAGGCGGTACGCAGGATGGGGTGCTGCTGAAACTGACACCGGATTTGGGAACCATCCTTTTTGCCAGTTACCTGGGAGGATCGGCGAATGATGCGGCCTATGTGCTTTCCATCAACCCCACTACAAATAATATTTATGTAGCCGGGGGTACAGAAAGCGTGAACCTGCTGCCGGGTACCCAGGGAGGAACAATCGGGTTAGCCAATCACGGGGTTATTGATGGCTATGTGGCGGTTATAAATAATACCGGCACCAGTGTGATCCGGTCAACCTATATCGGAACCCCCGGTATCGACCAGGTATTCGGGGTGCAGTTTGATGCCAATGGATTTCCCTATATCATGGGACAAACCACCGGCGCCTGGCCGATACAGAATGCAACCTATAATAACCCGGCTGGCAAACAGTTTATCTGTAAACTGCAGCCGGATCTTTCCAATTATGTGTACTCCACCGCTTTTGGTTCAGGGGCGGTTACTCCCAATATTTCACCCATTGCCTTCCTGGTTGACCGTTGTGAGAATGTTTATATATCAGGCTGGGGCGGATTTTTCAGCACCGATAACGTCTTTAACAGCGCCGGTACCACCGGCCTGCCTGTGACGCCCGATGCGTTTAAAAGCAATACAGATGGAAAAGATCTTTATTTCTTTGTGCTGAAAAAAGATGCGGTTTCCCAGTTATTCGGCAGTTTCTTCGGGGAGAACAATGCCCCGGGTACCGGGAGCGACCATGTGGACGGGGGTACAAGCCGGTTTGACCGGAACGGAAAAATTTACCAGGCTATCTGCGGCAACTGTAATATCAACGGGCGCCCCACTTATCCCACTACGGCCGGCGCCTGGTCCACCAGCAATAATGCGGTCGGGGGCGGTGAGTGTAACCTGACCTTATTAAAAATAGATATGGACCTGTCCGGTGTACGGGCGGGTGTGCAATCCAGTATCAACGGGGTGCCACGGGATACGGCAGGTTGTGTACCCTTGCAGGTGGATTTTACCGATACCATTGCCGCCGGCCAGAGTTATGAATGGTATTTCGGCGACGGTTCCCCGATGCTGGCAACAACCGTTCCCAATGCTTCTCACCAGTACAACAGTACGGGCACTTTTACCGTGATGCTGGTGGCCATTGATCCAACCACCTGTAATGTCCGGGATACTTCCTATGTCCGGATCCGGGTGGGAGATATTGCAGCCATCCCCGCTTTTGTACCGGTAAAACTGCCTCCCTGCGGTTCCTTTAATTACCGCTTTGATAATACAACGGTGGAACCACCGGTCAAACCTTTTACCAACCAGTCCTTTACCTGGGATTTTGGCGATGGCTCTCCGCGGGTGATAAGTGGCGGGGCTCCTGTCTTCCATACGTATGCAGGCCCCGGTACGTATAATGTAAAACTGATCCTGCTGGATACCAATTATTGCAATGCCCCGGATTCGCTGATGATCCCATTAAGTGTGGCCGATAATGTGAAAGCGCAGTTTACCACCCCTCCTACGGGTTGTATTCCTTATGATGCGGTATTTACAAACACTTCACTGGCCGGTCAAAGCTTTTTCTGGGATTTTGGCGATTTACAAACTTCCACCGCGTCCAGTCCCACCCATACTTATACCTTACCGGGTACCTATACGATTATGCTGGTGGCCTCGAATCCAAATACCTGTAACCTTACAGATACAGCGAAGTTTACCATACAGCTATTCAGTGCACCGGTGGCCGATTTCAGTTATGTGCCGCCTGCGCCGGTACCCAATATACCCGTAACGTTTACGAACCTGTCAAGTTTAGATGCCGTTCGTTTCAAATGGGAATTTGGCGATGGTGATTCATTGCTGACCAGTTCAAGGGCCAGTTTCGATTACCAGTACAATGCTACAGGTACCTTTAATGCCTGTCTCACCGCCTATAATACGATCGGTTGCCCGAACAAAATCTGCCGCCAGGTAAGCGCCACGGTCATACCTCTCGTGGATGTGCCCAATGCGTTTACACCGCAGAGCGGGGATATCAACAGCGTGGTGATGGTAAGGGGGTTTGGTATTGCCAAAATGCAGTTCACCATTTATAACCGCTGGGGACAGAAAGTATTCGAGACCAATGACCGCAACAAGGGATGGGATGGCAAAGTGAGGGGAGTGCTGCAGCCCATGGATGTTTACGCCTATACCCTGACCGTGGAATTCTTTGACGGGGTGAAAACCGTCAAAAAAGGAGATATTACATTAATCAGGTAACCGCTTGAACAATGAAGGGAATGAAACATATCATATTGATCATTTTCGGCTGCGGGTGGCTGGGCGCCTACTCCCAGGATCTGCATTTTTCCCAGTATATGAACGCGCCCCTCATGACCAATCCCGCCAATACCGGTTTTATTCCCGACGGGGATTACCGCCTGGGGGTTAATTACCGCAATCAATGGGCCTCTATTACAGCCTTCCCGTATAAGACCATGAGCGCTTTTGCGGATGCACAGGTATTGCAAAAAAGGGATAATAACGGCTGGCTGGGTATTGGCGCTGTTATTCTGCGGGATGTGGCGGGCGCCAGCGTGCTTACATCAACCAAGGTATATGGATCAGTGGCCTATCACCAGATGATCAATTCCGGGAGCCTTGTAAGCCTGGGATTTAATGTGGGCTGGGCCAATAAGAATATCAATACTTCGAACCTCAGTTTTCCCAGCCAGTGGAACGGTCAGTTCTTTGATGCGCACCAGACTACGGCGGCGCCCAAACTGGATTATAACAACATTAATTACCTCGATATGCAGGTGGGGATGAATTATGCTTATTTCCCCAGTGACCGTGCTTATATAAATGCCGGTTTTTCCGCGATGCATATCAACCAGCCCAGGGAATCATTCTTTACGGAACAACCGGGGGTCAATAACCGCATCGCCGTACGTTATACCGGGTTCCTCAATGGCAGTTTCAAACTGAACGACATGGTGATCATCAATCCCAACGCCTATATCTCCCTGCAGGCAAGGTCCTATGAGGTGTTGGGAGGGCTGAATGCCCATTATAACCTGTCCGGTGATGGGGAAAAAGTACTGATGGCGGGGATCTATTACCGGTACCGGGATGCGCTGATACCCCTGGTCGGACTGGGAATAAAGGATATCACATTTACATTTACCTATGATGCCACGATGTCCTCCCTCAAAAACTTCAATAACACCCGGGGCGCCTTTGAGTTTTCCCTGGTCAAACAGGGTGCTGTCGGCCGTTACAAAGGCAATAGGCGGGAATCCATGTGCCCCTCATTCAAATATTAATTTCATCCTTGCCGGATACCACCGGCTTCCGGATCTGTTCAGCATAAACTATATTGCATCACCGGCTGGGACGTGAATTCCAACCGGAAATTTTTTTAGAAATGGAAAAGCAAACAGTAGCGGCAGGTACGCCGAAGGAAATCATAAGGGGATTGCGGATACTGACGATCGCCATCTCCGCCGGGTTATGTATCTTTTTATTGCTGGCGGTGATGGCAAACAGCTTGAAAGTTCTTCCCCCGGATACTAAGATGGATCGGGCCACACCGGCCTTCCTGCTGATTACCCTGCTGATAGCAGTGCTTTGCGTCATAAGAGCCCGGGTGATGTATGCTAAAAAAACCAGGGAAATAAAAGCAGGCGGCCATTCGCTCCGGGTTAAACTGGACCTGTACCGGCCCGTCCTGGTATTGTACATAGCCCTTTGTGAAGGCCCCGCGCTTTTCTCTGTTATCATTTTTTTCCTGACCGGGAAATACGAAATACTGGGGGTTGCGGGGATTATGCTGGTGCTGATGCTGGAAAAAATGCCGGGTACAGGTAAACTGATTCGTGAACTGGACCTGGACTGGAGAGAACAGGAGGAACTGAATTAAATTAGCTAAATGATACCAATGAAAAAGAAACTACTTGCGGCAGTCCTTTTATCCGTGACCCTGTTACGTGTACAGGCACAGGACGATGAGGAGAAAAGAGGATGGAGGGGAGATCATGTGTTTATCGGTACAGGGCTGAACCTCGGCTTTTCCCGCGGATTTATCATCGGTCTGAATCCCGAATTCGGGTATAGTATAAATAAGATACTGGATGCAGGGATCGCCATGAACCTAACCTATGTCACGCAGCAATACCAGACGGTAAATATTACAGCGCGCTACCTGGCGCTGGGGGGCGGGCCTTTTTTACGGATCTGGCCGATCGAACAACTTTTTGCCGGCGGGCAGTTGGAGTATAACCGTATTTCCTACAGTGAAAAAACAGATGGGGGCATTATCAATAAAACAAAGGTAACGGCTCCCAGCCTGCTGGTGGGGGTGGGCTATGGCAGCCGGATCATCGGCCGGGGACAATTTTACACCAGCATCATGATCGATGTACTGAATGATATCAATTCGCCCTACCGGGACCAGTATAGCCGGGTATTGCCGGTGTTCCGGACCGGCTTCAGTTTTTACCTGGGCAGGAAGAACAGGAAAGGCTGATCAGGCCCTGATCAGGGGAAGCAAGGCCGCCGGTTCATCAATGATGCGGATCCTGCTGATGGCATCTTCATACAGAAAACCTTCCTGTTTCATCGTGTCAATATGCCGGATCAGGTGATCGTAAAATCCGCCGGAATTCAGGATATAGATTTGTTTGTCGTGTATGGTGAGCTGGTTCCAGGTTACGATTTCAAACAATTCATCGAGCGTGCCAAAACCACCCGGCAGGATCAGCGCCGCGTCGGATATACTGTAGATCCTTCTTTTCCGCTCATGCATATCATCGGATATGATCAGTTCGGTGATGCCCCGGTGCTGCACTTCCCATTCCAGCAGTAATTTGGGAATGATCCCTGTTACTTTCCCGCCGTGCTGCATCACGCTGTCGGCAATAAGACCCATAAGGCCGGCACTGCCGCCGCCATAGATCAGCCGTATTTCATTTTCGGCCAGTAATTTTCCTAATGCAGCAGCCTGCTGTGCGAAAACAGGGTTGCCGCCCATTTTTGAACCGCAGAAGACAGCCAGTGATTGGATGTTCATATAAATAAATTGGGACAAAGGGATGACATTTTTATTTATCTTCAAAATTCATATTGACCTGTACCCAATTCATCATTATTACTTAACAGAAACCTCCTGCTATGTCACCTGCTGTACTCTTTACTTTTGTGATCGGTTATTTTGCCCTGCTGCTGGGTGTGGCCTGGTACACTTCGCGCAATTCCGATAATGAATCTTTTTTTATCGGCAACCGGAACAGCAACTGGATGCTGGTGGCATTCGGGATGATCGGCACCTCCCTGTCGGGGGTCACATTTGTAAGTGTGCCCGGTGGGGTAGGTACGGGCAATTTTTACTATTACCAGGTGGTGCTGGGCTACTTACTGGGGTACATCGTGATCGCCTTTGTACTGATCCCCCTGTATTACCGGATGAACCTGACCAGTATCTATACCTACCTGGAAAAACGGTTTGGGATCAATGCGCATAAAGCCGGGGCCTTCTTTTTTATTCTGTCCCGTACCGTGGGGGCCACCGCACGGCTCTACCTGGTGATCAGCGTGCTGCAGCTCTTTATTTTTAACCGGATGGGCATTCCGTTTGAAGCGACCGCATTGGTGATCCTCCTGCTCATTCTCCTGTACACTTTCGAGGGAGGCGTGAAAACCATCATTTATACCGATACGCTGCAAACAACCGGGATGCTGGTGGGTCTCGTGGTTTGTATTGTTGTTATTATCAAAACCCTGGGTACTGATTTCGGCGGGGCCATGACGATGATGGCCGATAAAGGCTATACCCGGATTTTTAACTGGGATGTAAATGCGGGGTCCTTTGCCCTGAAACATATCCTGGGTGGTATGTTTATCGCGATTGCCATGACCGGGCTTGACCAGGAAATGATGCAGAAAAATATCAGTGTGAAGACCCTGAAAGATTCACAGAAGAATATCATGACATTCACGGCTGTACTGATGCTGGTGAATTTCCTGTTCCTCGTATTAGGGGGAGTGCTTTACCTGTATGCGGCCCAAAAAGGGATCAACGTACCGCCGGATGACCTGTTCCCGACCATCGCGCTCAGTGACACCTTTAGCGGTGTTATCGGGATGATTTTTATTATTGCGATTATCTCGGCCCTCTTTCCCAGTGTGGACGGAGCCATCACCTCCCTTACTTCCTGCTTCTGTATTGATATCATCGGGATCAATAAGAAACCGGGAACGGAAAAAGAAAAGAAGAACACCCGTCTCAAAGTGCATTTCACGTTTGCCCTGATCTTTTTCCTGATGGTGCTTGTGTTTAAATGGATCAATGATAAACTGATCATCGATTTTATCCTCAAGTTCGCGGGCATCACCTATGGACCGCTGCTGGGTTTGTTTTCCTTTGGGATCCTGACCAAACGAAAACTCAACGATAAACTGATCTGGGTGGCCTGTATCATTGCGCCCTTGCTGGCACTCGGGGTGGATATGCTGAGTAATCCTTCCTGGTACGAGGACAAACTGCATATCCGGCTGCCGCTCCTGCAGGAATGGTCTGCGGCCAGTTTTGACGGGTACAGGATCGGTAACGAACTGATCCTGATAAACGGGATCTTCACTTTCCTCGGACTCTGGCTGATTTCAAAGAAAGGGGCTGCGTCCCAGGGCAGCTTGCAAGCAGTATAAGGTTATCTTTGCAAAAAATACTGTTAGTGGACCTGATCAATCCCACCGCGGAAGCCTATGCGGAAAAATATACGTCTGCGGAAGATGCGCTGTTACAAGAGCTGGCGGACTATACCCTCCATCATCATACGGAGTCCATCATGCTGAGCGGGCAGGTCCAGGGGAAATTCCTGGAAATGATCAGCTGCATGATCCGGCCAATGCGTATCCTCGAGATCGGCACTTTTACCGGCTACAGCGCTTTGTGCCTTTGCCGGGGTTTGGCACCCGGGGGACTGCTGCATACCATCGAACTGCGGGAAGCCGATGCGAACCGTGCCCGGAGCTATTTTGACCGTTCCGCCTATGCCGGCCGGATAATATCTCATACCGGTAATGCGTTAGATATCCTTCCGGGTCTGACAGAAACCTGGGACCTTGTATTTATTGACGCAGATAAACCGGCCTATACCCGTTATTTTAACCTGGTTTTTCCCCGGTTGCGGAAAAACGGCTTTATTTTAGCAGATAATGTGCTGTTTCACGGGCAGGTATTACAGGAGCCGGTCAAAGGCAAAAGCGCCAAAGGCATCCAGGCTTTTAATGATTTTATCCGGGAAAGAACGGATATTGAAAAAGTGATAGTGACGGTCCGGGACGGACTGTACCTGATCCGCAAATTATAACCACCGAATGATGACGCGAAGCATACAAATAATCCTGTTTCTTTTTTTCCAGTTGGCGGCCTTTGTCACCCGCGCCCAACAGCCGGAAACGATCCGGAATTATATCAATACCTATAAGGAACTGGCCATCGCTGAAATGCGGCGTACCGGCGTACCGGCTTCCATCACGCTGGCCCAGGGTATTCATGAAACGATGGCCGGTACCAGCTCGCTGGTGCTGAAATCCAATAATCATTTTGGGATCAAGTGCAAGACCGGCTGGACCGGGGAATCCGTTTCGCATGATGATGATGCCAGGGGAGAATGTTTCCGGAAGTACCCGGATGCAGAAGAATCGTACCGGGACCATTCCGATTTCTTAAAGAAGAGTCCGCGTTATGCTTCGCTCTTTTCGCTGGAACCCACCGATTATACCGGTTGGGCGATGGGACTGAAAAAAGCCGGGTATGCCACCAATCCCCGGTACCCCCAGGTGCTGATCAAACTGGTGGAAGAGTATGGGCTGCAGGAATATACCCTGATCGCGTTGGACAAGAACCCGGTGGAGGGAACGGATAACGGAGTTCCGCCGGCGGACACAACGGTACAAAAAGGAATTGGCGGTTTTAAATCAATGGGGGAGATTTACCAGGCGAAAGGAGTAAGCAACCGGGACAATAGCAGCTACCCTGCAGGAGCATTTCGCATCAATGATACCCGGGTTGTATGGATGCGGAAAGGAACTTCCTTTCTCGCTGTGGCAAAGCAATATGATATCCCGCTTTCCCGGCTCTTTGAATTCAATGAGCTGGCAGAAGCGGAAGCGGCGGATCAGGACCAGCTTATTTTTTTGCAGCGGAAACGCAGAACGGGAGCCGACGATTATTATAAAGTGCTGCCCGGGGAAACCCTGCATGATATTGCGCAGAAGCAGGGCATCCGGCTGGAAAGCCTGATGGAATTAAACCGGCTGAGCGGAAATGAGCGGCCGGCCCCCGGAGAAAATCTCAGCCTCCGGAAAAAATCGTCAGTCATGCCCAAACTGATGGTAAAGGAAAACTTCAGTCTTTATTCAGCTGGAAGAAAACCTGCCCAGCAGTAAACCGATTAAACTAACTGTATGCCGGTCATAAAAGTGCACGATAAATCATTTGAAACCTATCTTTCGGAAGAAACGATCCAGCAGCGGGTGAAGGAGCTGGCGGATGCCATTAACGCGGATTATGCCGGAAAACGGCCCTTGTTTATTGCCATTCTCAACGGGTCCTTCATGTTTGCAGCGGATCTCTTCAAGTGCCTGACGATCGAAGCAGAGATCTGCTTTATCAAGCTGGCTTCGTATAAAGGGATGAAATCGTCCGGGAATGTGGTTACTTCTATCGGGCTGGAGGATGATCTCTTTGACAAAGAAGTGATCATCGTGGAGGATATTGTAGATACCGGGAAAACACTCCACAACTTTTTGCCCAAGCTCGGACACCAGCAACCCCGGTCCCTGCGCATTGCCACCCTGCTGCACAAATCCGAAGCTACCGTGTACCCGCTGAAACCCGATTATGTGGGATTTGATATACCCAATAAGTTTGTGGTGGGCTATGGACTGGATTACAACGGGCTGGGGCGGAATCTCAAAGAGATATACCAGGTAATATGACAGGAATAAATCATTGCCGCATATTTTGTATTTTATCAGCCAATGCTTCCGTGTGAAAGCTGTTTGCTATATATTAATCTTTCTGTTATCCGGTTCTTCCTTAGTTGCCCAGCAGTTCTATATCCGGGGCGAAGTAAAGGACGAGGCGGGTAATGTGCTGCAGAACGTGATCATCAAACAGTTTAAGACCGGCTATATTTTCCGCAGCGGTGCGGCCGGCACTTTTGGTATCGTGGCCAATAACCAGGTGGATACGCTCAGTTTTTTCCTGGAGGGCTACCGGCCGGAGAAATTGCTGATCAATGCGGAAAAATATGTCAATGTGCGATTGAAACTGGCGCCTTCCGCTTCGTCCCATCTTATCCGGGACCGGCTTTCTTCTTTTACCAAGGACCTGGGAAGAGAGGAGCAAAAGAAATGGTTTGCCGGTGATGAGACCTATGCCAGCCTGATTGAAAACCGCTTCCTGAATGCCCGGCAGTTTCCCATTACCGGGATGTCCCTGAATGTGGACCGCGCTTCCTACAGTAATATCCGGCGGTTTATCACGATGAATTCATTTGTTCCGCCGGATGCGGTCCGGATCGAAGAGATGCTGAATTATTTCAGCCTCGATTATTATCCACCTCCCGGCCAGGCGCTCTTTCGCCTGAAATCAACACTGACCAGCTGCCCCTGGAACCCGGAGAACCAGTTGTATTATATCAACATGTCCTCTAAAAAACTGAACCTGGATACACTGCCGCCCAGTAACCTGGTTTTTTTGATCGATGTATCTGGCTCGATGGATATGCCCAACCGCCTGCCCCTGCTGCAATCCGCTTTCCGGTTGCTCGTGAATAACCTGCGGGAAAAAGATTCGGTTGCTATCGTGGTGTACGGGGGTATTACCGGCATCATGTTAAATGCCACCAGCGGGGCCGAAAAAGAAAAGATCCTGAAAGCGATAGATGAACTGACTCCGGGAGGATCCACCCCGGGAGAATCGGGCATTAAACTGGCGTATAATGTGGCCCGCCGGCATTTTATAAAAGGAGGGAATAACCGGGTAATCCTGGCGACCGACGGGGATTTCAATGTGGGATTAAAGACAGAAACCGAACTGGATGAAATGATCACCGCCCAGCGGGAATCAGGCGTGTACCTGACCTGCCTCGGCGTGGGAATGGGTAATTACAAGGACTCCAAGATTCACCTGCTGGCGGAAAAAGGGAATGGCAACTTTGCCTATCTCGATAATTTCAGGGAAGCCGAAAAAGTATTGCTGAAAGAATTTACGCAAACCCTCTACTCGGTTGCCGATGATGTATATATGAACGTGGAGTTTAACCCTGAATATGTCAGGCAGTACCGGCTGATCGGGTTTGACAACAAAGTGGGGGCCCTCCGGGATTCAGCATCGGTGCTGGAAGGAGGGGAGATCGGATCCGGGCACTCGATGATCGCGATGTTCGAGATAGAGCCGACAGAGATCAACCGGGCTGCGATTCGGGACAGTATTTATTCGGGTAAGTTCGCGGATATTAAACTCCAGTACCGGAATCCCGGCGATACCGGCCTCCGTTATTTTACACATGCCAGTCATTTTGAATTCACGCCTTTTGTCGCACTGGATAAATGTTATCATTTTTCAGCTTCGGTGGCACTGTTCGGGGCCCTGCTGCGGAATTCTTCATTTGTAAAAAATAAAAACTGGAATGATGTGGTGATCCTGGCCGAATCTTCTACCGGCGAAAATGATTTACTGCAAAAAGAATTCATCAGCCTGGTGCAGCAGGCCAAAGCACTTTATTCGAAAGGGAAAAAGAAAAAAGGCGGGGGAGACGCCGCCTGGAAGTAGATCAGGAGAACATCTCCTTGATCTTGTCAAAAAAGTTTTTATCACTTTTCTCCGGCTGCGGTTTGAAATTGGGGGAATGACCCAGTTTTTCCAGGGCTGCTTTTTCTTCCGCGCTCAGGTGCTGCGGGGTCCATACACTTACCTGGATCAGCTGGTCTCCTTTTTCATAAGAATTCACTGCCGGGAAACCTTTTCCTTTCAGCCGGAAGATCTTACCACTTTGGGTGCCGGCCGGTATCTTGATCTTGGCCCGCCCGTCAATGGTGGGCACTTCCACCTGGGTGCCGAATACGGCATCTGTGAAGGAAAGATGCAGTTCATAGGCTACATTCAATCCTTCCCGGTATAATTCCTTATGCGGTTCTTCTTCGATCAGGATGATCAGGTCGCCGGGCATGCCACCCCGTTCGCCGGCATTTCCTTTTCCGCTCACATTCATTTGCATTCCTTCCTGTACGCCGGCGGGAATATCAATACTGACCGTCTCTTCCCCATAAACTCTTCCTTCCCCTTTACAGGAGGTGCATTTGGCGGTTACGGTGGTTCCTTCCCCGTTACAGGCCGGGCAGGTGGTTACTGTCTGCATTTGTCCCAGGAAGGTATTCTGCACTCTCCGCACCTGGCCGCTGCCACCGCAGGTACTGCAGGTCTGCACACTTCCTTTATCCTTCGCCCCGTTGCCACTACAGGTGGTACAGGGCACATATTTTTTTACCTTGATATTTTTGGTCACCCCTTTCGCGATCTCTTCATAGGTCAGTTTCAGTTTCACACGGAGATTGCTTCCCCTTACTCCCCGGCTTCGCTGCCCGGCACGACCGCCGCCCCGTTGTCCGCCGCCAAAGAAACTGCCAAACAGGTCCTCTCCGAAAACATCCCCGAACTGACTGAATATGTCTTCCATGTTCATCCCGCCTCCGCTGAAGCCGCCCCGTCCATTGCCGCTCACTCCCGCATGTCCATAACGGTCGTATTGCGCTTTTTTATCCGCATCGCTCAGTATTTCGTAGGCTTCCGCCGCTTCCTTGAATTTTTCTTCTGCGGCTTTATCGCCCGGGTTGCGGTCGGGATGGTACTGCATGGCCACTTTCCGGTAGGCCTTTTTGATCTCATCGGCCGAAGCGGTCTTGTTTACTCCCAGTATTTCGTAATAATCTCTCTTGGACATTTGCGTGTTTGAGCCGTTAACAATTCACTTATTTTCCCACCACCACTTTGGCATGGCGGATGATTTTGTCATTAAGGTAGTATCCTTTTACCACTTCGTCGATCACTTTTCCTTTCAGCTCATCCGAAGGAGCCGGGATCTCAGTGATCGCTTCATGCAGGTCGGGGTTGAATTCGCAATGAAGCGCCTGCATCGGTTTTACCCCCTTACCCTGGAGTGCAGTACGCAGTTTGTTGAAGACCAGTAACACCCCTTCCCGGATCGTGGAGGCATCCGTGCTGGAATCCATTTGTTTTTGCGCACGGTCACAGTCATCCAGTACGTCCAGCAGACCAGTGATCACATCCCTGCCGGCGGTTTGTATCAGCTCGATCCGTTCCTTCGCCGAGCGGCGCTTATAATTTTCAAATTCCGCCACTTTCCGCAGGTATTTATCATTCGCCTCATCGAGGAGTCCTTTCAGTTTCTCCAGCTCGTTTTCTTCCGCAATGGGTTCATTCAGGTGCGTGGTGCCACTCTGGTTTTCGTCCGTATTAATATCCATACCCGGATTGTTTTCCGGCAGGATGGTTTCGGGTTCCTTCATGTCTTCTGCCATTTTTTACAAATTGTTTGCAAAGGTAAGGTTGTCAATTATATTGCCAACCCCGTGTTTTGGGACAAAATGACCTGTATTGACCGGGCTCAAAGCCTGTAAGTCAGGAGGTTCGGGTAACAGACTGCCAGGCTATCGCCGGGTTTCAATGCCCGGCATTTATTGCTTTCCGCTATCTTCGCCGCTTTATGATCAGTGTTTACCTGAAAAGAAAGATAGCTCCCCGTGTGGCCAACGGCCATCCCTGGGTTTTTGCCAATGAAGTGGAACGGATTGATGGCGATGTACAGGGCGGGGATGTGGTGGAACTATTCAGCCATGATAAAAAATTTATCGGGAAAGGATATATAAACCCCAAATCCCAGATCCTGGTGCGCCTGCTGACCCGGAACCGGGCTGATGTGATCAATGAGCATTATTTCCTGGAGGGCCTCCGCCAATGCTGGGACTACCGGAAAAAGATCGGTTATACGGAAAATTGCCGGCTGGTTTTCGGGGAAGCAGACGGGTTTCCGCAACTGATCGTGGATAAGTTCAATGATTATTTTGTGATACAAACCCTGGCACTGGGTATCGATACCTGGAAACCGGCGATCGTAAACGCGATCAATACGATTTTTGAGCCAAAGGGAATTTATGAACGGAATGATGTGCCGGTGCGGGAACTGGAAGGACTGCCCCAGCAAAAAGGATTTTTATCCGCACCTTTTGATACTCAGATAATCATTACTGAAAACGGACTCCGGTTTCATGTGGACATAGAGAACGGACAAAAGACGGGCTATTTTCTTGACCAGCAGGATAACCGGAAAGCCATTCAGCATATTGTGAAGGATGCGGAAGTACTGGGCGCTTTCACCTATACGGGAACCTTTGAGATACATGCGGCTCATTACGGGGCAAAGTCGGTGCTGGGCCTGGATATATCCGCTAACGCGGTGGCGCAGGCTAACCGCAATGCGGAACTCAACGGGGTGCAGGACCGGTGCAGGTTTGAAACCGCCAATGCCTTTGATGTATTAAAACAGTGGGGTAAAGAGGGAAAGCAATACGATGTGGTCATGCTGGACCCGCCTGCTTTCACCAAGAGCCGGGAAACCATTCAGAAAGCCATTACCGGCTACAAAGAGATCAACCTCCGCGGGATGAAACTGATCAGACCCGGTGGATTCCTGGTTACTTCTTCCTGCACCAACCTGGTGGGGCCTGAACTTTTTTTACAGATCATCGAAATGGCCGCCAAAGATGCGCGACGGAAAATCAGGCAGGTCACTTTCCAGACACAGGCGCCGGATCATCCCATTATCTGGGGAATGGAGAATACACAATACCTGAAATTCCTGGTAGTACAGGTGCAATAACGGGTAAATAAAAAATAAGCTTAACGGGAAACCTGGAACTTGCCGGATTCAATGATCTTTCCGGTGGCATCCACAAGGTGATAGATATAAATACCGCGGGTGTAATCGGTCAGGTTGAGCGTAAACCGCTCGGGGATATTCTGGGTCTCAGCCATTTTTTTACCCAGGACCCCGTTGTAGATCTGAACAGTCAGCCCCTTTTTATAATTGCCCTGTAAATCAAATGTAATATAAGAGCTGGCCGGGTTGGGATATAACTTTGCGATACGGGCTGTCTCGCCTCCCGGATTTGTTTTAGGAGCCTGGGCCTGCACAAAAAAACTGCTCAGCAGCAAAAAGGTTAGTATAGGTAAAACCCGTCTCAACGAAACAAATTTACTTTTATTATTCGAAATGTAAGTCGTTTTTTTTAGCCGGGCAACGTAAAACTACGAAGGAAAATTTCGCCTTATAAACCAATGATTTAGATGATGGAATGAAAAAGATTTAACGTTGTTTTAGGGGAGCGCATCGAGTACCGAGCGGATCCTGTCAAAATCGGGAACATCACCTGCTTTATCCATCACTTCCGCATATTGAACAAGGCCTTCCTTATCAATCACAAAAGCGGATCGTTTTGATACCCCTTTCATTTGGAGGATCCAGTCCGCATACAGGCTGTCGTACAGACCGGATACTTCTTTGTTGAAATCGCTCAGCAGCGGGAAATTGTATTGCTGTTCTTCTTTGAACTTGGCAAGGGTGAAGACGGAATCCACGGAAATGCCGAATACCCGCGCGTTCACCGCATTGTAACGGGCGATATTATCCCTGATACCACAGAGTTCTTTGGTGCAGACACTGGTAAATGCCTGAGGAAAGAACAGGAGCAGCACCTTGTGTCCCCTTTGTTCTGACAGGGTAACCGGGTTTTTTTCGCTGTCAAATAATGTAAAGTCCGGGGCTGTTTGCCCGATGGAAAGGCTCATGAGGAAGTCTGTTTTATGGGTTGCCGATAAATAGTATTGCTTTCAAAAATTCGTTTATTCTTTTTAAATCCCGGGCTTAAAATTTCGGGCAAAGCAGGTAGCCTTCATTTCGTTTCAGGAAGCCAATATACGAAACCGAGAGCTCAAACCCGCCCCGCCCATAACTGGAGGGTTTGAGTTTTGAAATATTCACATCATAACTGAGTGCAACGGAAAAAGGATGGTAATCCAGTTTAACCACGGGGACCAGCGCATCATTCCAGCGGAGAAATCCTCCGGCATGGATCGTATAGGCCGGGTGATCCGGATCTTCCCCCAGTTTTAATCCATACAATACTCCGGCCATGGTTTCAGCAAAACCACCTTGTTCCGAATGATCGGCCTGCAGGGTGATGTAGGCATATTCGGATACACCAAACCGTAAGCCACCCGAGAAGACCCATTTGGGCCGGAGCTCAACACGGCCATTCCGGTAAAAAGAACCGGAAGGACGGTTAAAATGGTGGTAGGCCGCCCCCAGGTAGAAATTGTTGTCCGGCTGCTGATTGAGGTTTGAATTATAGCTCATGCCGACACTGCCATCCGGGTAACTGTAGTGGGTATTCGCGAGATTCTCCCCAAGACCGCCATTGTCGTACTGGCTGTTTGTGGTCATTTTGGACGGATCGAAACGCCGCTGCACCAGGCCTCCCATAAAACCAAGGGAGAGATAACGGTTATTTTCCGCGCTCAGTGATTTGTGATAATTCAGGGCCGGTAATACATGGGTGGAGGTCCATCCGATTGTGCCGGCCCGGTCATACAGGACCTGCATCCCCAGGGTTACAAAGTCATTCAGTTTTCCTACGGGCATTTTATACTCTGCATTCACCGACCCGGTACGGTAGGCATTGGTCACACTGTTCCACTGATCCCTGTACACCGCCTGCACCCGTACATCCCCGGTAAAAATCCCCGCCAGCGATGGATTTCTCCACAAGGGCGCTTCAAAGAACTGGGAGAAGTGGATATCCTGCGACAGCACAGACCCCTGCCAGCAGCAGGCGAGCAGAAGAACCCAATATTTTTTTACCGTTTGCCGCATATCATGGTTTATAGGATCAATGCAATATTTCCGTTCAGCCGGATCGTGTCCCCGTTTTCACAAAAGACCTCCGCCTGGTACACATACACATCCGCCTTTGGCTTTTGTCCTTTATACGAACCGTTCCAGCCGGCACTGGCATCATTCACGGGGAAATCCCTTCTCTCAAACACGATCTCGCCCCAGCGATTAAAGATCCGTAAGAGTTTTACGCGCTCAAGTCCCCTTCCCCGGGGGTAAAACACGTCGTTGCTGCCGTCGCCATTCGGGGAAAAGGTATTGGGGATAAACAAGTTTCCGTCTTTGCAGATAACGGTGATCTGTATGCGACCGGTATTGCTGCAATTGTTAACATCGGTAAAATAAACCTCGTAGTTCGTATTGAACTTGGGTCCGGCTTCCGGTGTGGGGCAGTTGCCGCAGCTGAGTCCTGTCGCGGGCGACCAGATCCAGCTTACCGTATTGGGTGAATACGTGGCCGGAATGGTCACCGGGAAACCGGACTGGATGGTCAGTTGCCCCGGCATTGTAACGGCCGGCAGGGGATTCACTACAATGGTTTGGCGGGTGGTATCTGCACAACCGCTGCTGTTGATGGCAATCGCCGTAACGCTAAAAGTACCTGTATCCGTGTAGGTCTGGCGGGGCGGGTTTTGCACCGAATCGGTATTGCCATTGGGGAAGGACCACTGCCACCTGACAAGCGAAGTATCAGGGCGGATAAAGATGCCGGAATGTAAAATGGAATTATTGACACAGATAACCGATTCACCGGCAATATCGATCAGGGGTCTTTGTATGACTTTGATCAGGGCTTGTTTCACCAGGGAGTCCCGGCAACCCGCCTGTGTCTGTACGGTCAGTTGCACGTTGTAGATTCCCTGCGCCGTATATTGGTGAGAAGGATATTGCAGGGCTGAACTCCCCCCGTCACCGAAATCCCAGTTATACAGGATCACCGGGTCATTAAATGTGGTGGAGTCGGTAAAATGAACGGTTCCGAAATCGCAGAAAAAAGCCGTATCCGCACCAAAATTGGCCTTTGCACCAATGATCAGTAAAGTATCGACTCCCTGTAACGGGATCAGGCAGCCGGACGGATCTTCCATAATCACTTTCGGTATGAAATTTCCAAAAGAGGTATAGGTATGCGTGGCAGAAGGGGTGGCAGAGATCTCGGTATTACCATCCCCGAAATCCCAGAAATAGGAAACCATGGGACCGGGAGTCAGCGTGTTCATCGATATGGACAGGGGCTTACAACCCCCGATCGGGGAATAATTGAGCCGGGAACCCGCGGTATCATATACCTGTATAATCCGGGTCAGGGAATCTTTACAGCCACCCGGACTGGTTATGATCATTTTCACCGGGTATATCCCCGGAGAAGAAAAGAAATGTACCGGGTTTTCCAGGGTAGAAATTCCCTGCCCCACTCCGAAATCCCAGCTCACAGAACTATAAAAAACGGATGTGTTAGTAAACTGAACTTCCAGCGGCGTACAGGAAGTGACAGAATCACTGACCGTAAACCCGGGTACCGGTAATGCCACCCGGACATAATTGGTTTTGCTGACGGAATCAGCGCAGCCATAAGTATCATTCACCCGCAGTTTTACTGTGTACAGCCCCGTAGCTGCGTAGCTATGTACAGGTGAGTAAACGGCTGAGGTATTGCCATCTCCGAAATCCCAGGAACTGGTTAATCCCGCCGGCTGGGAAGTATTGGTGAAATGAATGGTGCCACCGGGGCAACTCAGGGTATCTGCTGTAACAAAATCAGGGATGGGATCCGTGGCAATAACCAGGTCGGTTCTTGTCAGGCTGTCCATACAACCCGTGCCATCCGTAATAACCAGTTTGACGGTAAAGGTACCCGCTGTATTGTACGTATGCTGGAAGGGCGGTGCATTGAATTGCTGAATAGTGCCATCGCCGAAATCCCATTTCCAGTTTACAATATTGTTGACTCCGTCTGTAGTGGAAAGATCGTTGAAGGTAGTGACCAGCCCGGTACAGCCTGCCACATTGGAAGCAGTAAACCCGGCCACTGGTCCGTTTACCCGGATATAGTTGTTTTGTACCAGGGTGCTGGTGCATCCGTTATTGTCCCGGATGGTCAGTGTGACGGTATAAAGACCGGAATTGAGATAAGTATGGCTGATGGCAGCTGTGTTTACCGTACTGGTATTGCCGTCGCCGAAATCCCAGGTATAAGTAAGAATATTGGCCGTGTTGATCCCCACCGGACTGAATTGAACCGTGCCGGGTTTGCAGAGCGTGGTCTGGTCAGCAGTAAAATTTGCCCGTTCATCAATGGCATTGATCAATAAGGCTGTGGTATCCGAGCAACCCCCGTTCGTTACGACCAGTCGCACAGAGTAAAGGCCCAATGCCGGGAAAATATGTACCGTATTCTGCGTGGTTACCCGGGGGCTTCCATCCCCGAAATCCCATTCCCAGGTCAGCGGAGCGATAGAAAGGTCAGTGAACGTGAAACGCAGCCGGTTTGCACAGTCCGGGGTGGGTGTATAACGGGCAATGGGTGGCTTCACATAGATATAATTGGGGCGTATCAATGTGTCAGGACAGCCATTGTTCACGGCAACAAGCTGGATGCTGAAATAGCCGGTATCACTAAAAATATGCACGGGGTTTTGCAAAGTGGATGTAGATCCGTCTCCAAAATCCCAATGCCATTCATCTGCCGGTACCGACAGGTCGGTAAATTGTACAGGCTGCCGGGCACAGACGGGGTTGGGGGCCGCGGAAAAATTGGACATGGGTTTGGTTCCCACCCGCACAGCCGCGGGAATGGTCAGGGTGTCCTGGCATCCCGTGCTGGTGGTAATGACCAGGCGCACAGTATAAGTTCCCTGCGCGATATAGGTATGTGTGGGTATGGCTAAAGTGGAACTGCCCCCGTCGCCGAAATCCCATTCATAAGAGGTGACGGCATCCAGGGCATTGATCACAGGAGTCGGAGTAATAGTGAACGGAACGCAGCCCCGGGCCGGCAGGGATGGAATACTGACCTGGGCCTTCCTGATCCGGATAAAATTGGGCTTCACAATGGTATCAGTGCATCCGAATGCATTGGTCGCAATCAGGGTAACGGTAAAACTTCCATACGTAGAATAGGTATGCGAAGGATGCTGGGCGGTGGAGGTATTGCCATCGCCGAAATCCCATTGCCAGGCAGTGGCGCCCCCGGTTGATAAATCCTGGAAGTTAACAGCAAGCGGAGGCTGGCAGCTGACCGTAGCCGGGGCCGTAAAATCGGCTACAGGCCTGGGATTAACAGTAATGTCATGGGCAATTGAATCAATACAATTGGAAAAGGTATTATACAGTTTGACCGTATATATCCCCGGTACACTGTAACTGTGGGTCGCGTTTATTCCTGCAGCAGTTCCTCCGTCACCAAAAGCCCAGTTGGCGCTGGCAGGAACCGGGGCGGAAGTATTGGTAAATAGTACGGGTTCGTTTATACAGACCGCAGGGGGATACGTAAACGAGCTGGTATTGGCACCGATCAGGATCGGGCTGCTGTGCAGGGTATCCTGGCAACCGGCTGAACTGGAAGTGGCCAATGTGACCGTATAGGAGCCGTTGCTGGCATAAGTATGTACCGGGCTCGTTGCCGTGGAAAAATTGCCATCGCCGAAATCCCAGGAATAAGTCAGCGTGGGCGGACCGGTGGAGCCGTTGGTAAAACTGATATCGGCCGGCGCCTGGCAAACCGTCGGCTGGGTAAATGTGAAAGAAGCACTGACTCCCGGGGTTACCGTAATATAGGATGGCCGGCTGAGGGTGCGGGTACAGCCTTTATCATTGGTTACTCTCAGTGTTACATTGTAGGCGCCTGCGGACGTATAGGTAACCTGCGGGTTTTGGAGCGTGGAAGTGACCCCGTTTCCAAAATCCCAGTTCCAGCTTATGTTGGAATTGCCGGCGCCCGGTGAGGACAGGTCAGTCAGTTGTACCCGCAGCGGGAAACAGCCACTCAGCACATTGGCCGAAAAATCAACAGCCGGAGGTTCATAGACCGTAATATAACCGGTTCTTACCAGGGTATTAAATCCACTGGCATTGGTGGCAACCAGGGTGATGGTATAGGTGCCGGGTGTAAAATAAGACGCGACGGGGTTTTGAAGAGTGGAGGTATTGCCGTTCCCGAAATTCCAGTTCCATGAAGTCGGATTCCCGGTGGACAGGTCCTGGAAATTGACGATAAGCGGGGAACAACCGGCCAGCGGGGAGGCCGTAAAATTAGCTACAGGCTGTGCAAAGACTCCCAGCGGGACTGCAAGCAGGCAAAGAAACACAAGGCTTCCGGGATGGATATGGCTGATAAGTCGTTTCAACAGGTAGCTGGTTTAAATTTTGGGAACTCTTTACTCACAAAAACTATTCCTAGGACCCTTTTTGGCCTGACTATTTCTTCCGGTACAACAAATTATAAAGGAATAACCGTTGCGGGTAAGACAGGGATCAGGACGGATTGTTTAACACGGGTGTACGGGAAAGGTAAGATACAGGCAGTAATAGTCACTGTTTATCCAGTCGGAGGGTTTTTATATCCGATCCGCTGGACTGGGTGGCTTCCACATATGTCCAGCTGTTCCGGGTAATCTGCCAGTTTCCGTTGATCAGGGTCAGTGGATAGGCAGGGGCAGCAAAATTTGCTGAAATTGTCATCGTATTGGCATTGCCTTCCCAGGTGCCTGTGTTTTCAACAGCGCCATTATTGATTGCATCCACTGTTTTGTTGCTGTAATACTTAAACCGGTAGTTGGTAAAATCGGAACTGATGTTTGTGCTGTTCAGGGTGAAACTGGTAATCACCCACTGGCCGTCCGTCATGGCCCGGATAACCAGGTCTTCCTGCGCATGCTGAATTGCTTTTTCGCAACCGGCCAGTAAAAGGACCAGGCTGAAAGCCAAGAGGTGTTTTTTCATATATCCGGTTTATGCCTTCACAAAATAGGCATATTCGCCTGCTTCTCCAACAGGTAAATTGCTTGCGGGAAAGGGAATTATACTAGTCTTAAAAGGACCCTGCTCCTGGTTTGTAATTATGAGGTAATTTCGGGGGACTTATAACTTTATCAATGAAAAGGAAACTACTGCTTTCTGTCATTTTTATCAGCCTCTTGCCGGATGGATATTCCCAGGCGCCCGCAGACCTGTTGCAGCAATGGTACCAGCGGGCCCCGGTGGAAAAAACCTGGCTGCATTTTGACCGGGACAATTACCTGGCCGGGGAAACCGCCTGGTTCAAAGCCTATCTTTATTCCGATTACCAGCCCGATACCATCAGTTCCGTATTGTACGTGGAGCTGCTGAATGAAGCCTCCGTTATACTTTCCCGTAAAGCGCTGCCAGTGATGCTGGCCAGTACCTATGGTCAGTTTGAACTGCCCGATACCCTGGTGACCGGTATGTACCTGGTCAGGGCCTATACCCCCACGATGCTGAACAATGGCATCGAATATGTGTACAAAAAGAAGCTGTTCATTTTCGGGAAAAAACCCATCGGAGCTGAGCCGCCTAATAGGGCGCATACTGTCCTGCTGGATTTCTTTCCCGAAGGGGGCAACCTGGTCAGCGGATTCACCAATACCATCGCGTTTAAAGCCACGGACGAAAAAGGCCAGCCGGTTGAAATAAAGGGTACTATAAATAACAGTAAGGGGCAGGAAGTAACCACGTTCAGTTCTTATCACGACGGGATGGGAATGTTCGAACTGATCCCGGAGTCCGGCGAAAAATATACTGCGAGGCTGGGTGAAACAGCTTCCCCTCAAACCTATCCCTTACCTGTTATTGCAGACAAAGGCCTGGTCTTGTCCATCATTCCTCATCCGCAGGGAGGATTTTTTGAAATTCATCAGCGGATGGACAATCCGTCCCGGAGGGCCGCCTATATGATCGGGCAAATGCAGCATCATGTACTGTTCCGTCAGGATCTGTCCCCTGCCAAAGATGAAATGCAGGGAGTGCTGAACACCGAAAAACTGAATTCAGGGATCATGCAGGTCACCGTTTTTACCGGGGAAGGGCTGCCGCTGGCGGAACGACTGTTCTTTGTCAACAATAAAGAATATATCCATACTGCGGCACTTCGTACGGATACCCTGAGCTTTGCGGAAAAAGGAAGAAACCATTTTACGATCCAGTTGAAAGATACGGTGCAGGGGAGTTTGTCGCTGTCTGTGACCGATGCGGACTATGCCCTTTCGCCGCAACGACCGGAGAATATTTATTCCGGTTTACTGCTGACCGCCGACCTGCGGGGCTATATTCATAACCCCGCCTGGTATTTTTCTGCCGAGGATGATTCGGTGAAAACAGCCACTGACCTGCTGATGATGACCCACGGATGGCGGAGGTTTCGCTGGGAAGAACTGGCCAGCAAACTAAAGCAGCCCCTGCCGTTTGCAGATCCCTCTTATATTACCATTACCGGGAGGGTGACCTTGGGTGGCACCAACAGGAGTTTCCCCGAAAAAACACTGATAGCGCTCATTTCAGCGGAAGGAATGCGGCGGAATGCACAGTTTATCACGACGGATATGCAGGGGAATTTCAAACTGGATTCACTGTTGTTTTTCGGGGACGCCCGTATTTTTATTGTCGATATACGGGGAAAGAAAAGCAAGTATATTGATGTGAAGATGACCAGCGATACGCTGGGCAGGAGTTACCCGGTTGTTTATCCCGGCCATTCTTTTTTTGCGGAAAGCTCCCTGGCTGGTAAACAAAAAAAACTGGCCGATGATTTTGAGGCCATACAGAAAGCCAATGGCCTGATGCTGGAAGAAATTACCCTGAAAGTGAAAAAGAAAAATCCGACGGATCTGCTGGATGAGCAATATACCCGGGGGGCGTTCAGCGGGCCCTCGGAGAGAAGCATCGACCTGGTGAATACCGAAGAGTTTGTGACCGGGGCGAATATATTTGATTACCTGCAGCTGCGGATACCGGGTCTGGACCTGGCTACTGATGGCAATGAGTATAAGCTGTATTACCGCCAGGGCCCGATGATAAGTTCGATGGGACCGATTCCCATGACCCTCTACCTGAACGAGATTGAGACCGATGCCAGTGTGATCGCCAGCCTGCCGCCTTCGGAGATCGCCCTGGTGAAACTGTACAGTACTTTTATCGGAGCCACAGGCGGCGGGGCCGGAGGGGCGATGGCCATCTATACCCGGAAGGGTGCCGATATTACCAATTCATCCCGGGGCGACCTGATCAGCTACCGTGGTTTTTCTGTGGTGAAAGAATTTTATGTACCGGATTATAAAGCCGATCCCTCCCTGCTGGTTAAACCCGATACCCGCATTACCCTCGACTGGCGGCCGAATATTTTTGTCAATAATATAAACCCGGTGATACCGGTCAGTTTTTACAATACGGACCGTACCCGAAAATTCAGGGTGGTGGTGGAAGGGATGACAACGTCGGGGAAACTGATCAGTTTGGAGAAGATTATTTCGCAGTAAGGAGGATTATTAATTATTGGCTTAAGGAAAAACAGGTTCGCCCCGCTCTGCAATAATTAATAATCAATAATCCACTAACCTGCTATTCTTTCGGGAAACCAGCCGCGGCTTTCACCTCGGTCAGCTGCAGGGTATGCCTTTTGCTATGGGCCGCGATGAAAATGTAGAGCTGGTAACAGTCAATCCATCCGAAGGGCATTTGCACGACCCTGTCCCGCATGTCTTCCGTGGAGTTCCGGATATATTTAATGTGTTCGGTCCGGGTGGCTTTAAAATCAGCCAGCGCATCCGCCAGGTCCCTGTAACCGGTATTTTTCGGCTGCAGAGGTTCGGGCGCCTGGTTCTTTTTGCTGCGGTCCTGAACCATCTGTACCAATGCATCATCCTGAACTTTTATCTCCGCTCTTTTCTCGGGGTTGGGCGGATTTTTCATGGCGCCTTCAAACATGCTCCAGAGTAATTTTTCGGCAGCGGCTATATGGTAAACGCATTCTTTTACAGACCAGCGGTCCGGGGATGTTCTGAAATCAAGCTGGGCGCCAGACAGCCCTTTTGTGGCTTTCACCACATCTTTATGCGAGTCCTTCATTATCGTGATCGCATATTTTCGTTCAGATTTTGAAAGGGAATTGTCCTTGATGGTTCCCGCTGAACCTGTTACTACTAACAGCAAAAGTAAAAGGCGGCCAGTTGTTCTCCTGAGCATGGCAAGCGTTTTGACGTGAACAAATCGGAAGGGCAGTGATTCAAAGGGCTTAGGGACGCAAAAGATAATACAATTTTGGAAATCCCGGGTAATGTTTTTAACCGGTTTCCGGGTAAATGCCTATTGATGTAACTTCCGGTCATGAAAATAGCATCCATCGTTGCCTGCCTCGAATCATGGGCACCGCTGCCCCTGCAGGAATCCTATGATAATGCCGGGCTGATTACCGGGGATACCGGGTGGGAATGTACCGGTATCATTTGTTCGCTTGATGCCACAGAAGCGGTCGTGAAAGAAGCCATTACACGGGGCTGCAACCTGGTCGTGTCACATCACCCGATCATTTTCGGCGGGCTTAAAAAGATCAACGGCAAAAATTATGTGGAGCGGGCCATCATCACGGCCATAAAAAATGATATTGCCCTCTATGCCATCCATACCAACCTGGACAATATACTTTCCGGGGTCAATGGGCGGATTGCGGACCAGTTGGGCCTGCAAAACAGATCCATCCTCTCCGCCCGGGAAAACACCCTGAGGAAATTATTCACTTTTGTACCGGCGGATCATGCGGAAGCTGTCCGGAATGCTCTTTTTGATGCAGGGGCTGGTCAGATCGGCCTGTACAGCGAGTGCAGCTTTAACAGCGAGGGGACCGGAACTTTTAAAGCAGGGGAAAATGCGAATCCCTATGTGGGGGAAAAGAACCGGCGGCACCATGAAAAGGAAATAAAGCTGGAACTGGTTTTCCCAACCGGTCTCCAGCCCGCTCTTCTCAGGGCCCTGAAGGCTGCGCACCCCTATGAAGAAGTAGCCTATGATGTGGTGGAACTGGCGAACCCGCACCCGGAGACCGGATCAGGATTACTGGGGGATTTACCCCAGGCTCTGGAAGAACAGCCATTCCTGCAACTGGTGAAAACAGTATTTGGCACCCCGCTGATCCGTCATACTGCTTTCCCGGGACGGCCGGTTAAAAAAGTGGCGGTCTGTGGAGGAGCTGGTAGTTTTCTGATTTCCAAAGCATTAGCAGCTGGCGCCGATGCTTATATAACGGCAGATATGAAATACCATGAATTCTTTGATGCGAATAGCCAACTCTTAATTGCCGATCCCGGTCATTTTGAAACGGAGCAATTCACGATCCCCCTCCTGCAGGAAGTTTTAGCCAAAAAATTCCCTACCTTTGCCGTCCTTAAAACTGAGGTGGAAACCAACCCGGTAAGGTATTTTGCATAAGGCAAAACCCGGGCTGCTGATCCCTCAAACGTCAAACTTTCAAACACTAAACCTGAAAATGGCACACGTTAAAGAATTTTCCGTAGAAGAAAAACTGACCTCCCTCGTTACGCTCCAGAAAATTGAGAGCAAAATGGATGAGATCAAGATCCTGAAAGGGGAGTTACCGATGGAAGTGGCCGACCTGGAAGATGAGATCACCGGCCTGCATGCCCGTCAAACCCGTATCGAGGAAGAGATTAATGGTGTGACTGATTTTATCGAGCAGCGCAAAAACGCGATCAAGGAATCCGAAGCGCTGGTCAAGAAATACGAAAAGCAAAGTGCCAACGTAAAGAATAACCGCGAATTCGAAGCGGTCAACAAAGAGATCGAGATGCAGCAGCTGGAAATGAAGCTGGCGGAAAAGCACATCAAGGATGCCACCGAAGAAATCGCGGAGAAAGCCCTGCTGCTGGAGAAGGCCAAAAAGAATATCGCGGCTAAGGAAGGCGTACTGGCTACCAAGAAAGGTGAGCTGGAAAAGATCATTGCCGCCAACGAAAAAGAAGAAAAACATTTTGCCAAGATGGCTGCTGAAGCCAAACAGCATGTGGAACCCCGCCTCCTGGCCAGTTACGAAAAGATCCGTCACAGTTACCGCAACGGCCTGGCCGTGGTACCCGTTGAAAGGGATGCCTGTGGTGGTTGCTTCAACGCGATCCCCCCGCAGAAGCAAAGCGAGATCCGCCAGCACAAAAAAATCATGATCTGCGAGAACTGCGGTCGCATCCTGGTGGATGAGGAACTGGGCAGTAATGTAGAATTAAAATAACCGTCTGGAATAGTACAGATACTAAGGTCCTGCTCCCGCGGGACCTTATTTTTTTACCCCTGCAAACCCGGATCCGCGAAAAGTTTCGGCAGGGGGAATGATCGGTATGTCGGTTCAAAAACCTAATTTGCTTTTCAAATGCTGAAGCGGCTTTCTATCTCCAATTATGCGATCATTGATGAACTGGAAATCGATTTTTCCGGTCGTCTCAATGTGATAACCGGTGAAACAGGTGCCGGTAAATCCATCATCATGGGCGCGCTCGGGCTGATACTGGGTGAAAGAGCCGATTCCGCTGCCCTGGTAAAAAAAGAAAAGAAATGCGTGGTGGAGGGATTTTTTAATGCGGGGCACAAGAAAGCAGTAGCGGCTTTCCTGAAAGCGAATGAACTGGATACAGAGGAAGAACTGGTCCTGCGCCGGGAAATTGGCACCAATGGGAAATCAAGGGCCTTTATCAATGATACCCCGGTTAATCTTTCCCAACTGCAGCAATTAAGTTTATTGCTGGTGGACCTGCATCAGCAGTTTGATACGCTTGAGCTGGGTGAGTCGGACTTTCAGCGGGAAGTCATCGATGCCCTGGCGGGTCACAGCCCGCTGCTGGAAGAATACCAGCAGGTATTCGGGCAATGGCAGCAGGTAAAAAAAGAGGCCGATGAACTGAAACTGCAGAAATGGCAGTTTGATAAAGAAGCTGATTATAACCGGTTCCAGTTTACCGAACTGGAAGAAGCGGGCTTCACCGAAAATGAACTGGAAGAAACGGATGCGGAGCTGAAATTGCTGAATAACTCGGAGGGAATCAAAGCGGCATTGAACAAGGCTTTTTTTGAACTCCGGGAGGGGGAACAGCCGTTGGTGCAGCAACTTAAAATCATTGTGAACCAGCTGAACAGTTTCAGCAGTTATCATCCGGAACTCCCCGCCCTGTTGCAGCGATTGCAGTCGGTGCAGATCGAACTGCAGGATATTGCGGAAGATGTGGACCGGATCAACGATCATATCCAGTATGACCCGGAACGGGTTGAGCGGCTGAATGAACGGCTGTCGCTGGGCTATAAACTACAAAAAAAACACGGGGTCGGCTCCACCCGTGAACTGTTGGAGATTCAACAGCAACTGGAAGAGAAACTGCAGGCCGTGTTACAGATCGATCAGCTGATCGAACAAAAGGAAACCGAAAGCCACGGTCTTTATGAACAGGCCGTTGCGTTTGCTAAAAAAATATCAGCAAACCGCAGGAAGCAGCTGAAACCCTTTGAAGAAAAAGTCAATAAACTGCTGGTACAGGTGGGCATGCCGAACGCGAAACTGAAGGCTGCCCTTGACAGCACCGGCCTGAATGAAACCGGTGAAGATACCGTTGAATTCCTTTTTGATGCCAACCTGCCCGCCGGCAACAGCGGAAAGGACGGCCAGTTTCAACCCCTTCGCAAAGTAGCCAGCGGCGGTGAACTCAGCCGGCTGATGCTCTGTATTAAATCACTGGTGGCAGAATCCGTGGACCTGCCAACGATGATTTTTGATGAAATCGATACCGGTATTTCAGGAGAAGCGGCCCGGCAGGTCGGCATTATTATGAAAGCACTGGCCGCCCGGCGCCAGGTCATCTGCATCACACACCAGCCACAGATCGCTGGTAAAGCCGATGCGCATTTCTTTGTTTACAAAGAGATCGTGAAAGACCTCGTGAAGACCCATATCCGCCTGCTCAGTACCGAAGAACGGATTACCAGTATTGCCAAAATGCTCAGTGGGGAGAAACCCACTGCCGCCGCCATGGAAAATGCAAGAGAAATGCTCCTGAATTAGCCCCTGTAGATTCCCCGCCCTGGGATCGTATCAACCCTGCTCCGCCTGCCTGTTCGCGTTTTGTTCTTCCAAAGGGTTACCGGATAAAAGCACCTTGTTTGCAGTGAAACACTAAGGAAACATAGGCTTCAGGAAACGAACCTTGTCCAGGACCTGTTCCGGCTTATCGTTGATTCATACATACTGTTCCTTCAGGAAATCCACTCCGTTCTGGTAAAAAATATGATCCATAAGTTTTTTGGGGGTGATAAAAGAGGATACCCGGATGCCGGTAACTTCTGTAAAATCCTTTTCCCATTCTTTGAAATGCTCAACCAGGTAATTTTTGAATTTTTCGAGTCGTGTTACATTCAGGCAACTGTCAACCGGGTTGATCATCCCGTCAAAATCGGAGCCGATACAGATACGGCGGGCCATTTCGTCCATATTATAATTGAAATCCCGGCAGATCTTAAAAAGATGGAAGACCTGGTTCAGGAAATGCCTCGCATGGAAGCGGGGCCAGTCCTGTTTATCGGCGTTGGTGATATCCGCCACAATAATGATATCGGAATTATCCGGATCAGTTTGGATTACATTTTTGAAAAAATCCTTTTCCCCCGGACTGATGATCTCCTCTTCATAAATATCCCCCATATTGTCGATCGACATCATCCATTCCTCGGGTACACCGAGGATACGCTGGTCAAGGGAAAGTCCGATCAGGCCGCCGGAAGCCACCACTTCAAATACATCTTCATCATACAGGTTAATACTGCTGGGGTTGAATGAGGTACCCAGCAGGTAGCCGGCCGGTTTATAATGCCTGACCGAGAGGAATGCTCCTTCCTGATGTGTTTCGATAAAATATTTTCCCCTGTTTTCCTTTTTGATCCCGGTCAGTCCCGCATGGGTGCAAACAAGGGGCCAGCCGGTTTCGCCGATCCGGAAATCATAGAGTTGTTTCCGGGCATAGAGGCTGGTATGTTTGATATCGAGCAATATGTTTTTCTCCTTCATCTTTTGCAGCAGCCGGAACCCGTGCTGGGTAATGCCATTTCCCCGGGGATAAAAAGGTTTGGGTTTGAAAATCTGGATGCCAAAAGCATGATTGCAAAATCCATTGTCCTGCAGGTGGGAGATATTGAGAGAGAAGACCCGGTTGGCGCTGGTAAAGGTTTCAAAGTTGTTCCAGTATTCCGTGAAGATCTCCGTCTCGCTTTTTTGTTGCCTTGGCCCGAAAAAAGCATGGGCCCCTTCGATGCTGAGCACCGCATGGACCGTATCGGTATCCGTGGCCTTGTACTGGCTGAGTTTACTCAGCAGTTTTAGTTTTTTCCCGTTGGCGGATCCGTTTTTTTTCAGGTTGGCCAGTTCCTCATTCAGCATCCGGAAATAAATATCCCCGGACCCGATATCGGTGATCCGGCTGAGGTTGATGTATTGGGTTTGCTCTTCGGCCGCGATCTGCTGGATCAGCCCGTCATTCATCATGGCCATTTCCGGGGGATGAAGGGCGATCACCACGAGGTTAACCTTCCCGCTGACCAGTTGTGTGAGAGATGCCTGGGAGTCCACCACTTCATTGATGCCACTGCATTTCAGCAGGAGGGTAATGACGTTGGGGTGTTTGAATTTCAGTTTAATGATCTCCCAGGGAGAAGGGAAATCAGGCGGCAAAGACATTTGGGGCTTCAGCGCCGGATGGAGGTGAAAATCAAAGTAAGGCATACAGGCAGACTTAATGGTTAATGAATTCATGGCTGGTATCCGGGAAGGAGGAATTGCCCTGCCCGGGTATTGCAGCGGCAAGTGAGAAAACCAGCCCTGGTAAACAGCTATCCTAAGTTGCGATTAATTCTTCACCCGGGCAATACCCTTTTCCGGCAGGGAGATTAAATAAAAACCCTGTTCCGGCACCTGACAGGTTCCAAAACAGGGTCAGACTCGTCTGCCGTCCAAAGCAGGGAGTTTAGTTTTTCGTTAATATAACCGTCTCAGCAGCGGTATCGTTATGCGCAAAGCTCTACTTTAAAAGCCAGGCTGAAATAGCTGAAAAAATCTCCTTTATCATTGGTGCTATGGCCGTTCCAGGCATGTCCAAAGGTAAAGGGGTGGCGGTTACCGGTAGCGGCTTCCCCGATCCCGATGATACCATCATTGGTCTGCAGGCGAAAGCCATACGTGGAATTCTTCTTCAGTTCAACAGGGTTCAGTTCAAAACGGATCCAATGGGTATCGTCATTCCGGTCCACCTGCCGGATGCTGTTCCCAATGGCGGCGCCCCAGACCCGGTTTTCTGTATCAAATTCATGCAGGGTCAGCGCTACCTCACCGGGTTGGGTGACGGCGGAGGCAAAAACCTGAATATTATTGACTAACCCTTCAGAGGGGCAAATAAATGTTTGTCCGGCCAGGTGGTCATGGGTATGCGGCCTGAGATGACCGATCCAGAGAGTTGTGTTGTTCTGAGCCTGGCTGAGTACCGGGCGGGAATGGCTGCTGTGTTGTTTAGTTTCCATAATATATATGTGATTTTAAAAAAATGAATAGAGGTACGGTTGCAGCGGTCTGGTATAAAAAGAGCTACAGGTCAGTAACTCCACGATCTGGCGAAATATTGTGTTACAGACAGAAATCAGGTATAAAATTAACAAATAGCGGGGCGGAAATAGTAGGGGGTTTTACCAGATTTTTTTAGTAAATTGTCAGTGGCGGCCGGGTAAAAAATGAATGTGGATAACCCTCAAAGCGAGGTGAAAAACTGGTGCAGAAAGAAAAATTTTTTTCCCCCATTATTTGCACTTTATTTCGCCAAACTGACTGACGGAACATTCCCTTAACCAAGAGATAACTATTTCTTAAAACAAGATTGGAACTGACCCGGTGGTCGCCAGCCTGCCGGCCTGCTTCACAAGGAGGAGGTCCGGGAGGTTAGTGAAGCGGATGGTTTAACCTTTTATCGCCCTGACTTAACTATGGAGCTCCCGAACATCAACAAAGACCGCAAGACAAGAAGAAAATCCACCCTTGACCTTGGTACCATGGTATATGGGAAAATACCCCCGCAGGCAAAAGACCTGGAGGAGGCTGTGCTGGGTGCCATCATGCTTGAAAAGAGCGCTTTTGACACGATCGTCGAGATCCTGAAACCCGAATGTTTTTACGTGGAGGCCCACCAGCGCATTTTCAGCGCCATGCAGGGCCTTGCCAATAAAAGCCAGCCGATCGATATCCTGACGGTGGCCGAAGAACTCCGGTTCCGGGAAGAACTGGAGATGGTGGGCGGGGCTTATTATGTGACCAAACTGACCAATGCCGTGGTATCCGCGGCCAATATCGAAGCCCACTCCCGGATCATCCTGCAGAAATTCATCCAGCGGGAACTGATCCGTATCAGTGGCGAGATCATCGGCGACGCCTACGAGGATTCCACCGATGTGTTTGACCTGCTGGATGTGGCCGAAAGCAAACTGTTTGAGATCACCAACAATAACCTCCGCAAGAATTTTGAAACGATCGATTCGGTACTGGTAAATACCATCAAACGGATCGAAGACCTGCGTCATAAAAATGAGGACGTAACCGGGGTGCCCAGTGGCTTCCCTTCACTCGACCGGGTTACCTATGGCTGGCAAAGCACCGACCTCATCATCCTGGCGGCCCGTCCTGCTGTGGGTAAAACCGCTTTCGCGCTGAACCTGGCCCGTAATGCGGTAATGCACCCGAGTAAACAAACAGCGGTGGCCCTGTTCTCCCTCGAAATGAGTGCCGGACAGTTGGTACAGCGGATCCTTTCTGCCGAAAGCGAGATCTGGCTGGAGAAGATCAGTCGCGGTAAAATGGAAGAGCATGAAATGAAACAGCTCTATGCAAAAGGCGTTCAGCGGCTGGCGCAGGCTCCCTTATTCATTGATGATACCCCCGCCCTGAACATTTTCGAATTGCGTGCAAAATGCCGTCGTTTAAAAAACAAACACAATATCGGCCTGATCATCATTGACTATTTGCAGCTCATGAGTGGTACGGGTGAGAACCGCAACAGCAACCGCGAACAGGAGATCAGTAATATCTCCCGTAACCTGAAGGCCCTGGCCAAAGAATTAAGTGTTCCGATCATCGCCCTGTCCCAGTTAAGCCGGGCCGTGGAAACCCGGGGTGCGGGTAAGGATGGAAACAAGATGCCGCAACTGAGTGACCTTCGTGAATCCGGGGCAATCGAGCAGGATGCGGATATGGTCATGTTCCTGTACCGCCCGGAGTACTATGATATTACCACCAACGAACTGGGCGAAAATAACCGGGGCGAGACCCATGTACGGATCGCCAAACACCGGAATGGCTCGCTGGAAACGATTAAATTGCGGGCGCTTCTGCATATCCAGAAATTTACCGAAGATGATGGCGGCGGCTTCAGTCCCACCGGCCTGACCGGCAACTGGAAACCCGTCAGTGATATTGACAGTGATGGCGGCGCGAAGGTATTTGTACAAACCGGCAGCCGGATGAATGACCTGCCGGATGATGAGGATACACCTTTTTAACCGGCAGCTCCGGGTTTCCGGAGAGAATTTTGAAACACTCCGATAGCTGAAATGTTCTTTTTATGGCACTTCCGTTTTTTTATATTGCCACATACGATCCGGGGCAACAGCAGATCAGCCTGGATGAAGATACCAGCCGTCATATCGTACAGGTGCTGCGGATGAAAGCAGGTGAACAGCTGAACCTGACGGATGGGAAAGGGCACCTGCTTTTGTGCGAGATTGCAGCAGAACACAAGAAACATTGTGAGGTGACTGTCAGGGAGGCGGAATACCGGGCCCCCGCCGTCCGGAAAGTGGCCATCGGAATTTCTATCATAAAAAGTTCCAGCCGCTACGAATGGTTCCTGGAGAAAGCCACGGAAATCGGCATAGCGGAGATCATCCCCCTGGTCTGCCAGCGCACGGAAAAAGAGCGGTTTCGTCATGACCGGATGAATACCATCTGCATCAGTGCCATGCTGCAGAGCCAGCAGGTCTGGTTGCCGGTACTGCGGGAACCGGAATCCTTCGTGTCTGTACTGGATGAATCAAAATTTTCAGGACAATTCATTGCACATTGCGGAGAGGGGCCAAAGAACCCACTGGCCCGGCAGCAGCAACACGGATCCACGGTTATCCTGATCGGACCTGAAGGAGATTTTACCACTACGGAGATCGAACTGGCCCTGCAAAAGGGATTTATGCCGGTAAGCCTGGGTGATACCCGCCTGCGGACAGAGACGGCAGGGGTGGTGGCTGCGACTTTACTTTGCCTGGTCTGAATACTCTTCTTTATTTCCTTTTTCCAGCACCGGCTCATTGAGCGCCACTACATGGGCTTTTCTTCGCTTCGCCCTGCTCATCATGGTCATATTCAGCATTTCGACAATGAAGGAAAAGGCCATCCCGAAATAGATATAATTTTTCAGGTGCAGATCGTGGGCGGTACCACTGTCCCAGCCTTCAATGATCAGGCTTAAACCGATCATAACCAGGAAGGAGAGGGCCAGCATTTTGAGGGTGGGGTGTTTATGAATAAAGCCGGAGATCGCAGGGCTGAAGAGAAACATAATGATCATGGCGATTACTACTGCCGCGATCATAATTTCCACATGCTTGGCGGTACCGCCGGCAGTGATGATGCTGTCGAAGGAGAAGACCGCATCAATAATGACGATCTGCCCGATGGCCTGTCCGAAGGAAACCGGTTTTTGATTCTTCAGGGTCTCGTTCGGATCTTCTCCCTCCAGTTTATGGTGGATCTCCATGACCGATTTATAGATCAGGAAGAGTCCTCCCGCCAGCATCACGATACTGGCCAGGTCAAATCCTTTGCTGCCAATGGAAAATACGGATTTCCCTTTTTGGGAAAGCAGCCAGCCAAGCCCCAGCAGCAATAAACTGCGCATGAGGATCCCCGTGATCATCCAGGCACGCCGGGCCCTGCGCTGCTCCTTATCTCCCTTCAGCCGGTTGAGGATGATGCTGACAAAAATTACATTATCAATTCCCAGTACTACTTCGAGGATAACGAGGATAAGAAAACTGATGATACTTTCACTTGTAAATAAATATTCCATAGTTCAAAAGAAAGGCAAATTTAATGATTTGCAGCTGACGCGGAACGGATCAGTCAGGAACACAGTGCGCGGGTGATCTTTTTTACAATGGCCGGCCCCACATAAATAAAGCCGGTCCATACCTGTACCAGCCGGGCTCCTGCCTCCAGTTTTCCGCTTGCATCTGCACCGGTGAAAATGCCGCCCGAAGCAATGATCGGTACCTGTCCGTTTGTTTTACTCACGAGGTATTTTAATACATCTGTACTTCTTTGCTGTAACGGTTTTCCGCTAAGTCCACCTGCCTCCCGGCTCACCTGTTCAGCTTCCCGGCTAAGTCCCTCCCGGCTGATCGTAGTATTGGTCGCCACCAGGCCATCCAGTTTAATCTCTACGGCCAGCGCTGCCACATCATCCAGTTGTTCAGGGGTCAGGTCGGGTGCAATTTTTAATAAAACCGGCCGGGCGGTTTTCGTTGCCCTGTTCAACTCCTGTAAGTGTACGAGGATCTTCCTCAGGGATTCTTTTTCCTGTAAAGCACGGAGACCCGGAGTATTTGGGGAGCTCACGTTCACAACAAAATAATCCACATAGGGATGAAGTTCGATAAAACAGCGCTCATAATCCTTCCAGGCCTCCTCATTCGGCGTCAGTTTATTCTTCCCGATATTCCCGCCGATGATCATTCTTGGCCGGTCTTCCGGGGCCCCGGGATTGCGGACTGCCTGCCTTTCTTTCCATTTCTTTAACCGCTCCACCACCGCTTTCACGCCTTCATTATTAAATCCCATCCGGTTGATCAGGGCCTGGTCCTTTGGCAAACGGAATACCCTTGGTTTATCATTGCCCGGTTGTCCCAGGGGCGTTACCGTACCGATCTCCACGAACCCAAAACCCAGGCATTCCAGTTCCTGTAAGTATTCCGCGTTTTTGTCAAAACCAGCGGCAAGACCCACCGGGTTCCGGAAAGGCAGCCCCAGGAATTCAGTGGTCAGTCGCGCGTCCTTATTGGTAAACAGGGACGTTAGTAATTTTCGTCCCACCGCGGTACTGCAAACCAGCTTCAGCATTTTCATGGAAAAATGGTGAACGGACTCAGGCGAAAAATTAAAAAGGATGCTGCGGAGTAGTTGGTACATAACAGTAGTTATTACTGGCTGCTGAGTTTATCGATGAGTTCCTGGCTCAGCAGCAGGCTGGTCATGGGTTCATTTTTATCGAAATTAAGAAAGGTCCATTGCGGGGAGTAGCTGTCCCGGACAGCCAGCAGGGCTGTATGCACCCGGATGTCAATTCTGTTTTCCAGAGGATCGAGTCGGGCATTCCCTGTCCCGTATTTGCTTTCCAGGATGCCCACGATGAATCCCGCTTTCTCATGGAAGTCCGTGCTGTCATCGTCCATATCTGTGAAATGCATCCGCATGATCATGGAATAATCCACTTTTACAAACGATCCGTCCTCCATCGTAAGCAGCGGGTATATTTTGCCCCGTTTAAGAGAGTCCAGTTCTATTTTTATTTCCCCGTTGTCATACGTTTCTTTCATCAGTTCAGCCATCTGTTCCCGGGAGACGATCGTAAAGAGTTTCGGGTAGGTGAAGTCGAGTATCCGTTCTATATCCAGCAGGGTAGTCAGCTTAAAGAAACTGTCCAGCCTCGGCTGCAGGGCCGTGTCGGCCTGTGCATAACCGGTACAGAAAAACAGACAAAACAGGAAAAGCAGGGGGAGGCGGCGCATGGGCAAATTTCCCAAAGAAATCCCATAGATAGGGCCCGGCAAAAAGTTTTTTTCATCAAATTCATAAACAGTAATTTTGGTTTAGAAAGTTGCATAAACAACTAAAGCGGTTCGTAATTCCAGTCGTCCGGAAGGATCATAAAACGACGACTAACTACCAACAACAAACTACAAACTAATCTATGCAGGAAGCGTATATCATTGCCGGGTACCGGTCAGCAGTTGGAAAGGCCAAAAGAGGCGGATTCCGTTTTACCCGTCCGGATGACCTCGCGGTGACGGTGATTAAAGGATTGCTGGCATCGGTGCCGCAACTGGATGCCAAAAGGGTGGATGATGTGATCGTGGGCAATGCCGTTCCCGAAGCCGAACAGGGCTTACAGGTGGGGCGGCTGATTGCAGCCCGGGCCCTGGGAGTAGAAGTACCGGGGTTGACCATCAACCGCTATTGTGCTTCGGGGCTGGAAAGTATCGCGATGGCCACCGCCAAGATCCGGATGGGGATGGCGGAATGTATTGTGGCCGGGGGAGTGGAAAGCATGAGTCTGGTCCCAACCACGGGCTGGAAAACAGTGCCTGCTTATTCCATTGCACAGGAAGAACCGGATTATTACCTGAGCATGGGACTGACCGCCGAAGCCGTAGCGAAGGAATACAATATCAGCCGGGAGGCACAGGATGAATTCTCTTATCAATCACACCAGAAAGCGATCGCTGCCATTCAGGCCGGGCATTTTAAATCCGGTATCCTTCCTGTAACGGTAGAAGAAATCTACCTGGACAGCAAGGGCAAAAAGCAAAAAAGAAATTATATAATGGATACGGATGAAGGTCCGCGGGCGGATACCTCCGTTGAAGCACTGGCCAAACTTAAACCGGCATTTGCCGCGGGGGGCTGTGTAACCGCGGGTAATTCTTCCCAGACCTCCGATGGGGCTGCTTTTGTGATCGTGATGGGGGAGAAGCTGATGAACGAACTGGGCCTGAAACCGATCGGCCGTTTGGTTAGTTCAGCCGTAGCCGGTGTACATCCCCGTCTTATGGGCATTGGCCCGGTAGCGGCCATTCCCAAAGCGCTGAAACAGGCCGGGATGAAACTTGCTGATATCGACCTGATCGAATTGAATGAAGCGTTTGCATCGCAGTCGCTGGCCGTGATCCGTGAAGTGGGCCTGGATCCGTCAAAAGTCAATATTAACGGGGGGGCGATCGCCCTGGGTCACCCGTTGGGCTGCACCGGTTGCAAACTCACCATCCAGACCCTGCAGGATATGAAGCGCCTGAATAAGAAATACGGGATGGTATCGGCCTGTGTGGGCGGGGGACAGGGGATTGCCGGGATTATTGAAAATATCGCCTGATACGGTGCCCCCCGATCCGGATTAATGGGTGGAGGGCAATCTTTTACCGGTGTTAACCGTTGGTAGATGGTTAACCGGGACCTGCGTGGCAGGCCTGGAATTGGTTCATTGAATGAATTAAAAACACAGGAAGATGAAATCAACATACCCTTTGTTACTTGTGGTATTTATAGCAGTAAGTACCCGGGTAAATGCCCAACAAAACTCCGTTCAGCCCGAATCAGGGAATTCCTATTCCACTTACCCGAAAACAGAAAACAACGGCCCCGCACTGAACCTGGTAAAAGTTAACCTGAGTGCCCTTGTACTGAAAAATTTTTCCCTGCAATACGAAAGGGTATTGAATAAAAAATTTGCTGCTGCCCTCGCTTTCCGGGTGATGCCGGCATCCACGCTTCCTTTTAAACGGCAGATCCTGGATGCGGTGGGAAATGATCCTGATACCCGGGAAGTAGTGGATAATTTCAGGATGAGTAATATCGCTATTACACCTGAATTCCGTTTTTATCCCGGGAAAAAAGGATATGGCCGTGGGTTTTACCTTGCTCCGTTCTACCGTTATGCGTCTTTTAAATCAAGCCGGTTGATCTTTAATTACACCGATGGACTGGGCGGCCAGCAAAGCATTACCCTTTCGGGCAAGCTTAATTCCAACACGGCCGGATTGTTACTGGGGGCGCAATGGCCCCTTGGTAAGATGCTGGTTCTCGACTGGTGGATACTGGGGCCGCACTATGGTGCGGGGAGCGGAAAATTTACCGGGCTTTCCAGTCAGCCGATGAACCCGATCGAACAGAATGACCTGCGCAACGAACTGGAAAATCTCGATATCCCCTTTACCCGGAAAAAAGTATTCGTGGATGCGAACAGCGCCCGGATGGAACTGGATGGCCCCTGGGCCGGTGTACGGGCGGGGTTTTCATTGGGTGTAAAGTTTTGACGCCTTGCCGGGAGCACCCGGTACTTCTCTGTATTGACTGCGGAACCTTTTTTCTTTTTAACAAACTTCTGGTTAACCCTCTTTTAAGGTATTCCGGCTTACAAATACTTTTGTTGTAAGCCGTTTGGTCTAGTTAACCTTAATATAATAAAACAACGAAACATTTTTTGGCCGAGTTTCTGTTGCACCGGGGTATTCTGATGTCGGATATGTTCCTGTGCGGCCAACATTTTCTAAAGCCCAACCAGTTTGTCCATTTCCATTTCCAGGCACATTGTGATTATGTTTTTTAAGTTCATCCCGTTGATATTGTCCAACGGATGTTGTCTCTGGATTTAACTGGGAATTGTCTTGCGGTTGAACTGTGTAATATGGGTCAAATGAATTCAACCCTCTTAAAAATACACCTCGCAAGTCTGGGACATTGGTCTGATTTGCAATTTTTGAAAACTTTGAATTAGGGATAGGTCTGCCATCACATGGGGACCACTTACTTTTTAAAGATGTCCAGACCCCTCCGGGACTTTTTTCGTTATTTTTTGTGGCAACATTAAATTGCTCAAGATTTAGAAAAGATGCAATTATTGTTCCTATAGGCATCTCTTTCGATGAAATAAGAGAACCCTCCGCTACTGACTTACTCGTAAATGTACCTCTATCTGTCACGAGTGATAAAATTAAGTCCTTCTCAAGGTCTCTTTTTGCAGTAACCAACATACTAAATGAGTTCAATCTTTGACCTTCAGCAAGCCGGCCATTAATTATAGAGCCCTCTGGCTGAACATTGAAGCTTTGAACAACGGGCATTGGGTCACCTGGTGCTTGTGGTCTATAATAAATTGTAAATACGACCACATCTTCGGTTTCAATATTCAATCCTTGAATAAAACCAGTCTTGCTTACATCGCTATGTATTCTAACGCATTCGACATATGATTGGTATAAATTGGTATTAGGAATTGAACTAAAAGTTGTTTGATAGAAATTGGAAGAAATACTTAACTGAGTGACAGAAAGGATTTTTTCCCTGAACTCTTGGTATTTATCTTCAGAATAGTCCATTCCAAACGTGACAGGAACTCCTTCAATCGGTACAGTTATTGAACCTCCCCACTTGCCACTTTTCATGTCGCTTTTGAATTTTTCCGACAAAAAGTAAGTTCGTAAATCTTGATTGAACGAACCGGTGTTTGTCATGCTTGTGAATGAATACAAACCGCCTTGAAGAAGTTTGTCGCATTCTTGCGAAAACGATATCAGGCTTATTAATAACGCTAATACGCTTGTGGTGATTTTCGTGTATTGCATAATTGGTTTTTTTTGGTAAAGTTATTGTTGCATGTCATTGTTCAAAAGGGTGTAATAACGGGAAATGCCCGAGTTTTAAACGGTTGCAGTAAATGGCTTGTAACTATACGCCTTGTGCGTCAGGACCGGTAGTTCCAGGGCTGTCCCCTGTATCTCAACCCGCCTGAATCGTATTGTAAACATGACCCTGTTTGAGCCAGGTACTCACCGTCGGCGCGGAACTCCATCCCTAAATAAATTTGCATGAAACGAGGTTGCAATTTATATTTGCAACATAGTTACAAAATATGAAGCAAAGACTGATCCTGGTTTTAGGTGCTTTTTTGACCGTACAATCTTTAATGGCCCAGGAAGACCTTGCGCCTGTTAAAGGAAACGGGTCTGTGGAGCTGCCGCTCAAGGTAACGCTAAGGGGGAAGATCACAGATGCCAAAACAGGGGAGCCATTACCCGGGGCCTATGTTTATTTCACGGATGATAAAATCGGCACGAGCGCTGATGCCGCCGGCCAGTACATGCTGACCAATATTCCACCGGGTCACCATGTGGTGGAAATCTCCTTTACCGGGTACAGTACGCTGGTGGAACATATCGGAATCCATACGGATATGCAGAAGGATTTTGCTCTTTCTCCGGTGATCGTGGAAAACCAGGGCGTGATCATTACCGGTGTATCCGGAGCCACTTCCATTCGTAAAACTCCCGTGCCGATTACGGCTGTCAAAAGGGCTACTTTAATACAAACTCCCTCTGCCAATATTATCGATGCGCTGAGTCATGTGCCGGGTGTGTCACAACTCTCCACCGGCCCCGCGATTTCCAAACCCATTATCCGCGGGCTGGGGTATAACCGGGTGGTTACGGTGAATGACGGGATCCGGCAGGAAGGACAGCAATGGGGTGATGAACACGGGATCGAGATTGATGAAATGAGTGTGAACAAAGTGGAGATACTCAAGGGCCCTGCTTCCTTAATGTATGGTAGTGACGCATTGGCCGGCGTGGTGAATTTTATTACCAGTGTTCCGGCGCCCGAAGGAACGGTACGCGGCAATCTGCTTACGAATTACCAGTCCAATAGCCGGCTGACCGGGAACAATATGAATTTCGCGGGGAATAAGAACGGGTTTAACTGGAATGTATACGGCTCCCTGAAATCAGCGGGGGATTATAAGAACAAATTGGATGGCCGGGTATTGAACTCCCGGTTTAATGAAAGAAATGCCGGGGGGTATCTCGGGTTGAACAAAGGATGGGGCTACAGTCATCTTATCTTCAGCCATTTTGACCAGCGGGTCGGACTGGTCGAGGGAGACCGCGATGATGCAACCGGTAAATTTCTGGTTTTTGCCGGTACGCCGCATGAACGGATCGCCGGTGATGCGGATCTTTCTTCCCGTAAATTATTTATACCCAACCAACGGGTTGTACATTACAAACTGGTAAGTGAGAATAACCTGGCCATTGGCAATACCCGGCTTAAATTCAACCTTGGTTTCCAGGATAACCAGCGCTACGAGTTTGGCAATGCGGAGAACCCTGCTGAAAAAAGTCTCTTCTTTGACCTGAAAACATACAATTATACGCTTCAATGGCAATTGCCGGAATTAAAGGAGTGGCATACAACGATCGGGTTAAACGGTATGCAGCAAAGCAACCGAAACAAAGGAGTGGAAGTCCTGATCCCGGAGTATGGATTATTTGATATCGGTGGATTTGTTTATTTCCAGCGTTTCTATAAAAAAGCCACCCTGAGCGGCGGCCTTCGTTTTGATAACCGTTCGGTGGATTCCAAAGCTTTCGTTGAAGGCAATACCGAAAAGTTCAAAGCCTTTACCCGGAATTTCTCCAATCTGTCCGGGAGCCTGGGACTAAGTTATGAGCCTTCGGAACGGGTAACGGTGAAAGCCAATATAGCCCGCGGCTTCCGGGCCCCCACATTAGCGGAACTGGCCAGTAACGGAACCCATGAGGGTACAAACCGATATGAATATGGAACCCGGGATTTGAAATCAGAAACCAGCCTGCAACTGGATGGGGGCATTGACCTGGATTATGAGCACTTCAGCCTTGCGTTCTCCGCCTTTTATAACCGGATCAGTGATTTTGTTTTTTACCGCAAACTGGAATCCGTGCTGGGCGGGGATTCCCTGGTAAATACGGGAGGTGATTATATTCCGGCTTTTGTGTTCAACCAGCACAATGCAACACTGGCCGGGCTTGAGTTCACTTTCGATATTCACCCGCATCCCATCCACTGGCTGCATTTTGAAAATATTTTTTCTTTTGTCAGGGGCCGTTTTGATCGGTTGCTGGACGGGGTTAAACCCGGCAGTGATAATCTTCCCTTAATCCCGGCTCCCAAATGGAGCACGGAGATCCGGGCAGATATAAAGAAGCTGGGTAAAACCTTCCGGAATTTTTATGCACGGTTCGGGGGGGATAAAACCTTTCGCCAGGATCATTTCTTCAGCGGGTATGATACGGAAACAGCGACGAACGGCTATTTCCTGCTGAATGCGGGCCTGGGATCGGATATCGTTAATCACAAGAATAGGACCCTCTTCAGCCTGCACCTGGGGATGATGAATATTGGCAACACAGCCTGGCAAAATCACCTGAGTCGCCTGAAATATACTACGGAGAACCTGGTGACAGGGAGAAGAGGGGTATTCAACACCGGGAGAAATTTTTCGGTGAAACTGAATATTCCGATTGAGTTCAAGTTGAAGTGAGTTGGAGTGTCCCTTCATCGGTATTTGAGCCGCCAACTGAAATTTTCTTCAGACCTTTGTCCCATGGAAATTTCCCTCAATACCCCCGCCTTACTTTTCCCGGCCATATCCCTTTTATTATTGGCTTATACGAACCGTTTTCTGGCCCTGGCCAACCTGGTGCGTAAATTACACGATGAGTATATAGAGACGCATCTGAAACACGACGAATTTACGGAAACGCATAAAAGCAAGATTATACTCTGGCAGATCCGGAACCTGCGCCGCAGGATCAACCTGATCCGGTATATGCAGGGCCTGGGCGTATTCAGTTTCCTGGGTTGTGTAGCCTGCATGTACAGCCTGTACCGGGGAGCTGCGGTGATCGCTGAATTTATTTTCGCCATCAGCCTCCTGAGCCTGCTGGCCTCCCTGTTTATCTCCCTGGCGGAGATCATCCAGAGTACCCGGGCTATCGAACTGGAACTGAGTGATATTGAAGAACTGGAAAATGGAAATATTTTTACGGATATAATTGCCGGGAAAAATGTAAATAAAAAATAATTGGTCCCCATGCGAAAAATACTGTCATTGGTATTGGTTAGTACATTCATTGCTGGAATATTGTCCGCTTGTTCGAAAGGAGGCGGTACACAGGACAATGGTTCCGGCGGTCTGCATGTGGTGACCGAAAATGATACGATTCCACCGGTACTCGAGATTACCACACCTGTCAGCAACCAGGCCTATGCCAGCGGCAGTACGATCAGTATTACGGGAAAGATTTCGGATGACCTGGGATTGTACCGGGGCAGCATCCGTATTACGAATGATGCAACCGGGGAAGTTCTCAAAGAACAATTATTTGAAATCCACGGGGTGCTGCTCTATAATTTCAATGTCGCTTATGTAGCTACGGCCACTGCGGTAACCGATTATACGGTTTCGGTCTTTTTTGAAGACCATGGGTTGAACAATGCCAGCCGCTCACTTAAAGTAAAAGTAAATCCCTGATCTCATAGCGATTCCAGTATTCTCAGGACCTTTTCCCAGTTTCCCCCGTTGTACACTTCTTTCAGCCCCTTTTGTTTTAAGGTATTCATGGCGATCCGGCTCCGGTGACCCGAGGCACAGCAGAGTACCACCGGTTTATTCAGGTGCCGGATCCGTTCCGCACTGATGGCGATCCGGTCCACCGGGATATTCAAAGAGCCGGGTATCCTTCCCCGGTCATATTCATTAGCTGTCCGAACATCAATAATTACGGCACCCTGCTTCAATGCTTTTTTGACTGTGCCTGTTCCCAAAAATGAAAAAAATCCCATACCGGTTATTTAAGCGACTGCAATCCTGTTTTTCCGTTCCCCGATCTGCTGTCTCCACATGGCATAATACAGCCCTTTTTCCTCCAGCAGTTTTTCGTGATTACCTGTTTCCACCACATCTCCTTTTTCCAGCACATAGATCCGGTCGGCATGCAGGATGGTTGACAGCCGGTGGGCAATCAGGATGGTAACCTGGCTCCCTTCTCTTGAAATATCGCGGATGGTGTCGGTGATCTCTTCTTCGGTGAGGGAGTCCAGCGCCGACGTGGCTTCATCAAATAATAATAATTTGGGGTTGCGCAGCAGGGCCCTGGCGATAGACAAGCGTTGTTTTTCCCCGCCGGATAATTTTAGTCCGCCTTCACCGATCATTGTATCCAGTCCCTTCTCCGCCCGGCTCAGTAAGTTCTGGCAGGAGGCTTTGTTCAGTACATCTTTCAGGTCATCCTCCGTAGCGGCAGGATTTACGAATAAAAGATTCTCCCGGATGCTGCCGGAAAACAACTGTGTATCCTGGGTTACAAAACCGATCTGATTGCGCAGGTCCTCGAAATCAATACGGTTCTCATCCATGCCATTGTATAGGATTTTTCCCTGTTGCGGACGGTACAATCCCACCAGCAGTTTCATCAGGGTGGTCTTACCCGAACCGGAGGGGCCGACAAAGGCAATGGTTTCCCCGGTCTTTACTTTAAAACTGATATCATTGATGGCATTTTGGGCAGCGGTCTGGTGTTTGAATGCCACATGGTCGAATTCAAGCGTATCTATCTTTCCCAGGTGACTGGGATTGGCGGCACGGGGCTCCGGCGCTTTCTTCATCAGGTTGCCAAAATTTTCCAGGGATGCCTGGGCTTCACGGTAGGTGAGGATAATATTGCCGATTTCCTGAAGGGGACCAAATACAAAAAAGGAGAATATCTGCATGGTTACAATCTGTCCTGCATCCATACTGCCCCGGTAAATAAACACCATGAGCAGGAAGAGGATCACCTGGCGGAGTGTGTTTACAAAAGTTCCCTGTACGAAACTGATACTACGGATGCGTTTTACCTTGGTTAGTTCAAGCCCCAGGATCTTAAACGTATTTTTATTCAGCCGGGATACTTCCTGCTGCGTGAGCCCCAGGCTTTTTACCAGCTCAATATTCCGGAGCGATTCCGTAGTGGCGCCGGCAAGGGCCGTGGTTTGTCCTACAATTTTTTTCTGAATGGTCTTAACTTTCTTGCTCAGCAGGTTGGAAATGACGGTGAGCAGGAAGATGCCGCCGAAATAAACCAGCGGGAGGCTCCAGTGGATGGTAGTGGCATAAACTGCGACAAAGAATATTCCGACAATCACGGGAAAGAGTACATTGATAAAGGAGGCGACAAATTTTTCCGTATCCAGTCTCACTTTTTGCAGTACGCTGAGTGTCTCCCCGCTGCGTGCATCTTCAAATTCCTGGTAGGGAAGTTTCATGGCATGCTGTAATCCTTCTGTAAAAACAGTGGCTCCGAATTTTTGCGTGATCAGGTTCAGGAAATAATCCTGGAAGGCTTTGGCGATCCGGCTGATCATGGCCACGGTGACAGAAGCCAGCAGGAGCCAGATGACTCCATAGTAATGCCTTGTTTCCATTACTTTTTCAACCAGTCCTCCCGGCTTTACTTTTACGACTTCTTCGGTGAACGTGCTGTTGAGGAAAAGGAATTGATGCCAGTTAAATGCTTCCTTGTTCTGGTGGTAAGTAGCCAGGTTGATCAGTCTCCCGAAAATGATCGGGTCAACCAGGGAGAAACCAATATTGATGGCGGCCAGTAATAACACCAGGCCGACCAGCCATTTATAGGGCTTCAGGTATTGCAGTAATATTTTCATAAATGGAGTTGAGGCGAAAACAATGAGGATTCAATGTACAAACATCGTACAAGTTTGGGAGAAATGACAACTTAGCAGGAATCCGGGAGTTTAGAGGAGGAAACGGGCTCACAACCGCCCGGCCGGGATCCGGGGACCTGGTTGGAATGGCCGCCGGCTATGGAAGGCTGGCGGAGATACCAGGTATTTTCTTGTATATTTATAAAAAGCACTGCTATGAGAAAGTCACTCCTTTCCACAGTTGTGCTCTCTTTATTCCTGCTTGTACCCGCATCAATAATATGGGCGCAAACCATCAGTTCTCAAAAAGGACTGACCACGGCTGTTTTCACAACAAAATATGGCCAGGTAAAAACCTACTTGCCGGATGATATCCGCCCGGGTGACAGGATCTCCGGAACGATCAGCGCCACTCCTTTCGGGAATACGAAAAATCAAAAAGAAAAAAACCGGGCCCGGCTGCTGAGCTACCGGATCCGTATTGACGGGACAGACTATCCTGTTCCGGTCTGCATTTACCCCGCCCATCCTTCCCGGTCGAGACTCCGGTATTGAATGGCTTCGGCCAGGTGTTCCGGTCTGATCTCTTCACTTTGAGAAAGATCGGCAATGGTCCGGCTTACTTTCAGGATCCGGTCATAGGCGCGGGCGGACAGGTTGAGTTTCTCCATAGCTACTTTCAGTAAATTGGCGCCTACCGTATTGATCACACAGATCTCTTTGAGCATTTTACTGCTCATCTGTGCATTGCAATAAACACCCGGGTGATCTTTATATCGTTCCGCCTGCCGGTCACGGGCCCTGATCACCCGATCCCGGATGGCAGCTGATTGCTCGGCGGGACGGATCGCCGATAGTTCACTAAATGCTACCGGGGTTACTTCCACATGCAGGTCAATGCGGTCGAGCAGGGGACCGGATATTTTATTCAGGTATTTCTGTACAGCGCCGGGCGGACAACTGCATTCCCGGTCGGGGTGATTGTAGTACCCGCAGGGACAGGGATTCATCGAAGCCATCAGCATAAAAGAGGCCGGAAAGTCCACGGCCACTTTTGCCCGGGATATGGTCACCCTTCTTTCTTCCATCGGCTGCCGCATGACTTCGAGAACGGTTCTCTTGAATTCAGGTAATTCATCCAGGAACAATACCCCGTTATGCGCCAGTGAAATTTCTCCGGGTTGCGGGATACCGCCTCCGCCGACGAGGGCCACATCGCTGATCGTATGGTGCGGTGATCGGAAAGGCCGTTTGGAGATCAGGGTGGAATTCTCGGGTAATTTGCCGGCTACCGAATGGATCTTGGTTGTTTCCAGTGCTTCCTGTAAACTGAGTGGCGGAAGAATGGTGGGTAATCTTTTTGCCAGCATGGTTTTTCCCGCACCGGGCGGACCAATCAGGATAGCATTGTGGCCACCGGCTGCAGCGATCTCCAGGGCCCGCTTGATATTTTCCTGCCCCTTTACTTCGGAAAAATCTATTTCGAAATCATACTGGGAATTGAAAAATTCTTCACGGGTATTGATGATCACGGGCTCCAGTCCCTGTTCGTCCTTGCTGAAGAACTCAATCACTTCGCGGATATGGCCGACCCCGAATACCTGTAACTGGTTCACCATACCGGCTTCCTTTGCATTTACTTTGGGTACGATCAGTCCCTTAAATCCTTCTTTCCGGGCCTGGATGGCAATCGGCAGGGCGCCCTTGATCGGGCGGATTTCACCGTTGAGCGACAATTCGCCCATGATCACATAACGGGACAGGGCCTCCGCATTTTCTATCTGGTCGGAAGCACCGAGAATACCGAGTGCAATGGGCAGGTCAAAGGCGGTACCGCTTTTCCGGATATCTGCGGGAGCCATATTCACCACCACTTTTGTACGCGGGAATGTATAGTCATTGGTTTTAAAAGTGCTTTCGATCCGTTGCAGGCTTTCTTTCACCGCATTATCCGGGAGACCCACGATCATCGGATCCTTGCCCTGGGTGGCGATCCAGTTTACTTCAATGGTGATGGTGATGGCTTCCACACCGTACACCGCACTGCCAAAAGTAGTTACGAGCATGGGTGGAAGGTAACATAATTTGCTGCCGGATCCCCATCAGGGAGAAGGGGATTTACACAGTAAACTATGTTTTATTTCTCCTGGTTGACGGTGATTTCAGCAAGGAGCGAAATTTCCGGGTCGGGAACAATGGATTGCAAGGCTCCGGTTAGCGGGATGCTAAAAGTTTCAGCCTGTTTGCTGATATGGAGTTCCTTAACGAATGATTTATTTCCTTCCATATTCAGTAACAGTTCGAGCGGTAAGTCAAATGGAGCGGATGCCTGCAACTGGGTTATGGTTACCTGCAAATTTTTTTCCCCTGGTTGATATTTCCAGCTGACGGCTATACGGGGATTAACCGGTGTAAACAGCCATTGCCGGAAGAACTGACTGAACTCCCTTCCTGAAATGCCTTCCACGATTTTCCTGAAATCAGTTGTTTCGGCATTACCCCCGGCGTACTGCGCATAGTAATGCCGGATGCATTCATGGAAAACGGAATCCCCGAGTTCCCGGCGGAGCATATGCAATACCCAGCCGCCTTTCTGGTAACTGTTCGCGTTTAGCAGGCTTTTATAATTCGGGGTGCTATCGACAACGGGCCGTTTAGACTGCCTGACAAAATCCAGCACGGCTTCCCGGTCTTCCTGCATACGGGCCTTCAGGCTGTCGGTCCCGTATTTTGATTCCATATAAATATGGGTGAGATAAGTGGCAAAGCCCTCGCTGAGCCAGAGATGGGCGAAACTTTTTTCCGTGGCCATATCCCCGAACCACTGGTGAGCGATCTCGTGGGAGAATAAGCTTTCTTCGCTGCGCCGCCCGGTAACCGAACTTTCATAATAAAAGATGGCACCGGCATTTTCCATACCGCCATAAATGGTCTTGGATTGTACGTTGGCTAATTTTTTATAGGGGTAGGGGCCAATGTACTGATCAAAGAAAGCCGCAATATCTCTTCCAATAGCATAATCATAAAAACCCTTGTCCGTCGTTTCCGGGAATACCCAGCTGCTGACGGGGATGCAGTTATTTACAAAACCTGCATGCTGTACGGCGAAATCGGCCACCCCGATCACCATCACTTTGGTTGGCAGCGGCACTTCCTCTTTCCAATGGGTAAATTTTTTATCACCGGTTAAATTAATCTCTTCCAGCTGGATGCCGTTGGAGACAACCTGGTAGTGGGAAGGCGCGGTCACCAGGAACTCCACTGTTGCTTTATCCGCTGGATCATCCACGCAGGGTATCCAGCAATGAGCCCGGTTGGGCCAGTTGTCGGCAAAGAAAGTGCGGTTTCCGTACATGTTCCGGGAAATGATCAGGCCGTCGGCCGGGATACCCCTGAAATAAATCGTGTACGATGCGGTATCGTTGACGGATTTCTTTCCGGAAAGGGTCAGGTTTATTACATTGTTGGAATGAACCGATTCCATCGGGGCAGCATTGTCTTCACTTATATTGTAAGCAAACATGCCCCTCCCGTCTTTGCGGGGGCTGGTTAAATCAAAACGGATTTTTGTGCTTTCGGCCAGGAACCGGACCCGGATCGTGGCTTTCCCGAATACAGAGTCCGTTTTATCGGAGAGTTCCAGTTCATAACGGTAGTGCAGTACATCAACATTCCGCTGGCCCCAGGCGGAAACCAGGAAGCCGCTAAACAGGGCAAGCAGGATCGTTTTTTTCATAGCCGAAAATTCGGATAAAAGTAATGATTTCTGCGCGCCCGCCCGGGCAGGAGCTGTTATAATTTCTCCAGCATATCCACCACTTTTTCCCTTTTCAGGATCACGTAACCGATCCGGTCATTGCTGATCCCTTCTTTCAGCTGGTAGCTGAAGCTGAGTTGCTCATCCGTGACAGTGGTTTCGAAATACCGGAAGGAAATATTGGGATAGGTTTTCAGTTCTTCCCCGATCTCGTAGAGATGTGTGGAGAGAATGAAGAGGGAATTTTTTATTTTGATCAGCCCTTTTATCACGGCCAGCGAACATTTCATGGCATCCTGCACATTGGTGCCCTTAAAGAGTTCATCGATCAGTACCAGCCATTTTTTCCCGTTATTGATCTTGTCGATCGTGTTTTTGATCCGCTGGACCTCGTTGAAGAAAAAACTTTCGCCTTTGGCGATATTGTCCACGACATTGATATTGCTGAGCAGTCCGTCGAATAAGGTAAGTTTCATTTTCCGTGCCGGTACACCCATCCCGATATGCGCCAGGAAGACGGCCGCTCCCACGGATTTGATCAGGGTGCTTTTGCCGGCCATATTGGCACCGGTCAGGAATAAAAAATTCTGCTCGGGGCTCATCTGCAGGTCATAGGCAACTGGTTCCGGCAGCAGGATATGGTACAGGCCGCGGGCATCCACCAGCGGGGTATCCTGTTCCAGGAATTCGGGAAAACTCAGGGCATAGGTTTTCACCGCTACAGCCATGGAGTACCAGGCATCGAGCCGGCTGAAAGTGTCGATGAGTTCGAGTGTATTTGTTTTGTACCGGCCGCGGAGATGATACCCGAAATACAGGTTTTGCCGGATAGAGAATCGTTGCCCTTGTTCCGTTTCCGACAGTTTCAGCAGCGGAGGTTCCCGCAGGAGGCCGTTGATCCGGTCAATATAAAGCCGAATATTCGCGGGAAGGTCCAGGCCCTCCAGCAATTCGGCCACTTTGCGGATTCCCCGGTAGAAATCGGCAAAATGCGGGATCGAATAGTTGACCATGGAATAATCCGCATGGTGCAGCCATTTATACAACAGGTTATTGAAAGAAGCGGGGGCCTCGCTGATCGGGTCGAGCGGGTAGTCCAGGAACTTATCCATGACCAGTACCGTGCCGTTGCTGATTTCGGAGGGCCAGTGCCGGATATGCTCCATGAAGGTCCGGATCACTTTCTGGGTACCACGGATCTTATTGAGATCGCTATGAGGTTCACTGAAAAATTTGTACAGCCATTCCCGGCCGCCAACGGTTTTTGTGAAATTCAGTTTATGGAAAATAGAAAATTCTTCCTCGGGGTGGAAGATGGAAATGTCGTTGAAGGAGATACTGTCGATTTGCATAATTCTTTATAAAATTCCAGGAACCGAAGATGCCAGGATGTCAAATAAATATCAAAAACAAGCATCAAATAATGTTCACAGTGTTAGTTGGAGCTTTTTTATTTTTTGATATTTTTTCCCGGGTTATAAAAATCAAATTGCCTGCTTCGGTTTATGTGTCTCCTCTTTTTTTCAGGATGGCTGTAAAGATCAGCACCAGTTCTTTTGCCTCCTGTCTCAGTGCCGTTCTTTCTTCCCCGGAAGTAATGCTGCCATCTGTAATGATCAGCCTCAGCCAATAAGCAGATTCTTTTGCTTCGCGGCGGCAGGTTTTTATTTTCATTATAAAATCCTTGCCACCGATCCCTTCATTTGCTTCGATATAATTTGCCCCCGGGGAACTGCCGGATCGTAACAACTGTGGCACATATTCACTGTTTGCCGGATTTTTCGGCAGCTTCATACAAAAATCCCTGACTCTTTCCGCAAACAGGCTCGTTCTGTCTTCCAGGTCAAATTTCCTGTTACTCTCTGCCATATTTTTTTAGGTCAAACCTACCGGCAGCAAATTTTCTATCAAAGATCAATTTCTCACTATAGTCCGCTTTTTTTCTGGTTTACTCCAGTCTTTTTCTCTATCGAAAGGCTTTTTTTTGGAATTTGCCTTTTGAAATTTCTTTGGTTCTTCTATTTTGGTCTTTCTTTGGCATCTTGGTATCTTGGTGTCTTCGGTTCTTGGTTTTTATCATCAAGGTCTGTCAAACCTCAACCGTTCTCCCCAATGAGATTCATCCCATGCCCCGTTTCCATATACTAAACGCCCGTTAATAAATGTGTGTGTGACCGTTGCCGGAAACCGGAATCCTTCCAGCGGGCTCCAGCCGCATTTATACAACAGGTTTTCCCGGGTAACCGTATAGGGATGTTGCAGGTCCACGATCACCAGGTCGGCATAATAACCTTCCCGGATATAGCCCCGTTCCGCTACCTGGAAACAGTCGGCAACTGCGTGGCTCATTTTCTCCACGATCCGTTCCAGGGAGATCCTTCCCTGTTTGTAATAGTGCAGCATTAACAGGAGCGGGTGCTGGACCAGGGGCAGGCCGGCATATGCTTTTTCATACGCTACCTCTTTTTCTTCCCATGTATGCGGGGCATGATCCGTTGCGATAATATCCAGCCGGTCATCCAGCAGGGCTTTCCAAAGGGCCTCTTTATTGTGCGGCGCCTTGATAGCGGGATTGCATTTGATCCGGTTGCCCCATATTGCATAATCCTCACTGGTAAAATGCAGGTGGTGTACACAGACTTCGGATGTGATGCGTTTGTCTTTCAGTGGAAACAGGTTGGTAAAAAGCTGCAGCTCCTTTTCGGTACTGATGTGCAGGATATGCAGGCGGGTCCCATATTTTTTGGCGATCTGGATGGCGTACAGGGATGATTCGTAGCAGGCTTCTTCATCGCGGACCAGGGGATGATCGGCCGGAACCAGTTCGCGGCCGGATTCCTTAAGCCGTTCCCGGTTTCTTTTGATGATCGTTTCATCTTCACAGTGCGTGGCGATCAGTACTTCGCTTTCGGCAAAGACCCGGTCCAGGGTATTGGGATTATCGACCAGCATATTGCCGATGCTGGCACCCATAAAGATCTTGACGCCACAGATATCTTTTTTCTTTTCATTGGTCCGCAGCACTTCCTCCGTGTTGTTGTTGGAAGTACCCATGTAGAACGAATAGTTGGCCAGTGAACTGCGGGCAGCGATCTGGTATTTTTCTTCCAGCAGCTCCTGGGTGAGGGCATTGGGGAGGGTGTTGGGCATTTCCATAAAACTGGTGACCCCGCCGGCAACAGCCGCTTTGGCTTCTGTACCGATAGTGGCTTTATGTGTCAGCCCCGGTTCCCGGAAATGCACCTGGTCGTCGATACAGCCCGGTAAGAGAAATTTACCCTCTCCGCTGATCTCTGTATAATTTCCTCTTATAGGTCCGATCACCGTTTCGATTCGTTCAATCCGGCCATTCGCCAGCAGTACATCCGCGGTACGGATGCTCCCTTCATTGACGATCTGTATATTCCGAATCAGGTAATTTTGCATATCTTGTCTGTTGAAATTACTAGTCAAAGCCAATACCCATGCAATTTAAACAAAGCCTTGTAAGACTGGCGCTGATCGGGCTCCCATTTTCCGCATTTTCACAAAATACCTACCTGCCGCAGGGCGATAAAGCCGCAGCGTTACTGGAGCGGCTGGAAATAATAAGCCGGACCGATTCTTTTTTCAATTACTCAAAAACAAAACCTTTCAGCCGGAAACAGGTGGTAGCGGCGTACAGCCATTATTTACAGGTTCCCGGAAAATCCATGTCCCGGGTGGATCAGTACAACGGGCAGGGGATCGGGAAGAATAACCTGGAATACCTGCCGGCGCAGGACCGGGTAAAATTCAATTCCAAAAAACCCTTCCTTAAAAACTTTTATACCTCCCCGGCCAATCTTTACGAAGTACACGTGAAGGATTTCGACCTTGTAATTAACCCCGTGATCCAGCTGGCTTTTTCAAAGGAAAAGGACAATGATGAAACCCTGTTCCAGAACACAAGGGGACTGACCCTCCGCGGACGGATCGCGAATAAAATCGGTTTCACCACCTATCTCACCGATAACCAGGAACGGACCCCGTTTTATGTCCGTGATTTTGTAAATGCCCGCAAAGCAGTACCCGGTGCCGGATTCTATAAGAACTTCAAAGGGACCGGCTATGATTATTTTGATGCCCGGGGTTATTTCACTTTTAATGTGACCCGGTACATCGATGTCGCATTTGGTTATGATCGTCATTTTATCGGGAATGGCTTTCGCAGTTTATTCCTGAGTGATTTTGGTAACAGCAATCTATTCCTGAAACTGAATACCCGGATCTGGAAATTCAATTACCAGAATCTCTTTATGGAACTGCACAATGCGGATGACCGGGTGGGCGACCGGCTGATCGGGAAGAAGTATGCAGCCATGCACCACCTGGATGTGGGAGTGACCAAATGGCTGAATATCGGTTTATTTGAAGGCGTGATCTTTGGCCGGCCAAACCGGTTTGATTTCGGTTACCTGAACCCGATCATCTTCTATCGCTCCATCGAACAACAGAACGGAAGTTTTGATAATTCAGTAGCGGGACTGGATGTTAAAGCCAACCTGCCGCACCGGGTTCAATTGTACGGGCAGCTGCTGCTGGATGAATTTCTCTTATCCGAAATAAAAAAGAACCGGGGCTGGTGGGCCAATAAGTGGGGTATCCAGCTCGGTGCAAAATATATAGATGCCTTTGGTATTCCCAACCTGGACCTGCAGGCAGAACATAACCGGGTGCGCCCCTTTACTTACTCGCACGGCGATTCGGTTGCGAATTATACCCATTATAATCAGCCGCTGGCTCATCCGCTGGGCGCGAATTTCAGTGAATGGATTGCCGTCGCGCGCTACCAGCCGGCTCCCAAATGGTTGCTCACCGGGAAACTGATTGCTTATACCCAGGGGAGAGACAGCAGCAGCCGCAGTTTCGGCAGCAATATCTTCCTGCCCAATGCACCCCCTTACCGCCAGGGTGACTATGGATATGAGAATGGCAGTGGCTGGAAAACAACAGTATTCCTGGCCAGTTTCCTGCTTTCATATGAATGGAGGGAAAATTTTTTCCTGGAGCTGAGTGCGGTGGCGCGTAAACAGGAAACAAAATCAGCGCCCCTGGTTTCTGCAAATACATCCGTGATCAGCTTCGGATTGCGCTGGAATATGCACAGGCGGGATTTTGATTTTTAATACACGGGTTGAGCACCAGGATCCGGAATGCCAGGATTCAGGAAACCAAAAAAGCGGCAAAGGTTTCTTTGGCGCTTTTTAGCAGTTTAAATTGTTTTCACCTTCCGGGGCGCCCCCGGTTGGTTCTTTTCTTCCCATCATCCTTCAAGGTGAATTGAAAACACGATCATCCTCGATTGTATTTTATCAAACACGTTGGAAAAACGCAGGTTTTCATCCCTTGCATGGATATTGCGGAGACCATTGCTGATCTTGATCTCGGGAGAAAAAATAAAGCTGGGGAAAAAGAAATTGAAGCCAATGCCAAACTCGGGACCGAAATCATACTTTTCGATCTTGATAAGTTCTTCGGCCTTCTTGGCCCTGGCATTACTCGCCATATCAATATCGGCTTTAAAGCCCGCCAGGGTGTAAACCCTGAAATTGCCGATCCGGTCGCTTTGGAACTTTACCTGGAGCGGAAAGGACATGATCACCGACTCCACTTTTTTGGTTACTTCGGTCTGCCCGTCAAAATCCGGGTACTTCAGCTTATAATAAATATTCCTTTCGATGAACATGAGCTGCGGGTTAAACCGGACCTGGAAACGATTGGAGATACGTCCTGTGGCGGATAAGCCCAGGGTCAAACCGCCAGAATTGATGGGCTCAGCCACATATACACTGTCATATTGCAGGAAGCGGGGATGCAGTTCGGTCTGGAACCGGGCGAGGTTGATCCCCACAGTGATGCCGAAATAATACGGTTTGCTGTCGTGGTCAAATAGGTTCAGCTCCACCTTACCCATTTGCGCGGCAACAGGTTCGGAAAGGAGCAGTAAACTGTTCAGAAAAACAGGTAAAAGAAAGAATTTTAGTATGCTTTTTTTCCGGAATAGATACAACATATACCTAAGGTCAGTGGCTGGAACTCCGTATCAGAGTATCCCACTTTTTTTAAAATGTCAGTAAATAATTGGCGATCCGGAAAAGCGTTGGCTGATTCATTGAGGTATTCATAGGCCTCTTTATTTTGCCTGAACCAGCGGGCTACCTGCGGGGCCACGATCCCCATATACAGGTTGTACAAACTTTTTACCGCTTTGCGGCGGGGTTTTGAAAATTCCAGTACGATCAGACGGCCCCCGGGTTTTAATACCCTTTTTATCTCAGACAGGCCTTTTTCGAGGTTTTCAAAGTTCCGTACTCCAAATGCCACCATCACGGCATCAAACGTATTATCAGTAAATTTTATTGTTTCAGCATCCCCCATCTGTAACCGGATATGTTCGGTAAGGCCCTCTTTTTCAATCTTTTTTCTCCCGAGTTCAAGCATTCCTTCAGAAATGTCAATACCCGTGATCTGTGCGGGTTTGAGAAGGGCATAGGCCATCAGGGCCATATCGGCTGTTCCTGTGGCTACATCAAGGAGCTGCTGCGGGTTGTCCTTTTTCAGCAGTTTGATCGCTTTTTTCCGCCAGCGGACATCGATCCGGGCAGAGAGAAAACGGTTCATCAGGTCGTAGCGACTGGCAATCCGGTCAAACATATCGGCTACCTGCTCTTTCTTGGTCTTCCCGGAATCTTTAAAAGGGATGATCTTATCGTGCGGTAAGGGGGTTGACATGGGGGGCAAAGTTATGAGAAAAGTTTGGGGAACCCTCAACCCCGAACCCTCAACCCTCAACCCCAAACTCTCAACCCTCAACCCCGAACCCTCAACCCTCAACCCCAAACTCTCAACCCTCAACCCCAAACCCTCAACCCCGAACTCTCAACCCCAAACCCTCAACCCATATAGTTACCTTTGCCGCTATGGAAATTACTTCCGCAAAATATGTAATCAGCAGTGCCACTTATAAACAATGCCCCCCGGCGGACCGGCCTGAATATGCATTTATCGGCCGCAGCAATGTCGGCAAGTCGTCCCTGATCAATATGCTGACCGGGATGATCCGGCTGGCCAAGACTTCCGCTACTCCCGGGAAGACACAACTGATCAACCATTTTGAAGTGATCTCCTCGGATAAAAAGAAATGGAATATTGTGGACCTTCCCGGTTATGGCTATGCAAAAGTGTCGCAGAAGGCGCGGAACAACTGGGGCAATATGATCGAATCTTATATCCGGAAACGGGAAAACCTGGTTTGTCTTTTTGTACTGATCGACAGCCGTCATGAACCGCAGCCGATCGACCTTGAATTTGTAAACCAGTTGGGCGAGTGGCAGATCCCGTTTGTACTTGTGTTTACCAAAACCGATAAGAACAAACCGGGGGCGACCCTCCGTCATTGCAAGGAATTCCTGGATGCCCTCTCGGATCAGTGGGAAGTACCCCCTCCCCACTATTTAACTTCCGCCACCACAAGGGCAGGCCGGAAGGAAATACTGACTTATATCGGGCAGCTGAACCAGAGTTTTACCCGGCTCTGACCCTTTACCGGAATCAAAATAATATAGTATTTTGCGGCGCATACCTTTTTTATGAAAGTGATCTTATCCGAACGAAATATAGTCGTCATCCTTTTTGTACTGGTGCTGCTTACTTTCACCGTGGCCCAGGAACAAACCCGGGAAATGGAAAACAGGTATTCCGGCTCCCGCCAGCAGGGACAGGCGGTTTCCGTTACCGGCAGGATCACGGTTCAGATCGCCGGCCCTATTACGGGGAATCTTCAGTAAACCGGACAGCAATCCAATACGCAGGGTAAGATGCGGTCAGCACCGCGGCAGGTATTTAACAGGGAATTACCAGGAAAATTCAGGGGGTAGGAATGTCACCAGCGGAGATCAACCCGCTGCAGTAATAAGGACCCGACCGGATCAGTTGACCACTTTATTGGCACAACTGCTGCTGGCAAAAGCTTCGGGTTTTGCCTTGAATGCAAACCCCATACCCAGGATATATCCCATGGCTTCTTTCAGGGCATCGTTGCTCTTAAAGTGCGGGTTGGTGTTGATGTCTGCATGCACTTCCATGTCCACATCGTACAGCGTAAACAGGTGGCAGAGCTCATAGGCAATTTCAATGCTCCGGGCTACTTCTGTCAGCATCCGTTCCTTGATGGTAAAGGATTGTTTTGTCTTCTCATTGTGGATGAACATGAACCCGCCCTGGCCTTCCCGGAGGAAGACAATAACGGTGGCAAATTCAGTTTCTTTTCCTTTTACCTGTGAATCGGTGCCGATGCAGACTTTCAGCCGGTGGCCATTTCCTGTTTCCCTTTTGATGGCTGTTTCAACCGCATCAATAATCGGTTGTTCAATAGGGTCACCATTAAATTTTCTCCAGCGCATATAAAAAGAGGTTTTCCTAAGTTACAGGAAAACCTCTGAATTACAAAAGGGGCACGGATTATCGTTCTGTTACCAGAACCAAAAAGCGTTTATTGACGGATGATTTTTTCGGTCCATTGCTGGCCGTCTTTACTGAAACGAACCAGGTACATGCCGCTGGTCATCCCATTGGCTGTAATGGTATTGATCCCGGCTATGAGTATCCCGCGGGCCAGGGTCCTGCCATTGAAATCACAGACCAGGAAATCATAGTTACCCGGGCTGATCACGGAAAGCGTATTTGATTCAGTCAGGTTACTGATGATCCGGGGCCTGGGGCTGCCGGCGCTGTTACGCAGGGTCACTACGTTGGAATAATACTGTCTTTCATTGTCAAAGGTTACATTCAGTCGGTATAAAAGGTTACCGGAAGCAATGGGTTTATAACTGAAACTGCGTTCTGCAGGAGCTGCCTGTTTCACCGGGGCAAAACTCCTTCCGTCGGTGGAGACTTCCAGTACCTGGCTGATGATGGCTTCATCGGCATCGACGATCCAGCTCAACTGGTGCCGTTCCCCGTTTAACTGGCCCTGTAAGGTCAGCTGGCGGAGCGGCAGCGGGATCCCTTCGGTAAAATTGCCCTGCAAGGCATAGGATCCCAGGCTTGCATAATTGGGTGCGTACAAATTCCCCTTGCCTTCAACGCGCAGGTAGTATGTACCGGCATTCAGGCTGGTATCGATCACGGAACTGAGCAGGGTACCGGGATTGTAAACATTTAACTGGGTCTGTGTGCTGCTGAACAGGGTTACCTGCATATCCAGATCGGAGCCGGCATTACCAGTGCCTACATTATAAGGGATGGCACTCAGCTGGAAACGGCCATACGAGGGTTGGGTGAATTTGATCAGGTCCTGGTCATTGCTTTGCCCGATTATTCCGTTTATGGTAAACTGGTTATTGGTAAAGGGAATATTGGCGGCAGCGGCAAAGCTCCCGGTATAGTCATCCGGCCGGTATGTAAATCCATTGGAGGAAGTAATCACGGATAAGTCGCTCTGGTAATTGGTGCAGCCAAAGGAATTCGGACCGTTATTCCAGAGGGTGAAATTCTGGTAATAACCCACACCCATAATGGGAGCCCAGCCAATCTCGCCGCTTCCCTGCCCGGCATTATAATCAGAGGTCTTCACACAATTAGCATCATAACTGGCCTGGTGAAACAGTCCCAGTGTATGACCCGCTTCATGGGCGGCTGCTTCCGCGATATTTTTCACGTTGTAGTTCAGCAAACCGGTGAAAACAAAACAGGGGGTGTCATCTCCCCAGATAAAGGAATTGACAAAGGCCACTCCGCCTGCAGCACCATACCATTCGTAAGTGGGGGTCAGGATTACCCGCATCCTGTTCGCGATGGGTGCGGCCAGGTACTTCGTGGAATCCGTGGTGATATTGATATTAAAAGGGCGGTAGTCTTCGGCTACGCGGTTAAAGATCGTGGTGATCTTGGCATTGTCCAGTCCGGAAGGGGCGCAAATAATCGGCCCGGTGGAATTCCAGCTGGTCCCGCTGACTGTATGGCCGTCAAAATCGAGAAACATTACAGCGGTGGCGGAAGGATAACTGCTCAGCACCGGTACCTGGGCGCGGGCAGCTCCGGCGCACAGCAGCAGGGCCAGAACGGATGATAAAAAGTTTTTCATAACAAGGCGGATTTAGATTTCGAAAGGGTACAAGGGATACGGAATAAAAACGGGTCAGCTATAACTGGTTTTCATGGGAACTATTCATTTACTACTTCATAATAATTTTTTTTCACCAGCACCAGTTGCCCGTCCTGTTTCTCCAGTTCGTACAGGTCACCGTGTTTGAAACTGATGATGCGTCCGCTGTAGCTGGTACTGCCATCCGCATGGGTGATCTTGGAGAGTGTCAGCCGGGCGCCGTTGAAACTGTCCGAGCGGATCACAATACTCTGGATGCTGTTGTTGTATTTACTGGCGGTGGAAACCACTTCGCCTTCAAACTGGAAACTACTGTTGCCCGAAAGCCGGAATTGGGAGCTTCGCCCTACGGGAGAACTGATGATATCATTTACCTGGTCCGGGCTGACCGGGATCCTGTCCGGCAGATTGGCGAAGAGTCTGGGTTTGTTGTAGTCCGGTTCATTGAGCGGGATCTTTTGTTCCTGGCTGCTGGAAACAAGACTGAACAGCGCAAAACCTGCGCACAGCATAGTGGCACGAATGTTTTTCATCTGAACTTTTTTTAAAGTCAATAGGATATTGTTCGGCAGTCAGGATTGGTAACTGCGGTTTTCAGTGGGGGACGGTACTGCAAGGTTTGTGAAAGTTTCAACCAGTTCCAAAAACACAGGTAGCATTTCGATAAAATGGAGGGGAAGTACCCTGTGAAATTCGTAAAACCCCGAATGATTTTTTGTTTATCTACGAATCAATACTGGTTTGTACTTAACAGTACAAGTGTGCAGGCTTCGGTGGTTTCGATATTATTTGAAGCGGCCAGGCCGGCCAGTTCATCATTCTCCGTTCCGGGATTGAAGATGATCCGTTTGGGAGAAAGGGAGAGAATATAATCATAGTATTCCCGCTGGTGCTGCGGGTTCAGGTAGAGCGTAACGGTATGGACGCCTTCCCATTTTATCTTTTCTGTTTCTACACCCACATCCGCCACAATGGTTTTTTTACGACCGATGGCCAGGACCGGGTGCCCGTGGCTCCGGAGCCGCTGCACGGCCAGGTAACTGTACCGGGAAGGGTTATCGGAAGCGCCGAGGACGAGGGTTTTCTTGTGGTTCATCCTGTAAAACTAATCAGAGAATTTTAAAACAGCCGGTATTGTTTTACGGGGATTTTGTGAATGATCTCCTGCAGGGCATCCTTTAGTAAGGGGTACCTGAACTGAAAACCGGACTCCAGTAAGCGGGTGGGCATTACCCAGCGGCTTTTCAGGATCAGTTCAGTTTCGGTACCGATCAATAATGCTCCTGCTTTTAACAGCCAGGCGGGGGCGGGCAGGCCTGTTTTATATCCTGTTGCTTCTCTTAACGTGCGCATGAAATTTTCATTGGTTACCGGGAAAGGTGAAGAACAATTGTACACACCTTCCAGTTCCGGATGATCCGTTATCCATTCAATAGCCCGGCAGCAATCTTCCGAATGAACCCAACTGTACATTTGTTTGCCATTGCCCTGTTTGCCACCCAACCCGTATTTCAGCAGGTTAAAATAGGGAACCATCACTCCCCCGGCTCCTAATGTGATGGCGGATCTCAGCGCTACTTTCCGGGTCAGGGGAGTGGATTCATCAAAAAATGTTTTTTCCCAGGCCTTGCAAACCTGCACGGAAAAATCATCCTGTATTTCACCGGTATATTCATCCTGCGCTTTGTCAGTGGCATGCCGGTAAATAGTGGCGGAGGAAGCATTGATCCATAAGGGAGGCGGGTATTTGCATTGGCGGATGGCTTCCCCAAGCGCCTTGACTGGTTCGGTTCGGCTTTGTAGAATTTCGCGTTTGTTTTTTGGGGTGTACCGGCAATTCACACTGCGCCCCGAAAGATTGATCAGCAGGTCCGCCCCATCGAGTGACTGCATCCAGGCCCCGGGATTTTTTCCATCCCACCTGACCCGGATAAACTTATTTCCGCCGGATGGCTGCTGTTCCGGCTTTCCATAACGGTTGTTAACAGGCTTCGGCAAAGACCGGGTCAGTGCAATGATGGTATGATCTTTTCCGAAATACCGGATCAGTTCATTCCCTATAAACCCTGATCCACCCGCGATCACTATTTTACGGTTTTCCATATCAGTTTTTTAAATGAATGAGTTCTTTCCGCCGGATCAGCTGCAGTTCCCGGGTCACAATAACCATGTACCAGGTAATATATAAAGGGGTGGCGGCGAAGAGCAGGGTTATGAAATAAAGGGATGCAAAGGGAAACAGGAAGACCCCGCCCGCTAACAGGACCAGGAGGGCGAGACCTGTTTCCGCGTACAGGGTCCTGTATTTTTTATGGTACCAGCTTTCCCGGGAAAAGAACAGGTGAAGAATGAAACTGAGCAGTTGCCAGGTCGTCAGTATCCCGTAGAAAATAGTGACCGCCACCGCCCTTTCTCCGTCAAAACAGAACAGGGTAAGACCTGCCAGGAATAGCGCAGCCTGTGTAAGCAGGTCGGTCAGTTTGAAAAATTTCATTTATAAACTATTTATAATTTCAGAAAATAATGAAAATATATGTCCAAATAAAAGCCGGAATGACCGGCTGCTTCCGACGACGAAAACTTATTTAAATACTTTCATCAGCGCTCCCACGAACCAGCTTTCTTCCGCTTTGATCATGGTGTCAAGGGTTTTGTCCGCCTGCCGGCCCAGTTTCTTAATACTGCTGATTGTATCGACAAAGGTCTTCACCTGTTTATCTTTTTTATCTCCTTCCACCGCTTCCAGCCGGTCCAGCAGGTGCAGCATGGGCTCCAGTTCCCTTTTCTTTCTTTCCTTCACAATTTGCTTCACCACTTTCCAGATATCCTTTTCCGCGGTAAAAAATTCTTTCCGTTCCCCGGTAATCAGCACCCGCTCCACGAGGCCCCAGTTGATCAGTTCCCGGATATTCATATTGGTATTGCCCCGGCTGATATTGAGTTCCTCCATGATATCATCCTGGGTCAGGGCCTCGGGACTGACCAGTAACAAAGCATGGATCTGGGCCATGGTCCGGTTAATACCCCAATGGGTGCCAAAAGCGCCCCAGCTGCTGATGAATTGTTGCCTGGCTTCGGTAAGTTTCATAACCCAAAAATAAATACTGTTTCCGAAATTTCAAAAATTATTGAAAATATATGCTGCAGGCCGCCCGGCGGGTCCGTGCGGAAAAGGGTGTAGCCGGATGGCGGGGAACAGGCAGCATCAGTTTTTGCCTTTGTCGGCAAGATGCGGTTTCTTCTTTTTTGCAGCCAGCCTGCTGATCCATACAGCCAGCAGGGTGAGAAGTCCCAGTGAGGAGGCGATGCAACCGGTCCAGATCAGCAGGTCCGAATGGTTCCCGTCGAGCATTTTTATGAACAGGCTGAATCCAAAACAGGATAACCCGGTTACGAAGAATAAAAGAAGCAAGGAGGAGCTGGTGGATTCCCTTTCAGGCATACAAGCGAAATTACAGGTAATCTAACGGTGAAAGTGGCCCGGAGGAATAAGTTCTTCTTGTTTTTTGTACCCTACTCCCTGCGGACGGTAAAAGTCAGTAATATGACGCAATTACCCTGCCGGGATCTTGCCTGTAATAAAAAAAGCTGCCGGGAGGGGCAGCTTACACTACATTATAATGAATTTCACTTACAAAAGCATGGTAATGGGGTTCTCCAGGTATTTTTTGAACGTTTGCAGGAAGGCCGCTCCGGAAGCTCCGTCCACACTGCGGTGATCACAACTCAGGGTTACTTTCATGAAATTGCTTACGCCGAAACCATCTCCTTTGCGAACCACGGTTTCTTTGATCCGGCCTACGGCCAGGATACAACTGTCGGGCGGATTGATGATCGCGGTAAATTCATCGATATCCATCATACCCAGGTTGGAGATCGTAAAGGTATTACCGGTGAATTCACTCGGCTGCAACTTTTTATTCTTGGCTTTACCGGCGAGTTCCTTGCTTTCGGCGGCAATCTGCGGCAGTGATTTCTGATCGGCAAACCTGACAACGGGTACGATCAGTCCATCTTCAATTGCCACCGCAATACCAATATGGATATGACTGTAGCGGCGGATCTTATCTCCCATCCAGGAGGCATTGATCGCAGGATGCTGCCGGAGAGCCAGGGCCACAGCCTTCACCACGAGGTCATTGAAGCTGATCTTGGCCGGACTGATCTCATTCAGTTGGGTCCGGGCCGCCATTGCATTATCCATGTTGATCTCCATGGTCAGGTAAAAATGCGGGGCGCCGAATTTACTTTCACCCAGTCTTTTGGCAATAACATTGCGCATCTGGGAATTGGGGATATCGGTGTATCCTTCCTCCGTACTTCCTGCAAAAACAGCCACCGGCGCGGAGGCCGTGGTCTGGGCAACCGGGGTAGCAGCTGCAACTGGTTTATAGTTATCAATATCTGCCTTTGTGATCCTTCCCCCATCACCAGTACCCTGCAGCAGGCGCAGGTCCAGCCCTTTTTCTTTGGCGATCTTTTTGGCGAGGGGAGAAGCTTTCACTCTTCCGTTTTCTGCAGCAGCAACAATTGTAGGTGTAGTTGCCGTAACAGGTGCTGTGTCAGCAGGAGCCGCAGCAGTTTCAGCAACAGCCTGAGCAGGTACCACGCCGCTCTTGCTGGCTGCTACAATGGCATCCACATCCACTTTTCCTTTTTCACCGATTATACAAAGCAGCCCGTTCACGAGGATCTTTTCGCCTTTTTGGGCGCCGACATGTAGCAGGGTTCCGTTTTTGTAACTCTCCAGTTCCATGGTGGCTTTATCTGTTTCGATCTCAGCCAGTATATCTCCTTTCTTCACAGGGTCACCCACCTTTTTATGCCAGGCAGCGATCACACCGGCCTCCATGGTATCACTGAGCCGGGGCATCAGCACCACTTCATCCATTTTGGAAATATCCAGTCCTGCTGTTGCGGGGGCCGCAGCGGCAGCCTTCGGGGTTTCTTTCTTTTCTGCAGGTGCGGGGGCAGCGGCCGGGGCGCCCAGTAATCCTGAAATATCTTCACCCGCATTGCCTATGATGGCCAGCAGGTCATTTACCTGGATCTTGCCTCCTTTGTCAGCACCGGTATGCAGGAGAATACCATCTTTATAGCTTTCGAGTTCCATGGTGGCCTTATCCGTTTCTACTTCGGCCAGCAAATCACCTTTCTTTACCGGGTCACCCACTTTTTTGTGCCAGGCGGCAATCACTCCCTCTGTCATCGTGTCGCTCAGGCGGGGCATTAATATCACTTCAGCCATATGCCGTTAAATTTTGGCCGAAATTAAGGTAAAATAGTGAATGCCGAACGCGGGATAAACCGGGGTCTTAATAGTCCAGTTCCAGGCGCAAACGATCTTTCAGTTCTTTGATCACCGGGTATTCTTCGGTCATCTTTTGAAACTGCTCTTTGGCGGTGAGTGTGGGTTCGGCCTGCGGACGGTCCTCATTTTTTTCTTCCACCAGTACACTGAACTGTAATAACCTGTTATGCAGGTGCTGCTGCAAAAAATGAAACAGGGCATTCCGTTCCTGTTCGATGAATTTCTGTTCGATATTATTGCCCGTAACTGCTTCAAAGGAATTGGCATCCTTTATCCGCAGCAGGGCTGTTGAGAAAGGCTGGGCGGCAGGGTTACGGGCGGCTTTCAGGTGCACGATATATTCATCCCAGGCTTTTTTGAGGGTATCAAATTCGAGGGGTTTGTTTTCGGCCCCGTTTCCGTTATGGTTATTTCCCTTGTATTGTTTCCGGATCTTATCCAGTGCGGAAAGCCCGGATCCTGATTTGGGTGGCCGGTTACTGGTACTCTTTTCGGGGTTTTCAGACCCTACAGGAGGAAGCGGAACGGCAGCGGTAGTCCCGTTTGTTTCAATGATCAGCCTGGCTTCCTGGGTCTTTCCGGTTTTAGCGGGTTTGTCAGCCGCGGTTTGTTTTGGGGCAAATGGCCGGATCGGAAGAGCCCGGAAGGCCAGGGGAGCTTCAGCTATTTTTTTTTTACTGATGCTGCCACCCTCCGCTGTTAATTCCAGGGCCTGCTGCAGGTAACAAAGTTTGATCAGGGTTAATTCCACATGCAGCCTTTTGTTCCGCGCCGATTTATAATTGATCTCTGCCTCGTTCAGGACATTCAGGGCACTGACCAGTAAGGCGGGAGGAACTTTTTTGGCGGTTTCTATATAGCGGCTTTTAAAACTTTCCACTGCTTCCAGCAATACGGCTGCTTTTTCATCCTTGCATACAAGCAGGTTCCGGATAAATTCAGCCAGCCCGTTCAGTACCAGGTCGCCCTCAAATCCTTTCCGGTTGATATCATCGTAGAGCAGCATCGCCGAAGCAAGGTCCTGCTGCTGCATATGATCCAGCAGCCGGAAATAATAGTCAGCATCCAGGATATTGAGGTGCTCGAGGGTATTGGTATAATTGAGTTCCCCGTTGGTAAAACTCACGATCTTATCCAGGATACTGAGGGCATCCCGCATACAGCCTTCGCTCTTCTGGGCGATCAGTTGCAGGGCCGCTTTTTCCGCTTTTATCTCTTCCTTTTCGCAGATCTCTTCCAGGTGATGCACCGTATCGTTGCTGGTGATCCGTTTGAAATCGAAGATCTGGCAACGGCTGAGAATGGTGGGCAGGATCTTATGCTTTTCCGTGGTGGCGAGGATAAAAATGGCATAGGGCGGGGGCTCTTCCAGGGTTTTCAAAAAAGCATTGAAGGCGGAAGAACTGAGCATGTGTACCTCATCGATCACATAGACCTTGTATTTGCCGGTCTGGGGTACAAACCGAACCTGGTCCACGAGGTCACGGATATTATCCACCGAGTTGTTGGAAGCAGCATCGAGTTCAAAATAATTCATCGAAGCGCCGTCATTGAAAGAAGTGCAGCTCTGGCATTTGTCACAGGCCTCCCCGTCTTTGCCGGGCTTTTCGCAATTGATCGTTTTGGCCAGGATACGGGCACAGGTGGTCTTTCCGACACCCCGCGGCCCGCAGAAAAGAAAAGCATGGGCCAACTGCTGGTTCCTGATGGCGTTTTTCAGGGTGGTGGTGATATGCGCCTGTCCCACTACCGAATCAAAGGTCTGGGGCCTGTACTTCCTTGCCGAAACGATGAATTTATCCATACCGGCTGCAATTTAAGGAACCCGGGGGAAGCCGGCGTAAAAAGCCCTTGCCTGTGTATAAATTTACTACAGGATGGGGTGGGGTTTGAATTCTTTTGTCCGGTCAAAGAGATACCGGTAAGTGATCAGGTGACGGTTGCGGAAGGTATCCCCGAAATTCTCCGCCACATTGATCATTTTCGGATTGAAATCACCGATCCACAGCATTTCATACTCCTCATATTTTTTCATGGGCTGCACCACCAGTTTGGCTTCATTGATCATATAGGAATCCACCCCGGTGCCCTGGTATTCGGGAACCACGCCAAAAGCGAGCCCGGTAAACCGGGTATTTTTTTTGGTCAGTTTAATCCAGAGGAATTTCAGCTTGTGCCAGAGATCAAATTTCCCGTCCAGGTATTTGAACCACTGGTTCAGGTCCGGCAGGTTGACAAAAAGGGCGATCGGGTCTTCGTTATGATAGACAAACCAGACAATCTTTTCGTCCATGACCGGCTTCATCTTTTTGAACAGGGTCAGCACCTGCTCTTTTTTAAGTTCTTTCATACCGCCATGTCCCGCCCAGGCTTTATTATAGATGGTGGTAAAATCCGCCGCATATTTTTCCAGTTGGTTCTTCCGGATATGACGGGCGGAAAAAGCGGGATCTTTTGCAATGATCGCGTGTCGGTCAATGATCTTCTGGCTCACTTCCCGGCGGGGATCCAGTCCATAGCAATACTGGTTAAAAAAACAACGGAAGCCATATTGTTCAAATAAATTCCGGTAATAGGGCTGGTTGTAATTCATTCCGTAGGGCGGGGACTGGAAACCTTCTACAATTAATCCCCACCAGCGGTCCCTTTCCCCGAAATTGATCGGGCCGTCCATGGCGCCCATACCCCTTTGCATCAGCCAGTGTTTGGCCACATCAAAAAGTAAATCCGCGGCGGCCTGGTCATTGATACAGTCAAAGAACCCGATCCCGCCCACAGGGACCTCGTCTCCCCGGGTACGGTATTTTTTATTGACAAAGGCTGCGATCCGGCCAACCAGTTTCCCTTCATCATTTCTGAGGATCCAGCGGGTGGCTTCTCCAAAGCGGAAGGATTTGTTTTTTCCGGGGTCAAAAATGTCCTGAATATCCTTGTCCAGCGGACGGATATAATTCGGTTGGTCCTTATTTATTTCCACATTGACCCGGATAAAATCCCGGGCCAGTTTCGGGGATATAACTTCTGTCAGTTGCATAAATAGCGGCAAAGGTAGGGATCCTTAAAAAACCGGCCGGAGTCGCGGTAGATTCAACTATTGAAAATTGAGAATCAACTACCTGCTGCCTGCCGGCGGGTTGAATGCTGGGAACTCCGGGTAGCGGGCTGCAGGCTCGTTTATGGCGAAGCGGGCGGGTGGATCTGAATAGAATATTTCGCTCAGTACAGTCGGAATTTTCAATGTTCAATGCTCAATTTTCAATGGTCAATAGTCCCGGGGCGGAGCACCAGCCTTTTCGGGCGGGAAACCCCGTTGTTTTCGGTTTCTAACCGGCTTATCCACAGCTTCAAAATCTTTGATTTTCTAATTGGCGGATTAAGCCCGCCCCCTTACCTTTGCGGCCTGAAAATACCGGTACTTCCCGGACTTCTAATAAACACATAATCATGGCAAACGTAGGTAAAGTAAAACAGGTCATCGGCGCCGTAATCGACGTGCAATTTGATGGCAAACTTCCCGAGATCTACAATTCACTGGAACTGAAAAAAGAAAATGGGGATATCCTGGTGCTCGAAGTACAGCAGCACCTCGGAGAGGACAGTGTTCGGACCATCGCGATGGACGGGACCGAAGGGATCGTCCGGGGTACGGAAGTAGTGGATACCGGTATTGCGATCGCCATGCCGGTCGGTGAAGGTATCAAGGGCCGGCTGTTCAATGTGACCGGGGACCCGATCGACGGATTACCTGCCATCAGTAAAGCAGGTGGCCGCCCGATCCATGGTATGCCTCCTTCATTTGAGAACCTGAGTACCGCTACAGAAGTACTGTTCACCGGTATTAAAGTGATCGACCTGATCGAACCCTATGCAAAGGGTGGTAAGATCGGTTTGTTTGGTGGCGCCGGTGTGGGTAAAACAGTATTGATCCAGGAGCTTATTAATAATATCGCGAAAGCCTATTCCGGGTTGTCTGTATTTGCCGGTGTGGGAGAAAGAACCCGTGAAGGAAATGACCTGATGCGGGAAATGATCGAAGCCGGTATTATGAAATACGGAGATGCCTTCAAACACAGTATGGAAGAAGGCGGATGGGACCTGAGTAAAGTGGATATGAAAGAACTGGCAGAATCCAAAGCCACTTTCGTATTCGGACAAATGAACGAACCTCCCGGAGCCCGTGCAAGGGTGGCCCTTTCCGGTCTGACCATCGCTGAGTACTATCGTGACGGTGACGGACAGGGTAAAGGACGCGATATCCTGTTCTTTGTGGACAATATCTTCCGTTTCACACAGGCCGGTTCCGAAGTATCCGCGCTGCTGGGCCGTATGCCCTCCGCTGTGGGTTACCAGCCTACCCTGGCTACGGAAATGGGGATCATGCAGGAGCGGATCACTTCTACCAGGAACGGTTCCATCACATCCGTACAGGCTGTATATGTACCGGCGGATGACCTGACCGACCCGGCGCCTGCAACGACCTTTGCTCACCTGGATGCGACAACGGTATTGTCCAGAAAGATTGCCGACCTTGGTATTTATCCCGCGGTGGATCCCCTGGATTCTACTTCCCGGATTCTTTCCCCGCTGGTGGTGGGTGAAGCGCATTACAATTGCGCCAACCGCGTGAAATCCATGCTGCAGCGTTATAAAGAATTGCAGGATATCATCGCCATCCTCGGTATGGATGAGTTGAGTGATGAAGATAAGATGGTGGTGTACAGGGCCCGTAAAGTACAGCGTTTCCTATCCCAGCCCTTCCATGTGGCTGAAGCTTTTACCGGACTGAAAGGAGTACTCGTGCCGATCGAAGAAACCATCCGCGGTTTCAATATGATCATGGACGGTGAAGTGGATGAATACCCGGAAAATGCGTTCAACCTGGTGGGAAATATTGATGAAGCGATTGAGAAAGGGAAGAAATTGCTGGCTGCTGCGCAGGGGTAATACAATTAGCCGATGTGCTGATGTGCCGGTTAGCCAATTGCGGGAAAGTTAAAAAATGAAGCAAGTATGAACTTAGAAATATTAACACCGGAAAAAAAGCTGTTCAGCGGCGAAGTGTACGGGGTGCAGATGCCGGGTATCACCGGTAGTTTTGAAGTACTGGACAAGCACGCCCCTCTGGTCAGCGCTCTGAAAGCCGGCAAAGTGAAAGTGCTGAAGGATAGTAAGCAAAACCAGGTGGCCAACTACGAGATCCAGGGCGGTTTTGTGGAAGTGCTGAATAATAAAGTAACCGTACTGGTGGAAGGCGCTGTTGAACTGGCCTGACCCGGGATTAAATGAAATGCAGCCCCTCCCCAAACGGAGGGGTTTTGTTTTGGCGGAAATAGCTTTGAGCTACGAGCTGCAAGACTGACGTTCAACGACTCAGTCCGGGTCGTAAGGGCATTTTTGATTTTGGATTACATTAGTTGAACTGGGGATCCAGCGGGAAATTGATCATCATTTCATAATCACCGCCCAGGTGGCGAAGGGAGTCCTTCCAGATGGCCTGGTGGTCCTGGTGGAAAATGAGTTTGCGGTTAGCTGTTACCGTGAGCCATGTTTTCTCCGCCATCTCCGTGTTCAGTTGTCCCTCGCCCCAGCCGGAGTAACCAATAAAAAAGCGGATCTTGTCGGGGCTTATTTTTCCTTCCCTCAGCAGGCTGACCAGGGTTTCAAAATCACCCCCCCAGTACACGCCCTTGATCAGTTCCTGTCCGCCGGGGATCAGTCCGGGTGACTGGTGTAAAAAATGCAGGGAGTCCCGCTGTACCGGGCCGCCATCGAATACCGGCAGTTTATGGCCCTCCAGCTCCGGGATCAGTTCATCGAGGGTGCTTTCAAATGGCCGGTTGATCACAAACCCGAAACTTCCTTCGGGCTGGTGTTCGCAAAGCAGGACTACCGTTCGCAGGAAATTGGGGTCCTTCAGGAAAGGATCTGCAATCAGTAATATGCCCCGGGCCGGTTCAATCATGGTTCAATTTAAGGGGATTTTTCTTTTTTTTAAACTTCTGTTCCATTTTAACCCTTCCGTTTTTTTAAACGTTAAAGAACCCGTTAAATTAAGGGGAATACCGGGTTGGGGTTCGCGCCAAAGCGGGAGGGGCCTTACATTTGCAGGCGGTCCGGGGAAACAGTTCAGGGCTTTGAGAATAAACCGGATACAGTATATTACGGCGGAATAAAACCGGAGTGAAACGCATATTTACCATAATTACCGTGCTGATCAGTTTGTCGCTGATCGGGCTGATCCTGATCCAGGTATCCTGGATCAATAATATGGTGCTGCTCCGCCAGGAACAGATCAAGCACAGCGTGGAGGAAAGCACCAAGATGGTGGGGAATGAACTGGCCCAGCACAAAGGCAGCTATGCACCCGGTAACACCAAGAGGGGGTTGCTGAGCGATGAATTTACCCTCGAGTTGTTTAAACCGATTACGGTAGGACAGCGCTTTGATGTGGAAGAGGTTCGTAAAAAATTTGTCCGGGCCTTCCAGCAGAATAACCTCCGGAAAGTCCAGTTTGAATTCGGGATCGCTTCCTTTGACCGGCTCGGAAATAATGTATTTGAAAAGATCTCGCCGAATTTTATCGCCGCATACGAGGATACCCTGAATAATTTTTCCTACAACTGGGGGCTGGAAGCGATGAGTGGCACCGCGGGAGAAAACCTGGGGGTGAATGAAGTGCTGTTTGTCGTGATCCCCGATATAAAAAGCCTGGTATTAAAGGACCTCCGCTGGCGGATTGGGGCTTCCATCCTGTTTACCATCATCATCATTGCCGCTTTCTATCTTACGGTGCGCACGATGCTGCGGCAGAAAAAACTGGGAGAGATCAAGAACGATTTTATCAACAACATGACGCATGAGTTCAAGACCCCCATTGCCACCATCTCGCTGGCCGTGGATGCCATGCGGAATGAAAAAGTGATCAGCGACCGGCAGAAGCTGGGATATTTCAGCGGGATTATCAAGGAGGAGAACCAGCGAATGAACCGGCAGGTGGAAACCATCCTGAAGGCCTCGCAGCTGGAGAAACAGGAAGTGGAACTGAACCTGAAGCCCGTGCATGTGCACGAAGTGATTAAAGATGTGGTAGATAATTTTGCCCTGCAATTAGAGAGTAAAAGCGGGAAAGTGGAACTGGCTCTCGATGCCTCCAATGACCTGATCGAAGCCGATGAAGTGCATTTTTCCAACCTGGTGAACAACCTCGTGGACAATGCCGTGAAATACGCCAAAGACAATGTGCCTCCCTCCATCCGTCTCTCCACCCAGAACCTCAATAAGCATTTCACGCTCCGGATCGAAGACAACGGGATCGGGATGAACCGGGATACGGTCAAGCGCATCTTCGAGCGGTTTTACCGGGCCCATACCGGCAATGTGCACAATGTAAAAGGCTTTGGTCTCGGCCTCAGTTATGTAAAAACCGTGGTGGAAGCACACCATGGTGAAATCAGGGCCGAGAGCACCCTGGGCAAGGGTAGCACCTTTACGATGGATTTGCCATTGAAGAGGGAGTAGGGCTTTGTGAAAATCAGCTGTACGAGACAGGGGGCGGGCGCAACCCGGTTTGTTGATGAACCGGGACCGGTATACGATCGCCAGGTCCAGTGTAAAACGATCGTTGAAATCAGCCAGGTGAAAGGGAAGAAAGCGGGTACTGATTGGACTGTATATTTCAGGTATCAGGGGAGGTCGCCCACAACAAACACCCATCCCCATAACTCAAAAAACGGAATTCATTCTTTAGTGCAAAATCATACACTTTCCGCCAGTCTTCACCGATCAGTGCGGCGACAAGTAAGAGTAAAGTGGATTGCGGCTGATGAAAATTGGTGACAAGTCCGTTGATGATCCGGAACCGGTAGCCCGGCGCGATCAGGATCTGTGTTTTGGTCACTAAGCGTTCGAGTTTATTTTCCTGCATCCATTCAAGCAATGCGGTCAGTGCTTCATTCGCCGGAATATCTTTCTCCTTCCTTTCATACACTTCCCATTGGGTTATCTCCATACTCGTAGCCCGTAACCCGCCGCTCGCCGCTTTCACTCCCATCCAATACAAACTCTCCATCGTCCTCAGCGAAGTGGTCCCTACTGCCACGATATTCCCGTTAAGCGATTGCAACAACTGACCAATCAGTTCCTGGCTGACTTCAATCCACTCCGCATGCATATCATGTTCCTCCATCTTCTCTGTCTTCACCGGTTTAAAAGTGCCGGCACCTACATGCAGGGTCACATAGGCCTGGCGGATGTTTTTCCCCCGGAGTGAATTGAAAATGTTTTCCGTAAAATGCAGACCCGCTGTTGGCGCTGCTACAGAGCCATCATGTTTTGCATAAACAGTCTGGTAACGTTCGGTATCGCTGTCCTCCGCTTTACGCTTGATATAGGGTGGGAGGGGAATGGCACCGGCTGCATGCAGGAGTTCGGCAAAGCTCATCGTGGAAGGTGTCCAGCTGAGTTCAATGATAAAACAACCAGACCGCTTTTCAATCCAGGCGGCCTGCAGGATGACCTCTCTGTCATGGTACCTGATGGTTTTCTCCAGTAGCTGTCCCGGTTTCCATTTAGAAGCACCGCCTACCAGGCATTGCCAATAGACTTTTCCGGATTGCAGCATGGCACTGGTGATATCCGCATATTGTTCATGCGGTTCCAGGCAAAAGATCTCGACCTGGCCACCGGTTGGTTTTTGAAACAACAGGCGCGCCTCCACCACTTTGGTATTGTTGAATACCAGTAAACTGTTATTGGGGATATGCCGGGCAATATTCCGGTACGTATCTTCTGCCATCGTTCCCTTAGTATAGATCAGCAGTTTCGATGCGTCTCTCTCCGCCAGTGGGAAAGCGGCAATACGTTCTTCCGGGAGAGAATAGGTATAATCCAGTATGGATAGGGAGCGGGGATCTTTCATGATACAACTGACTGTTGTGTTTGAAGGGCGAAGATAGTTAGCTACGAGCTGTTAGTCGCGAACCACGTTTTTACGATCAACAGCCAGCAGACTGCGGCTTTCGCTGCTACAATTCGACCTAAGGAACTTCGAACCTCGAACTTCGAACTTTACACGTATAACTCACAGCCCGAAACACGTATAACTCACAGCCCGAAGCTACAAATTCACAGCTTATCCACCGCAATCCACACTCTATTCACCTCTTTTTTGACAAAAAATGCGGCTCATCGGCTAAAACCCTTTACTGTCCTGTGTTTCAGGGGAAAATATGTTGTGGAAAAAAGAAAAACGGAAAAATTTGGGTGTTAAGTGGGAAAAAGTGTTATTTTGTGTCAATTAGTTCAAAATTGACCCAATCACCTGATAATGACCGGCTTTCTTGGAGAATTCGAAGCTACACTGGACGCCAAGGGGCGTTTCCTCCTCCCGGCGGGCTTCAAAAAGCAATTGCCGGAAGAAGAGACCACCCGTTTCGTTATCAACAGGGGTTTTGAAAAATGCCTGGCTCTCTACCCGATGCGGACCTGGGAGCCACTCTTTGAAAAGATCACCGGCCTGAATGAGTTTGACCCCAAACAAAGGGAGTTCAGACGGGCATTCCTGAATGGTGCCACGTTTGTGGAACCGGACAGCGCCGGAAGAATCCTGTTGCCGCCCAACCTGAAGGCTTATGCCGGGCTGCAGAAAGACATCGTGCTGATGGCAACAGGCGACAAACTGGAAATCTGGGATAGTAATAAGTACAAAGAGATCTTTGATTCACTTTCTTCGGACACATTCAGTGATTTGGGAGACCAGGTGCTGGGTAGCGGATCGGATAAGTCGAAAAGTTAAAGCGCCGGTATGGAAAAGCCCAAACAACAAAAAAATGCTTCCGGCTTACCAACTGATTCGCAAGACTATCATGTTCCGGTACTGCTGAGCGAAACCCTGGAGGCCCTGAATATTCAACCGGATGGCATCTATGTGGATTGCACGTTCGGCGGAGGCGGTCATTCAAAAGCCCTCCTCAGCCGGCTGGGCCCCACAGGTAAACTGGTGGTTTTTGACCAGGATGCCGATGCAAAAAAGAACCTGCCTACCGGACAGGCAGGCCTGCCTGCAGACGAAAGATTAGTTTTTGTTTCACACAATTTTCGTCACCTGCAGCGTTTCCTCCGGTTAGAACAGGTCACCGCGGTGGATGGTATTATGGCCGACCTGGGCGTCAGCAGTCACCAGTTTGATGAGGCGGAAAGAGGGTTCTCCACCCGCTTTAATGCCGCCCTCGACATGCGGATGGATCAGCGACAGGCCCTGACCGCTTACGAAGTGGTTAGTACCTATACTGAACAACGATTGCACAAACTGTTTGAGCAGTATGGAGAGGTTACCAATGCCAAAACCCTGGCCCGTACAATTGTACAGGTCAGGAATACAGCTTCACTGAAGACGATTGACGGTTTTAAGAATGCGGTCCGGGATATTGTAAAAGGAAATCCCAACAAGTACTTCGCCCAGGTTTTCCAGGCGCTGAGGATAGAGGTTAATGATGAGTTAGGTGCATTAAAAGAAATGCTGCAGCAAGTCCCCAACCTGTTAAAACCCGGAGGCCGGGTCGCCATCATCACGTTTCATTCACTCGAGGACAGACTGGTCAAGAATTTTTTCCGCCGCGGTTCATTTGATGAGCCGGAAGAGAACCCCTTTATCAATACTCCGTCCCTCAGCGAACTGAAACTGATCACGAAAAAACCCATCGGGCCCAGCGCCGAAGAAATGAAAAGGAACCCCCGGTCAAGAAGCGCCAAACTGCGGGTGGCGGAAAAAACAGGGAAGGCTGAGGGGTAAACAGGAAATCGTTATTCCATATATAAGGATATTAAAATCTGGAAAATCTATATCCTTTGAAATCAACCCTTGTAAAGGGTGATGAAAAACCAGTCCCACCGGAAATTCCCGTGCGGACAAAACTAACAGGCGAAAAACGCATGTATGCCGGAACAAGAAACAAAAGAAAGGGATCTGAAAGCCGAACAGCCCGCCGGGCTGAACAGCTGGAAGCGTTGGCTGAATTATCAGTCCATCGTGAAACAGGTGCCTTTCTTTTTGTTCCTGGCAGTGCTGGCGGTATTGTATATCTACAACGGGCACCTGGCCGATAAGACGATACGCAATATCAACCGTACCGAAAAAGAAGTGAAGGAATTGCAGTACGAGTACACAGCAGTCAAGGGGGAACTGATCTCCCGCAGCAAACAAAGTGAACTGATCAAAGCGGTGGAACCCCTGGGGCTGAAGGAACTGACGGAATCACCGGTGGTATTGACGGACAGCAGTTTGCTTAAATAAGCAGAACAACGGACGGACTGCGAAAGCAGTAACGATAACAGAACAACTAACAACGGACACAAGCAAAGCTGCATTGGAAGTAAAACGCGACATACTTTGGAGAGTATATCTCAGTTTTCTTGGCATCGTGGTGCTGAGTTTACTGGTACTCGGAAGGGCCTTTTATATCCAGCGGGTGGAAGGCGATCACTGGCGCAGTATGAGTGACAGCCTGCACCAGCGTTTCATCGAACTGGATGCACAAAGGGGTACCATCTACAGCGAAGACGGGCAGATGCTCAGCGCTTCCATTCCCACTTTTGATATCTACATCGACTTTAACGCGGATGGTCTCCGGGAAAAGAAAGGGAAACGGTTCTACGAGAACATTGATTCATTCTCCATGGCACTGGCTGCCTATTTCGGCGACCAGTCATCCGCCGGATATAAAAAAGAACTGAAAGCGGCTTTTAAAAAGAATGCCCGCTACTATTCCCTGAAAAAGAAATTAAGCTTTGAGCAGTACAAAGTATTCCGGGAATTTCCCCTGGCCCGCCTGGGACGGAACAAGAGCGGCATCATCGTTGAGACCAACAGCAAGCGGCTGCCTCCCTTCGGCCTGCTGGCCAGTCGCACCATCGGACTCTCCCGGGAGCATATGGCCAGCGACGGAAAGATCCGTAAGCAGAATGTGGGACTTGAAAAAAGTTATGACAGTGTGCTGAGCGGCAGAAGTGGTCAGAAGCTGGTACGCTATATCGCCGGGGGTACCGCGATTCCCATTGAGGGATCCGAGACCGATCCGGAAAACGGGAAAGATGTATATACCACGCTGGATGTGCAGATCCAGGATATCACTGAAACGGCCCTTCTCCGGATGATGCAGCAGTGTGAAGGCCCCTACGGCACCGCCATTGTGATGGAAACCGCCACCGGCAAGATCAAGGCGATGGCCAACCTGGGCCGCCGTCCCGATGGCAGTTACTGGGAAGATGATAATTACGCCCTGCGTGCAACAGAACCCGGGTCCACGATCAAACTGGTGACCTTATTATCCGTACTGGAAAAAGGAACCAGCGCACCCAATGATATTGTTGAAGTGGGAACAGCCGGTCGGATGCAGGTGGGAAATAAAATGGTCTCCGATGCGGAAAGGCAGCCGAAACCGGCACTTACAGTGAAAGAATGTTTTGCCCACAGTTCCAATATCGGCATGAGCAAACTGGCCTATAAAGCTTTCGCGAAAAAGCCGGCTGAACTGAAAGACTATATACACCGCTTTCACCTGGATGTAAGGGTTCCGGTTGACCTGGCCAATGTGCCCAAACCCACGATGGCTCCACTGGATCAGAAGGGGAGCGCCGAAGGCAATATGCTCTGGATGAGTTTCGGTTATGGGATACAGGTAAGTCCCCTGCACACCCTGATGCTGTATAATTCCATTGCCAATAACGGGCGGATGATGAAGCCCTACCTGGTAAACAGTATTCAGCATAGCGGGGTGCTGTATAAACAATTTGAACCGGTGGTACTCAGTGAAAATATCTGCAAGCCGGATGTGATCAAAGTGGCCCGCGAATCCATGGAAATGGTGGTTACAGAAGGAACCGGCCGCAAAGTGTTTAGCGGGATGCCATTCGCGGTAGCGGGTAAAACCGGTACGGCCCATGTATCGGATGGCCCGATCAAATATGATCACGGTGTCTATCAGGCCAGCTTTGTGGGTTATTTCCCGGCTGATAAACCCCAGTACACCTGTATCGTGGTTATCCGGACAAAGGCCCATGCCGCTTCCCACTATGGCGGAACAGTAGCAGGCCCTGTATTCCGGGAAATCGCCACTAAGTTATATGCAATGTATGTGGAGAAGAAAGACCCTTCCCTGTACGCAGCAAAAAAAGACAGTTCGGCATATTTCTATGCCGGGTATGCGCCGGATATCGTGAATGTGTACAACACGTTAAAAGTGAAGTATGCGGATTCCACCGGGCAGCAAAACTGGGCCCTGGTCTATGCTTCCAATTACCAGCCGGTGATTAAGGTAAATACGATCCGGAAGAAACGGATGCCGAATGTAAGGGGAATGGGATTAAAAGATGCCTTGTACCTGCTGGAGAATATGGGCGTGAAAGTAACGGTGACGGGTAAGGGAAAAATAGCGACCCAGTCCATCGCCCCCGGAACCGAACTGGCAAAAGGCGTTTCCGTGGTATTGGAACTGAGTTAAAAACGGAGGATTGAACTAAAAGTTATCGTGGTATTACAGGATGTATTATATAGAGTCCCGATCCGGTCAGTGGCAGGCGCCACATCCGTTGCGATCAATGACCTGCAACTGGATTCGAGGAAAGTGAGACCGGGTGCCGCCTTCATCGCCGTAAAGGGGGCAGCAGCCGACGGGCACCAGTTCATTGAGAAAGCAATTGAAAACGGGGCGGCCGCCATTATTTGCGAAAGTCTGCCGGCGAAGACAAGTGAGCAGGTCGTGTATGTGCAGGTGGAGAACAGCGCGGCAGCGGCCGGGTATATGGCGGATAATTTTTTTGAAAGACCCTCCGCACGGGTGAAACTGGTTGGGGTGACGGGAACAAACGGGAAAACAACGATTGCGACATTATTATACAAGCTCTTTACAAGATTGGGATATAAATGCGGGTTGCTGAGCACGGTGGAGAACCGGGTGGCCGGGCAGGTGGTGGAAGCCACGCATACCACACCGGATGCGATCAGCCTGAACCGCTTGCTAAAGCAGATGGCGGATGAGGGCTGCACCCATGTATTCATGGAAACCAGTTCACATGCCGTTCACCAGCACCGGGTAACCGGCCTGCAATATGCGGGGGGCATTTTCAGCAATATCACCCACGATCACCTGGATTACCACAAAACTTTTGAGGAATATATCCGGGTGAAGAAAGCCTTCTTCGATTCATTGCCGGCCACTGCTTTCGCGGTCAGCAACGCCGATGACAAGCGGGGAACGGTGATGCTGCAGAATACGAATGCGAAGAAGTATTACTACAGCCTGAAAACTGTGGCTGATTTTAAGGGGAAGATCCTCGACAATGGCCTGGGCGGGCTGCAGATGACGGTGAATGAGGTGGAAGTGCATTTCCGGCTGATCGGTGAGTTCAATGCCTATAACCTGCTGGCGGTATATGGCGCGGCGGTTTGCCTGGGAGAAGATAAACAGGAGGTGCTGACTGCACTCAGTGAACAGAGCGGAGCGGAAGGAAGGTTTGATTACCTCGTATCCGCTAATGAACGGGTGATGGCGATCGTGGATTATGCCCATACACCGGATGCCCTGCTGAATGTACTGGCCACGATCAAAAAACTGAAGAAGGGATTTGAGCAGGTGATCACAGTAGTGGGGTGCGGGGGTGACCGGGATAAAACAAAAAGACCCGTGATGGCAGCCGTAGCCTGTGAGCACAGCGACCGGGTGATCTTCACCAGTGATAATCCCCGGACCGAAGACCCGGAACAGATCATCCGGGATATGGAAGAAGGACTGGCGGCGGGGTACCGGCGGAAATATATCTCAATCACGGACAGGAAGGAGGCGATCAAAACAGCGATCAGCCTGGCCCGGAAAGAGGATATCATCCTGGTGGCAGGGAAGGGACATGAGAAGTACCAGGAAATAAAAGGAGTCAGGAATCATTTTGACGATAAGGAAACAGTAACGGATTTTTTTGAATTGTTGAATAAGTAATTAATAACCGCAGCGAAATGTTACATCATTTATTTGAATGGCTGAAGATGGAAGGAATCGAAATCCCGGGCAGCCGCCTGTTCGGGTTTATTACGTTCCGGGTACTGGCCGCGGTATTACTCTCCTTGTTCATCACCCTGGTGTATGGGAAAAAACTGATCCGCTTTCTGCAGAAGAAACAGATCAGCGAGAGTATCCGTGAAGAAGGGCTGGCCGGCGAAGAAAGCAAGAAAGGTACACCCACCATGGGCGGGATCATTATCATCCTGGCCATCCTTATCCCGACCCTGCTGCTGGCCGACCTGACCAATGTCTATGTACAGGTTTTACTGATCAGTACCGTTTGGCTGGGTATCATCGGGTTTATTGATGATTACCTGAAGCTGAAGAGCAAGAGAATGGCGCAGCAGAAAGGGACTGAGTATAAAAAATCGAATAAGGACGGATTAGCCGGCTGGTTCAAGATACTCGGGCAGGTGGGACTGGGTGTGCTGGTGGGCGCGACGCTCTATTTTAACAGCGATGTGAAAATATGGCGGGAGTATGTAGGTAAAGTGCCCCCATCCGATACAACAGTAATGGCTAAGACCGTCAACGGCAAAATAAAATATTTCGTAGAAACCAAAGCGCCGGTGACCACCATTCCCTTTGTGAAGAACCACGAATTTAATTATTCCAAGCTCTTACCGGCATCCATGAGAGAGTACACCTGGGTGCTCTATATCCTGATCGTGATCTTTATTATCACCGCGGTATCCAATGGCTCCAACCTGACAGATGGCCTGGATGGACTGGCCACCGGCACTTCGGCGCTGATCGGCACCCTGCTCGGCATCTTCGCTTATGCCAGCGGTAACCTGGTCTTCGCGGATTACCTGAACATCATGTATATCCCGAACCTGGGGGAATCGTCCGTTTTTATTGCGGCCATGATCGGGGCCTGTGTGGGTTTTCTCTGGTACAATTCCTTCCCGGCGCAGCTGTTCATGGGGGATACGGGCAGCCTGACACTGGGCGGGATCATTGCTTCACTGGCCATTATTGTACACAAGGAATTGCTGATCCCGATTTTCTGCGGTGTGTTTTTCGTGGAGAGCCTGAGTGTGATGCTGCAGGTGGGGTATTTCAAATACACGAAACGGAAATATGGAGAGGGCCGGCGGATCTTTCTGAAAGCTCCGCTGCACCATCACTACCAGGTAAAGAAATACCATGAGGTGAAGATCGTAACGAGGTTCTGGATCATAACGGTGTTGCTGGTGGTGCTGAGCATCGTCACGCTGAAACTGAGATAAAAACCCGGGCCTGGTGAACGGGCGGGCAGACGGGTTCAAGATATAACCGAAAAACCCGGATCCAATCCTTAAGAAGACTATCGTTCTGATCCAATCGAATTGTGGTGCAGTTGTAGTAAAACCAATACTTCTGAAGAACCGTGTTCCGTACACTGATCAATTGATATGGGAAAAAGATTTGTCATACTGGGTGGAGGCGAAAGCGGCGTGGGTGCCGCCCTCCTGGCGAAACAGCAAGGCGATGACGTTTTCCTTTCCGACGGAAGTTCTTTGAAGAAAGAGTATCGTAACGAACTCAGGGAAGCGGGTATCGCCTTTGAAGAAGGGCAGCATACCGAAGACCTCATCCTGAACGCGGATGAAGTGATGAAGAGTCCGGGTATCCCCGAGAAAGCCGCGATCGTAAAAGAGATCCGGGCAAAGGGCATACCGGTGATCAGTGAAGTGGAACTGGCCTACCGGCATAAAGGAAACAGTAAGATCATCGCGGTCACGGGCAGCAACGGCAAGACCACTACCACCGCGCTTACTTATCATATCTGTAAGGAAGCCGGCCTGGATGCCGCCCTGGTGGGAAATATCGGAGAATCATTTGCCAAACAGGTGGCCCTGGATCCCCGCCCGCTTTACGTGGTGGAACTAAGCAGTTTCCAGCTGGATGATATCAAAACATTCCGTCCGGATGTGGCCATCCTGACCAATATCACCGAAGACCACCTGGACCGTTACGAATACAAATTCGAAAACTATATCCGGAGCAAATTCCGGATTGCGATGAACCAGCAGGCAAATGACCATTTCATTTACTGCGCGGATGATGAAGTAACCATGAAATATTTAAACCAGTTCAATATCAAATCAAACCAACTGCCAATCAGTATGAAAAGAGAACTACCCAACGGAGCGTTTATTAAAGACGGGGATATGTATGTAAGAACCGGACAGGATTTTACTACCATGAGCGTGTTTGATTTCGCGTTAAAAGGAAAACATAACCAGTACAATACAATGGCAGCATGTGTGGCAGCAACAACCATGGATATCCGGAAGGATAAGATCCGTGACGCGGTACAGAATTTCCAGAGCCTGGAACACCGGATGGAGCATGTGGCTACGGTGCGCGGGGTGGATTTTATCAATGACAGCAAAGCTACCAATGTCAATTCCACCTGGTATGCACTGGAAAGTATGACCAAACCCACGGTGCTGATCCTGGGCGGGGTGGACAAGGGCAATGATTATTCGCTGATCGCGGACCTGGTAAAGGAAAAAGTAAAAGCCATTATCTGCCTGGGTACGGATAATTCAAAGATCTATGCGGCCTTTGAAAACAGCATACCCACGATACTCACAGCGGGCAGTGCCCTGGAAGCCGTGCAGGCTGCTTTTCATTTTGCCGGGAAGGGGGATGTGGTATTGCTCAGTCCCGCCTGTGCCAGTTTTGATTTGTTCAAGAATTACGAGGACCGCGGAACACAGTTTAAACAAGCCGTTAAGGAGTTATAATATAAATGGAAGCGACAAGGGACATACGGTTCAATGAATTGAAAAATACTTTCAATACACAGCACCTGCTCAGCAAAACAAAGGGCGACAAAGTGATCTGGGCCCTCGTGGTATTGCTGACCCTGGTCTCTTTGCTGGCCGTGTACAGTGCCACCGGTTCGCTGGCGTATAAAAATTACAAGGGAAACACCGAAGTGTACCTGTTCAAACAGGTGGCGTTTATCCTGGCCGGGATCATGGTCATTTATTTTGCCCACCTGGTCAATTATACTTTTTATTCCAAAGCGGCCCGTTTTGTATTCCTGTTGTCCGTTCCGCTGTTAATCTATACCCTGTTCTTCGGGGTAAAGATGAATGAGGGCAGCCGCTGGATCCGGCTCCCGATCATCAACATGACGATGCAGACTTCGGATCTTGCCAAGCTCGCCCTCTTTATGTATCTGGCGCGTTTACTCAGTAAGAAACAGGATGTGATCAAGGATTTCAAAAAAGGGTTCCTGCCGGTGATCTGGCCCGTGGCACTGGTCTGTATGCTGATTGCACCGGCTAATCTTTCCACCGCCATGCTGCTGGGCGCCAGTTGCCTGATGTTATTGTTTATCGGGCGTGTCCGCACCCGGCATATCCTGATGACGATCGGGATCGCCCTGATCCCGGTACTGATCCTGGTTTCCGCTGCTGTGATCCGGCATAAAGCAGACGGAGAGATTGTAGTGACTAAAAAAACTTCCGGCACCCTTACGGCCCGGGTGGATACCTGGATCGGCCGCGTGGAAAGTTTTATTTACGGGACAAAAGAAGATATTGATGGCGGCGCTTATCAAACAGGACAGGCCAAGATCGCCATTGCCAAAGGCGGAGTATTCGGGGTGGGACCGGGGAACAGTACCACCCGTGATTTCCTGCCGCAGGCCTACAATGATTTTATTTATGCCATCATTATAGAAGAGTATGGACTTGCAGGCGGTGCTTTTATCATGTTTATCTACCTGGTATTTCTCTACCGCTGTATCCGGATCTTTAAACGATGTCCTTTTGCATTCGGGGCTTTCCTGGCGCTGGGACTGAGTTTTACCCTGGCCGTACAGGCCGTGGCGAATATGGCGGTAACCGTTAACCTGTTCCCGGTTACAGGGGTAACCCTGCCGCTGGTGAGCATGGGAGGTACCAGTTTCATCTTTACCTGCCTGGCGATCGGGATCATACTAAGTGTGGCAAGAAACGTGGAGCAGACGGAAGGTAAAGCAAAAGAAAAAGCGGCTGTTGCCTGAACAGTAACAGCGGAATTGAACAGACTGAAATGAATGAACGAATCAGCAATAGTGAAGTATCCGGCTCACCCGTCAGCGGGCGGGGAAAGCATATCGTTATTGCGGGAGGAGGAACGGGAGGCCATATTTTTCCGGCCATCGCCATTGCGAATGCGCTGAAAAAAAAGGACCCGGCTCTTGAAATACTTTTTGTTGGGGCGAAGGGGAAGATGGAAATGGAAAAAGTACCCCAGGCTGGATATGCGATTGAAGGGTTGGATATCGCGGGATTCAACCGGAGCTCTTTGATAAAAAACATCGGTTTGCCCTTTAAACTGGTAAAAAGTTTTTTGCAGGTGCGCCGCATCTTCAAAAAATTTAAACCGGATGCCGTCATCGGGGTGGGAGGTTATTCCAGTTTCCCGGTGCTGCGGATGGCGCAGGCGAAAGGAATAAAAACCTTTCTCCATGAGTCCAATTCCTTTGCCGGTAAATCCAATATCCTGCTGGGGAAAAAAGCGACAATGATTTTTACCGGTACGGATGGGATGGAAAAATTTTTCCCGCCGGAAAAGATTAAAGTTACCGGTAACCCGGTGCGGGCATCCATCACCGGCGCCGGCATCAGCCGGGAAGAGGGCGTGAAGCAGTTTTCGCTGGACCGGGAAAAGAAAACCGTATTCGTGGTGGGAGGCAGCCTGGGAGCCCGTTCTGTCAACGAAGCGATCGATAAAGGACTGGATGAATTATTGCAGGCCGGACTGCAACTGATCTGGCAAACCGGGAAACCGTATGCTGCCATTGCAAAGGAACGTGCCCTTGGAAAACCTTCCGTCTGGGTCAATGAGTTCATCACGCAGATGGAATATGCCTATGCCGCCGCGGATATCGTGGTGGCCCGCGCAGGCGCCATGACCGTTGCTGAACTCTGTGTTGCCAAAAAGCCCGTTTTGTTCGTACCCTACCCCTTTGCTGCAGAGGATCACCAAACCGTGAATGCACGGCAGTTAGTGAATAAAAATGCAGCGCTGATGGTGAAGAACAGTGATGTGATGCAGGAACTGGTGAAAAGGACACTGGAACTGGCCGCCGATGAAAAAAAACAGGAGGAGCTGAAAAAGAATATCGCTCTCCTGGCGGTGACAAATGCAGATGAGGTCATTGCGGCAGAAATGCTGAAAGCGATCTGATCAGAAAATGAACAAACCGATACTGTCCTTATGAATACCCCCTCCGGGGGATTGAAAAACGGAGAAGAATGACAGACATGAACCTGATAAATAAGCGGTATTCCTTCTCCCTTGGGGAAGGCCGGGAGGAAGTTGTGTACTTCATCGGTATCGGTGGTATCGGGATGAGTGCCCTGGCGCGCTTCTTCCAGGCAAGCGGAATAAAAGTGAGCGGCTATGATAAAACGCCCACGGCACTGACCCGGGAACTGGAGGCCAGCGGTATCGCGGTGCATTATGAAGAGAATGTGGAGGTCCTGCCGAAAGATGCCGGCCTGGTGGTCTATACACCCGCCGTGCCGGCCGGTCACCGGGAGCTGCTGTACTACCGGGAGAACGGGTACAAAGTGGTGAAGCGGAGTGATGTGCTGCAATTGGTAACAGCAGGTTCTTTCAATATCTGTATTGCCGGTACCCATGGCAAAACTACCATTACAACCATGACCGCGCATTTGCTGCGCGACAGTGGTTTTGGCTGCAATGCTTTCCTCGGGGGCATCGCGGTGAATTACGGGTCGAATTGCTGGAGCAGTGAGCGGAATGTATGTGTAATCGAGGCAGATGAATACGACCGGAGTTTTTTGAAACTGAGCCCGGATATTGCTGTGATCACCGCCATGGATGCGGACCACCTGGATATCTATGGCACCGCAACGGCGATGGAAGACGCGTTTATTGATTTCAGTAAAGCAGTAAAACCCGGGGGACTCCTGGTCAGCCAGTTCGGGCTGAAACGGGGAAAAGAACTGAAAGCGGATCAGCACCTGACCTACAGCCTGCAGAATGAATCGGCAGACCTGTATGCGGCGAATATCCGGATGAGCAATGGCAGTTATGAATTTGATGTGGTGGTAAAAGAAGAAGTGATTGAGAATGTACGGTTGAATATGGGGGGGATGCACAATGTGGAGAACGCAGTGGCGGCCATCGCTATCGCCCGCTCTTTGGGAATTGAAAAGGAAAAGATCAAAGCGGCCGTGGAAAATTTCCGCGGGGTGAAAAGGCGGTTTGAATACATCCTGAAAAATGAACGGATCGTATTCATTGATGATTATGCCCATCACCCGGAGGAATTGCGGGCGCTGATCAATGGCGCTAAATCACTGTTCAGGCAGAAGAAGTGTACCGTGCTGTTTCAGCCGCACCTGTACAGCCGGACCCGTGACCTCGCAGCCGGTTTTGCGGAAGTACTGGACGGGGCCGATGAAGTGATCCTGTTGCCTGTCTATCCCGCAAGGGAGCTTCCAATCGAAGGGGTAAACAGTGAAATGATCCTGGAAAGAATGAAGAATGAACATAAAGCGGTGATGGGAAAGGAGGAGTTGCTGCGCTGGGTAAAAGAACAGTATGCGGCCACGCTGAACAGGGAGTTCGGGGAAGTGCTGATCACGGCGGGAGCAGGGGACATTGACGGATTGCTGGAACCAATTAGGAATATACTGAAGGAACTATAAATTGAAAGCGGGAACAACGATACGGAAAATCATCTTTATCACAGTATGGCTGTGTATTGGCGCGGGTATGTTTACCCTGCTGATGGCGGCTATCAGTAAAAAGAACAAAGGGTTGTGCAATGGTTATACCATTGTGATCAGCGGGGTGGAGACGAATTATTTTATTGACCGGAAGGAGGTGGAAACGCTGCTGAAGAAATCGGCAAAAGGGGATATCAAAGGACAGCTGGTTTCCTCGCTCAGCCTGCATGATATGGAAACGGCGCTGGAGCGCAATAGCTGGATCAGTAACGCGGAATTGTATATCGATAACCAGGGCATGCTGCATGTAACGGTAACAGAAAAAGAACCGGTGGCCCGGATCTTCACCACGGCCGGCCGCTCTTTTTATATCGATAAAAGCGGGAAACGGATGCCTTTGTCGGATCAGCTCAGCGCCCGGGTACCCGTTTTCACCGGTTATCCGGAGATAAAAAAAATGACGGCGGCAGACAGCGTATTGCTGGACCATATAACAAGAGCCGCCAACTATATCCTGCAGGATCCTTTCTGGCTGGCGCAGGTGGCGCAGATCGATATTGAACCGGACCGTACTATTGAAATGATACCGGTGGTCGGGAACCATGTGGTGAAAATGGGAGAGGGCGATCATATTGAAAGGCAGTTCAGCCGCCTGATGGCTTTTTATAAACAGGTCATGAGCCGGACCGGGTTCGACCGGTATAAAGTGATCAATGTGCAGTATGCGGGACAGGTGCTGGCTTCCCGTTTTGCCGGGGATCCCAAAGTTGATTCAGTGCAGCTGAGAAAAAATGTGGAGAACCTGCTGCGGTTGTCGAGGGATGCGGAAAATGATACGGTCACCCGGACCCTGCCGGTGCTGCAGCCCCCGATGGAACCCGATGCGGCGGATGATTTAGTACTGGAGGATTCAAAGCCCCCCGTAACGGCAACTAACTTAAAAAATCCTGATCCTGTCCCTTTGAAACCTGTTTCCGCAGCCAAACCAGCCGACAAGAGAGAAACGCCGGCTGCCGAACAAAGGAAAACAAACCCGAAGCCGGTTGTGAATAAACCAGCGGTCCGTAAGCCACGGGCGCTGATGCCGCCGAAGATAAAGGAGGACCCGGCAGGAGGGTATAACTAAAAAAATAACGATTTCGATAAAAACAACAACAACTAAAGCAACAACTAAAACAACAACTATGAACAACGAACAACCCATTATTGTCGGTCTTGACATCGGTACCACCAAGATCGCGGTAATTGCCGGACGGAAGAACGAGTATGGCAAACTGGAGATCCTCGGATTTGGCAAGGCCAATTCCAATGGCGTGAAGCACGGGCAGGTGCTGAACATTGATGAGACCATTAAGGCGATCCGGACCGCGCTGGATAATTGTTTTGCCTCGAACCCCGACCTCGATATCAGCGAAGTATATGTGGGCATTGCCGGTCATCATATCAAGAGCCTGCAAACCCGTGGCGACATTGTACGCCAGCGTACCGATGAAGAGATCACCCAGCGGGAAATCGACCAGCTGATCGATGACCAGTACAAAACCTATATTCCGGCCGGCGATCAGATCATTGATGTGATCCCGCAGGAGTTCACGGTTGATAATTTCCAGAACATCCCCAACCCGATCGGGTATGGCGGAGTGAAGATCGGCGCTAATTTCCATATCATCACCGGCGACAAGAACGCGATCCGCAATATCAACCGCAGCGTGGAGAAAGCCAACCTGCGCACCAAGGACCTGGTATTACAACCGCTGGCTTCTTCTTCTGCCGTTATGGGACAGGAAGACCTGGAAGCCGGTGTGGCCATCGTGGATATCGGGGGCGGCACCACGGACCTCGCCGTGTTTTATGAAGGGATCTTAAAGCATACCGCGGTGATTCCCTTTGCGGGAGAGAATATCACCAATGATATTAAGACCGGCCTGGGTGTGCTGAAGACACAGGCCGAGCAAATGAAGATCCAGTTTGGCAGCGCCCTGGCCAATGAAGCCAAGGCCAATGCCTATATCACTATTCCCGGTTTACGGGGGATGCCCGCCAAAGAGATCAGCGTAAAGAACCTGGCCAATATCATCCAGGCCCGGATGAGTGAGATCATGGATTTTGTAACCTATCACCTGAAACAGGTGGGACTGGATAACAAAGCGCTCAATGGCGGTATCATACTTACCGGGGGTGGGTCACAGCTCAAACACCTGATCCAGCTGACAGAATATGTAACCGGCCTCAATGCAAGGATCGGTTTTCCCAATGAACACCTGGCCGGCGGACACATCGAGGAATTGTCCAAACCCACCTATTCCACCTGTATCGGTCTTATCCTGAAAGGATACGATGATTTTGAACATAACCGGAAGGAGTTTGACAAGGATTTCCGGAAAGTGGATGTGCCCGAAGGACTGAAGCAGGCACACGAGGAAGAATTGCAGCCGGTGGTGGAAGAAGTGATCAGCCCGGAAAAAGCCAGGAACCGGAAAGGGCTCAGCAATTTCTGGGGCAAGTTCAAAGACGGCATCATTGATCTGTTCAAAGAAGAAGAAGACAAACATTTATAAAGTCAAAACTAAAAAGTCAAAAGTCAAAAGAGGAGCAGGTTGAGAAATGGAAAGGCTTTTCGAACAGCGGATTTTTTAATTTTTACTTTTGAATTTTGATTTTTTGCTAATCAACTATCCAACTATTAAATTCTAACTATGATACATTTTGATCTGCCCAAGGAAAAATCATCCATTCTGAAAGTAATCGGTGTGGGCGGTGGCGGCGGCAATGCGGTGAACTTTATGTTCAGCCAGCAGATTGACGGTGTAAATTTTGTGATATGCAATACCGATGCACAGGCACTGGCCTGCAGCCCGATACCCAACCGGATCCAGCTCGGCCCGCACCTGACACAGGGACTGGGTGCCGGTGCTAATCCCGACATCGGGAGGCAGGCAACTGAAGAATCGCTTGAAGAAATCAAACGGATACTCGAAGTCAATACCAAGATGGCCTTTATTACTGCCGGTATGGGCGGCGGTACCGGTACCGGGGGCGCACCCATTATTGCCAAGATCTGTAAAGACCTCGGCATCCTGACCGTTGGGATTGTGACCACTCCTTTTGCCTACGAAGGAAAAAAACGCCAGCTGCAGGCGGAAGAAGGAATTAAATCCTTAAAAGGTTATGTTGATACCCTGCTGGTCATCAGCAATGATAAACTGCGGCACCAGTACGGCAACCTGAAAATGCGGGAAGCCTTTGCCAAGGCGGATAATGTACTGGCTACTGCATCCAAGTGTATCACCGATGTGATCAACAGCACCGGCCAGATCAATGTGGACTTTGCGGATGTATGCACCGTGATGAAAAACGGAGGGGTGGCCATCCTCGGGAATGCGGAAGCATCCGGTGAAAACAGGGCACAGAAAGCCATTGAAGAAGCATTGAATTCACCCTTGCTGAACGACAGTGAAATACATGGCGCGAAATGGATCCTTATTAATATCAATTCAGCTCAGGGCGACCATGAGTTTACCATGGATGAAGTGGAAGTGATCCAGAATTACCTGCTCACCCAGGCCGGGGAGAACACGGATGTGATCCTTGGTATGGGCTATGATAATACCCTGGAAGACCGGATCGGCATTACGCTTATTGCGACAGGTTTTGAGCACAAGGATCCCTTTGCCAAGCCGGTTCCGAAAAAGGAAGCACCCCAACCGGAAGAAAAGATCGTAATGGTGCTGGGGCAGCAGGAAGAAGCCCCGGTTATCCCGATCAGTCAGAAAACTGAAGTACAGCCGGTTGCCGGGGAAAAAGAAGAAGTGCCGGAGCAGGCCATCCCCCTGCAGGCAGTCGCTAAAACAGGAGATTATCTGATGCCAAAACTGGTGGAAGAATTTCCGGCAGCCGCGCCTGTGATTGATCTGAGTGATATTAAAGAGCCGGCCGAGCCAGTGATTATCCATTGGGAACTGCAGCCCGCTGAGCCGGTATCAGTGTCCGGTATCCAGGTAAATTTACTAAGTGATTCTACGAAGGAAACTAATGGTGAATTTACTGTTGGCAAAATGTCAACTGCGGAAAAAAACGATGAGATAATTTCGAAACCGCTGCATGCGTCCGCACCCCCCGTTATTAAAGAAACAGATGCTGAGTTGATCCTCAGCCTGAAAGATAGTACTAGTAGTACATCCCCGGTGTCTGCAGCATCGGGAGGTTATCTGGCCAGACCGTCCAATATCTACGCGGAAACAAAAACAGAGGCGATCACCTCAAAAATTTCCGCAGAAGAACCGGTCCCTTCTGCAAAAAAGCCTGCCAGCGAAGAACAGGAAGAACTCCTCGATTTGCAAATGCAGCTAGTAGAACGGGATGACATTCCAGCGGCGGATATGCCGTTGGCCCATCAGGCTCAGTCACCTTTGTCCACCGAAGTTGAGGATCCTGCACTGCAGGACGAAGCCGAGGAGCAAAAACGTAGGGCAGCCGAAAGACTGCACAAGTTACGCAACTTGTCTTTCAATGTTAACGCTGCTGACCCCAATAATGAGTTTGAGACCGTGCCGGCCTATATCCGCCGCAATATGGAATTGTATAACAGCAATTCCCATATTGAAAATTTCTACAGCAGTTACGAAGTCAAGTCTGACGAAAAGAACCAGGGACATATCAGCACGATCAATACCTTCTTAGACGGTAAGAAGCCCGATTGAATTATCCGGTCCTGATCCGCGACCCGTTGTTCGTTCCAATGAAGCCCCGTCCGCCCCGGGTTTTCCGGGCGGCACGAGCATTTAGCTAGTGTTTTTTAGTTGTTCCCCCGGTATTCTTACCGGGGGTTTTTTATGCGCTGATTATAACTCTGGGACAAGAACAAAACAGCCAGTTTGTTCGATACTGATTCGATATCTGTTCGACCTTTCTTCGCAAATTGTCGAACAGTCCCGGACAATCCTCGAACAAGTCTCGAAGAAATCTAAAATAAGGCAACTCAAAAATTTGGTAAACAGGTTGTTATGACGTACTTGTTCCGAAAATTTGCCCCTGTCAAAACAGTCATTTTTATACTTTTTTGTACGAGCTCTGTCCTTTTCTACACAGGAAAAATTGATAGTAGCGTATTACTTCAGCTTTAGGGTTGCTGGCCTGCGTCGCAGACTCAGGTCCGTCATAAATCAGTTGTTTTCTTATTTTTAAGCGGGTAAAGGAACACTACGGACAGCGGGGAAATTAAATTTTATATGAGAGTTTATTTATTTGTTTTGTTGCTATTGTTTATTTCTTGCACAAGAAATAGCATGCCCCAAGGAGAATTTTCTATTGAAAGAAGAGGTTTTTTGGAAAAATTTAAATTTGATCAAAGTGGAAGATTTGAATATAGTTTGTATGCTGGCCTTTATTTAAGAGAATCATACGGTACAATTGAAAAAAAGAATCATAAATTATTAATTACATCCGATACATTCTTAACCAAAAGGAACGGTAGTGTGAAAGAATCTGTGAAAGGTTTTGATAATCTACAAAAGAGTTATACTATAATTAAGACACTTAATTATTTAGATAGCACGCCAATTTGTGGGTTAGAGTATTTTGTTAATAATACTACTAAAGTGGTTTCCGATTCTAACGGTAGCGTAACTATTGATCAAAAGCTCAATAATGTTAATATTGTTTTTTTTAAGAATTATCAGTTTTATTACCAGGTAAAGAATTCAAATTCTGATTATTTTGAAATAAGATTGGCACCAATTAATAATTCGGAATTCTTTTTCAATAAAGAAAAAATTATTTTTCGTAAAAAGAGATTAAAGTTTAATAACTCAACATTTAAATTTAAGAATAACTAACTGTATGTCCCTGCTGTCCGAAGTGTTCCGGCATCTTCAGCTTTAGGGTTGTGGACCTGAGCCGCAGACTCAGGCCAGCCGTTATAAGTTAGGTGTTTTCTTATTTTTAAGCAGGTAAAGGAACACTACGGACAGCGAGGGTAAAAGATTACCGGGAATTTCTAAAATTTGAGGAATGAGTGAGACCGGGCTCCGCAAGCGACGGGTCCCTCCGCAAGAGTTTGTTAAGGCTGGTTGCGGTTGGAGGAGACCCGTCGGGGAAGGAAATGAAAAAAACCTAATCCTCCAATAAATCCAAATGTTGCGAGCAAAATGTAAACAAGATGAGGAAAATAGCCGGCATAGTGATTCTTACCTTTCTGTTTGTTGATTGCTTTTCTCAAAATAAATTTGTTCAATTATTTAAATATGAGGTAAGCACACAAATACCAGGGCAAAAGGGAAAATTTAATCTCTATTACGTAGTTGATTCAAGTGTTATCCATAAGGAAGGCGGCAAGAATTATTATAGGTTTACCTTTTCGGAAGATTCACTTTCTTATTCTGGATTTATTACTTATGACAAAAAATCTGGTAATATTTTATATATTTCAGACACATCAAGTGCAAAAAAATATTTTACTCAAACAGTTTTTAGGCTAAAAAGTACGAATGAAAGTAAGATATCATATTTCCCATTTTTGGGAACTGAAATAATTATGGAACAAGCGGATTCAAAAAACACAATTATTTTTAAGCCGGTTTATACTTTTCCGAGAGATAGTCATTCAATCCTTATTAGGCAGTTTGAATTTGAGAAGGGGAAAATATATCCCAAAAGTATCACTTTCACTTTCCCTTTCGAAGATAAAGATGCAATTAAGATTACTGCTATTACTTTATAATCCTTAATTCCTTCAAAGCCGAATCTGGCGCAGCCGACCCGGCCTGTTATGGTGCCGGGTGGTTCTTTTTTATTGCGGCCGGCCGCCCGGTGATAAGGAGTATGACGCATGGATATGGCCAGGATAGTAAACATTGAAATTCTCAAGCGAGGGCCTGATTTTTTCAAATAGCTCCTGTTTAATATCATCCCCCCGCTCCCGCTTCCGCCCTATCTTCGTAGCGGATGAAGGAAGATGAATTACCAAAACACCGGCAGCAAGCGGAAGGACGAACCGGAGTCATGACTGGTTTACTGCCTTCCCTGGATGACATGCTGCTCTATATCGGGATCTTTGAATCCGGCATCCCTCCCAAGACATTAACCGAAAATGAGAAGTCGGAGCTTCGTGACCTGGCCGTTTGTGCGATCCTGGTCCCCGCCCGCTACTATGAATTATTCTGGGTGGAGGATACCGGCTGGCCTCATTATAAACAACTAAAGCGCCTGCCTCCCCTAAATGCCGGGGAAAGGGAAGCATTTCTCCGGAAATATATCCTGCTTTACGCAGAAAAGAACCTCCCTGCCGGCTGGTTCGCAGGCTGACCCGGCCCCCGCTTTCCCCAAAATACATTCTGATACAGAGCGCATTAGCTGATTACTGGCGATCGGGCTATGCCGTTCGGGGAAAAAAGAGTACCTTTGCATTTCATTCCACGTAATACTACAAAATTACAGTATCGGCAGGTTGTAAGCCGGTGGACCATTCTCCCGGCAAATGCCCGGAGTCTCTTTATAAACTTTCGCTGATTCAGAATCTACAACGTCTTAGCCAGCTCCATAAAAAAATTTAAAAATCTGTATGGCTTTTAAAAAATTAGCATTGACAGAACCTGTCCTGAAAGCGCTTGCCCATGAAGGATATTCCACACCCACCCCGATTCAGCAACAGGCGATACCGCTGGTGCTGCAGGGAAAAGACCTCCTGGGTTGTGCCCAGACCGGCACCGGTAAAACGGCCGCCTTCGCTATCCCGATCCTGGAACTCCTGCAGGCTCAAAAGCCTTTGGGACCGGGCATCAAAGTACTCATCTTAACCCCCACCCGCGAACTGGCGATCCAGATCGATGAAAGCTTTGCCGCTTATGGCAGGTACGCCGGTATCCGTCACACCGTGATCTTTGGCGGGGTTTCCCAGCATAACCAGGTAAATGACCTGCGCCGGGGTACCGATGTACTGATCGCCACACCGGGCCGCTTGCTGGACCTGATCGGGCAGGGTTTTATCCGCCTGGATCAATTGCAGATCTTTGTACTGGATGAAGCCGACCGCATGCTTGATATGGGCTTTATTCATGACGTAAAAAAAGTGATCGCGAAACTGCCGGAGAAAAGGCAAACCCTGTTCTTCTCCGCCACGATGCCACCCGAGATACAAAAACTGGCCGCCGTATTGTTAAAGCATCCGGCAAAAGTGGAAGTCACCCCTCCCTCTTCTACGGTAGATAAGATCGAACAGCGGCTGTATCATGTGGCGAAAAAAGAAAAACCGGAATTACTGCTCCACTTATTGGATAACCCGGAGATCAAAACCACCCTCGTTTTCACCCGTACCAAGCACGGGGCGGATAAAGTGGTCCGGATCCTGCAGCGGAATAAGATCCGGTCAGCCGCGATTCACGGTAATAAATCGCAGAATGCCCGCCAGGGAGCCCTGGCCGATTTTAAGAACGGCGGCATCCGGGTACTCGTGGCTACGGATATTGCTGCCCGTGGTATTGATATTGATGAGTTATCCCATGTGATCAACTTCGACCTGCCCGATGTACCGGAAACCTATGTGCACCGGATCGGACGTACCGGAAGGGCCGGTAACGATGGGATCGCCATATCTTTTGCCAGCGCGGATGAAAAGGAAGAATTAAGGGATATTCAGAAACTGGTGGGGAAAAACATCCCGGTCATAGCGGAACATCCGTTTACCGAAAATGCTCATGTGATGGCGCCGCCCCCGGGCGAACGTCAGCCGCGTCCTGCATCCAGGCAAAAACAAGGGGAGAGGCCGCAACATAATAACCGGGGTACTAACAGGCAACCGAACCGGCAAAACCCGGTAAAGAAAGTGCAATCACCGGTTCAGCCTAAACCGGCGGCTCATCATCATACAGCACAACCCAAGCCCCAACCCCAGCCGCAGCGCCTGACACTGGAACAATGGGAGGAGGAAGAACGCTGGTGATTATTTCAGGTCCCTTTTACTGTTCACCCGGTAACAAATGGCCCAGATTATAAGGGTAAACAATACCGTTAGTCCAACGTGCAGGGGAATCCGGTCAAGGGCGTTCTGGTATTTCTCCGGCGTTTCCAGTTTGCCGAGAAAGGCCGGAACCGGTATGATCCGGTCGGATATCTCGAAGGGGAGAAACCGGCCGATATCCTGCACTTTGAAACGAAATACCCCGACCAGGATATTTTCCAGGATCAGGAAGTAAAAGATGAATATACCGAGCGCCAGGAAGGCTTTCCGGATCAGGAACCCGATCAGGAAGGCAATGGATAGCTGGGAGAAGGTCTGCAGGGCGAAGAGACCGGCATAATAGGATTTGCTCCAGTTATCACCGGTTCCGTCTGCTAAATTGGAATAGCCGGTTACCATCGTCACCACCAGGTACAGCAGGGTGATCAGCAGGGATATGATCAGCACATCGATCAGTTTACTGGTTACAAATTGCCCCCGGCCCCAGCCGTCAATAATATTCTGCCGGTGCGTGCGGAACGAATATTCATTGCTGATGAGCATGATCACCACCACGGCCGGAATAAAAACAAACCAGGAAGAAAAATAGGCCACCGATTGCCAGGCTTCCGGGAAGGCGAAGGGATTGCCCACGGCCATCTTGATCAGCTTGCCCGCGGTGTTTTCCTGGGTGGTCATAGTTTTATAGAAACTGTAAAAAATATAATTGATCCCCGGGTAGGAGAGGGCCGTCAGCCCCATCACCCACCAAAAGGCAGTATATTTTTTCATCTTCAGCCATTCCGTTCTGATCAGCCTGGTCATATCCTTTATTTACGTTTAGTTATTGGTTAATTCAAAGAAGCGGGCTTCCAGCTTTTTTTTCTTCAGCAGGAGGTGGTTCAGCACGAGCCCGTTTTCAAAACAATGCCGGTTAATATCCTCCAGCCGGGCCGTGCCCTTGGCAAGGATGAGCTGGATGGTATTGGCTTTTTCATCCAGTGTTACAGTATGGCCTTCCCTGCGGAAAAAAGCGGCGAGCGACTGAATATCCGCGGCGCTCATTTCCACTATATCTTCATCCATCAGCACATCCTCCACATGGCCCGTGGTCAGCAGGTTGCCTGTTTTCAGGATGGCCACATGGGTACAGACTTTTTCCACTTCATCCAGCAGGTGACTGGCCATGATGATCGTATGTCCCTGGTCACGGAGTTCAAGGATCAGCTGCCGGATCTCGGCAATGCCCACCGGGTCCAGTCCGTTGGTGGGTTCATCCAATACCAGCACTTTGGGGTTGCCTAATAAGGCCCCCGCAATGGCCAGCCTTTGTTTCATCCCCAGGCTGTAGGAACTGAAGCGGTACCGCCTTCTGTCGTACAGGCTTACTTTTTTTAATACATCGTCAATATCGGTTGCCGTTCCCCGGCCGCTGATGGCCTGGGTGATCTTCAGGTTATCCACGGCGGAGAGGTAGGTATAAAAATTAGGTGTTTCGAGCAGGGAACCGATCTTTCTTCTTTGTTCCGGTGAACCGGGCTGACCAAACCAGCGGTAGCCCCCGGAATTGGCTTTGAGTACATCCATCACAATTCCCAGCAGGGTAGTCTTGCCACTGCCATTGGGACCCAGGACGCCGAATACACTTCCCGCGGGTACATCAAAAGATACCCCGTTCAGGGCGCGGATGGGTCCATAGGATTTGGCAATCTGCTGCAACGAGAGAACAATTTCCATAACAGGTATTTTCTGTCCCAAGATAAAAGTTTCCGGCCGATCCCCAAGAACAATAATTTAAATGGTATGTTATTCTGGTTTTGTTAAGTTTAACAGGAAGTTTTTAAGGATTACCTGAGCATGAAACCCGGAGATTGGTCTCCTGGCTCGCAGCTAATCAGATCCTATGTCTGAACTTAGTTAACCTGACAGAAGTAATTATTTTTAAATCAGATGGCAGTTGTACTCATAACAGGCGGAACAGGATTGCTGGGCCGGGCGCTTACCGGGGCCCTGCTGGCAAGGGGATACGGGTGTATCATTCTGACCCGGCAGCAGCGAAGCGGGGAGGATGGTATCCGTTACGCCACCTGGGATCCCCGGAATAATACAATTGATGAAAAAGCAGTGCAGGAAGCGGATTATATTATTCACCTGGCCGGGGCGGGAATTGCCGAAAAAAGATGGACCCGGAAGCGCAAACAGGAGATACTAAACAGCCGGGTGCATAGCGGGAAACTGCTGGCCGGCAGCCTGCGGCGTATTCCCAATAAAGTAAAAGCGGTGATCAGCGCTTCCGCAACCGGCTGGTACGGCGCAGACCCGGAGGGCCGGGGCGGGAAACCTTTTTCAGAAGAAGATCCGGCCGGGACCGGGTTCCTCGCGGATACCTGCCGTCAATGGGAGGAGTGTATGGAGCCGGTAACGGTCTTGAATAAACGATTAGTGGTATTCCGGATCGGGATCGTATTGAGTAAAAAAGGCGGGGCTTTAAAAGAATTTTTAAAACCACTCCGGTTTGGCGTGGCAGCCTTCCCGGGCAGCGGCAGACAAATGACCAGCTGGATCCATATTGACGACTTGGCGAGTATGTTCCTCTATGCCATCGAAAACACGGGGATAAAAGGGGTTTATAATGCCGTGGCCCCGCAACCGGTAAGCAACCGGGGGCTGATCCACACATTGGCTAAAATGAAAAACCGGTTTTTTATCCCATTGCACATACCTGCCTGGCTGTTAAAACTAATCATGGGGGAGATGGGCCCTGAGATCCTGAAAAGCGTAACAGTCAGTAGTGAAAAAATAGACAGGGCCGGTTTCTGCTTCCGGTACCCCGATATCCACAGCGCCCTGGCCGGAGAATTAACTCAGGCGAGGTAATCTATATTTTCAATCTCGGCGTGATTGGGGTGCCAGATATTGCTGAATTCCCCCAACAGGGCGATCCCGTTTTCAAATTCGAGTCTGGGTAGTTTCAGCCGGAGAATATCTTCTTCCCTCACCCTTCTGTAACGGGGATGCAGGGTTCCTCCCTTTGTGCCTGCCGGTTTATCCGGTTCATACTGGAAGGGCGGATCCACGAGGGTGCCTCTCGGGTACATGATACCGGGTACGCCCTTGCCCCGGATATCGAGCAGTTCCGGGTGATCCAGCCCCAGGCTGTGGCCGTATTCATGCGCGGCAGTGGTGGAGCCCTGGTACAGGTTTTCCAGTTTGAAATAACCGCTGTTGCACCCGAGTCCGTCCACAAAAGAAATATTGCCATGGGCAAATTCCTCAATGCGGAAATAGTTATTGACCGGGTCCAGGTTTTGGTAAATATCGATATCGCTGAGTACCGGCTGGTAGGCAGCGCTGATCCGGAATACGACCCGGTACAGGTAATCCCCGATTGTAACCCAGGTGTCGGGTTCATTCCACATGGTTTCGATCTCGTCCCGGATGGACTCTGTCAGGGTTTCCGTTGCCGCGTTTCCATAGGTAATGATGCGGGACCGGATGACGAGCTGTTGTTTTTCAGTTTCTGCTGTTCCCATAGGTAAATAGCCTGTTTAACAGGCGCTGTTCTTTTAAACAGTTATTTCAGGTATTCCTCCAGGTAATCACTTATTTTCCGGTACAGGTGAACCCTGTCTTTGCCCAGTACATTGTGCTCATGACCGGGGTAGATCATATAATCCACCTGCACCCCCTTGTCTATACAGGCTCTAACGAAATTTACAGAATGTTGTTGCACCACCACCGGGTCCTGCAGGCCATGGATCAGTAACAGTTTCCCTTTTAGTTTCCCGGCCTGTTTGATCAGGTTGGTAGCGTCATATCCCTCCGGGTTCTCAGCGGGGGTATCCATATACCGCTCGCCGTACATGATCTCGTAATATTTCCAGTCCATCACCGGTCCGCCGGCCACAGCCGCTTTAAAAATACCCGGGTGGTTGAGCATAAAATCGGTGGTCATGAATCCGCCAAAACTCCAGCCAAACAATCCCATCCTCTCTTTGTCAACAAAGGGTTGGGATCCCAGGTAACTGACAGCTGCCATCATATCCTCCATCTGCACTTCACCCAGTTTGCGGAAAATGGGTTGTTCAAATACTTTGCCGCGGTTATCACTGCCCCTGGTATCCAGGCTAAAAACCACATAACCCCGGGCGGCCATATAGCGGAACCAGTAGTCGCCGGCGCCACCGTTCCAGCTGTTCAGGATCAGTTGCGCATGCGGCCCGCCATACCAGTACACAATGACCGGGTATTTTTTATCCGCGGAAAAATTCACGGGTTTAAACAAACGGCAATACAGGCTGTCACCGGCTGCATTTTTAATGGTAAAGAGGGACAACGCAACGGTAGCATATTCTTGCAGGGGATCCCCCGCCTGTAACAGGGGTTTGGGAAGGGCTTTGGATAATTTTTTTACATCGATCAGCTGAATGGTTCTTGGATTGCTGAGGGTACTGAATGCATCGAGTACTGTACTGCCATCGGCGCTTACCTGGGCATTGTGTACACCCGGCAGCGGGGTAATAAGGGTCAGCTTCCCGGTTTTCAGGTTAACGGAACAGAGGTTTTTATTGACCGCGGAAAGAATCGTGGAAACAAAAAACAGGTTTTCTCCCCTGGCGTCAGGCCCTTTTACTTCCAGCACTTCCCAGTTGCCTCCTGTCAGTTGCCGGATCAATTTTCCGCTGATATCATACAGGTAAAGATGGTTCCAGCCGTCGCGGTTGCTTTGCCAGATAAACCGCGAGGGGTTGTTTTTTACAAATAACATGGGTACGAGCGGTTCCACATACCGGTCATCTTTTTCTTCAAACAGGGTTTTTACAAAATCACCGGAAGCGGCATCATACTGGTTCAGCTTCAGGTGATTTTGTTCCCGGTTCAGTACGGCAATAAAAATATATTTATCATCGGGGCTCCAGGCAATATTGGTCAGGTACTGTTCAGCCGGCTGACCCGTTTTCAGCCAGATAGTGGATTCGGTGGCAGTATTGAATACACCCACCCGTACCTGGTGACTTTTATCCCCGGCCATCGGGTATTTGATCAGTTCGGCTTTGGCGGGTCGTTCTGTCCAGTTGATAATGGGATAGTCCGTTACCATGCCCTGGTCCATCCGGTAGAAAGCCAGTTTGGTTCCTTTGTTGCTCCAGAATGTTCCCTTGCTGATACCAAATTCATCCCGGTGAACAGAAGAAGCATAGACAATATCTTTGCTGCCATCGGTGGTTACCTGGCTGCTGTGGTTTCCGTCGGAAACAAATAAGTTGAAATGATCCAGGTAGGCCACGAACCCTGCCGGGCTTTCTTCCGCATTTTCGTTGGCGGCCATTTCTTTGGATAGCAGGATTTTGCATTTTTTCGTAGCGTGATCGAACTGCATCTTATTCCCGTTATTGTTAAGGATCCATCCGTCTTTGGCAAACTTTACAGCGGGCATTGCTTTGAATGTATCCGTAGCGGCCTGCCGCATCCAGTCGTTTAATACCCTCAATGACAGGAAAGGGGTTTCCCGACCCGCCAGTTTGTAATTACCCCGCATCCAGGTATCCTGCCCGTTTTGTTTCTTCAGGAAAATATAATCATTGCTGCCTTCGAAGAATTGCAGTTGTGCGAGGTTTTCGGGGGCGAGGCTGGTCCGGGCTTTCAGCATGGCGTCTTCCAAATTGAGTAATTTATCCTGGGCGTTGGAAGAAATAACGAAGCCAGGGATAAGCAGGGCGGCGAGAATTTTTTTCATGTGCCGGGGTTTTGGTAAAACAAATGTAGCAATAATGCAAAAAGCCCGGAAGGATACCGGGTATGATTCTGCGCATACTGTTTCCTGGAAATGACTGGCGGTCCCGCGCCTGGAAATGACTGGCGGTCCCGCGCCTGGAAATGACTGGCGGTCCCGCGCCTGGAAATGACTGGCGGTCTCGCGCCTGTCATTTCCAGCAGTAATGTTCTCTTTACCGGTCCCGCGACTGTCATTTCCAGCACAGCTTCCTCTATTCCTCTTTCTCCATTTTTAAATGGTACAACCGGTTCGATATTTCTGCAAAGTTTTCCGGATCAAAACCACAGTATTTTTTTGCCAAATCCATGTTGCATATACTTTTATGATTGAGGATGTAGTAATCCTTATACGATGAATAAGGCCAGGTCTCCATAGATTTACAAAGCTTAGCGACTAATGGATTTTGATGTATATAGTGAAAGCAGACTGTTGCATAAGTAAGGTTTTCGCTGGCCTGACTTTTGTCAAGTGATATTTCTGTTAGACATTTGGCTTTTGTTTTCTGACGAAAGATTGAGCCACTCCGCCTATAGCGTGAGTTATAAATTCTGGCATAACCGCTAAGTAAAACCCTGATCGCGTTGGATATGGGGTTGAGCAGATTGCCACCTTGTTTTTCAAGCAGGAGGCATTTCTCATCCGTGTAAATCAGGAAGTGAAAATGATTGGGCATCAGGCACCAGGCAATTGTAGAACAACGGGAGGGGATCAGTCTTTTGTATAGATTCAGGAAAGTCTGATAATCGTCTTCAGTATGAAAGATCCGTTGCCGGTTGTTACCCTGATTATAGATATGATAAAGGTGATAAGGTTGGAATTGCATTTTTATTTTAAAACTATGCAGTTCACCATCAGCAGGAATGAGTGAAAGAACGGGTCAGGCGTTTTTTTTCTGAAAATAGAAGGGTGAAAGCAGGATTTAGCTGTGCTATACGGGAATAAAAATGGGAAAATTCACTAAAGCAACAGAAATGGCTACACCGTAATAAACGAGGTCCTAAGTACGGTATCAAAGCAAAAGCCCCAAGCGCGTGATCGTCGGGGCTTTTGCAGGAACTTCTTGTTTCTGTCCGAAGTAACAAACTCACGGCTAATTTCTCACGGGTCTTCCGCTTTTCAGTACACTCTGAATCCTTTCCAGCGTTTTCTTTTCCCCGCAGAGAGAAAGGAAGGCTTCCCTTTCGAGATCGAGCAGGTATTGCTCAGATACCAGGGTGGGCTCGCTCAGGTCGCCGCCGCACATGACATAGGCCAGTTTTTTGGCCACCAGTGCATCGTGTTCGGTGGCATAGTTGGCGGTTTTCATCGCGTGAATACCGGAATACAGTGCACCGAGTGCGGATTGACCGAGGACTTTAATATCGTTACGTTGAACAGGTGCAGTATAGCCACTGTCAAAAATTTCAATCACTGATTTTTTAGCTTCCGCAATTCTCCGGCCCTGGTTCATGATCACTTCATCATGCCCTTTGCGGAAAATACCGAGACCGAATCCTTCCTGAGCGGAAGTGGCGACTTTTGCCGTGGCAATGGAAAGGAAACGGTTTTTCAGTGTAATGGTCTCCGGTTCGTCTTCGTGCATTTCATCAGCGGCTCTCAGTACAAATTCCTTGGTGCCGCCACCGCCGGGGATCAGGCCCACACCGAGTTCTACCAAACCACTATAGGTTTCTGCTGCCGGGCAACATTTGTCCGCATGCAGGTTCAGTTCACAGGCTCCGCCGAGGGTAAGGCCATGCGGCGCCACCACAACGGGAACCGAGGAATACCGGGCCCGCATCATTGTTTGCTGGAAAAACCGGATGGCCATATTCAGTTCATCGTAATCCTGTTCAATGGCAAACATAAAGATCATGCCCACATTGGCGCCGGCGGAAAAATTCGCGCCTTCATTGGCAATCACCAGCCCTTTGTAATTTTTTTCTGCTTTCTCAATACCGGTTTGTATCCCGCTGAGCACATCACTGCCGATGCTGCCCATTTTGGTGAACCACTGCAGGCCCAGTACCTGATCTCCCAGTTCATACAAGCGGCAGCTGGCATTTTTCCAGATCTCCTTATCCGTATAATTGCTCATCACAATAAATGCCTCACCGCCGGGTAAGACCTTATATGTTTTTGAAGCAGGGTCAAAGCAGTATTTCTTTCCGCCTTCTATTTTATAGAATGACTTATTACCGGCTGCGATCATTTCCTCTACCCAGGGGGCGACCTTGTATCCCGCGGCTTTCATGGCTTCCGTTGTTTTCACCAGGCCCAATACATCCCAGCTTTCAAAAGCACCGATCTCCCAGCCAAAGCCAGCCATCATCGCATCGTCCACGCGGTAGAGTTCATCACTTATTTCGGGGATGCGGTGGGAGATATAGGAGAATAATCCGTAATGGAAGAGCCGGTAAAACTCACCGGCCTTGTCCTGGCCCGCTACCAGCATTTTTAACCGGGTGTATAAATCATCGATGGGCTTGGCCGCATCAAGGGAGGGAAATTTGGGTTTTACCCTCGGGGCATATTCCAGGGTTTCCAGGTTCAGGGTGAGGATCTCTTTTTCCCCGCCGGCTCCCTTTGTTTTTTTGAAGAAACCCTGGCCGGTTTTATCACCGAGCCAGTTATTCGCCACCATCTTATCCAGCCAGGCCGGGATGGCAAACTGATCCCTTGCTTCATCAGCAGGACAGTTATCCGCCACTCCTTTTGCAACTTTCACCAGGGTGTCTATACCCACCACGTCCGCGGTTCTGAAAGTAGCCGATTTGGGCCGTCCGATCACCGGGCCGGTCAGGGCATCTATTTCATCAATACTCAGTTTGAGTTGCTCTTTTACGTTCATGATGGCCATCATCCCGAATACACCAATACGGTTGGCGATGAAGGCAGGCGTATCCTTGCAGAGAACGGTTGTCTTGCCCAGGTAGAGATCGCCATAGCTCATCAGGAAATCCACAATGGCCGGATCGGTATGCGGGGTAGGAATGATCTCGAGTAAACGCAGGTAGCGCGGTGGGTTGAAAAAGTGGGTGCCGCAGAAATGTTTTTTGAAATCCTCACTGCGGCCGTCTGCCATCAGATGGATGGGAATACCCGATGTATTCGATGTGATCAGGGTGCCGGGTTTCCGGTATTGCTCCACCTGCTCAAACACTTTTTGTTTAATATCCAGCCGCTCCACCACCACTTCAATGATCCAGTCGCAGCCGGCGATCTCTTTCATATTATCGTCAAAATTTCCGGTCGTGATTTTCTTCACTACATCCTTATGGTAAACCGGGGAAGGATTGCTCTTCAGGGCAGCAGCCAGGGCATCGTTAACGATTTTGTTTTTATCAGAGGGCTTTGCGAATCCCCCTTCTGGGGGCGGGGGGGCTATATCCAGTAATAAGACCTGCACCCCCACTCCGGCAAAATGACAGGCAATCCGGGATCCCATCACCCCGCTACCCAGGACAGCTACTTTTTTTATGGCACGCTTCATAAATTCAGTTTTATTCTAATGGAGAAGTGGTAATTAGTTAGCTATGCAACTAATTGGAAATCGAAGATAAGATTTTTTAACAACCGGGAAAATTGCGCTTATTCTTTATTCAAACTCAACCGGGGGCAGGCCTTTTTTCTCCTGTTCGGACCGGTAGCGGCGGATCATTTTTTTATTGTTCCCGGCTCCCACACTGCTGCTCATCCCGCTCAGCGCGATCCGGAGCAGGTAATTGATTGCGGAGCGGTCCCGCTGCCGTATGAAGAAAACATAGCCGGTGCGTGATTGGTTGCGGTTCCGGATCACAAAACTGTTGGCGGCAAAGCTGATCAGCCGGGTCAGGAAGGCTTGTTTTTCATCCCTGCCACTTTTCAGGAAGCGGATTTTCAGGTCTTCATAATACATTTTCATTTCTCCAAAGGAAAGGTATTCCCTTCCCAGCACCCGCATCGTGAGGGTATCGAATTTCCCCGAAAGCAGTTTCAGCGAGGTGAGCGGGATCAGCGCGGGATTCAGTACGGTAATATCACCGGGTTTTGCCCTGAGACTCATCCGGAACCCGCCCAGCGAATCGGTATAGGATTCTTTCACCCGCAGTTGTACCCACAGGGAATCCATTACATAACCCGTGGCCCGGATCGTCAGGCTGTCCGTTGTCCGTAGCCCGTGATTTTTTACATTCAGTAAAGTGATATCCATCCGGGTAACCGGTACGGTACCTGCTGCATTTGTTTTATCACTGAATTCGGTATAATCTGCCCGGGCCTGGTTGAGTTGTATGGTATCGGCGGAAAGGGGGAAGGGGATTTTCCGGAGCATGTCAACCGGTAAAGGTTTGATCGTACCGGCGGCAAAAGGCAGGCGTTTGTCTTTGTAATCAGTGAACCAGGCTCCTTCAATAGTTACTTTCCCGATCCGGAATACACTGTCCCGGATAAAACGGTCCTTGTCGATCGGCCCGATCCGCAGGGGGCCACTGCCGGTGCTGATATAATCTTTCATGAATTTCAGCCGCGCTGAAAAGGAATCCCGGGAGACGGAGGGGGTATTCGTAAGTGAATCCAGCGAAAGCAGGTTGGTTAACTGGCTGTACCCCGCATTCTTCCACCGCAATTGTGTTACGCCGTCCTTGTAATCGCCGGTAAAGCCTTCCAGGACAAAACGGTTATTGGCCGCCGTAAGTTTGTAGGGATCGGTCAGCGTTTCCTTACGGATATCCAGTTCTTTTAGTGCCGCCTTTTCGATCCGCAGCATACCCTGCTTCTTTCCAATGCTGTCAATGATAAAATGCCGGATACTGAATGCTGTGATACCGGCTGACCAGTCGGAGGGTTCATCGCCCGCCGGATGAAAGACCAGGTCCTTCAGCTCAGCGGTGATCTCCCCGTTGCCCGCATCAAAATGTTTTCCTTTCGCGGTGGTAAAAGTGAAATGGTCCAGGTTTACATCCATTTTTCCCGCGGTAAGGGTCATCGCCTTATCCTCCTCCAGTATCCGCAGTTTATGGAGGCGGATCCCGTTGTCCTTTTCAAGGGTGCCGTACCAGTTGATGTGCAGGGTTCCCTGTTCGTTTTGCTGACTAAAGCGGATATCGGGCTGGCGGATCAGCAACTGGTTGATATCCGTTTCAGGTAATACCCATTTTTTCCCGGATCCCCTGATAAATGCAGAAAGGAAAGGGCGTTCCAGTACCAGGTCGCTGACCCGGTATTTTCCCTGCAGCATCGCATTGATATCAGGAACACCCTTCAGTTCGGGGATACGGATTTCCGTAGTATTTCCGTCTTTGTTGTTTTTGTAGTACACCTGATTGAGGGTGGAAGACCGGCCATCTGCAACACTGTACTTTTCTACCGTTACCCTGCTGGTAGGGTCCGTGATGCCGAGGTTCTCCCCGCTGATCACCGGGTTCTTCAGCCGGATCGGATGGCCCGGTTCCGCCAGGAATTCATCAGCCGACAGGTGGTGGATAAAGGTCCGGAGGGTTCTCCCGTCCCGGGAAAGGGAAAGGGAGGTGCCGGCCCCTTCCAGGTGCTTTAATTCAATAACCGGTTTCCGTTGTTGTGCCGGTTTGCCTGTTCCGGGGAGTTGCAGCTGCACATCGGCCTTATCCCAGCGTATGCCGGTTGCCGTTATATCCCCCGTTTCTTCATCGGTCAGTACATCATCCACTGCCGCGTTCTCCGCCCGGATATCCATCCGGTGCTCATCGTCGGTTACCTGTACTTTTTTAGCCAGCAGGGAGCCTCCCGGGTTGCCGGCGTACCTCACTTTATCCAGGCGGATAACCAGGTTGCCGGCCCGGATCGTACCCGAGGCAAAGTCCAGCCATTCCACCGCATGTTCAATGGCTTTCGTTTTCCGGGCCTCGAAAAGGGTTTTGGTTTGCAGGGTCATGGATGCATCCTCCAGTGATACGGAATTGTTATTCTTTAAGCCGATACCGATATGGCCTTTTACAATCTGCATCTTGTCCAGCCGGATCAGCTGACCAATCTCTCCCAGTGTGGTAAAAATGCTTTTTTTCCCGTTGGGCCTTTCGGATAACTGATCCGCATGGTAGTTGATGACCGGGTGATAGAGGGTCGCCTGCCGGGCTTTTAGTTGCTGGTTAAAAACCAGGTCATCCCAGGATAACCCGCTCAGCTCAAAACGGGGAATACTGAAACGGTTAATGATACGGCCCCCCGACAATGTATGGAGAGTGAAACGGTCGAGTATGACGCGGTCTTCTTTGATCAGGATGCTGTCAAAATTCAGTTTATAAGTACTGTCCCGGATAAAATTTTCAAAATTCCGGATCGCCAGCGCCACTTTTTTTACGGTGAGGGGCCGGGGGGATTGACGGGCCACCCGCAGCCCCTGCAGTTCAAAAGTATTGTGGGTAAAATGGAAGGAGGCCCGGCGGTCGTCGATATTGGTATTGATATGAAAGTCGGCATTGTTAACCACCACGAACCCCAGTAAAAGTTCACCCGTCAGTTGCTGCACGATCTCTTCCAGTTTGGGAGGCCCCCTTTTTTCTCCGGCTTTCCTTTTTATATTTTCCACTTCGAGATCAAAACGGGGATTGAGGCAATACACGGAATCGGCTTTGATGACTTCCGAACGATACAGCGTGTCAAAATCAATACGTGTCAGCCGGAGCGTATCCACAAATACCCGGAAGCGGGAGCGGGTACCTTCTTTTTGTTCGGAAGCGATGGTGCAGCTGTCAAACTCCACCCGTTTTTCTTTCAGGTTGATCCGGAACTGACTGAAAGAAAGACGATGACGGCCATCCGGGAACAGGATATCCTGCTGCCGGCTGCTCAGCACTACGTTATCGCTGAAAAGTAATTTTTCTTTCCCGTTCAGTGTGCTGGTATCCACCGACAGGTTATCAACATGAAAATGAATATTGCTGATGGTCAGGGGCAGCTGCCCGGGCTGTACTTTATTGATCAGGGTGAACCGGGCTTCTTCGATCTGGAAACGGTTTACTTTAAGCGCCTGCAGGGCATCCTGGATGGAGGTATAGATTTTGCCCAGTTCCTCCGGAATGGAGACTTCCTTTTTGCTGTTTTTCACCGGGAGTGGTTTCAGCCGGGTCACCACAATTTCCGGCTGGTCCAGGTTCAGGGAATCGATCAGTAATTTTTTATCGAAAAGGATGGGCAGGATTTCCTGGACCGTTAATTTAATATGACTGACATGAAAACGGTAAGCGGTAACGGCATTTACCGAATCGGTGCTGTAGATAACCGTGTTCTGCAATTCCACTTTCCGGCTGAACCAGCTGAAACGGAATTTTTCAATCTTCATTTTGAGCCGGCCTTTTGACCTTGACTCCACCAGGTCCTGGACAATCCATTTCGCATTATAGTTGATCCAGCTATGAAATCCGGCGAATAATAGGAGCAGGATACCGGTCAGTATGCCGGTAAATTTCAGTACTTTTTTTCCCGGGAGTAAGGTCGTCAAGGTGCGGAAGAGATTTTAGTATGAATTTACTGAAATTGAAGGGCCCGCAAATGAAAACCCCCGTTTATCAGCAGAATAAACGGGGGCTTCCTGAAATTTAACGATTAACTGACAGTTGATCCGGGGTCAACCAGGTTTCCGGGCTGGATAAAATGCAGTTTACCTGCTTTATCTTCAGCCATCAGGATCATGCCATTGCTTTCAATGCCCCTCATTTTACGGGGGGCGAGGTTGGTGACCACCGTAACCTGCCGGCCGACGATCTCTTCCGGCTGATAGTGCAGGGCAATACCGCTCACAATGGTACGGGTTTCCGTACCCAGGTCCACGGATAATTTCAGCAGTTTATCCGCTTTTTCCACTTTCTCCGCAGCAACGATCGTTCCCACTTTGAGCTCAATCTTTGCAAAATCATCAAAGTTTATTTCCGGTTTCGCCGGGATTTCTTTTTTTACTTCTTCTTCGCCCGCCGCCGGGGGGGCTGCTTTTTTCGGTTCTTCCATTTTTTTCAATCCGCTTTTTAATTTTTCAATCTGGGCTGTTATTTCTGTGTCTTCTATTTTCCGGAATAGTAACTGCGGCTCCCGCAGGCTGTAGCCCACGCGCAGGAGTTTCAGGTTGCCCGCGTTTTCCCAGTCCAGCAGCTTATCCACCACCTTCATCAGGTGGATCATTTTCTTCGCCGTATTGGGCAGGAAGGGGTTGACGAGGATGGCCAGGTTGGCCGTCAGTTGAAGACACATATGCAAGGCGGTGTCAATTTTTTTCTGCAGTTCCGGTTTTTCGGCCAGGCTTTTTGCCAGTATCCAGGGTTCTTTTTTCTGCATGTACTGGTTCCCTTTCCGGGAAAGGTCGATCACTTCAAACAGGGCCTCCCTGAATTTATATTCTTCCAGCAGGGCCTCAATTTTTGTTTTTGCATTCCGTATATCTTCCGCTAATCCCTGATCTGTTTCGTCTAAAAGTTCTTCGTGGAGCCCGGGGACCTTACCGCCGCATAGCTTATGCATCAGCACCCAGGTACGGTTGACAAAATTTCCGAAGATGGAAACCAGTTCACTGTTCACCGCGTCCTGGAATCCTTTCCACATGAATTCACTGTCCTTGGTCTCGGGAGCAATCTGGGTGAGGTAGTACCGGAGCATATCCACACACTGGGTACCGCCGTTTTCCTGTTTTACAAAATCGTTGATATAATCCCGCATATCCAGTTTCCAGTTGCGGCTGGTACTCATCTTATCGCCTTCGAGGTTGAGGAACTCATTGGCCGGTACATTTTCCGGCAGGATATTGCCGTGCAGTTTCAGCATCAGCGGGAAGATGATGCAGTGGAATACAATATTGTCCTTCCCGATAAAGTGTACCAGTTTGGTATCTTTTTCATACCAATAGGGTTTCCAGTCTTTCTGGTGATCCAGTGCCCATTGTTTGGTGGCGCTGATATAACCGATCGGTGCATCAAACCATACATATAGAACCTTCCCGGCCCCTTCGGGGAGCGGCACCCTGATTCCCCAGTCAAGGTCACGGGTTACTGCCCTGGATTGCAGGCCCCCTTCGATCCAGCTTTTGCACTGTCCGATTACCGTGGGGCGCCAGTCGTCCCTGTGCTGTTCCAGGATCCATTTCCGTAAAAAATTTTCGTGTTTGCCGAGCGGCAGGTACCAATGCGAGGTCTTTCTTTTCACCGGGGCCTTGCCACTCAGGGTGCTCACGGGGTTGATCAGTTCATCGGGACTCAGGGTGCGGCCGCAGGTTTCACACTGATCGCCAAAAGCCCGGTCGCTCCCGCAATTGGGGCAGGTGCCTTTGATATAGCGGTCCGCGAGGAAGGAATGGGCTTCCTCATCATAATATTGTTCGGTTTCTTTTACTTCCAGTTCGTTCCGGTCGTTTAAATAAGTAAAAAATTCCTGCGCTGTTTCGTGGTGAATGGGTTCACTGGTACGGTGATAGATATCAAAGCTCATGGACAGGTCTTCGAAGTCCTGTTTCATGGCTGCATGGTATTTATCAATAATGGCGCGGGGGGTGGTGCCTTCCTTCGTGGCCTGGATCGGGATGGCGGTGCCGTGTTCATCGCTGCCGCATACAAACAGCACGTCTCTTTTCTGAGCCCGCTGGTAACGGGCATAGATATCAGCCGGGATATAGGCCCCGGCCAGGTGTCCCACATGCTTCAGGCCGTTGGCATAAGGCAGGGCCGAAGTAATCAGGTATCGTTTAGGTAGGGTCATTTTCGCACTCGCTTTAATAGCCTGCAAAAATACCGGAATCAGGATCATTGCCCAAAAGGATGATTTCTGATAACTTTAGCGTTCAACTACAACTAAATTGATGAAAAGGATTTTCCTGCTGATGCTCATCGGTTCCTGGCAACCCCTCTTTGCCAACGACGGCGTATTCTATGCCATGGGCAATACCCTGATCCCGTTGAAGGAAACAAGTGTCCAGCTGAAAAAAGAGATCCTCAGCCTGGAGCGGAGAGGCGACTGGATGCAGGTGGATATTTATTTTGAATTCTTTAATCCCGGCCCGGAAAAGGAACTGACCGTGGGCTTTGTGACCCCGCCCGCGATGGGCGATTTCCCCGAAGAAGAAGCCGCTCATCCGCAGGTAAAAGACTTTATGGTGATGGCGGATAACCGCATCCTGCCGTATAAAATTGCCCAGCTGAAGGAGACCGGGTTTATGATCAGCGATAAACTGGCGGACGGGCATGATTTCGTTTATCATTTCACGGTCCGTTTTGCCAAAGGGCTTACGGTTATACGGCACAGTTACCTCTACCGCGGCGGTGCTACGGTCGATACAAAAAATGATTTTTATTACCGGCTTACAACCGGTACTTCCTGGGCCAACGGCGTTATCGGGGATTTTGAGCTGAACATCAGCATGGGGGATGACAGCTATTTTGCGATCCCCTCCGCTTTTGGCGCTGTGCCGGTCAAATGGACCCTGGTAGGGGTTGGACAAATCAGCCCGGTTCTTATACATAATCCCTATGAGGAGGAAGGAGGTGGCAGCCACCTGCGGATGACACTGATCCGGAAAGGGAAACTGCAATTACGGCAAACGAATTTCCGGCCGCAAAAAGACCTGGCCCTGACCATCTTTCAGCCGCATAGCGAAGTGGCCCTTTGGTGCGATAAAAAGTCAGTAAATGAATTTGCCGGTTACCCTGGATTGCTCTGGGGCGATTCCGTGGAGGCCGCGGTACATGCGTTATCCGGTCAGCAGCTCCGGCTCTACCGCAACCTGAATTTTGCCCGGATGGGCTATGCTTTTAAGGATGAAAGCCTGAGGGAGGCTTTTTCGAAATACTACTGGTACCTGCCCGATCCGGCAATTAAACCGGAAAATGCACCGGATCTCTATGTTCCGAAAGAACTGATGAAACTTATCCTGGCAGAAGAGAATAGCCGGAAACAAAAAACCGGCATTGAATAAATACCGGTCTTTCTTTTAGCGGGACTATTTTTTCCTTTTGTGCCGCAGCATCCAGTCCAGGTAATCCGGCTCCGCAAATGCATTGTCCCAGCTGTTGTGGTTTACGCCGGGGTATTCCGAGTACTTCAGTTCGACCTTTAATTTTTTGAGTTTGTCCACCATATCGCGTGACATTTTTACATCCACCGCCCTGTCTGCTGAACCATGGAAGATCCAGAAGGCCGTTTTACTGACCCTTTTATCATATTCCTCCACATCCCCGCCACCGCAGATCGGTAATGCGGCCGCATACAGGTTGGGATAACGGAAAACGGATTCAAAGGTGCCCATCCCACCCATCGATAAACCGGTGATATAAACACGGCCCGGATCAACAGCGCCTTCCGCAATCATTTTCTTCACCAGTTCATTGGCCGCAGTAAGGGGCCAGTTGGCTTCCCCGCTGTAGTCCAGCTCGAATCTGGCAGGTTGTACGGTCCTGTCAATGGTGGAGGTTGCCCAGAAAGATTCATCCGGGCATTGCGGGAAAAGAACGATGGCCGGAAATTTTTTCCGGTTTTCAGCTGACAGGAAAAGCCTGGCCCCATGGGTCAGTTGTTTTTCATTGTCTTTTCCTCTTTCACCGGATCCGTGCAGGAATAATACAAGCGGATACTTTTTGTTTTTATCATAATTCTCCGGGTATAAAATGCGGTAGGGTAAAATATTCCCATCCACTGTGGGATATACCCGTTGTTCGAAAAGCGCAAACTCCGGGTTAAAAGCGGGTCGTTTTAAGAATCCCTGCTGGTCCAGCCATTCTCCGAAGCGATCGATCCACTGATCGGAGGGCAGGTTCTGTTTCCGCATCCCGAAACCATGTCCGCCTTTCGCATACATATGCAGTTCTGCAGGCTGTTTAGCCGCCATCCAGTAATTATACAGGTCCACACTATGGGGAGCCAGTCCAAGTGCATCATCGCTGGCAGCGGTGATAAACAGCGGGGGAGCCCCGGCACCGACGGTTCCATACATTTCTTTCGGGAAGTAGGGATATACCGGCGCCGCAAAATCAGGTTTATTTTCGTTGTTGTAATTGAAGAGGGCCGCGGAAGCAAGAGTGCCGCCTGCCGAAAACCCCATGATGCCGATCCGGTCGGGCAGTACATTGTATTCGGCCGCATGTTTCCGGACATAAGCAATCGCCGCTCTCCCGTCCGCGATGGCCAGGGGAATTACTTTTCCGGTTTCCTCTTCAAATTCTTTCTTTCCCATTTTCGCAGCTACTTCCGCAGTCGGATCATTGCCGGTTGTATGGGCCAGCCGGTATTTCAGAACAAAACAGGTCACTCCTTTTTGCTGCAGCCAGCTGGCCACATCAAAACCCTCGCTGTTGATGGACAGGGCAAAAAAAGCACCACCCGGACAAATGATGACCGCTGTTCCATTGGCTTTGCCGGCGGCCGGCTGAAAAACAGTCAGGCTGGGTTGTACGACATTGTACACAACTTTGGTCTGCCACATATTCTGGTCATTCTCCGCTTCATTCCAGTTCCAGGTTTCAGTGCCGGGTGCGGTACCCTCATACAGGGGAATGACTTTTTGCTGTGCCCGGAGGATAATTGTACTGAACAGGCAAAGCAGGAAGAAGACTGATTTTTTCATACCACAATTTTTTCAGAATATAAAAATAGAAATAAAACCATTGATACGGACAGGGTAACCGGGCCAGGCCAGGCTGCCGGCTTTTCAGCTTCCGTCATGGGAAATTAAACAAAGAAATAATACTTTTAATCTATGATTAAGATCCCGCCATATTTACAGAAAGGAGATACTATTGGGTTGGTTTGCCCCGCCGGCTATATGCCATTTGAGAAAGTGAAGACCTGTGTGAACACTTTGCAGGACTGGGGGTATAATGTGAAAGTGGGCAATACAGTGGGAGGAGGGTCTGCTACTTATTTTTCCGGGACGGATGAGGAACGGCTCCGTGATTTTCAGCAAATGCTGGATGATGAGGAAGTGAAAACGGTTTTATGTGCCAGGGGCGGGTACGGGACCGGCCGCATCATTGATCATATTGATTTCAGGAAATTCAGGAAAGCGCCTAAATGGATCGTGGGATACAGTGATATAACCGTCCTGCATTCATATTTGTACAGCAATTACTATATCGCGTCCCTGCATGCCCCCATGGCCGGGGCGTTCAATGAGGAAGGGTTTAAGAATGAATATGTGTTATCCCTGAAAAATGCCCTGGAAGGAAAGAAGATAAAATACCAGTGCGCTGTCCACGACTTTAACCGCCGGGGCGAAGCCATCGGGGAACTGCTGGGCGGCAACCTGGCCCTGCTGGCCCACGGGGTGGGTACGGATTCGGATATCAAGACACGCGGAAAGATTCTGTTTATTGAAGATGTGGGGGAGCAATTGTATAACCTGGACCGTATGCTGTACCAGTTAAAAAGAAGCGGTAAACTGTCCCGCCTCGCGGGGCTGATCTTTGGCGGGTTTACAGATACCAATGATACGGAACGTCCCTTTGGCAAAACTGTTTCTGAAATACTCCGGGATATCGTACAGGAATATGACTACCCGGTTTGTTTTGATTTTCCCGTCAGTCATACCGACCGCAATTACGCCTTGAAAATAGGAGCGGGCTACAAACTCAAGGTCGGGAAAACCAAAGTGACACTGGAGGAATAAAAAAAACCGTCCCGTATGAACGGAACGGTTATCCTTAACCGGAAATCAGACCGTTTCCAGCTTTTCCTTGCTGTGCTGTTTGGGCATGGCTTCTTCAGGATTCACACCAAGACCCGTGGCAATGGCCATTCCCAGCCCGATATCGGCCCGGAAGAAATGGCAAAGCTGGCGGTTGGTGATCTCCCCTTTTTTCGGCCCGTCGATCCCTTTCATGGCGCCGACGATATTACTGACCAGGTTCTTCCTGTCGTAATCGCTTAATACCTCGCGGTAGAAGATACCGGGTTGCGTGTAATGATCGTTTTCGCCTTCCCCGTTCCGGTCATACCAGTCCGCCAGCGGGGAATCCAGTGTCAAGGCAGGTTGCTTATAGTCTTCATCGGGTTTAATAGCATCAAAACTGTTGGGGTAATAATTAGTGGCTTTGCCGTTGTTGCCATCCACCCTCATTTTCCCGTCCCGTTCGTAATTGCTGACTGCAAAAGGACAGCGGTTCACGGGGATTTGCTCATAGTTGGCGCCCAGCCGGTAGCGGTGAGCATCGGGATAGGAGAGGATCCGTCCCTGCAGCATTTTATCCGGGGAATAACTGATGCCATCCACCACATGGGCCGGGGCGAAGGCCGCCTGCTCCACTTCGGCAAAATAATTCTGCGGGTTCTCATTCAGTTCGAGCATGCCTACATCAAGCAGCGGGAAATCTTTATGACTCCAGACCTTGGTCAGGTCAAAGGGGTTCCACTGATAAGCCCGGGCCTGTTCTTCGGTCATGAGCTGCACTTTCACCATCCATTTCGGGAAATCGCCGTTGTCAATGGCGTGAACCAGGTCGCGCTGGGCCCAGTCCGGGTCTTCTCCTTTCATTTTCACCGCTTCGTCATTGGTGAAATTCTTAATACCCTGGGCAGTCTTGAAATGGAATTTCACCCAGTGCCGTTCATTGCCGGCATTGATAAAACTGAACGTATGGCTGCCGTAACCATTCATGTGCCGGTAGCTGTACGGCGTACCGCGGTCGCTCATCAGGAACAGTACCTGGTGCAGGCTTTCCGGGTTCAGGCTCCAGAAATCCCACATCATGGTGGCGCTTTTGCAATTGGTATAGGGATCCCTTTTCTGGGTATGAATAAAGTCGCTGAATTTTTTCGGGTCCTTGATAAAAAAGACCGGGGTATTATTGCCCACCAGGTCCCAGTTGCCGTCTTCCGTATAGAATTTCATGGCAAAACCACGGGGATCCCTTTCGGTATCCGCGCTTCCTTTTTCACCTCCCACGGTGGAGAACCGCAGGAATGCCTTTGTTTGCTTGCCGATTTGGCTGAATAGTTTTGCCCGGGTATATTTTGTGATATCATGCGTTACGGTAAAGGTGCCGTATGCGCCGCTGCCTTTCGCATGTACCACCCGTTCCGGGATCCGTTCCCGGTTGAAATGGGCCATTTTCTCGTGGAGGATAAAGTCCTGAAGCAGCAGGGGCCCCCGTGGTCCGGCACTCATACTGTTCTCGTGCTCGTAGTAGGGGATACCGGAGGCCGAGGTCAGTTTTTTCTTTTCGCTCATAATATGATTTTTGAATGGTTAAAGGAATACACAAATTTGCGGCAGCCTGCACTATAAATCAAATTGATTAAATTTATATTCTCATAGTCAAAATCTATATTATGACATTGGTACAACTGGATTATATCGTAGCCGTGGATACCTGGCGGCATTTTGCCACAGCGGCGGAAAAATGTTTTGTGACCCAGCCGACCCTTAGCATGCAGATTCAGAAACTGGAAGAAGAGCTGGGGATAAAGCTCTTTGACCGGAGCAAACAGCCGGTGGTACCGACGGTTATCGGCACCGAGATCATCGAAAAGGCCCGGGCGATCCTGGCCGGCCGGAACCAGCTGCTGGAAACGGTCCAGGAAAGAAAGGGGCTGCTGATGGGTGAACTGCGGATCGGGATCATACCCACCCTGGCCCCCTACCTGCTTCCTTTGTTTGTACAGCCCTTCACCCGGAAGTACCCGGATGTGAGGCTGGTGGTGCATGAAATGATGACGGAACTGATCATCGCCCGGCTGCGGGAGGGAAAGATCGATGCGGGTATCCTGGTTACTCCGCTCCAGGAACCGGGGATCCGGGAATATGTACTCTTTTATGAGGAACTGATGGCCTATGTATCCCGCAAAAATGCAGTGTATCAAAAAACCTATGTGCTGCCCCAGGATATTGATCCCGGCAAACTCTGGTTGCTGGAAGAGGGACATTGCTTCCGTTCGCAGATCGTGAATCTTTGCGAGCTCCGGAAGATCAGCCGGGAAAACAGTCATTTTGATTATGAAGCGGGTAGTATTGAAACCCTTCGCCGCATGGTGGAAATGAATGACGGGATTACCATCCTGCCCGAACTGGCCACGCTGGATATGCCACCGCGGCAAACCCAGCTGCTCCGGCCGTTTAAAAAGCCATCCCCTATGCGGGAGGTCAGCCTGGTGGTACACCGCAACCTGGAGAAAAAAAGACTGATCGATGTATTGCAGCAGCAGATCCTGCTGACGATACCGGAAAAGATCCGGAAAAACAAAACACCCAATGTGGTGCCGGTGGAATTATAGGGAGAGGACAGAATCCAGCTTCTGCAAGAGTTCCCTGTACTGGTAAAGATCGTTATGACTGCCGCCTTTAATGGTGACCAGTTCGTCTGCCGGTTTTAATAAGGGCTGCAACCGCTTCGAGTTTTTATAGGGCACAACTCCATCCGCAGTACCGTGAAAAATAGTAACAGGCGCTTTCACCAATTTCAGATAGTCATGCGTGGGCAGTTCATAATGCAGCATCCACCGGACGGGGTAAACGGGCAGGTAATGGCTGACCACGGCGGGGAAATCGTAATAAGGCGTTTCGAGAATCAGCCGCCTGCAATCCCGGACAGAGGCCAGCTGCGCGGCAATACCGGTACCCATGCTTTTCCCGTAAATAATGATGCTGTCGGCTGCAAACCGGGAAATGGCCAGTTTATATACCTGCAGGGCCCAGTTATAGAGTTTTTCTTCCGTTAGTTTACCGGTACTCTTTCCGAAGCCGGGATAATCGATCATCAGCACCTGGTACCCGTGACGGGTGAAATAGGGGATGTATTTCGCATACCAGGAAATATTCCGCTTATTGCCATGAAAGTAAAGCACTACGCCCCTGGTTACCGGCCCGGGGCTGGCAAAATCCACCAGGTTCAGCGTGTCTTCCTGGTCGATCGGAATGGAGATATCCTTATGCGGCTGCGGGAAATTATAATGATAGGTCCGGTTCAGGGTTACCGGGTGAAAGAGAATCGCGTCCTGGAGAAAATACAGCCCCATCCCACCGATCAGGTAAATGACCAGGGCCGTCCAGAACCATTTTTTACAGTTGATTTTCTTCATGGCTCCAAAGGTCAGAAGAAATACGGAGAAATAGTGAATGGGGTTGTTTCCTGTAATTCCGGAGCAGTACAAGACTCCTCCTTTGCCGGAGTTGAAATGAAGGAGTCCTGTATCTGCCTTGCTCCCTCGCTTCGCTTCGGGATGACAAGTACTTTTATAACTGAAAGTCTTGTTATCCGGGTTTAATTTGAGCCTATCGAAGTGAAGGGAGGGGGTTATTTCTTCGGGGGTGGCCAGTTATCGCAAAAAGTTGAATTCAGGAACTTCCATTCGGGATTCTTACGTTTAATAAGTTCTTCTTTTTTCTGTCTTCTCCATCCCTTAATCTCCTTCTCTCTTGCTATTGCGTTGTTAATATAGTTGAACTCTTCGTAGTATATCAGATTATAGCAGTAATACCTCCCGGTAAAACAATTGCTGTTACCTCTGTTTTCCCAGTGTTGTAAAATCCTTAAGGAAAGATTATTGGTAACACCTGTGTATATAATGGATCGCTGTGGATTAGTTAGGATGTAAACATAGTAAGTGCCGGAATTCATCAATATAAGATTTAATAAGATTAAAATTATATTTGAATGAAATGATCAGCACCGTTTTTTGCACACAAAGCAGTGTTTTTTTATCAGAAATAGCTGGTTTTTTTCTGCTCAATATGATTGCAAATCCGGCATTTTTCAGTTCCGGACATCAAGGCAAGACTTCTCCTTTGCCGGAGTTGAAATGAAGGAGCCCGGTATCTGCCTTGCCCCCTCGCTTCTCTTCGGGAGGACAAGTACCCATACAACTGAATGTTTTGTCACACCGGGGCTTACCTGTATTCTTCGAAGAGAAGGGGCTGTTTTATCATGCATGGTTTACGCTGAGTTTTTCGAAGAGAAGGGGCTGTTTTATCATGCATGGTTTACGCTGAGTTCTTCGAAGGAAAGGGTTTTTTTTGTCATCCTGGTTTACGCTGAGTTTTTCGAAGAGAAGGGGCTGTTTTATCATGCCTGGTTTACGCTGAGTTCTTCGAAGGGAAGGGGTTTTTTTGTCATCCCGACGAAGGAGGGATAAAGGGGTCAACTAATACAACTATTTCAATCCCGAGCGAGCGAGGGATCTTGTATATACCCATGATTCCGAAGTAATACATGATTCCTCCTGTACCGGAATTTAATTGGTTGTCAAAAAAATTTCGT
>JACPUV010000006.1 GCA_016192105.1 Sphingobacteriales bacterium | reverse complement strand
TCTGCTAATTGCAGTAAACCTAACTTGGTTTTGATTAACTTAGTTTCCACTTTCATTTCTGACAGTTTTTGGGGTTAAACTTTGGTTTGTTGTTACTCTAAAGTTAACCCTAACTGTCAGATTAAGTCTTAGCTAATACAAATGACCGATGCTTCGGGTGAACGACTATAGACTATAGACTACAGACTACTAACTAACTTACCAGCTTCCGCTCGAGCCGCCGCCTCCAAAAGAACCTCCGCCAAATCCACCGAAGCCGCCGCTGCCTCCGCCTCCGCCACCGCCGGACCAGCCACCGCCGGACCAGCCACCGCCACCCCAGCCGCCAAAACCGCCACGGGAAACATAGGTACCCCCGCCGGCCGCACCTGAACCAAATACAATGAGTAAGACAATGACAATAATAATGATCGTCAGGGTACCGGGTCCTTTTTTCTTCCGGCTGCCATAATTTTCCGGGGCCTTATATCTTCCTTCCGCTGCTTTGATCAGGTCATCGGTCCCTTCATCCAGTCCGCGGTAATAATTATCATTTTTAAACTGGGGAGTGATCGTGTTGTCAATGATACTCTTTGAAACCAGGTCGGGGATCGCTCCTTCCAGCCCATAGCCCACCTGGATGGTCATTTTCCGGTCATCCTTTGCCACCAGGATCACCACCCCGTTATTAAAATCCTTGCTCCCCACGCCCCATTTGCGTCCGAGTTCAAGGGCCGCATCTTCGATTGAATAATCATCTGTGGAGTTTACAATAACAATCGTAAACTGGTTGGAAGTGGAATCATCATAGCGCACCAGTTTTTGCTCGAGGGCTTCCACCTGTTGCGCCGTCAGGGTCTTGCTGAAATCATTTACCAGCCGGGGCGGACTGGGCGGCGAAGAAATAATCTTATCCATCTGCGCAACGCCCAGGAGGGAAAAGAACAAGGCCGGTATCAGTAGTAATTTCTTCATGGGGTCAATTGCCGAAAACAATTTGATCCGGCAGTTCGTTTTTATCTGTATCCCTTTCATAGGGAAAATGGGTATGTAACGCATCGCCGATTTGTATAACGCATTCCGCGATACCCTTTGCGTAATCCTGCTTGTTAAAAGTCCCGATCATTTCCGCTACCACTTTATTCCAGTATTCCTGGCCTGTACGTTTATAGATCCCCTCGTCGGCAAAAACGGCAAGCTGCTGGTCTTTGAGGGCCACGTAAACCAGGACCGCATTTCGTTCCTCAGTATTTTCCATTTTGAGGGAGAAGAATACTTCAGCGGCACGGTCAATCGCATCCATAAACCGGCAGCGGCTTTCCACATAGACCCTCACTTCCCCGCTGGTTCGTTTTTCCGCCTGCCGGATGGCTTTTACGATCAGGTGGTTCTCTTCTTCATTGAAGAGCGGTTTATTTTTTTTCCATGGAAATAGTTTCACCGTATGATCGGGTTTAATGAATAGATTTTTCTAAAATTTTATTTCAACGGCCTTATCCGTACCCACAGCCGCTTCAAAACCTTTTTTCTGATCAAAGCCAAAGAGACCGGCTACCAGGTTCGAGGGGAAGCCCCTTACCTTTTTATTATAATCCGCCACGGCCTCATTAAAATCATTCCGGGCCACCCGGATCCTTCTTTCGGTTCCTTCCAGTTGGGTCTGCAACCCTGAATAAGCGGCCGTGCCTTTCAGTTCGGGGTATTTTTCAATCTGAATAATCAGGCGGTTCACCGACAGGGCCAGGGTATCCTGCAATTCCTGTTGTTTCCGGTAATTCTCCCCGGTAAGCGCTGTAGTCCGGAGACCAGCGGCCGCCCGGCTCCTTGCCTCGGTGATTTTTTCCAGCGTAGTCTGTTCAAAATCGGATACGCCTTTCACCACATTGACCAGGTTGGGTACCAGGTCCAGCCGGCGCTGGTAGGTATTCTGCACTTCTGCCCATTGCAGGTTTACTTTTTCCTGTTTTTTTACAAAGGAATTATAGGAGGAAGAAAGCCAGGTGATCAGGATCAGCAGGATCCCTCCTCCCACTATATAGCCCGAATATTTTTTTTGCATCCGTTCCGGTTAGAATTGAACTTTTGGAGCTTTCTCCGCACCTTCCTCTGCCTTAAATCCTTCTTTTGCTTTAAAGCCAAAGATGCCGGCCAGCATATTGACAGGGAATGATCTCACCTTCGTATTATAACTGTTAACCGCGTCATTGAATCCCTTCCGGGAATTACGAACATCGTTTTCGATTCCTTCCAGTTGTCCCTGTAATTTGGTAAAGTTCTGGTTGGCTTTCAGATCAGGGTAGTTCTCGACCACTGCCAATAAACGGCTGAGGGCGCCGGTCATCTGGCCCTGTGCTTCCTGGAACTTCGCCATATTTTCCGGGGTAAGTTGCTCGGCGGTAAAATTCACGGAAGTGGCTTTAGCCCGGGCTTCCACCAGTTTGGTCAGGGTTTCTTTTTCAAAATTGGCGGCTCCTTTAACCGTGTTAACCAGGTTGTCCACCAGGTCGGACCTTTTCTGGTACTCGGTGTTTACGTTATTCCAGGTCTTCTTGACATTTTCGTCCTGCTTAATGACGCCGTTATAACCATTGCATCCCCATACGCCGAGTATGAGAAACAGGCCTAGTACGACGAACAAAGCGATATTACGGGTTCCTTTCATTTTAGTATTTTTTTGATTTGATACTAAAATTAGGGGATTTGGGATTTCCATACTATGAATTTCGGCAGGTGGCTGATAGTAGCCGGTGGACAGGTGCAAGGTGTCGGGTGTAGGGTGGTCAGGTGTGAGGTGTCAGGTGTCGGCCTGCTTCGCCATGAGGCGAGTTCGCTTCGCCGCGTGGCGAGGTGTCAGGTGTTAGTTGTCAGATGTCGGTCTGCTTCGCCCGAGGCGAGGTGTCAGGTGCCAGCCTGCTTCGCGGCGAGGCGAGTTCGCTTCGCCGCGAGGCATGTAGGTAAGCCCCGGACTGTGAACCCGAACGCTGAACCTGCCTACCGGCAGGCTGTGAACGATGAACGTTGAACATAAAAAAAACCCTCCGCCAGGGAAGGGTTCTTTAATATTGTGCAGGTCCTGCTTTAAAGGACTACAGACTACTGACTACTAACTAACTTTGAACCGCCGCGATCCCCGGTAATACTTTCCCTTCAAAATACTCCAGCATCGCGCCACCGCCGGTGGAGACATAGCTTACTTTATCGGCAAATCCGAACTGGTTCACGGCAGAGACGGAATCGCCGCCGCCCACAAGGGAGAAAGAACCGGCCTGGGTGGCTTCGGCAATGGCTACCGCAATGGCTTTGGTACCCTGCTGGAATTTTTCCATTTCAAAAACACCCATGGGACCGTTCCATAAAATGGTTTTTGATTTTCTTATCACTTCGGAGAAAATGCCTTCTGCCTTGGGTCCGATATCCAGTCCCATCCACCCGTCGGGAATGGCATCACTGGGTGTCACAGCCGTATTGGCATTTGCGTCAAATTTATCGGCAATCACAGAATCCTCGGGCAAATGGATGCTGACATTTTTTTCTTTGGCCAGTTTCAGGATATCAAGGGCTGTTTGCAGGCGGTCTTCCTCGCAGAGTGAATTCCCGATCTTACCACCCCGGGCTTTTATAAAGGTATAGGCCATCCCGCCGCCGATGATGATATCAGTGGCTCTTTCCAGCAGGTTTTCGATGATCAGGATCTTATCACTCACTTTGGCCCCGCCGATAATGGCGACAAAGGGCTTTTCGGACGCATGTAATACTTTTTCGGCGCTTGTCACTTCTCCTTCCATCAGCAGGCCGAAGAGTCTTTTTTCCTTTGGGAAAAATTTAGCGATCACTGCAGTAGAAGCGTGGGCGCGGTGGGCGGTGCCGAATGCATCATTCACCCATACATCGCCGAGCCGGGCCAGTTTGGCGGCAAATTCTTCATTGCCTTTTTCCTCTTCTTTATAAAAGCGGAGGTTTTCCAGCAGCATCACTTCCCCGGCCCTGAGCATACCTGCCGTAAGCCAGGCCTGTTCGCCGATACAGTCATCCGCAAAAAACACCCGGGTGCCGCCCAGCAGTTCGCTGAGGTGCTGGATCAGGTACTTCAGGGAATATTTATCAGCAGGTCCGTCCTTGGGCCGGCCGAGGTGACTCATCAGGATCACGCTGCCCCCGTCGTTCAGGATCTTTTTGATCGTGGGTACAGCGGCCCTCATCCGGGTATCATCGGTAATTTCAAATTTGTCGTTGAGGGGGACATTAAAGTCCACACGGATCAGGGCTTTCTGATTCCTGAAATCATAAGCGGAAAATGTTGACATAATAAATAGGTTGAAATGAACGAATCGGGTTAACAGGCATGGGCATTCTGCCGCTCTTTTTCCCAGAAAAGAATATGTCCGGCCACCGTGGATACCACTTCATCGGTCACATCCTTTCCTCCTTTAAGGTTGGTACGGATGGCCTGTACACTGTATTTCGGTCCGAATGGCAGGCCCCACCATCCGAGGAGAACTGTAAGCAGGGTATAAGGCCATTTTCTTTTTAAACGGCTCTCCCCTTTCCTGACCAGATAGACATCCGATGTACGTTTGAATGTGACCACGACCAGGGAAATGGTATAGGCAAAATACACAAACCGGGCGCCTTGTTCCGCTTCCTGCAGGATATCCTTTGCCGAAAGCCCTTCGATATTCCTAATCTTCATTGTACGAAAGCAGATTGAAACTATCCTGCAGCCGGCATTCACGCTGCTGCAGGACAGTCTCAGTATCCGCCGGATTACTTACTAATCAGTTTTGCGAAAAAATTCACGGTACGTACGAGCTGACTTACATAGCTCATTTCGTTATCGTACCAGCTTACGGTTTTCACCAGTTGTTTGTCACCCACGGTCATTACCTTGGTCTGGGTGGCATCGAACAGGGAACCAAAATGGGTGCCGATGATATCGCTGCTTACGATTTCATCTTCGTTATAGCCGAATGATTCGTTAGCGGCGGCTTTCATGGCAGCGTTTACCTCTTCAGCTGTAACGCTCTTGTTTAAGATTGTTGTCAGTTCAGTTAAGGAACCGGTAATGGTTGGTACGCGCTGAGCGGCACCATCCAGTTTGCCTTTCAGGTCCGGCAGCACCAGCCCGATCGCTTTGGCAGCACCGGTGGAGTTCGGAACGATATTCGCGGCAGCAGCGCGGGCACGGCGCAGGTCACCCTTGGCATGCGGGGCATCCAGGGTATTCTGGTCGTTGGTGTACGCATGTATCGTGGTCATGAAACCAGCGGCGATGCCGTATTTTTCGTTCAGCACTTTGGCCATCGGCGCCAGGCAGTTGGTGGTACAGGAAGCGCAGGAGATGATGGTTTCGCTGCCGTCCAGGATTTCGTGGTTCACATTGTACACAACTGTTTTCAGGTCGCCGGTAGCGGGAGCAGAAATTACCACTCTTTTGGCGCCGGCTTTCAGGTGAGCGGTGGCTTTATCTTTATCGGTAAAGAAGCCGGTACATTCCAGTACCACATCCACGTCGTGACTGCCCCAGGGAATCTGGGAAGGATCTTTCTGGGCGTATATTTTCAGGACGTCGCCGTTTACGGTAATGGAGTCTTCGCCTGCTTTCACGTCCGCATCAAAGCGGCCCTGTGCGCTGTCGTATTTCAGCAGGTGGGCAAGCACTTTGGGACTGGTCAGGTCGTTGATCGCCACCACATCAATTCCTTCCATATTGTATATCTGGCGGTAAGCGAGGCGACCGATGCGGCCAAATCCGTTGATAGCAACTTTAACTGTGCTCATAGTGCATGTAAATTTTATGTGTTAAGAAATAGGGCCCCGGGTTGGTCATTCTTTGTTAGGCCATCCTTGTTTTGTGAAGGTTGGCTACTCAGCCTGACAAGGAAATTTCGTTCCTTTTGATAAAAACCTGGACAGCCTCTGTTTTTGCGCGCCGAAGTTACGCTAATGCGGGGGAATAGCGGGATAAAAAGGGAGTTGATTTTGGTCTCCCTGCAGCCTGACGGTAATATGTGGAAAACCGGGTTAAAAACATTTGGCTGAAAACGGGGGTAAACTTATCTTTGCCGTCCCTAAAAACGGAACAACAGTTCTAACCGGCTGAAAGTCTGCGAATAAGGAAAAGTGTTTTGGCACCACTGAGGTGCGGAGAACGCGAAGGACGAACGGCCCGTTCGTCTAAGGGCTAGGACACCACCCTTTCACGGTGGTGATACGGGTTCGAATCCCGTACGGGCTACAAGGCCTCTCAGCGATAGCTGGGAGGTTTTTTGTTTGGAGGCAACCGGAGCTCGCTACGGTTTGCATACAAACAAAATAGCCGGCAGATGTGTTAGCGGCTGCGGAGATCCTTGGTAAATCAATTGCGAAAGATCTCATAAAATAATCCTGTACGGGACTCAAATAAAACCGCGGAGACGCGGAGGACGCAGAGTCGATTGCCGGCAGACGCGAAAGCGGCTGCGGTAAATCACTTAACTCAATAATTGAATAAGATAGAACTTTTCACTCCAAAGCTGCTTTAAAATATTCCTCAGCCTCCTTATCCGTAAAATAAACGTAACAGCCTTTCATACCACGAGTCATTAATGTCCGATAAGTATTCTTGATAATCAGGTCCAATTGGGTTAACGCTTGATTCTTATTATGCTTAATCAAGCTTTTATACCCTTTTACCGAATTATCAGAACTTGCACGCTTAGACGCATCCGTTACCACTACTCCGTTTCTTACTATTAAATCCCCACCTACAATTACACCAATATAATCAGCCTCCAAACCCTGGCAGGTATGTATACAACCTACTTCGTTCACGGAATTTGGACTAATGATCCAAACACTGCCATCCTCTGTAAGATTCCATTTCATTCTAAAATCATATTCCGGAAACTCTATATCATATGCAGATTTATCTTTTTTACTGGGCCATTTCCAACAGTAACCTGCAACCATCCGAGCCCGGTTTCTTTCTTTATTCTTTTCAAAAATAATATCCCTTAGCGCTGAAGGGTTCGGCATTACCCTGAAATCATATTCCAGATCCCTAATATCATCATTGACGGTATCCCTTATTTGCAGCAAATTGTCCAGCCATGCCAAATAGCCATCCGAACCATTACACCTGAATTGTGAATTCAGTTCAAGCACAGTAACCTCCGCATCCGTTTTATATGCCCACATCTCTATCTCTTCTACCCTGCCAATATCTTTTAAAGTAACACGCTGATCTTCATCTATAAAAAAAACACTAAATTTTGAAGCATTGATTATTTCTCTGATTTGGTTGTCACCCAAATTTCCAAACAATCCACTAAACCTGTTGAGCCTATGTGCCTCATCGACGATCAATGCATCAAATTCATTTTCAGGTGTGTCTATAAATCCCCCTGATCCGCGAAATAAATTTCTGATTTCAGTAGCTTTTAGGGTTCCGGTAAGTCGTGCTTCATAAACAGCCCTGGGCGCAGCATTCTTAGACACATACTGGGTCATCAATCCCAGCTTTGTTAGCGTAACAAGCAAATTAATCGCCACGACTGATTTCCCTGTACCAGGCCCTCCCTTAACAATCAAAACCTTTTTATTTTGGGATGAAGATCTTTTTGCCAATGCAACTGCATTCTCAAATATCACCTTCTGGTCATCAACCATTATAAACTCCTCATTTCCCCTGATCATTTTACTGATACAATCTGCCAACAGTTTTGAAGGCCGGATTCTGCCATTCTCAATTCGGAAGAGAACGTCTGATTTATCTCCATACCTGACATGCTTTTTTATAAACTCCCTCAATTTCAAAGCATCTGCCTTTAAAAACACAGGCGCTTTCTGAATGTATTCTGAATAAAAGGCATTTTTTATAACATTATCCGCTGCGTAATTATGAAGATAAGCACATGGATGCAACCCGATTTCCTGCGTATAGGCTACTTCATTAAAGCCCTGTAACAGGGTCGCATAGGACCAGGCCTGATAAGAGGGATGTGTATGCTCCCCTATTCTTCCCCCAACAAATGTCTCCACAATTGAGTCCTTCGAGGTTAACTTTGCTTCAGACCATTGTTTCAGTTCAATCAGAATTACAGAATCTTTTTTCTCTTCGCTTTGCCCTGATATTATAAAGTCAATTCTTTTACCCGTTTGTGGTATCTGGTATTCAATTGCTATACCACAGTCATCAGGTATGGCGGTGTCCTGTAAAATTCTGTCCATATATACCAATGAAGAGGCCCATGACTTAATTTCAGATGGGCTAACCCCCTTGTTCAACTTACGTTTTACATTCCTCAGTACAATATTCTCGATGTCATTGGTCAACACATCATCCAAAAACTGAGATTTTTTTGCAGTATAAACAATCATAATTCATTGTACTTTTTTGCGGTTCCTTTTGCCTTATCTACCGGATATTTAAGTGCATTTTTAGCCATTTTCTCTAATACAATATCCTTAACGTTAAAGCCATATTTATCAGCTAATAAAATTGCAAACGCAAAAATATCAGCCAACTCCTCTTTTACTTTTTCAGCATTCGCCTCCTGCGGTGCTTTCCAAAGAAAAAGCTCCAATAACTCACCCGCCTCTACATTAATAGCAAGGGCAAGATCTTTGGGATTGTGAAATTGCTCCCAATCACGCTCATTCCTGAATTCGATCAGCGTATTTGTTATAACCTGAATTTCATTCATTTCCTGAAAATTTAAAAATTCATTCCCCATTTAGCCACCTTAGGGCATTCTTAATACTAAAGTTATTCAAAATGGTCATTTCTTTCTCATTTGATAAAAATGTTCTCCATTTTGGGGAGTCTACTTATATGACAAAGAAAAAATCCCAATTTCACACAAGAAAGCCCCTCCATCCGGAAGGGCCCTTTTATTTCTATAAACTATTTATCTACCTCAGAGACTAAACGAAAGCTTACCAAACAGGTACCGCCCGTTATAACCGAACTGGGTGGCGCTGCGGGAGTAGATGAACTGGCCGCTGTTGCTGTTGGCCGCAATGGCGATTTTTTCCGGGTACACATCAAGGAGGTTGTTGGCCCCGATGGTCAGGGAAAGATTGCGGGTGAGTGAATAACCAAACGACAGGTCGGTTACCACCCGGGGGTTGTAATGCTGCTGGTTGGCCAGGGTGCTGGTGGCTTCCGTTACCCCGCCGAAATAATTATTCCGCAGGTACACATTGAATTTGCGGATCGTATAGGTAAGCCCGAGACTGGCCTTGGTATTGGGCACCGCATTTTCCAGGTACACTTTGTTGGCATTGCTGAAATAAATACCCTCTTTCCCGGCTAACAGGTCGGAGGTTTTTACGGCACCTACTTTCTGGGTTTTGGAAACGGTTCCGGCCAGGTCGGCACGCAGCCCACCCTTCCCGATCTTTTGGCTATAGGATACCACCAGGTCCACACCCCTGGTTTCGGTGTTGATGGCATTGGCAAAGAACTGGGCCTTCGTGGCATTGGCCTGCAACAGGATCGCATATAATTCCTGGTCGGCCGGGGTAGAGCCGGGCGCAATGCTGCCGCTGAACTGGTCGGTAAAGATCACGCGGTCGTTGATCCGGGTGAAATAACCGTCAAGGGTAACCTGGAATTTACCAATAGCCCCGGTGATACCGGCACTTACGCTGGAGGATTTCTCCGGGCGCAGGGCGGGGATACCGACGAGACGGGCAGCCCGGCTGTTATTGGGGAATACCCCCACATCATTGGCTACCCCATTGGTAAAGACGGTATTGGTATTGGCATAATAACGCTGTTGCAATGAAGGGGCCCTGAAACCGGTACTGGCAGATGCCCTTACCGAAATTTTCGGGGTTACTTTATAGCGAAGGGCCAGTTTACCATTGGTAGCGGAACCGAAATCACTATAATTTTCATAACGGATGGCCGCATCCGCAAGGAAGGCGCTGCTGAAATTCAACTCCGCTCCTGCATAAGCCGATACGGCAGTGCGGGCCTCATTAACCGCATTCTCCGGCCGGAAACCCGGGAATACCTGGGCGCCACCGGGACGGGCGGAACCATCGGGACCAAATAAGGTATTGACCGGTCCGTAGGGATCATTGACCAGGATCGGGTTGCCGGAACCATCCACGCCGATCTGGCGCGCTGTACCATAATTGGTATAAGAGTTGGCATCGCCGGCAATGATCTGGTATTTTTCATAGCGGTATTCAGCACCGAAAGAAAGATTCACTCCGCTTAACCAGTCAAAACTCCGGGCAATATCGGTATTCACCGTATTCTGAATAAACCGGGGACCACCGGCCCTGAAGCTGGTAGGAGATGCATTGAGCAGGGAAGCATTCAGCGAGTTCTCAACGGAAAAAGCAAACTGGTTTTCACCATAGGTATTACTGAAATCCACCTCCCAGCCATTGACCTGGCTACGGATACCGGCCGCGAATGACCTGTCGTGTATATCGGATCCGATATAGGGCAGGAAGCCGAGGGGATAAATGCTTATCACATTGCGTGACTGATAAGGATAACGGTAAAAACCGGCTGACAAGCCTTTGCGGTAGCCAATACCCCCAAAGCTGTAAAACTCCGTATGTTCATTCACAGGAATTAAAGCATTGTAAATAAATTGCCCGCTTTTTAATTCAGACTGTCCCACTTTCAGGTTATAATCACGACGGGTGGTGCCTGTGGCCGTAAGGAAAGAATCGGTGCGGTCGGCGCCTCCGGGATAGCTGCGGTATATCACACCATTATACGTACCGGTCCGGTCAGTGGCTTCGCGGGAATCATAGGAACCACTCAGGTTCAGGTAACCGCCTTTCTTACCAAGCGGAACACCATAATTGAGGCCCAGTTGTAATCCTTCCCCATCGGTGATCTTCCGGCCATCGCTTTTGCTGCTGTAGGCACCGCCGTTGACCGTAGCGCTGAAACTGTTTACATTTTTTTTCAGTATGATATTGATCACACCGGCAATGGCATCACTTCCGTACTGGGCGGCTGCTCCGTCGCGGAGGATCTCGATTTTCTCAATGGAAGAAACGGGGATGGAGTTCAGGTCCGTACCCACTGTTCCTTTACCAAAGGTTCCGTTGGTATTGACGAGGGAAGAAGTATGTCTTCTTTTCCCGTTTACCAGGATCAGTACCTGGTCGGGGCCCAGGCCTCTCAAAGAAGCCGGGTCAATATGGTCGGTCCCATCTCCCAGCGACTGCGTATTGGCTGTGAAAGAAGGAGCGGTAAAAGTCAGTAACTGGTTCACGGTAACCTGGGGCGCCAGTTTAACCAGCTTGGTTACATCGATCACATCCACCGGTACCGGTGATCCGAGACTGGTCCGGGGTTTGGCACGGCTGCCCACCAATACCACTTCATCCAGTTTGCCAAGGGCTGCCAGGCTGAAGTTGAGTAATACCGTTTCACCCGCTTTCAGGCTCACGCGCTTACTGGCTGCTTCATAACCGGCATACGATACTTTTACCAGGTGGTCACCGGCCGGCAGGCTGATGCTGTAATCACCGTTTGCATCTGTAGTTGTAATGAGCGAACCGGCTTCAACGGTCGCGATTTCCAATGGGCCGTCAGCGGAACTGACCTTTCCCTTCAGCGTGGCATGCTGCGCCTCCAATCCTGTTGTCAGAAAGAACAGGGCGGTGACGATTGCCGCATACTTTAGTAGTTGTTTTTTCATTTTCAATTATCTGATTTTAGTAAATACAGGTTTAGCGCTTCACCCCGAAGGGTTCCGCAGTCAATTTCAAATGGCAGGCGGTGGCAAGGAATAATGATACCCGGCGGATGACCGGTTCCGGATAGTGCTGCATTCCTGTAATCGTCAGGGGCGATGCCCAACATAACGCCTGCTCCGGGGAACAGGAAGGCTTGCAGAAAAGATACGACCCCGCTGGTTGGCTTAGGATCGTTCGTTTTAATAGTCTACTATACCAGTGGACAAATATACGGTGGATCCGCTTATCTTTGCCCAACTTTTTAAAAAAATTTACCAACGGTAAGGCTTTAACCGCATTTATGAAAAAAAGGTACCAGGTACTGCTTGTATTATCCATCCTGTCCATGATCACCTTCCTGGACCGGATCGCCCTCTCCTCCGCCAGTGGCTCCATCATGGATGAATTACATATCAGTACCGTGCAATGGGGATGGATCCTCGGTATGTTTACCCTTGCCTATGGGGCTTTTGAAATTCCGGCGGGCTGGCTGGGCGACCGGATCGGGGGGAAGAAGGTATTGACCCGGGTCGTGCTCTGGTGGTCGGTCTTTACGATCCTTACGGGTTTTGCTTCTGGTTTTGTCATGCTATTGATCGTACGCATTTTCTTTGGTATGGGTGAGGCCGGGGCCTATCCCAATACAGCCATCGTACTATCCAAATGGTTCCCGGTATCGGAAAGAGGCCGGGCCCAGTCATTGATCTGGGCGGCTTCCCGGATCGGGGCGGCGCTGACGCCACTGATCGTTCTTCCCCTGCAAAAAAAAATAAACTGGCAGTTCTCGTTTTATGTCCTGGGCGCTGTGGGTATTATATGGGCAGCTTACTGGATCATCTGGCATAAAGAAGAACCCCGGGACTCCCCTTCCATATCACCGGAAGAGCTTTCCTTTATCCAGGACAACCGGGCCCTGCCGGAACATCATTCAAAAATAAAAACCTCCTTTACCAGTGGGTTCAGGTCACCGCATCTGTGGTTACTCATGGCCCTTTATTTCTGTTATGCGATCGGGGCTTATTTTTTCCAGAGCTGGTATCATACTTACCTGGAGAAAGGAAGGCTGATGGCCAAAGAAGATTTGCTTTGGGCCTCTTCCCTTCCCTATATCCTGGCAGCCATCGGTTGCCTCGCGGGTGGCTGGCTGAGCGATCAGGCCTGCCTGAAATGGGGTAAAAAAAGGGGACGGAGAATCGTCCCGGTGCTGGGCCTTTTCATTGCCGGCATCTCTGTTATCAGTGCGTCCTTACTGCAGGATAATATGGCTGCCATCATTGCGATGTCCATCGGTATGGCCTGTATGGATGTTACCGCGCCCGTAGCCTGGGCCATTGCCATGGATATCGGTGGAGAAAAAAGCGGGACGGTTTCCGGGGTAATGAATACCGCGGGGCTTACAGGCGCCTATCTCAGTACCATTTCATTCGGTTACCTCGCGGCTTCCAGGGGTTATTCTCTTCCCGTCACATTGATTGGAGTCATCCTGCTGCTGGGGGCCTTGCTCGCAATAAAGATCGATGCGACGAAGAAGATTGAATTCAAAACCATTTAGCGCAAGGAGCGAACAAGCTGTTGGTATCGGAAGAACGGGATCCGGCCCAACCCTGTTTCCCGCCCCCTTAGCCGACCGATGTGATCCACCAGGTATTTCCTACCGGATCTTTCACCCCGCAGGTCCGGCCATAACTTTCATCCCGCAGTTCCATAACCACGGATGCACCCGCCCCGATGGCCCTGGCAAAGACTTCATCCGCATTGTCCACATAGACAAATAAATGGGCGTTCGCTTCTTTCCAGTCGCCGGATACATCGCAATACATGATCGTGCTCCCGTTTACCTGCACTTCCCCGTGCATCAGTGTTGTTCCATCCTCCCGCATGCGGCTAAAGGACTGGGTAGCATTAAATACTGTTTTTACAAACGCGGTAAACGCTGCTGCCGGGCGCAGCATCAGGTAAGGCATGACCGCCTGGTGTCCGTCTGGAATTTTCATGATTTTCTTTTTGATAATGATCGGTCAAAACTAAGGCGGGGCAGCGGGACAAAATTGGAAAAAAACGACATTTTAGCGATCTCTCCATTCATTCCCCTCTGCAAGACCGGAAAAAAAAGTCCGGGGATGATAGCCCGAAAATTCCCTGAATTCGTGGATAAAATGAGACTGGTCATAATACCCGCTATGCTGGGCAATTGCTGATAATGATTTATGCTGATTCCCGTATTCGCCCAGGACAGACTGAAAACGGATGATCCGGGAATAAAGTTTGGGAGCGAAGCCGGAGCATTGTTTAAATTTTCGTTCAAACTGACGGGATGATAAAAAATGCCTTGCTGCCATATCCTCCACATTCACCTGTCCCCTGTTTTGAATAATATATTGCACTGCTGCAAAAACAGCCGGTTCATAACAGTGCTGAGTGGCTAATTTTTGTTCCAGGTAAGCGGTCATGATCTGTACCCGCTGTCCGTTAGCAGTGGCTGACATCATTTTCTCTTCCAGTTCCTCCCCTTCCCTGCCCAGCAGGGTGTTGAGGGGGAGCAACTGGTCGCTGATGGCCGCCGCGGGAATATTGAAAAGTACCGGCAGGGCATAGGGGTAAAGGTATGCGCCGAACATACCGAAGCTTTCATTAATACGGAACCGGTTGTAATAACGGGTGGGACCACTAAAGCCGGCAGCCGGGGATTTTTCCTCCTCACCGGTTGACCGCAGCTCATCAAAAATTCCCTGGTAATGAAAGAACATTTCCACGCAACCGTCTGCCATGGTACGGTGTGTATAAGGGCCCTCCACCGGCAGGTCTCCTTCCAGCACCCAGAATACCCGGACATATTTTGCCAGGGCAGGTGAAGGTTGTATTGTATAATAATTGATCAACCGGCCTGTTGTAATTGTTTAAAACTGATCCCGCTTACCTGCATTCTCTCATAAAACTATCCGGGTATTTACGATACCGCAGGAACCGCAGGTTATCATTCCCGTTAGCTGGTTTAAATGTAAAAATAAAAAAATGAATATCCCGGTTGCCCGGGACACAGGGTTAACCGGCGTGATAACAGGTAATTGCCGGGCCCGGCCCTTCGATGAATCCTCCCGGAGATCCAGATCGGTTTGTCCTTTCGCGGGGCGGACAACACCGGGGTTTCTTATCCTCCTATTTCTGCAATTGCCGGCTCTCCTATATGACTGCCGGCCCGCTTCAGCAAATGCTGAGCGGACAGGACAGTCAATCATCGAGGATAAGGCTCAAAGGACCAGGTTGAGCAGAGAGCGGCAGTGTTGTAAAAACAACCCTGCCAGGCAACTACAAAAACAGGTGTTACGAGGACAAGCAGAATTAACATAGGAACTTGATAAGGTTTGCTAATCTGTTAAACCATTCGGGCAGTATCGGTAACACCCGGCCACCCATCAAATCCGGAATAAAAGTAGCCGCACGGGGAATGGCTTCCCGGTGAAAAAAAACATTTTTTCCTGTTTTTTCCTGTTGGAATTCTGGCTAATTGAAAGAAGAGTGTCCGCCTATGGGTTCTCCACGGTGATCGTCCGGCTGCCCCGGCCCCGGCTATCAAATACCCGGATCTTTAGGGTGCCTTTTTCGGTAACAGGAGCGGTTATCAATTTACTGGTTGACTGGGGTTCTGATCCGTCTGATGTGTACCGCAGCTGCAACCCGGGGAACTGGCAGTTCACCAGCAGCTTCCCGTTTTCGGCCAGGGCGCCTGCTGCGGGTATCCGGTACTGAAAGCCCCCGGCATAATAATCCAGCCGCGGCAATTCTCTTTTTCCGATCACGTTGACAAATACCGACCAGGCATCCCTGTACAATTCCCCGAAGCGGGTACTGTCTTTCTCCGCTGCCCAGGCCGGGTCCTGCGCCCAGGCTCTTTCGGCTACGCCTAAGAGTTTGGGAAGTAAGAGGTACTCTAATTGCTCATTGGACCGCATATTCTCCCCCCATAACAGGCCCTGGATACCTGCAATATTGGACTTCCCGAAATCAGTCAGCCGGTCCTTTCCAACAAATACGGCCGGATCCGCAGGGTTTCCATCCGGGTCTTCTTTGGAGGTTTTATAATAATCAAAGGGAATGAAGTCAAAAGGTTTGTCAATATCCTGGAAGCCGCCCCAGTAATAGCCGGGTTCATCGGGGTGTTTGTAGTAAGCGAGATCGAGGTAATTATTAGTCACCGGGGACAGCACGACTTTATACCCGGCATTCGCCAGGCGATAGGGCAGATCCTCCGCTCCCCAGCCGGTGACATTGTTCCATACATGCAACTGCATGCCCTCGTTGGCCAGCCGGGGATTCACGATCATGGCATTCTTCCCGTCCAGTTTTGTTTTCCGCATCCCCGCTTCCTCCCAGCCGGAAAGAAAAAGTCCTTTTGACCGGAGGATCGTATTCAGTTTCCCAAAATAATAATACCAGAGATCATTGGTTTCCGCCAGTTGCGGATCTTCCCTGATCAGTTGCTGGCAGAGCGGTGATCTTTCCCAGGCGCCGGCCGGGACCTCATCACCTCCCAAATGAATGGTCGCTAATGGCGCCCCGGCGTCTTTATACATAGCCTGCAATTCATCAATTACTTTTTCCAGGAAACGATAGACCGATGGCCTTGCCACACACATCACATTGTCGGTCCATTGCTGGGCGGAACTGTAAACCGACTGATCCTGCAGGTCACGCAGTAAATAGCGTTCCGCTTCCACGGGCTGTCCTGCTTTCAAATATTTTTCATAGCGGGCATCCATGGCTTTTATCGCGGCGCGGCTATGACCGGGGGATTCAATTTCAGGCATTACACGGATATGCCTCACCGTGGCATATTTCAGGATTTCGATATAATCAGCCCGGGTATAATACCCGCTCCCCATACTTTTCCCGGGTTCAGGACCCGCGGCATAAGAAGGAGGCAGCAGGGATTTGCCATCGGCGGTATGTCCTCTCCGGGCGCCAACTTCCGTAAGCTCCGGCAGGGAGGGGATTTCGATCCGCCAGCCCTCATCATCACTAAAATGCAAATGCAGCACATTCATTTTATAAAGCGCCATCAGGTCCAGCACTTTGAACAGGGTTTCCTTTGATTTGAAATTGCGGGCGACATCCAGTAAGAAGCTCCGGTATCCGAACCGGGGTTCGTCCGTCACTTCAATACCGGGCACCGTTAGCGATGAGTGGCTATAGGCCCAGGTATCGGCCGGGAGCAGGGAGAACAGGGACTGGATCCCGTAAAATATCCCGGCCCCGGTAGCCGCTGTTATTTCCACCGAGTCTGCCCTTACAGATAACCGGTAGGCCTCCGGTGCCATTGCCGCCTGTTTTAACCGGATAACCTTCCCGCCTGTGCCGGTATGCAGCGATTTTTTCAGCAACCCTTCGAGGCTGCTGCTTAGATAACCGGCTTCCGCCCGGAAGAGTTCCGCCGCTTCAATCCGGATGCTGCTGTCCAGTATAAAGGCAGCACCGGTTTCACGGTACGAGACCGGTGTTGGAAATACTTTGGGTAACTGCGTGGCAGGAATATCCTTTATCAGGCTGCTTTTCCGGAATATTTTTTCCGGTGTAACAATGCCCGTTGTGGTATTCTCCAATTTCTTTACTGCATAATCCGCCAGCGCATATCCCTTCGCCGGATCGGTATCCCATACGATATATAAGCCGCAGGGAACGGCAGTATAATTGATCAGCAACCCGTCAGTGTAATATTCAATACGGACCGAGTCCTTTTTCTTTAATGCCGTAAAAGAAGGACCGGGGCTGAGCTTGTACATATCCCCGTTCACATGCACGATCGCTGCGCCAGCAGTGGCGTTTGCATTCACCACCGGCTGACTGGAATTAAAATAGAGCGTCCAGCCGCTTGCCGGAAAATTCTTTTTCCCCCTGTTGATAAGCGTAAAGGCCGATAATGCGGCTCCCCGTCCCTGGTAATTATTGGAAACCAACTCCCATTTTACCCTTAGTTCCTTTTCATTAAACCGGGTTCCGGGCTGGCTCTTGCTCTCATTTCCCCTGGAAAGAACCAGGATGATGCACAGCGTGAAAATAATTTTATTCATTCCTTTTTGTTTCTGGGTTCATTAATTGCGGCACTGTTCCACTAATGCCTGGTAAATTGCAGTCAGGGAAACGATAACAGCCAGTATGGAAATCCGGGTCCGCATAGAAGAGTTAAAAATAATCAGTCCGAATAGCAGGCGCCGAGTTCGTTCTTCGCCGAATTAACTCCGTTAAAGTACAAATCGAGCGACCAGCGTTTGCCGCTTACCGTATCCACCACGTACAGGTCATAACCGCCTTTGCCGCCGGTAGTGGTACTTGAAACGATGAGGTAGCGGCTGCTGACGGGACAGGCATCGGAATAATTCTGGAACGTTTCATTGAATGTTAACCGCTGCGGGAGCCTTCCATCCAGGAATCCCAGGTACACCTGGTCGTTATGATTTGTTGCACTGTACCACCGGGTAAAGTAGAAACTGGTATCGTCCCGGGTAACCGGGTAATACTCCTCTACTCCGGGCATGGCGGAGAGCGCTGTGGCCAGCCCGCTGCCCAGTGTAACCCGGTAAATATCTGCGGTTGTGCCGGAGGGTTCGCCTCCTGAATACAGGAGAATGCTGTCACCCTTTGTATAATAGGGCATCGATGCTTCAGGTTGCGCAACCGCAAAGGTCCTCAGCAGGTTTCCCAGTGTATCCATTTCCTTCATCAGCCCGTCCTGTTTGAAGACGATCTTATTCCCGTCGTAAGAATATTTCGGGTCTTCATCCCGGGTGCTGCCAAAGGCCGCTGTAAGGTTTTGGGGCGGGGTCGTTGCGCCGATCCGCCAGCGGAATACATCCCAGCCGGAACCGGCCCTGACGCCCATAAAGACCAGGGATCTTCCGTCGGGTGAGAGGTGCACATTCATCGGGTTGTCCATGGTCCAGCCCTGGCTGATAGTCGTCAGTGTATGCCCGGCAAAATCGTAGCGGTACAGTTTTGAATCGTTGCAGGTATAACAGCTGTAGGCATGAAAAAACAACCTGCCCGAAAGGGCAGGTTGACTGCTTGCTGTACTATCTGATGGTGACGGTGTGTCAATCGAAGACTGCGCACACCCGGAGCCCATCAGCATCACTCCGAGAAAAAAAAACAAACTGTTTTGTATGAAAATAATTTTCATACACTATTCTTAATAACCCGGGTTCTGGACCAGGTTAGGGTTTGCATCCATTTCCACCTGCGGAATCGGCATGATCCAGCGTTGGGGTGTACAATGTGAATAATCCATGTGAACCGGCGCGCTTTGCACGCCACCGGGACAGGTAAAGCTATTCTCATTTAATGCCTGCATTACGGTAGTGGCCACACCCGCTCTTACCAGGTCGTCCCAGCGCTGTGCTTCGAAAGCCAGTTCCAGCCTTCTTTCCAGCAGGATCGCTGTTTTCATCTGTGCCTGTGTGGAGCCGGTTACATTCGGAAGGCCCACGCGGTTCCTGATCAGGTTGAGGGTGGTCGCTGCAGCGGAAGGACTACCCGTTTCATTCTGGGCTTCTGCTTTCAGCAGGATAATATCAGCGAGGCGGAGCAGGTAAAAATTATCCCCACTGGCCCAGCCGGCGGGATTCTTCTGTTTATTATTAAAGGGTGTTCCTACAGCGGGATCCTGGCAGGGATTCCAGTTCTCATCGGCCCAGCTGATCGGGTCACCATTCGGATCCACGGTCATGAACAGGATGTTGGAATTTTTCCGTACCGCATCACCGGCAGCGTCATACGCAGCCACCAGGTCTTTGGAAGGCACACAATATTTCTGCCAGCCATCTTCGGGAGCCAGGTATAACTGAACACCCCAGCAGGACACATCCCAGTTTCCTTCTTCATAAGGAATTTCAAGAATGGACTCTGCGTTAAAGTCGTGGTGGCCATCGAACACATCATTATAATTGGCTAACAGGGCGTAGCCGGCGGGACTGGAGATTACGGCATTGCAGTACTGCAATACTTTATTATAATCCCGGTCGCTCCGCTGTGCCCAAACCTTGGCCAGCATGGCATTGGCGGAACCCTTTGTGGCTCTTACCTTGTTTACAGAAGGATCATTGGCAGTGGAAGAACCGGCAGGCCCGTTGTAATTATCGGGCAGGTTGGCCAGCGCCGTTTCCAGGTCAGTTACGATCTGGTCATACACTTCTTTTTCAGTGGACCGCGGCTTTCTTGTTTTTTCCGGTGAAGCAGAATTGGATTCCAGTTCCAGCGGCACTCCACCATAGAGTTTCACCAGGTGATAATAATGGAAGGCCCGGAGGAAACTGGCTTCCCCGATGATCTGGTTCCGCCTTTCCGTGGTCAGCGCCGGATCGGTCACTTCGGTTATTTTTTTGAGCAGGATGTTGCAGCGGGCAATCCCATTATACAGTGCTTTCCAGTGCGCATAGCTGTGGGTATTGCTGGCGGGGAGGATAAACCGGTCGTAATCGAAAAAGGTTTCCTCGTTGTTGCCGCCGGGGTACGCATTATCACTCCGGACATCGCTCAGCATGACGTTTTCCCACTGGTAATAGTCAGTGGCGTAAAAAACATGGTAACAACCGCGGATCGCTGCTTCAATATCATAGGCTGTCTTGTAAGCTGTACCCGTGGTCAACGCCCCTTCGAGCTTGTCATCCAGGAACTTTTTACACGAAACCAATGGCAGCAGTCCGAGCAGTGCTATGGTTAGTATTTGATAGGAATACTTTTTCATATTTGCCATTTTAATAAATTAGAAAGTTATGTTTAAACCCAGGACAAAATCCCTTGACTGCGGGTAAGTACCCCAGTCAACACCGGGCGCGGCGTTCTGGTTTTCCTTGGAATTTCCTTTTCCACTGAAGGCACTGAGCTCGGGATCAAATCCTGAATAATTCGTAAAAGTAAACAGGTTTTCCGCGGTCAGGTACACAAAGCAACGGCTCATCTTCGCTTTGGAAATAATGCGCTCGGGCAGTCTGTATCCGATCGTCAGGGCTTTCAGCCGCAGGTAGGAACCCTTCTCAATAAACCGGGTGGAAGGCAGTGAATTATCCCAGGCGCTGGGCGTTACCCTTGGTATATCTGTTTTATCCCCGGGGTTTTTCCATCTTCTCAGCACGGTGGCGGACTGGTTCATCGGCAGGGCCATGGACTCAGTCAGGATCTTCGTGGCATTCATCACATCATTGCCGCTGACCCCCTGGAAGAATACATCCAGTGAAAAATTCTTGTACGAAATTGAGTTGGAAAAGCCATACGTGAATTTCGGATTGGCATTACCGATAATCCCTACACTGTCTTCGGTGCTTCCGGCTTTCTTCATGAATGTGATATCGCCGGTGGTAGTGTCAACTCCCATTGAAATCTTGCCATAGAAAGAGCCGAGGGGTTTCCCTTCTTTCACGATCGCCGTATTGTAATCGGAACCGGCCGGGTTTACTGCACCCAGGATCAATTGCTGACCTACGACATCCAGCACTTTGTTCCGGTTAAAGGAAATATTGAAATCGGTATTCCATTTAAAGTTCGGGCGGACAATATTCCTTGAACTAAGGGTGAATTCGAAGCCCTTGTTCTCCAGGCTGCCTGCATTATCCCAGGCCAGGGAGAAACCGGTACTGGTCGGAACCGGTACGGCCAGTAACATGTCAGTTGTTTTCTTTTGGTAATAATCCATTGTAACCAGGATCCTGTTCCTGAAGAGACCGAGATCCAGCCCGACATCCACTTGTTTTGTTTTTTCCCAGGTCAGGTCATCATTCTCAAATGATTTCGGATTGTATGCGGTTTGCACCACGCCGTTGATCAGGTATTTCGGTCCGAGGGTATCCACCAGGCCATAGCGGGCTGTACCGGGAATATTATCATTTCCCACAACGCCCCAGCCGGCACGGATCTTTAATTCAGACAATACATCGCTTTTCCCAAAGAACTCTTCCTGGGAAACTCTCCAGCCGGCAGAGAAGGAAGGAAAACTTCCCCATTTATGACCGGTAGGGAAATTACCGGAACCATCCTGGCGGAAATTGGTGGTGAGGTAATACTTATCCTTATAATTATAGTTGATCCGGCCCAATATGGAAACCTTGGAAGCCGTACCCAGTTCCGGTATGGGTCTTGACTTCACAGATCCGCCTTCTACGGAATTATCACCGGGTTTGGCATCCCGGAAGTCAACAGAACTCTTGTACAGGTTATTGGTTTTAACCCTTTCGGCCTCAAAACCAACCAATGCGTCAATACTGTGACTCTTTACCTGTTTTTTATAATTAATGGTATTGGAAGAAATCCATCTTTGCGGCTTATAGGTATTTTCTGAAGCCAGGCCATGCATGGTTCTGCCATACCGGGTCTGTACGGTATCCTGGAAGGAAGTGAACTTCCCGCTGGACTGTTCAAATCCAAAAAGTGATTTCACTTTCAGTCCCGGCAGCAGTTCTGCTTCCGCATATACACTGCCGTAATAGCGGTTATTCACGAACAGGTGGTCCGGCTGATACACCGTGGAGATGGGGTTCTCCAGGTCATTGATAAACGGGCTTCTTGCATACATGCCCGGCTCATCCAGGGAGCGGATACCGATATTCGGAATCGTGGTGAATAAACGGGCGATTACGCCATTCCGGTAGTTCTCCGGAACATCCCGGTCCTTCCAGTTGCTGTAATTGAGACTGGCGCCCGCTTTCAGAAACTTGGTGACCTGCTGGTCCACGTTGGCTTTCAGGGTCGCTCTTTTCACGTTGTTATTAAGGACAATACCATTCTGGTTCAGCACAGAACCGGATACATAATAACTGGTATTCTTGTTTCCACCCGTGGCGGAGAGCTGGTAATTCTGGGTCAGGGCATTCCGGAATACTTCTTTCTGCCAGTCGGTATTGGCATTGTATTTATTCCAGTCCGTTGTTTCTCCCATCTCCGTAGCGAGGTCCTTGAACTGGTTGTTATTCAGCACATCCATTTTCTTCCAGGCTTTGGACAGGGTGAGCGAGGTATTAAATCCTATTTTCAGTTTTTGGGCTTTCCCTCTTTTGGTTGTAACGATCACTACCCCGTTTGAACCTCGTGTACCGTAAATAGCGGCGGAAGAAGCATCTTTCAACACGGAGATACTTTCAATATCAGCCGGGTTGATCTCGCCGATATTATCAGTGATGACCCCATCCACAATATACAGGGGTTCGCTGCCCGCTGTAATGGAAGAGGTTCCCCTGATACGAATAGAGAAACCCGCCTGCGGCTGACCGGAGGAACGGATCACCTGTACCCCGGCGGCTTTTCCTTCAATGGCATATCCGAACTGAGTAGCCGGCCTGTTTTCAAGATCCCTGGAAGAAAGAGTGGATACTGAACCCGTCAGGTCCTTTTTCTTCTGGGTTCCGTAACCCACTACCACTACCTGCTCCATCTGGTTGTCAGACGGTTTCAGTTTTACGCTGATGGTTTCCAGGGCGCCCACACTTACTTCCTGCGGTTCGAACCCTACATAAGAAATGATGAGTACGGCATTCTCCGGAACCTCAATTGTGAATTTTCCCTTCGCATCCGTGGTGGTTCCGAAATCGGTACCCTTGATACGCACGCTCACGCCGGAGAGCGGTTCCCCGGCTTCGGAAACAATGGTACCGGTAATCTTCCGGTCATCGGCTTTGTTTTCCGCATTGGCAGACATAATGACCACCAGCCGGTTGTTCATGATCCGGTAACCTAACCCCGAACCGGATAAAAGATCATTCAATACAGTGAGGACGGGGGTATTCTTTACATCCACATCCACCTTTTTTTGCATAGCAGGCAGATCATAGTTGTAAAGAAAGCGGTAAGGGCTTTGCTTTTCAATTGCCCTAAACACTTTGGAAATCTCCGCCTGCTTCATTTGCAGGGTGACATTCTGGGCTCGTCCATCCCATGCAGCCACCTGGAAAGCAGTCAATAAGATCAATGCAATCGTCATCTTCATAAGCAAAAGCATTTTAACAAAAGAACAGTTTGGTGAAGGCAGAAGCCATCCACGAGGTACCATTTTTTTCATACCTTTAGATTTGGGGTTATTAAATATGGAATTCCATCCGTTCTCCAAGCGGGAATTCCGTTTGAGCCTTATCGGGGAATGTTAGCGCATTTCCCGATTATTTTTAATTCTGTCTCGAATCCGTTTACTTTTTATCAATCCAGACTTCAGTCCCGTTCATCGAATACCGGAAGGAAGCCGTCAGTTGCAGGGCCTGCAGGGCTTCGCCGATATTTTCATTTTCAAACACACCGGTAAAGCGGTAGCCGGCCACTTTACTGTCCCGGAAACTAATCTTCACATTGTACCAGCGCTCCATTTTCTGCGCCAGTTCCCGGAACGCATCACCCTCAAAGACCAGCTTTCCATATACCCAGGAAGTTTCCACCCGGATACTGTCCGCAATATTTTTAGGCAGGGTGCTGATGGATATGCTTTCGGGTTTAACCGGTGCAGTTTTGGCGGTTACCGGGGTGCCGGCCTGCCCCGCTTCTTCAGCCTCCAGCACTTTATCCTGCGTTTTATTATATACCAGTTTTTCGTTTGGCTTCAGCATGATCCGGGACCTGCCGGGCTGGTTATTCTTTTCCACTTCAATTAATCCCCTGACCAGGGTGGCTTCGATCGTCGGATCCTGCGGGTATGACTTTACATTAAAAGCAGTTCCCAATACGCGGATACTGATCCCGGAGGTATGAACGATAAAGGGCCGCCGGGGATCTTTTACCACATCGAAATAAGCCTCCCCTTCCAGCACCACTTCCCGCAACGAATCATTAAATGAATTCGCATAGATGATCCGGCTGTCTGAGTTCAGCCAGACCTGGGTTCCATCGGGCAATAAGAGCTTTGATTTAGTACCGGGTTTGGCCACAATCTCATTGTCCTGCAGCGCTGCATTACCCTTGCCCGGCCGGAACAACTGGTGACCTGCAAAAAATAAAATTCCTGCGATGGAAGCGGCAGCCAGCCATAGTTTCCATGTTCTGTTTGCCCTGGACCGTATAACCGGTAATGGGAAAGTTGCAGCTTCAGCTCCTTCCGGGTAACTGGTGCTGGTCTGCCCAAGGATCCTGCTGAAACGTTCCTCCATCGTCTCATCTCCTTTTTTCACAACCGGTATCCCGGATTCCCACCAGTTACAGAGAATTTCCTGGAAATATTGCTCACCCGGGTTCGCCCGGAGAAAATCCTCCAGTTCACGGAGTTCATCCGGGCTGGCTTCACCCGCCAGTTTTTTCGCAAATAATGTGGTAATACGTTGATTGGACATACGGTCTTAACTCTAAGACCCCAATTTGCAGCCGGCTCCCTAAGCCTCCCTTATATTTTTTTTAACATTCCCGGGGGCAGCCAGGTGAAGGTCCTCCTTCATAGCTTCCCGGATCCGGCCGATGGCGATCACCATCTGGGCATCTACGGTTTTGGCGGAGAGATTGAGAATGTCGGCCACTTCCCGATAGCGGAGCCCGTCTTCCCGGACCAGTTTAAAGATCATCTTGCAACGGGGAGGCAGGGCATCCACGGCGGCCCGGATCTTGTTGAGCAATTCCTGGGTGATCATCAGCCGTTCGGGGCTCATTTCATCCTTGAGCTGGATATTGATATCATCAAACGGTTCGTAAATATGGAGGTGCGCTTTACGGGACAAATAATTCAGCGCTTCATTTTTTACCGCCCGGTAGAGATAGACCCGCAGGTTTCCGATCGAAACAATACTGATCCGGTTGCTCCAGACCCGCACAAAAACCCCGTCCACAATATCGGCAGCCACTTCATCCGATTTAACAAGCGAATGAGCAAAACGGGTTAGCTTGCCAAACAACAGGTTGAAAAGCTGGCGGAATGCAGCTTCGTCACCCCCTGCGATCAGCGCCTGGAGTGGTTGTAAAGAATCTCCTGTATTTTCCGGTGAAAAATTTATCATAGCAAACGTCCCGTCTAATATAGGTATTTATCCCAACCCGGTACATGATCCTGATTTAAGTCAATGAAATGAAGGGCTCTCTTTGTCACCCAACCGCATTCCTTACCGGCCCACCGGTAAAAAAATAAATTCACTGAATGCATCCACATTTCCGAAATCCGCCATCGCGGGTGTGATCCGGAGTGTGGCTGTTTCATTGAGACTGGCGGTTTGCAATACTTTGAAAATATCCGATAGGGTAACAAGGCCGTTGGACCCAGCTCCCCTTGCTCTTAATACCTGGAGCAGGAGATTGGCAAAGGGCGAATGCTTCCCCGCCTTCCCGTCAAAAGCGGGTTCAGTACCCACCGAGGAAAGAAATTTACGGGTACGCAGTGGGAGCTTGTCTTTCAGGAACTGCAGCACATTCCGGTTGGTGACCGTACCAACGGTTCCCTCTCTTGTTCCCTTATCAAAAACTTTGGCATCAAAAACTCCTCCATGACATACATCCAGCAATACCAGTACCTGCTTTGCCGGGATATTATTCAGCATCTTCTGCAGTTTCGTATATGAAATATAACTGTTACGAACAGGGTCTTCCTCCAGGGGTCTTGAATCGGCGCATACGATAAACCCGTCATCCAGTAATTCGTCATCCATGTCACCATGCCCGGCTACATAGAGAACAAACTGGTCATTGGGTTTGGCGATGCGGAAATAATTCCGGATGGCTGCATAAATACTATCCATCGGTTTGTCTTCCAGCAACTGTACTTCAAAGCCATACGAATCCTTCAGTTCCGCTGCTACCGCCCTCGCATCCCCGACGGGGTTGCTGAGGGTGTTCCAGCCCTTTCCTTTATAATGATCCGTCCCTATGATGAGGGCATAATGCTTCCCCTCCAGTCCGCCGGCTTCCTTTGCCAGTTCACCGGGTTTAACTTTTAAACCGCGGGTGACCGGTTCTTCTTCCCCGAAAATATCCTTGTACTGCTGGAGGAATTCCTGCTCGAAAAAAACATCGAAGTAGGATGTATTCTTTGGACGGCAGACCGCTTCCCTGTTTTTCAGGTTGTACACAATCCCCGAAGCGGCCTCCTTCCGGAACAGGTTATAAATATTCAGGCCCTGATCCAGCGAAGTGATATAATAATTAAGGGGGCCCTTCCATACCAGGGAGTCCTGGCAGCTTGTGATATCATACCCGAATCCATTTGGCACAATGATCACCCTGTTTTTATTCAGGATAGTGGTTACTACGGGAGAGTTCTGCATCAGGGTACGGATAAATTCCGCCCTGAATTTATCCGAATTGCCGGCTTCCGAAATAAATAACTGGTTATTGGCGGGAATCATTTGTATATTTTCCTGGAGTGCTTTCAGGGAGATCAGTTTTTGGTTCAGTTCATCCCGTCCCGATCCGTCCCGCTTCAGCATTCCTTTATAAAAACCGGCCGTGTCATACGGAAAAAAATAGGTGGCCTTCGCTACGGAATCAAAGAGGGCCGGGTCGCTGTACCCGCTGAAATTGAAAATAAAATAATCGTTCGGAGCTGCTTTTCCGGCAATGTCTTTCAATGCACCCATAATCGCCTGCCGGGTAGCCTGCTTACCCAATAATACATATCCATGATAATAGGATCCCATCCCGGTCAACCGGGTGTACTGGTCGCGGAAAAAATCATTGTAGGAACGGGTATCTGATTCACAATTTGCCAGCGGTTTTATAAAATCGCCTTCATACTTATTGATCCCGACCGACAATACCCAGGCAGCCCCGGCTGCATACAGATTCCGGTCCGACTGGTTGTACACTTCAATTTGCCGGAGCAGAACATCCAGTGAAGGCACTTCTTTTTCCGCATCCCTGTATTTTTTTCCATAATTAAAAAGGAACTGATCGGCCAGTTTGCCCTTTTCATCGTAGGCCAGTAATTCCAGCGTCTGGCCGCCCCTGTTATATCCCTTATCCGTGAGTGTAAGCCGGTCATCCACCTGCCATACACTGTCTATCACTGCAGCCGTTTTAAAGACCAGGCGGTAAGCCCGGATGCATTTACCGGCCGAATCGGTCAGGCCTTTCAGGTTGATGACCGTATCACCCCGGAAAAAAGCGGTCCGCCAGGCTGGCCGGATGAGCGGACCCGAATAAATAATATATACGGACCTGGCATTCCATTTTTTTATAGCGGCCGGGTATTGCCCCCCGTCCAGCACATAGGTACCGGGAATCACGATACCCGGACCGGCAGCGGCGGAAAGCATCCCTGCGCTCAGTACAAAGAAAAAAATGGTGAAGCATCCCCTGTTGAAAGCCTTTTTCATCCTCCGTATTTTTCAAAAGGTAAAACTATATTCCAACACCTCCGCTACCCTGGAGCGGGTAGATAAGAGGCGGCTGTCTTTTACACCTGCTCCCAATATACCCGGGATATGGTATGCAAAAGCCATAAAATCTCCTTAATATTATAGGTCTAAAGTTGTTCCCGCCATGATAAAAAGTAGAATCCTTTTGCCATTCGCTTTATTGGTTGTTCTTGCCGGCCAGGCCCAGGAAAAAAGAGCACTGATCATAGGAATCGACCACTACCTGCCGCCCCCAAAAACCCGGATAACCGGAACAGCCCGTTCCGCTTTCCGCAACCTGGATGGTTGTGTGAATGACGGCAGATCCATGCATTCCATTGTCACGTCCAGGTTCCTGTTTTCACCGGCTAACACGGACACCCTTTTCAACGAAGCCGCCAGCAGGGCCGGTATCCTGAAAAAAATGAATGAGCTGCTGGAAATAACCCACCCCGGGGATTTTGTATTGATCTTTTATGCCGGCCACGGCAGCCAGGTACCCAACAGCCTGAGCGGGGAAGTGGACAAGAAAGATGAATCGATAGTGCCCTCCGATACCTGGAAACCCGGTGTGGAAGATATCCGGGACAAAGAACTGGCGAAGATCTATAACGCTTTCCTGGATAAAGGCGCCAAACTCACGGTCATCATGGACTGCTGTCATAGCGGTTCCTTAGCAAGAGGGCCCCAGGCGCCGGGGCTTTTCCGTTTTATTGCTGATGCAAATTATGATGCAAGGGATGCCAGTCAGCCCATACCCCCGGAAACAAGACCCGAAGGAAATTTCCTGATCCTTTCAGCGGCACAGGACGATGAATTTGCACAGGAACAAAAAGATGCCAATAATATTCCGCATGGGGCATTCACGATCGCCCTCCTGCAATCACTCGAACAACAATCGGTCAATGCTTCTGCACTGAATTTATTCAGCAGTATCCGCGCCATCCTGAAAAGCAACGGGAAAAAACAGGAACCGGTACTCGCGGCCCAACCCCTGCGCCAGCAACAGACCTTATTCGGACTGGGGAAAGGATCCGTTCCCGACCGGTCACGGGTGGCTGTTTCGGGTTTTGAATATGGGGATGTATTGCTGCAGGGCGGATTTGCCCTGGGATTATATAAAGAAAATGAACTGGTCAAATTCAACGGAACAGATACACTTGTAAAACTGGTGATTGATACTGTCTATAGTGTAAACCGTTCCCTGGCCAGGGTGGTGAAGGGTAGCAGCAAGGATCTCAAACCCGGTGAACTGCTGGAAGTCACTAACTGGGTTTCTTCCTCCGCCCCTTTACTGAAGATTTACCTCCCCGGTTCTTCTATGAATTATACGGATATTGCACGGCTGGCTGCAGTAAATAAAACCCTGAGAGCTGCTGAAAAGATCCATTGGGTAAATGACCTGGAAAAAACAGATCCGTACATTTCTGTCTATTATGATGGGAAAAAATTCCGGGTCAATACAGACGGGAAAGAAGTGACGGCCCCGGCCAGTATCACGGTACCCGCCCTGTTACAATTATGCAAACAGGACTCCTCCTTTTATTTTGAACTGCCTTTGTTCAAAGAGTTGTATGCGGAGATGAAGACCACGCTGCAATCACCCCGGAACAAGAGCATTGTGCTTACTGACAATATCGCCGACGCACAATATATGCTGTATGGCACGATCGATGAAGAAGGGAACCCGGCATACGGATTACGCCGTATCCAGACAGCTGCCAGGGACAGTCTTGAATCCATGCCGGTGCAAACAAAGAGTTTTCCGGTCACAACGCTCAGCAGGGAGTCAGTAAAAGAACTTACGGACAGCCTGTATGAATATGCCCTGCGGCTGGCCAAGATCAGGGGTTGGATGCACCTGAACGGACCTGACGACGGAGGCAATTCCTTTCCTTTTCACCTTGAACTGCTGGACAAAACCAGCGGCACCCCTGTCACCAATAATGAATACCGGGTCGGTCACAATGTTGCCTTTCACCTTGTGGCCAATCCGGGCAGCAGCGGGGCAAGCAAGATCAAACGGTTTGTATATGTTTTCCTGATCGATAAACACGGGAACATGACCCTGGCCTATCCCGATGCGGATGCCGGGAATGTGGCCAACCAGTTTCCCAAGTATGAAGACTATGCCCTTGTAAAAAATGTTTTCCTCTTTGAAGGGGTCGTTTCTGATCCGGTAGGCACGGATAATTATTACCTGCTTGCCTCGGATGAGCCAATCACCAATTACGCCCAGGTATTTAACCAGGAAGGCGTACGGGGGATTGATCCCCTCGATACAAATCCGCTGGGGAACCTGCTGAATCTTGGCAATGAGGGGGGCTCCCGCGGCTTTACCAAGTCAGCGGTCAACTGGAACCTGATCAAACTGGCTGTAAAATCGAGGTATTAGGGGAGTAGGTGTAACACGAAATTACCGGCCGGCAGGTTTAACTTCACTTAGCGAGTTAATGCGAAGCAGTTTACCTACCTGGTAAGCACAAATCCGCCCTTCAATTCGGGTAAAAAATCCTTTACTTTGAACCATGAAGCCCCAGGTACCATTAGCTGAAAGGATACGCCCGCATACACTGGATGAACTGATGGGGCAGGAACACCTGGTGGGTAAGGGCAGCATCCTGCGGACAGCCATCGAACACGGCCGGATCCATTCCATGCTTTTCTGGGGACCACCCGGTACCGGCAAGACTACCATCGCCAATATCATTGCGCATACCCTTCAGGTTCCCTTTTTCCAGCTCAGCGCCATCAGCGCCGGGGTAAAGGATGTGCGGGAAGTGATCGAACAGGCCAGAAAACAAACAGGGACTCTTCTTTTCATTGACGAAATTCACCGTTTCAACAAGGGCCAGCAGGATGCCCTGCTCGGGGCCGTGGAAAAAGGGATCATCACCCTGATCGGCGCCACCACCGAAAATCCTTCCTTCGAAGTGAACAGCGCCCTGCTCAGCCGTTGCCAGGTCTATGTATTAAAACCCCTTGACGAAAAAGAACTGGTACGACTGATGGAGACGGCTCTTGTCAAAGATGAATTCCTCTCCAAAAAGAAAATCGAATTAATAGAAACAGCCGCCCTGATCAATATCTCCGGTGGTGACGGAAGAAAACTCCTGAACCTGCTGGAGATCGTCTGCGATGCCGCCGGTGATAACGTACGGATCACTGATTCGTTGGTAATGGATATCGCGCAGAAAAAAATCGCTCTTTATGATAAAAGTGGGGAACAACACTATGATATCATTTCCGCTTTTATTAAATCCATCCGTGGAAGTGATCCCAATGCAGCCCTGTACTGGCTGGCCCGGATGATCGAAGGCGGGGAAGATGTAAAGTTTATTGCCCGGAGGCTCGTAATCCTTTCCAGCGAAGATATCGGCAATGCCAACCCCACCGCCCTGGTGATCGCCAATGCCTGTTTCGACGCGGTGAATAAGATCGGATTCCCCGAGTCCAGCATCATTCTTTCACAATGTGCCACCTACCTGGCTGCCTCTCCAAAAAGCAATGCCGCTGTGGCCGGTATCGGGGAAGCACAGGCTGCTGTAAGCAAATACGGCGACCTGCCGGTTCCCCTGCATATCCGGAATGCGCCCACCCGCCTGATGAAGAACCTGGGGTACGGAAAGAACTATGAATATTCCCACAGCTATGAAAATAATTTCTCGGCACAGGAATACCTGCCAAAAGAAATTGCCGGTACTAAATTCTATGACCCGGGAAAAAATGCAAGGGAAGAGGAGCTCCGGAAATTTCTCCGTAATCTCTGGAAAGATAAATACCATTACTGACATCCCACTCCCACCTGCTTGCTAAGACGGCTGGCTGCTCTCTACCCGTTTATAATAATGTCACCCCTTCGGGGTCGTGCTAACATTGATACCCGTTTATAATAATGCCACCCCTTCGGGGTTCGTGCTGACATTGATACCCGTTTATAATAATGCCACCCCTTCGGGGTTCGTGCTAATATTAATACACGTTCTACAATAATATCACCCATTCGGGGTCGTGCTGACATTGATACCCGTTTATAATAATATCACCCCTTCGGGGTTCGTGCTGACATTGATACCCGTTATACAATAATGTCACCCCTTTGGGGTCGTGCTGACATTGATACCCGTTTTACAATAATGTCACCCCTTTGGGGTCGTGCTGACATTGATACCCGTTTTACAATAATGTCACCCCTTTGGGGTCGTGCTGACATTGATGCTCGTTTTACAATAATGTCACCCCTTTGGGGTCGTGCTGACATTGATGCTCGTTTTACAATAATGTCACCCCTTTGGGGTTCGTGCTGACATTGATACCCGTTTTACAATAATGCCACCCCTTCGGGGTCGTGCTGATATTGATGCCCTTTATAATAATATCACCCCTTCGGGGTTTGTGCTGACATTGATGCTCGTTTTACAATAATGTCACCCCTTCGGGGGTCATGCTGATATTGATATTCGTTTTACAATAATATCACCCCTTCGGGGTTCGTGCTAACATTGATACCCGTTTATAATAATGTCACCCCTTCGGGGTTCGTGCTAACATCGATATTCGTTTACGATAATGTCACCCCTTTGGGGTTTAATGCTAACATTCATGCTCGTCCTACAATAATGCCACCCCTTCGGGGTTACCATTGCCTATACACTATCTTTGCCCCATGCTTCACTGGACACTTAAACCCTTTTCCGAACTCAGCCCGCATGAACTTTATGCCATCCTCCAGTTAAGAACTGTGGTATTTGTGGTGGAACAAAACTGTGTTTACCCCGATATGGATAATAAAGACCTCCCTTCCTGGCACCTGATGGGATGGGAAAACGGAAAGCTGCTGGCATATACCCGTTTGCTCCCTCCCGGCTTATCCTATGAACAACCTTCGATCGGCCGGGTGGTTACCGCTCCTGAAGGCAGGGGAAAAGGATACGGCAGGGAATTGATGGAACGGTCTATTGAAACCGTATATAAACTATATGGCAAAAAGGAGATCCGGATCGGGGCCCAGCTTTATCTTCAGTCATTTTACGCTTCGCTCGGTTTCCGGCCCGACGGGGCGGTTTACCTGGAAGATGGTATTGAACACATCACCATGTTTCTTCCGCCACTTTCGTAAAAACACGAAGTAGAACCGCTTTACTTTTCTGCAAAATTCAAAAAAATGGTTAAAAGATTAACCCTGTATTTTACTATTCGCCTACCTTAGTCCTGAAATCCAATAGTAGAAAACCAGAAATCTGATACCAATGAGAACAAGTTTACTCAAAGTGCGGCTGTCCGCGCTTGTTTGTTTCTTCACTTTTTTTTCCCTAACCTCACACGCACAGTCAATCACTACCAGTAATGGCAAAGTAGAATTGGGTCTTGGCATAGGCCCGATGTTCTTCCTTGGCGACCTGGGTGGCAGTGCCGGCAGGGGAAAAACATTTGTCAAGGACCTCGACTTCCCCCTTACCAAACTGAACAAAGGCCTGTATATAAATTATTACCCGGCTGAATGGTTCGGGTTCCGGCTAGCCGGTAACCTTGGTTTTGTGGAAGGAAATGATGCACAGGCTCCTTCTAAAGGCGGCCAGGAAATGGACCGGAAGGAAAGAAACCTGAGCTTTCGCTCAAAGATCAGCGAAGCTTACCTGGCGCTGGAACTCTACCCGACATACTTCCTGGAAAAATATGACGGTCTTGCCGGTAAAATCCGCCCCTATGTACTGGGCGGGGCCGGGGTCTATCATTTTAACCCGGAAACAAAAGATGTGGATGGCAGTTGGGTAAAAACGGCTCCCCTGCATCTTGAAGGCCAGGGCTTTGCTGAGTACCCTGACAGCAAGCCGTATAAGCTGACCCAGTTCAACCTGTTGCTGGGGGTGGGCTTTAAATATTACCTGAAAGAAAATATGTATCTCGGCTTCGAGATACTGCACCGTAAACTATTTACCGATTATGTGGACGATGTAAGTCATAACTATTATATCGACCCGATTTATTTTGATTCCTATCTGCCGGCAGCAGATGCCGTAAAAGCGAGACGCTTGTATTACCGTGGCACTTACAGTTTCCCCACCACAAGGCCTTATCAGGAATTCGCGGAAAGAGGCGATCCGAAACAAAATGATGCCTTTTTCTCCAGTATCATCCGGATGGGCTGGCGGCTGGGCGGCAACAGTGCCACCAGGCACCTGAAATGTCCGGTGTTTTATTAACAGGGATAAACCACCTAATACCGAACCACTATGAAACGAACATCTACCGTCTGCAGCCTGGCAGGGTTGGTGATTGCCTCCGGGCTTTTTATGACACAACCCGCCCTGGCCTCCGGAAAAACGTACGGGGATTCTGTCCGGGTTAGTACCACCCCGGAAGAAGAACCCGCTACAAAAGAAGCAGCGCGGTCCCGGAATTTCACTTCCCTTAATAACAATTCCGTAAGGATCCACCCGGCCATTATCAGGAGACAAATGCATGTGGTGGCCAAGGAAAACGACGGAACGAATGTGGACTTCTTTGTCTTCGACCTGCAGGGCACATTGCTCCAGCATTACAAGATGAAACCGAAAAGCCATTATAAACTGACCGGTTTAAAGAAAGGACAATATGTTTACAGCGTGTTCCAGGGAGACGAAGAAACCGCCTCCGGAAAATTTGAAATACGCTGATCAATAAATGCCGTCCCGAAAGCGGCAGGGAGATTAATAAAATCTGATACCTGGTTGAATAAACCTAATCCGTTCTCTATTGGTACTCTCATTCGTATACAATTTTATTAAAAACTCCCTGCCCTGCTTACGGGCAACCGAACCAACCCTGAGCTCTTTTAATTGTCATAACTAAGAAGCCCGAAAAAGGTATGCCCGGTGTATTTATTGCACCTGGTAACTGGGCAGGGAAATTGTTCAAATCCGGTATCCGGGTGAAAAACTGAAACGACCCTATCGTAAATTTTTGCAATCACTTCCTGCCTTTACCTTCGGGTCTTAGAAAACAAGCCTGCCCGCCCTCCCCCAACCCCTCCCCTAAAACAGGGATTTTGCATTTCATATTAAAAAAATAACCCCGGTATAGCCCCCGTTAAGTGAAACTGTACTATTTTAGTTTACCATAAGCAGAAGGGCACCTGAACCCAGGTAATCAGGGGCGAATGCCGAAAAGCCAAACGAGTAGGCCTTCAACCAAAATCAACCAACATGAACTTAATTGAAAGAGCGAAGAACATTATGTTTACCCCAAAAACTGAATGGGATGCTGTAAACGGAGAAGAAGCAAATATTCCGGGCATTATTACAGGTTATGTTGTCCCGCTGGCGGGGGCGGCCGCTGTAGCTGCCTTTATCGGTTACGCTTTCATCGGAGTAAATGTATTCGGTGTACGGTTTAAAGGAATGGATTGGGGACTCTACCAGGGGATCACAGTGCTGGCCAGTGCCTTATTAAGCGTTTTTGTCAGTGCTTTTGTTATAGACGCATTGGCACCGAGTTTTGGATCAGAAAAAAACCTGGGTAAATCAGTCCAGCTTGTTGCCTACTCCTGGACACCAGGCTGGGTAGGTGGCCTGCTGGCAATCATTCCATCCCTGGGCATTATTGGTTCTTTAGCCGGTTTGTACGGTTTGTATTTATTATACGAAGGATTACCCAAACTCAAGAAGACCCCGGAAGATAAAAAAGTGGGATACTTTGTGGTATCACTTATCGTCATCATTGTTGTGTTTTGGGTTATTGGTCTCATCCTCAGCAAAATACTCATGTCTGTCTTCGGATTATCATATGGCTACGGAAATTTTAGTCTTGGATAAATAGTATTGCCTTATATTATAAAAAACACCCGGACCAACCGGGTGTTTTTTATAATTCCAATTTCAGGTATTGTGCCGTATAACTTTGCCTGTTCTTAATTAATTCCTCCGGCGTTCCCTCAAACAATATCTTTCCTCCCCCGTCGCCGCCTTCCGGGCCGATATCAATCACATGGTCCGCCACTTTGATCACATCCATATTGTGCTCGATCACCAGCACCGTATTGCCCCGGTCCACCAGTTTATTCAATACGTCCAGCAAATGCCGGATATCCTCAAAATGCAAACCGGTGGTGGGTTCATCCAGGATATAAAAAGTTTTACCGGTATCCCGCTTGGCCAGCTCAGTAGAGAGTTTGACCCGTTGTGCTTCTCCCCCGCTAAGGGTTACGGCCGACTGCCCCAGGGTGATATAACCCAGCCCCACTTCTTCCAGCACTTTGATCTTACGGTAGAGATAGGGAACAGGCTGGAAAAATTCCACCGCTTCCTCCACCGTCATTTCCAATACATCCGCAATTGACTTCCCCTTGTACCGGATTTCGAGTGTTTCCCGGTTATAGCGTTTGCCATTGCATTTTTCACAATGCACATAAACATCCGGCAGGAAATTCATTTCGATCACCCGCATTCCCCCGCCCTCACACACATCACAACGGCCGCTTTTTACATTAAAGGAAAAACGGCCTGCATTATAGCCCCGGATCTTCGCTTCCGGAATGGAGGCGAATAAGGTACGTATCTCCGTAAAGAACCCGCAGTAGGTAGCGGGGTTGCTCCTTGGTGTACGGCCGATCGGCGACTGGTCAATTTCAATAACCTTATCAATATGTTCCAGGCCCCTGACAGATTTGTATTCCAGCGGTATCATCTTCGAACCATACGCATGTTTCGAAAGAATGGGGTACAGGGTCTCGTTGATCAGGGTGGACTTCCCGCTGCCGCTGACACCCGTGACGCAGATAAATTTCCCCAGCGGGAATTCAACATCCACCTGCTGCAGGTTATTTCCTTTGGCCCCTTTAAGAGCTAAAAACTTTCCATTTCCTTTTCTTCGTTCGGACGGCACTTCGATCAGGCGGTGGCCGTTGAGGTAGCCGGAGGTAAGTGTATCGAGTTTCAATAAGTCGGCAGGTATTCCCTGTGCCACAATGCGGCCCCCGTGAAATCCGGCCTTCGGGCCGATATCGATCAGGTGATCGGCCGCCAGCATAATATCCTTGTCATGCTCCACCACCAGCACACTGTTACCGATATCGCGTAAATTTTTCAGTGCCCCGATCAGCCGGTGGTTATCCCGCTGGTGCAGCCCGATCGAAGGTTCATCCAGGATATACGTGATCCCCTGTAATTGCGAACCGATCTGCGTGGCCAGCCGGATCCGCTGCGATTCTCCGCCACTGAGGGTTCTCGAAGGACGGTCCAGCGTCAGGTAGGTCAGCCCCACATCCAGCAAAAACTGCAGTCTTTCCCGAATCTCTTTCAGTACATCTTTGGCAATGGCTTTTTGCTTGTTGTCCAGCATCAGTTCGATCCCGTCAAACCAGGCCGCGAGATTATCCAGGTTCAGCTGGCTCAGCTCCGCAATATTCCGGCCGTTTACCCTGAACCAGAGACTTTCTTTTTTTAACCGGGTGCCATTACAGGCATCGCAGGGTTTTACGATCATATAATCCTCGGTCCACTCGCGGATCGCCTCACTGTATGGGTTGGCAAACCAGCGCTGCAGCATATTAATCACTCCTTCAAACGGCGCCTGCGGATCAAATTTCATATTCTCAAAATCCAGGCCTTCCTGTTGCCCTTCTTCATTGCCATAGAGCATATAATTAAGCTGCTTCTTTGTCAGCTTATTCACCGCTGTGTTCAGGGGTATCTTGTTTTTCTTAGCCGCTTCCTGTGCCGCTTTGTACACCCAGGCATCCCGTTCCTCTCCCAGCGGGGCAATCCCGCCCTCACTGATGCTCAGGGAAGGATCCGCGATCACGGCCTCCATATTGATATGGTGTTTGGTGCCTAACCCTTTGCAAACCGGGCAGGCGCCATAAGGAGAATTGAATGAAAAGGCGTTGGGAGAAGGCTCTTCATAACTGATGCCGGTGTCTTCACACATCAGGAGTTTGGAGAACATGGCCCCCCTGCCCCCCAAAGGGGGGGTCTCCGAAGAGTCAGTACTGATCGTATTCCCTTTTCGTTTTGCAGACTCTTCTAAAGCCCCTCCTTCGGAGGGGCCTGCCTGCCGGTCAGGCAGGTTTGGGGAGGCCGGTACGACAAACATGAGGTCTTTTCCCAACTTCAGCGTTTGCTGCACACTCTGGCTCAGCCGCGCACGCAGCTCATCCGTTACCTGCAGGCGATCCACCACCAGTTCAATATCATGGATCACATAGCGGTCCACCTGCATTTTGGGTACCAGGTCTTTGATCTCCCCGTCCACCCGCACTTTCAGAAATCCCTTTTTGCGTACGTCTTCAAAGAGTTCGCGGTAATGTCCTTTGCGACCCCGGACCATGGGTGCCAGCAGCGCTATTTTTTTTCCTTTGTATTTTTTGAAAATATTGGCCACGATCTCTTCCTCACTCCATTTCACCATCCGTTTGCCGGTATTGTAGGAGTAGGCTTCCCCGATACGGGCATAGAGCAGGCGGAGAAAATCGTAGATCTCTGTTACCGTACCCACGGTGGAACGCGGGTTTTTATTGGTGGTCTTTTGCTCGATGGAAATAACCGGAGACAGACCCGTGATCTTGTCCACGTCAGGCCTTTCCATGTCACCGATAAACTGCCGTGCATAGGCTCCGAAGGTTTCCATGTACCGGCGCTGGCCTTCGGAATAGATCGTATCGAAAGCCAGGGAGGATTTACCGCTCCCGCTGATACCCGTGATCACCACCAGTTTATTCTTGGGAATGGAGATATCAATATTTTTCAGGTTGTGTACCCGGGCCCCGTACACTTCGATCATTTCCTGACCGGGGACAGGCGGGGTACTGTTGCTTGTTTTACGCTTTGCCATACTGGGGGAACGAAGATACTGATTCAGTTTTGCTCCTGTCCTGCCATTCACCACTCCGTTAACATCCTGAAAATGAAAAACTGATCGCTCATTATCCACCGCCGGGCCGGGTTATGGGCATAAAGAAGTTTTCAAGTTATCCACAAAATTTTATTCTGGCACAGTATTTTGAAGTACACTACGAGTACCAATTAAATCATTAAAAAAATTTCTTATGAAAAAGACCATTGTTGCAATGGGCGGATTAGTATTGACCTTTTTTTCCATTTCTGCACAGGCCCAGCAAACCTGGGATGCAAAAAAGAATCCAACCGTTGATTCTATTTCAGCCCTGTACCGCGATAAAATTGTGACCGCACCGGCTCCCCCTACCCGGGAGGATATTTTCCCTGTGATCGGGAAATATGAATCCGGGACCAATACCGAGGCCGCGCACCTGAGCATTGCCGTGGATGAGCAAAACAAGGGACTGGCCTGGGTGGAAGGGCTGCCCCAGGGAAAAATTAAAATCATGCTGAGAAAATCCCCGGCTACTTATAAAATCCCTGCCCAAAAAACTGCGGAGGGTAATGAAGTGGCGGAAGGCACCCTGATCTTTGATAAAACAACCAATACCCTGAGCATCTGTATTGGCAAAGCGTATAACCCGGAGGACCCTGCTGCTGCTTTTGTTCCTGAAGCAGCAGAACCGGCACCCACTACCGTGAAAAATTCAAAATCCAAAAAGCCGGTTACACCCAAAGCATGGATCTATACCGGCACCAAGCAGTCCAAAGAGACAGCAATGAACTAATCAATAGAGGACGGTTTACACAGTAACGAAAAGGCTGAAGCTTCTTGCTCCGGCCTTTTTTTATTGATGAGTTCCGGGTGCTGCCGCGGCCCGGGCAGGAGAAAATTAGCCGCATTTGCATCCCTTTCTTACTTTAGTGCCAAATACCAGTTATGTTCGGTCTCTTCAGAAAAAAAGATGCCTCCCCGGCGATTACAGACAAAGTAGTGATCGGCGAATCTGCCAAATGGGACGCCCTCCTCGATGCCTGGGATAAAAATAAAAACAGTGTGCTGGTTTTCTGGTTTGAGGAGAGTCTCCGGCAGGCCGAAGATTATTTCAGGAACAAAACCGGTGACCCGGTTCCGCTCCTGCTGGTACGTGAAGTCCTGAGCCCGCAACGGGCCGGGCGGGAGCTGTTGTTCGCCGAGCATTACCCTCTCCGCAGCAAGGAAGAAGAACTGTACCGGGCCCTTGACCTGGAGAAAGTAACGGTGTACTCGTCCCTCCGGGAACCGCTGTTCCGCCAGTTCGGGGGTGAAAAAATTATCCAGCTCATGCAACAGCTCGGCATGAAGGAAGATGAAGTGATCGGGCACAGCATGATCAGTAAAGCCATCCGCCAGGCACAGGAAAAAATCGAACAGCAGACCCCGATTGACCTCTCAGCCCGCTCCCAGGAAGACTGGATCAGGAATAATTACAAACCCTGAAACCCTTACCGGAAGCGGGTTTCAGCAGGGAACCAAACAAGTGTTTGGAAAGAAACCGGCTATTTTGTTTCCCCGTATAATCAACAGTTCCTATATTTGCAGCAGTTCTTTTACTCCCGGTTGCAACCGGGTACTTATCAAGAAAGGCTGAGGGTAATGGCCCGGTGAAGCCTTGACAACCTCTCTGCTTGTCTCCTTCCTGTCATGCGTGACGGCCCGGGATGACATTCAGAAAAGGTGCCAATTCCATCCCGCAGGTGCGGGAAAGATAAGCCAGATAAAAAGCTTCAAATAGTTTACAACATATTCAAAGCTCATCTGATTTATCGGGTGAGCTTTTTGCTTGCCCAGCATAGCAGTCCGCTGCTGTTTTGCAATGCCGGGCTCACCCACCCCGGCGTGCCTTACTCAGTGGTGAAGGCAGGGTTATCCCTGTAATCCTGCCGGGTATTGTTCTTCAGGCACTGGTTCATCCTGCTCCTGTTCTTGTTAAGTATCCCCTGTCCCGGGAAATGCCCTGCAAAATTTTTATCTCATTTAAACGAAAAAAAATGAACACAAAAAATTCAAACAGGAAACAGGCGGTTCTTCCGCGCGGGTTTCGTCATGTAAAAGTAAATTCCGTTCCGGCGGAACAAACAATCATTTGTCTATAACAGCCTTAACAAATCATTATACGGAAATCAAAAAATAAATTTGGGAGGAAATTGAAAAGTCCGCTAATTTTATCGGGTAATCATGAACACAACCGCAACATATAAAAGTACTACCTGCACAGCGACCCTGTGTATTTGTTGCCGTTGTTGTATGCCGTAAGGCATACTATACTCTACCCCCGATAAGGGTGCTTCACCCTTCTTTATTGCCTGCCATTTTATTCAACCTGAATTTTTCATTCTTAAAATCTATTTATGCCCACAACCCTTCATTTCGAAACACTCCAGTTGCATGCCGGACAGCAAATTGATCCTACCACCAAATCCAGGGCTGTTCCTGTTTACCAGACTACTTCCTATGGATTTAACAACGCGGAACATGCCGCGAACCTGTTCGGGCTGAAAGAATTCGGCAATATCTATACCCGGATCATGAATCCCACCACTGATGTATTTGAACAACGCATTGCGGCACTGGAAGGCGGGGTAGCCGCGCTTGCCACCGGTTCCGGCCAGGCAGCGCAGTTCCTTGCACTGACCAATATTCTCCAGGCCGGTGATAATTTCGTCACTTCCTCCTACCTGTACGGCGGAACGTTTAACCAGTTTAAAGTCACTTTTAAACGACTGGGTATTGAAGCCCGTTTTGCAGATGCGGACAATGTGGAAAGTTTTGTACCGCACATTGACAAAAACACAAAAGCCATTTACCTGGAAACCATCGGTAATCCCCGGCTGAATATTCCCGATTTCAAAAAATTCGCCAGCCTTGCCAAAGAATATGATCTCCCGCTGATCGTGGACAACACTTTCGGTGCGGGCGGCTATTTATTCCGTCCGCTTGAACACGGCGCCAGCATCGCAGTGGAATCCGCTACAAAATGGATCGGAGGTCATGGCACCAGTATCGGCGGAGTAATCGTGGACGGGGGCAATTATAATTGGGGCAATGGAAAATTTCCGCAATTTACCGAACCTGCTGAGGGGTATCATGGTTTAAAATTCTGGGAGGTATTCGGTGAAGGCAATCCCCTGGGTTTACCCAATATCGCCTTTGTGATCCGGGCCCGCGTAGAAGGACTTCGTGATTTCGGTACCTCACAAAGCCCCTTCAATTCCTTCCTCCTGCTGCAGGGACTGGAAACCTTAAGTCTCAGGATGCAGCGTCATGTGGACAATGCGCTGGCTCTTGCACAATGGCTGGAGCAGCACCCGGCAGTGGAGTTTGTACATTATCCCGGTTTAAAAAGCAGTCCTTACCATGAACTGGCTAAACAATACCTGCAGCATGGTTTTGGCGGGGTGCTCAATTTCGGCATCAAAGGCTCCAAAGAAAATGCGAGCAGGTTCATTGATTCGCTGAAACTGGTCAGTCACTTAGCCAATGTGGGCGATGCCAAATCGCTGGCCATTCACCCCGCATCCACCACGCACGAGCAGTTAAACGCCGCAGAACAGGAAGCAGCCGGTGTATTGCCCAACCTCGTCCGCATCAGTGTGGGCATTGAGCATATTGATGACATCAGGGCGGATTTTGAACAGGCTTTCGAAAAAGTATTGGTAAAAGAATTAGTGAGCTAATTATGACGAGTACATTTCAATATAACCAGTTGTTTACATTAGGGTCAGGTGAAACGCTCCCGGGTTTTCACCTGGCTTATACCACGCATGGTAAGCTGAATGCGGCAAAAGATAATGTGGTCTGGATCTTTCATGCTTTAACCGCCAACAGCAACCCGGTGGAATGGTGGCCCGGCCTGGTGGGGGATGGTAAATACTTTGACCCGTCCCGCTATTTTATCATTTGCGTGAATAAACCCGGAAGCCCTTATGGCAGTATCTCACCGGTAAGCAAAAATCCGCTGACAGGTCAACCGTATTACGACGACTTCCCGGTACTAACCATCCGGGATATGATCCGGATGTACCAGCACCTGAAAGACTTTCTCGGAATAAAGAAAATCTTTGTGGGCTTAGGCGGCAGTACCGGCGGCATGCAGGTATTGGAATGGGCCATTGAAGAGCCGGAATTATTCGTACACATTGTTCCCATTGCCACTAATGCGGTCCTGTCCCCCTGGGGCATTGCCTTTAATGCATCGCAGCGGATGGCGATCGAAGCCGACAGCAGCTGGCTCGAAAGAAGACCCGATGCCGGGCAAAAAGGACTGGCAGCCGCCCGCTCCATTGCATTGCTCTCCTACCGGCATTATAACGGGTATGAAATAACCCAGCGGAGGGATAAGGCCTTTGTGCCACTCAGTGAGAATACCCTGTACGCTGCAGATAATTACCAGCGCTACCAGGGACTCAAACTGGTGAACCGATTCAATGTGCTCTGTTATTACCGGCTGACCCAGAGTATGGACAATCATGATGTAGGCAGGGATCGGGAAACTGTGGCCGCGGCCCTGGGGCGGATCCGGGCAAAAACACTGGTCATCGGGATCAGTTCGGATGTGCTCTACCCGATTGGCGAACAGGAGTACCTGCAGCGGCATATCCCGGGGTCGGAACTGCTCACTATACACAGTGAATTCGGCCATGACGGTTTCCTGCTTGAATATGAAAAGATTGAAGCAGCCCTGTCAAAATTTATTGACGACCGGAAATTTTCTCCTTTAAAAATCGTGAACGGATAAACTATGGAAACACATAAACAATTAACGATCGGGCTCTTTGGATTCGGAGTGGTGGGAGAAGGCCTGTACAAAATACTGCAGCAAACCCCTTCCCTGCAGGCCCGCATTAAAAAAGTCTGCATAAAAAATTACAGTAAAAAAAGAACGGCGCCGGCTACCCTGTTCACCACGGACCGGGCTGAGCTGCTGAATGACCGGGATATCAATGTCATTGTGGAAGTGATTGATGATGCCGATGCGGCTTTCAGCATTGTGTCCACTGCGCTGAAAAATGGTAAAGATGTCGTGAGCGCCAGCAAGAAAATGATCGCGGAACACCTGCCTGCCCTGCTGGAACTGCAGGAACAAACCGGCCGTTCTTTCCTCTATGAGGCGGCGGCCTGTGCTTCCATCCCCGTGATCCGGAACCTGGAGGAATATTATGACAACGACCTGCTCCATTCCATCAGGGCCATTGTGAACGGCTCCACCAATTTTATCCTCACTAAAATGTTTGACGAAGGCCTGGATTTTAAACAGGCCCTGCTGCTGGCCCAGCAACTGGGTTTTGCAGAAAGCGACCCCAAACTGGATGTGGAGGGCTTTGATGCCGTAAACAAGTGGACCCTGCTGCTTACCCATGCCTATGGCATTATCGAATCACCCGGAAACATCCTTTTCAATGGGATCCAGCATATCCAGGCATCCGATGCGGCGGTGGCCAAATCCAAAGGCCAGACGATACGGCTGGTAGCACAGGCGCAGAAATTGAGAAATGGCAAGGTAGCCGCATTTGTATTGCCCCGGTTCATAAAAGAGGATGACCACCTTGCTTTTGTAAAAAACGAATACAATGGGGTCGTGATCGAAAGCGGCTTCGCCGATAAACAATTTTTCTACGGGAAAGGGGCCGGCAGTTTTCCGACTGCTTCCGCGGTACTGAGTGATATTTCCGCCCTGCGTTACCAGTACAAATACGAATATAAAAAACGCTATCACCCTGCACCGCAGCAACTGAGCAATGAACTCTTTCTCCGGGTCTATATCAGTTTTGATGATATCAGCCTGATCCCCCGCGAACGGTTTGAATGGATCGAGGAATGGCATGCAGAGGAAGAACGGAAATACCTGGTGGCCGTGGTATCTTTTGATGAACTGATAAGAAATAACTGGTGGAAAGAGAATAATACCTCCCTGGTACTGACCGCCGACCCGGTGATTGAAAATATCGAGATCCGGAAACTCAAGAAAAAAAGCCTGGAGCTGGCCGGGATCCTGTAAACGCTGTTGCCCGTTCTTGGTTTACCGGGTCTGCCCGGGCAGGCCCATTTGTGCTGAACCTGTACATTTGCACATAAACGGCCGCATGAGGGAACTTTCTGTTGTTATACCGGTCATGAACGAGGAGGGGAACATCCGGCCATTGCTGGATGCGGTACGGTCCGCCCTGCAGGGGATGGACTATGAAGTGATCCTGGTGGATGATGGCTCCGCGGATCAGACAAAGCAACAGGTCCTGATCCATGCAGATGAGAGAACCCTCCTGGTGGAACTCCGGAAAAACTACGGGCAGAGTAATGCCATGACCGCAGGCATTGATCATGCCGGCGGAAAATATATCGCCTTGCTCGATGGCGATCTCCAGAATGATCCCGCCGATATTCCGGCTATGCTTGCGTTGCTCCAAAAAGAAGACTGGGACGTGGTGGCCGGAAACAGGAAAAACCGGAAGGATGGATTTTTTCTTCGCAGGATTCCCAGCCGGATCGCCAATGCCCTGATCCGCCGGTTGACCGGTGTGTATATCCGGGACTATGGGTGTACACTTAAAGTATTCAAAAAAGAAATTGCCGCCGAACTGGGTTTGTACGGTGAACTGCACCGCTTCATTCCGGTCCTGGCCAAAATTCAGGGAGCCCGCATCACCCAGGTGGATGTACGGCATCATCCCCGGGTGCATGGCAGGAGCAAGTACGGGCTGAACCGCAGCTTTAAAGTAATGAGCGACCTGATCCTGATGATCTTTATGCGCAGGTATATGCAAAAGCCCATGCATCTTTTCGGCCCGGTGGGTTTTACCAGTTTCGGATTGGGTGTACTGATCAACCTGTATTTATTATTCCTCAAACTCACGGGCCATGAGATCGGCGGCAAGCCCCTGCTGGTCCTCGGTTTGATCTTATTGCTCGGCGGCATCCAGCTGATCACCATCGGGATTGTCGCGGACATCAATATGCGCACTTATTATGAATCGCAGGATAAGAAAACTTATACGGTCCGGCGGGTATATAAAGGAAAAGGCGAATATCCTCCTTCCTGAACCAGCAAAGATCCGCTGAGATTCCGGATAGTCATCCGTTAAAAGCGGGAACTACCCGGATCCGCCTATTCCCTGGTACAAAAAACAACAGCCATCACGGCAATTCCCTATCGCCGGCAGGTCAATAATCCCCTGATTTAAGTGAACCATAACCAGATCAGTCAGGAAGTGGAATACCAGATTCATGCGGAAATGGAACGGCTCCTTAATGACCCTGGGATGGCCGGGTTTAAAACAATGATAAATTAGTCAGTAGGTTAATCCACTTTGCTTTTTTATACCCCAGACCCAGATTAAAAATAGTCTTATTTGCAATGTGGATAAATTCTCTACTCATTCGCTAAAGCCATCTATAAAATGAAATAGCCATCTGAAAATCAGATGGCTATACGTTTATTTTGTCGGGAGGACAGCCCAAGAACTTTCACCTATAAAAAGATTTAAATCAATGTTTTAAAAATCAATGTTTGCCCCAATTCACCAAACAATTCACTCACACGTTTTTACTGAAGAACTGTTGCAAAGGTAATAAAAATTTTGGCTATAGGGAAATCACAAAAAGAGTTTTCATATGCAAATAATTAATTAGTCTGCAGTGATTGTCAACTTTGAAATTTGTTAAATTGAAAACCAGTTAAAGTTAAAACTCTCAAATATTTATCACCCCATCATCCCCTCTATATCTTTCACATCATAAAAGAATATCCCGCCCACTCGGGTGAATTTTAACTTCCCGCTATCCCGCATATGCTGAAGGGTGCCAGAGGATATTTTCAGTAGTCTCCTGACTTCATGCGACTTCAGCCAGGGCCTTTTTGGAATAGCCTCCCTGACGCCCATCACTTTATTCATCTCCCGGAAAAGCTCCTCCCGCAAGAGCAGGAGGTCGCCGGCAGTCACTGGTTTTTCCGGATCAACCCGGTCCAACTTTCCCATCACTTAACTTTAAACATTTAAAAATTCTATCAGCATTGCCATACTCTGCCCCGGCACAAAACTTGGCCGATAGTCAATATATCCATATTCATGCAAGCCCCGCAGGCATTTATTTAGTGTCACAGGGGAGCAAATCTTTGCTTTTCGCATCAGGCGCTCCCGCCGCAGATAAAAAGGCAAGGCCAGCGTATGGCCGGCCTCGTGCAGCAGAGCAAAATACAGGCTGATATGAGCAGGGCTGAGCCGGCTATCTGAACTTGCTTTTTCGTAAAAGCTTTGTTGATAATCAACCCAGCCCTTCATTTATATACTGAGGCCTTTGGTTTTAGCTTCCCTTTTCTTAGTCACCAGCCCCTTGTTTTCTCCGGCCTCTTTTCCTTTCGAGGCCTTAACCTCCTTTTTTCTCGGCTGCTCCTCCTGACCCAGCTCCTGCTTTTTATCTTTTTCCTGCTGCTTACCGGTCTCCCCGGTTTCCAGTTTTAACAGCAATTCACGCCGCTGACCCTGGTCCAATCTCTGCATCTTTGCATCATAAAGGCTCACTACCTTATATTGGGGATTTGCTTCCACATATACCTTTATCTCTGCCATTTCCCCTTTCAGGGTCACCTGTTGTAAATTCCCTTTCTCCAGGGATTTAAGCAGCTTCTCCTTATCTTCCTGGGTGCCGAGTTCCTTTATAGGATAAGCGGCCAGTGCAGCGCGGATATCATAGCCGTAATTCTCATGATACTGCTTCCGCTCAAAATTCCCGTGTTTGTCCCTGGCGGAAAAGTCCAGCTGGATCCATGCTTTATACTTCTGGTCTTCCTTATCCAGAAGTTCCTTATGAACTGCTCTTCCATTGAGCAGGTTATAGGCTTCCTTTAGAGTAACGCCCTGCCCCTTGTTCATGTAGAATGTCTGGGAAAGGGTTTCATCCTTGCGCTCAGTCCGGGCACGGACATCATATTTGTTTAGAAAATACATGTCCGTTGTGTCAGAGCGCCGGAAATAAAGCGTGGCCTCCAGTTCCTTTTTGTTAACCTCGGTTTTATGTGCGAGTGTAAACTCCGCTGCTTCTTTACTCAAATTTGCTTGCAACTCCGACTGAAGGCCTTCCCCGAAGCCATGGTATTTGAGTTGATCTTTCAGATACTCAAAATTTTTTTCATTCATACTATTAAAATTTAATTTTTCATTTACTTCATTCCCATAAGGTATCTTCCGGAATAACTCATCTATTGAGCTTACGTGAACTATTCGAAAATTATCATACTCGCTGATATTATTATCCGAAAATTCATGGGCTTCATCACTTGTTTTAAAAAAATACATATCCCCCGTGTCAAGGAAATAGGGTATCTCATTATACGCCACCCAGTTTTCATTCCGGGCAAGCGACAGCATGGCTACGTCCAGCAGTTCATCTGATATGACATGTTCACTTGGCATATTAATTCAAAGCTGGCAGGAGTACTGCCTTCATCAGCAGGTGATTGGATATCTTCAGATTAAAATGCCGTCCCCCGTTTTTTTCCAGTATCCGTATAGTGAGAAACTTAGCATCCGGAATTGTAAATTTATCCAGCGCCACCACCAGAACAGTAAACCGGTAGGCTTCCACCTTGTCCTTTTTTCCGGCTATATACAGGGGGACTAGTACCTTTTCCTGGCGGGCTGTTCGTCTTGCACTAATCCGGTCGTTGATAGTAAATTGCAGCAGGTCAATATCAAAGTCCAGCGGGCCTCTGTTTTTTATCAGCAACTGGTAATACATAACATTATCCCGAACATAAATACCAGCCAGTTGAACCGACACACCGTAATGTTCACTCCTTATAAGTCGTTTACCTTTATTGTTCAGTATGGAGTTTGCATAACTGGCCACTGTAGCTTTTTCACTGGGTGGGAGGTGGAATTGAAATTTTACTGGTTTTTCCTCGTAACAAACCGTGAAAGTATAGACAGTTCCGTCTGCAGTAACCACACTTAAATTCGTTTCAGAAAATTGCCTGGCAGCCGCTTTGACCAGCAAAACCTTCTCGTCCTCCTTTACAGGCTGCACCAGGATATCCTTGGTACCCCTGTCCACATGCTTAATAGCAAAGGGGAAGATAAGACTTGTCGTTTTATCTGTGGTAAGAGGCAGTATCTGCTGCGCCATAGCCCCATCGATCAGGGCAAAAAGCAAAATGATAAACTGTTTCATATATTTTTATTTTTTAACAATACCTGGTAACCGGATTTAACCATCACCTTTAATAATTTCACCTTCTTTGATAACAAATTCTTTATCGCCCCCACACCTGTAGCCGCGGCCTGGGCTTTTATACCAGGATCCATTGCGCGCAGCTCCAAAATCTGCATCGATTGTTCCGCGCTTTGTTTTGCCGCTTCCCTGGTGATCGCTCCGGGGATATAAATCCCGGGTAATCCGTCCAGGTCAAAGACTTCGAGTTGTATTGAATAAACCGATTTTCCGGATCTTATTGCATTAATAACAATTTCCAATCTTTCATTATTTAGGGATACCAGCCCATTAACAAAAGCCCCGGCTGCTATGCAGCTTCCCCGGATATAAACTGGAGCGAGTAACCGGAATTTAATAACCGAGCCATTCACCAGCACCTGGTCTCCGTGTACAACCGCCTCAATCGTATTGGGTTGCTCAGTCTCCTTTTCTTCACTCCAGCTATAAAATCCATCGCTAATTGTATCTCCCCCCGAATGGCTGCGAACTGCATACACGGCTTCCTGGATCTTTGCTAATTTCTCTTTTACCCGTTCCGGATGCTGAACATCCAGTATCTTATCCATGACAGATGATAACTGATTTATCTCCGGGTCCCCTTCATCGGAGGGGCGGAGTTGGCTTATCATTCCCTCCAATTTTCCCAAATCGGTATCCAGCCCGTTACTACCCGGGCTGGGTTTTTCGCTTTCCATTTCTTCAGATGCGGTTTCATTTCCCTTATCCAGCTCTTTTTGCAATATGGATAGTTTACGCAGTACCTCAGCCTCCGGAGCACTCTTAACTTCCTGGTATGGAGAAAGCCGCAGCCTTCGGTTATATTTTGAGGCCGCACCTTCCGTCAGTTCCTCCAGCTCATTTATGGAAGGTTCAACTGTATCCGCCTTTGACTGGTAATAAGGGTCATTTCGCATCAATTCCTCCATCTTAGCCGAATCCTTCTCGGCCTGCTCATAAAAACTGAGTTTATCCATGTTTTCCTCCCCTTTTAGCCGCGCACCCGGCAGATCAGGATTGAGCCCCTTTTCTCCTTCCGCCGGTTTTTCTTCCGAAGAGCTAAAAAGGATTTTATACCCCAGTACCACTGAGCTGCAAAACACTAACCCTATTAAAGCCAACATCCACTTGTTTTTCCCTTTTAATTGAAAGATCTTTTTCATTTTATTAAATTTTCAAGTTCTTGTAAACTGTCCTGAAACCCCAAACTCGTGGATTCACCGAGGCTGTCCATCAGATGCTGGTATATCTTTATTTTTTGAGTAAGTTCCTGTTCCCACTTTTGTTGATCCTCTTTATGGTTACCCACCGTTTCCTCCATCTTTGGCAATACCTTTATTCTATCAATCCTCATAACTTCCTTCGTTGTTGGCTTAGCGAAAATTCCTTTGCCCGCAATCAGCAGGCTGGCCCCACCGCCAACTACGCAAAAAAGGATCAATGAAATTTTGAGCGCCTGCTTGCTCATAACCGCTGCTCTTTTATTTAAAGCGTCGGTAATCCGGATCTGCCACCCTATAAATAAACGGGCAATACGACTAGCTACCGGCTCAACCCACTCATATCTTTGATCTTTCTTTCCCATGTCTGCATTTCATTTCACCTTTCTTTCACCTCCAAATCCTTATTATCCAGCGTACGCCAGTGTTCGATCAAAAATCCATGTGGATTATGGTCGCTACGCGTAACATACCGCAGGTATCCTTCTGTCACAAGGCTCCGGGTTGTTAAGGTGGTTGGCCGGATAATCCGCTGCACCCCCTTGTACCTGAAGTAAAAAGGATAACTTTCTATATTGATCAGGATGCTGTCTGCTTCAATATCCTGGCTGATATTACCGGAAATCAGGTTGGCATAGTAACCGTTTTCCTTTAGGTTATCGTACTGTTCCTTGGCAGACCGATCAGCCATATAAAGCGCCCTTGTAATCCCTGATTGAATCACTTTTTCATCGGGATCCAGGGTAAAAAAGTTCTGGTGAAACACCTTTACATGATCCCTGGCTTCGACAGGAATATTTTCCTTCCGGTCCGCCGCGAACGCTTCTAGGGCCTTGCCATTTGCCAGGATATATATCCGCTGCTGCGCATCAGAAGCTAATCGGTAGGACTGGTAACCGATTGCCAGCGTCAGTAACAGGCATCCCCCCATAAAAAAAAGAGCAAACCGCCTGACTGACCGGAAGGCCGTATCTATTCCCTTTGCTTTTTGAAACATCACTTACCTTTTATCCGGTCTTTGAAATACCCGTCCGAAGCACTGGCTTCCGCTATACCCTGGCTAACTTTATTATAAGCCCCGCCCAGCGCATCACGCCCCATTGAAGCCGAACCAGTCACCAGTGTGCGGGAAGAACTGCTTATCATATTTGTTACTTTATGCAACAGAGCATTGCCCCCGCCGGCGTGAATTATATAATTGGCAACTGAGGGAACAGTGAAGTAGCCGATAATACCAATGATCATGAAGATCAGGTAAGCTGTATCCGTCGTGCTAAAGAAAGTATCTCCATTGGTCGCGATCTGGTGCAGGTCCTCTTTGAGCATATTTTCCTGGATCTTACCCATAATACCGCCGAAAATATTAGCCACCGGGAGCCAGAGGAAGATATTCAGGTATCGGGCGATCCAGACGGTCAGGGTATGCTGAAATCCGTCAAAAACGGCAATGCCAAATACCAGGGGCCCCAGTATGCCCAGTACAACCATATAAAAAGTCCGGATCGTATTGATACAAAGTGCAGCCGCCTCAAAAAGTACTTTAAGCACCTCAGACATCCACTGCTTGACGGAGTTTCGGAAATTGTAGGAGAACTTCGCAAAGGCAAATTTTATATCATTGCCGATGCTATTTAGCCAGCCTTCACTTTTATCCCCATAATGATATTTATACCATTTATCCCGGTCCCCGCTTCCACTGGGTCCTACATACATCTGCCAGTAGGCCGTTTTTTTAATAGCTTCCTCCTTCATCTTTAGAAGCTGTGTAACGGCCTTATCCGAATCAGTTACCATCGCTGCAGTGGCTGTAACAGTAGGCTTCATTACGCCGTTTATCAGGGATAATACAGAAGGAAAAATTAAGATGGCAAAGCCAAGCAAAAATGGCCTGAAAAGTGGGTAAAAATCCACCGGCTCCGCCCGGGCAATATGTCCCCAGACACGGGCAGCAATATACCAGGTTGCCGCAAAGCCGGCAATCCCCCGCCCCACCCCGATCAACCTGCTGCACAGGGGCATCATATCCTCATAGAGCGTGTCCAGTACTTCATTCAGACTCCTGATCCGGTTCACCATCTGAGCATCCGCACAGACAGGCAGCAGTAAAATAATGAGTATTGAAATTACCCTCACAACACGTTTATCTTGCATCACAACTCCAGTTTTAAATACCTTTATTTTGGAGGAAATCCCTGAATTCTCCGGGACATGTCCACCTCAGTTTTTTCCGTCTTTCTTTGCAGGGCCAGGTAGGCAGTACTGCTGCTAAAATCCTGCAGGAAGGCAAACTGATCCTCAATTTGTTCATAAATCCGGTCAATCGCCTTTAACCTTTCCTCATCACTCATTCTTAACTTCCCGGCGGTGATCACCATGATTAATTCATCCAAATTTTTTAAACTTTCCCCGATCAGGTTGGTGTACACCTTAGTGATATAATCCAGTTCCCCCTCAGAAAAGACTCCGTTTCCCCGAAACTCCCGGAGAGCCCGTTTATATTGCTTTACCATCAGTACCTGGTAACGGATAATATCGCTGATTCGCTTGTAACTTTTTACAGCAGGACTGATCTCCAGCAGGCCGTCCAGGAATTGCCGGTGTATCTTGAAATTACCAGCCGAAATATCTTTAATCGTAGTATACCCCTTATTTACCAACTTCCAGCCATCATACATATTTTTGAGAATCCCTTTAAACTGGGTAAGTTTCTCCCAGTTCAATAGCAGTTGCTTTACCTCCTGGGACTGCCCGGCACATTGGCTGGCCATAGCAATAAATAAGATTACCAGTACCCTTCTCATCAGTGTATTCTTTTAGAATATTCAATCTCTTTGCTTTCAGTCAATCTTTGCAGGGCCAGTAGCGACACCTCATTACTAAAAGCGGAAAGAAAAGCCAGCTTATCCTTTACGTCGGTGTAGAGTAAATTAATTCGCCGTACACGCTCGTCATCACTAAGCTGAGCCCGGTCATTCCTGACTACAAGCATCAGTTCATCCAGCCGCTGACGGGCTTCTGCCAGGAGTTGTTCCACTACCTGCGAACAGTATCTCTCCTCGTCCATCCCAAACTGTCTTGATTCTTTCAGGGAAGCCAGAGCCCTGCGCCCTGCCCCAATTAAATTTATCTGGCACTGCACGATTTCAGCCACTTTGAACCAACTTTTGATCCTTGGGTTAACCAGTTTCAGGGAGTCAAAAAAGCCAAGGTGTAAACTGAAATCCCCAGCTTTTATACCTTTAATTGTCTGCAAGCCGCCACTCACCAACCGGTAGCCTTTCCGCACATAAGAGTCATAAACCTTATTAGCGGCAATCTGCTCCTCTAATCTTTTTATTGCAGTCTTTTTCTGCTCAGTCCACTCCTCCCAGTTCTGTCCTTGCACCCTAGCACACAAAATCAGCATCACCACAATTAAAACATTCTTCATAATCATTTTCTACTTTAAAACCCCCGGATTGGCACATCATCAAATTAACCTTTACTTTATCCCGTACAGCCGCTTAACATACTCAATCTCATTTTTCTCCGTAGCTCTTTGAAGCGAAATCATCTTATTTTCCTCATTAAAGTCTTTCAGATCCATCAGCGTATTTTCCATATGCGCTGCAACCTCATTCACAATTTCCAGCCGCTTGGCATCACTCATCTTGGTCACGTAAGCTCGCACTACCAGGAAAAGTTGATCAAGCCCTCTACTGCTTTCTTCCATTATCCCGGTATAAATGCTCAGCATATAATCAAGTTCTTCTGACGTGAAATTTTTATCCCGTCGGAAAAGAGCCCATGCACCTTTATATTCTGAAATAATTTGCCCTTGCTGGCGGATAATATCCTTTACGCGCTGATAACCACTGATAACTTGTTTAACCCGCCGGAGTTCGTCAAAATAATCGGCATACAGTTTCCTTTGCTTTTCAGCCCAGTCACTAATTTGCTCCAGGTGCATCTTTGACATTACATTCTCCATTTCCTTCTGCGCATTTTGCAACCAGATCACTTTATTCTGCAATCTTTGAACTTTCAGGTCAACCGCCACGATCACTTTCGTGATCCCCTTCTTGATAATTTCAAAAATGGGTAGTTGAGCCTGGGCCTGCAAGCTGAATAATAATGCCAAAATCAGTATCCGCTTTTTCATATCTTTTCGTATCGGGTTGTTCCATAATAAAGGCATCGGATCCTGGTATCAAACCTGAGCAGGATTCCCGTTTCATTCTCCCGCAGGCATCCCAATTCATTATTATAATACCCGGTACTCCGCCCCAGCCGGTAGTCAATTTCCGGGATAGTTTCGTCCATCCATTGCTCAAAGCGTCCCCTTCGGATGATCCTATATACACCGGCGTTTTTATTCAGAATATAAATCTGGACAATATCCCAGTCCTCCCCTGACTCAAAACATTCATGCCGTATATACACCCCCGGGATAAACCCCGGCAAAGGATCCCTCAATTTCTGGTACACGGCCAGCATGGCAAGAACGAGCAAAAAAAATGGAATCAATTTTCATAATTTAAGCGTCCAAACTTTCTTGCACCATAGCTTTAATGGCTCTTTCCAGATCCCCGTCAAACCGCCGGGTATATTCCATAAGTTTCACTCGCTCGGTTTCTTCAGTCGTATAAGCCAGGTACTCCTCCGGGGACACTTCCGTCCGGTAAACCTTGCTCAGCACTCCACCCAGCGAAATAAAAACCTCCTTATATTTCCTAGCCGGATCATTTCCCTTATTGATGGATAGAACAAGCGCCTTTTCCTTTTCGGTTAGGCCCAGCAATTCCTGGATCTGGTCAAACTTGTTCTGATATTTACTTTGATCCAGTAAAATTTTACAATCACTATTATTGATGATCGCCTGCTTAACCACGGGGGAAGAAATAATATCCTCCACTTCCTGTGTGACTACGACCGCTTCTCCGAAGAATTTTCTCACAGTCTTAAACAGGTATTTGATATACTCTGCCATTCCTTCCCGGGCAATAGCCTTCCAGGCCTCTTCAATCAGGATCATCTTGCGCACACCCTTTAACTTCCGCATTTTTGAAATAAATACTTCCATGATGATGATAGTCACCACCGGGAACAGGATAGGATGATCCTTAATATTATCCAGTTCAAATACAATAAATTGTTGTGCTAACAGGTCCAGGTTTTCGGTGGCATTCAGCAGGTAATCAAACTCCCCGCCCCTGTAGTAGGGGCGCAGTACATACAGGAAGTTCGACATATCAAAATCCTTATCTTTAACCTTATCCTTCTTTAATACCTCTGTAAAATCATCCTGCAAAAACTCATAGAAGGAATCAAAACAGCGAAAATCAACCTTCTTTTCGTAATAGAGCCGAAGGGCATTGGAAAGTGCAACATACTCAGCCCTCCTAAAGCTCTCCGTATCTTTCTTCCAGAGCGCCAGCAGCAGCGTTTTGATGCTTTCCTTTTTCTCAGTATCAGGCAATGCACCATCCTCTGTAAAAAAGGGGTTAAACCTGATCGGGTTATGCTCCTCGTAGGTGAAATAGTAGCCACCAAGTAAATTGCATAGACCCTTGTAACTATGCCCTACATCCACCAGCACGATATGGGTACCCTGTTCATAATAGGAACGAACCATGTGATTGGTAAAAAAACTTTTTCCGCTCCCGCTCGGTCCCAGGATAAATTTATTCCGGTTAGTAATTAGCCCTTTTTTCATGGGTTCATCACTGATATCCACATGCAGGGGACGTCCATAAAGCCGGTCCCCGAGCCGGATGCCAACCGGGGAAACTGAGGAACGGTAATTCGTCTCCAGGTTCAGAAAACAACAGGCTTGCTCTGCGAACGTATCAAAGCTCTCATTCATCGGGAAATCCGCCTCGTTGCCTGGTATACCTGCCCAGTAGAGCTGTGGCGCACCATCCAGTTCCTGTTTGGGCACAGCATCCAACTGGGTCAGGGCAGCAGATACCAGGTTACGAACTACCTTTACATCGGGCAGGGAATCAGTCCACGCAAGCACATTGTAATGAGCTTTCACGGGCAATCGTTGCTCAGAAATCGCTTCATTCAGAAACTCATTTACCGCATCCCTGGTAATGGAGTTCTCCCGGGAATAGGCCGATAAACTATGCAGGCGAAGCCGTTTACTTTCCAGCTTCTTTACCGTCTTTTGCGAATCCCCGATAAAGATGTACTGGTTATAAATATGGTTACAGGAAAGAAGCTGTCCGAGCGGGGCGGCAAACCCCACACTGAACTTTGTCTTGTCAGTTGAATACCGGTCAAAATTGATCCGGCTTCCGCAATGGGAAGGAAGCCCCGCCGCATCAGCCAGCGTAAAAAGCTGGCAATGATTGGGCCCCACCTGTATCCCACCCCTAAACTGGATATCCTGCAGGATAAAGGATCTTTCATTCGGTTGCAGGTTCATGTACCTTTCCACCAACCCGCAATAAGCCTGGTGCCCCGTCAGTTCCTCATTGTTCAGGCGTCTCAGCTTTATTTGCCCATTGTCCTGTAGAATACGCTCAAACTGCCCGGCCGCATCCAGGAACTCCTGCAAATTTGCATTGTTCAGGGTTTCCCCGGGAACAATGGAACTGCGGAGTAAATTTGAAAATAACGAAGACCCCGGTTTCCGGCTGGCAGGCTTACTCGTAAGCATTATATAGCACTGGTGATCCAGGTAGGGCCGTTCATGAAAATATCGTTCACTGCTACGGGCCAAAAAAGGAACCCCGATCGCGCTAAAATCCGCCTCTACCTTCGCTTCAGTAAACCAGTCCTGTTTATGAAATACAGTCTGGCAAGGCAGCACCCGTATCGCTTTCACCAGGGACTGGTGAAGGATCTCATAATCCTGATCACTTAAAGTAAAGATTTCCGGAAGAGACACATCATAAGCCACGGTAATATCCCCTTGTTTGGAAAGGATACAATCGTGCTCAACTGATAGAATTGGCAATATGTCTTTTAAATTTTTGATAACCAAAATTGATTCTTCCCGTAACAGTTTCGTTTGGATAAAAACAGAATAAATTAGGCGGAAGTATTTACTTTGAAGTTTCCAAAGTTTGCTCCCTTACCGAATTCCGGTAAGACAGCGGGCTTAAACCAGTATTCTCTTTAAATGCAGTACAAAAACTGGACACATGCTGGTAGCCCAGGGTCCAGGCAACTTCAGTTACGGGTATTTCTGATTCCCGGAGGAGCCGCCTGGCTTCCTGTATCCGGGTCTGTAACTGAAAAGTGCAGGGAGTAACCCCATAAATTTCTTTAAACCCTTTTATTAACTTGTCCCTGTTTAATCCGCTTTGACGGCATAATCTTTCAATGCTCACCTCCTCAGCGATCTGGGTTTCCAGCCAGCTTTTCAAATTCCCTAACACCTCTTTATCCCGCTGCAACAGCTTCATAGTTCAACTGAATAAAAACTAACCTGGACCTTACCTTCACAACAGGCGGAATACTTTTTTTTGCAATCGCCTTCATCATCCCATATTCCCCGTATTTCCGGCTGATTGCATATACCTTAATAAAAAGCCCCGTTCCTGCGATCCCGATAAGGACCAGGCAAATAAATGGATTCACCCCACTGATATATAGTATCGCAAAAACCAACAGTAAAATGAGCAACCCTCCTCCCAGCCACCAGATATACTGGGCCCGCAAACCCTTAAACTCCACCGAACGGTTAATCCCTTTATTAACCTTATAAACACTGGTTGTCATATTTTCGACTAAATTCAAGCAGGGCACCTAAAATGGCGTACCGGATCAGGTCTAGCTTCTTTGTATCTTCTGAAAACCGCAATTCATCAAAAAGGGGATCTGCAATACTTATAAACCCGATCAGCTCAATTTGCAGCAGCCCCCCCTCCCTTAACTTTTCCGAACAATCGGGAAACCATTCCTCCAATAGTTTCAGGCAATAGTGATAGCGCGAGGGCCGCAATGGCCGGGTCAGTTCCGCCATACATTGCTCCAGTATCCTGATCGGGGTAACCTGCTCCATTATCATTCCGTCCATCAGTTCTTCCACCGAGTCCAGGTTTTCTTCCAGGAATTCCTCCAGCCTCCCCGAATCCTGCAGTACCGCCAGCAGGTCGGGATTAAATTCCTTTATATATTGCCGGAATTGCCTTCTCAGGATCTCTTTCATAGCTTATGGTTTTATAAGTACAGGCTGACAAAGAGTCCGCCCGGCGGCCGACCGGAGCTGGAAATAATAAAGGCCCTTACATCCGGCAGGAGCCTCAAAAAAGGCTTCCATTATTCCACCCTCATGCTGGTAACTCCGAATTGCCACCTGCTGACCCACCAAATTAACCAGGCAGGCTGTGTACCTCCCTTGCGGAAGCCTTGCGCTAAATTGAATTCGGGAAGAGTAGGCTGGGTTGGGGTAAACGGTCAGGGATAAATCATTCTGTATGGGCTGGCTTCCGGGCAACTTAACCTGGATCACAGGACTATAAGCGATAGCCCCGCTATTTTCGATTACTTTGATGCGGTAATTGGCAACTGCTACCGGCTGATTTAAAGGCACGCTATAGTCCGACCGGCCACCACTATTGGAAAATGGCCAAACCAGTGCCACCATCTTAAACCCCGAGTCAGGCATCGCCCGCTGGATTTCATAACGGTCCACACCCAACTCGGTCAGGTTGGACCACCCTAATTTAATTTCCCTTTCATTTAGTGCTGTTCCTTCAAAATAAGCCAGGGTAACCGGCAATGGACTTGCCCCAGTGGAATCGGCCGGCAAAACGCCCCGGATCACTTCCTGCTGCACCCCGTCCACACAGCTATAATTGTATAAATTGTAGGGAGCTGTTGGGACACCGACGCTGTTGAAATTTACATTTCCCGGAAACATCGCCAGGGGATCGGGCCAGAAATAATAAGGCAGGCAGATATTGGGTGCCGTAAAACGTTCCAGCGGCTGCCCCGTCCCGTAATCAATATCCCAATAAGAAACCCCGACAAAGCCGCAATCCAGTTCATGCCCGCTTACAATAAAATGAGAGGTTAATGAAGGGTCACAGTCAACATAACCGGGCTGAAGGGAATTATAATAGGAAACCGCTCTTGGCGCAGTCCAGCTATAGCCCGGGTAATTATTACCAGCCGAATCCTGAACCCCTCCCATCGGACTGCCATACTGCAGCCCCTCCTTATACACCCAAATATCATAATTGGTCAGATTAACAGGAGTATAAACGCCACTGGCATCCACCTCGAAAAACGAAAGCACCAGCCGGTTTTGCCTCTTGGAAGGATTTGGCGCATCATCTACCAGCCTTGTTTCCGTATACCGGGCTCTAACCCCAATATATTGTCCATAAGTCTGAAGCGCTAAGAACAAAGCAAAAAGAAGTAAAGTATTTTTCATGTGTACAGATTTTTAAAATGATTGCTTCTTAGAGTTTTGAATCAAATACCAAAGAAGGAACGGATCACAGTAGCTACCACGACCAGGAAAACACAGGATCCAAACCATGCTGCAGCCACTTTACTGGTATCCGGATCTCCGCTGTTCCATTTACTATATACCTTAACCGCCCCGATCAGGCCAAGTACGGCCCCTACGGCATACATCAGGTTGGTTCCGGAAGCAAAATAACTCCGGACCCTCGTGTTCGCCTCGTTAATACCGGCATTGCCATCCTGGGCCAGCAGTGCGGCAGTTATAAAAAATGTAAGCAGTAAAAAAACTGCTTGCAGACCATTTCTGTAATCTTTTCTTTTCATACATTTAATTTAATTCCCCTCCCGGCACCTCTCCTTACGGGGAGAGGGCGGGTGGGAATGGCTGTCACTTCATCAACAACACCTGTTCCAGTTCACCTCCATTCACGGTGACAGCGCAGTAGTTCTCAAGAGAGGATTTAAGGATCGGATGAGTGCTTGTAAAAAGAGAATTTTCCGGATTGGACTTGTAACAACCAATTGCTCATCTGTAACCGGCCTTTCAAAGGAGCCCTTTTCCAGGGAAATTTTGCCAGTAATACGACAGCGTCGCCTTTCAATTTTCAGAGGATAATCAGTAGCCCTTTTTCGCCCGGCAGGCAGCACAAGCTTTAATAACCCGGCGGGAACCAACCGGCAAAATAAATTTGCCATAAACTGAATAGGAATCCCGTTAACCAGTAGCGGGTCGCTCCGGAATTGGGTCCGGCCAATATTGTTTACCATAACACACATTTTCATTCACACACAATACAAGCAGGGGCCTGTCTTGTCATCGTACTAAAGGGAACAGGTAGGGGAGGTCTATGTCTTGCTTAGAAGTAAAAATACATAGCTCCGCTGACAGGTGGGGTAGTTGGGGGAGTTGAATAATTTTTTCATAAGGTTCGTGTTTGTAAACATAAAGATAGTGTCCAATCTCCCCCTTTCACTTAAAATATTTTAAGAAATTATCTTTTACTTTTAACATTACTGAATGTCACATCCGTAATACCCAGGTAGGAAGCAAGATACTTGGAAGGCACCCGTTGAATCAGCTCGGGGAATTGTCTCATAAGAAAAGCGTAGCGCTCATGGGATCGTTGCATGCGAAAAGCAATAAGTAATTGCTCACTGCTCATATAATATTGCTCAGTGAGAAAGCGTGTGACAATATGGAATTCGGGAAAATGACGGCATATATATTGAATATCTCTGTACTCAATGCAGAGCAATTCACAATCTTCAAGTGCCTGGATAAATTCGTGGCTGGGCTGTTGCCGGAAAAAACTGCTGATCGGGATAATAATCTCCCCCTCTTTCATAAACCTGGAGCAGACTTCAATCTCATCCTTCAGGTAATAAAATCGCAACAACCCCTTTTTAACAAAGTAAAGATATCGGCAGACATGGCCTGTCTTTAGAAGAAACTTTCTTTTCCCAAGTTCTCTCCCCGTAATTTTTTCAGAAAGTTGAGCGGATAATGCAGGTGAAAGGCTATGAACGGAGTTTAGCAATTCCAGTAACTTTTCCATACATTCAACTTTAGCTCGTCTACAGATAATATCCGCAACGAATTTACTTGGCTGAAAATTGAATTTACTATTTCAAAACCAGAAATAGCTTCTCAAACAGGATAAATTGTTTCGCAATCGGGATTATCCGGAAAGCTGGCATGAAATAATTATCATTGGCTAAATAGCGGTTTTCTTTTAAATTGTAAGAACAAACCCTTTTTTTACAAACCTTGATTGCTATGAAAATTCAATTAAACTCGGTTCCCGGCGGCCCGATCGCATTAAAAGAGGGGTTGCCGGCTGGTTATTCGGGTAGGCAAATACCGCAAAGTCACATCTTCTCCTCTACCGATTACCCGGGTACGATCGTAATCCAGAAACTGATCGCTGCTGGCTTCACTATCCGCTATAATATCTTTAGCTTCCTGCGTAAAGTCATTTTACAGGGAAATTGCGCAGAACCCGGGCTCTATGTCAGGGCTATGCTGAAAGGATGGAATTGCTACCGGTTAAAAGGTCTTGGGAAAGTCCGGCTAAAGGAAAAACACTTTGCAGCAATTTACGCTGAACAGGGACAATGCCTTAGTTATTATGATAAAAACAGGGAGTATGAAATTCTCGAACTTCATTTTTCCAGGCAAATGATGCTTCCATTTTTGGAGTTGTTCCCCGCAATTGAAAAGCTGGTAGCCGATACAAATAACTCAGGGCCCTACCTTTATTTACCGGATGCGGTCGCCAGCCAGGAACTGCTTGATAAAATGGACCGCCTCCTTTCATTAACTTATATCGGCAAAACAGCTAAACTGCATCTGGATGAAACGATCGATGGTATTCTCACCCTAATTTTACGGCAATTGTGCAACCAGCCCGAACCAGCCTTTAAGTTTTCTGATACCGACCTCCAATCCCTCCATAGGGCAAAGGAGATAATCGAACGTAACTTCAAAAATCATGTATCCATACGCAAGCTGGCAAAGCAGGTAAATTTAAATGAGTTCAAACTGAAGTATGGATTCAGGCACTTTTTTAAAATGAGCATCTTTGACTGCCTGCTACTGGTTCGCATGAAAATAGCAAGGGATCTTCTATTACAAACTGATCAGCCGGTAAAAAACATCTCCCTTGACGTTGGCTACCGCCGCCTGCCCAGCTTTGTAACCGCCTTCCGTAAATGTTATGGCCAGTCTCCCGGTCGCTTGCGAAAGCAGAATAAATAACTGAATACCCGTTTCTCTCCCAATTGCCTAATCAATACTCCCATTTACATAACCGTCTTATTTGGGTCATTGCCTGACCCGCCCCACCTTTATATTAGCGCAGCAGTTCTTATCCAATCCTGTCCGGGCCCGGGCAGGCAGGCAAACCGAAATCCTGTATAAATGAGTAGGTCAATTGTTGAATTAAAAACAAAGTTTATGAAAAAGTATCTTGTAGGGTTCATGGCCCTTCTCCTGGCAATCAGTTTCTCCGCTTTTACCATCCTGAATAAGGAAAAAGCAAATACAACCGGGACCTATTACTGGTATCCCATTGAAAACAACCAGGTAGATGGCCCCAGGCTGAATACCACTAAAGTGGACAAATTAACCGCAATGGGAAACCTGACCAATTGCCAGGATCTCACCTCCACATTGTGTATTGCTGGCTCTGATGATGCCTCGCTGGGATTTGGAGACCCGGTGCCTTCTTCACAGGGCGATAATTATGTAAATAAAACTAATTAACCTGTAAGACAGATGTGGTTAGTGTCCTGGAGACTGACCACATCTTTTCCTGATTATCAGCACCTCCGTCTCCAGTTGTTCCTCTCTGACAACAATACCATACTTCTTTAACGCAGCCCCTATTCGCTGAAAATCCGGTTCATCTAAAATTCTCCCTTCAAAATCTATATCTACATTACCTTCAAATTTAATCTGATCAATCACAGGTTTTTTAAAATTGGACTCAAAATAATAGACCAATTTATCACTTAAAAATGAATACGGCACATTCCGGAGTGACCGGATACTATCCCGACGGACTGAAGTAAAGCTTGCCTGGCCAAATCCTTTTTCTACCCGCCCTCCCTTCGTGGCAAGCCTGAAAATATTACTATCCGCAAAAATTACAATTCCCGGCATCTTTCTTCTTTCCACAAAGGCCTCCACATCAAAGTAACGGCAAATTTCCTGGCGCATCAGCGCATACCTTGAATCTTTAAGATGGGCCGGCACCACCAGTTCATAATTATAGCATTTCTCGAGTTCCCAGGCATCCAGCAAATTCATATTTGTGGGTCTCCTGTAGGACAGGGAATCTTCCAGTTCTACTCTTAACCTGCCCGGGCGCGCGAAATTATATTTCCCATTTTCATTGAAAGCAGTAACCAGCAATTCAGGCAGGGATTGACAATCGGCTGTAATAACGGACAAGGATCCGTTTTGCCAGGGCGACTGTACCTTTACATTTGGAATACTTCGGGTAATAACGGAATTGTACAAAACCTTATTCGCCAGGGCTGAATCAATAAGAGTTGAAATATATCTCTTGCTTAAATATGCCTGGGGATATATCACCTTAGAATTCAGAAAACTGTCAATACGTTCAGCCGTGGTATTATGACCAGACAATAAATAGCGAACCCTGAAATTGCTGTCGATCCATACATGAAAGGGTTTTCCCTCATGAGGAAACCATTTATTAGCCAGCACATTGTCCTGGCAAATAAATGGAACTTCCGGCACCATTAGCTTAGGTCGCTTTGCAAGGAAATTGCGGGTTTCCGCCACAGTTTGCTTATTCACCAGGAAAAACTGAACCCGCTCTTTAAATTTCTTCTGAAGCATATCAATCTCCGGAAAAGCCTTAATACAGGAAATGCAGGAAAAATCCCAGAAATCAAAAATGATCAGCTTACCTTTTATACTGGATAACTGTATCGGGGCGCCCGCGAAATTAAAAATCTGGCTTAACCTGATATCCGGAACCCTGTCACCTTGTTCAAAAGGTTGGGATACACCGTTTGAAACATGCAAAAGAAGGACTACCCCGGTTAAGAGGCATTTATATTTTAGTTTCATTAAATTAAATTGAAAAATTAGTACCCCGGGTTCTGGTTCAAATTTGGATTAACTTGCAATTGCAAAAAAGGTATTGGCATTAACGCGTCGGTAAATTGCCAGTTAGCGCCTTTTACCACACTTAATACGGCATTGGCCATTCCTGTCCTTTTCAGATCCAGCCAGCGATGCCCCCATTCCGCAAAAAGCTCTGTCTGTCTTTCTTTGAAAACAGCATCCCGTAGTTCCGAATTATCAATAGTCGCCAAAAAGGGTAACCCGGCCCTACCACGCAAAATATTTATATCTTCCAGTGCACCTGCCGGGTCGCCCAGTTGGATATTGGACTCTGCCCTGATCAAATATTGCTCCGCCAGCCTGAAGACTATATCATATTCCGTAACGGGACCGGCGGACCGGTCCTTAAATTTTGCCGGATAGTAATAGTCACGGCCCGCTACAGTATTCTTGCGCAACCAATTTAACTTTCGCAGATCTCCCGTCTCAAATTGATTCAGTAATTGATCTGCCATTGCATATTGCGGCCTTACCGAAGAAGAAGAAGGTAAAAAAAAGGAACCCTCAGAACTATTTGAATTATCACTGGCAACCTGCCATATCGTTTCGTTACTGGAAATCTGAAAACAGGCATTCAGGTTCGGGTTCAGGGAGTATATACCAGCCGCAATAACGGCGAAAGATTCCACTTTTGCTTGCTCCCAGTTCTGCAGGTATAAATAGACTCTTGAAAGCAGGCAGGAAGCCGTGTATAAATTTGGCCGGGTCCTTTGAATGCTTGGGTAGGCAATTCTTAACATCGTCTTTGCTTCAGTTAGCTCCGCGACCAGAAACCTGTAAATGCTGTCCGTTGCCGTTCTTCCAGCAATGGCATTCCTTTCATAATCAGTGTTGGTAACAAGGGGGACATCCCCGAAAAGATTAACCAGGTAAAAGTAATAGAGTGCCCGTGTTACCTTCATTTCTCCCATCAGTTGTCTGCGAAGGGTATCGGGAAGGCTCACCGACTGGGGCAGCGCTTCAAGTATGGCATTGATCCGGTAAATATTCGAATAGGCCGAACTCCAGAAATCGGTAGTAACAATAGCATTATTGGACAGCAAATTATTATTTAAGAATGGATCTGCACTCGGGCTGGAAACCGTATTATACAGTTCATCGGCTAAAAGTCCGCCAAAAACAGAAAGCCCTCCATTGGTCAGGGATCTTGCCGAAAAACGCATCTGCGCATACACCGACGAAACAGCCGAGAGTGCTGTACTTTTATTTTCAAATATCTTCTGCGTCTCAATTAAATTTGGCGCAGGTTCAATTTCCACAAATTTCCGGCATGAGCCGAGTAATAAAACACTTCCGGCAAGTGAAATTAATAGTCTGTATAATGGTTTCATAATTTTAAAAATTAAATTGAAGTCCGGCTGTAATATTTTTCAAAGGAGGCAATACCAGCAAGCTTTGATTTTCGGGATCAGCCCCTTTGTAACCAGTGATCACAAATAAATTCTGGCATTGCACATAGACCTGGGCCTTCTCCCCACCCATTTTTCGGATCAGCATAACTGGAAAGTCCCAGCTAACAGAAACATTTTTACAACGCAGAAATGAAGCATCACTATAAATTGCGTTAGAATTTCCCAATAGACTGGTTGCCGCCTGGTAAGCAGCGCTGCTGGTAACCGCCGTAAACCGCTGAACCGGGGCCAGGTCACCGGCCTGCGTCCACCGCTCCCGCACGATCACCGGTTGGTTGATATAGCGATACCCGGGCACATTCAACCCGGCAAGATAATTCCTGCCTGTCTGCTTACGGAACTCAAAAAACAAATCCAGGGAAAATGAATGATATTTTATGCTATTGAAAAAACCCCCGTAAAACCGTGGATCAGGATCAACGATTGCTATCCTGTCCTCCAGGTTAATAATACCATCCCTGTTGGCATCCGTAAATTCATAAACCCCGCTTTGTGGATTAACCCCAAGAAATTCATACCGGGCCCTGGCATTGACTGATCTTCCTATAATATAGGTATTGGCATAGGTGGAACTGCTGAGTCCGGGGAAATCAATAACCTTGTTTCGGGGCATTGTCAGGTGAAAGGAAGTCACCCAGGTAAACTTTTTCTGTAATATATTTTTGCTATTGATCTCCAATTCAAAACCCCGGTTCTCAATAAGTGCCGGCAGGTTTTTACTGATCGAATTAAAACCAGTCTGAATAGGGAGGCTGTAGTTGATAAGTTGGTTGCCGGAGCGGTTAAGATAAAAGTTAGCGGTCAGCAGTACCCGGTCCTTCATTAAACCCAGGTCGAGGCCAATTTCTGTTTTTCTGTTTTCTTCCCATGAATAGACCGGGTTATATAAACGGGAAGGATTAAGTGTAGATACACCCTGGTATGTCTGTTGGTTACTGCTCCAGGTATCCAGGTATTGATAATCCCCAATCTGGTCGTTTCCCGTAACTCCATGACTAAAGCGTACTTTACCAAAACTGATAGCCTTTAGCATTTTGCTGAAAAATGCCTCCTTTGAAAAGACCCAGCCCAGGCCAATAGCTCCAAAATTGGCAAATTGACGACCGGGACCAAAGCGGCTTGAGCCATCCCTCCTCCCGGTTAGGTTCAGAAGGTACTTGTCTGAGTAATTATAATGGATCCTCCCAAAAAAAGCGTTATACTTATATTGTAAGCGGGCATTATCTGCCGTTACGATACCAGCCCCGCTTACAGAAGCCAACAACAAGTCATTCGTATAGTTGCTCCCCGAAATCGATACAGACGAATTGACTGATTCCTGGAATGTGGCTCCCGCCATAACTGATAATCTTCCCTTACTGATTTTCCGGTTAACTTCCACCTGGGGCTCTGCTATCCAGCCCCTCCTGTTATTATTGGCAAAGAATGAAAAAGGAGTCGTACTTGTAAAAGCAGGGTCTATTGACCCGGATGGATGGGTTTTGATTTCATCCCCGGACATGGAATTAAACCCCGCACTTAATCGTAAAATAAATCCTTTTACAGCCTCATAACTGACCTGGAGATTACCCGTCAGGTTCTGGAAATCTCCCCGGTATCTTGCATTTAATTGCGCCAGGGGGTTAGTAAGTTGCAGGCTTCGGAAAGTAAGGGTCCCTTCTCTCCAGTTCGGGTTACCCAAAGAGTCATACAAACTAAGATGAGGCGGAAGGTTGATATACTGGGATAAATCAACGGCGGGCAGTTTATCTTTATTGAAGGAATACCCGCTTGAAAAATTCAGGGAAAAATTCTTCCGCTTATTAGTATGATTGACGCTGGTAAAAACCGAAAACCGTTCATTGGCAAGTGTTGTTGGAAGTACTGTGGACTCCCGGTGATACCCCGTATTGACCCTGAATTGGGTATTTTCCGTGCCTCCATTAATCCCAAAATCCGTATGAAGGGTATGGGCGGTTCCGCCAATTAACGATTTTTTGAAATCAGTAAACCTTGTTGTATCGAATACAAATATATCAGGCGCATTAACCGAATTGGCCAGGACATTATCATTAGCAAACGCTTCCCTTCGCATGGCCAGGTAACTCTTGGTATCAAGCATATCCATAGTCCGGGTGACCCTGCTGGCGCCTGTGTAAAAATTAAACTGAAAAGAGGTCCTACCTGCCTTCCCTTTTTTGGTGGTGATCAGTATAACCCCGTTCGCCCCCCTGCTTCCATATAAAGCTGTAGCGTCTGCATCCTTCAATACCTCAATACTCTCAATATCCGCGGGGTTAAGGCTGTTTAGGGGGCTCAATTGAAAGCCCGCATTATTAATCTGGTTTATGGCATTATTGCCATTTACGGCTGGCACCCCATCAATCAGAATAAACGGCTCGGATCCCTGTAGCAAAGATTGCTGCCCCCTTATCAGGATGGCGAACCCGCTTCCATTATAACCATTTGATTGAGTGACTAATAGACCTGGCACCCTTCCCTGCAGGGCCGCCAGGGGGTTGGAAACCGGCTGCTTTGCGATTTGTTCAGCGCTAACCCGGCCAACACTCCCTGTATTCAATCTCTTGGTGGTCTTGCCATAGGCTATCACTACAGTTTCGTCAAGGCTGTTTACAACCAGCGATAGCACTATTAATAGCTGGGTCTGCTTCCCAACGGTAACTTCACGGGTCAGGTAACCAACCGAGGAAATGACCAGCACATCCGTCTCCTTTATACCCGGGAGAGAAAACTCTCCGGAAGCATTGGTGGAAGCGCCGGTACCCGAACCTTTAATAACCACACTTGCCCCGGTAAGTGCAAGTCCTTCTTCCGTAATCACTCTCCCACGGATCTCAACCGGAGGAATAGCTTTGGAAACCGTTTCCCTTTTTTGCCGGATAACCACATGGCTGGCTTCTACCACGTATTCCAGGGGTTGGTCGGCAAAAAGAAGTTCTAAAACCTCCTGTAAGGGCTTTTTACTCACCTGGAGGGTAACCGGCCTGGAAGCCTGCATTTCCGCTTTGGTATAAACAAACCGGTACCCGGTCTGCCTTTTTATTTCCCTGAAAGCTGTTTCTATATGGGCGTTGCGCAGGGTAAGACTAATGCTTTGCGCATATCCATGGGCTGCCGCCTGCAGGCATGCAGCCGTAGTGAGAATAGCTAGAAGTTTCATAGTAAATAAGGTTATCCTGAGCTTTTTCCTTAACCCCGGGGGATGGGCGGCAAAATCCTTAAATTTCATAAATTTGTCTTATCCCGGTAACCCCGGGACAGGTTTGGGTTTTTCTTAATTCGTTGTACCTCATAGTTGATGAAAAGGGTTAACCCGAACTTTAGCCGCTCCGATAGCCGTCGGGGCGGTTTTTATTGGGCTGACCCTCGCTTGCCTATCCGTCAGGGTAATACATAAATTCTTTTGTTTTCGATCTTAAAATGCACCCGGTTGGTCAGTTCCAGCAGCCGCAGTAATTGGGATACCGGCTCACCCCGGGATACATCGGCGGTAAATTCATGGTTGATCCTTGCCTGGTAAACAACTTCCACGTCATACCAGCGCTGGACCTGCCGCATAATGGTTTCAATGGAAGCATTACGGAAATCAAAATTTCCTTCCTTCCAGGCCGTAATTTCACCGATATTGACCGACCGGTTGATACTCAACTTTCCTTCTTTATCCACCAATGCCTGTTCACCGGGTTTGATAATGATTTCTTTATTGCTCCTGGACAGTTTTACAGAACCCTCGATCAGGGTGGTCTGTTGGTTTATTTCATCTCCATAGGTCATTACATTAAATGAAGTACCCAGCACTTCCACCACTGAAGCGTCCGGTAATTTTACTTTAAACGGAAGGACCCTGTTTTTAGTAACTTCAAAATATGCTTCCCCGGTCAGTTCCACCGTTCTGTCTGGCCCTGTAAAAGCTGTGGGATATTTTAATGAAGAAACTGCATTCAGCCATACCTTACTGCCATCCGGCAGCACTACTTTATACTGCCCCCCCGGGGGTGTACTTAATGTATTAAAAGTGGTTCCAGTTCCCTGTGGGGAGTTTCCGGCAGTATAGGTCAGTTCCCCTGTGGCAGTTTTTGTAATAGCCGTACCAAATTCATTACGCAAAAAGCCCTTGGCGGCATCGGTGAGGGAAATAGTACTTCCATCGGCCGTCGTCAGCACTGCTTTATTGCCACCGGGAGCAATATCCGGTTGACTTACAATTGCCTTTTCTACATCCTTACCTCTTCCCTGCCTGTTGAGTTTAAAAAAGGCAAATACCCCGATAGCCAGGATTACAGAAGCGGCAATCCCGTAAGACCAGAGCCTGGTTGCTCTCACTGTTTTCTTTTCCATCCCTATCTTTACTTTAATGCGACGCAGGGCCTTTTCGGTATTTACTTTGTCTAAGAACTTAAGGTTTTCTTCCACATCATTTTCGTCCGTCAGGTCTTCAAAAAGCAGTAGGTTTTCTTCGCTGGCCGATACCCAGCCGTCCAGTTCATCCTGCTCTGGCTCAGTCAGTGTTTCCCGGATAAAGCCGGCAATCAGGAATTTGATGCGGTCGGCATCCTCGCTGTTATGATCGGATAATAAATAGCTCATAGTACTGCTGGATAATTATACCTGTAAGTTAATTAACCAAAAGGCAGTTTTTCTCTAAAAAATAATAAGAAAAAACAGAAAAAGGGTGATAAAGCCGGGGTTAATTTGCTCTCTGAGCAGCCGGATACCCCTGGCTTTCTGGTTGTGGATGGTGCTGACAGAGAGTTGTAGTTCCGCCGCAATCTGCTGAAAATCCTTCCCCTCCATATAGAGCATGTGGAAGATGCGGCGGCATTTGGGGGGTAATTGGTTGATGGCGGCAAAGACCTGTTGGTGGATTTCTGCCGATACCATTTCGTAAAGCACCGGCTCCTCCGTTTGGTTACTGATCAGGGCCATTTGCCGGGCTTTCAGGCTCTCTTTTCGCTGCTGGCGCAGC
>JACPUV010000014.1 GCA_016192105.1 Sphingobacteriales bacterium | reverse complement strand
GATTTATGACCAGAACGGTCAGTTATCGAGAGCGGGAGACGGGATCGGTGCCGCAGTATCCGGTACTATTATTTCGTTTAACCTGGGCTTCAACCCGGTTACGGTTACGTTTGACCCCTTTGCACAAACCCTGGCTAATGGTAGCATGAACCTGAATTCCGTGCTGGATGTGAATGTACTGGACTTCGTACTGCAGCAGCAGCCCGCTGCTAATAAATTAAAACTGTCATTAACCGACGGGAATGGCGAACTGAGAAAGCTGATGCTGCAACGCAGCCGGGATGGGGTCAGTTACACCGATGCCGGTGTGATGCTGGAAGAACCGAATACAGGCCTGGTAAAATATTTTTCGTATGCGGATTACAACCCTTACCTGCCGGTAACATTCTACCGGGTAAAAATAACAGAGGTGGCTGATGAGAAATTCAGCAAGGTACTCCGGGCCGGGAAAGATCAGTTAGCAGGGGCACAGTTATTCCCGAACCCTGCCAGCAAAGAAGTGTATGTAACCTGGGAGGCTGCTGCAGGCCAGTCAGCTGAAGTGAGGATTATCGGGATGGAAGGAAAATTAATTCAGCGTCATACAACTACTGCCGGTTATATCCTGCTGCCCGTGGATGATTTGCCGGTGGGGACTTATGTGGTGCTGGTGAAACAGGCGGAGAAAATAATTTTAAACAGGCAGCTGGTGGTCAGAAGGTAAAGCCTGCTGCGCCGGTTCAAATCTGTAACTATGAAAAAGAATTCGCTCGTTCGATCCTTTCAGCTCCGGCTGGCAGGCAGCCTGTCTGTCCTGTTGCTGGCAGCCGTTACTACGGTACATGCACAACCGGCAACGGTCAGTTACCCCTTTGCGGTGGGAACAACTGTTGCCTGCGGGGGCAGTACGGCGCAAATGCATTTTTATACCTACAACGGCACCACCAATACTATCAGCAGTATTACCACTTCCGGGGCCGGCCCGGTAAACCGGTATGCTCCACAACTAAGGATAGGATTACCTATTAATGGTACCCAGCGTTTTACTTCCAACCTGGCCAGTGTTTCCTTTAACCCCGCGGATAAAAACATTTATTATTTCTGGACCGCTTACCCGCCCAATTCACTGGCATATGGAGGCGTACCCCGGACATTTGTGTGGCGTTGGCCCGTAGGTACGCAACCAACTTCCACAGCGAATAAACTGGATACACTTCGTTCCTTTGCGTTTGATATTCTCGGGGTGGCATTTGATGCGAGTGGTAATGGCTATATGCTGGAGTTCCCCCCGGCATTTCCCTATAATCCCATGTTGCGGTCCATCGATTTTGCATCGGGTACAATTGGGGGGCAGGACACCCTTGATCTGACCGGCGGCGCTGTAATCTATGCCAGTGGCAGCGGCGACGTGGCCATGTCTCCTTCCGGACAAATGTTCTTTGTGGTGGACAACAAACTCTTTACGCCTAATTACCCGGCCTATACGGGAACAGGCGCCCATTTAACCTGTACTTATATTGACACCGTGCAGGTGCCATCCAATAATTTTGTGGGGCTTACCTATGCGGAAGGAGAAACGATTGCTGCCTTTTCGGGTGGTGGATGCCCCTTCCGGGAAGTGGACCCGTTAACCGGCGATACCAGTATCATTAATAAATCCGGCACCGTTTATTCTGCATCCGATCTTGCATCGGTGATCTCCGGCGTCGGGGCCGCTAAACGGCTGGTATCTGCAACTCCCACAGGAACCCCGAATCAATATGACGTGGTGTATGAACTGACACTCCGAAACTATGGCAATACCGATGTTACCAATGTACAGGCTACGGATGACCTGACCGCCATCAATGGCGCGGGCAATGTATCCAATGTCAGCACCAGTTTTGTCTCCAACCCGGCCGGGCTGGTTTTGAATGCCCTGTTTAACGGAAATTCCAATAAGAACCTGCTGAACGGCACCGGCACCCTGCCCAATTACCCGGTCGCTAATAATTTTTGTACGATCCGGATCAATTGCCGCTTATCCGGCATCATCAATGGTTTTGTATATAATAACAGCGCCATTGTAACAGCTGTTGGATATAACAGCCAGAACCTCCGCGATTCTTCCACCAACGGAAATGAGCCGGATTTGAATGACAATGATAAGCCGGATGATACAGGTGAGGGACAACCCACCCCGCTGGTCGTATCCATTACCGGCAGTACCCTGCCCTGTACCTCCCTGGCCAATGTTCTCTACGCACAGGATTTCGGTACGGGTACGGGTCTGGTAACCGCTTTGCCAGCCCCCGTTGTGGCTTCCGGTGTTAGCGGCGCCGCCGGTTCGGCTACCTATACCGGTTCTACCACACAACCGCTGCCAACGGAAAGATATACACTGACCAACAATGCGCAATCGGCGAACAATGCCCATTTTTTAAGCATGACGGATCATACCGGGAATGTCAATGGCCGGATGCTGGTGGTGGATGCCGATGCCACGAATTCCATGTTTTACCGGGGCACATTTACTGCTGCTATTTGTGCGAATCAGCAATATTCCCTTTCTTTCTATGCAGCTTTTGTCGGTAACTCCGCTTACCAGACATTGTGTGATGGGTTTGGCGGGTTTAAATATCCCAAGGTCCTGATCAATATTAAGGACCAGGCTTCGGGTGCTATCATCAGTACCCTGAGCACGGGGGACATTGTCAGTACCAGCTGGCAGCAACTCGGTATCAAGTTTGTAAGCCCGGCTTCTTATACCGGAATTATTTTTGAGCTGATCAATAACGCGCCGGGTGGTTGCGGCAATGATATCGCGATCGATGATATCCAGTTCGGTTCCTGTGATCCGCTGCCGGTATTGGGACTGGATCATATCAATGCCGGTTGCCTGGGTACCAGCGCCTCCTTTACCGCTGTATTTTCCGATCCGGGCGCCATTCTCGGCACACCGGATTACCAATGGCAGGTGAGTACCGATGGGGTAACCTGGACAGATATTATAGGAGCACCCAATGCGGCCACCTATACCATCGCTTCCGTGGCTGCAGGCGATGTAAACAAATATTACAGGGCCCTGGTGGCTGCGGCGGGAAACCTCGGTAACCCCAACTGCCGCTATCCTTCTCCTTCCTTCTTCCTCGTCGCAGGTTGCGATATTGATGATGACGATGACGGGATTCCCGATACCGTGGAAAGCGGGGGCGTGGATCCGCTCGATGATGACGACCTGGATCATATACCCAATTACATTGACACGGATTACCCCGGGTTTACCGACAGCAATGCAGATGGCGTAAACGATAATTTCGACTGGGACCTCGATGGCATTATCAATGAACTGGACCTGGACAGTGACAATGATGGTATTCCCGATGTAACAGAAGCAGGAGGTGTGGATACCGACGGGGATGGTAAAATTGATGCTTATACAGATGTGGATAATGATGGGTTTTCCCAAAATGTGGATGCCAATACTACGGGCAAGGATCTTTCCGGTAACGGGCTGGATCTACCGGACCTTGATGGGGACGGCGTACCCAATTACTTCGACCTGGACAGTGATAACGATGGTATTCCGGATGTAGTGGAGGCCCTTGGTACCGATGCAAATAATAACGGTAAGGTTGACGGTTATACCGATACGGATAATGACGGGTTCAGTGATAATGCGGACGGCGATGTCGGGAATGACGGCACTGCCGAGAATGCGGCCAATACCCTTCTTCGTACGGGCACAGATCCCGATAATAACGGCCGGGCCAATTCTTATCCGTACAAAAACATGGATAGTGATGGGAAAGCAAATCCCTATGATCTCGATAGCGATGGCGATGGTATCTCCGATGCCAAGGAAGCCGGCTTCATTGACGGGAACTGGGATGGCCAGGTGGACGGGGCCGTTAATACCATGGGCAGAAATATCATCCTCGCTGCATTGCCTGCACTAACCCTTCCCAATGATGACGGGAATGGCGGGGATAACCCGTTTGATATTGACAGTGATAATGACGGGATTCCCGATAACGTGGAAGGACTGACCACATTGGGCTATTTACTGCCTTCGGGAACGGATACCGATGGTGACGGGCTCGATAATTCATACGATAATTATAACGGGTTCGGCGGAGACGGCATTCACCCGGTGGATACGGACAGTGACACGACCCCGGATTACCTTGACAGTGATACTGATGGGGATGGCCTTCCGGATAATGTAGAGGGAAATGACCTGAACCTGAACGGGATCCAGGACGATGTGGTTAGCCTGACGGGGATTGACACGGATGGCGACGGACTGGATGACCGGTTTGACAATAACAATACCAATGCGGAGGGTACATCGGCCCGGATGGGTAACGGGGGAAGCACCACCGGGGATCCCACACCGGGTTCTATCACTACCGTACAGCATACGACCATCGCGTTCGGCTGCCCGACAGAAAGGGACTGGCGCTGCCTGCCCTATGTACTCAGTTGTGAGTTCGTCACATTCAGGGCAGCCCTGCAGAACCAGCAGGTATTCCTTGACTGGACCGCGTTATGCAGACAGGAAGTAGCCTATTTTATCGTAGAAAGAAGTACGGATCATATTCGTTTTGAGCAAACCATTACGGTTGCCGGTAAACCGGTGCTGAACGAAATTGAGTCGTACAATGGTACAGATAATGTAAACGGGATCAGCGCGCCGGTGATCTATTACCGGTTAAGATCGGTGATGAAATCAGGACGTGAAATCCTGAGTAATGTAATTGCCGTCCGGCAAAGCAATGCCGGTGTGGCGGAAATTAAAATATTGCCCAACCCGGTAAGAAACCAGTTGCAATTATCGGTCATGGCCATGCAGAACGGGGATGCATCGGTTATCATCCTGGATGCCAGTGGCCGGATCGTCTACCGCTTTAAGGAGAACCTGCGCCGCGGAAGTAATACCATGACTTACCCGCAGGCGGGCCAGTTGCAGGAAGGGATGTACTTCTTACGGGTGGAAATGGACGGTGTATTGTTAACCTCAAAATTCAATAAATTATAAAATAGGTAGCTGGTTATTACAGCAGGAAGTTAAGTTCCTGCAAACCTCCCCGGAAAGGGGAGGTTTTTTCTGTGCCTCGTAAAATCCCGGTCATTTTTTCCGTTATTCTACCGGCCGACCCGTGTTTTCCGAATCAAAAATATAGCGCGTAAATGCATTGGAACGGGTTTGGGATTGGAATAATTTTATGAAAAATTCTACCTCATGAAAAACGTTGCCCTGATTATTGTAGCATCGCTGATGATTGTTTTATCGGCCTTCACCAAACCCGCACAGGAATCCCCTGTTCAGCAAAATTGCAAAGGAGTACAATCTTCTTCGCTGCTGACCGGTTTTGATTTTTTCAGAACCCACCGGCAGGGGAAAGATGGCATTACCTCTACCTGGGGGTTCAATGCTGCCCAAACCATCACCGGTTTTATACTGGAACGGACCTATGAAGACCCTGCTGATCCCTATGCTTATTGGGAAACAGTGGCCCTGGTGCCCGCATCCGGCCTGCGCTCCTATAAGGCTACAGATACAAATGTATTTCCCGGGTTTGTCAGTTATCGCGTTACTGCCGTTCAGGGAACTACGACCGTGGAGGTTTCTAACGTATCAACCGTCCACATCGTGAGCCACTAGTAAAAAGAACAAATTATAAACTGCTTTTGCAGTGCCGGTATGCTGTGCTGGTTATGTACCCGGCTCCAATTTTAATTCCGTACCTGTGAAATCGCTGATCCGATTCATCCTGTTGCTTGCAGTTCCCGGTTCTGTAGTGCAGGCCCAGATCACCACCCCGATCATCAAAGCCAATTTTGGCGTGGAAGCTGACCTGCGGTCCAATTTTTTCAACGGGCTGGTTCAATCCGGAAATGACGACTGGTTCTTGCTACCGGGTACTCCCGGGACCGGGCAGTTCATGGTCGATACAGCCGGTGCGGCATCGATCCTGGCCGGCTATACAGCCAATCCCAACAGCCGTAAATTGCCTTTTTACCGGACGATGCGCTATCCCGCTTATTCCGTGGTGAATAACCGGCTGCTCGTGGACGCTTATTTTGTCCGCGATTACCATGGCGATGATTCCACTGTTTTTGCTTCAGGTTCCAATAAGAACGGGATGAGCCCGGCCGACTGGACCTGCCCGGAATCCCAATCGATCCCCGATAAGAACGAGATTCTCGATATGATGCTCCATGTAAGAAGGGCCGGCCCCAATGTAACGGATTCCATGTGGATGTTTGGCGGGATCTCCATCGAAAACACGACGGGTAACCGGTACTTCGATTTTGAAATGTACCAGACGGATATTTATTATGACAGGGCTACCCGCCGGTTTTATAATTATGGTCCCGATGCCGGACATACCCGCTGGCAATTCGATGCGTCCGGCAATATGCAGGCGCCCGGAGATATTATCCTGACAGCCGAGTACAGCAGTGCTGCCCTTACGATGGTGGAAGCGCGGATCTGGATCGACCGTAACGATTTATTGATTAACCCCGTCGGGTTTAACTGGACAGGAAGTTTCGACGGAGCTAATACAGGATCCCAATACGGTTACGCAGGGATACAACCCGAATCGGCGGGGGCATATTATACCGGTTTGCAAAGTGGGAATAACACCTGGGCCGGAGCTTTTTCGCTGGTACTGGGCGACAACAGTGTGGTGAATACCTATACTGCCCGCCAGTTTATGGAGTTTTCGGTAAACCTCTCGAAGCTGGGACTGGACCAGGCCAAAATATTCGGCGGAGACGATTGCCTGATGCCTTTCCGGCGCGTCATTGTAAAAACCAGGGCTTCCACCTCCTTCACGGCCGAGTTAAAAGATTTTATAGCGCCCTTTGATTTCTTCATTGCGCCTGCTGCAAAGATCGAAACCCAGACCCCGATGATTTGTGATACCGGCAGCCTGAGTAATATTTATGTGATGAACCCGATTCCCACATCAATATATGAATGGTCAACTATCAATGGCCATATCCTGGGAAGCGACACCGGTCCCTCGATTTTTGTGGATACACCCGGTGTATATATTGTAAAGCAGTACCTGCAGGCCGCCTGCTCCATGTATGCGACCGACACCATCACGATCGGAAGTTTCGGGAATTGCAATGTACTGGCAAGGAACCTGTACGATTTTCGCGGAACCCTGCTGGAGAACCTGGTCCGGCTGAACTGGAAAGTGCTGGAGAACCAGTATGCAAGGGGATTCTTCCTGGAAAGGAGCACCGATGGCATTCATTACAGCATCATCAGCTTTACCGATCCGCTGGCCGGCAGGGCCGGTGCGGCCGCCTATGAAACGATGGATGATATCAGCGCTGTAACCGCTGACTATCTTTATTACCGGGTCCGGTTTATTGAGACCGGTGCTGTACAGCAACTGAGCCCGGTTGTAAAATTCCGGACCGGGATATCCGTAGAAAACGGGATCCGGATTATGCCCAACCCGGCCAGGGACCAGGTGCAGGTACTGATCAACTCCGCTACCGGCGGTATAGCCGGGATATCGGTGTATGACCAGGCGGGTAAACAGGTATATCGTTCTGCTCTTACATTGCAGAAAGGGAACAACCGTATTTTCCTGGATTGCCTTTCAGGAAAACCGGACGGATTGTACCAGGTGGTGGTTTCAGCCGGCAACCGGCTGCTCACAGGGAAAGTGCTGCATATAAAATAATTGCTGATCAACCATCCGGCCCTTCCCGCGCTCCGGGAAGGGCTTCTTTTTTATGGCTCCCCCAATCCGGTTACTTTTGTAATCATGTACACGCTCAAGAAGTCACTGGGACAGCACTTTCTCCGGGATGAGAATATTTGCCGGAAAATCGTTTCGGCCCTGCAGGAGCACCCCTTCTCCCGCTTACTGGAAGTGGGACCCGGCGGAGGCGCCCTGACCAAATACCTGCTCGGCATCCCGGGAATTGAATTCAGGGCGGTGGAACTGGATGAAGAAAAGATCAGCTACCTGTTGCACACATTTCCGCCAATCGAAGGGAAACTCATTCACCAGAGCTTCCTCGATATGGATCAACCTTACACGGACCGGTTTACAGTAGTGGGGAATTTCCCTTATAATATTTCAACGCAGATCCTTTTTAAAATACTGGACTGGAAAGACCAGGTGGAATGCATGCTGGGGATGTTCCAGAAGGAAGTGGCGCAACGCGTAGCGGCCCGGGAAGGCAGTAAAACCTATGGTGTACTGAGTGTGCTGGTACAGGCTTTTTTTGAAGTGGACTACCTCTTTGATGTGAACGAACAGTGTTTCCAGCCGCCTCCCAAGGTAAAGAGCGGCGTGATCCGGTTGCTGCCCAGGAAATTGCCCCTGGAAATCGCGGATGAGAAAAAATTTTTCCTGCTGGTAAAAACAGCTTTTAACCAGCGCCGGAAAACCCTCCGCAACGCGGTAAAAAGCCTGTTTGATGCAGCAATCCTCGCAGACGACTTGTTTACTAAAAGAGCCGAGCAGCTCACGGTTGAACAATTTGCCGCGCTTATTTGTAAAATGAAATGAAAAAGGTCATTATAACAGGAAGAGCCCACCCTTACCTGGCGGATCAGTTGCAAAAGAAGGGATACGCGACCGTGTATGCTCCTGAAATCTCATACGGGGAACTGGTGGAAAAGATCGGGGAAGCCGAAGGGCTGGTGGTTACGACGAGAATACCCGTAAACAGGCAACTGCTGGATAAAGCCGTCCGATTGAAATGGATAGGCCGTCTTGGCAGCGGGATGGAACTCATTGATGTACCCTATGCGGAAAGCAGGGGAATTCGTTGCGAAAGCAGCCCGGAAGGTAACCGGAACGCGGTGGCAGAACATACCCTGGGCCTATTGCTCTGCCTGATGAATCATATTGCATCATCCCGCGATGAAATTAAACAGGGACACTGGAAGCGGGTTGAAAATACAGGTACCGAACTCTATGGGAAAACCGTGGGGATCTATGGATTTGGCAATACAGGCAGCCGTTTTGCCCGTTTGCTCCAGCCGTTTGAGGTAACCGTACTGGCTTATGATAAATATAAATATGGTTTCGCGGAGGGATATATTAAGGAAGCGGGCCCTGAACAGATTGCCAGGTACGCCGATATCATCAGCCTGCATGTACCCCTTACCGCGGATACCCTGGACATGGCCGGTGATTCCTTTTTTGAATCCCTGGAACGACAACCGTACCTGCTGAATACATCCCGGGGGAAAGTGATGAACCTGGGGGCACTGGTAAATGCCCTGGAGCAAAAGAAGATTTCGGGTGCGGGTCTCGATGTGCTGCCCAATGAAAATTTGCCTGCTTACACGGAAAAAGAAAAAGAACAGCTGCAGTGGTTACTGGCCCGCCCGGATGTACTGATCACTCCGCATATCGCCGGGTACAGCCAGGAAGCTTCGTATAAGATGGCCGCTGTTTTGCTGGGAAAACTGGGAATCGCCGGATCGTAATTTTCGCTGGCTGAAAAGAGGGATCATAATTCTTCTGTAAACCCGAACAATGAACAGGAAAATCAATAAAGCCTTTTTTTACATGGCCACACTGGTCATGGTTTCTTCCTGTTCAAAGGACCTGGAGGACCGGTTGGTGGGCAACTGGAAATTGAAAACAGCCTGGAAGAGCCAGCCGAGCGGTACCTCTGAATTAAGGACCGGCTATGAACAGGGCCTGTTTCATTTGGAGAATAACGGGAAGGCGAGTTATACGGAAGGAACCGATACACTTGTCGGTTACTGGAAAGCCGGTAAACAAAACAAAGGTATTTATAATAACAGCGAAGGGCATTGGGAATCGCGAAACATGCAGTTCCTGCTGCTTAACATGGAAGACCGGCAGCAAACCCGGCGCCTGGAATGGCGGTTTGACGATTTTGACCTGAAAAACGACGGAAGAATCATCCGTGCCGTACAATACACCCTGGGGTATGACCGGTTTTATGAGTTTGAAAAACGCTAATTCTCAATAAATTACAGGTCTGGTTTCAGGTTTTCAAAACTTTATATACCTTTACATCCATAATGCAACGCTTCAGATAAAACTGAGGCGTTGTTATTTTTTTTATTTTATCAAAGGAGGAGTCTATGAGTACATTACAGTATGTGACAAAGGAAACGCTGGAACAAATGAAGGCAGACCTGCAGCGGATGAAAACAGTGGACCGCCCGGCTGCCAGTAAGGCGATCGCTGAAGCCCGTGAAAAGGGAGACCTGAAAGAGAATGCCGAATACGATGCAGCCAAAGAAGCCCAGGGACTCCTGGAGGCCAAAATTGCTGCTATGGAAGGCTCCATGGCAAATGTCAGGGTGCTGGATGAATCGAATATCGATACGAGCAAGGTTTCCATCCTGACCAAAGTGACACTGACCAACCTGAACACCAAAAAACAGGTTACGTACAAAATCGTAAGCGAAAAGGAAGCCGACCTGAAAGCCGGCAAGATCTCGGTGACATCGCCGATCGGGAAAGGAATACTGGGCAAAGTAGTGGGTGATACGGCCGAAGTACAGGCGCCGGCCGGGATACTCCGGTTCAAAATTGAAGGGATCACGGCATAAGCTGATCTTAAAAGCAGTTTGAAAAGTCTTCGTACACCGAAGACTTTTTTCGTAAAAGAAAGTAGCTTTATCCCGTCATGAAAGCAGTACGCAGCCGGCTGTCTTATTATTTTCGTTTATCATTATCTAAATTCTTTGGCGGTATGACCATTTTTTCAAAAATCATTGCAGGGGAGATCCCTTCTTATAAAATTGCAGAGAATGATAAGTTCTTTGCCTTCCTCGACCTGTTTCCCTTACGGGAAGGGCATGTACTGGTGGTGCCCAAAACCGAAGTGGACAATTTGTTCGACCTGCCGGCAGAATACCTGCAGGAACTGCTGCTCTTTGCGCAACCCATTGCCAAAGCCATTGAAAAGGCCTTTGACTGCAACCGTTGCGGGATCAGTGTGATCGGGCTGGAAGTGCCGCATGCGCACCTGCACCTGGTTCCCATCCATTCCGCCAATGACCTGAACTTTACCCGGGCCAAACCGCAGGCCACGGCAGAGAGCCTGAAAAAAGCGCAGGAGAAAATTTTAGCGCGGCTGTAATTTATTTTTTTACGATCCGGCCCGGATTCTTTTTAATAAAATCATCCCAGCCTTTCAGTCCTTTGCCCGCTTTTCCGGCAGGGGAGGAGGATTGATAGTGATGGCACAGCGCCACGGCCAGTGCATCCGTGGCATCATAGTATTGCGAACTGTCTTTGAAGGATAACAGGGTTTGCAGCATTTTCATCACCTGTTCCTTGTCCGCGTTTCCATTGCCGGTCACGGACTGCTTTACTTTCTTGGGTGAATATTCCGTTACCTCCAGTCCGTGCCGCATGGCAGCAGCAATAGCAACCCCCTGTGCCCTTCCCAGTTTCAGCATACTCTGTACATTTTTGCCAAAGAAAGGGGCTTCAATGGCAAAATCCGTAGGCTGGTATTTGCTGATGAGCCCGCTGACGGTATTAAAGATGAGTTGCAGTTTTTTATAGCTGTCCTTCACTTTGCCCGGCTTCAGCACACCGAGATCCAGTAAACTGACTTCACGCCCTTTCACCTTAACCAGGCCATAGCCCATTATGATGGTTCCGGGGTCGATTCCCAATATTATTTTGACAGGCTTTTCCAGCGGGGGATGTATTTTTACAAGATTAATGAAGCTGCACCGTAATATCAAAATCTTCATCAATTACTTACTGGGCCCGGTCCTGTTCCTGTGGTTATCCTGGTCCATTTACCAGGAGATCAGCGGACAGCCGGATATCGGGTTGGCCTGGCAGCATATCAAAAGCTCCTTCCGCAGCCCCCTGTTGCTGAATATGGTGGCGGTTATAGGACTGATGATCGTCAACTGGTCCGTCGAGGCCTGGAAATGGAAGATCTCGGTAAGTGGCATACAATCTATCCCCTTCTCAACCGCATTCAGGGCCATCCTTTCCGGGGTATCCTTTTCGGTCAGTACCCCCAACCGGGTGGGCGAATACCTGGGCCGTGTATTGTATATGGAAGAGGGCAACCGCTTAAAGACAATTGCGGTAACGATCGTGGGCAGTATCAGCCAGCTTATCATCACACTGGTTATGGGATTGGCCGGGCTTATCCTGTTGAAACCCGCTATTGAAACCGGGCAGGTGGTGAACGGTCTCTGGCTGCAGGTGGTGATCTATGGAGTGATGGCGGCCCTCCTGGTACTCCTGCTTTTTTATTTCAGGCTGTCCTGGCTGGCTAACTGGGTGGACCGGCTGCCCTTCATGAAAAAATTCAATTACCTCACCCGGGCGCTGGAAGATTTTAATACAGGGATCCTGATCCGCTTACTGGCCCTTTCTTTTCTCCGGTACCTGGTGTTCCTGCTTCAGTATTACCTGCTCTTTGTTTTTTTTGATGTGAAGATTAGTGTATGGGTTGCCTGCTGGTCTGTCAGCATTTCCTTCCTCGTAATGGCCATCCTTCCGACTTTCGCGATCGCTGAACTGGGACTGAAAGGCAAAGTGGCCCTGATCTTTAGCGGCCTTTTCAGTACGAACAAGGCCGGGATCTTTTTCGCCACGGCGGGCATCTGGTTTATTAACCTTGTGATTCCGGCCATCCTCGGCAGCCTGATGATATTAGGGATCAAAAAATTCTATACCGGTAAGGCGGATGATCAGATCTCTTCCAGTTTAAAAAACTGATCCGGCCGGATCCCCTTTTCTGTTTGTTTAAGGGTGCAGCATTCATAAACCGGGTCATGTTCGAAGAACAGGATATAATTTCCTTCCAGTGCTTCTTTTAGGAATGATTTTTTCTCGTTGATCGTGGTCAGCGGGAACATATCATATCCCATTACATAAGGGATCGGGATATGTCCCTGCGAAGGCAGCAGATCGGCCATATACACGATGGTGCGGCCCTTGTACTGTATTTGCGGCAGCATCATATTGTCGGTATGACCGCTTACAAACCGCACGGATATATTTTCAGTAAAACCGGTCCGGCCCAGTTTGCCGTCAATACCGGCGTTTACTTCCACCAGCTCCAGTTGCCCGTTTTCCCGGATGGGTAAGATGTTTTCTTTCAGGAAAGAAGCTTTCTCCCGATCATTGGGAAAAACGGCCCAATCCCAGTGTTCTTTATTGCTCCAGCATTTCGCGTTCTTAAATGCCGGTACCAGTTTGTCCCCTTCTCTTTTGATTGTGCCTCCGCAATGATCAAAATGCAGGTGGGTCAGGAACACATCGGTGATGTCATCGGGATGGAATCCGTGACGCTTCAGCGATTTTTCCAGTGTATCATCGCCATGCAGGTAATAATGGCCGAAGAATTTGGCATCCTGCTTATCACCGTTACCGGTATCCACCAGGATCAGCCGGTTCCCGTCCTCAATCAGCATACAGCGCAGGGCCCAGTCACAAAGATTGCGTTCATCCGCGGGATTGATCTTGTTCCAGATTGTCTTTGGCACCACTCCAAACATCGCACCCCCATCAAGTTTGAAAAAACCGGTATTTATAGTATAGAGTTGCATAATTATCTTGTTTTTTCTTTTAACAGGGTCTGAAGTCCCCCTTTGCGGGATTTAGGGGGCCTCCGGTATTGATCGTATAGAGCTTCATCGTTATATTGTATTTACTTTTTCGGAACCAGCCGTCTTTTTGTGGCCGGGGCCTATAGTGCCGTCAGGCAGGTTTTGGGGGCTTTACGGCTGCTGCATAAAACAGCAATAACAAACCAAGGATAAAAAAGATCATCAGGGCCAGTACGGAATTTCGTTGGGAGCCGGTCAGTTCATTGATAAAGCCAAAACTGAAAATACCAATAACAGCGGCCACTTTCTCCGATACATCATAGAAGCTGAAGAAGGAAGCCGTGTCTTTTGTTTCAGGCATCAGCTTCGCATAGGTGGAGCGGCTCAGTGACTGGATCCCGCCCATTACGAAACCCACAGCAGCAGCCAGTCCGTAAAATTCATAAATGCCCCCAACGGGTAATAGGTAGCCAACATAACACAGGAAGATCCAGAAAATAACAATGCCGATCAGGGTATGGATATTGCCGAACCTGGAGGAAAGCCAGGAAATGGTAAAAGCGCCGGGGATCGCGATCAGCTGGATCAGGATGATCGCAATAATGAGATTATCGGTTGGGATCTCCAGTTCGCTTTTGCCATATAAGGCGGCCACCAGCATCACGGTCTGTACCCCCATGTTGTAAAAGAAATAAGCACCGAGAAACCGTTTCAGCGGAGGCATGTGTTTTAACTGGTCCCACACTTTTTGTAATTCATGATAGCCTTTTGACAGGATGTGGTGTCGCAGGTCGCCTGAACCTGCCGGCGCGGGTTTGGGTAAGCGGCGAAGAGAATATTGCCCGAAGCCCCACCACCAGATAGCCACCAGCAGGAAGGAGGTCCTGAACTGGATCGTGGATTCTTTATCACCTCCTAAAATGCCCGGGAAGAATACAAATACAAAGCAGATGACCTGTAACAGCACACTGCCGATATACCCGTAGGTAAATCCTTTGGCACTGATCCGGTCCCGGTCTTCCGGAGCGGCAATTTCCGGGAGGAACGAATTATAAAATACCAGGCTGCCCCAGAAACCCACACAGGCCACGATCATGGACAGCACACCAATCACGAGGGTATGTTTTTCAAAAAAGAACATGGAAGCGCAGGCCAGGCTTCCGATGGTCATAAAGAACTGCATGAAGTTCTTCTTATTGCCTTTATAGTCGGCGATAGAGGAAAGAAGCGGGGAGATCAGCGCCACGATCAGCATGGCAAAAGCAAGCGCATAATTATACAGCGAAGTATTTTCAAAATGCCGGCCCAGGAAGGTAACCGCGGTTTTTGAGGCTTCCTTATCGTCCACTGCGATGGCTTCAAAATAAGCAGGGAAGATGGTGGACGTGATGACCAGGTTATAGGCTGAATTGGCCCAGTCATACATTGCCCAGGCGTTTACTACTTTTTTCGGAGCCGTCTGCATGGTGGAATTGCTTTGGGTAAAAGTAGGGAATTGACCTGCATAAATAAAACCCGGGAAGCTAATTTGCTCCCGGGTCTTTTATAAAAATACTGGGTGGGACTCTTATCTCATATTTTCTGCGGGAGCCGTATCGGACGGATAGATAAAGACCCGCAGGGGCTTAAAGGAAGCGTCCGCGAGCTGGAACTGCAGGGGAGACCCGCTGAATACTTTTTCAGACATGCCATTGCTGGCCTCCGCCATATCCGCTTCCGTGATATCGTTTATCCTGGAAGGATCGATCACCATTTTCACAACAAAAACACCCTGTTCATTGGTACTAACCTGGAAACTAAATGTATTGGCCGGGTTGAAATAGGTTTCAAGGTAACCCGCCAGTTTCCCGGCAAGTGAGCTGTCAACGCCGTTGGCAAACAATTCCACGTTGCCGGATTCGTATTTAGTCCCCCAGGAGGGGTCTTCCATGGTTGGCTTTTTGAAAGCATAGTACCGGAACTCTTTGAATTTATTATCGGTTAAAGCCAGGTTCACAGGAGCTCCTGCGAACACGCTGTCGGATACCAGGGCGGACATGGCATAAAAGGCATCATCTTCAACGCTGCCGAGCCTGGCTTTATCCGCCACCATTTTCAGCAGCACACTGTCTCCCGGTTTCGACAGCTGGAAACTTTTAGTGGCCTTGTCATTCGGGTTGGAGGACATCAATGCATCCCGGAAAAGAGTTGCCGTTTTTTCCGCCTGTGTTTTGGAAATACCTTCTTTGTAATACACTTCAATATTGCCGGAACCGACCTTGGGTCCATATTGTGTACAGGCGATTCCCAGTGCAGACAGCAGGAAAGGGAGGAAATATTTTTTCATACTTGCTTATTTAAGGCAGAGGTATGAATAAATAAAGAAAAAAACTACCCCGAAAAGGGGATTTTCAGGCTTTCAGGTAGCCCGTGGCCAGCAGGATCAGCAGGAGGATACCCCCGATGATCCGGTAATAACCGAATAAACGGAAGCCGTGCCGCTGCAGGTAGCCGATAAAGAATTTGATGGCGAGCAGGGCCACGATAAAGGCCACGATATTGCCGATGGCAAAGAGTTTCAGGTCGCCTGTACTGAGGCGATCATAACCTTTCAGTAGTTTGTACCCGGTGGCAGCCGCCATGGTGGGAACGGCCAGGAAAAACGAAAACTCCGCTGCCAGTTTACGGGTGAGTTTTTGCTGCATACCGCCGATGATGCTGGCCGCGCTCCGGCTTACCCCCGGGATCATGGCCAGGCATTGCCAGAGCCCGATTTTAAATGCGGAAGGGTAACTGATCTGTTCTTCCGTAACCACCGGGTGATGGTTGAATACCGTATCTATAAATAATAAAATAATTCCTCCCCCGATCATGGTGATGGCCACGGTAAGCGAGCTGTCCAGGAGGGCATCGATCCTGTCTTCGAAAAGAAACCCCAGTCCCAGCGCCGGCAGAACCGCCACGATCAGTTTGAGGTAAAAAAGCCATCCCTTTTTTCCCTGGCTAAAAGGGGTCATGAATTTTTTCCAGTACAGCACTACAACGGCCAGGATCGCGCCTAACTGGATACCTACCGTAAACAGTTTGGTAAAATCATTGCTGGCGATTCCGAGTAATTTTTCTGTAATGATCATATGCCCCGTGGAGGAAATGGGCAAAAATTCGGTGATGCCTTCCACTATAGCAATGATAATAGCTTCAACAACGGTCATGCGGGACGTTTTTTCAGTAAAGGGTAAAGGTAAAAGTTTGCGGCAGGCGGGAAAAGAAAAAGGCTGCTCAATCCTGATACAGCCTCAATATCCTTTTATTACTGGCTTAAGCCGTTTTTGGTTTTTTAAATATCGCGTAGATCTCCAGTACCAGTCCGGCAAGAATCAGGATGGGGGCCACCGTGATACGGGTGCTGCTGTAAACCGCTTCCTTATTGAAAACGGAAGGATCCGTATTGCTTTTGCCACCCGCCATCAGGAACATGCCCAGGGCGATCACCAGGATACCCGCCAGCATCCAGGTATAGTTTTCTTTGCTGAACATTGCGGGACTTTTTGTTTCACTCATTTCATTCGGTTTAGGGTCTGCAATTTAGGAAAAAGCCGGGAAGTTCGCAGCCGGGCAGCCCGGAAAGCCGGGTATCCCGAAATTTTAAGAACTTTTCAACTTTCGGCTCCCCCCATTTCCCATTCTCCTAATACAAATCATCCAGTTTCATCTTCAGGTACTTGATCACACTCCGGTGGGTGCTGAATACGGTAATGGCAATGCCCAGGAAGATCAGGCCGGCAAAAAGCATAACCAGACTGGCATTATCATGGATGGCCTTCATTTCCGGGATGAATTTCTCGATCACCACAAGGAACAGGATAACGGCTCCGGCGGCAATCACCCCACTGATAGCTCCGTTGATCACGGCCCGGACATTCATCGGTTTGGCAATGAACCAGCGGGTGGCTCCTACCATCTGCATGGTCTTGATCAGAAACCGGTTGCTGAACATGGCCAGTTTAATCGTGTTGTCAATCAGTACAATCACCACAATCGCCAGTACCACGGCCAGGATCAGGATACCGAGGCTGATATTCCGGAGGTTGGTACTCATTTTACTGATCAGCGCTTCGGGATAATCCACATCACTCACATAGGTCTGCGCCTTCAGGTCCGCTTTGATGGCCGTCAGTGAATCGGTATTTAAATATTCGTTCTTTACCTTAAAGTCAATGCTGTTGGGCAGCGGGTTCTCCGTCAGCACTTCCGACCAGTCCGTATTGCCATCGGCCAGGTATTTTTTCTTGGCCAGTTCCTTGGTTACATAACTGTACTCCCGTATATAGGGTTTGGCACTGATATACTGGACCAGCGCCGTACTGTCATTGGGATTCAGGTCGCCCCGCAGGTAAGCGCTCACCGTTACATTTTCCTTGAAATGATCGGATAATTTATTGGTATTAATAACAATCAGCCCGATAATGCCCAGGAAGAACAATACCAGGGTAACCCCGAGGATGGACATAAAATAGGACGGTTTCCCTCTTTTAATCGAGGCTTTTCCGGATTGGGACATGCAAATTTTTTTTACAGATGAATGGATTAGGACAAAAATAAACCTTTATGCCATTTAAAACCGCAATTTGCGGGAGGGGCATCCGGACCGCCCGGGTTTTATCAGTACCGGGAATAAACGGGACCGGAAGGCCATTCGGGCAGTAATCAGTATTTTTGCTGCCCCATTAAACGATACCATAAAAGGCATATTGCCGGTACCGGGAAAGATATTGTTAAAGATTTTTTAGCCAGCTGCCGGTCCACGGATGATCGTCCCTTGCGACGCTCCATTCAGGGTCCGGTCCGCTGCTCCACAAAACAGAACGACAGCATGGAATACCAGTTCAGGGATATTGAAAAGAAATGGCAGGAAAAATGGAAAGCGGAACAGGCTTACCGGGTAAATAATGATTTCAGCAAACCGAAATTTTATGTGCTGGATATGTTCCCCTATCCCAGCGGGGCGGGATTGCATGTGGGGCATCCCCTGGGCTATATCGCGTCCGATATTTACAGCCGGTACAAACGACTGAAGGGATTCAATGTACTGCACCCGATGGGCTTCGACAGTTTTGGACTGCCCGCTGAACAATATGCGCTGGATACCGGCCAGCATCCTGCTGTAACCACCAAAAAAAATATTGAAACCTTTAAGGCGCAACTCGATCATATCGGATTCTGTTTCGACTGGGAAAGGGAAGTACAGACCAGTGATCCGAAATATTATAAATGGACCCAGTGGATCTTCCTGCAGTTGTTCAACAGCTATTTCTGTAATACAGAGAAAAAAGCCCGGCCCATCGCTGACCTCGTCAAAAAATACGAGACAAAGGGCGCCCTCCCCAAAACCGGGGAACCGGTACCCGGCCGGCATTTTACCGCGGAACAATGGAACAATTTCTCCGAAAAAGAGAAGGCCGGCCTGTTAATGAAAAGAAGGCTGGCTTATTGCGGGTATGGTGAAGTAAACTGGTGCGAGGCACTGGGTACCGTACTTGCCAATGATGAAGTGGTAAACGGGGTAAGTGAGCGGGGAGGACACCCGGTGGTGAAAAAAACATTGCGCCAATGGTATTTGCGGATTACCGCCTATGCTGACCGCCTGCTTGAGGGACTGGATAAAGTGGATTTCAGCGATGCCATGAAAGAGATGCAGACCAACTGGATCGGGAAATCTTCAGGTGCCGAAATCGATTTTGAGGTCAAAAAGCCCCCTCTGTCTCCCCCTAAGGGGGAGGGAACGGCCCTGAAGCTGAGGGTTTACACCACCCGCCCCGATACCATCTTTGGGGTGGATTTTATGGTGCTGGCACCCGAACACAAACTTATTGCTGATATTACTACTGAAGAACAGAAAAAAGCGGTACAGGATTATGTGGGTTATGTAAACAGCCGCAGTGAACGGGAACGAATGGCCGAGAAAAAGATCAGCGGGGTATTTACCGGCGCCTACGCCGTGAACCCGTTCGATGGGCGCGAAATTCCCATCTGGGTATCGGAATACGTGCTGGCCGGTTATGGTACCGGCGCCATCATGGCCGTACCCTGCGGGGATGAACGGGACCATAAGTTTGCCCGCCATTTTACTATTCCCATCACCAATATAATCGGTTCTCATTATAACGGGGAAGAGGCCAATCCCACCAAGGAGGCCACCCTGGAAAATTCGGGTTTCCTCAATGGATTGCTGATGAAAAACGCGATGGAAGTGGCCATCCGGGCGATTGAAGAAAAAGGGGTGGGTACCCGCAAAGTGAATTATAAAATGCGGGATGCTGCGTTCAGCCGCCAGCGTTACTGGGGCGAGCCTTTCCCGATTGTTTGGGAAAATGGGATCGCGTATCCCCTGCCCGAAGATCAGTTGCCGCTGATTTTGCCGGAGGTGGAAAAATATGGCCCCGGTCCCGATGGGGAAGGACCCCTGTCAAATATTAAAGACTGGACGGACCGTTCGCTGGAGACCAATACCATGCCCGGTTATGCCGGCTCCAGCTGGTACTTCCTGCGTTATATGGACCCGGAAAATGATAAAGTGTTTTGTGACCGCAGGGTCTCCGATTACTGGAACCAGGTGGATCTCTATATCGGCGGCACCGAACATGCCGTGGGGCACCTGCTCTACAGCCGGATGTGGACCAAGGTATTGTTCGACCTGGGCCATATCGGCTATGATGAACCCTATAAGAAACTGGTAAACCAGGGAATGATACAGGGGAGCAGCCGGTTTGTGTACCGGGTGGCCGGAACAAATAAATTTGTGTCGGCCGGCCTGAAAGACCGGTATGAAACAAACGCGATACATGCAGACGTGAATATCGTGGATGGAGTTGAACTGGATGTGGACGCCTTTAAGAAATGGAGGGAGGAATACACGGCGGCGGAATTTATCCTGGAAGACGGCAAATATATCTGCGGCACCGAAGTTGAAAAAATGTCCAAGTCCAAGTACAACACGGTTAACCCGGATGACCTGGTAATGAAATACGGCGCCGACACGTTCCGCATGTACGAAATGTTCCTCGGTCCCGTTGAAATGAGCAAACCCTGGGATACCAAGGGAATCGAAGGCGTACACCGTTTTCTGAAAAAATTCTGGCGCTTATTTTCCGACGAGATTAAAGGACTGATTGTAACGGATGAAGCCGCTACTCCGGAAGAACTGAAAGTACTGCATCGTACCATCCGCAAAATTGAAGAAGATACCGAACGTTTCAGTTTCAATACAGCCATCAGCGGATTTATGATCGCCACCAATGAACTGAATGACCTGAAATGCCATAAGCGGTCAGTACTTGAACCGCTGCTGGTGCTGATCGCCCCCTATGCCCCGCATATCGCGGCGGAACTCTGGGAATTATCAGGCCACAGGGATAGTGTGCTGGATGCACCCTATCCGGAGTTTAACGCAAAATATGTGACAGAGACCAGCAAGGAGTACCCCATTTCTGTAAACGGTAAACTGCGGACCACCCTGAATATAGCACTGGATGCGGCCCCGGAAGATGTGGAGCAACTGGTGCTGGATAATGAAGTGGTGCAAAAATGGCTGGAGGGGAAAGCACCGAAGAAGATCATTTTTGTGAAGGGCAAAATGGTGAATGTGGTGATTTAGGAAATCGACCAGTGAACGACCGGGCCCGGTGCTTATAACCTTAGCTCATTTTTTCACCAGCCGGATCATAGCGCTGCTCCCTTCTGTACTCGCTAAATAAGCGTCCTGCCGCTGCCCGTTCACGATAGCCACCATATAAGAAGTATTCGGCGGAATGGACCCCATATTTTCGGCCACCATCACCAGTTCATTGCTTTCCTGCAGTTCATGTACCGGCAGTTTGATGGAATAAGCGACGGCGGTAAGCCGGATATGCTGAAAAAGGAGCCGGTCATTTAAGAACAGGGAAATGGAATCCCCGTCGATTTCGGCATTGTCAAAGAAGCGGAGTTCCACTGAATCGCCGGCGACCGGAATTTCTTTGATGAAAAATTTTTGCCGGCTGCTGAATTTTTCTTCAATGGTAGGGTTATTGGCCGGTATCGCTTTCCCTGCTGAGGGTCCTGGTTTATCAGGCGCAGGTCCCGGCCTGCTCATCAACGGAACCGTTTTTTGCGGTTCTTCGGCTATAGCTACCGGTTCCGCCAGGGGGTAACGGGACAGGCCTTCAATGCTGTCAATCAATTCGGGGTTATTGCCACCGGTGGTATAGGTATCAATAATAGAATCCCACTCGTCTTCAAAATCGGCCTGTTCTTCTTTGTCAAGGTGTACATCCCCCCTTCGGTCCGCTTCATTTTCCTTCTGCACGGCTTTCCCGTCCAGCATCATTTTCCCGCCACCGGGGCAGTTAAAATCCGCCCGGGAGAGCAAAGGCATTTTTCCCGGTGTGGAAATGGCATAGCGGCCGGCTTTTTCCTCCAGCAACCGGTCATCCCACCATACGGCTTCGTTACTGGCCGGATCAAAATAACCTTTGATGCTGTAGCGGCGGTAATGACCTGCCGATTCGTAATAATACGAAGTGCCGGTGAGGCTATCCCCATTCCGGATGATCTTGATTTCTACTTTTTGCCGGTTTATTTTTCCCTTCCATATGCCGGTGATCATCTGTCCGTACAAAGCAGTAAGGCCGGATAAGAAAAAGAAAAAAAGCAATGAAAGAAGTGATTTTTTGTTCAAAATGCGGATTTAAATGAGTTTTCAGGGTCGTTCTCTTTAACGATGGGTTGATAATAAATATTTTGCCGGAATCTGACCGGGATTTGTTTTGGCTGGAATTTGTTTTATTTCCTATATTAGTCCCATATTTTGTGCCAACTACCTGCTTATGGAGAAAGTGATTTCCCGCCTTCTTCCTTTTCGGGTATTTGCATATCCCAAATCCCATATCCTCATAATTGACCACCTTACCCGTTGAGATTAAACTTGACGTAATTCGGCATCTAAAACCCAACACTAAACTTTTATGAGAAAAGTTCTACTTCTTTCTGTTTTATTGATTTGTGCGTTGGCTGGCTTTGCACAGGTTGATAACCAAGCAAAAAATGCGGCACTGCAGCTGGTCAGGCAAAACGCAGCCTCCATCAAATTGCCCTCTGCGGATCTCAATGATGTGATGGTATCCAGTTCTTACCGGATCACCGGTTCAGATGTAACCATGGTGTACCTGCAGCAGGCCTACAAGGGTGTTCCTGTTTATAACCAGTTAAAGACCCTGGCATTCAAGGGCGGAAAAGTAGCATCGGATGCCGGTGACTTTCAGCTGTCCATGGAAAAAATGACCGGCAATGCCAGTCAGCTGCCTTCTGTTTCTGCGGTAAATGCCCTGCAGGCTGCTTTCCGCGAAACGAAAGTGGAAGCAAAGGAACTGGCTGTGCCCATCAGCATCCTCGAAGAGGGAAGAAAACTGGTGTTTGGGCGCCTGGGTGTTTCTTCAGAAAATATCAGTTCAGAACTGATGTGGATGCCGAATGATAAAGGGATGTACCGCCTTGCCTGGCAGGTATTTGTTGCCCCCGTAGTCTCATCCGACTACTGGCTGATCCGGGTAGATGCCCAGACCGGAGCCATTATCAGCAAACAAAATCTTACGATCACCTGCCAATGGGATCATTCGAATCACTCAGTGGCAGATCATATCGCCAAAAACCATAATAAAAATGCAGCAGCCGGTACCCGGAACTATGTGTTGCAACGGAATGACAGGACCCAACAATGGGAATACAAACCCTTTGTCATCACAACCGCTTCTTACCGCGTAGTGAAGTATCCCGCTGAGAGTCCACAGCACCCCGGCGGTACTCCTTCTTTGCATACCGATCCCTGGACATTAACTCCGGGCAATGCCACTTCATTAAAATGGCATAGTGATCCTGCTGATTACAGTACTACCCGTGGTAATAATGTATGGGCACAGGAAGACCGGGATGCGAATAACACGACATTTGGTATCCAGGGTAACTCAACCACGGCTTTACCGAATCTTACTTTTAACTATACGTACGATTTCACCAAGAGCCCGATTGACCCGACATCTGATAACCAGCAGGCGGCCATTGTAAACCTGTTTTACATGAACAACCTGATGCACGATATGTCCTATACCTACGGATTTGATGAGGTAGGGGGAAATTTCCAGAATGATAACCAGGGACGCGGCGGTGCCGGAGTTGACTATGTGATTGCAGATGCACAGGATGCCGGCGGTACCAATAATGCCAATTTTGCCACTCCGGCCGATGGAAGCCGTCCCCGGATGCAGATGTACCTCTGGACGCTCACCAGCCCGCAAAGGGATGGTGACCTGGACAACGGGGTGGTCAGTCATGAATATGGCCATGGTATCAGCAACAGGCTAACCGGTGGTCCCGCTAACGTTTCCTGCCTGGGTAATGCGGAACAGGCGGGTGAAGGATGGAGCGATTATATGTCGCTGATGATGGGTACGGACTGGTCAACTGCTACCGTTAATGATGGCGTGATCCGGAGAGGGATCGGAACCTATGTACTGGGCCAGCCGATTACCGGTACAGGGATCAGAAGTTTTCCCTACTCCACAGATATAGCTATTTATCCGAAAACCTATGCCAATCTTCCGGGCTCAGCGGTTCCTCATGGTGTCGGAGAAATATGGTGTATGATGATCTGGGAAATGACCTGGGAAATAATAAAACAGGACAATTATATTGAAACCAACTTCCTGAACCCTTCCGGGGCCGTTTCTACCTGGAGAGGGAATGCAGCTGCCATGAAACTGGTGATTGAAGGGTTACGACTTCAGCCCTGCAGCCCCGGTTTTGTACAATCCAGGGATGCCATTTTACAAGCCGACCAGGTTTTCTTCGGCGGTCGGTATAAATGTTCTATCTGGAAGGCATTTGCCAAAAGAGGCCTGGGAAGAAATGCATCCCAGGGTTCCAATACAAGCATTAATGATGGGGTGGCCGATTTCTCTGTTGACTCAGGCAGTTTCGCCCTGAACACCAGCGGCCCGACTGCTACAGAAGGAACACCGTTTACATATACCAATGTTGTCAATGCCGGTGAATGTACTGCCATGACAAATTTTGTGCTTCGCGATACACTGCCGACTACGGTGACCTGGGTAAGCGGTGGTGTGTACACACCGGCTGACCGCGTAGTAACCTTTAGTCCCATCACCCTGCCGGTCAATACATCCCAAAACTTTGCGGTAACGGTGAATGTGAACAATGGTACCTATTTCGCACCGGTACAGCATGTGAACGATCCGGTAACGGCGATAGCCCCCAACTGGACTGCCACATCCACCACTGCGAATGTCTGGAGCACTTCCGGTGCGTCTGTCCACAGTGCCCCGCTGGCTTTCTTTAGTCCTGATGCGGGCCAGGTTTCAGACCAGATCCTCCGGACAACTGCATCCTATGTATTGCCTTCCGGGCCTTCTGCATTCAGCCGGCTCAGTTTCTGGCACCGGTATGCTACCGAATCCAACTGGGATGGTTGCGTGGTGGAGATCAGTACCAATGGCGGAGCTTCCTGGTCGGATCTCGGACAATATATGAGTGGCGCCCGCTACAATGCCACCCTGAACACTTCGGCCAACCCGCTTGCCGGTCGTGCCGCATTCTCCGGAAGTTCAGGTGTTTTTGTAAATACCACTATTAACCTGGCCGCTTTTGCCGGACAAACCGTTCAGTTCCGTTTCCGTTTAGGTTCGGATGGTTCTCTTGGATCCACTGGCTGGTATGTAGATGATATTGTAATGGAAAGCGCTCCGTTTGTATATACAAAATCAGGTCTGTATGATGCGGGCAACGTTAGGGTCAGTTATAAAGACAGCCTGACGCCGATTGCCCAGGCAGTTTGTGCAGATCCGCCTGTAGTGAATGCCCCAACAGTAACACAACCCACCTGTGCCGGTCAGCTGACCGGAACCATCGTGGTGAATGCTACCGGTATTGACGTGCTGGAGTACAGCATTGACGGGGGCGCAAACTTCCAGGCTTCCAATACCTTTAATAACCTGGCGGCTGGTAACTATAATATAGCAGTTCGCCTGGTAAGTACACCTTCCTGCCTGACAGCATATAGCGGAAACCCGGTCGTGATCAATCCGCTTACCGGAACACCCACGATTACCCCGCCCACAGTGACGCAACCCGTATGCCCGGTGATTACCGGAACCATTGTGGTAAATGCCAGCGGCACCGGTACGCTTGAGTACAGTGTGGACGGTGGCAGCACCTGGCAGGTTTCCAATACATTCAGTGGCCTGGCAGCAGGAAACTATAATATCGCAGTAAGAGAACAAAGTAACCCCGGTTGTATATCTGTTTATAGTGGCAACCCCGTTACCATCAATACGGTAATCCCCCCGATTGTGGTTACACATCCTACAGATAAAGTGATCTGCCAGAATGGTAGTACCACATTTACCATTGCAGATAACGGACCGGTTCCTGCACCGACCTACCAGTGGCAGGTCAGTATCAATGGCGGCACTACCTGGACCAACCTGGCCAACGTAGCACCGTTCTCCGGCGTTACCACTACCACTTTAACCGTTACAGGCGCCGGCCTCGTTTACAACGGTAACCTGTTCCGTTGCGTGATTACGAATATTTGCGGCAGCACCAATTCAAATTCGGCTTCACTGACAGTAAACCCGTTACCGGTTGTCAATTCCGGCCCGAGCGGTATGTGCGCACCGGTTACCCTGACAGCTACCGGTAATGCGGATACCTATACATGGTCACCGGCTACCGGTTTGAATACGACTACCGGTACTACGGTTGTGGCTACACCGACCGTCAGCACCGTATATACTGTTACCGGTACAATCACTGCTACCGGTTGTACCAACTCAGCTTCCGTGACTGTACTGGGAACACCGGTAACCCCGGTTATTACTCCGGCTGCCCCGGTTATCTGTGCCGGAACGATTCAGCCGCTAACAGTTACACCAACCAGCTTTACCGTTGCTTACACCGGTGCGGCACTTACGATACCTTCATCCGGGCCAGCCTCGACTTACCCGGCCGTGATCAATGTAACCGGTTTACCGACCTCTGGTGTACGGGTGAAGTCCATCACACTGAACGGAATCTCGCATACATTCCCGTCAGACATTGATATCGCAGTTCAATCGCCAACCGGAACAAATGTGGTGATCATGTCAGACGCAGGCGGTTCAACCGATATTGTTAATGCAAACCTTACATTCGATGACGCCGCAGCCGGCCTGTTGACTTCCCCGATCGTTACAGGAACCTACAGACCCACCAATGCATCGGGCCCGGATAACTTCCCGGCACCCGGTCCTGGTTCCATTACACAGGTCAATCCCCCGTTGTCCGGCTTTAGCGGGAACTTCAACGGAAACTGGAATCTGTTTGTAGTGGATGACCTGGGTGGTGATGCAGGTTCGCTGACCAGCTGGAGTATCGTGTTCGAAGTACCGACCGCAGTATGGTCACCTGAAGCAGGTCTGTTCGCTGATGCAAACGCTACAGTACCTTACGTAGCCGGAACAGCGGCTTCAACCGTTTATTTCAAACAATCGCCGGCTGTTACCACTCAATATATCTATACAGTGACCAATACACTGGGTACCTGCAGTTCAGCTCCTGCTTCTGTAACCGTAACGGTGAATCCGTTACCAACAATTTCTGTAAGCCCGGCGGGACAATGCGGACCGGTTACATTGACTGCAACGGGTAATGGGAGCGGTTATGGCTGGAGTCCCGCAACCGGACTGAATACGACTACAGGCAATACAGTAATTGCTAACCCGGCTCTTAATACAATTTATACTGTAACGGATACCATGGCTGTAACGGGTTGTACAAACTCAACAACGGTACTGGTGAATGCAACTCCGGCAGCACCGGTAGTGACTCCTTCCAGTGTGAATATTTGCCTGGGTAATACAACGACCCTGACTGTTACACCGGCTCCTGTTACGACCACAGCTACCGGGCCTATTGCCATTCCCAACGGGGCACCTGTAAATACGGCTGCCGGTGTGGCATCGCCCTATCCTTCCGCCATCAGCGTCGGTGGTTTGCCGGCAACAGGGGTAAGGGTGAAATCAGTGAATATTAACGGCATTTCCCATACATGGCCCAGCGATATCGATATGATGCTGCAGGCGCCCAATGGCTCGAATGTGATCCTGATGTCTGACAGGGGCGGTTCCGTGGATATCGTGAACGCTAACCTCGTATTTGATGATGCATCATTGGTTGATTTGCCTGCATCCGGTATTGTTTCCGGCACCTACAGGCCAACGAATACGTCTGCTCCGGATAATTTCCCGGCACCGGGTCCTGGTTCTGTCAGTCAGATCAATCCGAGACTGTCTAATTTCTCCGGAAACTTCAATGGCGACTGGAAATTGTTTATTAACGACCAGGCGTCCGGCGATGTAGGACGGGTAAACAGTTGGAGCATTACATTTGAAATTACAGGAGCTGTCTGGACGCCGGTTACCGGCTTGTTTACAGATCCGCTGGCAACTGTTCCTTATACGGCTGGTACGATGGCCGGAACTGTTTACGCGAAACCGGCTGCTACGACTACCTATAGTGTGACAAGTGCCAGTGCAACCTGTACTTCTGCAGCTACAAACGTAACCGTGACGGTATTTCAGCCTGCATCCATCAGCACACAACCGGCTAATCAAACCATTTGTGCTGGTGCCAATGCGGTATTCAGTGTGACGGCCAGCGGTTCAAGCCTGTCTTACCAATGGCAGTTGAGTACTGATAACGGAACTACCTGGGTGAATATCGTGGGTGCCAACAGTGCTTCTTATACGGAAGCCAATGCGGGTACATCATTGTCCGGCAGGAGATACCGGGTGATCATCAGCAATACCTGCAATACAGTAACATCCAATGCGGCCACACTTACCGTGAATGCACTGACAACCGTGACGGCCACTGATCTCTGGACCCGGAGAATTTGCTTAAGTGATACCCTGGTACCGCTGGTAGGTACACCGACAGGAGGCAGCTGGAGCGGAATCGGGGTTTCCGGATTTAACTTTATCCCCGGGGCCACAGCCGTGGGTACTTATACGCTGACATACACTTATACCAACGCTGCCGGTTGTACCAGCAGAGATACAACGAAAGTGATGGTAAGTGATTGCCCTGAAAGAATCCGCCTGCTCCGGGATAATGCAGTGATCCTGTATCCGAATCCGAACAGCGGCCAGTTCTTTATCCGTATGAACAGTGTACTGTACAATTACCTGGCAATGCGGGTATATACCACCGGCGGTCAGCTGGTCAGCACACAGAATTGGAAGGGCCTGGTATATGGTCGTGTAATTCCGATCAACCTGACCCACCTGCCTGCGGCGACCTACATGGTACGGTTCATCTATGATGACGGAGTCCGGACTGCTGAGAAGACTTTCCCGGTAGTTATCGGCGGACAATAAATAAAAGATAGTAATTCAAATTTTAAGGCGTCCCGGGTAACCGGGACGCCTTTTTCTTTCTTAACGCGGTAGTATTAATAATTGAAGAACAGCCCGGCAGCAATAGGCCGGGCTGTTCTTTTGGTTTGTGTATTGGGGATATGCTGCTGCCGGAACGGAACAGCGGCTGGCCAACTCATCGGAGGGTGACCTGCTTCTTCAAATAAACCGTTTCAGGATTTCAGCAGTTTGAATGCATGTGTCCATTGGTTGCGCAGGAAACCCGGAATACACCAGAGCATACAAAGCGGTTCGATAGCCCGGGCAGCTTCCACAGCACCCATATCCTCGGCTTCCCATCCGAATGAATGAAGGATATCCGTAACGGTTTTTTTGGCGGCCCCGTCGTTTCCGCAGATAAACATCGTAGGCGGCCCGCCGGCAAAAACCGGTTTATACATAAAGGCATTGCCCACACTATTAAATGCTTTCACCAGTTTCGCATCCGGGAGGAGCTGCTGGATTCTTTCCATCAGCGAATCCTCCAGTGTGGTGAAAAAGCGGAGCACCCCGTTGTCAGGCGGAACAGCCGCAATCGGGTTGGTTGCATCAATCACCACTTTTTCAAAGAAGAATTCCTTGCCGGCCAGGCTGATGGCATCTTCTACTGCCAGTCCGCTGACCGCCAGTACGATCAGTTCGCCAAACTGCGCGCTATCCTGGAAGGAACCCAGGGAAATGGTTTGATTCTCGCCCTGCCATTTTACCAATTCGGGTTTGGAAATATTCCGGGTGCCCAGCAGTACAGTATGTCCCTGGTCCCGGAAGGCAGAAGCCAGCACACGGCCCACAAGACCGGATCCGATAATCCCTATTTTCATACGGAGTGTTTTTGTTGATTAATAATTAGCTTTACAAATATTACAAAAAAAAGTTGATGGCGAATCCCAACCTGAATTCAGCGAAAGAAGGGCTAAGTGCCGCGGATGCCGCATTTGAAAATACGATCCGTCCCGCGCAGATCAGTGATTTTGCCGGGCAGGACCAGCTCATTGAAAATCTCCGCATCTTTATCAAGGCGGCAAAGATCCGGGGGGAGGCCCTTGATCATGTATTGTTTCACGGCCCACCCGGCCTGGGCAAAACCACTTTATCAAGAATTGTGGCCAATGAGCTCGGGGTGAATATCAAAGAAACCTCCGGACCGGTGATTGAAAAGCCCGGGGATCTTGCCGGTCTGCTGACCAGCCTGGAAGCGAATGATGTCTTGTTTATTGATGAGATCCACCGTCTGAGCACCGTGGTGGAAGAATACCTCTATGCGGCGATGGAAGATTACCGCATCGATATTATGATCGACAGCGGTCCCAATGCGAGGAGCATCCAGATCAACCTCAATCCGTTTACCCTGATTGGCGCCACTACCCGCAGTGGGTTACTCACGGCTCCTTTATTATCCCGCTTTGCCATTAAGTCAAGGCTTGAATATTACAAATCGGGCGTTCTGAATAAGATCATTGAACGTTCAGCGGGAATACTTGGGGTAAAGATCTCGGGCAGTGCGGTGGAAGAGATCGGGCGCAGGAGCCGGGGTACTCCGCGTATCGCCAATGGCCTGCTGAGGCGGGTACGGGATTTTGCGCAGGTGCTGAATGACGGTAAGATCGACCTTGGTATCACCCAACATGCCCTCAAAGCCCTGAATGTGGATGAACACGGACTGGATGATATGGATAACCGTATCCTCTCCGCCATTATTGATAAATTCAAAGGCGGCCCGGTAGGCATTACCACCATTGCCACAGCGGTGGGGGAAGAAGCGGGCACAATTGAAGAAGTGTACGAGCCATTCCTGATCCAGGAGGGATTCCTGCAACGCACACCCCGTGGCCGGGAAGTAACGGCCAGGGCCTACGAACATCTCGGCAAAAAGCCGGGAAACAATACCCTGCAAACACCATTGTGGTAAACAGGGATTGCTTTACAGTCCCGTCAAACTACTGAATAAATCCTCCCGGAATTAAAAAAGGACTACAGTATTCCTGTAATCCTTTACGATTGGTTATTGTCTGAACGAATTACTGTACCACGAGGCGGAAACCATTCCCATGGATATTCACGATCTCAATACTGGCATCGTCTTTCAGGTATTTGCGGAGTTTGGCAATATATACATCCATGCTCCGGCCATTGAAATAGGTATCGCTGCCCCAGATCTTCTTTAAGGCCTGTTCCCTCGGCAGAAGATCATTCAGGTGTTCGGCCAGCATTTTCAGCAGTTCATTCTCTTTGGGGGACAGGGTCTGGGTAATGCCGTTATGGATCAGTTGGCGGAGTTTGGGATTGAAATGGTAACTGGCCAGGTCGAATTCCTTGTTCTCGCTTTCCTTGTTCTGCTCTTCGTTACGCTTCAGGATGGCCTTGATCTTCAGCATCAGCACTTCGCTGTCAAAAGGCTTGGTGATATAATCATCCGCACCCAGTTTATAACCCTGGATCACGTCCTCCTTCATGGTTTTGGCACTCAGGAAGAACAGGGGAATATCGGGGTCCACATCTCTTATTTCCTCCGCCAGGGTAAATCCGTCCATATTGGGCATCATTACGTCCAGCAGGCAGAGTTCAAATTTTTCCCGTTGAAAAGCGGCCAGGCCAAGACGGCCGTCTCTTTCCAGGGTGACGTCGTAATCGTTCAGTTCAAGGTAATTCTTCAGCACACTGCCCAGGTTGGGATCATCTTCGCACAACAAAATTTTAGGTTTCTTCGCTTCCATTTTTCTGATGGTTTTATATTGGTGACAAATAAAGTTAAAGCATTTCGGGGGTTCAAGGATCGGGGCCGAATTTTTTGTTAAAACCCCTGTTTTGCTACCTTGCTTAGTGCTGTTCTTGCAGAAATGCGGCTGCCGTAGTTCCTGCTGCGAAGCCTTTACGGGATAGCCTGAAAAACTGTGCCATACTTATCAGGCCCGATAATCCGCGGGAAAAAACAACCGTAATTGGCGACCGGGTACCCGAAAACATCTGCCGGGACAAAAAACCGCCCCCGCCTGCCGCCGTGAAGGGATAAGCCGGTTTCGGCTGACCCGGTTTATAAGGCCCGAAGGCCGTAATTTTGGCTTCTCAGCCCGGTCTCGCGAAGAGGCCGGCGTAATACTGAACAGGCAGGTCTTCCGAAATTATACCGGTATATTATAAAGTACATTCACCGGCAACCGTTATTTGCCCATCAGCTTCTTAAAATCCTTCTCATTCATATATTCGAGAATATCTCCCGGCTGGCAGTCTAATACCCGGCAAATATCATCCAGGGTGGAGAAGCGAATCGCCCTTGCTTTCCCGGTTTTGAGAATACTCAGGTTGGCCATGGCAATACCGACTTTCTCACTCAGTTCGGTGAGCGACATCTTTCGCTTAGCGAGCATAACATCCAGGTTGACTACAATTGGCATGCTTATACAGTAAAATCTTCTTCCTGTTGCAGCTTATATCCTTTCTGAAAGGCTGTAGAAATTAGGAATACAACCAGGCCTGCAATAAGTAAAGGTATTGAAGAGTATAATGACTCGAACACAGAGGGTGTTTCAAATACAGTGGGGGTGAAAAATGAAATAATCCAGTGTACGAGAAGTGGGGTACCAGCTTTTAAAAGTGACAAAATGAACAGGAAAATATAAATGGTTCTCAACTGATGAATATTCGTTAATGTGAAAACCTGCCCATTGGAAACAGATCCCAGGATGGAAACAGGGAGTCCGATTAGTATATAAAATCCCACTATGAAAAAGCCTAACATCAGTATGGTAAAAAGGGTTTGCAAAAAATTATACACGGCACGACTGGCAGGGATCAGTACCATTTCCTGATCTTTATCATACCGTACTTTCAGGGGAAGTCTGACGTAATGCCCGCTTCTGTAGGTAGCCCCATCTGCTTTTCTTGTACTATCCCAGACCGCATGAGCCAAATAGTAATTTCCATTCTGGACAAAAAAATGATTATTCTCCTTGATCCGGATGTCACGGAATGTGATAAAATATTCCGTTTTATGCCCGATTAAATAATCCCAGGGAAGATTTCTGTTTATAACGCCTCTGATATCGGATGCCTTCTTTTTCATTGACAGGAGACTATCCTGATTCTTTATTCCGGGCATTCGTTTTTCAAGGGAGTCCAGCTGTAACAACAAATAATTTTGATTTCTTTGTAAATTAAGAATTGATTTTGGCTGGTATTCTTTTAAACGGGTGAATCCAATAAACCCCATAAAGTGTGCACCATCCGGCCTTCCTTTGTTTTCAGTTTCAATGTCTGCTTTTATTCTTGTAAAGCTATCTTGTATTTTTCGGTACTCATAGTACGGGAGTGAATCGTTGATGGAAGGTGCAAAGAAGGCATTGCGGAAAGCTGTATCATCTGTCGGAATAGTAATAGTATCCGAACCCCAATTGGAATTCAAAAAATCGCCTTTAATAAAAGAGATGAATAGGTTGCCAAAATAGGCAATTCCAATAAGCATGATAAAAATGGCAGTCCATTTGAATTTTCTTTTCAACATAGAAGATTCTTTCGTTAAAGGTATAAAATTTAACGATAAACGATAAAGATAATTTAATTTTTTGGAACCACGAACTAAGATTTACCAATTTGTCACCGACCGGCTAACAGCTTCGGAAGGACATCTGACATCTCACCTTATCCCAACATTTCCTAACTTCCCGCCATAAATTCAAATCATGGCTGATAGCGCAAAATTTCTCGAAACTGTTAAAACCGGTTATACCTTCAAGGGAGAATTCTTTAAGCTGGGCAGTGCTATGCTCGACGGGCAGGTGGTGACAGGAGCGGATGTATTACTTCCTTTTAAAACACTGAACCGGCACGGACTGATCGCGGGAGCTACCGGTACAGGTAAAACGAAAACCCTGCAGGTACTGGCCGAAGGGCTCAGTGCCGCGAGTATTCCGGTTTTAATGATGGATATAAAAGGGGACCTGAGCGGGATTGCCGCTGCGGGTACGGTAAATGATAAAATCACGGAACGCTGCCAGAAACTGGGCATTGCCTATACCCCCACCGCTTCCCCGGTTGACCTGCTGACCCTGAGTGAGCAAAAAGGGGTAAGACTCCGGGCCACGGTCAGCGAATTTGGCCCCGTACTGCTGTCCAAGATCCTCGGGCTGAACGATACCCAGGGCGGCTTTGTGGCCATGATCTTTAAATATTGTGACGATCATAAACTTCCCCTGCTTGACCTGAAGGATTTTATCAAAGTACTGCAGTTCGTAAGCGATGAGGGCAAGGCGGAACTGGAAAAAACATACGGCAAAATCTCCACCACTTCCACCGGCACCATTCTCCGGAAAGTGATCGAACTGCAGCAGCAGGGTGCGGATCTTTTTTTCGGGGAGAAAAGTTTTGAAGTGGATGACCTCATGCGGATCAGCGGGGACGGCCGGGGTATGATCTCCATTGTACGGGTCACCGATCTGCAGGACCGGCCCAAACTCTTTTCCACCTTTATGCTGCAACTGCTGGCCGAGCTCTATGCCACCTGCCCTGAAGAGGGGGACATGGACAAACCCAAACTGGTCGTGTTCATTGATGAGGCCCACCTGGTTTTCCAGGAAGCCAATGCGGCCCTGCTCCAGCAGATTGAAACCATTATCAAACTGATCCGGTCCAAAGGCATCGGTATTTATTTTTGTACCCAGAACCCGATGGATGTGCCCGCTCCGGTACTTGCCCAGCTAGGACTGAAAATACAGCATGCGCTCCGGGCCTTTACGGCAGCCGACCGCAAAGTGATCAAACAGACTTCCGAGAATTACCCGGAGACGGATTTTTATAAAACCGAAGACCTGATCACCCAACTGGGAACCGGTGAAGCACTGGTAACGATCCTGAATGAAAAAGGTATTCCCTCGCCACTGGTGCATTGTATGATACGCCCCCCCCAGAGCCGGATGGATATATTATCCGATATGGAAATTGACGCACTGGTCAGTCATTCCAAAATTGCCAACAAGTACAACGAAGTGACCGACAGCAAAAGCGCCTACGAGATCCTGACCGAAAAACTGGAGGATGCTTCCCAAAAAGAAGCAGCGCAAAAACAGGAAGCCGAAGAAGAAAAGGAGGAAAAGAAAAGCAGCAAAAAAGAAAAAGGCTTTTTTGATGACCCGGTGGTAAGGAGCATGACCCGTACTGCCGGCAATACAATTGTACGGGGCTTATTGGGTGTGCTTGGTCTGGGAGGCAGGAGCCGCCGGAAAAGTCTTTTTTAAATCAAAAATCCACCCGGGAAACAAATGCGTACCTGTAAGATAAAAAAGGAGGCAACCTGTTTTTATTACAGGAGCCACCGGTTATATCGGGAGGCGGTTAACCAGTAGCCTGCTTCAGCAGGGGTACCGGGTGATCGTTCCCGTACGGAAAGGAAGCGAAGACAAAGTGATACCCGGTGCGGAAATAGTAAGTGCAGATCCGTTTGATCCTGCAGCTTTAAATTCAACAGCGGGGAAAGATCACGGAACACCGGAATGTTCAGTCATCTGCCGAAATGATGAAACAGCTCATGGAGGGTGGGATGAAGTAAGCCTACCGCGGGAGCAGCCGGATGTTTCCGCCTTTATCCATTTCAATTTTATTTTCAGCCTGGAGGAATGTCAATACCTTCCAGGCTTTTTCTTTTTGCACCCCTTCCAATTGCAGCAGCAGTTGTTTACTGTCAGCCGGTCCATCCTGCAGCAGGCTGAGGATGCGCTGGTAAATGGTTTCCCATTCTTCTTTGCTGAGAAGGGTGGCTTTTTTTTCCAGGCAGGTATCGCAGATCCCGCAGTCATTGATCTTTTCATCTCCGAAATAAGAACCGATGATCCGGCTCCGGCAAGTTTCCCCGTCCCGTACATAGTGCAGCATTTGCTTCATCCGTTTCCGGAACTGCTCTTTTCTTTTTTCATAGGCCTGCATATCGATCCGGATGTCTTCTGCTTTTGCCCGGCTCCGCAGGAGGCAGAGCTGGGGATTGTCTTTCCGTGGCTGGTAGTCAATAATGCCAAAATGGTCCAGTACAGTAAGTTCTTTTTTTACTTCCTCCGCTTCTTTCTTCAGCAGGCCCGCTATCAGTTTTTCGGAAATACTGACCGGCTGGTCATAAATTCCTTCAAAGGCCCTTAATAAGGTTTTGATACAGGGCTCCAGGGCCGGGTTGTTTTTTTCAAATTCATAAAGACGGTCTTTTTGCACAGTAAACATAACCGTGGGGGGAAGAAAAACCTGTTCAGTGAAGGCAAGCCAGTCGTCCTGCTCGAGGGCTTTCAACGAATACAGGACCGTATGTGCGGATAACCTGAATTTTTTCAGGAAATCGGTCAGGTCAAAATCATAGTACTGTCCCTCATTGCCTCCGCTGGGTATCTGCAGGTAATTGGCCACCGACTGGTAAACCTGCCGGATCTCTTCCAGGGAAGGAAACCGGAGGGAAGCCATATCTTCGAGTTCCTTGAGGTCCCGTTCATCGTATAACAGTACCGCATACGAAGTCTTCCCGTCCCGGCCGGCACGTCCTGCTTCCTGGTAATAATTTTCCAGGCAATCCGGCACATCGGCATGGATCACGGTCCGTACATCGGGTTTGTCAATGCCCATTCCAAAAGCGTTGGTGCAGACAATGACCCGGGTTTGGTTCCTGATCCAGTCCTCCTGTTTTTTATTCCGTTCTTCCTGCAACAGACCGGCATGGTAATAATCTGCTGAAATTCCCTGCAGGCGGAGCAGTTCACTGATCTCCCTGGTTCTTTTCCGGCTCCTGCAATAAACAATGCCTGTACCCGGGACCCGTTGCAGGATGCGGATGATCTTATTGATCTTGGACTCCACATTGAAACAACTGTAGGAAAGATTGGCACGCTCAAATGATTGCCGGAAAATCTGCCGGTCGTTAAGCTCCAGTTTCCGGCAAATATCCTCCTGTACCTCCGGGGTAGCCGAAGCGGTCAGTGCCAGGATGGGAACACCCGTTAATTCCTTTCTCAGCGCGGCAATGCGTAAATAGGGAGGACGGAAATCATAGCCCCATTGTGAAATGCAATGCGCTTCGTCCACGGCGACCAGGTGAATACCCAGGCCGGGAAGATACTCTTTGAATAAGGAAGTTTCCAGCCGTTCCGGCGACACATACAGGAATCTGCAATTGCTTTCCATGGCCGTTTTAAACGTATGAATCACTTCCTTGCGGCTCATGCCGGAATAAATGGCGAATGCCGTAATACCTTTTCTTCGCAGGTTTTCTACCTGGTCCTTCATCAGGGCGATCAGTGGCGAAATAACCAGGCAAAGCCCTTCAGTGGCCATGGCAGGCACCTGGTAACAAAGAGACTTACCACCGCCGGTGGGCATAAGGGCCAGCACATCCTTTCCGTTCAGGACTGAACGGATAATATCCTCCTGCATCGGGCGGAAGGCATCATAGCCCCAGTATTCTTTCAGTATTTGTTTCGGATCGGTCAACAGTTCAATTGGAGGCGACAAATTACATTATTGTTGCGGGAGTTCCTTTTTCCGGAACAGGATCAGTTCCACCCGGCGGTTTTGTGCCCGTCCTGCCGCCGTTTGATTGCTGGCAACCGGGCGGGTCCGGCCATATCCATGTACCGTGAGCAGGGTACCGGGTAGCCATCCGTTTTGCAATAACCAGTTTTTTACCGCTTCACTGCGCTGACCACTCAACTGGTTGTTCCGGTTGTCTGTACCAATAGAATCTGTATGGCCTTCGATCCGGATGCTGTCAATGCCAGCGAATCGTTCAGCGGTGAAATAATTTTTCAGAATGCTGACCGCTGCCGGCTTCAATATCGCTTTATTGAAATCAAACAAGACATCGCCGAGTTGTAGCGTATCGGTTTTGACCGGTGTAAAAACCGGCTCTTTTCGCTGAACGGTGACACTGTTGTTATCGAATTCCGGTTCAATAGCCAGTTGCCCCCGGCCATATAAGGAGTAGTCCATTTCTTTATGGCGGAAATTATATTGATAAATAAGGGCTTTGTTGGCGGCAAAAGCGGCACACAGGGTTTCCTCCGGATCATCAGGCGTCAGGGAGAAACGGTCCAGGATCATGTTGATGGTCTGGGTGCCGGTCAATGGCGCTTTACCGGTCAGGCTGTCTTTATGGATATAACTGCCAAAGGTGAAGTAACGTTCCTGGCCTGTTGCCGTAAAATGATAATCAAACTCCACAAAGTTGCTGTTTGGCAATTGCGTGATGGATACGATACTATCGGGCTTCATGGTAGAAGCAAAAGGCCTGCGGGGTACATAGAACCAGTCACCAAAACATACGCCAGCCTTGAATTGTAATTTAGGATTCAGCCTGACATTCATCAATCCTTTTAAGGTGTACGATTTTCCGGCCTGCAGGCGGCAGGGCAGGATACTGCCAAATACGGGGGTGAATGCCGAATAGCCGATCCAGTTGTAAAGTATGGTGATACTGTTAGTGCCGGTGATGGCATCGACCGTATCATTGGCCAGCATCTGTACTTTCACGTCCTTCAGGTAAAACCAGCCCTCCACGCCACATTCGGCCTTGTATTCGGTACAGACATTCACGTCGTCAAAACCGCCATTGAGGAGCAGGTTGGGCTGAGCATGACCCGATAATGCAACCAGGAGTACCAGGAACAATAAAGCGCATGAACGGGTTAGTCGGTTCATGTATTACACTACTTTTTTTACAAAGAGCCTCACGGAGTTCACCGCCAGCACCACATCACTCATTCCCATGACCAGGGCGCCGAATGTGGGAGTGAGGAAACCCAGAGCCGCCACCGGGATTGCCACAATATTATAGGCAAATGCCCAGAAGAGGTTTTGTTTGATCGTCAGGTACGTGTGTTTACCCAGGCCAAGGGCTGTGGGCAGGTTTTTCAATCCATGATTCATCAATACCACCTGGGCGCTTTGTACAGCGATCTGGGATGCCTCGTTCATGGAAATGCCAATGGTTGCTTTGGCCAGAGCCGGCGCGTCATTAATGCCATCGCCCACCATTGCCGTCGGGGCTTTCTCACTCAGTTCGGCGATCTTACCCAGTTTCTGTTCGGGGCTTTGTTCGGCAATCACCGTATCGATGCCCAGTTGCACGGCCAGTTGGTTGCATTTGGAAAGCCGGTCCCCGCTCAGCAGGAACGTGCTGATGTGTTTGCTGTGCAGGTATTCCACCACGGCTTTCGCTTCGGGCCGGAGTTCATCTTTTACATCGATCCAGCCGAGCAGGGCCCCGTTTCGCAGGATGTACACATTATGGGTATCCTCCCTGATAAGACCTGCCGCTGTTTTATACGAACCGGCCGTGTACAGGTTGCCTTCTTTGTCCTCGGCCTGCATACCCAGCCCTTTTATTTCTTCAATTTTTTTCCAGGCAATCAGCTCCCGGGTCTTCCAGGCATCGCTGATACATTTGGCGATCGGGTGATTGGAGTATTTTTCCAGGGAGAAAACGATTTTTTTAAATTCTTCTTCACGCACGGATTCATGGGTGACCTTCCAGTTACCGATGGTGAAATCACCGGTGGTCAGGGTTCCTGTTTTGTCAAACACCACCTGTTTGATGTTCTTAAAAGTTTCCAGGCTGGTGGCATTCCGGAAGAGAATACCTGTCCTGGCAGCGCGGCCCAGTCCAACGGCAATAGCGGCGGGTGTGGCCAATCCCATGGCACAGGGGCAGGCGATGACGAGCACAGCGATACTCCGCATCAGGGCCGGCGTAAATTCTTTTAATACAAGCCAGCTGATCACGAGGGTGACAATGGCAATGGCCAGTACGATGGGAATGAAAACAGCACTGATCTTATCGGCCAGTTGCTGTACGGGAGGTTTTTCTCCCTGGGCCTGTTTGACCATATTCAGGATCCCCGACAGCACAGTATCTTCTCCGACTGCCGTCACCTGCGTTTTTACCGTTCCATCCGTGATCACACTGCCGCCGATCAGTTTGTCTTTGGCATATTTATGTACCGGCAGGCTTTCCCCGGTGATGATGGATTCATTTACGTGCACATCCCCCCAGAGGATCTTGCAGTCGATCGGCACCTGTTCACCGCTTTTAATAAGCAGGAGGTCGCCCACCCGCAACTGGGTATTTTCAACTGGAAACACCTGCTCCTTGTGTTCATCGTCAAAGGCGATCATATTGGCCATCACTTTTTGTGATTTGGCCAGTTTGTTCAGTTCCCGTTGCGTGGAAGCGATCGAAGCGTCCTCTAAATAATTACCAAGGAATACCAGTGTGATGATGGTGGCGGCCGTTTCATAAAACATATATTGCTCGGGCTGCCCGGTCAGGGAACCATAAAGACTGTAAATAAAAGCAGCTGTGGCGCCCACGGCAATCAGTACGTTCATATTCGGCATCCGGTTGCGGATACTTTTCCAGGCGCTCCTGCCAAAGAAACTCATTCCAACCAGGTAAACCGGGATGGTCAGGACCAGTTGCACCCAATGATCCATCAGCCAGTGAACCCGGAGGCCCGGTATCATGTGAAGCATTAAGAGAGCAGTGAACGGGAAACAGAACCAGAAGCGCTGCAGGTGAGTGGAAGGAAAGGCTTTTTTTGGGGTTGAAGCGGTAGCCTGCTGCCCGGCTACTGAATACCCCAGCCCTTTGATACCGGCTGCTAATTTATCAACGGCTGTATCCCCGTTGTTCTCGAAACTCACATCACCCGTGGCGAAATTCACCTTGATATTCCCGGCTCCCTTTTTTTCGAGGTACTTATGAATATTGAGTGCGCAGGTGGTACAGTCCATACCCTCTACCTTCCATTGAACTTTTTCCATGATACAAATTTACCGAAAGGTCAAAATCCGTCTTTTCCTTTTCCGGGAATAAGTTTACAACATGGTTGCTATATCCGCCCTAAATTTGTTTGATGGAATGGCAGTTTACACTGGATCAGCTAACTGAAACGGCCCGGTCTTTCTGGAAAGCGGCAGGTCCCGCCAGGGTCTTTGCTTTCCACGGGGCCATGGGGGTGGGAAAGACTACGTTTATCCATGCGCTTTGCGAAGCCAAAGGAGTGCCGGATGTGGTGGGCAGTCCGAGTTATGCGATCATCAATGAGTACAGGTATGAGGAAGAGGGGGCCCGGAAACCACTTTACCATATGGACCTGTACCGGCTGAATGATGAGGAGGAAGCGCAAAGAGCGGGGGTGGAGGAAGCCCTTTACAGTGGGCAGATCTGCCTGGTGGAATGGCCCGAAAGGGCACCCGGTATTTTCCCGGAAGATACCGTCCATGTGTTTATTGAGCTTGTTGACAGTACAACAAGAAGACTTAAAATCGCCGATAAATGAGTAGCTTTGATCGGACAGTCTGCTAACCATTGCAACCAACTTCATGAGCCAGCAAAAACCCAAAATAAGTACCTCTTTCAGTTATGAAACCCTGGAGGAGACCCTGGACATTCGCCCCAAAACAGAGGGGATGATGATCGGGATCCCCAAGGAAATCGCTTTCCAGGAAAACAGGGTGGCGCTGACACCGGATGCAGTGAGTGTGCTGGTGAGCAACGGGCACCAGGTAATGATTGAACACAATGCCGGGGAAGCGTCCCATTTCCGGGATAAGGATTACAGTGAGGCGGGGGCTAAAATCGTGTATGAACGGGAAGCCGTATTCAAAGCACCGATTATGGTCAAGAGTGCACCGATCATTGACGAAGACCTGCCGCTCCTGCAGCTGAACCAGATCATTATCTCCCCCATCCATCTTACCATGATGAAAGCCGCTATACTGGAAAAGATGATGGAAAAAAGAGTCACGGCTATTTCCTTCGAGAATCTGAAGGATGACAGTGATTCCTATCCCATTGTCCGCAGCATGAGTGAGATCGCGGGCAGTGCCGTGATGTTGATCGCGGCCCAGTACCTGGGTTCGGCCAATCACGGGAAAGGGGTATTACTGGGAGGAATTTCAGGGATCGCCCCCACCAAGGTCATTATCATCGGGGCAGGGATCGTGGGAGAATATGCAGCCCGTGCCGCTCTTGCCCTGGGGGCCTCTGTAAAAGTGTTTGATAACAGTGTTTACCGTTTAAAAAGATTACAAAACAATATCGGTCAGCGGATGTGGACCTCGGTGATCGAACCCCGTTTGCTGGCCAAACAACTCAAGACCTGCGAAGTGGCCGTGGGGGCACTGGGCTCGCAGACCGGGAGGACACCACTGGTGGTGACCGAAGAGATGGTCAGCAATATGCGGCCCGGTTCGGTGATCATTGATGTAAGTATTGACCGGGGCGGTTGTTTTGAAACTTCTGAGATCACCTCCCATGAGCATCCCATTTTTATGAAATACGGGGTGATCCACTATTGTGTACCCAATATTCCCTCTGGATTTTCCCGCACTGCTTCCCAGGCGATCAGCAATGTGCTGATGCCATTATTGCTGGAAGCCGGCGAGGAAGGCGGGTTTGAAAACCTGGTCTGGCACAAACTGCACCTGCGCAGCGGGATCTATCTTTTCAAGGGAGCCCTCACTAATTTTTACCTCAGCCAGCGGTTTGATCTGAAGTACACGGATCTGAATTTACTGATCGCGAGTCAGCGGTGATGGCAGGTTGAAAAGTTGACAAGTTGAAAGGGTAACAAGCTGTCGTGCTAAGTTCACCTCTTTGCCAACTTGTAAACCTTTTAACCTGTTAACTGTTCACCCCAAAACTAAACATTTGTTTAAATCAAACATTTGTTTAATTTTGCTGTTTAAACATGGAATTAAACGAAAAACAACGCCTGATCCTGGATGCCGCCGAAAAGCTGATGGCGGAGAAGGGATTTGACGGTACTTCCGTAAGGGATATCGCAGAGGAAGCCGGGGTGAACCTGGCCATGATCTCCTATTATTTTGGCTCCAAGGAAAAAATGATGGAAGCCATGTTTGCCCAGCGAAGCGGCTATTATAAACTGCAACTGGAATCCATGATCCGGGATAAAGAACTGGGTCCCATGGCTAAAATGGAGCGCCTGATCGACCAGTATATTGAAAAGCTGATGAATCACCAGGCTTTTCACCGGGTACTTGTGCGGGAACAGATGGTCAGCGGGAATAAAATGATCACGGACCATATCCAGGAATTAAAAAAACAGAACCAGGCCCTGATCCGGGAAATTATTTCGGAAGGGCAGAAAAAAGGGGTCTTTAAAAAGAATATCGACCTGCCGATCCTCATGATGACCCTGATCGGAACGATCAGTCAGTTGCTCACCACCCAGCACTTTTACAAAGAGATTAATGGCCTTCAGGATATGCCGGCTGACGAATTTCAAAAGCATATCCGGAAAAAACTGAGCCTGCATTTAAAAAAAATATTTCACGCAATTCTGAGTAATGAAGCATAGTATTTGTGTCCTGTTATTATGCATGGCCTCCGGTTTGTTTGCACAGGAACCCAGGCTGCTGACACTGGAGGAAACGATCCGTTTGGGAATTACCAACAGTAAACAACTGAAAGCCGGTGCAGCAAAGATCGATGAAGCAACGGCGGCACTGCGGGAAGCCATGGATCAACGACTCCCCACCGCATCCGTTACCGGGGCGTATCTGCGGCTCAACAGCGCCAATGTGGACCTGAAATCCAGTGGAAATTCCGGCAGTGGAACCGGTACTGGTACAGCTCCAAAGGTATCACAGGCCATGTATGGACTGGTGAATCTTTCGCTTCCTGTATATGCAGGTGGCAGGATCCGTTACGGGATCGAAGCCTATACCTATTTACAACAAGCCGCCCGGCTGGATGCGGAGAATGAAAAAGATGCGGTCATACTGAATACGATCGAGTCTTTTGCCAACCTGTTTAAAGCCGGTACGGCTGTCCGGCTGGTTAAAGAAAACCTGCAACAGTCGCAACAACGGGTAAAAGAACTGGAAGATCTTGAAAAGAACGGGTTGCTTACCCGTAACGATCTGCTGAAAGCCCGTTTACAATCTTCCGCGATTGAATTGAACCTGTTGGATGCAGAGAATAACCTGGCGCTGGCAAATCTCAGTATGGACCTTTTACTGGGCTTGCCGGATAGCACAACCCTGGTACCCGATACCACGGGCATTACCCGAAAAGAGGACAGCCGCGTTTTGGCAGATTACCTGAAATCGGCCAGGGAAAGCCGCTATGACCGCAACGCTATGTCCTTCCGTACCCGGGCCGCAGCTACACAGGTTAAAGCGGTTAAAGCCGAAAAACTCCCTTCACTTCAACTGACAGGAGGTTATATCGCTGCCGATATACCCAAGCTGCTTTCAGTTACCAATGCAGTGAATGTCGGTATGGGTGTTTCCTATAATATCAGTACCCTCTGGAAGAATAAAGCGCGACTGCAACAGGCAACGGCAAAATTGAGTCAGTCGGAACTGGCCAATGAAATGCTCGATGAAAATATCCGGTTACAAGTCAGTAAGGCCTACCTGTCACTGATGAGTCTTCGTAAAAAGATCGAAGTGTATGCCGTGTCGGATGAACAGGCCCGGGAGAATTACCGGATCGTAAAGAACAAGTTTGACAATAAACTGGCTACTTTGTCCGAATTACTCGAAGCGGATGTGTCACAACTCCAGGCGGGCATGAGTTTTACCCTGGCCCGCGCCGATGCATTTGTGGCGTATCATAAATTATTGCTCAGTGCCGGTTTACTAGCAAAAGAATTAAAAAAATAAAGAAGTTACAATCGTACAGTCATGACAACCCGTGAAAAAAAGAAAAGGAACCCGGTGTTTATTATCATCCTGCTGCTCCTGGTAGTTGGAGGCTCCTGGTTTGGTATTGTCAAATACCGGCATAGCCTGAAGCACGAAGAAACGGATGATGCACAAGTGAGCGCGGATATCAGCCCGGTTATACCCCGTGTCGCTGGTTATGTTTCAGCCGTTCTGGTTGAGGATAACCAATGGGTGAAAAAAGGGGATACCCTGCTGTTGCTGGATGACCGTGATTTCAGGATCCGGCTGGACCAGGCAGAAGCGGCATTAAAGACTGCAGAAGGCAACCGTCAGTCCGCAGTGGCCAATACCCAGGCTGCAGAAATGGGAACCACGGCCAGCAAGGCTGCGCTCAACACGATCGATGCCCAGATCGATGCGGCAAAAGTGAATGTATGGAGGACCACGGAAGACTATAACCGTTATGCCAATCTGATAAAGGATCACTCCATCACGCAGCAACAATATGAGCAGGCCCTGGCCGCTAAACAAGCTGCAGAGAAACAGGTCGCTATTCTGCAGGAACAGAAGAATCAGGCGGGAAAACAGACCGCAGTCCTCCATGCGCAAAGCACGGCAACAGCTGAACAGATCAATATAGCTGCTACAACGATCCGTCAGAAACAGGTGGAGGTGGAAGCGGCCCGGTTGAATCTGTCTTATACGGTGGTTACTGCACAACAGGATGGGTTGGTATCAAAAATCAATGTGCAGCCGGGACAATTTGTACAGGCAGGTCAATCGCTCTTCAGCGTGGTGCACAGCGACCATGTATGGGTGATCGCTAATTTTAAAGAAACCCAATTGAATAAAATGACGGAAGGGCAGCAGGTGATCGTGAAAGCAGATGCTTTCCCCGGGCATGAATTCACCGCCAAGGTCGCCTCTTTCTCACCGGCAACCGGTTCCACGTTTGCCTTATTGCCCCCGGATAATGCCAGCGGCAATTTCGTGAAAGTGGTACAGCGCCTCCCGGTCAGGGTTGAGTTTACCGGAGCAACAGACAGCCTCATCCGCAAACTCAGGCCCGGTATGAATGTAAGTGTGGATGTACACCTCAATTGATCCGTCACCCAGATCCTGTGTAACAAAAGAATGAATCAATGATTCCTGCAAACTCACTGGTGGAATATGGCTCACGGCGGGTGATCATCACCCTGACCGCAATTGTGTGTGCACTGCTCGAGATCGTGGATACTACTATTGTGAATGTGGCGATCAACGATATGAAAGGGAATCTCGGAGCAACTACCAGTGAGGTAGGCTGGGTGATCACTGCTTACGCGATCGGCAATGTGATCATTGTTCCGATGACCAGCTGGCTGTCACAACAATTTGGCCGCCGGAATTATTTTGCCGCGTCCATCATTCTCTTCACGATTTGTTCTTTTCTCTGCGGGAATGCCAGCGGGATCAATGAACTGATCATTTTCCGTTTCCTGCAAGGTGTGGGTGGCGGAGCCCTACTGGTTACCTCGCAGACCATCATTACTGAAAGTTACCCGCCGGAAAAAAGAGGGATGGCACAGGCGATCTATGGACTGGGTGTGATCGTAGGACCCACGCTCGGCCCGCCCCTCGGTGGCTATATCGTAGAGCATTATTCCTGGCCTTATATCTTTTACATCAATATTCCGTTGGGTGTGATCGCCACACTCCTTACCCTGCAGTTTGTGCAGAGTCCGAAATATGCTGAGAAAACACCCGTCCGGGAGATCGACTGGTTTGGGATCGGGCTGCTGGCTCTTTGTGTCGGTTCCCTGCAGTATATACTCGAAAAAGGACATGATGATGACTGGTTCAGCGACAATACCATTATCATCCTGACTGTTTTGGCGGTATTCAGTGCTTTCTTTTTTATCTGGAGAGAACTGAGCTATCATAAACCGATCGTTAACCTCCGGGTATTGAAGAATGGCAACCTGCGGGTAGGAACCATCCTCTCTTTTATTCTCGGATTCGGACTTTATGGGTCCACCTTTATCATCCCCCTGTACACGCAGGCCACATTGGGATGGACAGCCACACAGGCGGGTATGCTGATGGTGCCGGCGGCACTGACCACTGCATTTATGATGCCCATGATCGGAAGACTGCTTCAGGCGGGTATGAAACAACAATACCTCGCCGCTGCCGGTATGGCCATTTTCTTTGTATTCTGTTTCTGGGGTTATAAGATCCTGACCCCGGACACCAGCAGCGATAACTTTTTCTGGATGCTGATCATGCGCGGTGTGGCCATGGGCCTGCTCTTTATTCCCATTACCACCATGTCATTAAGTACATTAAAAGGAAGAGAGATCGGTGAAGGAGCTGCTTTTACTGGTATGATGCGGCAGTTGGGCGGATCATTTGGCATAGCCCTGATCACCACTTTTATGGCCCAGCAGCAGGTTGTACACCGGTCAGACCTGGTATCGCGGCTGGATGTAAACAGTCCCGCGGTACAGACAAGAGTGGAAGCCATGCAACATAGCTTTATGGCAAAGGGCGAGGCCACGAATACCGCATTACAATCTGCCTATAAAGCCCTGGATTATTCCGTGACCAAACAGGCAATGGTGCTTTCCTATATGGATGTATTCATGTGGATCGGGATTCTCTTCCTGGTCTGTATCCCCTTTGTGTTAATGGTGAAGAACAAGCAAAAAGGAACTAAAGTGGATTTTGGCGCGGCCCATTGATCAGGTAGTTTACAAATTGAAAAGTTGACAGGTTTACAAGGTGGGCTTCTTAGAACGATTCCTTGTCAACCTGTCAACACGTTAACTTGTTAACTTTTCAACTCGTCAACCAAACTTCACCCTCAGCAGCACATACACATTCCGCCCCGGCCTCTTCACATTTCCCCAATCCAGGTGTTCATGATAATTTTTATCTAAGAGATTTTCGATACCGTATTGCAGGTCCGTTTTTTTGCCAGCGAGCTGAAAACTGAATCCACTGCGTACATGCAGTAGCAGGTAGCCAGGCGTTTTGTCTTCGCCGTATTTGTTGCTGATCTTCTTTTGAGCGGTGGCTGCCTCCGTTTCGGCCTGCAGGAAGAAGCGGCTGAACTGATAACGGATCGTACTGGTACTTTTTAAAGGTGCGATCATCGGCAGCGGATCACCGGAATGATCCTCGCCCCGGGTATAACGAAGGGTGGAAATAAAATCAAGCGCCGCAACGGGCTTAAACAACAGGCTGGCTTCAACACCGGTGAGATGGGCATCCGGCAGGGCACTGAATTTTTTAACGCCATGGGCACCGATGGTCATGGTGCTGAACGAGGGATCAATACTGCCACTGATGAAATCCCTGATATGCTGATAGAATAAGCTGGTTTTTATCCGGATTTTTTTGCCCTGCACCTGTAAAGACCATTCACCTTGCAGGGATCGTTCAGGTGCCAGTTTTGGATTACCCAGGTAGTCGTAACCATCCTGTGCATTGAATAAATAAAATCCATAGAGCTCAGTGGCCGTGGGCATCCGCTCCGCATAAGCGAGCGAAAGACTGCTTTGCAACCACGGATATAGTTTACGCACTGCAGTGACGGAAATATTCTTCAGCAGCTCCAGTCGTCCTGCATTATTCACCCCCAGAATACGGATATGCTCCTTTGCTTCCTGGCTGGTCAATGCGGTGGAAATAAGATCCATACGGATCACGGATTGCAGGGTCCAGTTGCTATCAGCCCGCCATTTCCAGTTCATACCAATCCCTCCCTGATCTTTCCGGTTATCCGGCCAGGTGAGCATATACATCGGCGGCTGCCCGTTTTCATACATGGTCATCGATGCTTTTAACCGGGTGGAAGAAAAATCAGCGATCACTCGTACTTGTTGCTGCCGGGTCAGTTTCATTAACCCTTCGGTATAGAGGCCCCAGGTCAGACTTCTCCCGGGCATATCCATATGCATCGGTACATTAGGGCGATGGGTATCATCCATATAATGGCGCACCTGGTTGGCATAGATCTTTGTGGTCCATTGATACATTCGCTGACCAGGCTTATTTTGCTGAAGACTCAACGATCCGATGCGGGCCACTGCATACCCCACATCCATGGGCAGGGCCGGGTAGCCGATATTCCAGCCATGATCCCCGATATAATCTGCTTTGAGCAGGGTGCGTTCATTCAACTGGTAACTGGCCGTTGTGGAGTAATTCACCTTCTGGTATTGCGAAAAGGGGATCCGCTGACCACCTCCGCTGCGGTATGCTTCACTGTTGCGCCAGGTGACTGAAGAATGTATGGCAAATTTGCCGCTACTGTAACGGAGTTGCAGTGATTCATAAAAACTCTTAGCAGCTGATTGATAACCACTGCTGACACTCCCGTTTATTTTCCTTGTATTATGACAGGGCACCGTGGCCGTTTTCAGGTTCACGGTTCCGCCGATGCTTGCACCATACAGAAATCCCTGTGTACCGGTCTGCAATTGCACTTCATCCAGGTTCACCGGTTCAATATAGATCGTGGCCGGATCCATCTTATCGGTGCAGGCTCCATGGATCCGCATACCATCCAGCAGTACATTGATCTGTCCGCCCGATAATGAGCGGATGGCTGGCTCCATACCATAAGTACCCCGGCGGATCAGGGTGATCTCCGGCAATCGTGCCAGGATATCTTCAATACCGGCGGATTGATTGCCGCGGTAAAACTGTATCATCCGTTGCCGGTCACTGCGGGCTGTGGTACTCACCTGTATTTCCCGGAGTTCAATGCTGCGGGTACTGTCATCGCTCAGCATGGAGGATGATGACTGCGCGCCGGTCAGTAAGCCGGCAAGCAGCAGCAGGAATAAAAAAGAATATTTCATATTTATAATTTTAAAAGCAGGCGGGAGAACCCGCCCGCCGTTTTCTTAACTGCTAAAATTGTACATCGAAGGACTGGGTGGTATCGGCTACGCTTGTGCCAGACATAAAGTCGAGGTTCAGTCGCCACAGGCCGGTCATGGTAAAATTTACTTTTCCCCGATAGTGTCCGTTACCTGTATGCACGGGGTTTACATTATTCGGGGAGCTATGTCCCATGGAAGGCATTTCCGGTATCATGGTTATGGTCAGGCTGCTGTCGGCCGGCCAGTTGTCCATAGATTCTTTTTTGTAAATGGCCAATTCCAGGTCATTGATCCCAACCCGGGGGGAGGAGGGTTCGATCAGTGAGATAAAATACTTCGCCCCGTTATGCGATGCTGTAAACGATTGCTGTCTTGGTATTACGGGATCTGTTACCGTAATGGGAAGAACCAGGGTTCCTTCTTTACCCGTTACATGGTTGTGTACCTCTATTTCCAGGGTCCAGTTGCCGCTGCCGGAGGGCATGACGAAAGTGACGCTGCAGGGAAATAAATGACCCGAGGCGGTTTCGGAAACCGGGTTTTCAAACGGCGCATTGTGCTGCATCATACCCATGTCCATAACAGGAGTGAGGTGAATATGGGCTTCCTCCACGCGGTTGCCGCTGACGGAATCGTAAAGGGCGATATAGAATTTATTGTAACCGGTGTTTACAAGGCTTTGTTTGCTGTAGATCTCCACTTTAGTGGCGGCGCCGGCCGCATAACCTTCACTGATCCGGGTCATCCCGGTCGTTGGATTATTATCGGCATTATCTTTTGAGCAGGCGGTAAGCAGGAAGCATACAGAAAGGACGCTGAGGGACAGTAGAATACAAGCTGTTTTTTTCATGAATTAAGTTTGATGAAATGAATAAATAGCATAGAGGGATAACGGTTGCAGGCAGCCGTATCCGTGAGGCAATAAAAGGAGGGATATGTCAGGCCTTCAGCGGGGGGTGGAAGATGGAGGGGCTGTGCCGGTACTGGTAAAAGCTCCTGTAACCGCTGTTATAAGAGCTGGCATTTAGCGGGATCAGCAGTGCCGGGGTATCGGCTACCGGTGTAAAAGGGCTGCCTTCCAGTTGTTGTTTTACATGCAGCGGGGCTTCTTCGTCCTGGTGTTGTTCCGTTTGCTGCATTTTCATTTTCAAAAAACACTTGCCGTCGCATTTCAGTCCCGGCCTGTTTTTATTGATACAATGTTTTTGGGCGATGGCTTTGCGGTTGGCATAAAACCAGACCGTAAATGCCGAAGCATAGAAGGTTTGCAGGATAAAAACCAACAGTAAAAGGAAAGCAATAGCCTTTTTCACGGGTGCAAATATAGAGATTACCCTGGAGTATGTAAAATGAGGAATATCAGGGTAATGTATGATTAAAAGACAGGGAGGTCTTTTTGAGTTAACACGTTGAAAAGTTTACAAGCCAGCCTGCCGGCAAAGGCAGGTTGACAAGGAGGGTTTCTTAGAACACTTCCTTGTTAACCTCTACTTTGACAACTTGTAGTCACTTATGTTAACGACTTCACTGCAGAACGGATACTCCGTCTCATCATTACTGCTCACTACAATGAGCCGGTCTTTTCCGTAATCATTGATCAGGGAAAGGTAAAGGGAGATGCCTGCCGCATCCAGGTTGGTGCAGGGTTCGTCGAGGAGTACTACCGGCACATCCGAGAGGATGCATTGGGCAAGCTTCACCCGTTGTTTCATTCCGGAGGAAAAATAACGGATCTGTTTGTGTATGGCTTTCTCCAGCCCGGTAAGCGCAATAATATCCTTTGCAGTTAGCCCCGGTAAAAAAGGCTTGAAGCCCTGGTGAAATTCCAGGAATTCTTCCAGGGTCATTTCCTCGATGAGTTCCAGGTAGGGTGCACAGATGGAAACAGAGTTGTAAACTTCTTCAGGTTCTGTTTTCTTATTCTTCAGGGTCCAGTCAATCTGCCCTTCATTAATCATCATGGAACCACTCAGTGCCTGCAACAGCGTACTCTTGCCCGACCCGTTGGGCCCGGTGATGGCATAGCTGTTTCCTGCGGTAAACTGGTAAGTAAAATGACGGTAGATCCAGTCGCGGTTGAACCGCTTCCCGGCATCAGATAGGGAGATCGTCATCGTTGCTGCCTTTAGTGAACCGTTTGATGATGCCACGACCGCTTTCCCGGATAAAGGTTACGATCTCATCCCGTTCATCGGTAGCGGGCATTTCCTCTTCCAGGTATTCAACGGCCTGGCTGGTGTTCATTCCTTTGTTATACAATACGCGGTAAATATCCAGGATATGATTGATGCGCTCCACGCTAAAGCCCCTGCGTTTCAGCCCGATGGAATTCACCCCGGCATAACTTAAGGGTGTGCGGCCGGCCTTGATATAAGGAGGTACGTCTTTTCCGACCAGGGAGCCTCCGCTGATAAATGAATGGGCCCCGATCTTTACAAACTGGTGCACGGCACACATCCCCCCGATAATGGCCCAGTCGCCGATGGTCACATGCCCGGCCACCTGGGTATTATTACTGGTGATACAGTTGTCGCCCACAAAACAGTCGTGGGCAAAATGGCAATAGGCCATAATCAGGCAGTTCTTACCGATCACGGTTTTTTCCCGGTCTTTGGTACCCCGGTTAATGGTCACAAATTCCCGGATCGTGGTACCATCCCCGATATATACATTTGAATATTCACCCTGGAATTTCAAGTCCTGCGGAATGGCCGCAATCACCGCACCCGGAAAAATGCGGCAGTTTTTTCCGATCCGGGCTCCTTCCATGATGGTGACATTGGATCCGATCCAGGTGCCATCCCCGATCTCCACGTCCTGGTGAATGACCGTAAAAGGGTCAATCTTGACATTGGTGGCCAGCCGGGCATTGGGATGAATATAAGTATGCGGGTGAATCATGCAGTGATATATGCCGCTTTCAGCGGTCGGGCAAAGTTAGCTGTTAGGAGATAAAATGGAAGTTTTTTTACGCATATATTGTTAAAAATCAGGGCCTGACCAGGATCAGTCGGCGTTACACCATTAAATTCAGGGATATGCAGTAAATTTGTGCCTTCATGCACAATCCTCCGGATATATTGAACCTGGCTTATAAACAAAGCCTGATGCAGGGTGAAATGGTATTGCTGCAGGAAAGGGAGCAACAGATTCCCGGTTCCGTTCAATATACCATTCACCGGTACCGCCGTCACCCGCAGTGGAATGTGGAGGATACGGGGATGCTGGTGTATCATTATACCAAAAACCGGGCGGAAGAAAATTACCTGGAATTAAAATTTTGTGTAAGCGGGAATGTGTATTGCCGGAAAAAAGATACCGAGTGTGACCTCTGTCAGTTCAATGCTTCAAAATCCTGTATGGAAAGGGCGGAGAGTATCGATGTGGTGAGTTTCCGTTTTTCCCCTATGCACCTCAGCCAGTTTGTAAAGCCAAGGAGAGGAAATGCGGCGCTGACGGAAGATATACTGGGCTTCCGGCATCAGTCCTCTTTTACCAAGATACTGCCTCTTTGCGGCAAGACCCGAATGGTACTGGAGGGTGTGCTGAACCATACGTTCAGTGACAGCCTCGAGAATATCTATATTAATGCGCAAACCCAGATGCTGCTGCTCTACTCCCTGGATTGTATGCTGGGAGAAAAAGAGATCGACGTGGTCAGTTGTAAGTTCCTGGCCAACGAGGCGGACCGCGAAAAGATCATCAAAGCAAGAGAGATCCTGATCCAGCAGATCGGCGAGCCCATTACCATCAAAGAGCTCAGCCGCAAAGTGGCCATTAATGAATGCTACCTTAAAAAGGGATTCAAGGAATTATTCGGCACCACCGTATTTGATTTCTATCAAAGTCAGCGGATGGAGCATGCCAAATACCTGCTCTATGAAAAAGGATTAAGTGTAACCGAAGTATCCCTGCTGCTGGGGTATTCATCCATCTCCCATTTTTCCACCGCCTTCAAAAAGCACACAGGCTTAAAGCCCTGTGAACTTTTACTCAGGTAATCATAGGATTGTCCCACTAACAGTTATTCGTTAAGTAGTTATTAATCTGGAGGGAAATCCTTTTTTTTACTGCAATATTATAGTTAGGCCGGCGTTACTCCCCATATGGCACCATTTTTGAATATTTGATTGTCACAAATGCGTAAAAATCTGGCAATACTTCTGATTAGTTTTCACCTTGTGGGAAATACCGAGGTGGGCCAGGTATTTAAACTACCCCGTTTGCTGGATCATTTTAAAAAGCATCATCAGCAGAATCCCTCCGTCAGCTTTATTGATTTTATTATTATGCATTATGCGGGTGATGATGGTACTTCATCCGATGATGATCAGGATCAACAATTGCCCTGTCATAATCTACATCATAATACTATGGGTATGGTGTATTCGCCGATGGTGAAGACGCTACCCGATAACAATATTTTCTTATGGGAAACCCGGAGTTATATCTCCTACTTTTCCGGCCCTATTCCAACCATCCCCCTGACCATCCTGTTGCAGCCACCCCGGCAGGCCTGATTCCCACCCGGCAAGTCACATTTTTCCAAACGAACCGTTTACGAAAATCTTTGACCACCGAGCTATTTTTTTTAAAAGCCGTACCCATTGGTTCGGGTTATTTTATAAATCAAAAACAACCTTTATGAAAAAGAAGTTTATTTACGTTTTTGCAGTTTTGGCCACAGGGCTGATTGTATTAAATGCCTGCCGGCATGAGATCCTGCACCCTGGTAACGGGGGAAGTGGCACGGGTGGTGGTGGTACCGGTGGTGGTACCGGTGGCGGAACCGGGTCCGCCAATACCTGCAGCCCGGATACTGTTTATTTTGTAAACGACATTATGCCGCTGATCTCTTCCAATTGTACGATGAGCGGATGTCATGACGCGATAACCCACGCCGATGGGGTGAACCTGACTACGTATGATAAGATCGTGCGGTATGTTTCGCCCGGAAATGCTTCCGGAAGCAAATTGTATAAGGAGATCATCAGAACGGACGGTGACCGGATGCCGCCTCCGCCCATGCCGGCCTTTACAACTGCGCAAAAAACAATGCTGCAGAAATGGATTAACCAGGGTGCAAAGAATAACAGTTGCGTGGGCCGCTGTGATACCGCTGTCTTTACTTATAGCGGCGCCATAAAACCGATCATGGATGCTAAATGCTCGGGCTGTCATAACCCTAATAACCTGGGTGGGGGTATTGATGTATCAACTTACAATGCTGTAAAAGTAGTTGCCCAGAACGGAAAGTTATATGGATCTGTCGCCCACCAACCGGGTTATTCCGCTATGCCGCAAGGCAGTGCTAAACTCTCTGATTGTGAAATTACACAGATCCAGAAATGGATTGCCGCCGGCACTCTAAATAATTAAAATGAAAGGAATGAAAATGAAAATCTCACTTGCAAGTCTCCTGTTTTTGGCAGGAGTACTGATCAGCTCCTGTTACTATGATAAGGAAGACCTGCTCTATAGCGGAAATGCCGGTCCCTGTACGGATTCGACCGGCACCGTGTCCTATGCGCAGAAAGTCGTGCCCATGTTACAGCAATATTGCTACAGTTGCCATACCGGCAGTTTCCCTTCCGGGAATGCACTCATGGGAACCTACGCGGCGGATAAAGCCATGGCGCAGAATGGTAAATTATATGGAACTATTTCCCATGCGGGAGGTTATTCCCCTATGCCAAAAGGCATGTCAAAAATGACCAACTGTCAGATCGCTGTGATCAAGAAATGGATTGACAGCGGCACAATGAATAACTGATCACTGTAAACGCCACTTATATGAAACGAAAAAAAATATTCATCTACACCCTCCTGGTCCTGCTGGTTGCAGGAACAGGTGCCGGGTTTTACATCTACAAAGAGTACAACCGGAAACACAAGGACACGGCTAATCTAAAACCCGACTTTTCCGCACCGGCCGCCCAATTGCTGGGGGAATTCGGAAAGGACGAGAAATCCGCCAATGCAAAATACCTCGGTAAAGTATTGCAGGTTGACGGACTGGTGAAGGATATTGTTAAAGATGAAAAGGGCTTCTACACGATCGTGGTGGGCGACACCGCCTCCATGTCATCTGTTCGCTGCAGCATCGACAGTGTGTACAACGGGCAGGGAGCCACTGTTAATAAAGGAACTGCCATTGCCGTAAAGGGGATCTGCTCGGGGTACAACGCCGATGAAATGCTCGGTTCCGACCTGATCCTGAACCGGGCCGTTATTGAAAAGAATTAAAACATACAAACAACACCTAAATCGATGAACATGAAAAATTATTTTGTACTGGCAGCGGCCTTTATGCTGTTTGCCGTGTCCTCTTCCGCTCAGAAATTTTTTACCAAGAGCGGGAAAATTGAATTTGATGCCACTACTTCCTCTTCTCCTGAGAAAATTGAAGGGGTGAACAAGACGGCAACCTGCGTGCTGGACAGCAAATCAGGCGCGCTGCAGTTTTCTGTACTAATGAAAGGCTTTGCTTTTGAAAGAGCCCTGATGGAAGAGCACTTCAATGAAAATTATGTGGAAAGCAATAAATTTCCCCGGGCCGAATTCAAAGGAACGGTTGCCAATAACGACGCAGTGAATTATTCCAAGGACGGTACGTACAGCGTGACCGTGAAAGGAAAGCTGACCCTGCATGGCGTAACAAAGGATGTGGAGACCGCCGGTAAATTAACCGTACAGGGCGGGAAGGTTAGCGCCGTTGCTACTTTCCCCGTGTTGCTGGCTGATTATAATGTAACCATTCCCGGACTGGTGGCGGATAAAGTGGCCAAGACCGCTAAGATCGGTGTGACCTGTGCGCTGGAACCCCTCAAAAATTAAAGAATAACTCAATTGACTATGAAGAAACTATTGTTGCAATCTCTGCTGGGCTTTACCCTGCTCCTGGGGCCGGCTATTCTGATGGCACAGGACGAAGACCTGTTGAAACTGGTCGGAGAGGAAAAGCCCAAAAAGGAGAGAATTAAGTATGCATTCAAATCTCCGCGGGTGATCAACGGGCATTCCATGGAATTCCTGAACCCGGGAACCATGGATTTCAGGATCCTGCACCGGTTCGGGCAGCTGGACCAGGGGTATAAAAACTTTTTCGGCCTCGACCAGGCCAGTATGCGGATGGGATTTGATTTTGGGATCCTGCAAAACCTGATGGTGGGAGTGGGAAGAAGCACTTTTAAAAAAGAACTGGATGCGTTTATTAAATATGCGCCGATCCGTCAGTCCACCGGACCTTGGAGTTCCCCGGTAACCCTTGCGTTTGTTTCCGGGATCACCATGGACGGATTGCCCTGGGCAGACCTTTCCCGTAAGAATTTCTTTACGTCCCGTCTTGGCTATTATTTCGAAGCCATCATCGGCAGGAAATTCAGTGAAACTTTTACCTTACAAGTGGCACCGACCATGGTACACCAGAACCTGGTGACCCTGGAAACGGACCCAAACAATGTCTATGCCCTGGGCATTGGCGGCCGGATCAAACTCTCGCAGCGGGTGGCTTTCACCTGGGATTATACCCATGTACTGATCGGGATGCCGGACAGCGGTTATTATCATCCCTTGTCAGTGGGGTTTGATATCGAAACCGGTGGTCACGTATTCCAGTTGCATTTTTCCAACGCCACCGGGATGAATGAAAGAGCCTTTATCACTGAAACCACGGGACGCTGGGGCAAAGCGGAAGTCCGTTTTGGCTTCAACCTGTCCAGGGTTTTCCAAATTAAAAAGACAAAGCACAAAGAATAACCACTTTACATAGCTACAGCCATCAGCAGATTCCGCCGGAGAAACGATTTGTGTAACAGCGGGGATCACCACGAGACCTGCAAAATTAAAATCAACGAAAATGAAGAAGTATCTGCTGATGGCTGCCGCTGTGGTAGCTGTCACCCTGTTGCAATTATTTCAGTCCTGCCGGCATGAAATTACCGGCGACCCGTGTAGTACCAACCCGATTTCTCTGACCGTCAATAAAACAGATGCCACCGGTACCGCTTCCAATGGTACGATCTCGGCTACCGCGACCGGCGGTTCGGATTTCCGGTATAGCCTGAATGGGGGCGCCTTCCAGGATACCGGTTATTTTTCCGGGTTACCTCCTTTCCAGGCGTATAATGTAGTGGTGAAAAATTCCTGGGGCTGTTCGGATACGGCCCAGGTGTCAATCAATGTGTTTAATCCCTGCGCGGGGGTAACAGTAACCGTTACCGCCACCAAAACGGATGCTTCTCCCAATACAAATAATGGAACGATTACCGCTACTGCCAGCGGCGGAACCGGGTTTACCTATAGTATTAATGGAACCAGTTTCCAGTCATCCAACCGCTTTACCGGGCTGGCTGCCGGAAATTATACCGTGACCGTTAAAAACTCGAAGGGTTGTACCGGCACCACACAGGTTACCATCGGCACCAATAATCCCTGTGCGGGTGTTACTATTACGGTGACGGCTACCAAGGTTGATCCGACGGCAGGTCAATCCAACGGGTCCATCACGGCATCTGCCACCGGTGGCTCCGGATTTACGTATAGCCTTAATGGGGGAGCTTTCCAGTCATCCTCCACTTTCAACGGACTGGCTACGGGTAACTATACCGTGACTGCAAAAAATTCAAACGGCTGTACCGGCACCACCACGGTTTCACTGGGTTCTACTAATCCCTGCAACGGGGTTACCATTACGGTGTCCCTTACCAAGGTGGACCCTACTACCGGCCAGTCCAACGGATCCATTACCGCTACTGCCAGCGGCGGAACCGGGTTTACCTACAGTCTCAATGGCGGAACCTACCAGGCATCGGGAACCTTCTCCTCCCTTGCGGCCGGCACCTATACCGTGACCGCCAAAAGTTCAGCCGGATGTTTAGGCAGTTCTCAGATTACATTAACAGCGGCGAATCCCTGTTCCGGTACCACGATCACGCTCACTACCGCGATTACGAATTATACCCCCTGTCTGACTCCGGCCTCCGGTAAAATAACGGTGACCGCTTCAGGTTCCACCGGCTTTACCTTTAATATTAATGGAGGGGCCTACCAGGCAAGCAATATTTTTTCAACCTTAGCGGCCGGGAATTATACGATCGGGGCGAAAGATGCCAATGGCTGTACAAAGACGGCCAGCGCGACAGTGGCTACCGCTGCTTCAGGTCCTTTATTTGCCCAAATGAGAAACCTGATCTCTACCCGTTGTAACGGTTCGGGTTGTCACATGAACGGTTCCACCGCATCGGGGTATAACTTTGATGCGGATTGCAGTATTGTCACCTACTGGAGCCAGATCAACCGGTCCTGCGTATTGTACACCTTGAAAAAAATGCCTCAAAGTCCGCAGGCCCTGCTGACTACGGCGGAAAAGCAGGTAATCACCAACTGGGTGAATGCCGGTCACCGCTATACGGATTAATGGTTCAAACCCGGGTTCCTTTTTGGAGGACCCCCGGTAACCTGCCTGTTTAACTATCTAAATAAAGTGCCGTATTAAAATGCGGCACTTTATTTTTGTTCAAATCTTCCGCATGACCCCCGATCTGTTTAACCAATTGGCCAGGAGCCGCCGTTCCGTTTTCCCGGATCAGTTTGAGGCAGGGAAAAAAATTGATGATGGACTGATCAGGGAGATCCTGGAGAATGCCACCTGGGCGCCCACTCATGGTAAAACAGAACCCTGGCGGTTTACCGTATTTAGCGGTGAAGGGTTGAAGAAACTGGCCGCATTTCAGAGCTTACTTTATAAAGAAGTGGCCGGTAAAAATTTTAAAGAGATAACCTACAACAAGCTGCAGCAAAACCCGCTGAAGGCCTCCCATATTATTGCGATAGGGATGAAAAAGGGGGCTGCTAAAAATATACCCGAAATCGAAGAGATCGAAGCAGTGGCCTGTGCGGTACAG
>JACPUV010000015.1 GCA_016192105.1 Sphingobacteriales bacterium | reverse complement strand
TATTATGGCCAGTAAAACAACCTTTAAAATGAGGCAGCAGGGGGTGGTCAGTTTGCTCCGGAAACAGGTGGTCAGTTTACTCCGGAATCAGGTGGTCAGGTTCGACCGGAAAGAGGTGGTCAGATTGAGCGGATTTTCCAACTCAAAGTCTCAAATTCTTAAAAGAATGAATTTATTTTTATTAGAGATTGGTTATTCTAAGAGTATGAGCAAAGAGATTGAAGCAATTAGAATGCTAAATAGGTTTTGTTCAACTTACCGGAAAAAGAACAAGAAGTTGGGAAGTATTTTTTACCATGTAATGGATTATAATCCACAAAATTTAAATTGTATAAAAAAGAGGACTGGTCAATTATCAAACGATAAAATAATTGGACAATATATTTTATAAAGTGGTTACAGATAGTAATTGTTTAAGTAAAGGGGAGTAAGTGTAACTTTTGAGGAAGTAGACAGCCTCTATATATAACTATCAAATATTCGCATAGACTTGAATATCAAATATTTACATCCACAATATATAGCTAAAATTGGTTAACAGTTTAGTTAACAATATAAAGGGAAATAGTGTAAATTTGTGATGTCAACATAACTGAATTGCATTGACAATCAACTTATTATAAAAGGTATTGGGAAGTAGCATCGGATTCATAACCCGAAGGTCGGCAGTTCAAGTCTGCTCTCCGGTACAAACAGAAAGGTCTCTTACGAGGCCTTTTTTGTTTTGTACAAAAATTAGTTTTGCAGTTTATTGAGGCAATACAAGGCTCAGATACTTTTTAAGGAGTCGGTCAGGGATGGTAGGTAATTGTCCCTGATCTCCCATACGATGCGATAATCGATACCCATGTAGTCATGTACGATCCTGTTCCGGAAACCCCGGATCCGGTGCCAGTCTATGAAAGGATGCTGGTCTTTGAATGCTTCCGGCAACCGATTGGCGGCTTCGCCAATGATTTCAAAATTCCGGATCACAGCGTCGATCGTTTTGGAGTCCTTCAAAAACTCCTCAAAAGTCATAGCGAGGGTATATTGCAGGATCTTATGGCAACTGTCCAGCATGTCGTTGACAAGAAGCCGGGGATCTCGCTTAGACATATACAATCTCGTTCTTGATGAGGGTAAAATACTGGGGCTTGATCCCATTGCGGGATACAAGGTCGATCCGGGCTTTCATTTTTTGCTCAATGTAATCGGCCAGATCGATAAAAGATATACCAATGGGCTCACTGAAATCAACGATCAGGTCAATATCACTTTCCGGTTTGAAATCGTTCCGTACGGCTGAACCAAATATGCCAATGGATTTGACATGAAACCTTCTCTCCATTTCGGGTTTGAGTTGCTCTAAGGCGGTCTTTATGGATGCCAAATCACGCATTTCTTCAAAGATAATAAATTACTACCCCTTCATCAAGCCCCACTCCGGTACGTATTCAATGGACTAACTATCAATGAATAAAGTCATAAAGGTTCTCGAGAACCTCCTTAGATAATGGCCCAAAACCCGGTACAAACAATAAATGCCAAAAACTGTTTTACCCAAGCCCGATTTCCTGGTGTTGCGCCGGGATCTCCACATCTGTAAAACCTTTCTTGAGCAACCGGTTCTTAAAATCCTGCTGCACATCGTATTCCCCGTGCACCAGGAATAATTTACTTATCTGTCCGGGGTCCTGGCAGGCCAGCCACTGGCACATATCTTCATAATCGCCATGGGCACTCATGCTGCGGACAGATCCGATCTCCGCATGCACTTCATGCAGCACGCCGAATATGTTCACCTCCTTATCCCCGGATAATAAACGGCCTCCCAGTGAATGCGGTTCGCAATAACCGGTCATCAGGATCGTATTGTGCGAGTTCTCAATATTATTACTGATATGGTGCTTCACCCTTCCCGCATCCGCCATCCCGCTGGCAGAAATAATAACCATCGGGCCGTCCTGGAAATTAAGCAGTTTGGATTGCTCCACCGACTTTACATAATGTAACCCCTCGAATGAGAACGGGTCCTTATCGGTCTGCATGATCCGCTGGATCGTTTTATTAAAATATCCCGGGTATTTTTTCATGATCTCCGTGGCTTCAATACTCAGCGGGCTGTCCACATAATAATCCAGGGCAGGCAGCCTGTTCTCCAGTTCCAACTGGTTCAGCGAATACAGGATCTCCTGGGTACGCCCCACACTGAATGCAGCCATGATCAGTTTACCCTTTTTCTGCATACAGGCTTTCTCAATCCAGTTCAGCAGCATATCCGGTGTGGTCACATGGGTATCGTGGAGACTGTTGCCATAGGTGGACTCCATGATAATACAATCCGCCTGCGGGAAATTTTCCGGCGATTTCAGGATGGCATCGCGGTAACGGCCGATATCGCCGCTGAAAGTAATACGGGTTTCTTTTCCTTTTTCCTTAATTTTTAAATGCACACAGGTACTGCCAATGATATGACCCGCATCGGTAAACATCGCCTGCACTCCTTCCATCACGTCAAACCATACCCCGTACTCCGCTTCCACCAGGTAGTCCACCGCCTTCTTTGCATCATCCACCGTATAAAGTGGTTTCAGGTAGGGCTGCCCCGCAGCAGCTCTCCGTTTGTTCACATATTTTATCTCATCTTCCTGTATCTCCGCGGAATCTTCCAGCAATACGGAAGCCAGTTCACTGGTACCATGCGTACAAAATATCCGGCCCCGGAAACCGTCTTTGATCAGTTTGGGGATCAGCCCGCTGTGATCAATATGGGCATGAGACAGGATCATCATATCGATCTCCTCCGGCTCAAATCCAAAATGACGGTTCAGCATATCCGTTTCCTTGCCGAGCCCCTGGAACATCCCGCAATCCAGCAGGAGCTTCTTCCCGTTCTTCAGCGTGATCACATGTTTGGACCCGGTAACAGTGCGGGCCGCCCCGTGAAAGGATATTTTCATACTTTGATATTTAAAAAGTTGTCAGATGTCAGGAAACAGCCCTTCAAGCGAGAAGCGAGAGGCGAGAAGGAAACAGCCCATCCTAAAAAGATTGAACCTTAATCCCCCTGCCACTAACTCGTTTTACTGATCCACTCTCCACTCCTACTTTCGTACCTTAAACGACCAGGTCACCCAAAACTCCGCCACCAGCTCTCCTGCCTTATTCGTTCCAACCGATTTCGCTCTTACCGTCACTGCTTCCCCCGTGGCAATCGTTTCTTCTATCGCTTTCCTGAACAAGCCGCCATCGGCACAAACAAATGCTGTACGATCCGTAGCTTTTTTAAAATACGCTGATTCCACTTTAACCACCAGCATGGAAACAGCAGGGTGGATTTTGTATAAATGTGCCATGGCCAACGCCCCGGTACTCATTTCAGCCGCCATACTCAGGCAGGCAAAATAGGTTGACCTGAACGGATTTTGCGACAACCATTTATACGGAATGGTCACCACCGCCCTTTGCTCATCCAGTTCCCTTACCCGTACCCCGGCTATAAAAGCGGCAGGCAGGCGCATCAGCAGGAACAACCTGAATTTCAGCGGATGCTTCATCAGCCGGATAAAAGCGGGCGTATGCTTATTCATTAACGCTTACATTATTGTTTATCAAAAGCCACAATCATGGCCACCGCCTTATTATCGTTGGCAGCTGCTTTGAAGTAAATAGTACCATCGCTGGTATTGTTATACCTGACCGAACGGATCTGTAAACTTCGCAGGGCCTCATTGACCTTCGCTGCATAATTTGTTTCCGGGCTGCTACTGATTGCCTGGTTGAGCTGGTTATAATCCAGTTCATCCTTGCTCACCAGAATGGCGATATAGTCCCGGTTGCCGGAACTGTCCGCCTCCAGCGACTGCGATTTGGGAAATAACCGGTAACCGGTAATCCCGCAATAAGGTGAGTGTTTGGAAACTGTTTCACCCTTTTTCAGATAAGGAAATAATACAAAACTCGTTCCATCCGTTTCCTGCCCGAAAATATAGATATAACATTCTGTTTCATTCTTGATCTCCATCTTAAAGCGGGTACCCACGGCAATCGGCGAAACGGTCTGGAAACTATTGCCTCCGGCCGAACGAAGTTGTATGTATTCTTTATTGGCATTGTTCACCAGGCCGATCGTGCATTCTAAAGGAATATTGGCAACGGCGCTGCGTTTGGGCAGCGGATCGATCCCATAGGCTTCGCGGACATAGGTACTGAAATCACGGTATTTCACCCAGGCTATTCCGTTCTTACCCCATTCGGGTCCCCAACTGTTCATGATCTGGAAAGCTCCCCCAAACTTGCGGTCATCATAACCGATCACGCACATGGCATGACCGCCCATGCCCATTTGCGAGGCATCCATCCCACTGGGTTCCCAGAGCTCTTTGCCCATCATATCCTGCATAAAACTCTGTCCCACCATCATACCAATGGCAACCGGTGCATCTTTGGCCAGGTGTTCTTTAATACCCCTTACACTTATTTCATTGATATTGTCCCCGTTTGTGATCCGGGTAAAGCCATGTATCACATTCTGCCTTCCCACCTGTACTTCGGATGAATTGGGTGTCCGTTCACAATCCTGGTCATTATACGGATACTGGCTTAAAGCCACCCCCCCGTTCTTCTGCATGGCTTCCATCGCCTTTTGCAGGTAAGAACCCTGGCAACCTTCCAGGCGTATCTGGTTATACAGGTAAGACGGGCTGAATGCAATCTGGTTGGGATCGGATCCACTGGCTGCAGAGATCAGGATTGTCTGAGCGGCATAGGCTGCGCTCCAGGCCACACAACTGCCCTGCTGACCCTGGTTACTACGGTCCGGCGCAAAACGCAACAGGGAAACAGCCTCCGGTATTGGGTTTTTTGCATTATCATCTTCCAGCCCCTCGTACACCGATGCTTTGTTGAATTCAGCGGGATTGAAGTTGTACCCGCTTTGTGAAAACTGGGATATGATCTGTTCCACATTGCAGCCCCCGCTACGACCCAGCAGAAAATAAGCTACAGCACCCAGTACCAGGAGAAAGATAATGCCCTTCCCCTTAAACAAACCCAGGAGCAGGGGCAACAGGGACATCAGCCCTCCGCCACCTCCTCCGGGAAAATTGGGCCGGTTCCCCCCGCCGCCACTATTATCATCAGGCTGGTTGGGATCCACCGGGTCATCAGTCATTCGGATAGGCATAAAAACAATTTAAAGGTTTATGTTATTTTAAAAGTAACGAGATCCCTTGACAAATAACACCGCTCCGAAATTTAATATCCATTATTTTTCCACCTGATTGCAACGATTGTGAGAGGGATTCGTCAATTTTGTGTGCCGGTACTATATAAATATGACCCCGTATGACTATTAAACCTTTTTCCCTTTTTGTGCTGCCCTTTTTACCCGTTTTGAGCAGCAGCGCCCAACCCCTGGACGGACGGGTCAGGTTCCTGCAGGGGCAGGCCATTGAAATCAGCCTGCAGACCCAAACGACTATTTCGCAGCAGGCCATGGGACAGGCCATCGACTTCCATGTGGATGCCACTTGTGAACACCAGTATAAAGTGACCAATACCACGGATGACAATCACAGCCTGCGGCATTCGGTAAAGCGCATCACTTTCTCGTTTGATGGTATGGGACAGAAACAGGCTTTTGATTCAGATGTTCCCAAAGACCTCAACGGGCAACTGGGTAAACCAATCAAAGAACTGCTGGATAAGAAATATGATATGATCATTGATCCGTACGGGAAAGTATTACTGACCCTGCCCGACAGCTTCCCCGCTGCAAAAACAGACAACCGGATGGCCATTATCTCCAGCCTGATGAAAGAAGTGGTGGATATTGTGCAGCCGCCGCAGAAAGGAAAAGGCAGTTTTTTCCGGGTCATTCCTGAAAAAGAAGGCGGTTTAAAAACGGGCGATTCCTGGACCGAATCCGGTTTCACCCCGACGGATAATTATCAGACTACCTACGTGATCAGTGCCGTCACAGATAGCAGTATCCAGCTGGATTTTACCGGAAATGCATACACGGTAACCAAAGCGGAAATGATGGGAAGTGAAACCACTACGACCCTGAACCATAAATCCACAGGAAAAATCATTGTGGACAAGGCCACCGGGCTGATCCGTCAAAAAACAACCCAAACCGAATCCAGCGGCAGTACCGAATCTTCTTTTGGTAACCTGCCCCTGACGTCCAAAACCAGCAGTACCATTACTGTGCAAATAAAACCGCAGGAGTAAACCAGCAACCTGCCCGCCTTCGAAGCCCCCGACACCTGACACCCGACACCTGACAACTGACACCCGACACCTGACACCCGACAACTAAACCCCAACCTGTCCCCTCAGCAGGTCTTCCAGTTCGTCCCTTTTCCGGATCAGGCGGGCCTCCCCTTCCTTCACCAGCACTTCGGCCGGTTTGAAACGGGAATTATAATGCGAAGACATTTCAAAACAATAAGCGCCGGCGTTTCGGATGACCAGGTAATCTCCTTCGCGGATCTCAGGGAGTAAGCGGTTCTCCGCGAATGTGTCGGTCTCACAAATATTCCCCACCACATTATAGAATTTTTTTTCTCCTCCGGGGTTGGAAATATTGTCGATGACATGATAGGACCCGTAAAACATGGGACGGATCAGGTGATTGAGCCCTGTATCCACCCCGGCAAATACTGCCTGTCCTGCCGGTTTCAGCACATTTACCTTTGTAATAAAATATCCGGCCTCACTGACCAGGAATTTGCCCGGCTCAAACCAGGCCTGTAACGGGCGACCGTATTTTTTTTCATATTGTTCAAACTCCTCTTTCACCTTTTTTCCCAGCAGGGCAATATCGGTTCCTGTTTCCCCGGGTTCATAGGGGACTTTGAATCCGCCCCCCAGGTCAATCACTTCCAATTCCGGAAAATGTGCCGCCACATCAAACAATACTTCGATCCCCCTGGCAAACACTTCCACATCTTTGATCTCGCTTCCGGTGTGAATATGCAGGGTGCGGATGAATAGGCCGGTCTCCTTTACCAGGTCCAGCACTTCGTTGATCTGTTCCAGCGGTATGCCGAATTTACTGTCCGCATGGCCGGTGGATATCTTCAGATTGCCCCCGGCCATAATATTGGGGCGGAGCCGGATTCCTACCGGGTAGCTATGACCGAATTTAAGTCCAAACTTCCGCAAATTGGAGAGACTGTCGATATTGATATGAATACCCAGGCGCTGTGCTTCCTCAATTTCTTCAAACGCGATATTGTTGGAGGTATAAAGAATATTCGTTGGGTCAAACCCCGCCAGCAGGGCCAGCCGGGCCTCGTTTACCGAACTGCAGTCCACATTGCAACCGATACTTTTTATATACCGCAGTATATTGATATTGGTCAGCGCCTTGGCGGCGTAAAAGAAACGCACATTGGCTCCGCGGAATGCAGCGAGAAGATGATTGTATTGTTCCCCGATCCGTTCCGCATGATAAACATAGAGAGGAGTACCATATTCCCCGGCCAGCGCTACCAGTTGTTCGTGTGAAAGTTCCGTTGCCATAGAGGCGAAGATAAAAAAGAACCGGCTCAGTAAATTACGGAGCCGGTTTATTAATTTATTTTATACAGGGCATTTTCATCAGCTTTCTTTTCCTTCCCCATTCTCCTCATTGATCACCAGCTCTCCGCCCTCGGTCACCACCAGTGCTGTGGGTTCTTCATTTTCCCCCATTCCTGCTGCATCCGTTTCATCGGGCAACTGGTCTTTGATAAGGGTCGGTTCCACCAGTTGTTCCGCAAGTACTTCCCTGATCCGCGGCAGGTCATCGGCGGAATTGATTCCGAAATAGTCCATAAAGTTTTTGGACGTACAGTACACCAGCGGATGACCGGGCAATTTCTCATTGCGGCCGGTAATGATGATCAGTTCTTTCTCCAGCAATTTTTGCACGGCATAATCGGAACTCACTCCGCGGATCGCTTCAATCTCGCCCTTGGTCACCGGTTGCTTATATGCAATGATGGCCAGGGTTTCCAGCGCAGCCGCTGAAAGGCGCTTAAGAAACTTGTCCCCGTTCAACTGGGCAATGGTTTTATGGAAATCCTTCTTGGTGAGGAACTGCCAGCCTCCCCCGCTTTGTCTCATTTCAAAGGGATAAAACTCGGAAGCATATTTTTCAGCAATCCCTTCAATTGCGGCTTCTACCTGGTCCAGGGAGATTTTTTCCTCCATAAAGCCAAAGGCATTGTTCACCAGTTCGGTGATATCCAGGGTAGTCAGGGGCTTGTCACTCGCAAAGATCAGCGCTTCAATATGTGGTATCAGGTTATCGATAGTCATAATAGTCAGGGTCAATGTGTCAAATAGGTGATACGGGTCAAAATAGTCAAAGAGATGGCAAGATAACTATTGATGCTAAAATGCAATTCACAGTTTATACACAATTATTGTTCCATTCCCAGCCCCATTTTTTATACCCTACCCCACTGAAATCCATAATAAACCCGGTACGCATCACTGTGCACCGGGTTCATTATATGATCCAATTGGTCCATTTATATACGCCGCCTTAGCCCTGCAAAGCCGCCGCTCCGCTCACGATCTCCGTCAGCTCGGTGGTAATCGCCGCCTGGCGGGCCCTGTTATAAGATATCTTCAGGGAACGAAGCATCTCGTTGGCGTTTTCACTGGCCTTATCCATTGCGGTCATGCGGGCGCCGTGCTCAGATGCATTGGAATCGAGTACGGCTTTATATAATTGGGTGTTGAGGATTTTCGGCATCAGTTCAGCAACCAGCAGGTCCTTGGAAGGGTCGTAAATAAAATCCGCCTTGGTCGCGCCTGCCTTTTTCTCCACTTTGGGAATGGGCAGGAACCGCTCCACCACGAAACGCTGGGTAGCCGCATTTTTGAACTGGCTGTACACCAGTTCCACCACATCAAATTCCTTATTCGCAAAAGCGGTCATCGCAGCCTGGGAAGCTTTTTGCACATTTTCAAAACTCAGGTGCAGGAAGATATCCTTAAACCTATCGTCTGCTTTAAAATTATTTTTTACAAAATTCTCGTAGCCTTTCTTCCCTATACACCAGATGGTCAGGTTGCCTTTCTTCTGCTGGTCTGTGTATTTTTCAATGATGGTGGCTTTTGCCAGTTTAATAATGTTGGCATTGAAAGCTCCGGCTAACCCGCGGTCACTGGTGATAACGATCATCAGCACTTTTTCCGCCGGGCGCTCTGCCGCCAGGTTCATACCGGCACCGGCTTCGCTGTTGCTCACAATATTGCTCAGCATTTCCTGCAGCTTCTGTGCATAAGGGCGCATCTGAACGATCGAATCCTGGGCCCGGCGCAGCTTGGCCGCACTCACCATTTTCATCGCCTTGGTGATCTGCTGGGTGCTTTGTACTGATTTGATCCGGTTCCGGACTTCTTTTAACTGACCTGCCATAAATCGTGCTTAAATTGGCCGCAAAGGTAAGGGCCGGCGACTAAAAATCCATCCACATTTTTTGAACGGATTAAGCGGGTAATAACTGATTCACACAAGAGAAAATTTACCGGTTTTCAGGGCTAAATCCCTGGTTTTTACCTACACTGCCCGGCACCTATCCCCCGCCTGACGAACCGGCAGCAGACCAACCTGTTCTTCAGGATCAATCCTTCAGCATAAATTCCCGCCTGAGCTGGTAGCGGAGGGCCAGTTTACCAGTCGCCCCGGAGTCCTTCCTGAGCGGGATTTCAAACTCCCGCAACAGGAGCAGTTGAACCGGCCCGCTGACCAGGGTATTGAAATCCCCGGCCCGGATTATCAGCCGTCCCTCCCGGACCGTATCCAGCCGGTTGATCCCTTCACTGCTGAATAAAGTATCGGTGGCGATCACCCGTACATAATCTTCCTTTTGCAGGCCCTTTAGCTCCAGTACGAGGTCCTGCCTTGATAGGGTATCGGCCAGACCGGTAAGCAAGAGCATCGGATGAAATTCAAGCCCCTGCTCATAGATTTTCTTTCCCTTATCCAGCAGGAATATTGTATGGCGGCCCTCAAATTCCGGGATCGGTTTATGTATTTCGTAAAAGCTGCCGGTTAGCCGGGAGCTATCCGGTATGAGCTTTTCATCATCCAGGTACACGGCAGTTCCTTCGGGCAGGGTGACTGAATTACCGTCTTCCCCATCCCTGAAACGGATCAGTACCGTAAGCTTATCATCCCCTTCTTCTGCATTGACCTGGCAATCGAGATAAAGAGCCCCGGCTTCCCGTATGACCCTGGCCTTTTTATCTTTTCCAGCGCAGGAAAAAAGCAATATCCCACCAGTCAAAGCAATAACGATAAACCACAAACGATATGTCAGGCCGGTCCTGTTCATTATAAACATTATAAAAAGGCAAATTACATTAAAGAATGGTCATGCAGTGATTTTAACGGCTTACCAACACCTTCAACCGGGTAGTCAAAACAATCCCGCTTACCGGCGGATGGCTGGGTGCCGGTGTCTTTGCCAAGAATCAGGCCCGGCCGCTGCAATGAAGGCTGCACCAGGGAGCCTTAAACCCTGCATGGTCATACCCCACTTACCCTTTTGCTGCACCCGCAGGGCCCGGAGATGACCAGCATCCGCAAAATTCCGTTTAGTCCCTGTTCCCAAACCCGGTAGCTAAACAGCAGGTGGGCTGATAGTAAACTCCCAACTAAGACTTATCTTTGACGCCCTTGGTAAAACCGGGATAATCCCTGTCAAAATGGCCTGTAATCTTAAAGTAGCACCGTTTTTGACAAAACAAACCGTTATTAATCAATAATATTTTAATAAATCAACCATGCTTGGTTTCATTCAGAAAGTTTTTGGCGGCAGCAAGTCAGAGAAGGATGTGAAAAAAATTGAACCCTATGTTGCCAAAATCAACCAGTTCTTTGCTTCATACCAATCCCTCAGCAATGACCAGCTTCGCAATAAAACCCGGGAATTCCGGGAAAGGATCAAACAACACCTGACCGGGATTGATGCTGAGATCGCAGAGCGAAATGCGGCCGCGGAAGCACTTCCCTTCAATGACCTGCTGGGTAAGGATGCGATCTACCAGGAAGTGGACAAATTGAAAAAGGACCGGGATAAGAAAATAGAGGAAATCCTCGAAATACTATTACCCGAAGCATTTGCCGTGGTGAAAGAAACCGCCCGCCGTTTTAAGGAAAATACCGAGATCATTTCCACGGCCACCCAACTGGACCGGGACCTGAGTGTGAAAAAGGATTATATCACGATCGACGGCGACCGCTCCATTTTTAAAAATACCTGGACAGCCGGTGGCGGACAGGTGACCTGGAACATGGTCCATTATGATGTACAGCTGATCGGCGGGGTGGTGCTGCACCAGGGAAAGATCGCTGAAATGGCCACGGGGGAAGGTAAGACCCTTGTATCAACCCTTCCTTCTTATCTGAATGCCTTGCCCGCGGAAGGCGTGCATATTGTAACCGTGAACGATTACCTGGCCCGCCGTGACCAGGAATGGAACGGAACTATTTTTGAATGGCTGGGTATTACGGTTGACTGTATTGATAAACACCAGCCCAACAGTGAAGAAAGAAGAAAGGCCTACCTGGCGGATATCACGTATGGGACCAACAACGAGTTTGGTTTCGACTACCTGCGGGACAATATGGTACACACCCCCGAAGAAATGGTACAGCGCAAACACCATTATGCCATGGTGGATGAAGTGGACTCCGTACTGATCGATGATGCCAGGACGCCGCTGATCATATCCGGTCCCGTGCCGAAAGGAGAAGACCAGCAGTTCCATATTCACAAACCCCGTATCCAGCAACTGGTGCAGGAGCAGGAACGCATTATCCGGAATGGACTGATTGAAGCCAAAAAACGGTTTGCAGAAGGAGACGATGATCCCAAAACCGGTGGCTTGCACCTGTTCCGCGCTTTCAGGGGCCTGCCCAAATACGGACCGGTGATCAAATTCCTGAGCGAACCCGGTGTAAAAGTGAAGATGCAGAAAGCGGAAAACTATTATTTGCAGGATCAGCAGCGCAATATGCAAATTGTGGACGATGAGCTGCTCTTCCATATTGATGAAAAAAACAATTCCGTAGAGCTGACCGACAAGGGACTGGCGATGATCACCCGTACCGGTGAAGACCCGGAATTCTTTGTGTTGCCGGACATCGGGGTCAAACTGGCGGAAGTGGAGAAAAGCGCTTCTTCCGCTGATGAGAAACTGCAGCTGAAAGAGAATATCCTCAATGACTATGCGCAGAAGGCCGACCGCATTCATACGGTTCAGCAATTATTAAAAGCCTATACCCTTTTCGATAAGGATGTGGAATACGTGGTAATGGATGGTGCGATCAAGATCGTGGACGAACAAACCGGACGTATCCTGGACGGACGGCGTTATTCAGACGGCCTGCACCAGGCGATTGAAGCCAAGGAAAACGTGAAGATCGAGGCCGCTACCCAGACCTACGCCACGATCACCCTGCAGAATTACTTCCGGATGTACCATAAACTGGCGGGTATGACCGGTACCGCGGAAACAGAAGCCGCGGAGTTGTGGAGCATCTACAAACTGGATGTGGTGAGTATCCCCACCAATATCAAAATGATCCGGAATGACAAACAGGATCTCGTTTACAAAACAAAAAGGGAGAAATACAAATCTGTTATTGATGAAATAGAAGCCCTGCGGAATGCAGGCCGCCCCTGTCTCGTAGGTACCACCTCCGTGGAAGTAAGTGAACTGCTGAGCCGGATGTTGCAGCAGAAGAGAATTCCGCACAATGTGCTGAACGCGAAACAACACGCCAAAGAAGCCCAGGTGGTAGCCGAAGCCGGCTTGCCCGGGGCTGTAACGATCGCCACCAATATGGCTGGTCGTGGTACGGATATCAAACTGGGGCCGGGTGTAAAAGAAGCGGGCGGGCTCGCCATCATCGGTACCGAACGGCACGAAAGCCGCCGGGTTGACCGCCAGCTCCGGGGTCGTGCCGGCCGCCAGGGTGACCCGGGATCCTCCCAGTTTTATGTATCACTGGAAGATGACCTGATGCGGATGTTCGGCAGTGAACGCATTGCTTCCGTGATGGACAAACTCGGCTACAAGGAAGGAGATGTGATCCAGCACAGTATGATCAGCAACAGCATCCAGCGGGCACAAAAGAAAGTGGAAGAAAATAATTTCGGTATCCGGAAACGCCTGCTCGAATATGATGACGTGATGAACATGCAGCGGAATGCGGTGTATAAAAGAAGAAACCACGCTTTGTTCGGAGAACGCCTGGCACTGGACATTGATACCTCCTTCTCCGCCATGGCCGAAGGACTCGTAAGCTCCTTCCGGGAACAGGAGGACTTTGAAGGATTCCGGATGTCCTGTATTGTGAACTTCGGACTGGACAGTTCCATCGCGGAAGAAGACTTCAAAAAATCAGACCTGAATAAACTGATTGAACAGGTGTATAACGAAGCTACAGAACGGTACACCCAGCATAAAGAAGAGATCCATAAACAGGCCATCCCGGTGTTTAAAAATATCCGCGTGACACAGGGAAGTCATATTGAGAATGTGGTGGTGCCCTTTACCGACGGACGGAAGGGGCTGAATGTACTGGCCAATCTCGACAAGACCTTGCAGACCAACGGGGCGGAACTCAGCAACGCACTGGAAAAAACGATCACCCTCGCTGTGATCGATGATTCCTGGAAGGAACACCTGCGGGCCATGGATGACCTGAAACAAAGTGTACAGACGGCTTACCTGGAACAAAAAGACCCGCTGGTTATCTATAAAATGGAAGCATATAACCAGTTCCGGAATATGAATGCAGATGTAAACAAGGATATCGTATCCTTCCTCAGCCATTCCTCCCTCCCGATCCAGCAGGAAAGTGCACCGTTGAAAGAAGGCCGCCAGCAAAAGACAGATATGAGCAATATGAGGGCCAATAAAGAAGAAGTGGATGCAGCCGGCGAAGACTATGCGGCCAATGAAAAGGATAAAATGGTACCGGTTTCCGTCGGTCCGAAGATCGGCCGCAACGATCCCTGCCCCTGCGGAAGTGGCAAGAAATACAAACATTGCCACGGGAAAGATGCTTAATCAAAAGAAGCTTACACTATATTCTATAAAGAAGCCAGGCAGTTGCCTGGCTTCTTTACTTATTTTACATACTACAGCCGGTTTCCTGCTTCCCTGAAGGATCAAAAATGCCGGGCCTCACTGTAATGATCCATAGAAGGCTCATTCATCCTCCTCCTCTCCCTACACCCCTTCACTCTATTACACTATCTTCAAGGGAGCCAAAAACCGGCGAACATGAGCCCCCCAAAAGAAAATGCAGGGGCTGCTTCATCCTGAGATCGCCGGGGACAAGAATGTCCATAGCTTCCGCGTTATCCTGATCGCCATTGCTTCCTGTCGCTCTATTTCGCGGAGCACTTTCAACTGGTAATTCAATACTAGTTCGCCGGCATCCCGGCCCCGATCCGGTGGGCCGGAGCAACGCTTACCGCCACCGGTTATGAAAACAAGTATCCTATAACTAGAAGAATTCCGGCCGGTATCCCTCGTTGTTCCACCGCGGCGGATCCATTGTTCCGGAAAAAGAACACCCCTGTTACGATACATTAAAAGATAGGTACTCATCCTGTGCTATATATTACTATTGAAGATTGCGCTATTTACGTGTACTGATCACTGATATGTGCTACGTATTTTTCCGTGATATGGCCTATTTATCTCCGGAGCCGTGCAGTCAACCCGCTATAGTTTGCACACTTAAATAAAATTTATACTTTTATCCGGCAATTACCAACCGACTTATGAAAAACAGTATGTATCACCCTGCACCTGTTCCCGGGCTTTTCCGGTATAAACGGCAACGCAACCAGATTCCCGGTAGTTATTACAGTCTAACGCAACTCCTCCTTGGCAACTCCCCCTAAAAAATTCATACCGGCATTGCACGGGAGACGATTTTTCGCCTGAGGGGGAAAAGATTATAATTCCTGCTTCGATTGTCTTTAGTCATGGAAAATAGACCGCTGCATTGTGCTGCTCGTTTTCTGCTCCGGTTACCAGCGCAACCACCGGTTTTCTTAATCAGTGTAAGGCAACTACCCGTCCTAGAAGGGAAATCTATCCTGTAGCAATTGACCCTATTGAAAATAGTGATTACTTACGGATTATTTACAGCTACCCATAAATTAGAAATTAATGAAAAAAAAATTACCCATCGCCCTCTTTTCAGCTCTCATAATGATAACGGCACAGGCACAACAAAAAATTAAAGACGGAACTGTTGCCAGCGGCGTCCTGCCGGGGACCAACAGTATCCTCGAATTAGAAAGCAATAATAAAGGCTTGCTGTATCCCCGTGTCACTCTTTCGGCGACCAATAACCCATCTCCATTAACTGCTCACACAGCAGGTATGACCGTTTACAATACGGCCACTGCCGGCATTGCCCCTTTTAATGTGGAGCCCGGTGTTTATTATAACGATGGAAGCAAATGGTTTAAGGTAACTGCCACTTCAGAAGCCCTTACAAATTTTACGGTCACTAACCCAACTGCCTTTACGTCGGTAGCCGGGGGATTTTATGATTATAAATTTCAAACGGAAAACAACGATTTACTGAATGAATATAATCCTGCTACCGGGCAATTTACAGCAGCACGTACAGGCGTGTATTCACTTACCTTATCTAATCTTGGCAACTGCACTACCGGACCGATGGCCTATACTGTTCTGCTAAGCATCAACGGTAATCTTTATGCAGGTTCTGAATTTCATTTCTCCACTGGCGGAAATTTTACGTCCTCTGTAAGCATTACGCTTTCACTGACCGCCGGGGATGTTGTAGTTCCCCGTGGTTTTAATACGGCAGGCCTTACCTGTAATTTAAGCGGCCCTGCTTCAAGGAACTTTATGACCATTGTACAAATAAGGTAGCAGGTCCCTTCATTTCACCCTTCGCTTGAAAGATTTTTCGTGATTTTAAAAATTACCATGGGAAAAAATTTAGCTCCCCTTTTCCTGCTGATAGTTTCGGCGGCACTGACAAAGAGTTCCCGGGCTCAGGCTCCGGGTTCTGTTGAAACTATCGGGGGAATTACGGGTATTGACGTATTTAGCATTGCAGCCGGAGACACGACAGCTTCTTCCGCTGAAACTGTATATATGGGCCAGGGAAACTATACCATAAATGGCACCTGGGAGATTTACAGTAAGAATGTATGGATCAGCCCGGATGCAGTCTTCACCGGCACCGGCGCCATTCGTTTTTACAACCCTTCCCTGGCGGGAGGTATCGCCCATCCCACGCGGATAGACGGGAATAATAATGCAGCGCCTTTCGACGTAAACATTGAATTACAAAATGCGGATAATCTGATCCTGGCTGACCTGCCGGGTCCCGGGGGAGCATTTACAGATCTCCCGGGCAATGCCACTATCACGATTGGCAAAGATTTCGCGTTCAGCGCATTCAACGGCGATGTGCTGATAGGGGATCATGACCTCGTTACTGCCGCCACTGCCACCCTGAGTAATTACAGGTCCACACAGTTTGTAGTAACCAATGGAACGGGGCACCTCGTGCACAATAACTACACCGGAGCCTTTACCTATCCAATCGGAATTGCCGAAGGCGATTACACCCCGGCTGCCATCAACCCGGGCTTGAACAGCAGCATACATGTTATGGTCCAGGATTATGCCACAAGCGGATCCACAGAGTCAAATAATAATGGCATCGAGCGCACCTGGAATATTTATGCGGATATTGCCGCAGCAAATGCGACGGTGGACCTGCAGCACAATACAATCACCAACCAGGCAACCTACAATGATGCATTGTGCTTTGTAACGCAATATGGTCCTGTAACTCCGAATACAAGCGGCCAGACAACAACCTCACAAACAGCCTGGCAAAGCAATAACCAGGCAGCCGGCTCCGGAACCGGGACACTAACAACAGGCGCTGTTATCGGAACGGCGTCTGAACGAAGCCTCGTTTACAATACACTTGCCATATCGGCAGGTGATCCGGCAGCATTTTTCAGTAAAAGCAGTGACCCGGTTTTCACGCTTCCGGTCAACCTGCTAAATTTCACCGGCTATACAGCAGGCTGCGCTGCCATTTTGAAATGGACGACCGGGGAGGAATGGAATGTCCGGTATTTCGAACTGCAAAACAGTATGGATGGTTCCGTATTTACACCAGTACAACAGTTTGCCCCTAAAGGCAGCAACAGCAGCTACCATTATACTGTTGACCATGCCGGTTCCCCCGGCCTGTTATACCGCCTGCGCATTGTTGATATTGACGGCCGGGAAAATTTCAGTAAGGTATTATCATTGCCCCCCGACTGCAATGAACCTTTTGTTCTGAAAGCATATCCCAACCCCACATCAGGTACTGTAATCATATCCGGCCTCGTACCCCAAAGCCGGTTACGGCTGATCAATAACAGGGGGCAGGTGTTGACTGAATTCCTGCCGGCCAATACGTCTGCTGAAATAGACCTGGGTCAATTGGCAGGCGGAATGTATTTATTACAGGTAGTGCGGGAAACCCGGGTTGTAAAAACAATAAAGCTGATTAAAAAATAAGGGCCGGCCACAAACAAAGATGTACTGCCTGCCCGAAGCGGCAGTAAAAAACGCCGGGTGACTGACTGAACATTCACCCGGCGTTTTCATTTATAGAGAACCACTAAAAACCTTTCTTCTGCTTCAGTTCATACTTCTGCTCGTACCGGTCGTTGAGCTGTTTTTGTTTATCATCCAGGTTCACTTTTCTTCCTTGGATAAACGCATCCGTTACATTATTGGTGGACATATCCAGGATGTCCCCGGAACTGATAATAAAGTTTGCGTCCTTCCCCGGTTCGATACTGCCGGTCTGATCTCCCACCCCCATCAGTTTAGCAGCATTCAGCGTAATAGCAGACAGGGCTTCCTCCTTTGTCAGTCCATAGGCAGCAGCTGTACCCGCATTAAAGGGCAGGTTGCGGCCACGGGTCTGCGGATCATCATCTGAAATAGCAAACAATACACCTGCTTTTTGCAAAGCAGCGGCCGTTTTGTAGGGCTGATCCACATTATCATCGGTGGTTGTCGGCAGGCTGTGCATTTGCTGTAATACCACAGACACATTGTGCTGTTTCAGCAGGCCGGCGATCTCCCAGCTTTCACTGGCCCCGACGATCACCATATCAAACCCGAATTCCTTTACAAAATCCAGCGCCACCAGCATCTGTTTTACGGTATTGGCATGCACATAGAATTTTTGCTTTTTAGAAAACAGGTCTTTTACAGATTCATATTTCAGGTTTACCTCGCTATGCCCGGTTACGGCATTGTATGCTTTGGCTTCCCTGAAAAAGGCTTTCAGCTTTTCAAGCCGTTCCACACCTTCTTTTACCGGGTCGGTAACGGTACCTGCGTTCGGCCCCCCGGGAAATCCGCCGCCTCTTCCAAAATTCGGACGAGGCATCAGGGATGGCATAAACAAATGCATCCCCGCATCCGTTTTCAGCGAAGCATCTTTCCAGTTCCAGGCATCCAGTTGCACCACCGAGGATGAGCCCGAGAGAAAACTGCCCTGCGGAACAATATTCGCTGCAAGGATCCCATTGGAACGAAGGGTATTGATTACTTTGGAATCCGTATTATAGGCCACAATTGCGCGGACGTTCGGATTCATATCTCCGATCTCCCTTGCGTCGTTGCTGGCCCGGACTGCGCCGATTTCTACCAGGCCCAGGGAACTGACCGGGAGTATCAGGCCAGGATAGACCTGTTTGCCTTTTGCATCCACCACTTCAGCAGTTGCCGGGATCTCAATATCCCTGCCCACTTTTTCTATTTTGCCATCCCGGACCTGAATAATACCATTTTCAATAACGGTACCGTTCCCAACATGGATAGTTGCATTCCTGATAAACAGCAATCCTTTCTGTGCCGGAGCCGGCAGTACATTCGCCTGGCCACAGACTGCTACAGTTACAGCGATCATCCAGACCAGGTTAAAGAGTTTTTTCATTTGCAATTATTTTAGTGTTTCGTATTACTGAAATCCTGAACCTGTGAACTTTTAAACGTTTACTCCTCCGCCTCTACAACAAGCAGCCCATGACTATGGCCGTGATCACTGCAGCTGTGCAGGATCTCGTAAGTCGGTTGTGCCGGCAGGACGGGCATCCCGCTTTTTTTCTCCCCATTCATTTTTCGCACCAGGCGCATTCGTTCGGCCATCACTTCCTGCTGCAACTGTTCATCCCGCTGGCGGTCGAAATAGATGGTACCATCCACGATCGTATAAAGCGATTTGGCATAAATGCTCAGCGGGTTATCGGACCAGAGTACCAGGTCCGCATCCTTTCCCACTTTAATACTGCCGACCTTATTATCCACATGCAGCATTTTGGCCGGGTTAATGGTAACAAGATCCAGCGCTTCCTCCTGTGATAACCCGCCGTACTTGATCGTCTTGGCCGCTTCCTGGTTCAGGCGGCGGGCCATTTCCGCATCATCGGAATTGATCGCCACATTCAGTCCCACTTTGTGCATGATCGCCGCGTTATACGGAATGGCATCCTCCACTTCCATTTTATAAGCCCACCAGTCGGAAAAGGTGGAGGCATTGGAACCATGCTTCAGCATTTTGTCGGCCACCTTGTAGCCCTCCAGGATATGGGTGAACGTATTTACTTTGAACCCCATCTTATCCGCCACTTCGATCAGGCCGGTGATCTCGCTCTGCACATAGGAATGACAGGTGATAAAACGCTTGCGGTCAAGGATCTCCACCAGGGCATCCAGTTCCAGGTCGCGGCGGGGAGGGTTTAAACCCGTCAGCGGTTTCTTCGCTTTTATCAACTGATCCCTCGCTGTCGTATAATCATCCCACTCTTTCTTATAATCCTTTGCCCGGGTAAAGGCATCCGTCAGCACCTGTTCCACGCCCATCCGGGTATCCGGGTAGCGGTTATTGCCCTGTGTGGAAGCCGAACGTTTTACATTTTCCCCCAAGGCGAATTTGATAAAGCCATCTGCCCCTGCAAACTTCAGGTCAGTATCATTGGCGCCCCAGCGGAGTTTGATCAGCTGGGTCTGGCCCCCGATCACATTGGCCGAACCGTGCAGTATATGCGAAGTGGTTACGCCCCCGCTCAGCTGGCGGTAGATATTGATATCATCCGGATTCAGGTTGTCACCGATCCGCACTTCTGATGTAACCGATTGCGCCCCTTCATTGATCGAAGCGGCTGCGATATGCGAGTGCTCGTCAATGATGCCGGGAGACAGGTGCTTGCCGGTTCCATCGATCACCCGGGCATCCGGCGCATTCAGGTTTTTACCGATCGCCGCAATCTTACCATTCCTTACCAGTACATCCGTGCTCTGCAATACCCCTTCTTTCTCACTGGTCCAGACGGTCGCATTTTTAATCAGCAGGGTTTCCTGTTTGGGCTGGTGCTCTTCATCCCATCCATACGGCAGGAAGGGATAACTGACTTTCCCGGTAACAGGGGCTTCCTTTTTCTTTACGCTGTCCGATTTTGTTTCCGCTTCTTTTACCAGCAAAGCGGTCCAGGTCAGCCGGTGCCCCATCGAATCCACGCCGGTACCATTCCACTCCTTGCCATTGCTGATCCCGCCCAGTCTTGTTGCATTGGCCGGCAGGGTTTGTTCGGTCATACCCACACGGCCACCAAAGCCACCGGGGCGCCGTTGTGCCGTATCCGCAACCAGGGGCCGTTGCCGTTTGGACAGGGCCGCAAAACTGAGTTTCACCTGTTTGCCGTCAAAATTAAACTTGCTGTTCAGGGTATCTTTCCCCCACATGGTAAGTGAGCTGGTACTCTTCACATCCAGTGTATAGTTTTCCGTTCCGTCCGGCGTATTGATGGTAAGCTGGTAGGTGCCGGCAATATCATTCCCGTCTTTTACATTGTATTTGATCCCCTGCACATAATTGTACAGGATACTGGTCTTTTCATTAAAGATGGGGCCACTCGTAATTAAGAAATTAGCCAGTTTACCCGCATCCAGGCTGCCCACTTTATCATAAATACCCAGTGTCTGGGCCGGTATCCGGGTAAGGGCTTCCATGGCCCTTGTTTCACTAAGACCATATTCGAGGGCTTTACGCAAGCCGGACCAGAAAAGGCCGGTGCTGCGCAGGTCGGAAGTAGTCAGGCAGAAAGGGATTCCCGCTTTTTCAAAAGCAGCCGCATTAGCAGGTGCCAGTTCCCAGTGTTTCATATCCTGCAGGGAAACAAATTTTGCATCATTGGGATCTTCCACATCCTGTGGTTGCGGAAAATTGAGCGGCAGGATAAATGTCGCATTGGTGGCTTTCATCTCTTTTATACGCTGGTATTCGTTTTGCCCGGCTTTGATAATATACTGTACCCCGAATTCATCCCCGATCCGGTCAGCCCGCAGGTCATTCCATTTATCATTGGATTCAAATACCTGGGGCAGGCCCTGGTTATCATTCCAGGATTGCAGGGTGGCATTGAAGCCTTCCTGGTAGGGTCTGGTCTTGTACCAGGCAGCATCCAGGTAGGTCTGGCGCAGTAAAGCAATATAACCCATCATGGAACTGGGATAGGTCTGTGTCGATGACCCTTTGCTGAATGAGTAATGGGCAGATGCCTTTTCTTTTACGATAACCAGGTTTTCCTTTTCATTGGCCAGGGTAACCACCGCACCTGTGCCGCGGGCTACCCCGTCTTTCACATGGGTCAATACTGTTCCGAAGCCTGCTTCCCGCATGGATTTGGCCGCAGCCTCATTTACACTGAAAACCTTATATACATCCGCATCGGATTTAAGGGCCTGGTTCCAGCCATAGGGACCTTTTACAGCTGTTTCCAGTTGCTGGGGCGCAAAAAAATTGAAAGGCCCCGTTTGCTGCTGGCGCTGGGGTGTACCGTAATCGGTGTAGATATCAATAAAGGAAGGATAAATAAATTTACCGCTGCAGTCAACTTCTACCGCGCCCTGGGGCACTGCCAGCCCGGCTCCTGCCGCCACGATCCGGCCATCCTTAATGACCAGGGTGGCATTGGAAAGGGTCGTCGTGGCATCCTTAACAAGGGTGGCATGGGTAAAAGCATAATGACCATGACGGGGATCCGCTGTACCATTCTCGGGAAAGGTAGGCTGGGCAAATGATGCGGCAGCCGCCAGGAGGCAAATCAATACCCCGGCCAGTCTTTTCAGCTTTCTCATACAGTTGTTGATTTTATTGAAAGTTATCAAAAAACGATTTTACACAAAAACCCGTTTGCCCCCGCACGAAAAGGATGAACGGCGGGAACCCCGCTTTGACGATAAAATAACCGTTAACCTTCAGTGGCTTATAGTTATTATTTACCCACTATTAATCCCCATAAATAGTTTTACTTTTGAAAACCAGAAACCAGCAATATGCCATTACCCAGGGAAAAAATAATACGGCCGGACTTCAGCCTCTCTCCCCGCATCGACCAGGTGGGGGTGGAAGAAAGGGCTTCCCGTTTCACCAAACGCAGCATCAAAAAAGAAACCAAGCTCAACGGGCTGAAACTGGTATTGAACATGATCGATCTCACCACCCTCGAGGGAAAGGATACCGACGGAAAAGTAAAACAGCTTTGCTATAAGGCCATGCACCCGCATGATGCCCTGCCCGGACTTCCCACAGTAGCGGCAGTTTGCGTGTACCCCACTATGGTAAAAGTGGCGAAAAAAGCGCTGGAAGGCTCGGGGATCAAAGTGGCTTCCGTGACGACGGCTTTCCCGAGCGGACAAGCTCCCCGGGATGTAAAGATCCGGGACACAAAATACGCAGTGGCCAATGGCGCCGATGAAGTGGATATGGTGATCAGCCGGGGGAAATTCCATGCCGGTGAGTACAATTTTGTATATGATGAGATCGCGATGATCAAAGAAGCCTGCGGGGAGGCAAGACTGAAAGTGATCCTCGAAACCGGCGAACTCGGCACCTATGATAAAGTGCGCCGTGCCAGTGATATCGCCATGCAGGCCGGGGCTGATTTTATCAAAACATCAACGGGTAAAATTCAGCCCGCCGCCACTATGCCCGTAACCCTGGTAATGCTGGAAGCCATCCGCGATTTCTATTACAGGACCGGCAAAATGACCGGCATGAAACCGGCGGGTGGTATTTCCAAATCGAAACTGGCCCTCCATTACTTAGTGATGGTAAAAGAAGTACTGGGGGAAGACTGGCTGAGCAATGAATGGTTCCGTTTCGGCGCCAGCAGCCTGGCCAATGATGTATTAATGCAACTGGTGAAAGAAGAGACAGGCCTGTACCAGGCAGGAAACTATTTCAGTGCAGATTAGCCATTTCAAATGAAGTTTGAAAATTGAACATTGAATATTGCTTATTTCTCTGCCAATTAAAACAACTGCTCACTATTCAACGCTTATTAATAACACCCATAGAATCAATACATATATGGCAACGAAAAAAAAGGCAGTCCGCAGTAAGCCTTCCGGTAAAAAAAGCAATACCATCCGCCTGAAATTTGATACTTCCTGGTCCTATGCTCCCGCCCCGGAAAGTAAAAGCGCCGCTACGATCGATAAACAATATGACCTGTTTATCAATGGCACATGGCAAAAACCATTGAGTAAAAAATATTTTTCCACTATCAACCCGGCGAATGAAGAAAAACTGGCTGAAGTAGCCGAAGCCAGTGAGGCCGATGTGAACAAGGCAGTGGACGCGGCCCGGACGGCCTATGAAGATGTGTGGAAGAAAATGCCGCCCAAAGAAAGAGCCAAATATATTTTCCGCATCGCGAGAATAGTACAGGAAAAAGCCAGGGAACTGGCCATCATTGAAACACTCGACGGTGGCAAGCCCATCCGCGAGAGCCGCGATTTTGATGTACCCACCGCGGCGAATCATTTCTTTTATTATGCAGGCTGGGCCGATAAACTGGAATATGCTTTTCCCAACAGACGCACATCCCCACTGGGAGTGGCGGGACAGATCATTCCCTGGAATTTTCCCCTGCTGATGGCGGCCTGGAAGATCGCGCCGGCCCTGGCAACCGGGAATACCGTGGTGCTGAAACCCGCAGAAACGACTCCGCTAACGGCACTCAAACTGGCTGAAATAATACAGGAAGCGGATCTTCCTCCCGGAGTGGTGAATATTCTTACCGGCGCCGGTGCTACCGGGGCAGCCATCGTGAATCATCCCGGTATCAATAAGATCGCTTTTACCGGCTCCACCGAAGTAGGCAAGATCATACAAAGGGCCATCGCCGGGACAAACAAAAAAGCCACACTCGAACTCGGCGGTAAGGCCGCCAATATCATTTTTGAAGATGCCCCGCTTGACCAGGCCGTGGAAGGGGTGATCAACGGAATCTTCTTCAACCAGGGTCATGTTTGCTGCGCCGGCTCCCGTCTCTATGTACAGGAATCCGTGGCAAAAGAAGTGATCCGGAAATTAAAAGACCGGATGGAGTCCCTGCTGGTGGGCGACCCACTGGATAAGAATACCGATATCGGCGCCATCAATTCGAAACAACAACTGGACACGATCCGGAAATACATCAGCATTGGTAAAAAAGAAGGCGCTGAAATGTATGAAAGCAGCTGCCGCCTGCCGGGCAAAGGATTCTACTGCCGCCCCACCCTCTTTACCAATGTGGCGCAGAGTAACCGGATCGCCCAGGAAGAAATATTCGGACCTGTACTGGCCATTATTACCTTCAGGACCGATGACGAAGTAATTGAAAAAGCGAATAACTCACCCTATGGATTAAGTGCCGGTGTATGGACAGATAAAGGTTCTAAAATTTTCAATATGACCAAACGCCTCCGGGCCGGGGTGGTATGGGCCAATACGTTCAACAAATTTGACCCTGCCTCACCATTCGGCGGCTATAAGGAAAGCGGGTTTGGAAGAGAGGGAGGATTGCATGGGTTGTTGCCCTACGTTCAGTTGACAAGTTGAAAAGTTAACAAGGACACCCTAAGAAAACCACCTTGTCAACCTGTCAACCTTTAAACCTGTCAACATTTAAATAACATCTACAACTTTACAATATGCCTCGCCTGGAAGTACTCAAAACATACAAAATCTATATCGGCGGTCAGTTCCCCCGGACCGAATCCGGCCGTTATTACAGTCCCGTTAATAAAGCCGGGAAAAAACTGGCGAATGTATGCCTCTGCTCCAGGAAAGATTTCCGGGATGCCGTTGTATCGGCCCGTAGTGCTTTCGGTGGCTGGAGCAGCCGGGCTGCCTTCAACAGGAGCCAGATCCTTTACCGCATGGCTGAAATGCTGGAAGGAAGAAAAGCGCAGTTTATTGATGAACTGATCCAACAGGATGCCACCAGGGCCCATGCCGAAAAAGAAATCAGCCTGGCTATAGACCGCCTGATCTATTATGCCGGCTGGTGCGATAAATTCCAGCAGTTATTCAGTGCAGTGAATCCCGTTGCCAGTTCACATTTTAATTTTTCTGTACCGGAGCCCACGGGTGTGGTCTCCATCATTGCACCGCAGGGTGACGCTTTACTGGGACTGGTATCCCTGATCGCGCCCGTGATCGCAGGCGGTAATACCTGCGTGGTGCTGGCCAGCGAAACCAAACCCCTCTGTGCGGTCACTTTTGCGGAAGTGTTGAACAGCTCCGATCTTCCCGGGGGGGTGGTCAATATTTTAACAGGTAAACCTGCCGAACTGGTTTCCTGGTTCACGGATCATATGGATGTCAATGCAACCCTTTATTGCGAAAATAATTCTGATGTACAGAAACTGATTCGGGAAAAGTCGGCATCAAACCTGAAACGGGTCCATTTTTATGATAAAGTAAACTGGTACAGCGCCGAAGGACAATCGCCTTATTTTATCATGGACAGCCAGGAGATCAAGACCACCTGGCACCCCGTGGAGAATATTGCCGGCGCCGGGGGTGGTTATTAAGTCCTGACGGTTAAAACACAATTTATAAAACGTTTTTAACCAATAAACAGAAGCAATCCCCGGATCAGCTTTTATTTTGGTAAGATATTTGCACTTTTAACTGATATGAAATTCGTTTTAACATTTACCGCAGTACTGATCAGCCTGAACAGTATCGCCCAGGAGAACCCCAAAGCGGTCTTAAAAGACACGACCGGGAAGAACGGGACAGATACCAATTATGTGAAAGTACATAAAGACTCCCGGGTGGATCTTTTGGTAAAAAAACAGGCACAGATCAACGAAGAGACCAGCCGGGCCGGCCGCCGGACCGACAAAGGTTTCCGCCTCCTGATCATAAGTACCAGCAACCGGGATGAGGCATTAACGGCGAAAACAAAGGTCTATACCTATTTCCCTGAACTGAAAGCCTATCTCTGGCACCAGTCGCCCTATTACAAAGTAAAAGCCGGGAATTTCAAAGACCGCAAAGATGCCGAAGCCTACCAGAAAAAGCTGAATCGCTATTTCCCGAAAGGCGTGTTTATCATGAACGACACCATCGAAGTAAAATCTGTCAAACCGGGAGAAGAGGAAATTTCCCTCTGATCCTCAAAATAGTGACTTCGCCGAACAAACCATTCCTCTATAGAATGGTTTGTTTATTTTTGCCCCATGTATGCAACGATAAAAGCCCTGGCAAAGCAATATGCCCCGGAATACATTGATATCCGTCATCACCTGCACGCCCATCCCGAGCTGAGTTACCAGGAATTCGAGACGTCAAAATTTGTACAGCAAAAACTGGCTGAGCTGGGTATTCCCTTTGAAGTAAAAGCCACAACCGGTGTGACCGGCCTGATACAGGGAAAAAATCCGGGCAGCCGCATCATTGCCCTGCGGGCGGATATGGATGCCCTGCCGATCAAAGAAGAAAACGATATCCCCTATAAATCGAAGAACGAAGGCGTGATGCATGCCTGCGGACATGATGTGCATACCACCTGCCTCCTGGGCGCAGCAAGGATCCTGTCGGAATTAAAAGACAAATGGGAAGGAACCGTAAAACTGATCTTTCAGCCGGGCGAAGAAAAAAACCCGGGTGGCGCTTCCCTGATGATCAAAGACGGCGTATTGGAGCACCCCAGGCCACAGGCGATCCTCGCCTTGCATGTAAACACGATCTTAGAGGCGGGACAGCTCAGTTTCCGTGGCGGAAAAGTCATGGCCAGCGCAGATGAACTTTATTTTACCATAACAGGAAAGGGCGGACATGCAGCCTCGCCACACCTGACAGTGGACCCGATCCTGATCAGTTCACATTTAATTATTGCACTCCAGCAATTGGTGAGCCGGGTGAACAATCCCTTTAATCCTACCGTACTATCCATCACCTCCTTCCAGGGCGGCAATACCACGAACGTGATCCCCAATGAAGTGAAACTGATGGGTACTTTCCGTGCGATGGATGAAGCCTGGCGGTTTAAAGCCCATGAACTGATGCGCAAACTGACCCATGACCTCGTGCAATCAATGGGTGGAGAAGCAGACCTGCATATTGATATCGGCTACCCCTGCGTGATGAATAACGAACGGCTTACCGCGGAAGCAATGGCCAAAGCAGAAGAATACATCGGAGCCGAAAATGTCAGCGAGACCGAACTCCGGATGGGTGCTGAAGATTTTGGATATTACGCGCAGGAAATTCCGGCCTGTTTCTTCCGGCTGGGCACCATGAACAAATCCCGGGGTATTACAGCGGGTGTACACACCCCCAATTTCAATATTGACGAATCGGCCATTGAGACCGGTATGGGGATGATGGCCTGGCTGGGTGCTTCTGTTATCTACTGACCGGTAACCCGATTTTTCCAACGCTACCCCTTGCGGAAGCCTGTTTTGGTCCCCTTTTATTTGGACTGAATAAATAATAACCCGAATACCGATCAGGCGCATTCGGGTTATTATTTTGTACCTTGCGGTTCGTTTTGACCGCATTGTGCCGAATGACTACCTAATAAACTACGTTATGCAAAACGACCTGCGCAAGCAACAAGCCCTCGAATACCACGCGAAAGGAAGACCTGGAAAGATCGAAGTAATCCCCACCAAAGAAGCCAAGACACAAAGAGACCTGTCCCTCGCCTATTCTCCCGGTGTAGCCGTACCCTGTCTTGAAATTGCCGCCAACCGGGAAGATGTTTATAAATATACCGCCAAAGGAAACCTGGTGGCCGTGATCAGTAATGGAACAGCCGTACTCGGACTGGGTGATATCGGGCCCGAGGCTGGTAAACCTGTGATGGAAGGGAAAGGCGTACTCTTCAAAATCTTTGCGGATATTGATGTATTCGATATTGAGATCAATGAAAAAGATCCGGAAAAATTCATACAGATTGTAAAATCACTGGAACCCACTTTCGGCGGCATCAACCTGGAAGATATCAAAGCCCCTGAATGTTTTATCATTGAAAAGAAACTGAAGGAGGTCATGAATATCCCGGTGATGCACGATGACCAGCACGGTACTGCCATCATCAGTGCAGCGGCCCTGCTCAATGCCTGTGAGATCCAGAAGAAAAAACTGGATAAAGTAAAAATCGTGGTCAGTGGCGCTGGCGCCGCAGCCATGGCCTGCATGAAACTGTATATCGCACTGGGTGCCCGTAAAGAAAACTTCCGGGTGTTCGACAGCAAGGGTTTAATTCATGAAGGCCGTACCGACCTGGACGAACTGAAAAAAGGATTTGTAGCCGGAGGGAAGAACCTGAGCCTGGCCGAAGGGCTGAAAGATGCGGATGTGTTTATCGGGCTAAGTAAGGGAGGTGTGCTGAACGGAGAGATGATCAGGACCATGGCCAAGAACCCCATTGTTTTCGCAATGGCCAATCCCGATCCCGAAATCAGCTGGGAAGAAGCCACCGGGGCCCGCAAAGATATCATCATGGCCACCGGCCGCAGTGACTATCCCAACCAGGTCAACAATGTGCTGGGCTTCCCCTATATTTTCCGGGGTGCCCTCGATGTAAAAGCCACACAAATCAACGAAGCCATGAAACTGGCCGCGGTAAGAGCGCTGGCTGACCTCGCCAAAACCCCCGTACCCGATATTGTGAACATGGCCTACAATGAAACCAATATCAGTTTCGGTGAACATTATATCATTCCCAAACCCCTGGATCCGCGCTTACTCTCTACCGTGGCACCGGCCGTGGCCAAAGCCGCCATTGAAAGCGGGGTGGCCCGGCACCCGGTTACTGACTGGGATGCCTACACTAACGACCTGAATAAACGGCTGGGTCTCGATAACCAGGTCATGCGGGCAATCGGGAGCAAGGCCCGGAAAGACCCGAAACGGATCGTGTTTGCCGAAGCCGACAATGTCAAGATCCTCAAATCGGCCCAGATCATTTTTGATGAAGAACTCGGTTACCCCATCCTGTTGGGTGATGAGGCCAAGATCCGGAGCATCGCTGCGGAAAATGGCATTGATATTGACGACCTGCCCATTTTTGACCCGCGCAGTGACGCCTTAGAGGAGAAAAGAAACCAGTACGCGGAAATTTTCTTTGCCAAAAGAGGACGCAGGGGCTTCAATGCCTATGAAGCGAAGAAAGTGATGAAGGACCGAAACTACTACGGTTGTATGATGGTGGAATGCGGGGATGCCGATGCCATGATCTCGGGTTTGTCCAAGAATTATCCCGATACCATCCGCCCGGCCATCCAGACCATCGGTACGGAAGAAGGCGTTACTAAGATCGCCGGTATGTATATGATGCTGACCAAGAAAGGCCCCCTGTTCCTGGCAGACACAACCGTCAACTTTAACCCTACGGCGGAAGAACTGGCCGAGATCACCTTGCTGGCTGCCCGGGAAGTCCGCCATTTCAATATTACACCCCGGATCGCCATGCTGAGCTATTCCACTTTCGGCAGCAGCGATTCAGCCGAAGCCAAACTGGTGGCCAGGGCCCGCGAGATCGTAAAAAAGAAGATGCCCAGCCTGGTGGTGGACGGTGAAATGCAGGCCAGCGTGGCATTCAATAAAGAACTGATGAAAGAAAACTATCCTTTCAGCGAACTGATCGATAAGGATGTGAATACCCTGATCTTCCCCAACCTGGCCTCCGGCAATATTGCCTATAACCTGATGAAAGAACTGGATATGGCGGATGCCGTGGGACCGATCCTGCTGGGACTGAAGAAACCGGTGCATATCCTGCAATTGGGCAGTTCTGTCCGGAGCATCATCAATATGGCACAGATCGCTGTTGTAGATGCCCAGATCAAGAGTAAAGTATCCACCCAGGAGATTGTAAAACGGTCCGGCTGGTGGAAACGGCTGCGTAAAGAAAGCAAGGCGGTATAGGGTTTCCCCTTTAAAAAACAGAAAACAAAGAAGCCGGTGGCCCGCCACTGGCTTTTCTCTTTGCTTCGTGTATCTTAGCACCCGGTATGACTATTTTTAACGACATAGGCCGTTATTTACTAATGATCCGGGGGATGTTCACCCGGCCGGAAAATCATAAGATGTACTGGAAAGAGTTTATTCACCAGTGCACGGAAATCGGTTTTGGCTCCCTGGGCATTGTGGCCATCATCTCCGTATTTATCGGGGCGGTATCCACGATCCAGACGGCTTACCAGTTAGTCAGCCCCCTGATTCCCCCCTCTACTATTGCGCAAATTGTCCGCGACACCGTGATCCTTGAATTCGCTCCTACCCTCGTCTGTATTGTACTGGCTGGTGTGGCCGGCAGCCGGATCGCCAGCGAACTGGGTAATATGCGGGTCAGCGAGCAGATCGATGCGCTCGAAATCATGGGCGTGAATACCAAGACCTACCTGATCCTCCCGAAAATTGCGGCCGCCCTGCTGATGATCCCCCTGCTGGTGATCATTGCCATGGCCCTGGGCATCTGGGGCGGGCGATTGGCCGGTACCATGGCGGGCATCCTTTCCGGCAATATTTATGACAAAGGACTCCTGGAATATTTTGTACCCTATAATGTAATATTCGCGCTGATCAAAGCCTATGTATTTTCCTTTATCATTTCCAGTATTCCCGCCTTTTACGGCTACTATGTGAAGGGAGGGGCCCTGGAGATTGGCCGGGCCAGTACAAAAGCCGTGGTGGTAAGCTGTATCCTGATATTATTTGCTGACTATATTTTATCCGCCTTACTCCTGTAACCGCATCCATGATCGAAGTAAAAAACATAAAGAAAAGTTTTGATGGCCGGGTGGTGATCGAAGACGTAAGCGCCCAAATGAAAGCCGGGCAGTGCAACCTGATCATCGGCGCCAGCGGCAGCGGGAAAACCGTGCTGCAAAAATGCATCGTGGGATTATTTGAACCGGACAGCGGCGAAGTACTCTACAGCGGCCAGGACTTTACGGCTATGAGAGGCGAAGAGAAAACAGCGATCCGGAAAGAGATCGGCATGCTCTTCCAGGGTTCGGCCCTGTTTGACAGCCTGAACGTGGAGGAAAATATCATGTTCCCCCTCAGTATGTTTACCCATGATCCGCTTAAAAAGAAGCTGGACCGGGTAAACGAAGTGCTGAATCGCGTGAACCTGGATGGGGTAAATAAAAAATTTCCGGCAGAACTGAGCGGGGGAATGAAAAAAAGGGTAGCCCTGGCCCGGGCCATTGTGCTGAACCCCAAATACCTGTTTTGCGATGAACCCAATTCGGGACTGGATCCGCAAACCTCCCTGGTAATCGATAAGCTGATCAAAGAAATCACGATAGAATTCAATATGACCACCGTGGTGAATACCCATGATATGAACAGTGTGATGGAAATCGGCGACTATATCCTGTACATGTACCAGGGCCGCAAAGAATGGGAAGGATCCAAGAGGGACATCATTTTCAGTAAGAATGAACGCCTGAACAGTTTTATTTTCGCCTCCGAATTCCTCCAGGACGCCAAGGATATGCGGATGCTGGAAGAAACCGGCCGCATCCCCAATCACCGGAATATGGATGCGCTCATCGGGAAAGGAGCCCCTCCCCCCGACCTGGGCTAACAATAAAGTAGGCAGTTAAACAGCCCAAATGCCTTACTTTTGCAGCACTTTTAAGATCATGCTATGAGTATCCTCGTCAATAAAAATTCTAAGATCCTGGTACAGGGATTTACCGGCACAGAAGGCACTTTTCATGCCACCCAGATGATTGAATACGGAACCAATGTAGTCGGAGGTGTTACCCCCGGCAAAGGAGGCAGTTCCCACCTCGACAGGCCGGTATTCAATACCGTGGCCGATTGTGTAAAAACAACCGGCGCCGATGTGAGTATCATTTTCGTACCACCGGCCTTTGCCGCAGATGCGATCATGGAAGCGGCCGATGCAGGTATCCGCCTGGTGGTTTGTATCACCGAAGGTATCCCGGTACAGGACATGGTTAAAGTAAAAAACTACCTGCAGGGAAAAATCACCCGCCTGGTAGGCCCCAATTGTCCGGGTGTGATCACCGCCGGTGAAAGCAAAGTGGGCATCATGCCCGGTTTTGTATTCATCCCCGGACGCGTGGGTATTGTTTCCAAATCAGGCACCCTTACATACGAAGCAGCCGACCAGGTGGCAAAGGCCGGGCTGGGCATTTCGACTGCCGTAGGTATTGGTGGTGACCCCATCATTGGCACCACGACCAAAGAAGCCGTTGAATTATTTATGAATGATCCCGAAACCGATGCGGTCGTAATGATCGGTGAAATCGGAGGCGGTATGGAAGCCGAGGCCGCCCGCTGGATCAAAGAAACCGGAAATAAAAAACCCGTTGTCGGTTTTATCGCCGGGCAAACAGCTCCTCCCGGCCGCCGGATGGGGCATGCCGGGGCCATTGTAGGCGGAGCAGATGATACTGCCGCTGCGAAGATGAAGATCATGACCGAATGCGGAATCCATGTGGTAAGCAGCCCGGCCGATATCGGGAAGAAGATGGCGGAAGTGCTGAAGAAGTGAGTTGTACACAGTGACTACTGAATGGGATTCAAAAACGCCCCGCTTTTAAAATATAAGAACCCCTCCGAATCCGGAGGGGTTCTGTGCTATAGAATTGCTGCTGTTTTCAGTCTCGTTCACTGCCTGATAAATCGTGCCAGCTCTTCCTTACTGCTGCTGAAGGTTAACTCCTCATTTACGTGGTAATAATTCCTCTTGTCAACCGTTTTGCTGTACGCGTATTTCGCCACTTCCAGTTTATTGTTCTCGAAAGTAAAGAGCTGCATCAGTTCTTTTACCTGCCGGGTGGTGAAGTTGTTCTTATCGATAATGAATTTCGTGGACTGGAGCCGGTTGGTTTCAAACCATTCTTTCCGGAGGGATTCTTTTACGGATTCAAATTCGCCGGCTTTCATCACATTGCCATACCCGCCGTTCCAGCCTCTGTTGTCATTCTCCCGGTCATTGTCATACCCGTTGTTTGTATCATAATACTCATCTTCCTCCTGGTACCAGTCATCATCCAGGTCGATCCGGCGCTCGTCGATCAGGACTTTACCAAACCGGTTCACGGTAATATCCGTATGGTATCCTCTTTTCAGGAAAATGGAGCCTTTGTAAACCACCTCCTCGCGCCGGCCAAAGCCCCAGCCATTGCGTTTGCTGTCGCGGAAGATTTTCACCTGGTGGTAACCGTCAGTCGTATAACCCAGGGTAATACTGTTGTTCTTCATGCTGAATTTTCGCCCGTCCACTTCTATTTTCAGCTCCTTGCTGGTAGATAAGGAAGAAATACTAAGCCGGGAGCCATCAAAGGCCAGCAGGGACAGCGAGAATAAGGAAGAAACAAAGAGTGTAAAGATTTTTTTCATGACAATAGATTTAAGGTTATCAAACTTGTTCACACAGTCAGTATTTCCAAACCCGTGCCATCTGCCGGAAAAACTGAGTAACAAAATGTTAAAGGCCCGGGTATAAAAAGCTGCTTTCTGCGGGAAATTGCAGGAATCCAGACAGGCAAAGGATTTGCTTTGCAGGTTTCCGTACCCAGCCGGACCGCGAAAATTCCCGGCCATAAACCCATCCAGGATCCCCGCAGGGGCCCGGCGATAAAAAGACTGAGCTGTCCACTCCTTCCGGGCCGGGTCTCCGCAGGGAACCGGCAGCATTCCCGCCATAACTCCAAAAAAGGGAACGGCGTTCACGTAATTTTATGAAATACCCTGTCCAAAAGCATCTTATTCCCACAACAGATTAATTACCTTGTACTAAATTCTGACGCATGAAAATGCAGCAACTGAGAAACCTTTTCCTCCTCCTCCCCCTAATTTGCGTTTTAGTCATGAACAGCAACAGCCAGCAACCGGTAAAGACCTATGAAAAAGAGTGGAAGAAGGTCACAGACCTGAGCCAGAAAGCCCTGCCCAAATCCGCCCTGGCCGAAGTAAAAAAGATCTATACCCTGGCCAAAAAAGACAAACAGGAGGTACAGGTCATCAAATCACTGGTATATATAGCCGAACTCCAGTCAGTGACCCGGGAAGAAAATGAGCCCCTGTCCATCTCCGAAATGGAAAAAGAACTGAAACAGGTCACTGAGCCCGGTAGTTCCATCCTGAAAAGTATCGTGGCCGGTATGTACTGGAATTATTACGAGCAGCACCGCTGGCAACTGATGGACCGGACCCGAACCGCCCGGTTCAGTAAAACCGATATGGCAACCTGGGGCGCGGAAGATTTTCATAAGAAGATCAGTGAGCTCTACCTGCAGTCAGTCAAAAACGTAAAACAACTGCAGCAAACCAGGCTGGAGGCCTACGACGCGATCATCCTCAAAGGAAATATGCGCCATTTGCGCCCCACGCTCTATGACCTGCTGGCCCACCAGGCCCTCTCCTATTTTGAAAACGACGAACAGGACCTCGATAAACCGGCTTATGCCTTTGAAATTGACCAGGCCAGCGCCTTTGATCCCGCAGCGGACTTCATACACAAGAAATTTGTGACCAGGGATTCCCTTTCCTTACAACACAAAGCTCTGCTGATCTACCAGGAGCTGATCTCATTTCACCTTAATGACAGCAAACCCGATGCGCTGATCGACGCGGATATCCTGCGGATAGAATTTGTCAAATCGAACTCCACGCACCCGGATAAAGACGGCCTTTACTTCCATGCGGTCAACCATATCGCCCGTCAGTATGAAGCACTCCCGGCCGCTTCCCAGGCCTGGTACCTGCTGGCACAATATTATAATGAACAGGCAAACGATTATAAACCGTATGGAGATACCACCCACCGGTTTGCCCGCATGACAGCTAAAGAAATCTGTGAAAAATTACAGTTACAGAAAGATTCCTCCGAAGGAAAGATCAATGCCTGGAACCTGTTGCAATCCATCAACAGCCGCAGTTTCGAATTCAGCCTGGAAAAGGTAAATGGCCCGGAGCTCGCTTTTCGTTCCCTGGTGACCTATAAAAATATGGAGGGACTCTACCTGCGACTGATCAAAGCAGATGACAAACTCAGGAGTACGCTGGAAAACCAGTACGATGAAAAATTCTGGCCGGCCCTGCTCAAAGCCAGCCCCATAAAATCATGGCGGCAACCCCTTCCTGTCACGAATGACCTGCAGGAGCACAAAGTGGAGATCAAAATAGACGGACTTCCTCCTGGCGAATACATTTTATTTGCCTCTTCCGATGAGAATTTCAGCAGCCGGAAATCCCTGCTGGGCGCCCGCTATTTTTATGTTTCGGCTATCAGCTATGTCACTAATGATAATGACTATTTTGTCCTGCACCGCGAAACCGGCCAGCCCCTGGCCAATGCCAGCGTACAGGTATGGGAACAGAAATATGATTACAAACAGTCTAAATACATAAAAGGGAAAGGAAAACTGTACACAACAGATGCGAACGGGTTTTTCATTATGGAGAAACCAAAATCCACCGAAAATGAGTACCGTAACTACTCCTTCCTGCTCGATATAAAATATGAAAAGGACCGGCTTTTCATGAATGATTACGAAAATGATTATTACTGGTACCGCGGCCAGGAGAAAACCGAAGACAAAGAGATTATATCTGTTCATCTTTTTACCGACCGGGCCATTTACCGGCCGGGGCAGACCCTGTATTTTAAAGGGATTGTATTAAGCCGTACTACAAAGGAGAAAAAAGCAGGGGTAAAGCAGGGATACTCCACGACCGTTTACCTCAGGGACGCGAATTATAAGGACGTGGACAGCCTGGAACTGAAGACCAATGAATTCGGATCCTTTTCCGGGAAATTCCAGTTGCCCTCAGGCGGACTAAACGGGCAATTCAGCCTCTACAACAAAACAGATAACGGGCAGGCCGGATTTAAGGTGGAAGAATATAAACGCCCGAAATTCTACGTTGACTACGAACCTGTCAAAGGCACGTATAAAGTGAATGATACAATAAAAGTAACCGGGATCGCCAAAGCCTATGCCGGAAATAATATTGATGGAGCCACGGTAAAATACCGGGTAGTGCGTGTACCCAGGTTCCTCTATCCCTGGCTGATCTGGCGTTGGTGGCAGCCCCCAACTGCCTCCATGGAAATTACACACGGAGAAGCAAAGACCGATAAGGATGGAAAATTCACCGTCGAATTTACTGCGATCCCCGATCTGAAAATCGGGAAAAAGTTTGAACCGGTATTTGACTATACCGTTTATGCGGATATCACTGACATCAATGGAGAGACCCGCAGCGGGGAGAAATCAGTGTCAGTCAGCTACAAGGCCCTGGTGCTGCGAAGCAATATTCCCCCAACCCTACCGGCCGACAGTCTTAGATCACTGAGTATCCGTACAGAAAACATGAACGGGGAATTCGAGCCAGCCTCTGTAAAAGTGTTGATCAGCAAACTCAGGGAAGAAAAGCGGCTGATCCGCGCCCGCTTCTGGGAGAGACCGGACCTGTTTGTCATGTCGAAAGAGGACTACATCAATTCCTTTCCTTATGACGAATACGATAACGAATCGGATTTCAAAAACTGGGAAAAAGGAACCGAAATTGTAAATAAGACAGATACAGTAAAGGAAAGTTCAACGATCGGAGTCCAGGATTCAAAATTTGCACCCGGATTTTATATAATTGAAATTACAGCTACCGGCAAAAACGGGGATGAAGTTAAGGATGTAAAATATATCGAACTGATTGATGAGAAAAGTACCCGGCTCAACCGCCCGGAGTATCTTTGGACCGGCAACCGGAAAACAACGGTGGAACCAGGGGAGAAAGCCAGCATTGAACTGGGAACGGCCGCTGAAAACCTGTTTGTCGTTCACCAGATAAATAAAGAGCAGGCAGCAGGTTATCATTTCCTCACATTAAACAAGGAGAAGAAGACATTTGAGTTCCCGGCAACCGAAGCGGACCGGGGCGGGTATAGTGCCGGCTGGATATTTGTAAAGAACAGCCGCTTTTACCAAATTAATTTTAGGGTTGATATACCCTGGACAAATAAAGAGCTGAAAATTGAATATGCCTCTTATCGTGATAAGACCCTGCCCGGAGCTGAAGAAAAATGGAAGCTGCGGATCAACGGCTATAGGAATGATAAAGTAGCAGCAGAAATACTGGGTAGTATGTATGATGCTTCACTGGATCAATTTGAGAGCCATAAATGGAGCAAGCCGGAAGTATGGCCCACTCATTATGACTATAAGACATGGGATGGCTCATCAAATTTCAATAACCTCCAGTCTGTCATTCGGGATTTTCCGGAACAGCAATATAAGTCAGTAAACAAATCCTATGATGAAATACTTGCCACATCACATGCTTCACACGAATACTATAAGCTTGGAGAAAAGAAGTTAGAGGGTACTTATTTTTTATCTTATGCTACAATACGCCCGTCAGCTACTATGGATGGGAGAGTGTTAGAAGAAAATCTGGAAAACCGGGCAACAACTGATTCCGTCGTTTTCAATTACAATGAGGTTCCGGCTCAGAATAAACAGCAGCCGCATTCCGGTGATGTTAAAATCCGCAAAAACTTCTCCGAAACGGCCTTCTTCTTCCCCGAACTTCGCACGGACATTACGGGCGCCATCGAATTCTCCTTCACAATGCCCGAAGCCCTGACCAAATGGAAATTCATGGCCCTGGCTCATACCAAAGACGCGGCATTCGGGTACAGTACCAAAGAAATCGTGACACAGAAAGAACTGATGGTACAGCCCAATCCCCCCCGCTTCTTACGGGAAGGAGATAAAATGGAATTCAGTTCCAAGATCGTCAACCTTACCGATAAAGAACTGACGGGTACGGCCCGGCTGGAATTGTTTGATGCCACTACCAACCAATCCGTGGATGGATGGTTCCGCAATGCCTTCCCCACCCAGTACTTTACGGTTGGGGCCGGCCAAAGTGAAGCAGTGAAATTCCCGGTTGATGTGCCTTACCTGTTTAATAAAGCATTGGTATGGCGGATCGTGGCCCGCTCCGGTAACTACAGCGATGGCGAAGAAAACAGTATGCCGGTGCTCACCAACCGCATGCTCGTAACGGAAAGCCTGCCCCTGAATATGAAAGGCAGCGGCAGCCGGAATTTCAGTTTTGAGAAACTTCGCAACAGCGGCAGCAGCGAATCCCTGCAGCATCATGCGCTCACTGTGGAATATACATCCAACCCCGCCTGGTATGCGGTACAGGCCCTGCCCTACCTGATGGAATATCCGTATGAATGTGCCGAACAAACCTGGAACCGCTATTATGCGAATTCACTGGCCGCCTATATTTCAAATTCCAGCCCGAAGATCAAACAGGTATTTGAGCAATGGAAAACAACGGATACAGCGGCCCTGATGAGCAACCTGCAGAAGAACCCCGAACTGAAAGCAGTATTGCTGGAAGAAACCCCCTGGGTACTCGAGGCCGGGACCGAAGCACAACAGAAAAAGAATATCGCCCTGCTCTTCGATATGGTGAAGATGAGCGAGGCCCTGAACAGTTCCTTTGCCAAACTGAAGAAAATGCAAAGCCCCAATGGCGGTTTTGTCTGGTTTACCGGCGGGCCCGATGACCGGTACATAACCCAGTATATCGTTACCGGTATCGGACACCTGAAAAAGCTCAACGCCTTTGCCCCGGGGCAGGAAGCCTATCTCAAATCCATTCTTACGCTGGCCATCCCCTATCTCGATAGAAAAATAAAAGAAGACTATGACGGACTAATCAAAAACAAAGTCAATCTGAAGACGTATTCACCGGGATATACAGAGATCCAGTATCTCTATATGCGCAGTTTTTTCCCGGATTATGATGTTGCGAAAACATCGCTTACGGCTTATCATTTCTACCGGGGTAAACTGGCCGGCAACTGGCTCAAACAAAGCAAGTACATGCAGGGTATGATCGCACTTACCCTTTCCAGGACCGGTGATACAAAAACGCCCATCGCCATCCTGAAATCACTGAAAGAAACTTCCATACTGATCGAAGAACTGGGCCGTTACTGGAAAAACCAGTCCTGGGGCTGGTTCTGGTACCAGATGCCGGTAGAAACCCAGTCCCTGCTGATCGAAGCCTTCCAGGAAGCGGGAAAGGATAACGGCACTGCTGACGAACTGAAAACCTGGTTGCTGAAAAACAAACAGGCCAATAACTGGAAAACCACCAAGGCCACGGCCGAAGCCTGTTATGCCTTATTAATTCAGGGTACCAACTGGCTCAGCATTGAGCCTGTCGTTGAGATCAAACTGGGCAATACAAGCATTAAATCAACAGATGCCGGCGCGGAAGCCGGCACCGGCTACTTCAAAAAAACAATTGAAGCACAAAAAATCAATGCATCCCAGGGCGAAATTTCAGTAACCGTCTCTCAGCCCCCGACTCCCAATCCGCAACCCTCAACAACCTGGGGCTCCGTCTATTGGCAATACTTCGAAGACCTCGACAAAATCACCACGGCCGAAACACCACTGAAATTGTCGAAGAAACTGTTTGTCCAGACCAATAGCGATCGTGGGCCGGTGATCACCCCGGTAAATGAAGGAGATATAATCAAAGTGGGTGATAAGATCAAGGTACGGGTGGAACTCCGGGTGGACCGGGATATGGAATATGTGCACATGAAAGACATGCGGGCCGCTGCGCTGGAACCGGTAAATGTACTGAGCAGTTACAAGTGGCAGGACGGGCTGGGTTATTATGAAAGTACAAAGGATGCGAGTACCAACTTCTTCTTCAGCTACCTGCGGAAAGGAACTTATGTATTCGAGTATGAATTATTCGCCACCCATGCCGGTAATTTCAGTAATGGAGTAACCAGTATCCAGTGTATGTATGCGCCGGAATTCAGTGCGCATAGCGAGGGGGTCAGGATCAATATTGAATAATGACATCACCATATAGCACCAAGAGGACAGAAGGGTTAAACAGGTTCAAAGGGTTTAATACGTTAATGAACCTGCTTTAACATCCGAAGCCAACCTGTTGAACCCTTTAATCCGCTGGAACCTTTAAATTTTCTTTACACTTGAAACTACTAATCGTCCGTCACGGGGTAACCATCGAAAACGATTCCCATATCGCCCAGGGACAAACCCATGGCACCCTTTCTGAAACAGGTATAGCCGAAAATGAGCAGCTGGGAAGACAGCTACAGGAATACTTTTTCAATACCATTTACAGCAGCCCGCTTAACCGGGCCCTGCAAACGGCCGAAGCCATACAACGGTACAATCCACATACCCGGTTGCTCACCGATGAACGGTTAATGGAACGCCATCTCGGCGTTTTACAGGAGCGGCCCTACCCCATTCCTTATTCGGAGGCCGATCACTACGAAGGCCTGGAAACAGCAGCGTCCATGGCAGCACGACTGGGCCGGTTTCTGTATGAAATAAAAGAGAAGCACCGGGACGAAACCATCGTCCTGGTCAGCCATGGTTACCTGATAAAAGTCCTGCTTTCAATTCTACATAAGAAACCCATAGAAGAATTTCACACGATAACCCTCATGAACAATTCCTCTTTCTCCATTGAGGAATTTCTATGATTTCTGCAAGAGCGATGGGGGTACAGGCGCTGCCTGTCCGCCGGTTCAGTGTGCAGGAAGAATAACCAAAGGGGTGCCGAAGCATGAGCTAATTCTTTTATTTTTGTCCGATGAAGCTGGATTATATCATTGTTGGCCAGGGGATTTCAGGCACCTGGTTATCCTATTACCTGCAAAAAGAAGGAGCTTCATTTTTAGTTATTGATCATCATGACCCCAATGCTCCATCCCGGCTTGCGGCGGGCATCATCAATCCCGTAACGGGCCGCCGGCATGTCAGTACCTGGATGATTGAAACCCTGCAGCCCTTTGCCTGGGAGGCTTATTCTCAATTGGGCCGGGAATTGGGGGTAAAGGGCATTTCCCAAAAAAATATCATCGATTTTTTTCCCAGTGCGCAGATGCGGGAAAGTTTTGTAAAACGGGTTGAAGAGAACGGAGCCTATGTATCGGAAATGGAGTCCCCCAACCAGTTCCTCCCCCATTTTAATTATGAATTCGGCTGTGGCGAGATCACACCGGTCTATACCGCTCACCTGGAAAATATCATACCGGCCTGGAGAAAAAAACTGGTTGAAGAACATTTATTGCGGGAAGAAAAACTGGATCCGGGTCAATTGACCTTAACCAGTGACCGGGTTGTTTTTAAAGATGTGGAAGCCCGGAAGATCATTTTCTGCGATGGAGCCCTCTGCAGCAGGAACCCCTGGTTTCAACTCCTGCCCTTCGCACCCAATAAAGGAGAAGCGCTGTTCATAGATATACCGGAATTACCCCATGACCGGATTTATAAAAAAGGAATGATGCTGGTACCCATGGCCAGCCCGGGTCAGTGGTGGCTGGGATCTGCCTATGAATGGGACTTCAAAAACGCGGAGCCTTCGGAGGATTTCAGAATAAAGAGTGAACTGTTATTACAACAATGGCTGAAAATCCCCTATACCATCACGGGGCATATTGCGAGTATCCGTCCCGCCACCCTGGAGCGAAGACCTTTTGTGGGACTGCACCCGGTACTCCCTTCTATAGGTATATTAAATGGGATGGGAACCAAGGGTTGCTCCCTCGCACCTTATTTTGCCCGGGAACTGGCGCGTCACCTGTTGTACAGGGAGCCCCTCAACCCGGATGCGGATGTACGGCGTTTCAGCCGCATTCTTTCCCGCAACATTTCTTAACTTCCTCCCTACAAATTTTTCTGATGAATGAATTCAATGAGAAGGTCTATAGCATCCCGGCCCGTTACCGGCGGATGGAAAACATGCATATCGTTTTCTGGCTGGTAAAAGATATCAGTTGGTGTATGATCTGGCGCGAGCTGGGGCTGGCCATGTTTATTCCCACACTGACCATCGCCATTATGATTGCCTGGCGGACGCGGCAATTTAAATCAGAACTGGCCCATAACCTGGCCATTACCTTCTGGATCTGCGCCAACGGGTACTGGATGATCAGCGAGTTCTTCCATTTTGACAACCTGGTCGTGTATGGTGATCTGACCGGCAAACACATGGCGCTTATTCCCTTTGCGATCGGCGCCCTGATCCTGCTTTATTACTATACCGTGCAACGACCCCGGGAAATCAGGCTGCACAAAACAACCACGATGTAAACGCATCAATCCGTTAACCCCGCAAGTCGTTTATCAATGATTTTATCAGGCCGCGTGGGGTCCTGGTTCAGGATATCGCAGATACACTGGTAAAGCCCGGGCATGGTATCGCGGAAACCTGCCGGGTTTTCAAAAAAGGTTTCAATACTCACCGCCCAGAACTCATCAAAATTGGTGGCCGCATAATCATCCAGGAGATGTGTGGCCCCCCTGCGAAGGGCACGGAAAACAGGAGTTCCCTCCTCCCGGAAACCCTTCAGGCGTTCAATAAAACCACGATCATGACGGTCCTTTTCACCCAGAAATATATCATAGGAAACCGCGTGAGCCATTTCATGCAGCCCCACGTTAACGGAGTCGGAATAATCGCTGAACCCTTCCATAAAGTGTGTCCATGATATATAGATCCCGTTTTTGCTTACATGCCCGTAATAGGTTTCCTTATCGATATCCAGTGTGTATTCCTGCCGGATGATATGTATAACGGGGAAATAATCGAGCATATAATTCCGAAGTCCGAATGTCAGTTGAATGGCTGCCCCGCTGAGCAATACAGGTACCTTTTCATCCACTTCCAGTTTATGATACCTGAATTCCTTGCTCCGCATGAATTTCACCACCCGGTCCAGGAACCGTTCCTTCATTGTCTCACTCAGGGCGGCATAATAGGGATTGTGCTGGCCGAGCCAATACCGGTAGCGGACAGCATCGGCGCCAAGTTCATCCAGAACCGGATACTTCAGGACCCGTTGTTTTCGAAGATGGGGTAACCCCACATAAATCACAAAGAGGATAAATAATCCGGCCAGGATGAACAAAAAAAGAACCCACTCGGGGTAGATATACTGTGGCCGGTTCATTGAGGGCATGGACGAATACGGGCCCGTCTCATAAACCGAGGTAATTGAGTCGATGATATGGCTGACTTCGGGCGGCACCCCGGCAGTATCGGACAGGTATATGATCGTATCGCCCGGTGGCATGGTGGATTTCACGAATATACAGCATCCATTTTTCCCGGTAAAACCGACCCCTTCCGGCTCCGATTCGTTATCTTTGCACCCCGGATAAATTCCCGGGGACCGGGCATTTTTCCAACCGAAAACACCTTGTCAACCTGTCAACTTTTCAACCTCTTTACAGACCATGTACAGAACTCATACCTGCGGTGAATTAAGAGCAACCAACAGCAGCAACTCCGTAACTCTGGCCGGCTGGGTACAAACCATCCGGAAATTCGGGGCCATCACTTTTGTGGACCTGCGGGACCGTTATGGCATCACCCAATTATTGTTTGGTGAGGAATTGAATAAAGAGCTGGAAGAAAACCCGCTGGGCCGTGAGTTTGTGTTGCAGGCGACCGGGACCGTGAACGAACGCAGCAATAAGAACCCGAATATGCCCACCGGCGATATCGAGCTCCTGGTAAGTTCTTTCAAAATACTGAACAAATCGGCCGTACCACCCTTTACCATCCAGGATGATACGGATGGCGGGGATGACCTGCGGATGAAATACCGTTACCTCGACCTTCGCCGTAATGCAGTAAAACGAAATCTTGAACTGCGATATGCAGTGAACCGGGCGGCACGGAATTACCTGCACCACCAGGGCTTCATGGATATTGAAACCCCCTTCCTGATCAAATCCACACCGGAAGGGGCACGCGATTTCGTTGTGCCTTCCCGGATGAATCCCGGCCAGTTCTATGCCCTGCCGCAGTCGCCGCAAACATTTAAGCAATTGCTGATGGTGAGCGGCTATGACCGCTATTACCAGATCGTAAAATGTTTCCGCGATGAAGACCTGCGGGCCGACCGCCAGCCGGAATTCACACAGATCGACTGTGAAATGGCTTTCGTGGAGCAGGAAGATATCCTGAACATGTTTGAAGGCCTGGTTAAGTCTGTTTTCAAAGAAGTAAAGAAGATCGACTATACAGAAGCGGTAGAACGAATGACCTGGGAAGATGCCATGTGGAACTATGGTAATGATAAACCCGATATCCGCTTTGGCATGAAACTGCTGAACCTGAAAAAACCGGGATCAGTATATACCAGCAAGGAAGCGCAATCCGGTTTGATTAATGGCGCCGGCTTCAAAGTATTTGACGAAGCCGAAACGGTGATTGCGATTGCGGTACCCGGTTGCAGCGAATACAGCCGCAAGCAGACGGATGAACTGACAGAATGGGTGAAGCGTCCGCAAATCGGTATGAAAGGACTGGTCTTTATCAAGTGTAATACCGATGGTACGTATAAGAGCAGTGCCGACAAATTTTATAGTGAAGAAAGACTCAAAGCCATTGCAGATGCTGCCGGTGCAGTAGCCGGCGATCTGGTGCTGATCCTTGCCGGTGCGGAAGAAAGGACCCGTAAAGCCGTGAGTGAGCTCCGTCTTGAAATGGGTAAACGTCTTGGATTACGCAAAGACGACGAGTTCCGCCTGCTCTGGGTACTCGATTTCCCGCTGTTTGAATACGATGAGGAAGGCAACCGCTGGGTAGCCCGTCACCATCCGTTCACTTCTCCCAAGCCCTCGCAGATCGAAACGATGATCAATAATAATCCGGTGATTGAAAATGCCGCGGAATACCTCAATCACCCTTATGCAAATATCAAAGCCAACGCTTACGATATGGTGCTGAATGGAAATGAAATCGGCGGTGGTTCCATCCGGATCTTCCAGCGGGAACTGCAGGAGAAAATGTTTGCAGCCCTGGGTATGGATAAAGAAGAACAACAACATAAATTCGGCTTCCTGCTGGGTGCTTTTGAATACGGAGCGCCGCCGCATGGTGGTATTGCTTTTGGCTTCGACCGTCTTTGCTCCATCCTTGGTGGAAGCGAAAGCATCCGCGACTTCATCGCCTTCCCGAAAAACAATTCAGGCCGTGATGTAATGCTGGATGCACCCGCCACTATTGATGAAAAGCAATTCGATGAACTGCAGATCAGGCTTAACCTGAAATAAATCCGGTGTGGCTGCTTTCTGCTACGCGGAAGTATTGAACACATAGGTTAAGCTATTTTCTGAAAGTGCCGGATGCTTTCTCTCCTCCTTATAAAAGCGGAGATATTTAATGAATATAACACAGAAGCCTTCGCTTACACATAAACATTGTGTTTCTTTACATGTACTCTATGCCCCTTTGTGCCTATGTGTTAAAAGTATTGTGTTCCCTATATGTATCCTATGTCCCTATGTGCCTATGTGTTAAAAGTATTGTGCTCCCTATATGTATCCTATATCCCTATGTGCCTATGTGTTAAAAGTATTGTGCTCCCTATATGTATCCTATGCCCCTATGTGCCTATGTGTTAAAAGTATTGTGCTCCCTATATGTATCCTATGTCCCTATGTGCCTATGTGTTAAAAGTATTGTGTCCCCTATATGTATTCTATGTCCCTATGTGCCTATGTGTTAAAAGTATTGTGCTCCCT
>JACPUV010000009.1 GCA_016192105.1 Sphingobacteriales bacterium | reverse complement strand
TTTCCATTTACCTGATCGTTTCAAAAATTCTTGACAGCAGTTTTGCCCTGACCAACCGTCCCGGTTTCTACCTGGCACTCACTTCCGTTATCATTGGTATGCAATTGTTCCTGGCGGGGTTTATCGGTGAACTGATCTCCCGGAATTCTTCCAGCCGCAATACCTATCTCATCGAAACCAAAACCGGTTTTTAATGGCCCGTGTCGTTATCATAGGACCGGCCCACCCGTTACGGGGTGGATTGGCCACGTTTAATCAGCGGCTGGCAAAAGAATTCAATGACCAGGGCCATACCTGCAGCCTTTGCTCTTTTTCCCTGCAATACCCGGATTTTATTTTCCCCGGCACAACGCAATACAGCAATGAGCCCGCACCGGAAAACCTGCTGATCCATACCCGGATCAATTCCATAAACCCGTTTAACTGGATCAGGACCGGCAACTGGTTGAGGAAGCAGCATCCGGACCTGGTCATTGTCCGCTTCTGGTTACCCCTGATGGGCCCTGCCCTGGGTACGATCCTGCGCCGGGTAAGAAAAAATAAACACACGAAGATCATCTGCATCGCGGACAACGTGATCCCGCATGAAAAAAGGCCGGGGGATAAACCATTCACGAAATATTTTCTGAAAAGCTGTGATGCTTTTATCACCATGAGTGAAAAAGTGATGAGTGACCTGCGGCTTTTTGAAAAGAATAAACCGGCTCAACTGGTTTCACACCCGCTTTATGATAATTTCGGAGCCATCCTTCCGAAGCAGGAAGCCCGCAAACAGCTGGGGCTCCCCGAAAACGAAAAGATCATTTTGTTTTTTGGTTTTATCCGGAAGTACAAGGGACTCGACCTGCTGCTGGAAGCGATGGCAGACCCGCGGATTAAAGCATCCGGAATCAAATTGCTGGTAGCCGGCGAATTTTATGAAGACGAAAAACCCTACCGGGAACTGATCGAAAAACTCGGCATATCCGGCCAGCTTTATTTGCGTACTGACTTTATCCCCGACAGTGAAGTGAAATACTATCTCTGCGCGGCTGATGCCGTGATACAACCGTACCGGAATGCCACGCAGAGCGGGGTAACCCCTCTCGCCTATCATTTTGAAAAACCGATGGTAGTCACCAATGTGGGAGGACTGCCCTCCCTCGTACCGGATCATAAAGTGGGACTCGTCACCGAACCTGAACCGGCGTTAATCGCAGACGGGATACTCCGCTTCTACCAATTAGGTGAAGATTATTTTATTCCGCATCTTCGCGAAGAGAAAAAAAAGTACAGCTGGGCCCGTATGGTCAGCAGCCTTTCTCAGTTAGCCCATGATATTCAGAAGTAAAGCACCCTTACGGATCGGACTGGCAGGCGGTGGCACCGATGTAAGTCCCTACTGCGACATCTATGGAGGCGCTATTCTCAATGCCACATTGTCCCTCTACGCCAATGCCACGATCGAACCCCTCGATGAGAAAAAGATTGTACTGGAAGCCATTGACCGCAATGAAGTACAGGAGTTTGACTGGTCGGACCATTTACCCATTGATGGAAAGCTGGACCTGCTGAAAGGCGTTTATAACCGCATCCTGCAGGACTATGGTTTCAAAGAACAGGGGTTCAGATTGTCCACCTATGTGGATGCACCCGCCGGCTCAGGGCTTGGTACTTCTTCCACCCTGGTGGTGGCCATCCTTGGCGCTTTTGCCGAGATGGGGAAGCTCCCGATGGGAGAATACGATATGGCACATTATGCATTTGAAATTGAGCGGAAGGACCTGAACCTGGCCGGGGGCCGGCAGGACCAGTATGCAGCTACTTTCGGCGGGGTGAATTTTATGGAATTTTACGGGGAGGATAAAGTAATTGTAAACCCGCTCCGGGTCAAACAGCAATACCTCTTCGAACTGGAAAATAATCTCCTGCTTTATTATACTTCCACCAGCCGGGAATCCGCGGAGATCATCAAAAAACAGAGCCGGAATGTGACGGAAAATAAGGAAAAGTCCATTGAAGCCATGCACCACCTGAAAGACCAGGCCCGGATGATGAAAGAAGCCCTGCTCAAAGGACGCCTGCACGAGATCGGGGAAATTCTCGATTACGGGTTTCAGCAAAAAAGGCAGATGGCCGAAGGGATCAGCAACCCGCTGATGGAAGAAATTTACGAGACGGCCCGGAAGGCTGGGGCCACCGGGGGCAAAATTTCCGGCGCCGGCGGCGGGGGCTTTATGATTTTTTATTGCCCCGTTAACACAAAATACAAAGTGATCGAAAGTTTGAAGAACTTTGGGGGGCGGCACCGGAATTACCAGTTCACAGAACACGGGCTCAAGACCTGGACTATTTAACAGGAACAAAACAATACGATGGAAAAAATCAAAAATATCATCCGGGCATCCATTGATACCAAGCAGCAGATCCTGCAGCAACCGGAATTGCTTTCCACGATCCGGCAGGTAGTGGATGCCGTTACGGAAGCCTTTCAAAAAGGCAAGCGCGTCTATTTCTGCGGCAATGGCGGCAGCGCGGCGGATGCACAGCACCTCGCAGCGGAATTCTCCGGCCGTTTTTATACGGATCGCAAGGCCCTGCCGGCGGAAGCCCTGCATTGCAATACTTCCTACCTGACCGCGGTGGCGAATGACTACAGCTATGAAGTGATCTATTCCAGGCTGATCGAAGGGATCGGTCATGCCGGCGATATCCTGATCGGGCTTTCCACTTCCGGCAATTCAAAGAATATTATTAAAGCCTTTGAAACAGCCCGGGAAAAAGGGCTGATCACCGTGGGCTTTACCGGCAGCAGCGGCGGGCAGATGAAAGCCCTCAGTGATTACCTGGTTAATGTACCTTCCAATGATACACCCCGGATCCAGGAAAGTCATATCACCATCGGTCATATTATCTGCCAGCTGGTAGAGGAAAAATATTTCAGCGGTTCAAATCAATAAGGAAAATATTCCTGGTCGCATGATCAAAGAAGCCATCATATTAGCCGGGGGGTTGGGAACCCGCCTGAGGGAAGCAGTCCCCGACCTGCCCAAATGCATGGCCCCGGTAGCCGATAAGCCCTTTCTTTTTTATGTGATCAATCAGCTGCGGATGCAGGGTATCGACCGTTTTATCTTTTCGCTGGGTTATAAGCACGAGGTTATTGAAGATTACCTGTGCAACCATTTTCCCACCCTGCGGTATGAGACCGTGATCGAGGAAGAACCCCTGGGTACCGGTGGCGCCATTTTACTGGCCTGTACCAGGGCCAACCAGAAAAATGTGCTGGTCGTAAACGGGGACACCCTTTTCAAAGCGGACCTGCACGAGGCGGCTCTCTTCCATAATCATAACCTGGCGGAATGTACCCTGCTGCTGAAGCCCATGAAAAATTTTGACCGCTATGGCGTGGTGGAACTGGATGAATCGCAGCTGGTAAAGAGTTTCAGGGAAAAGCAGTTTTATGAGCAGGGAAATATCAATGGCGGGGTCTATCTCCTGAATAAGGATAAATTTATGGATGAAGAGTTTCCGGCTAAATTTTCCTTTGAAAAGAATTACCTGGAGTCATTTTTTACCAGGCGGCGGATCTATGGAATAATCCAGGACGAATACTTTATTGATATCGGGATCCCGGAGGATTTAAACCGGGCGCAAACCGAACTGAGTCATCCCCCGCTTGATCTTTCTGCGATGGATGATAACTGGACCCTGTTCCTGGACCGCGACGGGGTGATCAATGTGGACAAGGATGGCAGTTATATTTTCACCCCGGATGAATTCGTATTCACCCCTGGCGGCCCTGCCCTGTTTAAAAAACTGGCGCAGAAATTTCCACGGATCATCATCATCACCAACCAGCGGGGGGTGGAAAGAGGGCTGATGACGGAAGATGCCCTGCTTGAAATTCACCAGTACATGCAACGCGAAGTGGAAAAGGCGGGCGGGCGGATTGATGCCATTTTTTACTGCTCCTCCCTGCACAATGACCACCCCGAACGCAAGCCCAATCCCGGTATGGCCTTAAGGGCAAAGATGAATTTTCCCGAGATCGACTTTTCCCGGTCCATTATGGTGGGCAATAACCTGAGCGATATGCACTTTGGCCGGAATGCAGGGATGTACACGGTATTTGTAAAAACCACCCGCCCCTACCAGGAATTGCCCCACCCTGAAATTGACCTGGCTTTTGACAACCTGGAGGATTTTGCCAAAGCTTTGTGATCCCGGCAATAATTTTACAACCTATTTCACGTTATGCCCATCTTCGGATAGGCTTAACTTTACTTGTCTAATAAAAAACAACCTGGTGAAAAGAATCCTGTCATTTACCCTCTCTGTCTTCCTGGCTACAGGCAGCTTCAGTCAGAAAATCAGCCCGGCCGACCTGAAAGGGCTCCGGGCAAAAGAAGATAGCCTGAAGAATTATTCCTTTCACCTTAATACAGACAGCCTGCCCCAGCAACGGATGCTGGCCGACAGCGCTTTTACCAAAGTGCTTGTCAGGGCCCTGCAGGTTAAACATTCATTTTACTATCCCTTTGATTCAGTGCGGGGGGTATCCACACTCCTTGCGCCGGATACCAGTTTCCGTATTTTCAGCTGGAATATTTCTTATACCGATTATTATTCCCGCCAGCGGGGTGCTATCCAGTTCCGGACAGCGGATGGTTCGCTCAAACTGGTTCCCCTGCGGGATGCTTCCGAGTTTACGAACAAGCCCGGGGATTCGGTCAGGAGCCGGGGCAACTGGATCGGGGCCATGTATTACAATATGGTAAAAACGCAGTACAAGGGGAAGAACTATTATACGCTTTTCGGCTTTGATCAGAACAGCGCCCAGAGCAGTATGAAATGGATCGAAGTCCTCAGTTTTACTGATAAGAATGAACCGGTTTTTGGGGGACCGTTCTTCTCCTATGAAAAAGATTCGGTGCCCAAAGCGCCCCGGTATCGTTTTAACCTTGAATTTAAAAAAGATACCCGGGTGCTGGTGAATTATATCGAAGACCTGGGGATGATCCTGGTGGATCACCTGGTCTCTGAATCCGATGAGCCCGACCTGCCCTGGACCTTTATCCCGGACGGCGACCAGGAAGGATTCAAATGGGAAAACGGGAAATGGATGCATATCGACAAGGTCTTCACCTTTAAACTGGAAGACGGCCAGGCGCCTGTGGGTGACCCCCTGCTGGATCCGAAAGGGAACCGGAATGAACAAAAACTCCAGGAAAAAACGGATAAAAACAAGACCCGAGAGAATAACTAAGCCGTCCCGCTGACAACGGCGAATCCCTGTTTGCGCTTTTGTTTTCCCCTCCATTGGGTATCTTTACAACTCATGGAGAAATTCATCACCCATATACAGCCCCCCGGCCGTTTTTCCCTTGGCTTAAAGGAATTATGGCAGTACCGGGAGCTTTTTTATTTCTTCACCTGGCGGGATATAAAGGTGAAGTATAAACAGACCTATCTCGGAATACTATGGGCGCTTATCCAGCCACTTGGGATGATGCTTCTTTTCACCCTGCTGTTTTCCAGGACGCTTAAGATCGATACCGCCCCTGTAGTTTATCCCATTTTTGTGCTTTCCGGCCTGATTTTGTGGAACCTGTTCAGCGCTTCCATCTCCCATGCCGGGGACAGTATGATTCAGAATGCCCATATCATTAAAAAAATCTATTTTCCCCGGCTGATCATCCCGGGGTCCGCGGTATTGCTGGCCTTGTTTGATTTCCTGATCGGGCTGCTGATCTTTCTTGTTTTCTGCGTCCTATACAGACAATCCCTGCATTGGTATTCGGTTTTTTATTTTGCGGCGGGTATCATAATCGTCACCCTGGCAGGTTTCGGTACCGGGACATTTCTTGCCGCTTTGAATGTAAAATACCGGGATTTCCGGTATATGATCCCTTTCTTATTACAATTGCTTTTTTTCAGCTCGCAGATTATTTACCCGCTGCGCAGTATCTCCCAGGAATGGCTCAGAAACTTACTTTCCTTTAACCCGGTTAATACGTCCATTGCTTATTTCCGGGCAGCACTTGGGGCGCCACCTCCGGAGATGGAAGAAACAATGGCCGGGTTATCCTTTACACTTATTTTGCTTATTGCGGGTCTGTATTTTTTTCGCAAGACCGAAGCCTATTTTGCCGATATCGTCTGATGAAACCCGCTATTGACATACGGAAACTGGGTAAACAATACCGCCTGCATGAAGCACCTCCTTACCTGTCATTGCGGGATGTGCTCAGCAAGGCTCCCTGGGAATGGACCGGGAAAGGGAAAAAAGCAGATCCTTATTTCTGGGCCTTGCAGAATATCAATCTTTGTATCGAACCTGGAGAACGAGTGGGCATCATAGGAAGGAACGGCGCGGGCAAAAGCACCCTGCTGAAAATCATCAGCCGGATCACTCCCCCCACCTGCGGAGAAGCCTTTATTCACGGGCGTGTGGGGAGTCTACTGGAAGTCGGCACTGGATTTCATCCGGAACTGAGCGGCCGGGAAAACATATTTCTGAACGGTTCTATCCTCGGCCTGAAAAAAACGGAAATCCGGCGGCAACTGGATGCGATTATTGATTTCAGCGGCGTGGAAAAATTTATTGACAGCCCGCTGAAACATTACAGCAGCGGTATGCAGTTACGGCTGGCTTTCGCCGTTGCTGCTCACCTTGAACCGGAAATATTACTGATTGACGAAGTTCTCGCTGTGGGAGATATGGAATTCCAGAAAAAATGCCTGGGTAAGATGGAAGAAGTGAGCCACAAAGACGGACGGACAATCCTTTTTGTAAGCCACAATATGAGCTATATAAGGAGCCTGTGTAATAAAGCGCTTTTGCTGGACAATGGCAGACTGATTGCGGGTGGGAATTCAGAAGAAATTATTAGTCAGTATATCTCTTCAGTGCGTACAAATACACCTGACACAGGATCCAAAGCAACCACTCCCCCTGTTGTACAGCTGCTATCTGTAAATAGTATAACCACCAGTTTTCAACAATCGGACAGTTTTGCAGCGGATGAAACAATTGGCATTGAAATGGAATATGAAGTATTGAGCCCCGGACATGTTTTGTGGTTAGGCTACAATCTGCACAATGAGGAGGGGATCAATGTATTTGACACACACAGTGTGAATACGGCTGAATACAGTGAACCACATGCCACTGGTAAATTCAAAGCCGTGGCTTGGATACCCGGGCATATGCTGAATACGGGACTGTATTTCATTAGCTGTGCCGTATTCAATCATACCAGTCAGGTGATTTATTTGCATGAAAAAGATGTATTGGCATTTCATGTATATGATGTATTTGACCGGCAAACTGCCAGGGGCATGAGTCCAGGAGAATTTCCTGGAATATTACGCCCCTTGTTGAAATGGCATATTGAAAAATCCAAAGCATGAAAAAAAGAGAACGGACCGGAGAAAGGTGGGAACCCTTAGCGCATAATGAAACGGCTATAGAGCACCTTCATCGGTATGCGCTTGCCTGCGAGTTCTCCAATGGCAAATCAGTCCTGGATATTGCCTGCGGTGAAGGATATGGCAGCAGGCTGCTTTCGCACAATGCCGCTTCAGTTACTGGGGTGGACATTGATCCAGCAACGATAGAAATTGCAAAAGAAAAATATGGCGACAACAAAATCTGTTTCCTTACTGCGGATGCAAAAGACACTCAACTACCACGCCAGTCATTCGATCTCGTTGTCTCTTTTGAGACACTTGAACACCTGGATGAACATGAGCTGTTAATGAAAGAATTCAAAAGAGTTTTGAAGCCAGGGGGCCTGTTGATTATTTCAACCCCCGACAAAACAGAATATTCAGAAAAAACCGGCCATCGCAATCCTTTTCACAAAAAAGAACTCAGCAAGGAGCAGTTTGAATCACTTCTTCAAAAGCATTTCAGACACTACCACTTATTTTATCAAAAATCCTTTCAAGCCTCGCTGATCAGAAATCAGGAGCAATATAGATATGACATCTATTCAGGTGATCATCTGCAGGTAAAAAAAAACAGCATAGTCGCGGGGGTTTATATGATAGCCATCGCATCTGACCTTGAATTGCCAGGAACAAATAATAGTATTTTTGACGGGCAATCCATTTTTCAAGCCGCACTGGATGAACAGGAAAGCCGTTTTACCAAGGCTTTCGCATACAGGTTCGGACACGCCTTGCTCAAACCAGCCAAATGGTTAAAAAAACTGTTTTAACTATTCAGGATAACGTCCACAAAATTGATGAACAATTCAGTTAAAATACTGGGACTTATTAATGAAAAGAACGACCCTGCATCCCGGGCCCGAATTCTCCAGTATATCCCGTCGCTGGAAAGGGAACAAATTTTTGTCAAGCCGCGTGTATTCCACTTTAACGAAAACTCAGATCCGGCCGCCTGGATGTTTAAAGTGGGAAAGATTACAAGCATAAATCCCTGGCGGCTTTTATGGCTTGCCAAGAATATCACCAGACTACCTCTCCTTTACGAGCAATTTAAATATGATCTGATCTGGCAAAACCGTCTCATTCTTAAAAGGCAATCCTGGTGTGAAAAAAAAATACAGATTCCGCGCATATTTGATTTTGATGATGCCATCTGGCTACAGGACGGAGAAAAAGAAGTTCAAAAAGCCATCAGTTCCGCAGTTCAGGTTTTTGCGGGCAATGAATATCTTGCTGATTATGCCTCACAATACTCCAGCAATGTCTGCATCATTCCATCGGTAATTGACACCTCCGCTCTCTATCCCATAAAGGGAAAAGACGGTCCCTTTACAATTGGTTGGATCGGCAGCGCTCCTAACCTTCCGTATCTGGAACTGGTCAAACCAGCTATAGATCAATTTCTGCAACAGAATCCGGATACGTGTTTTACCATTGTCTCTTCTTCACCGGGTAATATTTTTAATTATGACAACAGGCGGATCCGATTCATACCCTGGTCGACTGAAAAAGAAAACGAATTGATTAACTCCTTTTCTGTAGGGCTGATGCCTTTACAGGACACCTCATTTACTCGTGGCAAATGTAGTTTTAAGATGCTGCAATACATGGCATGTGGCGTACCCGTACTTGTAAGTCCAGTGGGAAGCAATGAACTGATCCTCCGGGAGAGCCAGGCCGGGCTGTCTGCAACAGATACAAACAGTTGGCTAACCGGGTTACGCACTTTTAAAGAAGACCACGACTTTTACACACAAACGTCCGGAAATGGCCCCGGATTCGTTGAATCCCATTATTCAGTCAATAAATATGCTCCCCGCATTGCAGACTGTTTCAGAAACTTAATCGTAAAATAATCCAATGTATATTTGAATAAACAGCCTGTATCAATCCATCAAACCCTTTCTGCAAAAGCCAGAAAAGTGAAAAGAATGAGAACCTTTTGTACCATCATAACCAGTAATTATCTACCATATGCGGTAACGCTTTTCCGTTCATTGCAGGAGCACTCTGCAGCAGATTCTCTGTATGTGCTAATATGTGACGAAAGCGAATATGAAAAATCTTTGGTACCCGCTGAGAAACTACATATACTACAAATCAGTCAGCTGTACCATTTCGGCTATACTGATTTTTTATTAAACACTTATCATACCAGGCCTGATGCACTTCGTTGGTCTATGAAACCGGTACTGATCCACTATCTGCTGGATCAAGGATATGAAAAAGTGATTTTCCTGGATTGTGATATCTTTTTTGTAAACGATTGCAAATTCCTGTTTGACGAACTTGATCAAACATCTGTGCTTCTGACACCGCACTGGACGACCCCGGATCCGCAGGAGCGGGAATCCGACTTCTTGGCATTTTTCAATTACGGCGCCTTTAATGCCGGTTTTATCGGTGCTACCCGCAGGGGGATACCGGCTTTAGAATGGTGGGCAGCTGCCTGCAGATACGGCATAGAGGTGAACCATGCCAAGGGGCTGCACGTAGATCAGAAATATCTGGATGCCCTTCCCGTTTTTTTTGAAGATGTCAAAATCCTGAGGCATAAGGGATGTAATATTTCCTTTTGGAACCAGCATGTTTGTCGGCGGGTACTGGTTAACGGGGAAGTGAAAATAAATGGCATATACCCCGTGGTGTTTATTCATTTTAACCGCAACTATATACCGGAATTGCTTGAGGGACATGACCGGGAATTGTTTCCTTATTTTAATCAGTTCAGAAAAACATTTGAAAAAACGGGCTATACTCTGGGTCAGTTCATTGCCGGACTTCCTGCTTATTCCGCCCCAAGCAAACTGGCTCGGATTAAATACCGGCTAAGGATCCGCACCCGAATTAAAAACTGGTTATTCCGGCTGAGCAAATCCCTTTAAGGGTGTCAGCCCGAATGGTTATTTTTGAAAAATGAATATCTGCCTGGTTACATTGAACAGCCTGAATCAGCCCGGCGGGATATCTACCTATTATACCCAGTTGACTCGGTTACTTACCCAAGCAGGTCACCGCATATTTTTACTCACTCCAAATCAACTGGCCGGTGAAGATGACGAAGACCAATGGCTGGAAAGCGGGCTTTTGACCACCGTTTTTTTAAAAAAAAATTACAGTGCGGAGAAAAGAAAATGGAGTCCTTATTTCCGTCCCGGCGGGTTTGATGCCCCAAACTGGATTGCAAAAGGAATGGCTACCAGGGAGTGGCTATTATCCAATCATAAAGCGTATCAGATCGACATCGTCGAAGTCGCTGATTACGGAGGCCTGGGTATTTTTCTTTGTGACAACTCATTGCCCCCGGTAATTATAACAGGCCATGGCAGTCTTTCCCAATTTGCCGGTCTCAATTATTCCGGGAAAAATGACAGCCTGGAGCTTATTACCCGGCTGGAAGAGCTTTCCTTTAAATCAGCTGACGCCATCATTACCCATAGCCAATTCAATAAAAACAGCCTGGAAAAATGGCTGAAAAAGACGGTAAGGGTAACCAGCATCCCCTGGCAGAACATGCAAAACCGGGTTTGCAGCAGGGAACCGGGTAAGTTGATCTGCATTGGCGGACTGCAACCGGTAAAAGGCATCTACGACCTGCTGGATGCCATGACCCTGCTCCGGGAAAAAGCACCGCATATCCGGGTTACCTGGATCGGAGGCGATACCTGGCTGGCCCCCGCTTATCAGCAAATGTCTGTTTACCTGCAGAAAAAATACCCGGACACCTGGCAACACCGATTAATATGGGCGGGAGAACTGGACCCTGAAAAAACAGGCCGGGAGATTGCGGCGGCTTCACTGGTTATTATACCCGGAACCTTTGACACATTCAATTATGTGGCCCTGGAAGCGGCCAGCCTCGGAAAAGCAATACTGATAACAGATCACACCGGGGCAGCCGAACTTTTCACGCATGGAAAGGATGCCTGGATTGTGCCGGCAAACAACCCGGCCGCCCTGGCGGATGCCATTCTGTATCTTTCCGCCAATCCGGAACTTTGCGGCAAACTGGGAGCCAATGCCGGTTCAACGATCAGGGAAAAACTAAGCGAAGATCGTATGGTAAGTGAGCGACTGGCTGTGTATTCCGATGTTATTGTCAACAGGGTCCGCAAGACGCAGGGTGCCGGCAACGAACTGGATTTTCTCAACCAGTACCGCACAGCAGCCAGAAAGTATTATTATTGCCTCCGCCGCTTCTTAAAAAAAATAAAAGGGTAACAGGTTATGGGTTTCTTCAGGCAAAAAAGAAAAAAGAGCTTAGCCGAAATATTTCACCGGGTTTATTACAAATCGGATTTATGGAAACAGGCTGAAACCGGTTCCGGTCCGGGTTCAATCTTAGCCCACACCCAACACATCCGCCAGGCCATCCCTGAACTAATCCGTTCGCTGGACCTAAAATCCATCCTGGATGCTCCCTGTGGTGATCTGAACTGGATTAATCATACGGACCTGGCCGGCATTGATTATACAGGGGCCGATATCATTCCCCGGTTAATCGAAGAAAACAGGAAAAAATATCCCTCGAAAAAATTTATTGTAGCCGACATTACTTCGGATATTTTACCTCCCGCGGACCTTGTATTATGCAGGGATTGCTTCATACACCTGCCCAATGAACTGATCCTGTCGGCCATTGCCAATTTCAGAACTGCCGGCATCCGCTATATGCTCACCAATACCTACCGGTTTATTTCCGAAAACAAGGATATTGAACCGGGACAGTTCCGGATGCTGAACCTGCAGTTGCCTCCGTTTTCGTTACCGGATCCCTTATTTACCATTGAAGAAGATTTTACAGACGGGTATCCTGATAAAAAATTATGTCTCTGGAAACTATAAAACTTGCACAGCGATAAAAAAAATATCGTCCTCGTCACTTCCTACCTGTCCGTTCCGGGCGGGTATGAAAAAGCGATGATCAGTACGGCCAATTTGCTGTCACGAAAAGGCTGGTCCGTCAGTTTGCTGATCCTGGATCAAAACCCGGCTACCTGGTATCCCGTTGATCCGGAAGTAAAAAAGGTGCAGCTGCCGCTAAACTTTGGTATCAGTTCTGCCGGCAATCCCCTCAGCCGGAAGATCAGGTTCCTGCAGGATCTCCGTTCGTTCCGGAAAATCCTTACCTCACTCCGGCCGGATTACCTGGTCTGCTCGGAATACCATTTTGCCGTTTCAGCCGTACTCTGCGGAGCCGGGAAGTTTACCCGTATCTTCTCCTGGGAGCATCATCATTTTAAAACGCAGCACCGAAATACTTTCTGGAACTACCTGTTCCGCTATGCGTACAAAAAACTGGATGCCGTCATTTGCCTGAACCCCGATGAACAGCATTATTATCTTTCACTGAATAAACAGGCTGTGCTGATCCCGAATTTTGTGGAACCTTCGCCGGCCGGGAGGATCGTAAAGAGCAGCCCGGTCAGTACAACCATTCTGTCAGTCACCCGTTTTAACCGGATAAAAGGAGCCGATCTGCTGATGGAAACGGCAAAGATCGTATTGAAACAACGGCCCGGCACAAAATGGAAAGTAATCGGCTATGGGGAACAGGAAGCGGATTTCCTGGCTTTTATCCGCAACGAAGGGCTCGGGGAACAACTGATTTTCCAGCCGGCTGATAAAACCGATCTGACGGAAGTGTACCGGGAAGCGGGTTTGTTTGTTATGACTTCCCGGAACGAATGTTTCCCGCTGGTATTGCTGGAGGCATTGAGTAACGGCCTCCCCTGTATATCTTTTGACTGTGATACGGGCCCCCGGCATATTATACAACAGGATTATAACGGGCTGCTGACGGAAAAAGAAAACCCCCGCCTGCTGGCAGCCGCAATCCTGAGTCTGCAGGATAACCCCGAAAAAAGAAGTGAGATGGCCGCGCATGCATTCATTTCGTCGGCCGCCTTTGCCCCGGACAGGGTTTATCTTCGCTGGGAAGAATTGTTTCACCGTTTTCAGTAAGAACCCTTCGGCGGATAGGGATACCGGATCTTCCTCCATTCCCGGAACAACCGCAGTTTTATTTTTTGCAGCAGGTTTCTCTTTTCTGCTAAAAGCTGTTCGGTAAATGCTGTTTTCTTTCGCAGCAACAGAAACTGGTAATCATTCTCCGCCCATACACTCCATGTTTCAAAACAACGGAGTTCCAGTCCGGCAGCCGCCAGCCGCGGCAGGAGGATCTCTGTAAAAACAGGCTGATCGAGTTCCTGCAAGGCAGCCGGGTTGTGCTGCTGATCGTAGAGAATATAACCGGGATTGGGAAGATTGATCAGCAATTGGCTGTCCTCATTCATCCACTGACTGATCCGCTGAAACAATACCGGGTGTTTTTCCAGGGGAATATGTTCCAGCACATCAAACAGGAGAATATAATCAAAGGAGGCAGCCCGGGGATTCAACGCAAGGATATCACCGGCATAAAAGACCAGGTTGGACTGATCCAGGTATTTTTGGGCAAAGGCGACAGAGGCGGGACTCAGGTCAGTAGCTTCTATATTTCCTTTTTTGATTTTTCCGGCCAGCAGGTACGTCAGGGCACCAATACCACAGCCGATTTCCAGGACCGATGAACGGTTGTGGAGGCCCTCATTCAGCAGACGCCGGTACAGACCATAGATCCTGTCATTGATACCGGATACCGCCTGTTCTTTAATAAAATTATCGTAGAAAGCGGCTGAGCTCATATCCTTGTTAAAAATCCAAAATACAATTATTAGCGGGTAAAATCAGGTGCGCTGGCACAGTGTAGATTACAGGCCGGTAACCTCCTCCTGATTAATCAATAATGTCACCCTTTCAGGGTTTATTTCTTTCTCCCAAACCTTTCTATAATAATTTCAGCCCTTCTGGCTTTGCCGACTACCGACTACCGACTCCCGACTCCCGACTTCCTACTCCCCACTCCCCATTCCCCAACTACCCCTTAGAAGGCCCCATTTATGATTAACCAATAATGTCACCCTTTCAGGGTTTATTTCTTTCTCCCAAACCTTTCTATAATAATTTCAGCCCTTCTGGCTTTTCCGACTACCGACTCCCGACTCCCGACTCCCGACTTCCTACTCCCCACTCCCCCCTACTCATCCAGCTTCAGCACCGCCAAAAAAGCTTCCTGCGGCACTTCCACATTGCCGATCTGCCGCATCCGCTTCTTACCTTCTTTTTGTTTCTCGAGGAGTTTACGTTTACGGCTGATATCCCCACCATAACATTTGGCCGTTACGTCTTTCCGCATCGCCGAAATATTTTCCCTCGCCACTACTTTGGCGCCGATAGCCGCCTGGATGGCGATCTGGAACTGCTGGCGGGGCAATAATTCTTTCAGTTTCTCACAAAGCTTTCTTCCGAAATCCTGGGCCCGGCTGCGGTGGATCAAAGCGGACAAGGCGTCAACTTTATCCCCATTCAGGAGGATGTCCATTTTTACAATATCGCTCTCCCGGTACCCGATGGGGTGATAGTCAAAGGAAGCATAGCCCCGGGTCTGTGATTTCAGTTTATCATAAAAATCAAATACAATCTCCGTCAGCGGCATTTCAAAAAGCAGTTCCACCCGGGTGGGTGTCAGGTAACTCTGGTTCATCAGGATCCCCCGCTTGCCGAGGCAAAGGGTCATGATATTACCGATATATTCCGGTTTACTGATGATCTGCGCTTTGATAAAGGGTTCATCAATATGGTCTGTTTTTACCGGGTCGGGAAATTCAGTCGGGTTGTTCACGATCACTTTGTCCCCCTTAGTGGTGTACGCAATAAAACTTACGTTGGGCACGGTGGTGATCACCATCTGGTTGAATTCCCGTTCCAGCCGTTCCTGGATGATCTCCATGTGCAGCATCCCGAGAAAGCCGCAACGGAAGCCAAAGCCAAGGGCCTGGGAGGTTTCCAGTTCAAAGGTCAGGGAGGCGTCGTTCAACTGGAGTTTATCCATACAGTCCCGCAACTCCTCAAACTCATCGGTATTGACCGGGAAAATTCCCGCAAACACCATCGGTTTCACTTCTTCAAATCCTTTTATCTGTTCGGGGTGCTCATTGGTCGCCAGGGTAATGGTATCCCCTACTTTCACTTCTTTGGCATTCTTGATCCCGGTGATGATATAACCCACATCGCCGGTCTTCACTTCGGGTTTCTCCGTCATTTTCAGTTTCAGGATCCCCACTTCATCGGCTCCGTATTCCTGTCCGGTACTTACAAATTTTACCTTATCCCCTTTCCGGATCGAACCATTCATGATCCGGTAATACACGATAATACCGCGAAAGGAATTGAAGACAGAATCAAAGATCAGCGCCTGCAGGGGGGCCGCAGGATCACCCTTCGGGGCCGGGATCCGGCTTACGATAGCGTCCAGAATTTTATCAACCCCCAGTCCGGTCCGTCCGCTGGCATGCAGGATCTCTTCCCTTTTACAACCGATCAGGTCCACGATCTGGTCTTCTACTTCCTCGATCATGGCACCGGCCATATCAATCTTGTTGATCACCGGGATGATCTCAAGGTTATTGTCAATGGCCAGATATAAATTACTGATCGTCTGCGCCTGGATACCCTGTGTCGCATCAACCAGCAAGAGGCATCCCTCGCAGGCGGCCAGGGCCCGGCTCACTTCGTAGCTGAAGTCCACGTGTCCGGGCGTATCGATCAGGTTCAGGATATACTCCTGCCCGTCGCTGTGCTTATAGTTGATCTGGATGGCATGACTTTTAATGGTAATGCCCTTTTCCCTTTCCAGGTCCATATCGTCCAGCACCTGGTCCATCATATCACGGTCACTGATGGTATTGGTGCTTTGCAACAGGCGGTCAGCCAGGGTGGATTTGCCGTGGTCAATATGGGCGATAATGCAAAAATTCCGGATGTTTTTCATGTACGTTTTTGTCTCCTTGTCTGTCCGCCTTACCCATCCCGCCCGCTCAATCGCCCATTGTAAAGCGGGCGCGGCAGCAGCCGGGAAGGCAGGGATTTTAGAGTGGGCAAAGCTACGCCTTTTGGACGAGGAAAAGGCATCGATTATCAGGGTCTGAACCGGGGATCCGGGCGAAAAAAAGCAGGATTTACAGGGTGGAAGCACAGACAGGAGACCTGGCAGATGGGTTAGTTTAGCCGGCAAAACCTGTCGTATGTTTCATTCATTACCCAGTATCTGGATCCATGCCATCTGGTCCACCCGGGACCGAAACCCGTTCATCCTCCCTCCCATTGAAAAAGCGGTTCATCAGTTCCTGGCCTGTAAATTTGAAGAAACCGGCTGCCCGGTACGGATCATCAATGGAATGCCCGATCATGTGCATTGCCTGTTCCGGCAGAATCCGCTGAAGTCAATTTCCGATGTCATCAAACAGGTTAAGGGAAGCAGCTCGCAATGGATCAATACACAGGGGATGCTGCCGGAAAAATTTGCCTGGCAGAAAGGCTATGCCGTTTATTCAGTCGGGGCCTCCGCCATGGAATGGATTCAGCATTATATCCAGGAACAGAAGATACATCACCTGAAAAAAACCTACCGGGAAGAATTCAATCATTTCCTGCGGATGCACGGCTTGGATAATGAGCTGATTGCCTGATCCATTTATCCCTATCCTGGCGGGCAGGAGTTTGCTGCCGTTCCCTGGCACACAGGGCAGGCAAGAACAGGGGCCCGCTGCCCGGTTCTCCCTTATGCAAGTTGGGTACTATTATTTCGTAACTTAATTGTTCCTTCCTGACCCGCTGAATTTTTTTCACCCCTCTTTATCACATTAAAACATTGAAACATGAATCCTCAATTAGAAGCAATCAGGGATCAGCAAAAACAATCCTGGAATAAATTTTCTTCAGGCTGGAAGAAATGGGATGAGCTGACCATGGAATTCCTGCGCCCAATGGGCGATTCGATTATCCGGCACATCAGCCCTTCCGGAAACCATCACGTACTTGATATTGCCGCCGGAACCGGTGAACCTGGTTTAACGATCGCTGCCATGATCCCGGATGGCCGGGTAACCATCACGGACCTTTCGGAACACATGCTGGAGATTGCTGCCGGGAATGCGGCGGAACGGAGTGTGCACAATGTTGAAATAAAAGCCTGCGATGTATGCCAGCTCCCCTTCGCGGACAACAGTTTTGATGCGATCAGCTGCCGCTTCGGATTCATGTTTTTTCCGGATATGCAAATGGCCGCGGATGAAATGACAAGGGTATTAAAACCGGGGGGACGGATTGCCACTTCCGTCTGGAATGTACCCGATAAAAACTTTTGGATAACCGCCATCATGGGCGTTATACAAAAGAACCTCGAACTGCCCCCTCCTCCTCCCGGCGCCCCGGGTATGTTCCGCTGCAGCCGGCCCGGCCTGTTGAGAGAACTATTTGAGAAAGCAGGTTTATCAGGGATCAGCGAAACGGAAACTACTTCCGTAATGAAAAGCGGCACTACGGAGCGCTACTGGGAAATGATGAATGATATTGGCGCCCCGATTGTAGCTGCATTGAGTAAAGCAGATGACGCCATGCGGCAAAAGATCAAGGAGGAGGTATTTGCGGAACTCAACCGGAAATTTCCGGGTAAGGAAGTGCATATTGATGCCAGCGCCCTGGTGGTCTGTGCACAGAAATGAGACAGTGATACAGCAGATGCGTACCAGGAAGAATTCATCCGGTTCCTGTGACTACAGGGCCGGATGAACTGTCCCTTGTATATACAGCGGTCCGGGAATCCTGTTTATGCCAAAAATTATCCCCGGGGGATAATCCAATCGCCGCAGGGAATATATTTGCAGAAACCCTGTTCATTCAGACCTGATTTATGAAAATACTTTCCGTCCTCTTCTGCTGCCTGATCAGTATGGCGCTATACGCACAGAAAAACAAGTCCAAAGAATCATTCTATGTTTATGACAGTGAGTGGAAGCCCTGCGAAATAGAATCAGCCCGTTACCTGTGTATTATGCAAAAGACAAATGACAGCAGCTACCAATGGATGACGTATCATTTTTCCGGCCCGCTGATCAGCATAGAAACATACCGGGACGAAAAGGCCACCGTCCTAAATGGATATATTTCTTATTTCGGGATGGATGGCCAGATCGATTCCGTAGGCTATACAAAGAACGGCTTACGGGACAGCACCTGGTATTTTTATGATGATACGCTTTCGGTCCGGATGGAGAAAGAGTACAAAAACGGCATACTGGTTAACAGTACAGATCTCAACGAAAAAAGAAAAAAGGAAACCCTGGAGGGGAAAACAGCAGCAACCCTGGAGTCGGTAGAGACCGAAGCAGACTTTAAAGGGGGTATCTCAGCCTGGATCAAATACCTGCAAAACAATTCGAACTATCCCGACAGAGCCCAGCAACTGGGGAAAAGCGGAACAGTCAAAATCATCTTTGTAGTGGATACGGAAGGAAAAACCATCCAGCTGCGGGTCCTGAAATCAGTGGAATATTCACTGGATAAAGAGGCATTGCGGTTAATTAAGGAGTCCCCAAAATGGAACCCGGCTTTCCAAAACGGAAGAAAAGTTAAAGCGTACCGGATACAGCCCATTACTTTTTCATAAAAAACCGGGCGAATGTATCGCAACTATTTCCTTTCCCCGTTTTTCAAGCTTTTAATAAAACTACCGGATGAACAACCTGGATTTAACAGCGGAACATGCTGCATCCGGCAGTGCCTAAAGAAATACAAACAGGAACAAAAAAACCGTTCTGCCAACAACGAATAGCCTCTCTATCAAAAATTTCACCCTGTAAAAAAATTAACATGCCCAAAGACCTGCATACGGATGCAAGCTTCGAACACCAGGATTATACCATCACCCGCCTTCCCGATGCCGACTATGAAGCCTGCCGCTTCCTGCATTGTAATTTCGCCGGCACGGATCTATCCGGGATCAATTTCACTGAATGCGAATTTGACCACTGCAATCTCAGCAGCGCGAAAATCATCCAGACCACGTTTAATGATGTGAAATTCATCAGCAGCAAAATGCTGGGCCTGCATTTTGAAACCGCCAATGCCTTCCTGTTCACGGTCCGGTTCGATGGCTGCACCCTTGACCTCAGCTCCTTTTACCAGTGCAGGATGAAAAAAACGGTATTCAATAACTGCAGTTTGCAGGAAACCGATTTTACCGAAACAATACTGACAGAAGCCGTATTCAGCGGCTGTAATCTCCGGGATGCCCGTTTTGAACAGACCGTGCTGGAAAAAGCCGACCTGCGAACGGCTATCCATTACAGCATTGACCCGGAAATAAATAAAATCCATAAGGCCGCGTTTTCCTATCCCGCAGTACTTCGCTTACTGGATAAATATGCGATTACCGTTTCCTGAACCACCCAAAATCACCAGTACTGAAGCAGGCAGGCAGTATTGTTTTTTCCGGCCAGCAAGGCAGAAAAACAGGAATTGCCTTTCGTACCAGCCAGGCCAGTTATATCCTGAAAGAAGAAGACAACTATATCAGGGCTTCCGTTTATTTCCACAGAGGAACCGAACTTTATTTAAACCCTGTTTTCCAGTACAGCAGCAACCCCTACCCGGCAAGCTGAAAAAAAACCGGGCAGCGATAAACGATACCCGGTCCCGTTCATGGCTTTTCATTTATTACTGGTGCAACTGGATCAGGCCTAATTGCGTGTCCCGGCCCCGCTGAACATCAATATTAGTAATGAGGGTATCCTGGTACCCGTTGATTCCATCAATAAATACATTGTAGGTACCGGGCCTTAAACCCCGGATCTTGAATTCGCCCTCGCTCCAGGGGCTGGCAAAGGCGGTATCGGTGTCGTTATACGCTTTGATCAGACCATGGAAATGAACAGGGCGTACCTTCCCTTCAATCTCACCGGTACTATGCCGGCCAAAGGGTTTTAAATAGGGTTTCAGCCAGTATTGACCGCCGGTATAACGGATAGAACGGGCCAGGTCAAAATCAAGGTACAACTGGAAATTACCTGCAGAAAGGGAATCCAGGTGTTCATGCCCCACATTGACAAAAACAAAATCCTGGTTATTGACCAGGTGCAGCGGCTGTGTTACACTGTCCACCATAATACTGTTATTGGTACCCAGTGTGAATTTGATCCGTTCGATCTTCCCGTTGATGATAAAACCACTGGCCAGCAGGGTGTCAACCCCGTTTCGGAGCGCCAGCAGGTCGTACACACCGGGGTTGATCGACAGGGTATCCCAGTATTCACAATGGCTGCTAAGGGAATCATGGTCGTCATCGCAACCGGGACCATCCACGTCAGCATCGTGGTTACGACGGCAGGTATCCACTTTCACGGCAATGCTTTGTATATCGATCCAGACATGCTGAAAATCAAGCGGCCCGTCAGTCAGGTAAACGGAAAGCCTGGCCTTGCCTTCGGGGATGGCATCCAGGTTCGCTTCTTTCTGGCAGGAATATAAAAAAAGCAGGGCTCCGGCAAATACGGTAAGTAATGGCGCAAAACGGCCTGGTAAGTTTTTCATGCTACAAGTATTTGGAGTAAAAAATAGTACAGTTGTACACGGTAAGAATGAACGAAAATTATGCCAGCCTGGTTAACAGAAGGGGTCAGCAGCCCTGTTTTATCCACAATGACCCAATAATTACATAACTACCGCCCCCGCCGCTGCTCCGAGCCTTAACATTTCTTTTCCCTGTTTTGTACACACTGGCACCTGCTTTGAATTACAGGTATCAGCCGGGTTGTGAAACAAAATGTGCTGCAGTGTCCCCGGCCGCCGCAGTACCGGATTCTAAAATATATACGTATGAAAAAGATTTTTACACTTACAGCAGCTTTACTACTGACCGCTTCCCTGCTTGCCGCTGACCGCCGGCCGGTAATCCTGTTAAACAATACAAAGAATTTTAAAGTGGTTATTGACGGGAAAAACTATTTCGGCGATCACATAACGATCCGGCCCGATTACTTCTACAATGGGCACCATACGGTACGGGTGTACGAAATGAGAAGAGGGTTCTTTGGCCGGACGGAACGGCTGCTGGACGCCGTTTCGTTCACCATGGACCGGGATGATATCGTGATCCGTATTGACTATACGGGCAATATCCTGGTCCGGGAAGATTACCGGAATTACGGACATTCTCAAAAGAACAGGCATAAACGGCACGAAAGACATGATCACGAATACGGCGACAGAGATGATTTTGTGAACCGGTTCTAAGTACCGGGTCAGTATTACAAAGAAGGAGGGCTGCCCGTTGAGCAGCCCTCCTTTATATCCTAAGTAGTACTTTGTGCGGTTTTGTTATTGTACCATTACCCGGAATGACCTGGTTTCAGTCGCGCCAGCTACACTGACAATATACATTCCTTTGAGCAGGCGGGCAGTGGATAACTGGATCCGGTTGCTGGCGGTTTGCTGGCTGAGCATCCTGCCGCTCATATCAAATAATTTCACTTCAAATTTTTCCCTCGCATCACCGGTAATATTCACACTGATCATTTCTCCTGCATTCAATAATGTAGGGCTGACGATAACGGAAGGAGCATTATCAAATGCCATCGTCATCACTGCGCTGTAGGTGAATCCGCCGTCCTCGTCCACCATTTTCAGGCGATAAAATGCTTTTTGCATCAGGCGAAATGCGTTTCCATCAGTATATGAATAGCTGCCTTCGCTGGTGGAAGTGGCGTTCAGGGTGGCAATTTTTTCAAATGAAGCATCCGCAGAAGCAGCCCGCTCTATTTCAAAATGACTGAAATTTTCCTGGTTTTCGGTTTCCCATTTCAGTTCAGCAGCATTGTTCTTTTTATCCGCGCGGAAGGACATCAGTTTCAGCGGCAACACATTTTCATAAACAAGGGCGCCAAAACCCACTACCTGGGAGGCCGGGTTACTGGGACTGGAAGAGCCGGCACTGTAAACGATGGTCAGTGATTTTAACGGGGTGGCATCGAAACTAACCACCACGGGGTCTTCATCGTACTCCTCGTTATTTTTTTTCCCTTCCACGATATTATGATTGGTTCCGTAAACTATGGCATAGGAAGTGCCGGAGATCATCGGGTATATGGCTGTATTGTTCGCCCGGTAACCGGTGATGGTCAGCTTATCATCCCAGCTTGAAGTCTGGTCCACATCGAAAAGTAAAAAGGTCATCCCGATCAGGGGTTTGGAAAAATTAAAGGTATAGGTAACCGTGCTGGTCCTATTGTTCCAGTTCACCGTAGTGGCCAGGTTACCCCCGCCGTTTGAATTATATTTCGGGAACCCGGAACTTAAACCGTTGCCGCTCACATTCACATTCATATTTATCCCATTATTATTTTGGGAACTGGAAGTGCTGCCGGCCGGGTAATTATTCCATTTAAAATTCTGCGCGGTAACAGTTGATGTTACAAAAATGAAAAGGAAGGAAAGGATTGCGTAAAAATTTTTCATAAAGTACGATTTTAGGATACCGTTAATTTACCATTCCAGTGCCAAAAAATACGTATATGATTTTCAACGACTTATTTCATGCCAATTTATTTTTCCTTCCATAAAATGGAAAAAAAATCCAGAATATGGGAAAGTACTTAGCTTAGTTAGGTATGTTTTAGTGGAAGCAGGGAAGAATAAAATAGGTAAAAACCCCTTGCTGAACTCCGGGTCGCTTATATTTATTGAAAACTGACACAGATGAAAACTACCTGCCTGTCTTTCATTATCCTTCCCCTTTTGCTTTATTCCTGTGTGCAAAAAGATTCAAAAAAAGTGTTAGACAACCCGGTACCCCGGCTTCAATCCGGGTTAACGGAAGATACTGCCTGCCTGTTATCGCAGGTCGCTTACTGCACAGATATACCGGCCGCCCTGGATCAGTATATGCCCGGCTGGAGCCTTGTATGGGAAGCTGCCGAACTTAACGGCAACCACGCATTTGTCGCAGGTAACGGAAGGGAGTATGCACTGGCCATTCGCGGTTCCCTGATCAATTTTAGCTGGGCCGCATTCCAGAACTGGATTTACCAGGACCTGCATGTGTCGGTCCAGGAAAAATGGCCCTTCTCGGCTGATTCCACTACCGCCCGGGTTTCCGAAGGCGCCTATACCGGCTGGGAAAATCTTTGTAAAATGCAGGACAGGCGAACCGGGCAATTGCTCTTGCCCTTCCTGGATTCCCTGGTAACAGCAGGCGCCCCCCTGCTGATAACCGGTCACAGCCTGGGAGGGAACCTGGCCGCGGTTTATGGATCGTATCTCTGGCAGGCCCTGCAGGAAAAGGGAAGAAAAAACTTCCATTTAAACGTGATCAGCTTTGCCGCACCAGCCGCGGGGAATGCCGCATTTGCTGCGGATTTCAATAAAAAATTCCCCGGATCTGTCCGGGTGGAGAACCAATATGATATCGTGCCGAAGTTTCCCACTGCATCCGGGATCCGTTCCCTGGGAGAATTATACAATGATTCATTACCCGCCGGGGACATTGAAGTGGGCTATAAAAATCTCCGCATTCCGCTGCCAAAACTATTCACCTTACTGAATACGGGCCTGACCGTCCTGGAATTTACCAGCGGGCTTTCACCCTATGAACAAACCAATGGGAACGGTACACAAATTAAAGTCCCGCTTTCCGGGAAGTATCCGGGACGGGAAGTCCTGAACTGGCTCAATGAAGCCGGTTACCAGCATAGTATCGAACGCTATGCCCTATATGAGAAGGTTGCTGTTATTTCCTGCAATTAATCCAGGTTAGCGGGCTCTTTGCTATTAGTTACGAGATGTGAGTTATGAGTTTCGAGTTACGAGTTTCGAGCTGTGAGCTACGAGACCGGCGGTTCAATGGCTATTGGGGTTTCATCTGTACGGACACGGTTGTTCCCATACCGGGAATACTTTCAATACTGCATTCACCCCCCATTAACAGAGATCGTTCTTTCATTCCCAGTAAACCGAGGGTCCGTTTCCCGGAAACGCTGCGGGTATCAAACCCTTTCCCGTTATCCTTTATACTGAGGCGTATGTACGCTCCCTCCCTTTTCAGTTCCACCACAACCGTAGTGGCTTCCGCATGCCGGATCACATTGGTAACCGATTCCTGGAATATCCGGAAGAGGGCCGTGCGCATTTTATCGGGCATTTCAAATTCTTCGGAAGAATGGATAAATTCCGTTTTCAGGTTCGCCCGCCGTCCGAAGTCGGCTAAGTACCAGTCAATCGTTGCTACCAGTCCCAGGTCATCCAGCATACTGGGCCTGAGGCTGGTGGACATACGGCGTACGGTTTTCACAGCCCGGTCAAGCAGGTCGGAAATATCAGAAAATTTATCCGCGAGCAATTTATTATTATCACCCAGGCTGAGCCGGGATTCCAGCCAGGAAAAGTCGATCTTCAGCACCGTCAGTTGCTGCCCCAGCTCATCATGAATTTCCCGGGCAATGGCGGTTCTTTCTTCTTCCCGGATATCCTGTAAATGTGCCGACAGTTCCCGTAACTGGCGGGCGGTTTCCCCGATGGCCTGTTCATTCTTTTTCCGTTCCGTGATATCCGTTAATATCCCGGTGGCTCCCATCACCTGGTCCTCCGGTCCCGACAGCAGCCGGGCATTCACTTCAATCCAGCATATCCTTTCCTCCTTACTGGTAAAACGCAATTCATACCGGATATAAGGAGTTTCCTGTGACAGCAATGCCCTGAACTTTTCTTCACTTCCTGGCCTGTCGCCGGGTATTACAAAATCCGAAAAATGCCGGCCGATACTTTCCTTAACCGTGTACCCGAGTATCTCGGTCCAGGCCGGGTTCAGAAAAGTCCAGTGCCCCTGCGCATCCGTCTGGAAAATAATTTCACGGGTATTGTCAACCACATCCCGGTATTGCTGTTCACTCTTCCGCAGGGCAATCTCATTTTCTTTTTCACCAATGGCAAATGCGACTTCCGTAGCGATGGTTTGCAGCAACTGGGACTCTTCGCCGGTAAAATGATGCACCCCGTTAAAGTACACCATGAATTTACCCAGCAACCGGTTCATATAAACAAGGGGAATAAACCCAAGCGCCCGGATCCCTTCTTTTTGGATGACCGGGAGCAATTCTTTCAGTGATTCATCCTGCTGCGCATCCGGGACAAAAATGGGTGATGGATGAATGGCTTCCGGTTTCCAGGGCGAGTGTCCCGCAGCTGCTATCTTATAGGCATCCGAGAGTCCGTGCGAGGCTTTAAACTGCATGATTCCCGACTCATCGAACAGCAATACAGAAACACGGTCTGCCCGGATTGTACTTAACAACCCGTTTAAGGCGAGGTTGTAAATATCTTCCAGCCGGTTGGCCTTGCTGACGGCATCGGTCAGGCTGACCAGTAATTGCAGTTGCTGGTAACGGGTCCGCAGTTTTTCTTCCGCCGCTTTTCGTTCCGAAATATCCATCCCGTTGGCAATGACCACTTCTTTATCACCCAGCCGGATCAGGTAGGCCGTGAAATAAAACGGGTGCAGTGTTCCGTCTTTTCCCACCAGGGACACCTCCGCTTCCCCTTTTCCTTCTCTCACGGCTTTGCGGAGTTCCTGTAATGCCAGGGTCCGGTCCTTCTCACAGATCAGTTCACTGTATTTCATTTCCCGGATCTCCTGTTGCGAGTAACCGGTGATCTCTCCTACCCGGGTATTCCACCGGGATATCCGGCCCTGCTCCAGGTCATACATAAAGAAAATAACGGGCAGGCTGTCGATGATCTGCTCCGATAAATAAAGCGTCTTCTTTTGTTCAGTGATATCAATGAATGATCCGAACAGGTAAGCGGGCCTGTTTTTCCCATCCGGAACAATATTGGCGGAAAAAGCTACCGGGAAAAGGCTGCCGTTCAACCGCCGGGCCGTGCACTCACCATATTCGATACCACGGTCACGAATAGCCGCCAGGCTCTCAAAGACCTGTTCTCCCTCAAACAGGTCCCGGACATTGCGGCCCAGGAGCTGGTTTCCACCGCTGCAGCCCCACATGCCGCAAAGGGCCCGGTTGGCATAAATAATCGTCCCGTCCAGGTCAGTAATGCCCATCCCGCTGATGGAACTTTCAATAGCATGTTCCTTCATGCTGAGCTCTTTCCGGATCTTCGATTTCTCCGTGATATCGGTGGCCAGTGCCATGATATTCCCATCCGCGAGCTTCATTGAATTCAGTTCGATCAGGTAGGCCCCCCCGTCTTTTCGCCGGATCCGCCGGTAATCGATCTCCGGCTGCCCGTTTTGCAGGAGGTCAAAACGCAGGGGTCTTTTCTTAAGGTCTTCTTCCGGAAACAGGTCCAATAAACTAAGCTGACTGAATTCTTCGGGTGTGTACCCAAGATGGAAACAGGCGCCTTCATTGAATTCAAGGATTTTCCCCCCGGGCTCATAGATAATACAGCCATCCGAGGCCAGCCTGATCAGGCTTTCATATTTTTCCCTGAAATCAGACATACTAATCAAACCCGTTTATCCTGCGTGGCTGCTGCATCGTTAAAAAAGAGACCTAAAGATAGCATGGAGAAGATAAAGTCAGTTTTTTTTCTCCTCTCTCTTCCCCAAATGAGTGTATCCACTGATTTTTTGATAGGCGACCCGGTTCAGGTGTTGGTAATACCCGGAAATACCTGGTTAAAAAAAGGGTTAAATTCATAATACAATTCAAAAACAGTCTTAGATGTTCAGCACTCGTTCAACCCTGATTATCCTGCTTTTCAGTTTATTTTTTTGGGGCTGCAATCCAGTTACTTCTCCGGCTAAAGAAAGAGCCATTGCGGAAATTGCCGGAACGGAAAAAGCGTTTGCCGGTATGGCCGCCGGTAAAGGAATCGAAGCCGCCTTTTATTTCTTTGCCGATTCAATGGCGGTGATCAAAAGAGGTAATGACAGTCTCATCAGGGGCAGGGAAGGCATCCGTAATTTCTACAGCGCCCCGGTTTATAAAACGGCCCGGGTTACCTGGTCACCCGATTTTATTGAGGTCAGCATAAACGGTGACCTGGGTTATACCTATGGAAAGTATGAATGGATTTCGACAGACAGCAGCGGAAAACAAACGAGCAGCCGCGGGATTTTTCATACGGTTTGGAAGAAACAATCCGACGGCAGCTGGAAATATGTATGGGATTGATCCGGATCAGACAATGGTAAAGCGCTCCCGGCAATCCCCCACGACCAGCCAGTACACACCATCCTGCATACCACCGGTACTCAGGGATAATTCCCGGTCCCTGTCCTGGATCTTACCTCTCCGGATCAGCTGGCCGTTATCATCAGTTATGTGATACGATTCGGCGGGTGAGGCAACAAGAGGAAACTGAACCGTAATACTGGCATTGAGGGGTACCGGGTTAGGGGTAACCATAAAACGGGAAAAGTCTTTCATGTAATCAGTGTCTTAACCGGGCTGGTGAAACCCGACAGGATATATGGTGCCTCACAAAATGTGCAAAAAAAATGCCATGCACGCGGAGGAGGATAACAAAGCGCCAAATGTGAATATCTTCAGTAAAGATTCAAAGTGCTTCCGGCAGCGCTTCAGCAGAACTACTATTACAGGATGGGTAATTCCACATGGAAAACTGTACCGGCACCCTGTTCTGTTTCAAACCAGATCCTGCCTTTTGCCTGCTCTACGATTCCTTTGCACATGGCAAGCCCCAGCCCGGTTCCTGATGATTTAGTGGTGAAATTGGGAACAAAGATCCGTTCCTGCATACCGGGAGGAATGCCTTCCCCGTTATCACGGACCGTGATATGTATGGCCTGGCCTTCCCTTTTTTCGTTTACCAGGATCCGGCAATGCTCTTTTTCAGCGCAGGCTTCTGTGGCATTGGCAAACAGGTTGGTGAACAACCGGTTCATCTGTGTTTTATCGGCCTGCATCATCAGCTGGCCGGGTTCGGGATTCCAGCCAAAGCTCACTTTTTCATTGGCTGCATACAATTCCCGGAGCGAAGCGATCACTTCATGGAGGTCAAAGACCGCGATATTGGTATTGCCGATATTGGCAAATTGTGAAAAGTCGGCCGCGATCTTGGACAGGTGATCAATTTGCTCCACCAGGGTATTGGCCACATTGGCCGATAATTCTTTTACATTCTCCTGGTTATTGTGGATGGCCTTTTGCAGGTACTGGATGCTCAGTTTCATCGGGGTGAGCGGGTTCTTGATCTCGTGCGCCACCTGCCGCGCCATTTCCCGCCAGGCTCCTTCCCTTTCGCTCTTGGCCAGGGCAGCGGCGCTTTCTCCCAGCTTGGCCACCATTTTATTGTACTCCTGCACCAGTTCCCCGATCTCGTCGTTCCGGCTCCAGAGAATGGCTTCGTTCATCTTGCCCAGGTTTACTTCTTTCATCTTATCACTGATCAGGGAAAAAGAATCCGTGATCCGGTTGGTGATAAAGAGGGCGATCAGGCCGGCGATCAGGAAAATAAACGCATTCAGGTTGATGATGGTAACCAGGAAATTCGAAATTTCTTTCTCCAATTCCGGCTGCGAAGTGAAATAAGGTATATTGATATACGCATAGGCCTGGCCATCGGCATCCCGGACCGGGCTGTACATACTATAATAGGAGAAATTGCCCACCTTCTCTTTTTGCAGGAACTGCACTTTCCGGAGTTTCTCCAGGTTGTAATAGGCCACCGGGTCCATTTTTTTACTCAATACCCCCTTATTGTACACATTGGCTTCGGAAGAAACCTGCAGGTTACCGGACAGGTCATACACATTCACATCCACCCCGTGTATATCCGATACTTCATCCACCAGTCCCTGCAGCCCGGTATTGGAAACCGAATCATAGATCTTGATCACATCATCAAACGTCGTGTGATCCGCCATCTTTTTCTGCATCTCGTTTACCATGATCTTCATGGTACGGCTCAGCTTATCACTGTTGTTTTGTTCATACCGGTTGATAAAGGAAGATACGGTTGCGGCAAAGATTACCAGGAAAGAAAATACACTGATAAAGATAAATGTACTGTGGATCTGCCGGCGGATGGTCAGCTGCAGCATCTGTTTGATGCCGGCACGGCTGAGCCCGGTACGGAATACAAAACTGAGCAATTGCACCAGTGTTACGACAAAAAGGAAAGAACAGAATATATAGGAGAAAAGAGTGATCGCCTGTATAAAGGTTTCCTTTTTCCTTGCAATGACCACCACTTTCTCCGATCCCGCACGGTACCAAAGCTCATCATACTCCCCGTTTGTCCTCGGCTGGAATTCAGTTTTTGGCAGTTCTTCCGGTTTCAGCCAGATCGGGAAGGGATAATTACCGGGCTGGGAGATCAGGCGGCCTCCCGCATATACGGCAATGGAATAGGTGGGTGAATTCTCCGGGTCCACTTTTTTGAACTGCCGGAACAATTCGGGAAACAGGGCTTCATTGCTGAAGCTTTTGGGATTGGAGACAATAAAAAAAGTACCAAGGCGATTATCGCTGGTATCCCGGATCTCCCGGCGGGTAATATAATTGAATTTATCAAAAGAGGTTTCATAGTAATACAATCCTTCCACCTGTGTGCGCTTGGACTGTACCGTCAGGATCGTATTAAGTGATTCATAGGTGGTCGGGTCATCATTGTATAATGGGCGGTTGAATGCATCATATACATACAGGCGGGTATCGTAGCGGTTCAGGTAACCGCGGTAATTATCGTTGATGATGCTGTCCCGGATCTGCTTCCCGTTTTCCGGATTCCCAAAACGGCTGAAATTCTCCCGCAGGAAATCATTATCCAGGTACTGGATGGCGATACTCATCAGCATCTCGCTGGATTTATCAGTTTGTACCGCCATCTTATCCGCCATTCTTTTTCTTTTCTCCCACTCTACTTTTTTATTCTCCGACAGCATGATCGCGGCAATGGATACTGAGAAAATGAACAGCCAGGCCAGTATCCCACCCATATTCACCCGCAGCCGGGAAAAGATAGTACCCTGCCGCTGGATCAGCCAGGTATAGGCCAGCAACCAGCACAGGACCGGCAGGTAAAACAGGACCTGCGGGTTACCGGAGCGGGTGGTCAGGTACAGAAGTCCCGCGAAACCGATCGAAAAATAAATAAGGTAATTGTGGCCGGCAAAAAGCGGGAATATAAAACGGTACAATAACTGTGACAGGTAATAATAGGACAAGGACAAACAGGCCAGCACCGCAAAACCCGCCACCGTGTAACGGTCCATGCTGAAAAAGTTCGTTACATCGAATGAGATCTTTGAGTCCGCCACCATGCTGCGGACCACATTGGCCAGTAAAAAACTGGACAGGATCAGCAATGCAAGTGAGAATATACCCGGCAGCCAGCGTCCCTTCGCCGGAATGCCGTCAAACGGATTTTCGATATCCTTGATTTTATACCAGGCAAATAATACCAGCCAGCACAACAGGCCCGCATTGATCAGCAAATCGCCCAGTGAACGCTGGATGGGATCGGAACCATAAATGACCGGGTTAAATATTTCAAACTGCCGGAGATTCAGTAACAGCGGGAACAGGTAGGTAAGCCCCCGGAGCAGTACCAGCCCGGTCAGCAATAAGCCTGTTGCTTTCCAGGGACCGTATCTCCGGGCCACTGTTTCCGCCACCAGGTGGACAAAAAGTAATAAAAAAAAGAGCCCGCCAAACCGGAGCCAGATCGTGAGCCGGTCGTTAAACGGAACCGCCAGGGCGGTCTTTTTCTCCAGGTAAAACAGCGCTTTCCCGCTCAGTGTCCGTACGGGGAACTCCGTCGCCATTTCGCTTAATCGTACCCGTTTCCCGGCTTCCTCGCTGAACATAAACCGCTGGGGCAGGTAGTCTGTTTCAATAAAGAATTCGGACCATACCGGCACCATGGCAAAAGCGAGGTCGGCCCCGCTGCCGTAGAGGGTCTGCTTAATGATATAATACCACCCGTTTGATAATTTGATAAAATATTCACCGTCTGCCGCCGTAAACATTTCCGGAGGCGGGACGATCAGCTGGTCGCCCCAGTTCAGCATTTTCACTTCCCCGAAATCACCGATCTGGTACAGGAAAATGCCATATTTTTTTGCAGTCATCCTGTCCAGTTCCCCATAGGATTCTGTCCGGGCAGACAGTCTTCTCACCAGGGCTGTATCCTTTAAAAAGGAAGTAAAATCATTTTGCTGTTCCCGGATGTAATCCTCCGCCAACCCCGCTTCGCGGACAACAGAAGTACGGTTGGAATACAGTGTATTAAAGAAAAATGACAGGGCCATGAGCAGTACAGCCAGGGCCAGGAAGATATATTTACCCCAAAAGGTATTTACAGATGCGGGCTTCACTTATTCGGTTCGCTGTTGTTTGATGGTATTCCAGATGGCGTCCATTTCCTGCAGGGTCATTTCATCCAGCCGCCGGCCATTTTGAAGGGCCAGTTGTTCCATGCTGGTAAACCGGTGGATAAACTTTTTATTGGTTCGTTCCAGGGCATTTTCGGCATCCACCTGCAAAAACCGTGCGTAATTAACCAGGGAGAACATCACATCCCCGAATTCCTCCTCCGTTTTATCCGGGCTCCCGCTTTCCAGGGCTGCTTTCAGTTCCTGTATTTCTTCTTCCACTTTTTCCCAGACCTGCTCCCTGGTATCCCATTCAAAGCCCACCTGTTTGGCTTTTTCCTGCAGGCGCATGGCTTTCACCACAGCCGGCAGCGAAAGCGGCACTCCGCTCAGGACGGATTTTTTGCCTTCTTTTAATTTCAGTTTTTCCCAGTTTCTTTTTACTTCCTCATCGTCCTTCACTTCCAGGTTCCCGTAAACATGCGGATGCCGGGCCACCAGTTTATCACAGATCCCGTTGATCACATCGGTTAGTTCAAACTGCTTTTGCTCGCTCCCGATTTTGGCATAAAATACAATATGCAGCAGCAGGTCTCCCAATTCTTCCCGGATAGCCGACCAGTTATTTTCCGTAATCGCATCGGCCAGTTCATAGGTTTCTTCAATGGTCATCTGCCGCAACGACTGAACAGTCTGTTTGCGGTCCCAGGGACATTTTTCCCGGAGATCATTCATAATCCCGACCAGGCGGGAAAAAGCGGCTTCATTGGTTGTCGGCATGGTAATCAGATTTCAAATACGGAGAAGATCAAAAAGGCAAAGAACAATACCATCATGATGATCAGCGCGGTTATATTGAGTAATAAAAATTTAAGGAAGGTCTTAAAATGGCCCTGCCCGTAAAACCTTTTCATGGAAAAATAAAGATACGGCCCCCCGGAAAGAAATGCCAGGACAGTCAGCCAGTCAAAAAAACCGGCATGGGTCAGTTTCCCCAGTTTGTCGAATCCAAACACAAACAGGAGCAGAAAGAATGAAAAAATGTAGTGATACACGGTGAAAATGGCATGATCGGCATAATAGAACTGCTTCCTCCGGAGGTAAAGCAGTTTCAGCGCCAGGGCGAATAAGGGAAGGGACATAAATAAAAGGTACGGCAGTTTGTGAAGAAAGGTTTCCGCCATTTTATTCATACCGCTGCGGGGATCCGTTTTATATTTTTCTTTCAGCTCAAGATTCTTGTACTGGATCAGCCGCAGCAACCGGTTGTCCCGTTGCCCGTATGGCAGGCTCTTTTGAACAGAATCATACTCCTCCCTGTCCCGGTAAGACCGCCCGCTGATATTAATATAATTAAAATCTCCCAGGAGGGGAGCCAGGTCGTTCATGGTAAGCGGCCGGGTTGAATCCTCGAGCAATTGAAGGGCCGCAGTCCATGATTTTTCGGCCGGATCTTTTTGCAGGCTTTCCTTTCCTTTGTTTATTAACCGGGTCCGTTCCGCCTTGTCAATAGGTTTGTTCATATTGAACTTAATCGTATCCCCGGTTTTGAACAGCCCGAAAAAAGCGATAAAGAACAAGGCAGAAGTGAACACATATTTTTTTACCGGGTTCAGGTAACGGGCCCTTCGTCCCCGGGTATATTCCAGCGGCAGGAAACCCGGTTTCAGCAGGAGGAATTTCATCGAATCAAAAAACTTGCTGTCGAAATGGGTGATATCGTACAAAAAATGTTTAACCATGTGCCAGAACGACTCATGTGGTTCCACGTTTTCCTGGCCGCAATGGGGGCAATACCGCTCTTCCACAAGGGTGCCGCAATTCAGACAGTTTTTTTCCTTTCGCCGGGTCTTGTGTGACACAGAATAAATTTTTCTTAAAAATAAGTACAAAAAATACAAGCCGGCTTTCTTTTTCGTTACTGGACAATTCTGGTAACTTTACCCGATTAAACAGTATCAGCCCATGAGATTCTCTTTCCTTTTGTTTCTCCTCCTTGTTTCGCTGGCCATGTCTTCCCAGTATTATTATGATGATATTCTCGGCAGCGCGGAAACCCGCCAGCTGATGCAAAATTTCCTGGCGAATAAGGTGAAAATGGTAACCGCCACCGGTTACGACGGTAAGGGTGTAAAAGCCACTGATTTTGCTGAAGTAAGCGAGATCCGGGAAAACGGGCAGTTGCTGAGACAATCCTCCATTTCCGGATTAAAGAAAACTGTAACCCTCACCCGTTTTGATAACGAAGGGCGGGTCATCAGCATTACGGATTCGGCAGCCGAAATCCAGGGGATAACCACCTATACCTATGATGCGGCAGGGCGGATCAGCCGGGTCGAGAACAAAGTACTGGACTCCGCCAATTCCTTCAATCATACTGAAACCCATTGGTGGTATTATAATGACTCCGGCAAACCCGAAAAAATGTGGCGGGTGATCGGCAATACCGGCGGGGATAACAGTCCCGACAGCCTGGAAATACGTTTTGTACCGGATGAAAAAGGTCTTATAGCGGAAGAAAGGACATTCCGCAGGGGGGTGGAAACGGGTTACCTGTATTATTATTATGATGACCAGGGCCGCCTGCTGGATATTGTGCGCTTTAATACCCGCCTGAAGAAACTGTTGCCCGATATTATGTTTGAATACGATGAAAATGGCCGGGTCGCCCAGAAAACCACCACTACCTCCAGCCTGCACCTGGGTTACCTGATCTGGCGGTATATTTACAATGACAAAGGCCTTAAGACAAAGGAAGTGTTGTTCAACAGCGACAAGCAGATCACGGGGAAGATTGAGTTTTCCTATACCTTTTAATGGCTGATTTATTTAGAAGTCATCTCAAAAGTATTTTTTTGCCGGGAAGGCGATAAGACGGTATGTAAATAGTGGCTGGGGCCAATACTACCCGTCTTACGGGCTATTACTTTGTAGCAGCTTTGAGATAGCTTGTAGTCACTTCCCTTGCCGCAGTTCCCGTCTTACCGGCTAATTAATCGTTGCCTGAAAGTAAATGGGTCTTCATAAACCCCTGAGTTGTGCCCGGCAAGACGTCTTTCAACTTCAGTTGTTGTTCCAGTATAGAATTTCTTCAGCTTTTGTGAGTAAAGTATATATACAAAAATAGCCAGCCTTTCTAAAAAAGCTGGCTAACAAGTGCCCCGGATCGGAGTTGAACCGATACGGCCATTGCTGGCCACAGGATTTTAAGTCCTGCGTGTCTACCAATTCCACCACCAGGGCAACCAAAAAAAATCCCCTCTTGATCAAGAGAGGACTTCGTGAGCGGAAGACCGGGCTCGAACCGGCCACCCCGACCTTGGCAAGGTCGTGCTCTACCAAATGAGCTACTTCCGCAAGATTATATCAAAAGAACTGATTGTAGTGCCCCCTTTCTGAAAGCGGGATGCAAAAATAGGGCATGTGCCCTTTTTAAAAAAATTTTTGTCCTGATTATTTGTATTTGGGAGTGTACTGGGTACTCTCCTGTACGGGCACATCCAGTTTACTGTACCGCTTATTATACAGCATGGTACAGGCGCCGAATACAAAAGCTACAATACAGGCTATCTGCAGGTAAAAAAGAAAGCCGGAAGAAGATACCCAGTTGTGGGTAAAATCCTGGCCCTGTACTTTCTGAAGTTCTTCGTGGTATTCCGGGTGATGGGTCATACTGAAATTTTGTGCTGCAAAAATAAGGGTTCAATCCAAAAAATCAGTCGGGCCTGCCGATAATTTCATCAAAATGCTTCCGCTTCCGGACAAAATGCTGCCAGATCATGTTCTTTTTTGAATACCCATGCAACTGCCCCTCCCGGGTGACCGGGAAAACGCTTTTATGGCGGTAAAACAGCAGCCATTTGAAATAGGCCAGGTGAGAACGAATGATCGCGATAAAATAGCCGGCATCGCCGGACAACAACCCTTTCCAGGCCGATAAAGCATCCAGGAAATCCCTTGCCGGGAGGATCCATAATTTTTTCCGCAACGGCAGGTTCTTGGAGAGCATGATGCGGTTGTTGCGGAAATTCAGGTAGGTCTTCAGGGAATTACCCTTGGGAAGGGTTCCCCCGCCCACATGATAGACAACAGATGCCGGGCAGGAATAGACCAGGTATCCCGCCAGCTGGATCCTCCAGCATAAATCGATTTCTTCCTGGTGAGCGAAAAAATATTCGTCAAATCCTTTTACCGCGTGAAAAACGGAAGACCGGATAAATAAAGCGGCCCCGCTGGCCCAGAAAACAGGTTCACACTGATCATACTGCCCCCGGTCAACTTCCGTATAATCAAAGATCCTTCCTTTGGCAAAGGGATAGCCGTATTTATCCAGCCAGCCCCCGGCTGCACCGGCATATTCAAAAACAGTACGGTTATTATAAGAGCGGATCTTGGGTTGGCAGGCGGCAATGGCCGGGTTGCTTTCCAGGAGTGCCAGCATCGGCTCCAGCCAGCCGGGTTCCACTTCCACATCGGAATTCAGCAATACATAGTAATCAGCCTCCACCCGTTTCAGGGCCTCATTGTAACCCCGGGCAAATCCATAATTCTGTTCAAAGCAGATCAATCGTATCTGCGGGTATTTTTCCCGCAAAAAAGAAACAGACGGGTCCGTAGATCCGTTATCCGCGACGATTACTTCTGTATTCCCGTACCGCGCAGCCAGTACAAAGGGCAGAAATTTTTCAAGGTAACGAAGCCCGTTCCAGTTCAGTATTACAACAGCAATTTTGGGTGTTTGCGGCAAGGGATGAAAAAATTTATTCAAAAATACGGGAAGCCGGTTTATCCTCGCTAAATTCGAAACATGTTCAGGCAAATTCTAAACTGGAGAACCCTGCTGGCCCTGCTGGCCATTTTGATTGTAAGCGGAACGATCTTTTATTCACAGTACCTGGCCCGTAAAATTGCCCGGGAAGAAAGACAGAAAGTTTTGCAATGGATCGATGCCGGCAAATTCCTGATCAACGCCCCGATCGATGCCGATATCACGTTTGCCACCACCCTGACTACCGGGAACAAAGTGATTCCTATCATTGAAACCAACGAAAAAGACAGTATTCTTCAATATATCAATCTCGATACGGCCAGCGCCTCCCGGGACATCACTTATGTAGAAAGAAAAATGAGGGCTTTTCGTTCGCAGAACCATGTCATTGAATGGACCGATCCCAAGAACCCGGCAATCCGCAACCGGTATTATTATGGCGAATCCAGCCTGCTGAATGAGATCCGGTATTACCCGATCGTCCAGTTGTGTATTGTAGCCCTGTTTATCCTTATCACCCTGCTCTCCCTCAGGAGCAGTTACCGCTCGGTACAGAACCAGGTCTGGGCCGGTATGGCCAAAGAAACAGCGCACCAGTTGGGGACCCCGGTGTCCTCGCTCGAAGGTTGGATGGAAATGTTGAAGGAAAACCCTGCCAGCGAAAAAATTGCGCATGAACTCGAAAAGGATGTGGACCGGTTACGGCTGGTATCCGACCGTTTTGGGAAAATCGGCAGCACCCCCCAACTGGAGGCCACGGAACTGGTAAGCCAGGTGAGGAATATGGTGGATTATATGCGGAAACGGGCGGCCGGCAGGATCCATTTTTCCGTTCATACGCATGGACATGACCAGGTCATCTGTCTTGTGTCCCCCCCCTTGTTTGACTGGGTAATCGAAAATCTGCTGAAAAACGCCCTGGATTCCATGGAAGGAAGGGGTAGTATCACAGCGGAAATTGATACCGATAACCGGCATGTATATATTGATATTACCGACACCGGGAAAGGCATCAGCAAACAGCACATTGAGAATGTGTTCAAGCCCGGGTTTACCACCAAGAAAAGGGGCTGGGGACTGGGGCTAAGCCTATCCCGGCGGATCATCAAACACTACCACAAAGGCGAAATTTTCGTAAAGCACTCCGAAACCGGAAAAGGAACCACATTCAGAATTGTTCTGAAAAAATAAACACCTTACATTTGCAGTCCTAAAAGTCACCCGGGTGATGAATCCGGCCGGCAAACCCGTTGGGGCGGTAGTGACCAAGGCGGAGGATGGCTGGTCCGAATTCGCAATGATGAAATATGTTTTAGTTCTTATTTTAATGCCCAGGTGGTGAAACCTGCCTGCCGGCAGGCAGGTTGGTTGACACGCTACTTTGAGGTGGTAGTGACCGCCGCGACGAGTGGCTGGTCAGAATACGTTATGACGAAAAATGCTTTAGTTCTTATTTTAATGCCCAGGTGGTGAAATTGGTAGACACGCTACTTTGAGGTGGTAGTGACCGAAAGGTTGTGCTGGTTCGAATCCAGTCTTGGGCACTTTACCAGAAAACAGGCGATTCCGTTCAGGATCGCCTTCTTTCATTTCGGCTGTAATCCCCGACAGTAGCGGGATTACAGCGAAAAGACTGTTGACTCTTGGAGTTCGCACCACCCCTTTTTCCTTGTTATACAGGATTCCGTCCGGAAATACCAGTTTTTGCAGCCGTTGCTTATTCTCATATTCCGCTGAAACCCACGACTGGCTTAGATTCTGTGCAATCAACAAACATTTATTGACCGCTTTTTCAAGGTTCGAACTGCTAAAACTCTGAGCACAGATCTCGTTGTTTAACTCAGCAATTTCCGCGCCTATTTTCCCAGCATGTTTTTGGTAAATTTCTTCACTAATCTGGTCGGTTATAAACTTATGTTCCACCTTTTCAAGCAACTTTTTTTGCTCACTCAATTTCTTTTTTATTTGAGCTACCCCATTTGACTGGGCGGAGAGCCTCTGTTTTAGTTTATCAGTCAGCAAATCCTTCAGTTTTATACTAACATCAGGCCTGTACTCATAATTAGCTAACATCTGTAGAAAAAGACTATTCAGCTGTTTTGCGTTAATATTAACGGGTTTGGGGCCTTCTTTTATTTTGTAATACCAGTTACCCTTGGATTTATAGCCAGTAAATGGCAATCCGCTATTAGCGTCTCTGGCGAAGGATTTTAGCGGTACCTGGTCGTGCCTTGATAGTTTGGGTACACCAGCTATAGGGTTTTCGTTAAGGACTGCCTGCACCGCCATAAATGTTTTAATATCCAATAAAGGCGGGTGCATTCCCTTAATTAATTTACCTCCAACCAACTTTCCCGTAACAAAACCGGCATAAAAAGGATTGCTGAACACATGCCTGAAACTCTTCGTCGTTATATCCACCCCCCTTTTTCGCAGATATTCCACCACCTCATTAAACAGGTATTTTTGACAGGCAATCATCAAAAAACCCTTTTTAAGCTCCCTGCCTGCATCTGTAATCTCATATTCATGAAAACAAGCCCGGTGCTTTGGTTTCAAATTTCTATAGCCCAAAGGCGTGGCATAAGGCCAATATCCTTTCAGCATTACTTCCCTTGTATTGATGGTTGTCCGGTCGCTTTTAAGTCGGTTGTCAAAATTATTGAGCAGGTGAAAAAAGTTCTCCTGCAACCTGCCAATTGCAGTTGATGTATCGATGTCTTGCGTCACGGATTTAACGGTTACTCCGTCCTTGCTTAGTTCCTCACTAATATGCGAGGCAGCCGCACCGCTCCTGGAAAACCTGTCGTAATTAAAGACGATGATGTAGGAAATATTTTTATGCTTCCAGACATAATCCAGCATCCGTTTAAACTCTTTGCGTCCATCGGTCTTAGCACTTTCAAATGTACCTCCAAAATAGGCCCCTACCGCGATTTTATTGGTCACTGAATACGTATCACAGTATTTACGTTGTACTTCAAGGCTACCATTGTTTTGTGCCTGCTCCTGGCTGCTCACCCGGGTGTACACCACAGCATCCCCACCCCTGACCTTCCGGTTTGACCGGTGTCGTAAACTGGTAAGTTTCTCTAACGCCGACTCAAAGTCATTCATGTTTCTGTTCATCGCTACTTTGATTTTTAATAAAAATTTCGAGTATTATTTCAGAAAATAATTCTAGTTGGATGTCATCATTTTGTTCAAAATCATGTTTGCTTTCAAAAATAATATCACCCTTCGCGTCGACCAGCGGCCGCTCAGAATGAACTTTTTTATCCCTGCTCATTTTTAAAATGATTGGGATTGCCAACGGGGAACTCCCGCAGGGCATTCAGGTTTATAATCAGGCTGAGATCTTCAGCACAATATTAAATTCAGAGTTTCAAAATTTCCGTGTGCTCAAAATATTGAACTTTGCCGTCACGCATCTTTACCACCAAGTCGCAAAATTTTCCTTTTTTAGATTGGAGACGAAACTCCTTCTCTAGATCATTTAACTGCATTTCTCTTGTTATCCAGACATTCGGTCTACCTTTCTCACTTATACGCATTGACACTTCCTTTACCCGATCGTCAAGAAAGAATTGCCGGAGTAGATTTACCGAAGTTTCGGCCATCTTGTGACCAAAATGAGGCTTTTTTGAAAAATACTCATGTGAATCCGACAAATCCGCTATTATTTTTTTAATATTTATGAACACTACAGATTCGGAATTTAATAATTGATGAAATTCAGCCACTCCTGCAACGGGATCAGAAAAAACCTTGTTGAGGTCAACTACGTCAAAATGCCCTTTCCCGTCAATATATAATAAAAAATTATTTCTGGACAACATCGTAGCATACAAAAAAACAGAAAAAAGGCTGAGCTGAATTTCTTCCAAGAACCTCCTTATATCTTCCGTAAGTACAAATTGACCTTCATGAAATAGTCCAAGGTCCTCGCTCATCTTCATCACCTCGGGTGCTCGCTTTTCCAATTCTGATACCGGTACATTAAAAAAATCATTCAGAAATTCTTTTTTGAAAAAAAAGTTCTTAATTTCTTTTAATTTCTCCATACCAAGCCCCACTTTTCTAAACTCAATCAGCATTTTAAGCCAACAGAGTTCAATAAAACTGAAACGCCCCCATATTTTATTATTGCTCTTATCACTTGAATCTCCGGAATATGGTAATAAACCTTGCTTTTTCCAGACATAAAGAAGCTTCCTGTCAATACCGAGTTCGGCTTCTGTTAAAGTTAGTTCACGTTTCGAAAAAGCCTCAAAATCCCGGAAAAAACCTTTCCAGTCATCCTTTAGCCGCATTGTCACAGCCTCTAGATTAAATGTGCTGACATGGCTCTGAAAAATATTATGTCTATTCATTTCGACAAATATAGTAATATTGTCGAAATGAATAGACATAAATATGATACAGGTAAGTTTACTCATTAAGCTTTCAAGCTGTTTTCTTGTAAACAGCAGTAAATGAATACCTAAAGTGCAAATTCTCCTCTACCCTGATACTGCTGGGTGAAATGGAGCGAAGGCGTAGCCCCAGCAGGCGGCTGATTTTTTCCCTATAGGCTTTCGAGGGGCATACCACCTAAGGCATCCCGAGGCCAGCTAGTATTATAATCCTCAGTCCTTTTGCCGTTACCTCTCGTGCCATATCCAGGGTATCGAACAGGTAAGCATCCAACACGCTTCCCGGTATGTTTAATTGAACTGTTCGAAATAAGCTTTCTGCATCGGCTTGCCGGGTTGTATATACTTAAATTCAAACTCTTTGGCTAAGCTCCATGTCTGTGCCAATTTTGCCACGAACTCCGGCCCATTGTTCATCCTTATGCTTTCAGGCTTGCCGTAACGTTTAATTAAGTGTTTTAGCACACAGATTACCAGGCTACTTTTAAGTGAGTAATCTGATTCAATATAGAGTACTTCCCGGTTATAGTTGTCAATCAAGTTAAACTAACGGAACTTTATACCGTTATTCAATGCATCACTCATAACCAGCCTTCCGGCTGGCAGGAATCAGTACTCCAAGAATGCGTAAACCCGGAGGGTAAAGCCAGTGGCTCTTTAAATTTTGCTGGTAAACGCTTTTTTACTTTCCGCAGAAGCGGCATGCGTATTTATTTGTACACCCTGTGCAGCCCCTTTCTTTTTCATCGCTTCAACTTGGTTGCTGATCTGGGGTAGTATTACATAAACTGTGTCAGTTTTCATTTACTTAGATACTCAATTTAAGTCTTTCTCCAAAGATTATCGATAACTGAGCCATGGTCTGGTTCCAACCTGCATGCCGTCAGGCAGGTTGTGTACCGGTTTATTCCACTTGGCTGTTATGTTTTCTTGTACCAGGAACAGCAGTTTCATCAATGCATCTTCACTTTGGAAGGCCACTTTGGTCTTGGTTACAGCCCTGAGCTGACGATGGAAACCTTCGATGATGTTGGTAGTGTACATGATGCGTCGGATCTCTTTGTTGTAATGGAAGTAATTGCTGAGCCTCGGCCAGTTCTTTCTCCATGACTCAATTACATTGGGATAACGTTGCCCCCAGTTTGTAGCTACCTGATCAAGGCTGCGTTCTGCCTGTTCCTTGGTCGTTGCCCGGTATACGCCCTGCAGGTCCTTCATAAAAGGTTTTACATCCTTGTAGTGAATCAGTTGCCATACCTTTTTTTTCTAAAATTCAGGATGACTAATACAGTAATCCATGCAAAACGCAGGTAACATAGTTATTCCAACCGGTAATTTAGCCGCTTTTGCGGCTGCTTTTAGATTTTAGTATATTTGACTATTCAAAACCATTAGTCGATATGGAAAAAATCATTCACCAGGGTAAAAATATCAAACGGTTTAGAGAAATGCTTGGCTTCAAACAAGAAGGCCTTGCCATTGAACTGGGCGATGACTGGACTCAAAAAAAAATCTCCCTGCTGGAACAAAAAGAAGTGATTGAACCCGAGCTCCTGGAAAAAATTGCAAAAGCACTAAAAGTACCGGCAGAAGCGCTGATAAATTTTGATGAGGAAGTCGCGGTTTTTAATATCCAGAACAATTATGAGGGATCGCAAAACCAAGGAGCGAACTACATAAATCATTATTCCATTAATCCCATCGAAAAATGGCTTGAATCATTAGAAGAAATTAAAAAATTGTATGAGCGCCTCCTGGAATCCGAAAAGCAAAAAGTGGCCCTATTGGAAGAAATGCTGAAAAAAAGATAGTTGTATTAGCCGTTAATTAGTGGTTTACTTCCCCTCGCTCCGGCGCGGCTTTTTTTTGTCAGTTGGGATTATACTTGTTATTTAGGTATTTTTTCAGTATATGAATAACCTGCTCTAAAAATCCCGGCTGCTGCGCCTTAATATAAAAAACACAGTTCGCTTCGCTGGCTTCCACCCACTCATCCAGGTATTTTTCTTCTAGCTCGTCCAGTAAATGCTGCATTTTTTTGTAATCAAGGCGGCGATAACCCATAACTCTACTGCTTCAGCTGTCTCACAGATAAACTCCAGTCCGTCATTCATTTAACAGAGCATATTAATCTATTTGAGATTAATATGCTCTGTTAAATCACTTTTTTCTAATTTACGATAATATTCCAAGCAATCACTTAGAATCTGAGAAGATTGAGAAATTAAATCCTCCAAGTTATATAATTTCTCAAAGATTCTCCTTTTAAAATATCTAGAGCCATTTTCATCAAACGCTTTCAATATATATACACAAAACAATCTTTGATCAAATGAACTTTTCTCTTCTACATAAGAAAACCCAATATTGCCATAAAACACATTGTCCTCATGTATATAATCTACGGACAAAACATCGTTATAATCTCTTAAATTCTGACTAAATTCATTTGCTTTCATTAACACAAAATTATTTTCCTCTATCAAACGAAGCCTAGACTTAATAACATCAAATTCATCAGCGCTTAATTCTGTATAAATAACATACTTTTTCATATAATTATTCTTGTATTAATGGAAAAAAACCATGGATTGGAAAAGGTTGTAGGATTGTTGCTTCCCTGCCACCACCAGGTTCACGGTGTTTTGGTTTTACAATTTGATAACCTGTTGCCGGCATTTTTGTAGCTGCTATTTCAACTTCATATGTCCAAATTGCAATATCTGGTGCCCTTGGGAGAGCTAGGTATGTTTTTGCTCCTTTGCTCGTCAAATATATATCTGGCGTAATATACTTTGTAACAAAATCATTAGACGCATCAAATGGCAATGCTTGTGGCAAATCCCCATCTGGGGTTAACCTACTATTATACTCACCTAGGGACATATATCTAAATACTATCTTACTATACCCTTGCCTTCCTCTATCTCTGTTATAAGTTTCAATGTAAGATTGAGCCCCAGCCAAATCTCCTTTTTTTAAATATTCATTTATAATTTGATCTGTCTGCCTTATTAAATCTGGTTGAGATATGTTATCGCTCGATAATGTAAATGGAAGTGTGGCAATTGCTGCTGCGGGCCCTAAAAATCTAAACGACGACAATTCGGCTTCAGCTAAACTTACTCCCGTTCCTTCAAGCAATGCTTCAATAGTTGGAATAGCTGTCTTGTTTGAAACTAATCCAACAAATGCTAATTGAAAATTACTATTAACCCATTTTTTGGAGTCAGTTTGTTTTGCAACAACAACAATTTCTTGAAGTGGGCTTATTTCTGTCGTCCCTTTGCTGTTCCATTTTTCACCATCAAATTCATACCAAAAAGTAGAATTGCCGCGTACATTTCCCCAAACATCGCCTTTTTTTGCATCCTGCCAATTACTAACCGTATCAAGTCCGTTGTAATCCATCTTCCAGACTGGATTTCCTCCATATACGCTATAAGGACTATTCTTATAAATAGGATCAATATTCCACCTTCTACCCACATCCCCATTATACTCCCAATACAATGCCGTTTGCGCATCAGCTCCAATCTCATTGCTCTTTCGCTGACCGTTGAAGGCTACAAGAGGTTGTTGATTATATGACTTTGCAGTAGCTCCGTAACTGCTGTAATAAGATGATGTTTTCACATCCGTTATATAATAATCCACCGTCGTGCCATTAGCTGTGTGTTGCAACTTCCGGTCAGTTATCACAACCCTAGTATTCACAAGGTGATCGGTCAGGATGTACCCATCATTTCCTCGCTGCATGATAGTAATATCTCCAGTGGCAGATTGCTCCATATTAACTCGCATTGTACTGATGCTCAGAAGGCCACTACCATATTTGTACCACTCCATCACAGTAAGATTACCGTTGTTTATTGTCCCGGTTTCTGTATAAGTAGCCATATTATTTCCACTGGCATCCCTCACGTACCACTCAGTTGTACCCGCCACAGACTTACTAATCCGGTTTCCACCTCCATCATACGTGTAGCTTACAGACTGCCCCTGCCCATTGGTCAGGCTTTGCACCTTGCCATACACATTCCATAAAATGTTGGTAGCCCCTTGCATACCATCGGCAGTGGTATTGCCAATGGCATCATAGCTGTATGTTCTTGTTTGTGTATTGACACTATTGTTAATACTGGCAAGCCTGTTAGTACCGCTAGTATAGCTGTAGCTGAAATTGTTCAAGTTTACCGTTGCACCTGAGCCATTGCGTAAATATGATTGTATGTTGCCGTTAGCGCTATAAGTCAGTCTTTCTTTGTAATCATTCAACGCCACGGGTGTAAAGTTGTTGGTGGTGATATTTATTCCTTCAAATACATCTACCGCTAATAAACGATTCAGTTGATCATACCCGTATTGATAGACTTTTGCTTCACCTAATTTCGGAATATTTACGACAAATGACGAGATATTTCCGTTAAAAAGGGGCTTCCCTGTGTTGGCATTAGCATTATTTATTGCTACAAAAGGCGTTACACCCGTATTTATACTTTTGTAATCGCTAACAGCAACACTGTTAATGGTTGTTGTAAAATAATTCATGCTGAACCCGTAAGCATCACGGGCTATCAGTGCATTAGAACCTCCAATCTTACCATCTTGCCCCATATCATAAGTTCCATCACCAACCGCCGTAGCATTTACACCCTTCAGCCATCCTTGCAGGTTGTAGGCATAGTCAATGCCCTGTACCTGCTGCTGACCCAGTACCGTTCTGGCCAGTGGGCCATGTTTGTAATAACTGTAGCTCGCATCCCGCTCCCAAATCAAACTATCATGACTGGTAAATACATCGGTAAGCTTATTCTCCGCATCATAGCTGTAACGGTGATAAAACCGGTCGGCGTTATTCACCCACAATCCGGTTAACGGATTCACATAACCCGGCTGGTAACTCACCATATTTACCTTCCCACTGATCAGGTCATAGTTGTACGCAATTTTTTTATACCGGTTATTATTCTGGTTCATGATATTGGGGTAGTACGACGCACTACCATAATCCTGAAGCAGTGTATCTACATTGCCATGTATGTCATAGGAATAATAGGTCGCCGCCCGGTGGGTACCAATATAATTATTGGCAGCTGGCTGCACGTCGAATACCTGGGTATAACTTACCCGGTTACGCAGGTTGCGCTGAGACAGCTTTTCAGGACTCAGCAGATCATCTCCATCAAAATAGCTCCGGTCGTACACCGTTCTGGTTATTTGCTCCTTACTGCTGCCTGCCGCCATCCAACCAGCAAGGGAAGTCTGGTTTCGGCTGATCGTCTGCGTCATTACTGTTCCCTGCGGCTTTTGCCCCACTTCGCTGATACGGCCAAGGCCGTCGTAAAGTGTATAACTATATTTGCCTTCCGCCAGTTGTTTAGCGTTCTGGCTTACCACCAGTCTTCCCAGGGCATCATACCAGAACTTACTGAGCCCGCCATCAGGGCTTTTTTGCTGCACAACCTGACCCAGTGTATTATACCGGTAATCAGTAGCAAGACTGTGAGACGGCCTTACTGGCGTTGCCTGATTACTGTTTCTGGCCGATTTTACACTAGCTAAAAACGCCACATCCGCTCTACGGTCTTCCACACCCTCCGGAGGAACTGTCCTCACCAGTTGCCCCGCCTGGTCATAATAATATAGCGTATAATGATGCTCCGACCGGGTAAACGATACCGTAAAGCTTTCCAGGTACTTGGCTCCCATACACTTACTGATATAAGCCGTATCAAAACCGCGCCGCAGACTATCCAGGTACAGTTCCCACTTCACATTTGCATCTCGAATGGCAAACTGTAACGGATCTTTACAGGTACTCGTGTCCACTGGCGGGGGTGTAAATATCTCCTCATTCAGCCCGCAAAGCATCGGGGGATAACTTACGGCAGTAGAGCCTCCACCACCGATTACAATGCCTTTTCCATCATCAACAGCTCCCGCACCTGCACAGATGGGTGAGGCCCCGCATATATCACCAGCACCCGCTCCCAGCAAGCCGTTATACAAGTCAATTAACTGGCAATACGTCATATTTACCCCCATGCTCCAGTTCACCCAGGCCGCAAAATCGTTCTGACAATCCAGCGGAACACCAGCCGGATAACGCAGGTAATAGGCGGTCTTAAAGTCCCGAAGTACCGCTGGATCATTTAAACTGAGATACAGATTCTCAGCTTCCAGACTTGAAGGCATAGTAAGACAACCCGCCATCAGCGACTTAATTTGTGCATATACAAGCGGACTGTTTCCTCCTCCGGCAAAACCTCCTTTTTCCTCAGATGCACCACCCGTATAACCAAAAGCACTATTAAACAGGCTCTCAAAAAGCTGTCTGCGGGCTGCCAGAGGAATATTTAACCCGCCATAGCGGCTCATATAATTATCAACAAAGTTGATATACTCTCCGCATTGACTCTGACAAACCTGTAACCCCTGACCACATTGCACGAGGTATAGGTCATTAATTGCAGAAAAAGAATATTTTACCGCATACGTATTATTAAAAAATGCAGCATAAAACAGCTGGCAATCTGCCCCCAGGCCAGCGCCACCACCGGGATATAGTTTATTGAACTTCTGCAATGTCGCCTGAAGCATTTCACATGTAAATACAGGCGATTCCACCGGACATATATTCAATACAAATCCACAATGATCCAGATAGTACTGTTGCAACAGAGCATACGTTGCAATACTGGTTCCAAACTGGGTATTAAAGGCATTCAAAAAACAAACACACTCATCCCCAAAAGCGCAAGGAGTATAAGTCTGCGTAAACAAAATCATCGCCTTACAATCCAGCGTTGCTCCTGTACATACCAAAAGCGTACTCTGACAAATGGCCTGATACAGGGTCTGGATTTCTGAAAAATTGTACCCTGTTCCCAATTGCTGGTTAAAATAAGCTGTAAACAGGCTTTGGCAATTGCTCAAACTATCTACTCCCGGATTCTGAGCATAAAACTGCTGTCTGATATAATCCAACTGACTGCACGAATAGGGCGGGGCACAAAGCTGATTAATATCCGGCACACAACTCTCCTTACCCATGTACAATTGATACAGTTCCGTAATCCCCGTCCAGGTATATGGACTGGAGGTAAAGCCCAACTGGGTATTAAACCAACTGGTAAAATTATCCTGGCACTGCGTTAGTGTCCATCCGCCCTGATATTGCTGGGTCCGGAACGTATTATACATCAATGTCAGCAAATGAGGATTCGGGAAACTACAAATATTAAGCGGGCATACCCCCCCACACAGGAAATTGTAGTTATTTATGATGTCCTGGTAAGTGTAATTGCTATACAAGGAATCATTGATAAATTGGGTAAACAGGGTCTGACAATTACTATTCCGCCAGATCTGATAACCATAATACTGATAATAAGAATTAATAAGTGACTCCAGTTTCATGCAAGTCAGCACCGGCTGACAAACGGGCGGTTTCGCCCCACAGGCTTTAACAAACTCATCCATCCATTGATTAAATGATAAACTGCGGCCTGTATGATAATTCATATACTGCGTAAAACTGCTCCGGCAACTGTCGCCAGTCTGGGGAGGATTGGTTGCCTGCCAAGCCGTTACCAGGCTTGTCAGGTTAGTACAACTCAACGTACTGTCATTTGCGCATATAATTCCAAACTGCACATACTCCGGCCAGTTCTTACCAAAACCGGTTCGGTAGTTGGCATATTCTGCAAATGAACGATTCCATGCTACTTCAGTCTCGTTTTGTGGAGTATTGTAAGGTGCAGTTACCCCCCGTTCGGCTAAAAACTGTTGCTTTATCGCTGTATAATCTGCGCACGAGATACAGGTCTTTGATGAATCAAGGCTGGCTGTGCCTCGGCATTGGAAAATTGCCGGGATTTTTACCGGCGCCGGTAAATAATTACAATTGGGACTCTGGGTGGTATAGCCGGTATTACACATCCCCAGAAGCATATTCAACGTATCAGCACTGATCACGGTCCCTTGTGTGTTAAGCAGATAATTACTAAACGTTCCGGGACTGCCGGCCATCTGCCATTTTGTTTTATAATAATTTATCCGGTCACAAACACATGGCTCCGGAACTGTTACAATGGGTGTGGATACTGTAGCAGGCGCCTGATTATACGCCTTGGGATAGTCAATCAACTCCGGGTAACAAAACTGATTCATTACATTATTCCCAAACCGGTATATCAGGTAATAACGGATTATATCCGGAAAACTGCGGACGAAAACTCCACTTACAGATACACCATCTGGGTTGGTAAGTATTTGGATAGATGGCTTGCTATCCGGAACACTGGCCGCCCCAAAAGGATGCCCCATATAATCTACGCCCTGTTTACACACGTCCACCAGGTATTTGCTTAACCAACTTGAGTCAGCTATCCATTGTGCAGATTGTGATTGTGCCAGTGTCTGTACCTGTGGACAACGCCGGAGCCTGATCATCCAGTTACCACTGTTTGACCGGCATATACTATCAGCCTCCAGGGAAGATACATTACTATAGCTGCCAGGATCAGCACTACTTGTAAAAAGTCCACCTAAATCACTCATATTGATCAGCGTGTAAGGCGGGGTGCTGGTATAGCGTACAAAACGCTCCTGATAATTATTGCCGCTGGCGGGATCAAAAATGCTGTAATCAATTCCAGCGACATTGTCAGTTATATACTTACTGATCAGGATATTACGATAAGAGTTGTAAAGCGCTTTAAAATTTTTCCAGACCCTATCCATATCCGCATCGCAATGACTCAGCGCGGATGGAGGCAGATTATTCTGACTATTCAGACAGGCACTCAATACCGGGTTCACCGTAAAACAGCCATTGTTTACTATCTGGCCTCCGTTTTCCCGGATCTCCTTGCTACAAAAAACACTGTATTTTGCAAGCTGCCACATACCCAGAGCCGGTGAACCACACTGCGCATTAGCCGCTATATAATTACTCGTAATGGCATCCCGCATCTGGTAATACAAAGGATGCGTAAATCCGGTCCTGATAAAAAAAGAATCTTTTTGCATCAGAAAATCAGCCGCTACAGTGGCACTCGTTGTACTGCTTTGAATAAAACCACGGCTAACCGCCTGGCTCCAGGTCTCTGTACCCAGAAGCCTGCCCCCAAACCGGTAGGTTCCCTTCAGATTTGATTCCACAAATTTCAGCTTTGGAAACTCTGGATGATAGGGCAACAGTTGATAGGCATAGCTCTGCTCAAAATTATCGGCCAGGCTATCGGGTGTAAAGTTTATGTTTTGCACCCTGTTCGTAGAAAGCGTCACCAGACCATATCCATTCTTATATCCTTCCGTATTACAGACAACCGCACCCGTCGCTACCGAATAATCCACTGGATAACGATAAGGCTGCCTGAGCACTGACGGAGCTCCCAAGCAAAAACTAACCTGAGGGGCTGAGCTAAAAATATTATATGGCCTCATTGACACCGTCAGATTAGTTTCATCCCAACGTCCATATTGTCCCGTCAATGGCGTAACATCCTGAAGCATGATTTCACGGACACTGTTTAATTCATCCAGCGTCTCATTACCTCCATTATCACAAATTCTATCACATCCCACCTTTGCCTCCGCATACGCAGCCTGCAACTGCGGCATCAGCGCATCTATCTGCGCCTGGGTAAACCCGGACTCCGTGCGAAAACGATCTATAAACTGTGATTCCGTACCCAGGATAGCATTACACTGCGTACAACTGGTATAACAGTTCTGCTGACCGAGGGCAAGCTGGTACTGCTGCTGTATAAAACTGGCCTTAGTTTTACAGGTGTCATTGGTCAGGTACACATTCTCCCGGTACCAATCCCGGGCAGCCGTATTCATTTTTAATTCCTTAACCACTGTATATCCCCCTTCAGGCAGTGTTACCGTAAACTGGGTACTTATACCTGGCGCATTATTTCCCACACAGGAGGTTAAATATTCTCCTATTGTAAAGTTCTTAACTACCACAGGACTTGTAAACCCAGGAATTACTTTATCCGAACAATCTGGTATGATACTAATATTCAGTTCATACTGACAATCAAAACAAAACTGAACACCATTACAAAGAAGCAGTTTTAGCTTCTCAGGAGATAGTGCATAATTAAACGTATAACTGCCTTGCTTGGGAACAACCAGCGACTTTGATGAAACAATTGAATTGCCATGAACATTATTAGTCTCCCCATCAATCAATTGGCGGGTAATGGTCTTTTGAGCTGAGGCATATGATGGCAGGGCCTGAAGATTACCAGGATTATCCCCTGCAAGTGCCGTAGCCACGGTTTTGCCCCTCATATCAACATAACTTACACTATACTGTCCATTGGCATCCCTGACCCAGGTCTTTGAATAATGCGACGCATACCCGGCATCCGTGCCAAATAAGGCATCCAGATCATCCTGATCTGCACTCTCATAAAAATACCTTGTATCTCGGCCACCATTGACCTGAAACACCTGCCCCACACCCCCTTGTGCATCAATCCGGCCTGTTCCATCACGGGTGTAACGGGTCTCTGTATAAGGATAACCACCCGCATCCGGAATAAACTTATTAAATCCGTCATTTGCAAATGGATTGCTCCCAGAATAATACTGGGCCGCACTGCCCGTGGCAGTGGTCTTCATGGCAGCCGTTAACTTACCACAGGCACTTTGATTCACATCCAGCTTATCATATACCGTTTTTGCATTACGGGTATCATCAAACTGATTGAAGTTCTTGGTAAACTGCAAGATCGTCCCAAGCGTGGGAGAGGGTAGCACCTGGATCAACGGTCTGCCCTGGTAATCATAAAATGATTCGGCTACTACAGTACTGCGGGTCACATTATCCTTTGTCACCGTCTGCCTGCCCCGGAGGGTGCCGTCAAAATACTGAATAACCGTTTTTCGCTTGCCTTCCTCCGCATATGAGGTTGTAGCCTGCCAGTTCAGATTATCCTGATGGCCCTGACCCGCAATTCTTGGCAAATAAGCCTGTCCCCCGTCCATCAGATAAAACCAGTTTCCCTCCACCCGTTGTCCGTTCACCTTATCCTGCGTCATCCTGACCCGCATATACAATCTCCCCTCATCTTCATATAAAAGCGGAATCCGGTAAAAATTACCCGAAGTACTCACTCTTGTAGCATTATTGTCAAACACACTGTCCAGATTCACCACCCCGTTAAACGTATACTCCGGCACTGCCGACTCATCTACCCAGGCCCACTCTACATCGTACTCTGTCTGAAAATTGGCTGGCACATTCCATTTTACCTTCCACTCATCATAAAACAAACTATCGGTAACTATTCCACTAATCACTGAACTGCAATTAAATCCCCAATCCCGAAGTGAAACGATCTCGTTTACCAACTTCAGATTTTTTGTTACATCCCAACTAACATTTTTTGTCACCGCCTCGGCTATTGTAACAGTCACCTTAACCGCATCCCGGAATTCATAAGAACTGATCGCATCCGAAATCTGACCTTCTCCAGTCTTGTAATTTATAGTCAGCGTCTTTTGCGGATGAGTGGTAACCACGCCAGCCGCATTTTCTGAACTAATATTAAGCTTGATCGTTGCAATAAAATCTGACGCTATAAACCAGGAGCTTTCCTCGTCAACCATCAACCGAACGGCATTTTTTACATACCAGGTCTTCTCTATAGTCCCCGGGCTGTTTTTATAGGCTTCATAGTTAATATCAAACGTATAAAGCTGCGCCCCCGCCGTTAATTGACCGTTTTTTCCAAACAAAGTCTGCCGGTACTCCGGATTATTGCCTGCATACATGGCTACATGAACCAGCATTAAAACGGCTGCCATTATCAGCCTGCGTCCTGCTTGTAAAAACATAGTACTATAATTAATTTCCAAAACGATTATATAATTGCCCCAAACCCCAAGAATGCCATCTTTTTCGAATAAGTATTTTTCAGCTACCAATTGATAACCGGAAAATGCCTATACAGAATTTAATAAACTCTTCTTAGTCAAAGGATACTTTTCGCCCGGGTACAATCACCACAGGAAAAATTGAAAAAATACCCTGATATTATTAAGAGAGTTTTCACCAACCACCCACTTGTCATAAAACACTCTCCTGATAGTTTTTATACTTCCCTCAACCCTGCATAATCTTCTAGTATCCTCTTTGTCAAATACTAATTCCGGGCACTATACACCTGATAGTTTTTATACTTTTCCACCGGCTTATAAACACCATCCTCCAGCCAGATAAAATTATTTTCACTATACCGGTCATCTGAAAAATTGTCAAACCGGTAATTTAAAAATTCAATACGCAGCGTTTTTCGCCGGCTGGTATTTTTAAGTAATCTTGCCCCCTCGCTTGGCTCATCCACCGAGCTAAGCCCAAGACCAGGTTCGGTAAATTCATACTCCACTTTAGTAATAAAATTCCGCTCAATATTATACTCTATGACGTAGCGGTTATATATGCCCAATGTGTCTGCTGATTTTCTTACCAGCCGGATATACCCTATACTATCCACATCAGGGTCTGCTGTTGTTGTTTTTACCCATAAATCATAACTTGATGAATAGGCTGTCAATAAACTATCAAGGGTCTGGCGAAGCGGAACATACGAACCCGTGTTCTGCACCGGAGGATCACTCACAATGATCTGCTCGTCTCTGTGATACACGGCGACCAGGATCGAGTCATTCTGTAAGTACTCCACATCGCCCAGTGTGTACCGGGCTTTCTTACCACTCAGAGTATAGCTCCCCCGGGTTGTTTCATATGAAAAATCACTATAGACAGTATCACTGAAAAGAGTATACCGAACATCAAAACTGAGGTAGGGTATGCTATCATAGGTACGGAAAAAATTCAGTGCTGTATTTCTTGCAGAATCAAGAGACGTCTGCCCCTGCAGCGTAGTAACCCCAACAACACTAAATACCAGCACCAGTAAAAACAACTTGCTATTAACCTTTTGGCTATTCATGTATAGTACTTTTAACTTTAAATACATAATGTCATTCCCATCAACCAGTTTCTATTGCACCGCTTTTTGCAAATGACTCCTGGTTTCAGTTATTGTTTTAACCCCCTTTGCCGTCTCTTTCTTCACCCTGGATAATGTACCCTCATCATCATACTCATAATAACTGGCATAATTGTTTTCATCCAGCTCACTTACCAGTCGCAGACTTTGAGGGTTATACACAAAGCTTTTCATAATCGCATTAAAAGGATGAATACGTAAATCATCAAACCATAATGGCGCTGTACCACCCGTATTCATCAACTCTACCTTAATGGCTGTAGCTGACCCGGGAATATCAAAAATCCCTTCATAACGCTGCCAACCCTCAATGATGTTGCCCGTCGGTGTAAAGTCCACAACAGTTGAAGCACCTGTAAAACTGACCCTGATCTTGTTATTCAAATACGTACTGCACTTGCAATCATTCCCCCCAACTTTCACCCAGGCACTAACCAGCATCTTCCTTCCTTGAATAAGTGAAAATGTATCCGTTAACGCCGCTCCCCGAACATTTACTGAATCAAGTTTGGTACACCATGTTGTTACAACGGATACCGCACTCTGCGCCCCTGCCAGATTATCCGGCGTATAGAGTACCGTTTGAGGTACTTTGTCAAAACCACTCATTATAGGGTCCTTCCAAAGCAATAATGCCGCATCATCAGTTCCGGGATGACCATCCCAATACTTAGCAGTGATAGCATATGGTTGTCCGGCTGTTAAATAAACACTTCCCTCTCTGCTGCCTGAACCTTGTGTCCCCCAACCATCCAGGGTCAGGCCATTTATCGTGACCTGCATACCATCATTGTACCCAATCCGGAAATAATGCAGTCCGCTCTTCCGTGGCAGTATATACCCCTGCCATTTAGCAACGAAATTGCCCCAGCCTATCGAAGAAGGAGGACTAAAACCACCCCACCATGCCAGGTTTATACTGGCGTCAGTCCTGGTAACTGTACTTCCCGAAATATCAATATTCCCAATTGCCGTATTCGCCTCGCCATACATCTGAGAATTGCGGTTTCTCCGGGGAAATTTCAGGTAACGACCCCTTAATCCATTACCATTTGGTGCAACAACAGTATCTGTCTTAGCCGTAGAATCTATCCTCACCCGCATGGAAAAAGCTCTGTCCAGGTTTGCAGTACTCACTACCGGAGCCGAAAACGAATAGGCCTGGCCAGCATTTATCTTAAGACTTGTTTTGCCACTATGCTTCTGTTCTCCATTCAGATAAGTCTGAATATTACCCATATCCACCCGGCGACGGGGTGCACAGGTCTCTTGGCAGGAGTTAACCTGATAATCATAATCCTCAAACCCATCGAAAAAAGATTCCATATACCGGGAATTATTAACCACCGCTACCGGTAATTGTCCACTATACCCATACAAACCTGCATTAAAACGACCCAAGGGATCTTTATTCTCCACTTCATACCCCTTACGGTTATATTGAGTAATTACACTATTCCAGGTCCAAACATCTGAAGCTTGGTAATTACGGGTCATCAGGCCTGTACCAAGGGCTGCAAAATTCCAAAACGGCTTATATCCAATGATAGTACCCCCCCTACGGGTATCCACTGGCTGAGCATCAACTATCGTACTTTCTTTACGGTCCCCATAATATACAAATGAGGTATCCACCCGCCAGTTACCCCAAACACCTTCTACATAAGGGTTAATGGATTTACGCTGGGTAAATTTGGAAATACAAACCGGTGCATTACTCCCACCTGTAACCGTGGCACACCATGCACCCGCAGATGGATCATTTGGATTTACCAATGACTCTATCTTCCCACCCGTACAAGGATAATACTGAAACCAAAGCCCCTGCGACGCAACACATCCCGGATTAACTCTGTAGGAACATTTCATATCCTCCCTGCCACCATTATATACTGAAGGTCGGGGGCGGAAAATTTCTATCGAAAACGCAGCCGGATTAATAATTCCACTATTCCGCTCAGCCATCATTTGCCGGATCAAATGCCCAATATGATAGGAATCGCCATTCCATGAAAAATTACCCGATACAGGCGCATAACTTAAGTCAACCTTTGAAAAGGCATACTGGTTAACGCTACCGGTTGACTGATACGCCGAAATCCAGCCAGATGTATTCCCAGCATCATTCCAACTACTCCGCAGCGGTTTTAATACACTCTTATTTCCATACGGGTTAGCCTGTGAATAATATCCAATCCAGGCTTCGGGTGCTGTATGCACCCCTGCGTGCGCGACCGGGGTAAACTGACCGGAAACATAACATCCATGCGCATACGAACCTATAAAAGCCGTATATGCGTTAGTAACAGGATTAGTACTGCTAATCAAACAGGAAGGGTCAAGATGCAGATTCAAAAAAGATTCAAGACCACTATACTTTACAAATGATTTTCTGATCCTTGTACTGCCATTTGACCGCTTCAAATCACTGGCCGTAACATATTGATTGGATGAAAAACTATACACGTTCTCATCACTAGTAACAGTCATGGATTCAGGATTACTATCATATACAGCTTGTGGATATACCAGGGTCCTGGTAACCGTTCCGGCTATACTATCCACTTTAAATAAACTGTTATCAACCCGCCAATGGTCTTTATACGTTGCAGCTGAGGTTTGAATTATACTGGTTGCATCGGTAAACTCCAGTTGACCTGAAACCGGATTAACCGGATTGCTCAAACTCACCACGCCTCCCAATCCGGCACTGAACATATTTCGCTTGCCAGAACGGATAATCCGAACCGATACATTTGCCGCAGAATAGGGATTCCCATCCGCATCCATAAACACCCATTGCGGGGTTGCACTTCCGGTTCTACCTGTGTAAACAGCCCAGATCTTCCTGGCTGAACTCTTGGGCAACAACAAAGGCTCACAGGGATTCTTACCCAAGGGGCCCAGCGCCTGCTGCGACTCAACCATCAACTCATCCCCACTTTCAAAAAGCCCTAACTTAACATCAGGATGCGCATCCAGTTTTCCATTTCGGAAAGTCAAACCCCTGTAAACCACATCAATATTTTTAAAGGCAAATCCCATCCCACTATATGCCCAATGCGCCGGGTAAGAAAAACTATACACTGGCTGATGATGCTCATTACTGGTTCTTGTCAACAGCGGGTCTCCACTTTGCGCATCATACACCATATTCTTTGTACTGATCATACTGCCCTTATCCACCGCCACTACGCTGTCCAGTATACTGTAATGATTTACAATCTTTAACACAGAAGCAGACCGGTAGGTATTTGACTCCTTCATAACCGGCTTCCAGGTCGTTGGAACAGGGATCGGAATAAAAGCTCCGTTAATAACATCCACATTAAAATTGATGTTGGTGGTAATGGTCAGTTGCTTATGCTCCCGGAAATCCGTCATCACTTCAATATCCCGTCCTATGACACTTTGCACAATCTTACCATCCGATCCTCCAATAACCGGAAAACTATGATTGAGCCTGAACTGACCTGCACCACTTGGCTGCATACTGTAAAAATTCTCCGTATAACTTATGGGGTCCCGTAGATTTTCAGGTGAATACGTTGATTGCTTTTTCATCTTCCCATTCATGTCATTTAAATCAACCTTAAATCCCTGGCTGAGGGCAACGGCTGTCTTTAAATCCATTTTTAACAGCTTATCAAGCGCACCGGATTTATAACTGTCCGTCGCGTTATGCTCCGATAATGGCGTGTAAGAAGAAACGGTCGGAAATTCCCTGGTTGTAAAAAACTCTGTAACTGAAATTCCGGCCGCATTCTTTACCGTGTCCCGGTGGATACTTCTTGTCTCTACCCGGCTGTAACCAACCATCGCAGAAGGATAAAGCATCTCGGCAAGCGGTGTTTCCATCACCTGGTAATCATAGTCCGATTTGGGCGTACGGTTATAATACTCAATAGCCAGACGATGTGGATTTTCATCTCCCCCCTGAGCAGGTTCCCAACTGGCTACACCACTACTGATCGTCATTAATTCTCCGTTGACCAGTTCAGTCTTTGTATAAAAATACTCCTGCCCATAGGTAGCGTTCAACATTCCGTCACTTGCCGAAGGACTACTCTTTGTAAGCTTATCCCAATTATCGTTAATCGTCACCTTTTTTACCCGGATTCCCCCTCCAGGCTTTTTCAGAAACGGATCACTCAAACGCACAAAGGACTTACCAAGATCAACACTGCGGCATTTATTTTCACTAACCATCAGTTTCATTCCCCCCTTCACGATCTCCTTAAAAGAATGAAACAACCCGCCCAGTGATTTGACCACGGCCTTCAGTCCTCCCTGCTCACTTACATCATACCCCGGATAGGCCTTAGAAGCCAAATTGGATTTCAAAAATTGCAAACTATAATGCAGCATCGGCGAATAATCTGATAATAACCGCCTGACCTTGATATACAGCTTCGTTTTAGTGGCATCCGAAGCAATCAACCCATAATCCTCCACCTCTGCATAAACCGGAATCATCTCAAACCCACTCCCGTTTTGATCCGAAGGCATTTGTACGGCAAGTTTCAAATACACCTGCTTGCTCTTATCAAAATTGCCCAGATACCAATCCCTGATCTGTGACTTAATAGCAGTCCCGGTTGTGGCCGTAATTGCCCTGGGAACTGTTATATAGATATAATCATTTATTGAATTATCACCTTCGTATAAGTTGGAAGAGTAAGCCGATGGATTAGCCGTATTCCCAAACCCACTTATTGCAACCATAGCTGAAGCTCGTTTGTCCTGTACATAAGCATAATCGTCCGATTCATACTCAATATTTATTGCAGCCCCTGAAGGAAGAATCACCTGATTCATTGTCCAGGCCTGAATATATGAACCAGCTTTCCCGGCATCCCGGCTTGTATATGGATAATCAGCATTACTAAGCCCTGCCGGATTACCATTCGCCGGATCAATATCAATATCAGGTTTATAATTCCCCCACCGATCGTTCGCCTTAAAACTATATGAAGGATTTTTATCGCCAGGATAATTAAACCGATAATAGTTCTTTTTACTCCGGTTACTTCCGTTATAGGTAAAATAAATCGCACGAAGGGTTAATTTTCCGTACCCGCTTATTGATCCCGGCGCACCCTGGCAAAGCGAATAATCATACTCAAAATGAACAGTTTTTACAGGCCTCGGATTCGTAGGTCTCTTTAATAGCTCCCCTTTTGTGAACAACGAAATCCTGGACAAACGATAGGCTCCAAAATCAGGATCCAGCGTCCCGTTTTCACCCGTCACGGCCCGGGAGTCCTTGCGGTCACTACGAACATAAAACCTGGCAACCATATTTTTTGACTCAATGGAATATAAATACCACTGCTCCCGTTCGCCGTAGATATAGTGCGCTTTGTCATCATTCTTGTCTGTTTTCAACCCCTCACTCATATTAGCCGTATTCGTCCCCGCCGGGGTACGCCACTTTAGATTCTGATCAGATTTTGAGTAGTTGAACTTTATTGCATCCCCCATATCATCTTCTGTGATCCCATCTCCTTTTACATCCACATAGTTAGGGGAAAGAAGTGCCGTCAGCAGGTAGGAGTGGGCATATGGAGGCATCTCCTGTTTTTCTACATACCCGTCCTTACCCTGAGTATTTATTCCCGCTTCGTTATCCTCACCAGGAGAATACGTAGTTATAGGATCATTAGTCCCCGTTCCATCACCACTTCCTTTCTTATTAAATGTCACCTCCACCTGCTTCAGATTATATACCGGTATATCATAAACATACTTTCTACCGTCGGGCATCAACACATCCATCTCAGAAATATGATGCTCACGGCGTATCGCATTTTTACCCCCCTCATACCGGTTTAAAAACTGCCTGTATGTAGTAACACATCCAAATACCACCTGATTCGAATCAGCCTGATTCAACCGGATATAATTTATTTTCCGGTTCAATCCGACACGGTCAGCTTCCCAGGCCGTCAAAAACGATATAACCTGCGTACGGCTATCCCGCACCTTCACCGTTGAATTATTACTAAAGGGCAAATCTGTGGTCTTTTGAAGCATATCCGAATACCTTACAAATGATGGAACAAGTGTTGGCGAGCCGATACCCGTGTTAATCATTTTTAAACGAACCAGATCCTCACCCCCTACAGCACTTTGATAAGCCAGATCAGGAATGGCTTTTTCACCTGGATTTTTAAAATAAACCGCCTGTGTATCCACATTCGATTGCCGGAATTGCAATACAGATTTAGCCAGATTTCCCTTGTCCCAACCACCAGAAGAAGACGGTGTCAACACAACATTGGCATTAATGGCTCCATGCCCATAACTTCCACCCCCAATCTCAAAACCCAGATGTGCTGATGACCCGCTGTTCTCTAAAAGAGCATCCTGTACATAACCCAAATCACCCCGGTAGGCCCTGAAACTACCCCCCGTACCCTCACCACTAATACTATACACGTCATACGTATATACAGGAATAGAGATCGCCGGTGTTCCAGGTGAATATACACCGTCATTAAGGCGGTTAAAATCCATCAGCGCATTTTTATCCTCCTGACCCTTCTTTAGATATAACATACCATATGCAGGCTGCTCTGTTTTAATATCCTCCGCTTTAATCCATCGCCGGGTATAATATCCCCCAAGTCTTAAATGGCTAAATGCACCCCATGTTGCCGCACCAAATCCCATATCAAGATCATAATTAATACTACTTACCCGTCCCCGCATCGAAGGGGTAAACGAAGGGTAGGCAAAACTAATCCCAGTACTTAACTGCGGATTTAGTAAGTTGTTTGCCGCCATATTTACGTACTGACTCTGCGTCTGTATTTTCATCAGGTTGGTCTGCGCACTAAGATGCAGATCAGAAAGCCCTTGCCTTGAATGAAAACCAATACCTGCCGAATACCCCCCAATCAGCGCCTTCTCATTATTTTTTTTCAATTCTATATTAAACGTGCTACTTCCACCGGTTTGGGAGTTCGCATTTATCCCCCAGCTAAAACTCAGCGGAGCCGTTTTTTCATCCCCCGATTTACCACCAATACTGATCGCAGGACTAACTCCAGCTTCCAACCCAAGGCCGCGCATATTGTTATAAAAAATACCCCCATCAATACCAAGACTGACCGCACCGCCAAAAATCTCCGTTCTGCCACCTGTATTCACACCCCAGGTATGATCGGGCTTTGTATACTGTGTCTTCGTAATAATATCCTGGCCATCAAAATCGTCCGGCAACCCCCGCATATTACGCATAATGGTTCCCGGATTAATATTCCATCCAAGACCGCACCAGCTGGCCTCTTGATCCATCGTTATCCCACTGGTATAAAATATATTTACCGGATAACCTCCCACATCCAGCAAGGGAATATTGTATGAAAAATCACCTGTAAACGGATCAACCATATTATCAGCTCCCACAGGCTTAAAAGCCGACATCTCCGGCTGTGATGGCCCACCCCCCTCAACAGCACGGTAAAAAAGGTTGCTGCTTGTTTTTCTTTCATTATTCCCGACCGCCGGCCCCGTTTCCCCAGGACTTGTAGCCACTTCAGCACCGCCAAACCCGCCAGGTGTTGTTCTCATACGCCGGCTCCTCTCCGCTAATGACCCGGGATTACCTGAATCAACATGAATTCCTTGTACACCTGAACCCTGACCATACACAAATGAGCAAAGGCCAGAAAGAAAAAACAGGTACAGCTGCAAAAAAGCAATCTTTTTACAATGCCGGGTGGCTAACGCTAAAATCATACAGAAAATAGTTTGACGGTTGCAGTTTTATCAGTCCTTAAAATATATTACCCGAAACAATACCACACTTTTCTCCCCCCGAGAGTTTACTATACTTGCCTCATAGGTTGGCTCAGTTGACAACTCCATCACTTTTTTTAACTTATACTCAATCTGGTTTTCACCAGGCAATAATTTTACCTGAAATCCAGAGAGTTTTTGTCCCCCATATTCAGCAGACAAATCTCTTATCGTAACCCACGCCGTAGAATCCGTCGAGCGGTTATAGTAGGAAAGTTTTAATATACCATTAGGCGCTATTCCAGACTCCGCATCCCCAGGTTTCATTTTCATAAAAGGAGTGCCCTTGATCAACTGTTCCACCCTCCCTGGTTCCTTTACCGTGAACACCCAGGTACCACTCCTGGAAGCGTAGTTTTTATCATCCCTGGCCACAACCTGCCACCCATACCATTTCCCCTTCTCAAACGCCGGTAATGCCGCTGAATAAGAAAGAAAATTACTATTCACCCCAGCTGAACTATAAAATGGCAAGTTATTTTGAAGCGCCTCATCCGCCTTTTGACCGGGCTGAATCTCTGCTATAAAAACTTCATAACTCAGCCGGTTGAACATCCCAACCGGGGTAGGAGGAGTCCAGCTAAATTGGCCAGGCATCGTCTCCAGTAATGCACTGTCCATTGGGAAAATAAGCATCGGTGGACTGAGCGGTTCTACATCAAAAATCACACACTCCTGGGCTAGCGGATCTCCCTTACTACCATCTGCTATGGAAAATGAATAACAAGCCCTGTATGCACCAGCTGGTAAAAGATTATTAAGCAACCCACTACCATCCATCGCCTGATAATTATATTGTACCGGATTTAAATTTGTAACATTAACCGTCATTGAACCCTTGGATAACGTAAACCGGTTCGTTGAAGCTGAAAACATCTCAAGACCACTCTGACGGTCAAATAAAATCAACTCCAGCCTTCCTTCTATGGAAGCCGTTGTACCATTAACCAATACCAAATTCCAAAGCTGGCTTTTCTGCACCAGCCCCACCGTTGGTACCGTGGGCTGAATATACACCTGCGCCACACCGACCAGTGAAGCAAAAATGAAAAACACAGCCATTAAAAGTTTACGCATACCCGCATTTTTTAAGTTTCGTTTTCTGATTTTTACGTCTAACACCCAACTGATAAATCCCCAGTGCCTTTGCCTAAAACACCCTGTAAAAGGTCAACCTACCCATATCAACCGGTAGCAAATTCCGGGTCGTACCCGGCAAATAACTCTTTTCATAACTGGCCTGTAGCGTCCCGATTCCTTTAACCATCACACCAAAGCCACCCGTTGCACCCAATAAGGTTTGAGCTGCATTTAACCTGTTATACTTTAAACCGCCAACAAGAGAAAGCCACTCTCGTACCTGATAATTCATAGACTGCTCAAGGGTGGTCACCTTTATATCCCGTTGCCGGGTCAGTGTCAGTCCGCTTTGCAATTGCACTCCCTTTAAAAAAATAAAATGATTGACCGAAACACTCGTAGCATTAAAGTAAATAAATCCAGTATCCGCTCCGCTATTGTAGAATTTCAACAACACCGCACTGCTACTCATACTCAGCTTTTTTACACTGTAAGCATGACTGATCACAGCACTCAGCGTATTGTACTGGTTTTCCACCAGGCGGCTGTTATCCAGCATTGTAAGCTGAGAAGACGGGTAATAACCAATTGACAACATGGGATACCTGGGTACACGAAGGGTGAGCAGGGCAGACTTGAAAACTGTCTTACTGGCCAATCCAGGGTTAACAAAAGGGTTGAAGAAATCATTTTTTCTTATACCGGCCTCCACGGATAAACGACGCTTCCAAAACTGCTGTTGCAACTTAAACTGATAGGCAACCTGATTCACATTTACCGGTTGTAAATTAAAGGACTGAAAATGCTCTCCCATCTTCCTGTAATAACCCATGAGTTTTGTATTTGTCCTCCTCCAATTACTATATACCCTGATACTATAGGCCTCATTGCTGCGGTCTTTAAAGTTCCATACTCTATTGATCAGTTTCTCCCCGGTTTGATCTTGCGCCCCTACTGTATGAAAAGATGATTTTGCAGATTCCAACACAATATATTGATCAGGACTTGCCTGTAAACGTGCCTCAAACGACATCCCGATCACTCTTTCCAAGCCGGTACCCGAAGTCATGTTGCCTATCCAGTTCAGCATACTGCGTCTTCCGTCATACCATGAAGCAATCAAGTGATTGCCTTCCTTTGCACCTAATCCCGCCCTGATCAGATAAAGATTTTGACGGACATGTGAATTGTTCTTAATCACAAAATCACGAAACTGGTAATTAACACGCCCCGCTGCAAATGCGATATAATACCTGCCTGGTGTAAACTCTGCATTCACACCCGTCAGAGAAATATGCTGCACTGTTAACTCTGTGTAATCTACCCAGGTTCTGCCTATTCCAATAGACTGAATTGCCGAAAGTGCCTGCCATCCTTTAGGCAGATTCCGGGTACTCAGGTTATGCTCCTTAATAAATGCTTTTAAACCAGCAGGGTCTTTAATTTGCGAAAGTTGCTGTTTTAATAACCGAACAGAATCTTCAACACTTCTTTTTACAGGCCCCAGTACCCACTCAATCCTGGTGAGTTCCATTTTTATACTGTCCAGTGCCTGCTTCTTTTTCTGGAATTGACTGAATAAATCATCACGCAACCCAGACTTATCTTTCCTGCTTTTTTCAACCTGAACAGCATCCTCCACCGCCCGAAGGCTATCTCTTATATGCTGAAACTTTTGCTCTATAGCCGCAAATACTCTCTTCTTCAAAAATATGGAACCCTGAGCCCCTGACCTGTTCTGACTATTCAATACATTATCAGCATTCAGACTATCCAGCATCACTGCTTCTTCGTCTTTAAGACGACTCACAGCCAGTCTTTCTTTTTCCTCTACTAATTCCTGCAATCGTCCAGGATCACTTATCCAACTTTGTAAAGCTTCTGCTTCCCACTTTTTTTGCTGGTAAAGTCTTTGCACTTCGCTAAGCTTCTTTTTACTTACAACATCCGGCAACTGCTTTGCCAGCGAATTATTGATTTGTTGCAAAAACTGCCGTTGATTGAATTGGATACTAACATCCGTCAAGTCTTTAAAAAATGGAGAATTGCTTTGTCTTGTAAGCAGTGTAATTCGTACTGGATACTGCTCCTTAATTGTTGCATCGAGCGTAGTTCGCACCGAATGCTGCGAATAACCGCTTTGAGAAAAAGGAGTATCGACCAGTGAGCGGTACGTAAAATCGTACTGCACATTCCCATGAATTTTTATGAGATCAGGACGCTTTTTATTCAGCTTTTCTAACAGCAAAGAAGCGCTGTTACCCGTTAATACGGTTGTCTTTAAAGTCTTACAAATTCCACTGTAAACCCACACCGTATCCCCACTTTTAAAGTAATGGGGGTTCGCATCTGTCACCCAGTTATACCCTTGCCCAAGACTATCCGAAGGCAAAGACACTTGCCCCCATCCAGTTTCCACAGAAACGGCAGCTGCTGACATCAGCGAAATTCGTAGAATAAGGTGCAAAAGGTTTTGGTTTTAAAAGAATATCAAACACGTCAATCTCACTGCTCTCACAAATTATACCAGCTCAAATAACTTCAGTAAGATACAAACATCCACATATTATAAAAAAAGATTTATTAACAAATGAAGTTTAAATTTTTGATATGACCAATACCACTTTGTGGTATTTTATTCGAAATATGATTATTTGATACCCTAAAGTGCACTTTTTCTTAAAACATTGAACTAGTTTAGTTGACTTGTAGAAATATTTCTACGAAAATTGTAAATTCACTACAAAGAACAACCGAAACGACTATGTCTTTTGGATTTTTTCGATAGCACCGAAATTATCTGTGTCAGGCTACTGAATGTATCTGCCTGTTATTTTACAATAACTTAACCCTGAATCGTTTGATAATTTGAGAAAATAGAATATTTCCATGAATTGGCAACTCTTCTTACCCTTGCTAGCCACTTCGGTGGTGACTATGTCCGGATGGTACATTTTGCACTTTTTAGCCAGAAAACGAGATATTGAAAATAAGAAGAAAGAACTCCGGATCAATTACCTGATTGAAGCCTGGAGAAGATTGGAGCGCTGCGTCAACCGAAAAAATACAGACCCCACTCATGATATAGAAAATTCCATTGCGGATATTCAGCTTTTTGGAACTCCAAAACAAATCGAACTTGCAGGTAGAGTAATTTCAAACCTGGTAAAAGATAAAAACGCCAACCTGGATGAACTGTTGGAAGAACTCAGGCAAGATCTGAGAAAGGAGCTTTTTCTTGAAAAAATAGAAACTAAAATCCAGATTTTCAGGCTGAAAGGATAATTGGTTTTAGGGGAGATATTCAGCGTACTTGCATTCGAAAATAACAAGTCTAACCGCCTATTTATTCCCTTTGACAGGTTTTTCCGGTTTGGGTGGAGCCTGAGAGGTTTCCCGGCCATTTTTTACTCCACTAATATCAATTTTGGTAATCGAAACCGCTTTCCCGTCACTTGCTTTTTCAGGAACGTTTGATGTACTCGCTTGATTTGACTTTGACATGATTACTGTATTATATACTTGAACTAGAACATTTAAATTAACCATCCGGCTATTCTGGTAACATAGCTTCCTGATAATATGATAAAATTTCTTGTCATACTTATTGCTCAAATATGAGAATCATAGCACACCCTGCTATCTGAACTACTCATCACCCTTTGGAGTCCCAGAGATTGGTTTTGGTGGCAATTGAGGTATTTCAGGCGGAGCCGTTGATGTAAAACCAAGATTATCACCAGATGGCTTATCTACAACGCTATTACCCTTTATGGGATTTTCTGGAACAATATCTGAATTATCTTTATCCATTGTTATCACTTTTAGAGTTAGCTGGTGGGGGCTCAATTGGCTTTTGTGAGGTAGGAGGTGTAGGAATACTGGGTATTTGCGGGGCATAATACGAACTAAGCCCCTTATTTACTTCAGAATCGAATGGTCTTTCGATTCGATCATCCTGTTTTGAGTTGAGTTTATCTGTCATGCTTTGAATTTTAATTTCTGAATTGAACATCATTTTAATTGGCTTTTAAATGATTTTTTCCACTATTAAATTTATGATGCCATTTTTTTCTGGACAAAAATAAAAATATTATCCGGTTTCATTATTCAAATGACCTACAATACTGCATTTAAAGTAATATACAACACAATTAATATAATTCCACAAGAAAGCATTGCAATTGTTGTCCAGTTAATCCCGTCTATAAAACTGGCCCTTTTGTCAATTTTTTTAGGGTCATATGAATTTTCAATATCACTTGCTTCTTGGGCACCCTTCTTTGCATAATGCCCGGCAACCATGTGCGAGATAAGATTTAATAGTAAAGTCAGTATCATAAGTCCCCATCCAGTAAGAAGCATCCATTTATAACAGGAATCTTTAAGCGGATGTACAATGTCTTTTATAAATCCAACAGACAATGCCAATGCACCTGTAGAAATGTAAGACAATTGTTTTTCAAATGTATCCTGACTTTTTTTAAAAAGTTCCAGCAATTCTAGACGATATGCCTTTATCTGAGCAATACCCTCATAATACTTATTTAACTGATCTTGGTACTTCATATCTGCATCGCTATCCGACTCTTTAGTGGGCTGACCTTCTGCCTCAATAGCATTTTTTGTGACAATATCCTCTTGGGGAACATTAGCATAATCCCCAGAGAATACGTCCTTATTTTTTTCACTTTTATTGTCCTGCTCGCCCATAAATCAAAAATACCAAATATTTTAGCATCAATACTTAACTTGGATAATCCGGTGATATTGACCACCCATTTCCGGTGCAAACTGACCAGTCTTAGTTAACCACTTTTTGGGGCTTCATAAAGGTTGTTTCAGCTGTTTAAAATTAATAATTATTCGTTTTCTTTTTCTTTCTTTTTATCC
>JACPUV010000008.1 GCA_016192105.1 Sphingobacteriales bacterium | reverse complement strand
TATTATGGCCAGTAAAACAACCTTTAAAATGAGGCAGCAGGGGGTGGTCAGTTTGCTCCGGAAACAGGTGGTCAGTTTACTCCGGAATCAGGTGGTCAGGTTCGACCGGAAAGAGGTGGTCAGATTGAGCGGATTTTCCACATTAGGGCCTGTAGGGATAGCCATTAATGTAGATTCCCCTTGACCTGTATAAAGGAAAACAGTACGAAAAATGTTGGCTTGAGTTGGCTTAATGATTTTCTCTGCTATTGTCATAATCTTGGTTTTAATCTAAAATTTTGCTAAAAACATTCGCAATTTTTAAACCAATTTGAAAAACGGCATTTTGTCATGGGAAAAGCACGTTAAATTCGTCATGTAATTGTAAAAAAGGCAGGTAAAATATTAAATATTCGAAGAAAATTACCTTTTGTCAGCCAAATGTGTCTAAAGATATTTGAAATAAACCTCAATTGCAGCCAATTATGAATTAATTAGTGTGTTATTTTAAGGAGAAACCAAACATCTCAATAAAGCTCTTGAAGTAGAATTTATATTCATTTAAACAATTTAATCCGGATCGGTTCAGACCTCTTTTGGATTGGGCACACCGAAGCCTTACCGGAATTAGTAAATTCCAGGCTGGTGTGCCCATGATTTTTTGTGGTTCTCCGTTTTCGGACGAGCCTCCCCCATCATGGTCCGGTCAATCTGCAAGTGTTGACCGTTTGTGGTCTAATATCGAAAGTTTCTTGCCTTTCGGAACTGGCACCCCCTTCACCACTTACACCTAGGGTTGGCTTTTGGCCAGTCGCCTTACCGTGGTAAGCCAAATTTAAATCGTGTCAACCGCCACCGTAGTATTTCCCGATCCGGTTGCCTGTTTATACAAGTAATTGCTAACAGGCTCATTTTCAAAAGATTCACGATTAAGCAATTTTTAGTATTGCTCAAAACTGTATAAAATAGATTTCCCAAAATGTGCAAAATCTTGCGCTACACATTCATTTTCAAGGAATTAAAAAATTGGAAATTGCATCACAATCAGAAATAATTGTGTTCGAACTTAATCCAGCAAAGGGCACAAACCCCCGTTCTTACGGGGGTTTTTTATTGCACGAAAAACAATGTATTTCCCGGGGTTGGATACTCACACAACCACCACCTATTTAAGACCAAGTGCCGACAAGTCGAATGCCGTCACTTTTTCGAATATTTTGAACATTTCATCCAGGTAATACAAGGTATATACCCGGTTCTTAATTACCTGCTCTTTCATTACATATGCTTTGCGGTTACCGCTAAATTCAGGTTGCTGCATAGGGCCCTTTTTTTCAATCTTCTGCACCTTATATTTTTCATCCGTATTGCTGAAGTTCACCTCATTAAAACTTGTTTTCCGGGCAACCGGATTTGCGTCATTCTTCTTAAACACCAGGCCGGCTACTGCACTTTCATATACAAGTGGGTTTGACATACTGCCCTGTATTTCACGGATGGGAGCGCCGGGAGTTTGAAAACTCATCATCGAATAAGAGCCTAACGAAACTGCATATTCGTTCTCATTAAAATGATGGAGGTATAAGGCAATGTCCCGCTTTCCCAGTTCTTTGATATATTCCTTTACAGAAATTGGTTCTGCTTTTTCCTTTACCTCATAGGTACCGCTGAATATTTTTCCTGCTGCAGGGCCCGATTTATACAATATCGGGCCATAGGCAAAGGCACTTTCCGTAGTATTGCCATCCAGTTTCAGGCTGTACACCAGTTTTTTACTCTCCATATCGAAAGCACCCAATACAGCACCATCCTTGTATGCCGTCAGCACCCACACTTTCTTATCAAACAGGAGGCTTGAAGTATTGAGTGTATTATTTCTCTCCTGTACAGGAATCAGTTCTTCCAAAGAAAAAATATCCGAACGGATTTTCTTCCAGCTATTCTTGTCAAAATAGTTTACTTCCGTAACAGGTTCTGTACCTGAGACAGTAAAGATGTACGCCGAAGTATTCTTATAGAAATGAACCTTCTTACGGGTAAGATAAATCAGCTGGCTGGTGATAGTATCAATATCTTCAACCATCTCCCAGATATCCTTCGGAGTAAACTTTTTCGATTTCTGCATCGGCAATTGCGTTGACAAGTCCAGTGGAAAATTTTTTACAGCGCCCGTCTCATCGATGCCACCTACGGTAATACTGCCGCTCCTGTTGGGATAAACACTAAAGTACCGTTTGCCATCGTAAAACGTTTTGCTGAAATACTTTTTATCCTTATCCTGGAAAACAGCCCCGGCCACAATAAAGGTCTGGTCTTTTGTATCCACCACTTCTGCATTAAAATCGGTGTTGCTTCCGGTAATAAGCGTCCAGCGATCATCTTTGCGGGTAAAACTTCCCACCTCAAAATTGTCGTTATTGAACGCACTGTTCTTGGGAGTTGCCACCTCGAAGGTCTTCAGCACTTTCCAGTCATTATTAACAAGGTAAAAGTTAAGCACTTTATTACCGCTAAGCACAACCAGGCGTTCATTGGTGGCACTGTCCTCAAAAATATGTCCGCTCATCAGCTTTTTGCTGAAGACATTGTTCTTGAAAGTGTAGGGTTGTTGAAAAACGATTTTCTGACTTAAAATACCCTGTTGTGCTGATGAAACGACTGTGCAAAACAGCAATGCAACAAACGTTGCAGATTTTCTGATTGAAATTTTCATGGATTTTTCGTTTTGGTTTACTAAAATACACAATATATCGATTGCTTTATCGCAATAGACCCATCGGGCAAATAGCGGCTGTCCTGCGGACCGGATGTGGTCCCGGCGTGATAAGGAAGTTAAAGATGATTGTACAACGGCTTATTGAATTACATTTATTTCTAAGCGCATGCGAAGTTTACCACTTCAACTAAACCGATCAATATCTCGTTCGAACTTAATCCAGCAAAGGGCACCCGGCCCCGACGCAAATGCGCCGGTTTTTTTTATGATAAACAGTTCCCCCCTGAATTAAAATTCCCCGGACCCTCTTTTTACAGGGACCCGGGGAAATGTATGGTCTGACTATGACAGATTATTTTTCGGCGGTATCAGTTCAATTTCTCAAAATGGGCCTCCAGCCTTTTATCTTTCCGGTAATAATCGATCAGCAGCACCTGACCCTGTTTGCCCGGCAATACCCAGCTGAAGCTCGCATCTGATTTGGTATTGATCCTGTCCTCCGTGATTTTCCCTTCAGTATATGTAATGGATTTGAATACGCCCCCTTTATAATCTTTTGATCTTTCGTAATCACTGTAACATACGCTGAAGGAAGAGAGATCCGCATTGGCTTGTGTGTACCGGTAATCAAATCCTCCAAAATTGTATTTGATCATTTTCCCCAATAAGGCCGTGCTGACGAATTCCATGCCGCCCTGCAACTCGATATTATTCGCATTTTTGGGGTAGATCTTCATCCCCTTTACATTGAAATCCTTGTCAAACTGGATCATGGCCATATCCGTGACCTTAAGTTTAACGGTACTGATACCACTGCTCCTGCCTCCGGAAAGAATTTTACTGGCAATACCCAGGGCGCTGGCCGCCTTCTTATACCCCTCCCCGACTGCATAGATGGAGCCGTCCGCAGCCTGCACGATCGTATGCAGGTACATGAAACCAAAGTCCTCAATTTTCCCTTTGGAAGAAACATTCAAATACTTCCCGATCTGCAATTCCCAGGAATTGTATTTTTCGGATAAAACCTTCCCCTTTTCATCAATACCCCAAAAAGCAAAACCCTGTGATCTGTCCTTCATGATATTCGCATTGACATCAAAGTATTCGCCATACAGGTAGGCCTGCCCGTTGAGTACAGACAAAGTGGCCGGGTAAAACCGGAATTTGCCATCTGTCGGTTTTTCAAAAAGCTTACGGCCGGTTTCCAGGTCCAGGCCCAGGATATAGGAATCCGGTTTCTGGTCCATCAGGCTGTTGAATTTCAGGACTTCAAAATAAACCACGCCATTGTGAGTGCCGAGGTAATCACCCGCTGTTTTTTTGGCATCTTCGGTCGGGATATAAGTCCATTGCTTTCTTTTTTCTGTGCTGAAATAATCCACCTGGAAGGTATAATCCCTGTCTTCCCGGCTGGGCATATTGGAGATAAAGCCCTTCCCTTCGATCGGGTAGAGACCTTTATAGGTATCTTCTTCATCATTCATCGCCAGGTAAGTAGATTCCAGGAAACGTTTTTCTTTTTTGCTCAGCTGGCGGTTATAGGTATAAGGTTTCCGCTTCCCGTCAGCGCCGTACACCTGGTATTCGAAGGTCAGCTCGTCATCATTGTACATAAGGAAGATCAGGTCCGTTCCGTTAAAAGAGGATTCCAGCACGGTAACATGCTTGGAGTCCTGGAACGTAACCTCTTTCAGAAAATTCAGTTTGTCATCCAGGATACGCAGGGAATACTGGTTTGTTTTCTTATCAATTTTATCACTGACATAGAAAAAATAATACCCCTTTACATCGGCCCCCTGGCGAATGGCATCTGAAGTACGTAACGCGGATTTTCGTACATTATCAATACTAACCTTCTGCCCGAAGGCAGAAGTAAGGAGCAGCGTAATAAATAACAACCCCAGGCTAATTTGCTTCATATTATGTTGGTGTTTTAGTGTGAGCTTTTTTCTTTGTTTTCCTGCGCTTTTTTCCATTCGGTTTCAAAAGCCGTATAACCGGCCATCTCCTGCCGGAATTGGCTGCAAAAATAGTAGGCCAGCGCTGCCAGTTCGTCCAGGCGTACCCGGTCCAGCATCCGGAGCAGCAGGTTATAATTCGCGGAGTTGACCCGGTTTTCCTTCACCGTCACCAGGCCAAACCGGTGATTCAGTTGTGCCTCATACAACCCATTCAGCACCCTGGCCACGGAATAAACGGCATAGTCTCTGTGCCGGCCCGATTGCAGGAGGCCCAACGCATAATACAGGTTTAATGCATACTGTTCTTCCTGGTATAATTCCTCAATTATCTCAACAGAAAACCGGTCTTTCAACCGGTTGAACATTGCCGCATCCACCAGGAAATCCCGGCCTGCCGGAAAGGAAAGGACCAACGGTTCCAGGGCGGCGATCCGTTTCGGACAATCCGGGTGCGTTCGCAGGGAATCTTTTTCCGCTTCTGTAAGCGCCGATCCGTCTTCTTTCATCTGTCCGAAGATCATGGATTCATTCTGTATCCACCGCTTTCTGAAATAATAATCAGGGAAATTGAAAATAGCCGGCAGATCCAGACCGGCATAGTAAGAGGAGTCATCTACTTTGTCCAGCGTTTGCAGACAACTGATAGCCCCCTGGCCGCTGAACCCGGTATTGCGCATGAATTGAATCCCCATTTCATCCGCTTCCGCTTCATTTTCCCGGCTATGTCTCCTGAAACCAAAAGCCAGCATCCGGAATAGCTTTTCCAGCCCGGCCCCGGCCCCGTATTCCTGTTTGGCCAGTTTTTTAAGTTCGCTCCGGAAAGCGTCGCTGTTCAGGGTACTGATATTCTTACGAATCGATTTCCCCGCATGATCCAGGTATAAGTGCGCCAGTTCATGACAGAGCACAAAAGTCAGTTCTGATTCATTTTTCAGCCTGACCAGCAAGCCGGCATTGACGATCAGGGTTCCCTCCCCCACACTGCTCGCATTGGGCCACCAGTCACGCGAAAAAACAAGCCGGATGGATAAGGGCTTCAGTTCCCCGTTAACGGAAACAATCCGGTCCAGTACCTGCTGAAGGTATTGGTGTGCATCTGGTTCAGCCACCAAACGGCTGCTTTTCATCAGGGCGGCGATCAGTTCAAAACGATCTTCATATACGTCCCGGTATTCCTCCCTGTGTTCCTTGTCCAGGGCAGCGAGCAGGGCATTTTTTTTGTCAAGCACTGCATGATATAGTTGATTTTTGAGGGTAGTATCTTCCAGGGGGAACGAATAGACCGCAGCAGGCTGGGAAATGCCCGAAATACAAAGACAGAGGTGTAATGTAATAGCTGCTATCTTCCTAAACATAGTGACAGGATAAGAAATGTAAAAATAATAAAATCCGGCATTGAAAAGGCCCCCGGCTTTGTATAGTCTAATAAGTTCCGGAACCCATCCCCGCTTTAAAATTATCCGGCCCCCGGTCCGGGTCGATTAACTCCGTTCTTCTTTGTAGCTTTGGTCATAATTGGAAAAATGATGTCAACCGAAATAAAATGCCCCAATTGCGGCCACTCTTTTGAGCCCAGTGATGCGATCCGGGAGGAAGTGGAAAAAGAACTGCGCAGCAAGGCCGCCGACTGGCAGAAAAGGAAGAACGAAGAATTCCAGCAAAAACTGGATGACGAGAAAAAACGCCTCCAGCAAAGCCTGGAAGAAAATCTCCGGAAGAATATTGCCGCGGATTTTGAAAACAAGCTGAAGCTGGCCGAACAAAATAATAAAGACTACGAAGAGAAACTGAAACTGGCCCGCCAGCAGCAACTGGAATTCCTGAAAAGGGAACAGGAACTAAAGAACCGGGAAGCCGAACTGGAACTGTCTGTCCAGCAAAAACTCCAGGGAGAACGGGAGAAATTATCCGCTGAGATCCGCAAACTCGAGGAACAGCGTATGTCGGCCAAAGAAACGGAATTCCAGTTACAGGTAAAGGAATTGCAAAAACAACTGGATGACCAGAAAAAACTGGCGGATGAAATGCGGCGTAAAGCCGAACAGGGCAGCATGCAAACCCAGGGAGAGGTCCAGGAATTATTACTGGAAGAACTGCTTCGTGCTGCATTTCCTTTTGATATCGTATCCGAAGTCGGCAAAGGGGTGCGCGGCGCCGATTGCATTCAGACGGTACGCAACCAGTTCGGGCAGGAATGCGGAAAGATCATCTTTGAAAGCAAACGGACCAAAAGTTTCGAAAACGACTGGATCGAAAAACTAAAGGCCGACCTGCGCAAACAGGGAGCGGATGTGGCCGTGATCGTCACCCAGGTTCTTCCGAGGGATATGGAACGCTTCGGGGAAAAAGAGGGCGTCTGGATCTGCAGTTTTGCCGAAGTAAAACCCGTGGTGTTTATGCTGAGAGACGGGATCATCAAAATGTCCAACGCCGTTCGGAGCCAGGAAAACCGGGGCGATAAAATGCACCTGCTCTATGATTACCTCACCAGCCGGGAATTTGCCGACCAGTGGCAGGCCATCCGCGAAGGATTCATGAGCATGAAACTTTCCATCCAGAAAGAACGGGATGCCATGGAAAAACTCTGGAAAGCCAGGGAAAAACAACTCGAAAAAGTATTGCTCAGTTCCGCCCATATCCGCGGCTCCATCGAAGGGATTTCCGGTACCGAAGTGGACCTGAATTTACTGGGTGACGGGACGGATGATTTAGTATTGGATTAATGCCGGGTCACCGTTTCGAATACGCAATTGTTATAGGGCATTTTAGAACGACCATACAATGGACAGATATAAAGAAACATTTGAAACCTGGAATAAAGTAGCCTCACTTTACCAGGACAGGTTTATGGACCTAGACTTGTATAACGACACCTATGACTATATCTGTAATTCTGTTACAAAACAAAAAGCAAAACTCCTGGAAATCGGCTGTGGACCAGGAAATATCACTAAATATCTTTTACAGCAAAGACCCGATTTTGACATTTTCGGAATTGACATTGCGCCAGCTATGATTGAACTCGCAAAGAAAAATAATCCGACAGCCCATTTTGCCGTTATGGACAGCCGGCAAATCAAGCGTCTTGACAAAAAGTATGACGGAATTATCAGTGGATTTTGCCTACCCTATTTGTCGCCTATGGAAAGCAACGAACTGATTTCAACCGCTTACGACTTACTAAACGAAAACGGGTTGCTGTATTTGAGTTTTGTAGAAGGTAACCCCGGCAAATCTGGTTTTAAAGTCAGCAGTGGCGGACGGGTTTACTTTCAATTTCATAATTTGGACGACTTAAAGAGGCAGCTGATTAAGACAAAATTTGACGAAATAGAAACCTTCAGGGTTAAGTACAACACATCAGAAACAGAATTTGACCTGCACACAATCGTGACAGCAAAGAAGAAAAACGCCCTATAACACCGGTCAGCTTGTATCCCGGTTCCGAAAACGGACCCCTAAACCAGCCAGCTGAGTACCAGCCGGTCAAAAAAGCAGTATTGTACCTGAAAAGCATGGGCTGCCGGTGCAAAATAACCGTTGAGCTCGCCCTGGCTGGGATTAAATCGCTCTAAGCGGATCTGCTTTTTAAAGTCCACCCCTCCTTCCCCATACCATTTAAAAACGGATTCTTTGGCCGACCAGAACAAAGTCAACAGCCGGGGATCAGGCAGGGACGGTTCGCTTATAAAAAGGGCCTGCTCTTCCGGGGAAAGAAATTTATCCTTTATGGAAAGGATCTTATCGGTTACCCGTTCCACATCCACCCCTACCCGGCTGTCGCGGCTGACCAGGGCGGCCGCATAATCCCCGCAATGAGAAATGGAAAAATGATAGCGCTCATCCGGCAGGAAGGGTTTACGGGTATCCGCGATCCGGATCAGTTCATAGGGAAAATCAGGAAATAAATATTGTAATAAAAACCGGCCGGCCAGGTGCTGCAGTCGTTTTTTGGGATGCGTTACCTCCCGGTGTACCGGCACATTTCCCTTAAAAAAGGCTTCTGTCTCCTCAATCTTCCAGACACCCAGGCGGGTGTTTTCGTTGATTTGTTGTTGAAAAAAAACCGGCATTCCTGTTTGATTCCTGTTTACTTTGCTTTCCGAATAAAAACCGAAGATAAATGATACTTTCTGATACCCGCATCCTGGAGGAAATGGAAAAAGGCACGATCAAGATCAGCCCCTATGACCGGGATTGCCTGGGCAGTAACTCCTATGATGTACACCTGGGCAAAACCCTGGCCACTTATAAAGAACACATGATCGATGCCAAAAAACACAACGAGATCGATTATTTCGAAATTCCGGATGATGGGATCGTCCTGTACCCGCATATTTTCTACCTCGGCGTTACGGAAGAATATACCGAGACCCATGCCCATGTGCCCTTCCTCGAAGGCAAATCATCCACCGGCCGTTTGGGAATCGATATTCATGCCACCGCAGGAAAAGGAGATGTCGGGTTCTGCGGCAACTGGACCCTGGAAATTTCGGTAAAACAGCCGGTAAAAGTCTATAAAGGCATGCCAATCGGGCAACTCATTTATTTCCCCGTCGAAGGAGAGATTGAAGTAAAATACAACCAGAAAAAAAATTCCAAATACAGCAACCAGCCCGACAAACCCGTGGAGAGCATGATGTGGAAGAATAAGTTTTGAGGGGGTTGAAAAGTTGCTAAGCGGGTAAGTTGATATGCTGACAGGGAACTCCTAAGAATCCTAACGTAGTGGTTCATCCTTGTCAACCCGTCAACTTATCAACTTTTCTACACCTACCCTCACAAGCTTCCCACCCCGTACTTTTTATAATAAGCCACCAGCCAGGCTACCACTTCATTATAACTTCTTTTCCCGGCCGGCTGGTTATTGGCCCGCAGGAAATGACCATATCCCCAGTCAACCAGGTCTTCTACAGGGTTGTTGTACCTGCGGAAGAAATCGATAAAAGTCTTCTGGTCCTTTTTCACCTGCGGATTCACTTTTAACTGAAAGGCTTTGGCCAGCAAGGTATCCCTGCGATAGACTTCTCCAAGGGCATAGTTATACAAATCCAGGTACATGGAATAACGGAAAACACGGGAATCATAGTCACGGCAGGCCAGGAATGCCACAAAATTCGCTTCATTCTCCCGGGCATATCCCACCTGGTGGGCAACTTCATGCGTCGTAACAAAGGGTTCCATGAAACGGGGGATCGTGGTATTGACCTGTCCCTCCCCCGAAAAGGGATTGTAATACCCCTGGAACCCGAGGTAATTACCCAGGTAACTGTAAATGGAGGGTTTTACCGATTGAGGAGTATAAGAAAGAAAAGCGTAGCGGGCCGATGCCTGCCGGTAAGCTTCCGTGGCACTGCCGAAGAGGTTTCTCTTTTTGTTAAAGGAATCCCGCTGGGCTTCTGTAACAAATGGAGCATAACTATTCAGTTTTGCCTGCAGAGCAGCGGTCAGTGTATCGAGATCCCGTAGGGAGTATTCCTTTACATCAAGCCCCAGCTGGCCGGCAATTCCCTGGCGGTTATAATTGAGTCCCCACAAAAGGTTAAAGAAAACATAGATAAACAGGACAAAAAATATCCCCTGCTGAAGCGCTTCTACAAAGAACCTGCGGGTCAGTTTACGCCGGAACAGCAGGCGGAAGAATTTCCAGCTCTGAAAGAGGATAATGATGACCAGGAAGGCATAGAAAAGATCTCCAATACTGAACGGGATCCAGCCAAAAAGATACCGCTGTGCTTTGGCAATCCAGGGGTAGATTCCAAGGCTATAATTCTTTTCCACCCAATCCGGGTACCAGGAGGCCCATTTGATCCCGATCGTAAGCAGGATCAGGAGTACCCAGCTCCAGCTTTTCATAAGCCGGCCAAAAATTCTGGTCAGTAATTGCTGCAATCTCTTAAATTTTAAGTACTTTCAAAATCAGGGGGTTAGCCCGCTGAGGGAGAGCAAAAATAATCGAAAAACTGCCATTTATTTTCCAATTAATCCCTTACCTTTGCACACTCTTAAAAAGTTGACCCATGAGCCGCCGGAGAGAGTTTGAGATCGCGTTTGTAGGGCTAAAACCCGGGATTCATGAGTACAGCTATGAGATCAATGACCGGTTCTTTGAAGCATTTCAACAACAGGACTTCCGCAACTGCAAGGCGCGTGTAAAGCTGCTGCTCGATAAAAAAAGCAGTTTTATGCTGCTCAAATTCGAGATCGGCGGCACCCTCGAAGTCACCTGCGACCGTTGTAACAACAACCTTCCGCTGGAGCTCTGGGACGAATTTACCATCACCGTGAAAATGGTGGAGGAGCCGGACCCGATGAATGAACAGGAAGAGGACCCCGACGTGTATTATATCGGCCGGGGGGAAAGTCACCTGGATGTGGCGGGCTGGATTTATGAGTTTATCAATCTCAGCCTCCCGATGCAGAAAACCTGTCATTTTGAAAAAATGGATGGCCCCTATTGTAACCGGGCCGCCCTGGAAATGCTGAAAAAACTGGAAGCCGAAGAGAACGGGAAGAAAGACAATCCGATCTGGAAGGGCCTGGAAAAATTTAAAGATTTAGATTAAACGTTTTAATAATTGAGTTATGCCAAATCCGAAACGCAGACATAGTCAGCAAAGAAGTGCGAAGCGCAGAACGCATTACAAAGCCACTTCCGCCACGTTGACCACTGATACAACCACCGGGGAAACGCACCCCCGCCATCGTGCACATGTAAGTGAAGGAAAGTTGTATTACAAAGGAAAAGTAGTGGCTGAAAAAGCCCCGCTGAAGGCACAGTAATTTTTTGCCGGGCAACTTCTTAATTCCAAATCCATTCCCCTCCTGAGCCGGGATGGCATTTGGAATTTGTCATTTTTGTAATTTTCCTGCTATGATTATTGGGATCGACATGATGGGTGGTGACTATGCCCCGCTGGAAGCGGTGAAGGGCATTGGTTTGTATTTATCCGGTCATACTGTTCAGGCTTCCCTGCTGCTGATCGGGGACCAGGCGGCCATTGAAGCCCTGCTGGCCGAACACGCGGTCCCCACGGATCATATTAAGATCATCCACGCGGAGCAGGTCATCGGTATGCACGAGCATCCCACCAAAGCGCTGAAGGAAAAACAGAAATCCTCTATTGCCATCGGGTTTCACCTGCTGGCTTCCGGTAAAATAGATGCGTTCATCAGTGCCGGCAATACCGGCGCTATGCTGGTAGGCGCCCTTTTCAGTATCAAAGCCATTGAAGGGGTGATCCGGCCGACCATTTCCACTATAATTCCCCGGATGAACGGCGGTACCGGTCTCTTACTGGATGTAGGGATCAATGCCGACTGCAAGCCGGAACAGCTTAACCAGTTTGCCATCATGGGTTCTGTTTATGCCCAGCTGATCCTGGGTATCGAAAACCCCAAAGTGGGACTGATGAATGTGGGCGAGGAAGAAGGAAAAGGAAATATCCTGGCCCAGGCCACCTATCCCCTGCTGAAAGAGAACAAGCATATCCATTTCATTGGAAATATCGAGGGCCGCGATGTACTGACCGACAAAGCCGACGTCATGGTCTGCGAAGGATTTACCGGCAATATCATTCTCAAACTGGCCGAATCCCTGTATGAAATTGCGCAGGCCCAGTCCCTGAACAATGCCTACTTTAACCGCTTTGATTTTGAGATCTATGGCGGCACACCCGTTCTGGGCGTGGCCAAACCGGTGATCATCGGTCATGGTATATCCGGCGCCCGGGCCTTTATGAATATGATCCACCTGGCACAGCAAATGATTGAAAAGGACCTGATGGGAAGGATGAAAGATGAGCTGAGGGGTTGAGTATTGAGAATTGAGAATTGAATATTCCTCAGCCCACAGATTGCCTCCCTGAATCTTACCAACAAAATATCAGCTCCCTCGTCCCGGCCCTTTTACATAAATACCCTTTTTCCGGTAGAAAAGAATCCCCCGCGCTGATTATCTTTAGGTCAAATTCGAATCTTGAGATATAGTTTCCTTACCGCATTTTATTTATTGTTTACCGGGCTGCAGATTCTTGCCCAGCCGGGTCTGCCTGATACCCCTCTGGTCAAACCGCTTTATACCCCCAATACCCGGATGTTCGCCCATACCATCGGTAACCGCACGGTCATCATTAAAGTGCTGCAGTACGGGGAGCCCAATGGAATTTACTGTATCAATATGCACGACAACGAGGGCACGGCGGTACAGGGAGCCATCCCCGTGCTGGAACAAACCGGGGGAACCCTGATCCGGGTGGAAAATTTCAGTCAGCGGTTGATCCGGTTCCGGCTGAACGGGGTGATGTATGGATTCGACCCCAACCGGATTTTTTCGAAAACAGGTATTGAGCAAACGATGCGGGATAATAAAAGGATCAATAAGGCCGCCCTGCTGGAGATTGAAAAGTTCGGGCAGAAATTATTGTCCCTGATCCCTGATACCGCCCGTATCGTGGTGGCCCTGCATAACAATACCAATGACTTATTTTCCATCAAGAGTTATGTGCCCGGCGGGGTGCGGCAGAAGGATGCCAAAGCAGTTTATTACAATGAAGCGCAGGATGTGGATGATATCACCCTTACCACGGACAGCCTCGTTTACCAGGTAATGGCAGGAGCCGGGTACAATGCCATCTGGCAGGATAATGCAAAAGCCAAAAAAGACGGTTCCCTCAGTGTTTACTGCGGGGATTATGGCCGTCGTTATATTAACATAGAGACCGAACACGGCAAAGTGGACCAGTACCGGGAGATGTTTGAAAAACTGGTCGCCTACCTGCAGCAAGAAAAAGAAGCAGCTACCCAGCCCGTTGAAGACCTGACCCGGAAAAAACTGTCCACCGACCAGTAAAATCTGTTGATAATTAATCGAAAAACTTTTGGAACAAAAGGCTGTAGCCTGTATTTTTGCACTCCCAATTCCGGTACCTGCCGGGTTGGACAAGGTTGATCTCGTAGCTCAGTTGGTAGAGCACAACACTTTTAATGTTGGGGCCCTGGGTTCGAGTCCCAGCGGGATCACACAATTCAATTCAGGTCGCTGATTTTCAGCGACCTTTTTTTTACTCTATTTTTTCCTCTATTCAAACGGCTAACTGGCTTCGTTTTTTATCTTCTCTTTACTGTCTATATTTCCTCTTACAAATATATAATCAATTTTCTCCGTACTTCCATTTTCGTTTTTTACAACGCAATACTGTCAGCTCAGTTATAGAAACGTGAAAACAGGTAAGCTGATCAATCTATGTATAGCTCTTTTTCGTTGCTTTTTTCCAGCGTATATACCTTTAGGAAAAGTAGTTACTGACGTAACTAAGCAGTCCATTTGACTGTGTAATAATCAGTTAGATCACCCAAGGAGAAACAACAACATAATGTAAATTATATTTAACAAATAGTGCTATTTTTGTAAAATATATTTATCATTATGAAAAACACAAAGAACCCGGTTCTGCCCAGTGTAACTAAAGTGCTGACCTTACTGGGTGAGCATATCCGGCTTGCCAGGTTAAGAAGAAAGCTGAGTGCAGAGCAGGTGGCTGAAAGGGCTGGGATCAGCCGGCCTACATTGTTATCGCTGGAAAAAGGGGCGCCGGGCGTATCCTTAGGGGTGTTTGCACAGGTACTCTATATACTGAACCTGGAGAAAGATCTATTGAAAGTAGCAGCAGATGATGTCCTTGGCCGAAAGTTACAGGATGCTGATTTAACCATAAAAGAGAGAGCGCCTAAAAAGAAAAAATAATGGGAACCGGAAATATTAAAAAAGAGATTTACACGTATGCTGACTGGGTGGGTCTGAACGGACCGGCCCTTATGGGGACGCTGTCCGTCAGTCCGGCGAGGGGTAAGGAGTCATTCTCATTTCAGTATGCGGACGAGTGGTTAAAATCCGGATTCTCCCAGCTGATTGACCCGGATCTGCAGTTCTACTCAGGTACCTTCTACCCCAGAAATGAAAAACCCAATTTTGGGATATTCCTGGACTCCTGTCCTGACAGATGGGGCCGGGTGTTAATGCAACGCAGAGAAGCGCTGATTGCCAAACAGGAAGCAAGGTCAGTCAAAAAATTACATGAGTCTGATTTTCTGTTAGGTGTCTTTGACGGTCACCGTATGGGCGCATTGCGCTTTAAAACGGATCCTGACGGGCCTTTCCTGAATGATAATACATCCATGGCCACACCACCATGGACATCACTTGCAGCACTGGAGCAGGCCAGCCTCAAATTTGAGGAGGACAATACTGATGATCCGGATTATCTGAAATGGATTGGGATGTTGGTGGCACCCGGCTCTTCATTGGGTGGTGCCCGGCCCAAAGCCAGTGTACTGGATACAAAAAAACAACTTTGGATTGCAAAATTTCCAAGCCAGCAGGATGAAAAAGATACAGGTGCCTGGGAAATGATCGCCAGGGAACTGGGACTCAGGGCCGGCATCAATATGGCCGAGGGCAAACTGCTTCGGTTTAACAACAAGTACCATACCTTCCTGACAAGGCGGTTTGACCGGACCGCGGATGGCGGGCGGATTCATTTTGCTTCTGCGATGACCCTACTGGACCATCAGGATGGAGAAGCCGGAACAGCCAGCTACCTCGAGCTGATGGAGTTTATCAGCAGGCATGCTGTACATGTCGAGCGGGACCTGGAAGAATTATGGAGGCGGATTGTATTCAGTATTGCGATTAAAAACACCGATGATCATTTGCGGAATCATGGATTTCTGCTGGAGCCCAATGGATGGACCCTATCGCCCGCGTATGATATAAACCCCAATGAATATGGGAAAGAGCTTAGCCTGAATATTTCAGAAACGGACAATTCGCTGGATCTTGGACTGGCTTTATCAGTGGCGCCCTATTTCCGGTTAAAAGAAACCAGGGCCGGGGAAATAATCCAACAGGTAACCACTGCTATCAGCCGCTGGCGTACTATTGCAACAAATCTGAAAATATCCAAGGGAGAAATTGAAAGGATGGCCATTGCCTTTGAATAAATATCTTGCCGCAAAAGCAATTCTAATAAACTCAACAATGAATAAAGGAACAGAGTTTGAAATACTGATCTCACAGATTGAAAAAGCCCTGCATAATCTGCCTGGAGTTACCGTCAGGAACCAGACACCGGAAAATGTGAATTAGCGGAGTAGTAGTGAATAGCCGATGTTAAAACAGATTATTGAAGACCGCGCTACTAAAAACAGAAATCCCGGCAGTGATTCTGCATTTACTATCAACTACTGACTATTGACTATCGACTTTTTTAGTAGGTTTGTGGTATAAACCACACTCCATATGTCCACTTACTATAAAGATAAGGTTGTCGTTGTTACCGGGGGTACCGACGGTATCGGGAAGGCGCTCGTTGAAAGATTGCTCGATTTGGGGGCCAAAGTAGCGACCTGCGGACGCAATCACGATAAGCTCTACCAACTGCAGGCACAGCACCCTTCCGCCGCCCTTCATACCATGGTGGCTGATGTGAGCACTGAAAACGACTGCCGCCGCTTTATAGAAACCACTATCAAAATATTCGGCGGCATTGACGTGCTGATCAATAATGCCGGTATTTCGATGCGGGCCCTGCTGAAAGATGCCGGCACGGATGTGTTTAAAAAAGTAATGGATATAAATTATTTTGGCGTGATCTATTGCACCCGGTACGCCCTGGCCTCCCTCATCGAACGAAAGGGGACGATCGTTGGGGTCTCCTCCATTGCCGGTTACCGGGGACTGCCCGGCCGCAGCGGGTACTCCGCGAGTAAGTTTGCCCTGCAGGGCTGGCTGGAATCCATTAAAACCGAGCTGATGCAGGACGGGGTACATGTGATGTGGGTCTGCCCCGGTTTCACCACTTCCAATATCCGCAATGCCGCCCTGAATAAAGACGCGGATTCCCATGGCGAAACACCTATGGATGAAAGCAAGATGATGCCGGCGGAGGAATGTGCCGGGCATATCCTGACCGCCATCCGGAAAAAGAAAAGGACCCTGGTACTCACGTTCACGGGTAAACGAACCGTATTCATGCAGAAATTCATGGCCGGACTGGCCGATAAAATGGTTTATAAATTTTTCTTTAAAGACGGCAAACTGATCAAATAGTCAACCTGAATCCCTAAACCTGTCCCCGTTTTGCCTTTACTAACCCTGACATCGGATATTGGCAGCCCCGATTACCTCGTAGGCGCAATCAAGGCACAACTGTTGCAGACCAACCCGGATTTCCGGCTGATCGATATTTCACACAGCATTCCCCCCTTCAATTACCCGCAGGCCGCCTATGTATGCCGAAATGCTATCCGGCAGTTTCCCGATTTCAGTTATCACCTGATCCTGGTGAACCTGTTTGAAAAAAAACCGGAACAATTGCTGCTGGCCTTTCACAAGCAACAGTATTTTCTCTGTGCCGACAACGGGCTGCTGACCATGATCCTGGAAGATACTCCCGAAGTGATCATCGGTCTGCCATTGGACAAAGCGGCGACTAAGAATACCCTTTACCTCTGTTCCGTGATGGGCCATGCAGTAAACCAACTGGTAAAAGGCGAACCGGTCCAGCGCATCGGGGTCCCGGATGTCAGCTACCTGGAGAAAAGACACCTGCGGCCCATGCTGGATAATAATTCCATCGAAGGGCAGATCATTTTCATTGACAGTTTCGAAAATGTAATCGTCAATATCACCCGTGAACAGTTCGAAGAACAACGGAACGGAAGGCCATTTAGGATCATATTTAAAAGAGATGAAGTGATAGACCGGATCAGTGATAGTTATGCCGATGTGCCGGAAGGGGAGAAACTCGCGCTCTTCAACAGTGCCGGTTACCTTGAGATTGCCATCAATAAAGGCAATGCCGCAGGTCTTTTCGGCTTAAAAGGCTTCTCTGAAAAAATGATGCAGAGCCAGCTCTCCTACCAGACCGTACGGGTTCATTTCGGGTAGGCATATATCCGCCCGGCCATTCAAACTACGAAAGTTTTCCTAAATTACTAAAACCGGAAGGGCGGAACTGAAATCTACGGTTGAAACCCTATTTTTGCTGTCGCTGTGCCATTTGCAGACATGGCCAGAGTAAACTATCAAAATCAGGTATTTATGAACTTCAGAAAAGTCAACAACATTACCGGCTGGCTTATTTTCCTTATTGCCCTTGGTACCTATTTCCTGACCCGCGAAGCAAGGGGCAGTCTATGGGATTGCGGTGAATTTGTTTCCAGTGCAGACAAGATGCAATTGCCCCACCCTCCCGGTGCCCCGTTGTTTGTGCTGCTGGGCCGTTTTTTCATTATTCTCTTTGGAGATAATACACAGACAGCCGCCAGCGCCGTCAACTTTATGAGTGCCATGGCCAGTGCCGGCACCATTCTCTTTCTTTTCTGGAGTATCACGCATTTTGCCCGTAAAATGTTTGTCACCGTGGGTGAAGAACTGAGCGGTCAGCAGATCTTTACTACAATGGCCGCCGGTGTCCTGGGCGGGCTCGCTTATACATTCAGCGATTCATTCTGGTTCAGTGCGGTGGAAGGTGAAGTGTACGCATTATCTTCCTTCTTCACAGCGCTTGTGTTCTGGGCCATGCTGAAATGGGAACATGCGGATGAACATGCCGGCCATAACCCGGATGCCCGCCTCAAAAGCGACCGCTGGATCGTATTCCTTTTCTTCATGATGGGATTATCCATCGGCGTCCACCTGCTGAACCTGCTGACCATCCCGGCCATCGTGATGATCTATTATTACCGCCGTTATGAAGCCAGTACAAAAGGGGCCATCCTCGCCTTTATTATGGGCTGCCTGATCACCGGCCTGGTACAGGTGGCCATTATCCAATACTCCATGAAAGCCGCCGGACAGTTCGATGTATTCTTTGTGAACAGCCTGGGTATGCCCTTCTTCTCCGGCTTTGCCATTTACTTTGTATTACTGGCAGCCGTGATCTTGTGGGCACTGAGTTTCAAGGAAAAAACAGTCACCCATACCAAACTGATCATCTGGTTTGTCCTGTTCCTTTTCCTTTCCGCCCTGCCTTTTGTAATCGTTCCGGGCGAGGGCCTGAAATTCCTTCCCTTTATCCTGCTCACCGGTGTTGCCGTAGGCATTGGTTATTTCATAAAGCCTTCCGCCTTACGGGTAATCAAACTATCGCTCTGGTGTTATACGTTTATGATGCTCGGCTATTTTATGTATTTCACCGCCATCATCCGTTCCAATGCCAATCCCAGCATTGACATGAACAACGTGGACAACCCGATCAACCTGGTTTACTACCTGAGCCGCGAACAGTACGGCAGCGCCCCGCTGGTGTACGGACCTCATTTTGCCGCTTCTCCCCAGGATGACCTGGTGGAAGGCGAACCGTTTATTGAAAGTGAAATGAAATATGTGAAAGGCGCGGATAAATATATCCAGATCGGCAAGACCCGGGAATACAATTACAAGAGCGATGTAAAACAATTGTTCCCCCGTGTCTGGGATCCGAGTGATGACCAGGGACATGCACAGGCATACGCGGAATGGCTGGGACTGGGCCAGGATCCGCAGACCGGTAAATATGATGCCCCCAGTTATGGAGACAACCTGGAATGGTTTTTCAGTTACCAGATGAGCCATATGTACTGGCGTTATTTTATGTGGAATTTTTCCGGCAAACAAAACGATATCCAGGGCTATGGCAACAAACGCGATGGCAACTGGATCACCGGGGTTTCTTTTGTGGATAATAAACGGCTGGGCGATCAGTCCATGCTCCCCGACAGTATAAAGAATAACAAGGCGCACAACCAGCTGTATATGCTGCCCTTTATCCTGGGTATTATTGGTTGTGTGTACCAGTTCCTGCACAACCGCAAGGACTGGATCGTAACCTTCCTGCTCTTCTTCTTTACCGGCATTGCCGTGGTCTTATACCTGAACCAGCCGGGTAACCAGCCCCGGGAGCGGGACTATGCCTATGTAGGGTCTTTCTATGCATTTGCCATCTGGATCGGGCTGGCTGTAGTAGCCTTCGTAAAAATGGCCCGTGAAAAAGCGGAGCAGCTTCGTTTCCAGAACATGCTGGTCTATGGAAGTGCGCTCAGCTTCCTCGTTACTTTTATGAGTTGCTTCCCCGGAAGCGGGGATGGCGCGCTGATCGCTTCCGTTTTTGCCACCCTATTGTATATAGCCGTAACAGCCGGTGTCACCTACCTGGTCAGGGCCCTTTCTTCCGGTGGCACCAATGAACGGATGCTGAACATCAGTACTTCCCTTCTTTGTATCGCGGTGCCCGTCCTCATGGCCCAGCAGGTATGGGATGATCATGACAGGAGCAATAAAACAACGGCCCCGGCTATCGCGAAAGCCTACCTGGAAAGTTGCGCCCCGAATGCGATCCTCTTCACCTTCGGGGATAATGATACATACCCGCTCTGGTATGCCCAGGAAGTGGAAGGGATCCGGCCGGATGTGCGGGTCATCAACAACAGCCTGCTCGGGATCGACTGGTATATCAACCAGCTCCGGTATAAAGTGAACGAATCCGATTCGGTAAATATCATCTGGAATGAAGGCCAGATCATGGGTAATAACCGCAATTACGTAGTGTATGAACCTAAACCTAGCATCCCGCAGAATGTTTACTATAACCTGTATTCGATCATGAAGGATTATGTGGGCAGTGACGATCCCGGCAAAATGGATAATTCCCGCGGTGAACCCCTGAATACATACCCCGTTTTCAAAGTAGCTGTACCGGTTGACAGGGACCTGGTGTTGAAAAACGGGACCGCATTACCGACAGACAGTATTCTGCCGGAGTTCCGGTTTGAACTGCCCAAGCGTGCCCTGGTAAAGAATGACCTGATCATCCTGAATATCATCGCCGCGAATAACTGGAAACGCCCGATCTATTTCACTTCACCCATGGGCGAACTCGGATTTGGTCCCTATTACCGCAAAGAAGGTATCGCCTACCGGCTGGTACCGGTAATGCCGAAATTCTCTCAAATGAACTGGATGGTGGATCAGTCGATGCGGCGGAATGGCCTGAATGGCGCCCAGATCCGGGATGTTAACCCCGATACCATCTACAAAAACCTGATGTCCAAATACGAATTTGGCGGCGCCAATATCAAGGGTGTTTATTTTGATGAAGAAAACCGCCGTCATATCCTGAACCTGAGAAGCATCTATGGGGAGGCAGCCGGTAACCTGGCAGATGCCGGAAAGAAAGAGGAAGCAAAACAGCTGATCGATAAGGCAGAAGCCGGTATCCGTACCGATAACCTGCCCTATGCCATGACCAGCCGTTACAACGGCCATAACCAGACCGCCCTGATCTACCTGGAAGCCTGCTACAAGGCCGGTAAAACAGAACTGGCGGAGAAGATCCGGGCAGAAATAAAGAAGGATCTTGAACAACAGGCCCGTTATTATAATTATATCCGTGAAAACAAACCTGCTTTCTGGGGCGGATTTGAAAGAACGGAAGCGCCGATCAATGAAAGGTTGTTATTGGTACTGGCCGATATCGAAGCAAAATATGCCCCGAAAACCGGCAATAAACCTGCCACAACGGAGGGCCCCTCTGTGATAGACAATACGGCCAGGCCGAACAGCAACAAACCAAAGGATACAAATTAATAAGCAGCCCGCTGTAATACGAAAAGCCCTCTCTTACCGGAGGGTTTTTTCGTATATGAACTTCCCCGGTTTTAAGTTGTTGTTAAGGGCGGTAAACAGCCGGGATTTTTTGTAAATTGTACATACAATGACAGGTTTTCATTTCACCCGTTTTGATCCGGAAAAAGAGGGCAAGCCCCGCTTTGAACAATTGCTGGACCTTTTTATGCAGTTGCTCACCTATACCAGCGGCGATGTGAGCGAGGCCATGCAATGGATGAATGAACTGGATAAACAATACCAGCTGACCGATGATGCATACGGTATGGGAGACTTCCTGGAAGAACTGAAGGAGAAAGGCTATATCACCGGGGATAATGAACAGGGACAGATCAGGATCACGCCCAAAACGGAGCAGGGCATCCGGAAAAAAAGTCTCGAAGATATTTTTGGCAAACTAAAAAAAACCAAACAGGGCGATCACCACAGTTTCAAACCCGGGCAGGGCGATGAAGTAAATCCCGAAACCCGGCAATTCCAGTTTGGCGATATGCTGGAACAGATCGATTTCACGGAAAGCATCCGCAATGCCCAGATCAATCACGGGATTGAACGTTTCCATATGCGGGAAGAGGACCTGAGTATCCGGGAAACGGATTTCAAGGCCCAGACCTCCACCGTGTTAATGATCGATATCTCGCATTCGATGATCCTGTATGGGGAGGACCGGATCACCCCGGCCAAGAAAGTAGCCATGGCCCTGAGTGAGCTGATCAAAACAAAGTATCCGAAAGACACCCTGGATATCGTGGTGTTCGGAAACGATGCCTGGCCGATCGAAGTAAAAGACCTCCCCTATTTACAGGTGGGCCCCTATCACACCAATACGGTAGCCGGCCTGGAACTGTCGATGGATATATTAAGAAGAAGAAAGAACCCGAACAAGCAGATCTTCCTGATCACGGATGGCAAACCTACCTGCCTGAAGATAGGTAAACGTTATTATAAGAACAGTTTTGGCCTCGACCGGAAAGTGGTAAACCGTTGTATGAACCTGGCGGCGCAATGCAAAAAACTGAAGATCCCGGTCACTACTTTTATGATTGCCACCGATCCCTACCTGCAGCGTTTTGTGCAGGAATTTACAGAGATGAACCAGGGAAAGGCGTTTTTTGCTTCGCTGGATAAACTGGGAGCGTTTATGTTTAAGGATTTTGAAAGCGGAAAGAAAAAGACGCTTTACTGATGTACAATAAAATTATCTAACCATTGTTTCCTGATTACCGGCAATTTTTTAGCCGGGAAGACGGGAAGGGCGGGAAAAAAATCGGCTAAAGCCGTTTAAATATACAAGAAGAAATATTTTTTTTTAATGGACAAGGTAGGGTGGTCAGGAATTTTTTATTGCTAAATGTTACATTACTGGCAAATTTCCTAATTATTTCAACCTTGTCTTATGTACCAATTAACTAACCAGGAAAAATGGCTTTGTTCAGAAATTGTAGATTGTGCCTACCAGGTGCATAAAAAACTTGGACCAGGGCTTTTAGAAAAAATTTACGAAGCCTGTTTTTGTTATGAACTTTCAAAAAAAGGCATTCGAAACCGTCGTCAGGTAGATCTGCCATTTAGATATGATGAACTAATATTTGACGAAGGTTTAAGGTTAGATGTAATAGTAGATGAAATTATAATATGTGAACTTAAAGCTGTTGAGCTGGTTAACCCATTGTGGCAAGCTCAAATAATGAGTCATTTGAAACTTACAAAAAACCATATCGGGTTTTTAATAAATTTTAATGTAACAATGATAAAAAACGGGATAAGAAGATACAGTCTTGAATGAACATTTATTTCATTCACTTACCGTTCTTACCGTCTTACCGGCTAAAATTAAACATGATGAATATTCATAAAATAAAGACCTTAGGTGAACTTAATGCTGTTGAGCTGGTTAACCCATTGTGGCAAGCTCAAATAATGAGTCACTTGAAACTTACAAAAAACCATATCGGATTTTTAATAAATTTTAATGTAACAATGATAAAAAACGGGATAAGAAGATACAGTCTTGAATGAACATTTATTTCATTCACTTACCGTTCTTCCCGCCTCCCCGGCTATACTTAATATGAATATTCAAAAAATAAAGACCTTAGGTGAACTTAAAGCCTCCGGGTACAAATCCAGATCGATCAAAGAGGAAATCCGGGCTAATTTGCTGGCACGGCTAAAATCCCATGAACCAACATTTACCGGTATTGTTGGATATGAAGACACGGTGATCCCCGATGTGGAGCGGGCCCTGCTCAGCAAGCATAATATTTTATTCCTCGGGCTGCGCGGACAGGCTAAAACAAGGATGGCCCGGCAGATGACTGACCTGCTGGATGAATACATTCCCTGTGTGGCAGGGAGTGAGATCAATGATGATCCGCTGAACCCGATCTCCCGTTTTGCCCAGGAAGAGATTGCTACCCATGGCGACGAAACCGCGATCCACTGGGTTCACAGGACTGAACGGTACGGAGAGAAACTGGCCACCCCTGATGTAAGCGTTGCCGACCTGATCGGGGACATTGACCCAATCAAGGCCGCCAACCTGAAACTGAGTTTTGCCGATGACCGGGTGATCCATTATGGCATCATCCCGCATAGCAACAGGAGTATTTTTGTAATAAATGAATTGCCTGATTTACAAGCAAGAATACAGGTTTCCTTATTTAATATTTTAGAAGAGGGAGATATACAGATCCGCGGATTCAAACTTCGACTTCCTCTTGATATACTGTTTGTATTCACCGCTAATCCAGAAGATTATACAAATCGCGGATCCATTGTGACCCCGCTGAAGGACCGCATAGAAAGCCAGATACTAACCCACTACCCCAAGAACCTGGAACAGGCATTGGAGATCACAGAGCAGGAAGCTGTCGTAAGCGAGGATCAGAAAAAAACTGTCAGTGTGAGCGACCTGGTCAGGCGCCTGATCGAGCAGGTAGCTTTTGAAGCCCGGAGCAGTGAATTGGTGGATAAGAAGAGCGGTGTCAGCGCCCGGCTGACCATCTCGGCCTTTGAAAACGCGGTTAGTGCGGCGGAACGAAGAGCTGTCATCCACAACGAAAAAAAGACGCAGGTTTGGATCAGCGACCTGGCGGGCATTATTCCCTCCATTACCGGCAAAGTGGAACTGGTTTACGAAGGCGAGCAGGAAGGCCCCCTCCAGGTAGCCATGAATCTTATTGACAAAGCGATCCGTACCCAGTTTGTCCAGTATTTCCCCAACCCGGAACAATTAAAGAAGAGAAAGAACAGCGGGAAGCCTTCCCAGGAAGAACAAAAGGATGACAACCCATACCGGCCAGTTACCAGCTGGTTCGATAAAGGCAATCACCTGAACCTGTCCTTTGATATGTCCGATAAGGAAAAAATCCTCCTCCTTTACAAGGTAAACGGCTTGCACGACCTGGTTAAAAAATATTTTCCCGGCGCCGGTGAGGAGCAGGCTGCCCTGCTGATGGAATTCGTCCTGCACGGACTGGCCACTTATTCCCTGATCAGTAAGAAAATGTTTGAATCTAAAGTAGAATTTAAAGACCTGGTTGGCAGTATGATGAATTTCAATGAAAAAGATTTTGAATTTGACGAAGAAGCTTAACTGTTAGTTGTCAGTTGATAGTTGATAGCCGGTAGTCCGTAGTCGTGAATTACAAACTGCCCACTACATTGACCTCCCTTTCCAATTCCACCCCGAACCGCAATTTTACAGTTTGTAAAATATCCTCGCTCAGATCAAAAATCTCTTTCCCTGTTGCGTTTCCATAGTTTACCAGGACCAGCGCCTGTTTTGCATGGCAGCCTGCATCACCCCTGCGAAATCCTTTCCAGCTGGTTCCCGGTTTAGGGCCGCATTGCTCGATCAGCCATCCCGCCGCCAGTTTAACAGATCCATCTGCATTCGGATAACCAACTATGTCCGGGAAACGGGTTTTGAGTTCTTCAAAAGTCTGCGAAGTCACAGAAGGATTCTTAAAGAAACTGCCTGCATTCCCCGCGTCTTTGGGATCCGGCAATTTGGACCTGCGTATCCGGATCACCGCATCGGAAATGGCTTTTGCCGATAATTCCTTCACTCCCATCCGCTCCAGTTCCTGTTCGATGGCACCGTAACTGGTATTGAACCGGGGTTTCTTCCGCAAGCGGTAGGTCACGTTGAGGATCACAAACTGGTCCCTGTATTTTCGTTTGAATACACTTTCCCGGTATCCGAATCCGCAGTCGCTCCGGGTAAACGTGACCAGTTTTTTATCTGGAATATGCCAGGCCTCCAGGTCCCAGAACAGGTCTTCCACCTCCACTCCATAGGCCCCGATATTCTGCATGGGCGAAGCCCCCACATTTCCGGGTATCAGTGAAAGATTTTCCAGTCCCGACCAGTTTCGCTCAATACAATACAGCACAAACTGGTGCCAGTTTTCCCCGGCCCCGGCCTTCACATACACATACTCGTTATCCTCGTGCAGCTCGGAGATTCCTTTGATTTCGTTTTTTAGTACCAGGCCGTCAAAATCGCAGGTGAAGAGGAGATTGCTACCACCGCCGAGGATCAATGTTTGCGGCAGCGTGTTTGCAGTTTTCCGGCTCAGAAGCTCCCGCAGCTCTTCGGTACTGCCGAAAGTGGCAAAATACCGGGCTTGTGCTTCAATCCCAAAACTCGTAAAAGGCCGGAGGGATATGTTTTCACGAATGGTCATAGTGCAAAAGTCCCATTTTTTTGGTTAACACTGAATGACCTAATTTCAACTATTATTTCAGCCCTAAACCATCAATATGAAAAAGTTTATCCTGCTGCTGTTGCTCCCGGCCTTCCTTTTCTCCTGTAAAAACAAAAACCCGAAAACCGAAACACCGGCGGCAACCGGTACAACCGGGCATCCCGGATGGATCATGCAGGGAAATATTTATGAAGTAAATACCCGGCAGTACACTCCCGAAGGCACCTTTAATGCATTTGCCTCTCACCTGGACCGCCTGAAGGAAATGGGGGTGCAAACGGTTTGGTTCATGCCCATCAACCCCATCAGTAAAAAGGACCGCAAGGGCTCCCTCGGCAGTTATTACGCAGTGTCTGATTATACGGGTATCAACCCGGAATACGGAACGATAGACGACTGGAAGCAACTGGTTAAGACCATCCATGAGAAAGGAATGAAGGTACTGATCGACTGGGTGCCCAATCATACCGGTGCCGACCATCCCTGGCTGACCACCCATCCGGATTTCTTCGTGAAAGACAGTACCGGAAAGGCCGCCACCATGTTCGACTGGACCGATACCCGGGTATTGGATTACAAAAACAATGAAATGCAGGACAGCATGATCGCCGCTATGAAATTCTGGATCAACCAGACCGGCATCGATGGATACCGGGTGGATGTGGCCTGGAATGTACCCGGCGAATTCTGGAAAAAATGTATCCCGCAACTGAAAGCTGACAACAAGGACCTTTTCTTCCTCGCGGAAGGAGATAAACCGTACCTGATGACCAGCGGGTTTGATGCTTATTATCCCTGGGAGATGTTTCATAAAATGGTACAAGTTGCTGCCGGCGAACGTCCGGCTTTTGCGCTGGACAGCATAAAGGCGAAATATGATACCAGTTATCCCAAGGAAGCAATTCCCCTGTATTTTACCAGCAACCATGACGAGAACAGCTGGAATAAATCTGACTACAAGACCTTCCCCGCTGCGGTTCATGCGCCCTTTGCCGTGTTTACGCAAACCATGAGCGGTTCGCTGCCCCTCGTGTACAGCGGACAGGAAGAACCCCTGCTGCGTCCCCTGCCTTTCTTCGAAAAGGATACGATCCGCTTCGGCAAATTCGAAAGGGCGAAATTCTATAAGACTCTCCTGGAATTGCGGCGCAGCAATGAGGCGTTGTCTGTTGATGCCTCTTTCCGGAAAATCACAGCCGGCGATGTAAAAGCGGTTTATGCCTTTGTACGTGAAAAAGCAGGTAAAAAAATTCTGGTGATCCTGAACCTCTCCAATAAAGAACAACCTATCAGGATAACCGATAAATATCTGCTGGGCAATCCGTACAATGTCTTTATGGGCAATAACGAAATGCTGACAGATAAAGAATGGAAACTGGAACCCTGGGGATATGTGGTATATGAATACAATGCCGACGGAAAATAATCAATCTTATATACCATGACAGCTACTATCATCGGTGCCACCGGCCTGGTAGGCGGCCATTTACTGGAACTCCTGCTGAAGGATCCTTATTTCGACACCGTGCGTATCCTGGTCAGGCGACCGGTTGATATTTCCCACCCCAAACTGGAAAAAAAACTGATCGACTTTACTGATAAGGAAAATTTCCGGCTGGCCCTGGAAGGAACGGATGTGATCTTTAGTGCGATCGGCACCACGCAGAAAAAAGTGAGGGGAGATAAAGACGCCTACCGTAAGATCGATTATGACATCCCGGTTAACGCGGCCAAACTGGGCAAACTATGTGGCTGTGAAAAATTTGTCCTGGTATCTGCTGTAGGAGCGAACAGCCAGCGCAGAAATTTTTACCTGAAACTGAAAGGTGAAATCGAAGAAGCCATACAGGCCGCGGGGATTGAATCCGTTTATATCCTGCGGCCATCGGTACTGATCGGCAACCGCAAGGAATTCCGCTTCACCGAAAAACTGGCAGGCTGGCTGATGCCCCTGTTTTCTTTTATCATTCCGGCGAAATACCGGCCGGTAAAAGCCAGTGAGGTAGCCAAAGCGATGATCAACGCGGTCAAAAAAACCGGTTAAAAAGATCAAGGTGTACTAAATTGGAGCAATGTTCAGCAGCAGGATGCGTTTTCAGACAAGCCGGCCGGACACCGGGTCATGGACAAATACATCTTCTTTATGAGAAAAATACTCCTGCTGGCAATCGCCGGACTGTTATGCGGCAACGCCTTATATGCACAAAAAGAAAAGAAATCATGTTTGGTATAAAAGGAGGCTTTAACCACATGGTCATCATGGAGTGGAAACCAATAGCAGTAAGACTGGCTTTGTTGGTTCAACCATCTATGGGGGCATTTTCACCGAAAACCATATTGGCTCCACCACTTTACTGATGAATGAGTTGCTCTTCTCCTGGGTAAATAACCGGCATTTTATTGAAGCAACGATCCACCTCAAACAAATGCTGAATGACCGAACCGCCGTTTTTCCGGGTCCAAAGCTGGATATTACGGCCGATCGTTTTGCCAGCCAGAAACGAAGTAAATCCGGATTTGCGGGTATTTCAATCGGGACTGGCGCCCAATACCATTTCAGTAAACATCTTTTTGCAGAAGGCCGTTATTCAATCGGGTTATCCAAACAATTCAGGGATGTATTTTTTGACATCAACGATGGACGCAGAAACGACCTCCGTTTCGGAGTAGGTTTCAGATTCTGATAAATGCTCTCAGAATGGGCTGTTCCCAGACACCTGACACCCGACACCCGACACCGGACACCAGACACCTGACACCCGACACCTGACACCTGACACCCGACATCCGCCACCTGATCATACCGCATCCACATCCGCCACCACCGTCACACTCCGGAATGATTTCTCATTGTGCAGTATGGCCACCTGATCCAGGATATCTTTCTTGCATTGACTGATGGTTTTCCCATCGCGCGGGAGTTTGAACAGCAATTCCATCAGGTATTGATTGCGGATACGGCCGATGACCGGTTCGGCGGGGCCAACCAGGTAATTCCCATATTTATTTTTCAGGGTATTGGTAAACTGAACCGCGGCCCTTTCCACCACTTCTTTCAGTTTGTGTTTAAAAGTGAGGTGGATGGTTCTCGAGAACGGAGGATATGCAAATTCTTTCCGCTTCTTAATTTCTTCCGTGAACATGGCTTTGAAATCATGCTGCTGTACTATTTGCAGCAAGGGGTGCTGGGGTTGGGAGGTTTGCACCAGCACTTTGCCGGTTTCTTCTTTTCGCCCTGCGCGCCCGCTTACCTGCTCCATTAATTGAAAGGCCCGCTCATTGACCCGGAAGTCGGCGAAATGCAGGAGCCCGTCCGCATCGAGGATACCCACCAGGTCCACATTGTCGAAGTCAAGTCCCTTGACCACCATCTGTGTACCAACGAGTATATCAATCCTTTTTTGTTCAAACTGCTGGATCAGGACATCGTGTGCGTTTTTTCCCCGGACTGTATCCATATCCATACGGGCCACTTTTGCTTCGGGAAAGGTATCCTGTAACTGTTCCTCTATTTTCTCCGTTCCGAAATTGCGTTGCGCAAATTTATCACTGCCGCAGGCAGCACAGGCATATACCGGCGGGTAGGTTGTGCCGCAATAATGGCAAACCAGTTTATTGCTGAGCTTATGATAGGTCAGTGAGACATCGCAGTATTTGCATTGCGGAATCCACCCGCAGACCCCGCAAACCTGGTAGGGATCATAACCCCGCCGGTTCTGGAAAAGGATTACCTGTTTGCCTCTTTCCAGCACCTGCTTTACCGCTTCTACCAGTGCCGGGGAAAGGATGATCCTCGATTTGTCTTTCTGAATGATGCTCCTTGTATCCACAAATTGAATCTGGGGCAACTGCAGGTCACCGAATCGCTGAAGCAATTCTACCAGCCCGTATTTACCCGTTGCGGCATTGTAATAACTCTCCACTGAAGGAGTACCACTTCCCAGCAGCGCTTTGGCGCCAAACAGGGAAGCAAAATAAATAGCAGCATCCCTGCCATTGTACCGCGGTGCAGGGTCCTGCTGTTTAAACGAAGTATCATGTTCTTCATCACAAATTACCAGTCCCAGGTTCTGAAAAGGCAGGAATACGGATGACCGGGCCCCGAGGATCACCCGCAACTCGCCGTTCTTTACTTTATTCCAAATCTCCACCCGCTCATTCTGGGAGAACTTGGAATGATAAATACCGATATAACCTCCGAAATGTTTTTGCAGCCGCCGGATCACCTGGGAAGTCAGGGCAATCTCGGGAAGCATATATAAAACCTGTTTACCCTCCTTGATATACGCTTCAATCAGTTTGATATAAATATTGGTCTTGCCACTGGATGTGACCCCATGCAACAGGCAAACGGCTTTTGACTGCAACTGTTCTTTTACCTTATCCAGCGCCTCCTGCTGGGCTTTCGTTAAGGTAAAATCAATCGTCACATTTTTGGGCAGGTACTGAATCCGGTCTATTACCCTTTTCTCTACCCGGAGAATCTGTTTTTCCAGCAGCCCTTTCAACTGTGCATCCGAAGCGCCCGATTTTTTCAGTAATGCCCCCTTTGTCACTTCTCCTTCGGTTTTGACCAGGTGCAGGTAACTGAGCAGTAACTCCATTTGCTTCGGGGCACGGGTCCAGTTATTCAGCAACTCAGATAATTTTTCTTCATTGTCATAGTCCGGGTTCAGCAATACATAGGTTTCCTTCTTCGGGGAATAGGTTTGTTTCAATGCCTCCCATACAAAACAAACTTTCTTATGAATCAGCCGGTTGATGACGGGATAGACATGGGAAGAATCCAGCAACTGCTGCACTTCATTCAGGTTTAATTCCTTTTTGAGCAGCAGGGCCTCCCCCACAATGTATTCATCATGATCAAGCAGTGAAAAATCATCCCCGAACTCTTCATTGTACACCAGGATGGTCTCGCTGGATAATTTGAAATGAGCCGGAAGAGCCGCGGCCATCACTTCCCCTTCACTGCACATATAGTAAGAAGCGATCCATTCCCAGAGTTTCAGCTGTTCTTCAAAAACAACAGGCTCGGCATCCAGCAGATTCAGGATATCCTTTGTTTCGAAATGCTCCGGTTTTTCCTCCAGCAGCTTTTTTACCACCCCGGCATATTTCTTGCTCCGGCCCAGGTTCACTTCCACCCGGCAGCCGGGTTTCACCAGGTCCAGCAGGTGCTTCGGAACCGACCATGTGTAGTTCCTGGGTAAAGCGGCGGGTATGATAATTTCTGCGTACAAGTATGCTTTGGTTCCTATTAAAGTTACTTACTATTAGTTCTTCAGGCTATTGACCCGCCTTCGCGGCGCTACTGCGAGGCAGGCTCCCAACCCGCCTTCGCTGGTGCTACTGCGAGGCAGACTCCCGACTACTGACTCCCGACTCCCTCCCCCCTCCATATTCCACCAATTTTTTCTCCATAATACGGTACACTTTTTCTTTTAACAACGGAACATCGGCTGTTGTTAACCCGGATACGGGAATTTCTTCCAGGTAAAGAATTCGGCTGCGGCCGGGGCTCATCCTGAATAAACCTTCGTAGGGCATTCTCCGGAAGGCGTCCAGGAATAAAACAGGTTTTACCGGGGTTTGTGTCTCAATAGCTACCCGGAAAGCGCCGTCATAGAATTCTTTCAGCGGCTTTGGTCCTGTATTGAAAGTGCCTTCCGGAAAAACCATCACAGAGATTCCTTTACTGATCAGCGATTTCAGGATCCGCACACTGCTGGCCCGGTTGGCGGCACTGCTGCGGTCCACGGTAACAATCGCGTTGCGGTAAAAAAAACCAAATACCGGAACCTTGCTCATTTCCACCTTTCCAAGAGGACGAACCGGTTGCCGGAATGCCTTAGGGATCATGGCCGCATCAAGATAGGAAATATGATTGCTTACAAAAATATAGGGCTTCTTTTTATCATGCGGCGCTTCGAATATCTTCCGGTGCCGGATGCCAATGACAAAGAACCAGGCATCTGCCCAAACCATACAGAGCCGCATGACCATATTTCCTCCTTTTATCCTGCCAAAAAAACTGGCAATAATGCTGAAAGGGAACAGGACCAGCATGATGACCACAAAACAGAAAAAAGCATAAAGGGAATAAACCCACCGCAATGGTTTCAGCAGGTTCTTCATTACGGACGGTTTTTATAGTTATTATCATCCCCGGGACAATCACAACTGAAGTCTGTTTCCAGGTCAATCACGGTCACCACCACGGTTTTATCATTGCACTGGGCAAACACGATACGCACCCGCTGTTCATCTATTGTAATACCCTCCACGGCATAGCGGGGGCAACGCGCATTTTGCAAATCGCTCTTATTATAATTAATCTTACCCTCCCGCATGATCTCCTCCACTTCAGCCTGGGATATCCTGCGGCACTGCATCCGGCATTTGGCATGGCTGCTGTACTCCAGGTAAGAAACCCGGCGGTCAAAGCCCTTATCGCGGCGGCCGGGCTTGCTTGCCGGATCCACTGGATCATCCCGGCGGGTTATATCCGGCCCGGGAGCCGGTTCTTTGGTACGCTGGCATTGCCGGATAAAAAAAATCGCTCCGAGCATCAGCAGCATCAGTATATAAGGGACCCACTTCTTATTCAAAACCGGTAATTTTTACAAATTAAAAGTAAATTGGTGACAGCCACACATCTAAGTCATTTTAATCCTTTTCATTCCCGAAATCTCCCTTCTTACTTATCTTTGCAGGCTCTATGGCAGCATCCAGGACCATTGCCTTTCATACCCTTGGCTGCAAACTCAATTTTTCAGAAACCTCCTCCCTTTCCCGTATGCTGGAGCAGGAAGGTTTTGAGAAAACAGAGTTTGACGCCCTGGCCGATGTGTATGTGATCAATACCTGTTCGGTGACCGATAATGCCGATAAGGAATGCCGGCAACTGGTCCGCCGTATCCAGCGCAAAGCGCCGGAAAGCCTGGTGGTGATCACAGGCTGTTATGCCCAGCTGAAACCCAAAGAAATTGCAGAGATTCCCGGCGTGGACCTGGTATTGGGTGCTGCGGAGAAATTCAATATTGGCCGGCATATCCGGGAACTGACCAAAGGCGATTCAGCCAGGATCTGCAGTTGTGATATTGAAGAAGTTTCCGGCTTTCATTCCTCCTGGTCCGTCAATGACAGGACCCGTACATTCCTGAAAGTACAGGATGGCTGTGATTATACCTGCTCTTTCTGTACCATTCCCATGGCCCGGGGTAAAAGCCGGAGCGATACGATTGCCAACGTGGTAAAAAACGCGGAAGAACTGGCGACTGGCGGAGTGAAAGAGATCGTTCTGACCGGCGTCAACCTGGGAGATTTCGGAAAAGGCACCGTCCCTGCCGGGATAAACGGAAGGGAAGAAACCTTCTTTGAGCTGGTCAAAGCGCTTGACAAGGTCGAAGGCATCAGCCGTTACCGGATCTCTTCGATCGAACCGAACCTGCTGACCAATGAGATCATTGAATATGTGGCGAACAGTGATAAGTTCATGCCGCATTTCCATATTCCCCTGCAAAGCGGGAGTAACAAGACCCTTGGGGCCATGCGCCGCAGGTACAGAAGGGAATTGTATGCCGAACGGGTGAACCTGATTAAAAGACTGATGCCCGATTGCGCGATCGGAGTGGATGTGATCGTGGGATTCCCGGGTGAAACAGAGGAAGATTTCAAAGACACATTCGATTTCCTGCATTCACTGGATGTATCCTACCTGCATGTGTTTACTTATTCAGAGCGGGACAATACCCCTGCCCTGGATATTAAACCGGTGGTTCCGGTACATACCCGGAATGAGCGGAATAAAATCCTGCGCAACCTCTCCTGGATGAAGATGCAGTATTTCACGGAGCAGCATGCAGGACAGACCCGTACGGTGTTGTTTGAGCATCATGACAAGAACGGGATGATGGAAGGATACACGGACAATTATATCCGGGTTACCACGCCCTACCGGGAAGAATGGGTAAACTCGGTTGTACCGTGGAAAATATAAAGAAAGAACTTATTTTTACAGCCCCGGAACGTTAGCTCAGTTGGTTCAGAGCATTACTTTGACAGAGTAGGGGTCACTGGTTCGAGCCCAGTACGTTCCACCAGCGCCCTCCTTGCATTCGCTACGGAGGGTTTCTTTTTTTACTGGAGAAGCCGGAAATCCAAAAGCAGGAAAATCAATATTTCTTACTCGCCCGGTAATTCCACCCCATTCCCCATTCCCTATTCTCCACTCCCCACTCCCCACTCCCCACTCTCCACTCTCCACTCTCCACTCTCCACTCTCCACTCCCCACTCCCCACTCCTCACTCCCCACCCCCGCTACAAAACTTTCTTCCCCCGGCTGCAACTTTCCTATATTTAGATTGTCTTATTTATGTATGCAGAAGTACCAGGTCACCATACAATTTGAAATGAGCGAGGCTTTCATGGAACAGGTTCCTTCTCACCGCACGTATATCAATTTCCTGATCAACAAGGGAACGATTGATCATTATGCGGTCAGCATGGAAACCCACCGTTCCTGGATCACGCTGAATGCCGCGAGTAAAAAAGAGGTAGAGAAAATACTGAAGAAATCCCCGCTCTGTAAATTCTGGACCTGGGAAATAGACGAATTGTTCGTGCTGGATGGCCAGCATTACCGGCTGCCGGAAGTAAATCCGAATTAATTTTTTACTGAAGCTCCCTGCCTGCTATTTTTCAGCCCATTTGGGTTTAGCTTTCATCAGTTTCCGGTACACGGGGCAGGATTCCACATGCGCTCCCGGCAGGTAACCGGTACTCATCAGGAATTCATTGACGATCTCACCCCCGGTAAACCGGAAATGAGCTTTAAACAATTTGACCCATTCTTCTTTGCTGCGTGGGTGATGGGCATCCAGCCATTCCCGGAATGACCCGTGTTCTTTCTGCAGCAACAGGATTTGCCCGGCATTGTAAACCGCCGCTTCTACTTTCAGTCGGTTCCGGATAATACCGGCATCCTGTAGTAATTTCTCCCTTTTTCTTTCAGAAAACCGGGCTACTTTCCCGATATTAAATCCCTCGTAAGCAATGAAAAAATGATCCTTTTTCTTCAAAATGGTCTCCCAGCTAAGACCGGCCTGGTTTATTTCCAGCACGAGTCTTGCAAAAAGAAGATTATCGTCATGGATCGGAAACCCATATTCAAGGTCATGATACAGGCGATGCAGGGTATCTTTTCCTTTGGTTTGGACAAATTCACAATAAGAAGCCGCCATGAGGTGATTTTTTTATGAAGTAACTAACGGGAAAACTGAGCGCGCAACCTTCTTCCCGGGAAAACAAAAAGGTTTCAGTTTGAACTGAAACCTTTCCTTGTGGGAGTTGACGGGTTCGAACCGCCGACCCTCTGCTTGTAAGGCAGATGCTCTGAACCAGCTGAGCTAAACTCCCATTTCTTTAAACGGGAGTGCAAAGATAAGGCTGTGATTTTTTTTGCCAAATTTTTTTTCATTTAAACGGGTGGCTCCCACAATTCTATTTTATTCCCTTCCGGGTCCAGCACCCACCCGAATTTTCCGTATTCCTCCTCTACCGGGTTTCCCACAATTTCAACCCCCTCATTTTTTAATGCAGCAAGCAGTTCTTTCAGGTCTTTTACCATAAAATTTACCATAACATCCTTGCGCGAAGGACTGAAATAGTCCGAATCCTCCGGGAAAATGGAAAAAAGGGTAAACCCGGTGGCCGGCATTTTCCCGGGTTGCCAGGCTGCATAAGTAGTCCCGTTAAAGGCGATCCCAAGGTGTTTTTCATACCAGGCAGCCAGTTGCTGCGGATCTTTCGCTTTTATAAAGGGCCCGCCAAGGCCGGTTACTCTTTCCACGATCGTTTATTTACTTAAATATACAAAGTTCCCGCCCCCCGCATTATAATAATTCCCGATAGTTTCTAATTTTGCATCTTATGCTGAATGTTAAACATGATACGGAAACGGATGTCCTGGATAACGTGGATCTGCTGGTCTCCGGTGAAGCACCCTGTCACCTGGTGGTCTGGAATGATGAGGTCAATACCTTTGAGTGGGTCATTGAGACCCTGATGACGGTTTGCGGGCACAGCCACGAACAGGCCGAGCAATGTTCCTATATCATTCATTTCCGCGGTAAATACGCGGTGAAGAACGGCAGCTATGAGGATCTTAAACCGCTTTGTGATGCCATTACCGAAAGAGGCATCAATGCGACCATTGAAGTAGTGGCCGGCTAAATTTGCCCATGCCCCTTTTCTTTCCTGATAAAAAAATACAATTTCCTCCTGTTCACCTGGCGGAACCCGATGGCCTCCTGGCAATGGGCGGGGATCTTTCTGCCGAAAGATTACTGGAGGCTTACCGGCAGGGCATTTTTCCCTGGTATGAGGAGCCCCCGATCCTCTGGTGGTGCCCCGATCCCCGGTTTGTGCTCTTCCCCGAAGATTTAAAGATCGCCAAAACGATCAAACCCCTGCTCCGCCGGGAAGAATTTGAATTCACCACGAATAAGGCCTTTGGCCGGGTGATCCATGCGTGCAGAACAACGAAAAGGCCGGGGCAACATGGAACCTGGATCACTCCCGAAGTGGAAAGAGCTTATACAAACCTGCACCAGCTCGGTTATGCCCACAGTGCGGAAGTGTGGAAGGATGGTGAACTGGCCGGAGGCTTATATGGTATCCGGATTGGCAAAGTTTTCTTTGGGGAAAGCATGTTCAGCAGGCTGAGCAATGCTTCCCGTTATGCATTCATCCGTTATGCACAACAGCTAAAACAGGAAGGAGTGCAGCTGATCGATTGCCAGGTATATACAGATTACCTTAAAAGTTTTGGCGCCCGGATGATCCCAAGAAAGGAGTTTGTTCAACTGGTTCAGAACCTCGTTTCCAGGTAATGCGGCAGCATGGCCTTCCAGGTATTCCAGTCGTGCGGCCATTCCTCTCCCCATACATCCAGTTCATAATTGATCCCCTTTTCATAGAGGATTTTAGCAAAGCGGCCGCTGTTGGACGGGTCTTCATAAGGACCACTCCCTGTTACAATATGAATATTCCGGCTCTGCCGGATCTGTTCCAGGATACCATGATCGGCCAGGTTGGGCATAAAGTGCATGGGACTGTTGTAATAAACATCCTCATCGAAATGTCCCTTTGTGTATTCCGTCAGGTCATATACCCCACTCATGGCAATCACCCCGTTGATCAGGTCCGGCCGTTTGAGAAACAGGTTCATGCTGTGCAGCGCACCAAAGGAGGCCCCGCAGGTAATGATCGGGGTTTCGGGGCTGGTATTGTGCCGGATAAACGGAACCACCTCATTGAATACATAATGGTTCCATTGCTGGTGGCGCCAGGTTTTATGACGCGGATCCACCTGGTTGTTCATCCAGCTGTCGTTATTGATACTGTCAATGGAAAAAATCTTCACTTTCCCCCCATTGATATGCCCTGCGATATGATCCATTAGCTGAAAACGTTCATACTCCAGGTAGTCCGCAGCCGCTGTCGGAATCAGCAAAAGTGCAAACCCATAGTCCCCATAAGTAGCAACCGGCATTTCTTTTTCCAGGGAAGGGCTGAACCAGGAGGTAATTTCTTTCTTCATACAAAAACCTTGTTTGATAACCCGTTGAGGGCTGATCCTAAATAAATTTCAGCGAAGATAATTTTTATATAAAAGCCCCCAGGCTGTTCGGACATGAATATAACCCGATACGTAAATCTTGATTTGTAAAAATTGCGTAATTTTTCTTGGTGATTTATCAAAGTAATTATACTTTCACTTTACAGTATTTTTATTGTTTACGTAATAAGTATTTTTACTTATATTTTATTAATAGACTGGATTTTAACTACTTAGGATTTTAATATTCTATCCAAAATCTTACTTGTCAGGTATTACGATACCGGATTCTATGCAAAACCTATAATGAAAACGGCCCCGGGCCGGGTTAAGGAAAATAAAGCTGGTTAGCATATGAAAGAAAAGCCGATCCGTATCATGCTGGTGGATGATCATCCCCTGGTCCGTGCATCCTGGAAATTATTACTTGAAAATAATCCCCGGTTCCTGGTTACAGCCGATTGCTCCAGCGGCCCCTCAGCCCTGGAACAGTTAACCCTTGCAAAACCTGAAATTATGCTGGTGGACATCAATATGTCCCCGATGAACGGCTTTAAGGTCACTCGTTCCGTACTTGAAAAAATGCCCTCCGTCAAAATAATCGGGCTCTCGGTCCATAACCAGCCCAAATATGCGATCCGTATGCTTCAGTTGGGAGCCCGGGGTTTCCTGACCAAGACATCCACCCTGGAAGAAATTAATGCCGGTATCCTTGCCGTGCACCGGGGAGAAATGTATATCTGCGAGGAAGTGAAAAGAAATATGCCCCCTGCTGAATAAACTGTGTTCCAAAGCAGGATCGGTCTTCCGGTTTCTGTTCAAATACGGTAAATTTGCGCCCTTACTCCTTTAGACCGGCGTACTGCCGGGAACAGGGTATTTACAAGAGAGGATCGTATGGAATTAAGCAAAAACTTTGAACACCAGGCAACAGAAGAAAAATGGTACCGGCACTGGCTGGATAAAAACTACTTTCACAGTGAACCCGACGACCGGGAACCCTATACCGTGGTTATCCCGCCCCCCAATGTGACCGGTGTGCTGCACATGGGGCACTGCCTTAACAATACGATCCAGGATATCCTGGTTCGCAGGGCCAGGATGCTGGGAAAAAATGCCTGCTGGGTACCGGGTACCGACCATGCTTCCATTGCCACGGAAGCCAAAGTGGTACAGATGCTCCGTGAGAGAGGAATTTCCAAATCCTCCCTCAGCCGGGAAGATTTCCTCAACTATGCCTGGGAATGGAAAGAAAAATACGGGGGCATCATCCTGCAACAGTTAAAGAAAATGGGTTGCAGCCTGGACTGGGATCGCACTTCTTTCACCATGGATCCGGACTATTACAAATCCGTGATCAGCGTCTTTACTGACCTGTATAAGAAGGGCTATATCTACCGGGGTAAACGAATGATCAACTGGGACCCCCGTGCCAAAACCGCCCTGAGTGATGAGGAAGTGATCCGTAAACAGACCCGCCAGCAACTCTATCACCTGAAATACAAACTGGATACACCCGGTGAGGAATACATCGTGATCGCCACCGTACGACCGGAGACCATCATGGGCGATACCGCCATCTGTGTACACCCTGATGACGAGCGCTACAGGCATTTGCAGGGGAAATTCGCCTTCGTGCCACTGATCAACCGCCGCATCCCCATTATCACGGATGAATATGTAACCATGGACTTTGGTACCGGCGCGCTGAAAGTAACCCCGGCCCATGACATGAATGACAACCAGCTTGGCCAGAAACACCAGCTGGACGTGGTGGATATTTTCAATGAAGACGGCACCCTGAATACAGCAGCGCAGATCTATGTGGGGGAAGACCGTTTCGAAGCGAGGAAGAAGATCACGAAAGAATTGGAAGAAAAAGGTTACCTCATAAAAACCGAGGATTATACAAGTGAAGTTGGTTACAGCGAAAGAACCGATGTAGTGGTGGAACCCCGCCTCTCCCTGCAATGGTGGGTGGATATGAAAAAGATCTGCGGCCCCGCATTGGATGCCGTAGCCGGTGAAGAAATAAAATTTTACCCGGCGAAGTTCAAAAACCTGTACCGTCACTGGATGGAAAATATCAAGGACTGGTGTATTTCCCGCCAGCTCTGGTGGGGGCACCGGATACCGGCCTGGTATGATGCAGAGGGACGTTTTGTGGTGGCGGCAACAGAAGAAGAGGCGAGGAAAATGTTCAAGGAGCAATTCTCAATACCCAATGCTCAGTTAAAACAGGATGAAGACTGTCTCGATACCTGGTTCTCCTCCTGGCTATGGCCTTTTGAAGTATTTAAAGGATACAGCAACCCGGGCAATAAGGATATAAACTATTATTACCCGACCAATACACTTGTAACCGCTCCTGAGATCATCTTCTTCTGGGTGGCCCGGATGATTATGGCCGGATATGAATACAAGGGACAGAAACCTTTCAATGAAGTTTATTTCACCGGGATCGTCCGGGATAAACAGGGCCGGAAGATGAGCAAGAGCCTGGGCAATTCTCCCGACCTGCTGGAGATGATCGAAAAAGACGGGGCAGATGCGGTCCGCTTCGGGATCATGATCTCCTCTCCCGCCGGGAACGACCTGATGTGGGATCCTTCGGGTAATGACCAGGGACGGTTCTTCATTAATAAAATGTGGAATGCACTGAAGCTGGTAAAGATGTGGGAAGGAAGACAGGAAGACGGGATGCCTGAAAGTCCGGAGAGCCGGTTTGCCGTGGAATGGTTTGAGAACCGGTTAAAGGAAGTCCGGTTACAGTTAAACGAACAGTTCAATGATTTCCGGCTGAGCGAATCACTGAAAACAATTTATTCACTGATCTGGGATGATTTCTGCAGCTGGTACCTGGAATGGGTGAAGCCGGGGTTTGAACAACCGGTCGGCAAAGCGGTATATGAGAAAACAGTAGCCTTCTTCGAAGAACTGATGCAGCTGCTGCACCCGTTCATGCCTTTTGTTACAGAAGAGATCTATCACCAGTTGAAAGAAAGAACGGATGACCTCACGGTAAAACTGTTTCCTGCTGCAACTGAAGCGGACAAAGAATTACTTTCCGCCGCCGGTTTGCTGAAGGAAGTGATCACGGCAATCCGGGATGCCCGGGTAAAATCACAACTGAAGCCAAAGGATCCCATCAAATTGCATATTCAAACGGAAAACCGGCCGGTATATGAAGCTATTGCAGGCATACTGGGCAAACAGGTAAATGCGGAATCCATTGCCTATACAACCAACCCTGTTGCCGGCAGCATTAACGTAGTGGTGCAAAAAGACAAGTTTTACCTGGAAACCTCCACCGTTCCGGATACCAGTTCCCAGAAACTGCAATTGCAGAAAGACCTGGATTACTTCAAAGGCTTTCTCGCTGCCGTTGAAAAGAAATTATCCAATGAGCGCTTTGTACAGAATGCCCGGCCCGAAGTGATCGAAAGTGAAAGAAAGAAAAAAACCGACGCCGAAGCAAAGATCAAAGTCATCGAAGAAAGCCTGGCCAGCCTGGGCTGATTTGTTTTTATCCGTAAACACAACTCCATGCGGTTACCTGTACGATCCGGGATTTTTTCTTTCTTGCTCCTGTTGTCAGGAACGGCAACAATGGCCCAGGTCAACAACTGGGAATATGACCTGCTGCGGTCTATTGCCCGGCACCGGAGTACGGCCGGCAATAGTTTCCATAAAGATCTTTCAAAAATTAACGGCGGCCTATGCCTGGCCGTACCAGCCACCCTGTTTGTCACGGGCCTGCTCAATAAGGATAAAAACATGAAGAAAAATGCTCTTTATATAACAGAGAGCATCCTGGTCTCTTCCGTTGTTACCTGGGGGATGAAAGAAGCAGTAAACCGGAAAAGGCCGGCCTATAACGACCCAACCTTTACCGCTGTTCTCGATCTGAAAAACAATTCCTTCCCTTCGGGCCATACGTCGGAAGCATTTTCCATGGCCACTGCGGTGAGCATCGCGTATCCCAGGTGGTATGTGATCGCACCGGCCTTTGCCTATGCCTCCCTGGCCGGTTATTCGCGGTTATACCTGGGGGTGCACTTTCCCACTGATGTGCTCGCGGGTGCGATGCTGGGCAGCGGCAGTGCCTGGCTCAGTTATAAGATCAACCAATGGATCCGGCAGGAGCAGAAAAAGAAAAAGCGGCCTGCACTGCCGGAATAATCAGCGCGGCAGAATACTGACCGGTAAAACAAATTCAAAAAGAGTTCCTTTAAATCCGTCGAACTGATCATAGTCGAGCAGCCGGCTGACCCGGATGCCAAAAGTCAGCGGGTACTGGTTCCACCATTTGGTATCGGCAAACAACTCCCCTCCCGTACTCCGCTGATCACGCGTCAGTTTTTTATCGCGGGAATACACTTTGGTAAAATCATAAAAGAGGTTCACCCGGATCCGCTGAATATAAAGCAGGTTGCCAAACCCCCAGTCGGGGCACCAGAGCGGCAGGTGATAATTGGCAGAAACTTTCCACATGCGGGTAAAATACCGCCCCGTATAGCCCCTCGAATAGGCAAACCGGTTGGCAAACGAAACCTGGCCCAGGGTATCCCGCTCCTGGAAAGCGGCATTGAAACCGAGATTGTGCGTGGATAGCAGGCCCGGCACATAGAGACTGGCTGCAGTATGGAACTGGTTTCCTTCCACTTTCGTAATCGCATGCCGAAAGGAGGCGGACAGCGAATAAGCGAAGCGGGGATAAATATGCTGCACGGCACGTTGTACCTGCTGCGACCAGGAAAGGGCATGCGACAGGTAACTGAAGGACGTGTTTCCCAATGAATCCTTGAAAAAACCGCGGTTAAATTCATTGCGCAGCACATAAAAACTGCTGAGTGAAAAATTCTTAAACGTCGTTCCGCTGGTATAACGCAGCGGCAGGGTCAGCCCGATGCGGCTGTCGAGCTGGTTCCAGGTCCTGGTACGGCTGCCAATGGTTTCCTGCCGGCTGAATGTGTATTCGGTCCCCGCGCTCAGCCAGGGAAAAGCCGCCCCATAAATGCCGCTGAAACCAACCGCGCTGGTCTTTTCATTTTGATTATACAGGTAATAGAGTTCTGTCTGCAGGGTATTCAAAACATTTTCCCCGTACAGGGAGAATGTAAACAGGGGATCTTCATAATAAGGCCGCCAGCTGTGAAAATTAAACAGCCGGGTTCCCTTACGGTATGCAGTAACCGGAAATTTCCGTTCTGCCGATACCCTCTCTGCAACATTCAATTCCCCGGGTCCCGCGGTCAGGGGCCATTTCGGCAGCAATGTTTCAGTAACTGCTGTTTCAACAACTGTCCACTGCCCGCGGTCAATAGCTGCCTGCTGCAATTGATATCCTTCCGCGGTAAACCGGGACCAGGTCAGTTTATCATCCCCGGCATTTACAAAATATTTTCCCTGGTTACCCCGGGTGACCCGGTATATTTTAGAATCCCCGGGCTGAAAGGCAAAGACATCATCATTTCCCTCATAGGAAGCTGTAAAATAAATGACCCCGTCTTTTACCGACGGGTAACCGACCACATTGAATGACGGTGGGGTTAACCGGATCGTAGCCCCGGTTGGTATATCGGCCGTTGCGAGGGCCATTTTACCATCCCGGAGCCGGACGGCGGTCACCAGGGTGTTTTCATCTATGAATTTCGGATCGGTAAACAGGCTGATCTCCGCAGAGTGAATCCGCTGCAACAGGCTTCCGTTCTTTGCATCCAGTATATGCAATTCTGTTTTCCCGTCTGTTGACACCTGTACGGCGGCGATCCTGGAACCATCTCCCGAAATATCCGGGGTAAAATAGTTGGACCGGGTAGTCAGCTTATCCTGCCGCCCTGTGTGAATATCCAACACCCGGATCACACTGTAATCCTTCCAGCCCCAGCGGGGGTGATTTTCATACGCTGCATATACGATCTTTCCGTTCCGGTAACTGTATTGTTCGTCCATAGAAATATCCCTTACCCGGATCCGTTTCTCTCCCCTTGCATCTTTCAGGTAAAAAGCGGCGCGGTGCCGGTAACTGGTTTTCAGGTACAGCAGGGAATCCTTCCCCGCGCTGTAGGGAAAATAATACCCGGTGACAGCATTCGTTTTAACCGGAAATATAAACTGTCCGGTCCCTGGAGCGGTTCCCGCATTTTCCCGGCCGTAATACGCAAATGCGTCTTTACAGAAAGTTTTGTAATCCACCCCCGCATATTTTTTTATCGCCGCCTGGAATGGATAGAAAAGACTTTTAAAGGCACTGGCATCCCGGGTCACATCGGTCCAGAAGCCGGCCCCGTATTTTACCCTGCCGTAATTGACCAGCAAATAGCCCAGGTTATAATGATTGGGAACATAATCTTTCAGGGACCCGTTCCGCAATTTCATCCAGCTGTATTTTTTCCCTGCCTGCCAGAGGGAAGGAAAGGGATTCATAAAAAGGGGGAGGCGTCCCCTGCCCTGGTTGCTGAGCAGGGTTTCCTGGTACACCGCATCTCCTTCATAGAACCAGTCGGGGACAGAAGCATTGATAGCGAGGGCAAATCCCTCTTCCCCGAATAAAATTTTCATGGCTTTGCTGACCCCGTTATTAAAATTATTGAATTGCTGCACATGCCTGTATTCATGCAGGGCCAGTTGATCGGCCCAGCTGATACTACCCTGCCCGAAATTGTTCATATCCGGAGTGAGGAAAAATTCACTGCGGAACGGGCCCAGTTGCACATACCCGTTTGGTATCACGGTTTGGTTTTGCAGTACAATGTTGATCTTTTTCAACTGATCACCCAGGGAAACAGGTTTTTCTGCCGCCAGCAGGTGAACAATGGCAGCCACCCGGTTAGCCTGGCTGTCGAGCCCCGCCGGGAAAATCACCCGGGCCGTATCTGTATTGATCTGTTTCCATTTCAGGGAAGGCGGGTTGCCGCCAAACTCCTGGGAAGAAGAGCTGATACAACTGGATAACAAGAGGAAAAAAAGGAACTGTTTCCGCATAATAATGGATTTACGAATGAAAGATACGCAGTAAAAGAATTCGTTTATTTCACGGCCCGGTGCTTCCTGGCCGAAAAACCAAACCGCCCGGCTTATCTTTACCGTATGGCAGAAGATTTAGCGATCCTTTATGGCAGCAAGGAAGAACAATACCAGTCCCTTATTCCGCAGATCCGTGGATTGCTGGAAGGGGAAAATGACCTGGTCGCCAACCTGGCCAATACGGCAGCGGCCCTGAAAGAGCAGTTTGGCTGGCTTTGGGTAGGTTTTTATGTGGTAAAAGAAAATGAACTGGTGCTGGGTCCCTTCCAGGGGCCGGTGGCCTGTACCCGTATAAAAAAAGGAAGAGGAGTTTGCGGCAGCAGCTGGGCGGAAGCTAAAACCCTGATCGTTCCTGATGTCGGGAAATTTCCGGGACATATTGCCTGCAGCAGCAGTTCCCGGTCGGAAATCGTGGTACCGGTGATCCGCCACAATGAAGTGGTGGCCGTGCTCGATGCGGATAGTACTGAACTCAGCCAGTTTGATACTACCGATCAGCAATACCTGGAGGAAATTATCACACTGCTAAATTTTTGACCGTGCAGGAAACCCTCGTAATCATCGTTTATGGAAAAGTCCAGGGTGTATTCTTCAGGAAGCATGCGAGGGAAAAAGCGATGGAACTCGGATTGACCGGAGAAATAAAAAACAACCCCGATGGGTCCGTATTCATTGTAGCGACAGGCTCCCGCGAACAGCTAACCGAATTTTGTGACTGGTGCAGGACAGGTCCCCCGGCAGCCCGGGTAACGGAGATCGTGATCAACCATGCGGTCCTGCAAACCTTTGAAGGTTTCCGGATTGTCCGGTAATAGGGGCAATGGTATGAAAAGCTTTGTAAATCAGGAATCCTATTCTAATTTTAATCATTCGGGGGAGCCCCGCGAAGGGCTGAATGCTGATTTATAACCCAACTTTGTTCTATGTTTAAACTAACGAACCTCAGAAAATCCGGTTTTATCCTGCCGGCACCGGTATGGATTGCCCTGCTTTTACAAAGCAGCCTGCTCATCAGTTGCGCAGATAATAAAAGAGACCCGGGAAGCACGGCCACAGCGAAAAACGAATTCAAAATGAACTGTGTGACCCTGACAAAGGCGCAAATGCAGGCCTGGGTGGACAGTGGCTGGACAAAACCGGGCAGTCCGGGCAGGATTAAAACCTTATTGTTGCAGTTTACTACCCTGGATGCCGGGGGAATAAAATCCAATATGCAACTGACCGCCTACCCCGGATCTTCCGTAACGGAGGTGAAACTGACCGGTAATACACTGTTGGCTATTGACAACAGCTGCCCCGCCAAAACATTCAGTGGCCGGCTCATACTGGCCAATAACGAGACCAATATCGATTCGCTGAACCTGGTAAAACCGGATGGGACATTACGGAATTTTGACTTTATCCGATTTATCCCGCAACAATATAGTATCAATTCCGCCTATATTACTTTTCGTGTTGAAATCGTGACCGACGGGAAAGTGGAAGGAACGGCTCCATCCGGAACCTATCCCTGTCCGCCTTATTGCTGCCCGCCTGATTGTCAAGAATAAATTTATCTATGTATTTCCTTTATAAGAAATTATTTGCCTGGGCTGAAGTATGGCCCCTAGCTGTTGCACTGATCGTTTATTTGTTATACAAACAAAAAGACGGGGGGATCGGGATCATCATCCGGCTCCTGGGCATTTCCCTGCTCCTATATGCTATAGCTTCCTATATATCCAATTATACCTATCGGGTACCGGAGCCCTTTAAGAACAATAATATATTGTATAACCTGCTGATGATCCTGAAGCCCCTGATGATTGGCACTTACCTGTTACGGCTGAAACAATTGCAGCAATACAAATACCTCCGGGTTGTCCTTTTCCTGTTCATCCTGTTCACCCTTTTTAATTTCCTGTTTCTCGGCAGCGTGTTTGTATTCAGCACGTACATGGTACTGGCGGAAAGCGCGGTGCTGCTGATCTTCACCCATACCTTCTTCCTGGATGCGATGGTCGATGATGAGATACCCCTTCCCCTGAATCACCCGGCTTATTATATTTGCATCGCGATCAGCATCCTGGAAAGCATGAACTTATTCATCTATCTTTTTCTTTTTCCCCTCTTTTATACAAATTATGAGTTTGCTATATTAATCTCAAACATTTTGGGAATCGCTCATATCATTTACGGGCTGACCATCGCAGCCGGATTGTATGCAAACAGGGAAAAACGCAGATTTTTTCAACCCACAGTACTCCATGAATAATAACCTCACCTTAATTGTCATACTGGGCATTACAGTGATGCTGGGCCTCATGCTCAGCGTACTGCTGGCGGTGTTCTTCAATTTCCGGAAAAAGCGCCAGCACCGGAAAGCCCTGGAGTTCCTGAAAGAACAGCAGCAGAACCAACTGATCGAAGCCGCTATCCGCAGCGAAGAAACCGAGCGGCACCGGATCGCGGAAACCCTGCATGATGAAGTGGGGGCCATGCTTTCCTCCGCCAAACTGCATTTGCTGGGTATTAAACTGGATTTACTGGATGAAAAAGATAAACAACTGCACGAAAAAGGCGCCGGTCTGCTCAACCAGGTTGTCCGGAAAATAAGGAGCATCTCCCATAACCTGCACAGCAATATCCTGAAGGAGTTCGGGTTGAATGAAGCCATCCGTCATTTTCTGCAGCAGGTAACCGGCGGCACGATGATCAAAGCCGAAACACGCCTCGATGAAAATTATACGGATTCCTATTCAGAAACCGATATCAGCCTGTACAGGATCCTGCAGGAACTGATCAACAACACCTTTAAATATGCGGAAGCAACGAGATTAACCGTCAGTTCAACGTTCCGGGACAACCAGCTCAGTCTTACGATCGCTCATAACGGGAACGGGCTGAGCCAGTCAGACTTTGAGACTTACAGCTTCCAGAAAGAAGGACTGGGACTAAAGAATATCCGCAACCGGATCCTGTTGCTGAAGGGGTCCATTCTTTTTTCCAAAACACCCGGGGAATGTTCCATACAGATCACCCTGCCTGTGCAACCCAAACCAGCCGTACATGCCTAAGATAAAAATTGCCATTGCTGATGATTACAGTGTGTACCGTGACGGGCTGAACGTTACCTTATCTTCGGATGACCGGCTACAGGTAATCATGGAAGCGGATAATGGGAAGGACCTGCTGCAAAAGATGGAGCAGGAACTGCCGGACCTTATCCTCATGGATTATAAAATGCCGGGAATGGATGGATTGGAAGCCACGCGGATCATCAGGGAAAAGCATCCGGGAATAAAAGTGCTGATCATCAGTATGTATCAGGATGAAAAATTCATCCGCCTGCTGACGGAAAACGGCGCCGACGGCTACCTGCTGAAAGACACTGAACCGGCTGCTATCCTGGCGGCCATTCATCAGCTCTTCAACGAGGTATAGGCGATCAGTTGTGCAGGTTCTTCAGCATATCGGCTGTCATAGAAGACAGGTTATACTCTTCCTTCCAGCCCCAATCGGCTCTCGCCACTGAATCATCAATGCTTTGCGGCCAGCTGTCGGCTATGGCCTGCCGGTAATCCGGTTTATAGGAAATCGTAAAGCCGCTGACATGTTTTTCAATTTCGGCGGCGATCTCCCGAGGCGAGAAACTCATGCCGGATATATTATAGGAAGTGCGTACACTGATCTTGCTGGCCGGGGCTTCCATCAATTCAATCGTGGCCCGGATCGCATCGGGCATATACATCATGGGCAGGTAGGTATCTTCCCGCAGGAAACATTCGTATTTTTTTTCTTCCATCGCTGCATGAAAGATCTCCACGGCGTAATCCGTCGTTCCCCCGCCGGGAGCTGATTTATACGAGATCAGGCCGGGGTACCGGATACTCCGGACATCCACCCCAAAGCGGTGGTTGAAATAATTGCACCAGAACTCTCCCGCATATTTACTGATCCCGTACACGGTGGTAGGTTCGATAACGGTTTGCTGCGGACAATGCTGCCGGGGTGAAGTCGGGCCAAATACCGCAATAGAAGAAGGCCAGTAAACTTTGTACAGTTTTTCTTCCCGGGCAATATCCAGTACATTCAGCAACCCCTGCATATTCAGGTTCCAGGCCAGGCCGGGGTTCTTTTCCCCGGTGGCCGAAAGAATGGCGGCCAGCAGGTAGATCTGGGTGATATGCTGCCGGATGACCTGCACATGGAGCATTTCCTTATTCATTACATCCAGGGATACATAGGGGCCGGTACCTTCCAGTAAGGGGTTCTGCTCCCGCAGGTCCGAAGCGATCACATTGGCATTCCCGTAAATTTTACGAAGGGCAAGGGTCAGCTCCACCCCTATCTGGCCGGAAGCACCGATGACCAGTATCTTATCTCTTACCATAACAAGCAATTATACAGCAAAGATGAAGGATCGGGTTTCAAATTCCAACTTAAAAACCAAAACTCAGAACTTCGTTTTACTTTTGCCGCATGAAAAATTTTCTTCCGGACCTGTTCCGCGGCCAGTCATACGATGAAAAGAATTTCTTCCTGTTTGCAGGCCCCTGCGTGGTAGAAAGTGAAGAGCTCGTTATGGAAGTGGCTGACCGGGTCTCGGGTATTTGCAAAAAAATGGGGATCCCCTATGTTTTTAAAGCCTCTTACCGGAAAGCCAACCGGACCAGCGCCACTTCGTTTACAGGACTCGGTGACCAGAAAGCGCTGGAGATACTGAAAAAAGTAAAGGAACGTTACCAGTTGCCGGTGGTATCCGATATCCATGCTCATGAGGAGGCATCCCTGGCCGCGGCTTATGTGGATGTATTGCAGATACCTGCTTTTCTCTGCCGCCAGACGGACCTCCTGGTCGCCGCCGCTGAGACCGGGAAAGTGATCAATGTAAAGAAAGGGCAATTCCTCAGCGGCCCCGCTATGAAATTTGCCGCGGAGAAGATCCGGCAGGCAGGGAATGAGAAAGTGATGCTTACCGAAAGGGGAACTACTTTCGGGTACCAGGACCTGGTGGTTGACTACCGGAATATTCCCTGGATGCAGGAGATTAACGCCCCGGTGCTGATGGATGTAACACACGCCCTGCAACAACCCAACCAGACCAGCGGTATTACCGGCGGCAATCCCCAGCTGATCGGAACCATTGCCAAAGCGGCCATCGCTGCGGGCGCTGATGGGTTATTTATTGAAACGCACCCCAACCCGGCCGTAGCCAAAAGCGACGGGGCAAATATGCTTCAACTGGACCTGCTGGAAGAATTACTGGAAAAACTGGTTAAAATAAGGAAAGCGGTGCTGTGAGTTATATAGCAGAAAGCTTCTTAAAGCTGCTTATTCATTATTGAAGTCGTTTAAACATGATTCTGTACTATAGCAGCATTATTGATTATTGGGTCGTTCAAAAATGGTACAGGCTTTTTGCAGCTTTTATGACCCTAATAATTAATAATTTAAAGCAGGGAAATCAACTCCCTTAAGCCCCTTTAATAATTAATAATCTAAAGCAGGAAAATCAACTGCTTTAAGCCACTTAATAATTAATAATCCAAAACAGGGAAATCAATTGCTGTAACAACCGCTTATTAACGCAGGTCTTCTACTGACACCCCCGGGTACTTGCTTTTATCAAATACAAACTGGTTATCAGCCGCGGGAATATTGGTTTTCATCGAAGTCACCGTATAAGAATACCGGTTTCCCGCATTCTCAAGCACTTTGGTGCTGTAAATGGTCTTGCTGGCTTTATCGATCTGCAGGTACACCGTATGAAAAGATTTGCTTTTATCCACGGGGGTCATCTGAATCTCCTGGATCGTTTTGCTCCCGATTTTTTTTTCTCCGTTCAGGCTATAATAAAAATCCTTATCATAAAAATTGGAGAATAATTTCTGGGGGGTAATGGTATTTCCATTAGGATCCACATTCGTAATCGTCACCTCATTGGCCCCTTTATCATAATTCCAAACGGTACTTCCGTTACAGAATATTTCCTGTCCGCCGAAGCTCAGCCGGTATTTTGTCCCCTTCATTAAGATCGTCCCGTTTTTAGAGGAGAGGGTCTTGCCCGCTGCATTTTCCACTTTATAAGAAAAGGCAGCCTGGACGGAAGTAAAGGTTTTAAACTTAGCACTCACAGCATCCAGTATCTTTTTGGCTTCCGGATCGTTTTTGGTTGGGTTCTTTTGTGCGAAAGAACTGGCTGTCAGCAGGGTACAAATTGCGGTAATAAAGTATAATTTCTTCATCATTGGGTGTTTGTGTAAAGCCCGGAGGCGGCGCAAAGATAATTGAATTACAGGAATAGGATCAGATCCCCCTGTATGGGGTTGCAAGAGCCCTTTTTCTTAACAAGTCAATAACTGAATTAACCCGGATCAACCCAGTGCATCCAGGTGTTGCTGCAATTCGATCTCGGTTTTGATCAGCACATCCCGGGCCTTGCTCCCCTGTCCGGGGCCTACAATACCGGCTGCTTCCAGTTGGTCCATCAGGCGGCCGGCACGGTTATAACCGAGTTTCATGCGACGCTGCAGCAGGGAGGTGGAACCGATCTGGTTCTGCACGATCAGCCGGGCAGCGTCTTCAAAGAGAGAATCCCGGTCATTCAGGTCAAACTCCCTTCCTTCCAATTCCTTTTCGTCCACGTATTCCGGCAGCAGGAAGGCCTGCGGATAGCCCCGCTGGTTACTGATAAAATCAACGACCTCGTCCACCTCCGGTGTATCTACAAAAGCGCATTGCAGACGTGTCAGTTCCCCGTTATGCGAGATCAGCATATCCCCCTTCCCGATCAGTTGTTCCGCCCCGCCTGTGTCCAGGATGGTCCGGGAATCGATCTTGGAGGAAACCTTAAACCCGATACGGGCCGGGAAATTGGCTTTGATGGTACCGGTAATGATATTCACAGAGGGGCGTTGCGTGGCAATGATCAGGTGGATTCCCACGGCGCGGGCCAGTTGGGCCAGCCGGGCGATCGGCATTTCAATCTCCTTTCCGGCCGTCATAATCAGGTCGGCAAATTCATCAATCACCAGGACGATAAAAGGCAGGTACTGGTGTCCCTTTTGCGGGTTGAGTTTCCGTTTGATGAATTTCTCATTGTATTCCTTGATATTCCGGGCACCGGCTTCTTTCAGCAGATCGTACCGGTTATCCATTTCAATACAAAGCGCATTCAGGGTATGCACAACTTTCTTGGTATCCGTGATGATCGCTTCTTCTTCCCCCGGCAATTTGGCCAGGAAATGCTTTTCGATCTTCCGGTAGATACTCAATTCAACTTTCTTCGGGTCGATCAGCACCAGTTTCAGTTGGGAAGGGTGCTTTTTATACAGGAGTGAAACCAGGATCGCATTTACGCCCACGGATTTACCCTGGCCCGTGGCACCGGCCATGAGCAGGTGAGGCATACTGGTCAGGTCCACGATAAAATTATCATTATCGATCTTTTTCCCGATGGCGATGGGCAGGTTAAAATTGTTGTTCTGGAATTTTTCCGAAGCCAGCAAACTGCGCATACTCACCATCGTTTTCCTGACATTGGGTACTTCAATACCGATGGTTCCCTTTCCGGGAATGGGGGCAATGATCCGGATACCGAGTGCAGCCAGGCTAAGGGCGATATCATCTTCCAGGTTTTTGATCCTGGAAATACGAACACCGGGAGCCGGAACAATTTCATACAGGGTAACCGTAGGGCCGATCGTGGCGCTGATCTTCTGGATCTCGATGGCATAATTCCGCAGGGTGGCAATGATCTGGTTCTTATGATTCTCCAGTTCGCCGGTATCCTGTATGATCTTTTCGCTGCCATGTGTTTCGAGCAGGTTCAGCGTAGGGTATTTATAATCCCGCAGGTCCAGGGTGGGTTCGTATGGCGGCAGGTTCTCCACCGCGGCCATCTGCTCTTCTTCTGTTTTTTCGGGAGCGGCCTTTATCTCCAGCTCGAGTTCTGCTTCTCCTTTTTTGGCCGGGGTACTATCAAGAGGGGGCTGAATGATCTCATCTTCCTCCGGTCCGGGCAGCTCAATATTCAGTTCATGTGTATGGAGGATATCCTGTACGATCTCCTTTTCAGGAGCGGTTTGTTCCGCCACTGTTTCCACCGGTTCTTCTTTTTCCACCAGGCTGAAATCATGCAGGGGCTTTTCATCCGGGAATTGGACCTGGAGTCCTCCTTCCCCTTTCAATGAGTTGGGTTTGAGTGTTTCTTTATCCGAATAAAGATCATTGATGGTCTGGCCGGTGATCTCCGGGATCGCTGTTGTTTCACCTGGTACAGCAGGTTCTTCCACCGTGGATTGTTTTTTCTTCGGAAGGTTAAAGGAAGGATTAAACTGCCAGATAAAATATCCTGTTGCCAGTAATAATAAGATGGCCGCCGTACCCACGGTACCTACAGCCCCGTACAGCTGGCGGTTGATCATATCCCCCACTCCTCCGCCAAAGGCAAATTCCGTGTACTGGAACAGGAAGGATAGGGATACCGAAAGTACCAGCAAACCAACCGTAACATATTTCAGGTTTCGCCAGATAGAAAACACTTTGCGGCGGAACAGGAGGTTCACTCCCACCACAAAAAAGAAAGTACAAATGAGGAAAGATGCGATCCCAAAGGCCTTGAAGATAAAAAAATGAGAGACCACGGCACCCAAACGGCCCAGCAGGTTCGCCACTGGCTTATCGTTATCCAGCAGGGCGGAAAATCCCTGTTGCGCCACGGCCTGGTCTTCTTTCCAGGTAAAGAGATAAGAAGCAAATGCGATAAAAAGAAAAACGGAGATCAGCAGGAATACCGACCCTACGATCTTCCAGGTCCGTTCATCCCGGGCCAGTGTTCCCCAATCCACCGATTCCTCCTTCTCCTTCCGGAATTCTTTCAGATCCGGGGCCGGGGCCGGTTTTGATTCAGCACTATCTTTCGTTTTCTTTCTCAGCTTATTAGCCATATTTGCAAAGATAATTAGTTTGCATTTACATCATCCCCTGCTCACCGGGCCGGGTAATATTCCCGCGGTACCCGCTACCGGAATACGAACCCGGGATTGGTAAAAGCTGGCAGGATAGCTTACATTTGAACATCCAGAACCAGCATGAACCTTAACCGACTGATCATATCATCCGGATGGCTGTATTTCCTGCTCCTGCTATCTCCTCCCCTGCAATCGCAGGATACCGTTCCGGGCAGTTATACGGATATCAGTAAAGTGATCTTTGAAGAGAAAATACACGATAAGGTAAGCAGCGCCTATACAAACAAAGAAGGGGAAGCCGGCTCTATCATTTCGTCCCTGTTGTTTAAACCCGGGGTACAACACAAGGGGCCGGTACCCAATGACCGGGTTACGAGCCGGATCTTTCTGAAGTTTAACCTGTACAACAGCGCTGATACGGTCTGCCGGGTTTATTTCTGCCCGGGTTTTTATTTTAACCGGGTCAGGCTCTATGAACAGTTGAATGGCCGGGTACGGCCCCTGCCGGATACTGCCCCGCCGGTTATGGAGCGTGCGAGTTTTCGCCTGGTAAGCCTGGCGCCGCATGATTCGGTGACGGTTATTGCAGCACTCTCCGCTATTAAAACCTACAATAATATGCTCCGGCCCCGCCTGATTGGCACCGGGCATGTGCCGGTTTTCCTGGAACAGTTAAACAGCAATTACCAGCAGTCCAACCAGATCACCTATTTATTTTGCGGGCTGCTCCTGATGATGATTCTTTTTTCCCTGACCAATTTTTTCCAGGGAGGAAACAAGGAATTTCTTTACTATTCCGGTTATGCCCTGTTCCTGGGCGGCCTGTTGTTCCTGCAAACGATCTACCACCTGAATGCCTCCCCTTTTGGATTCTTCCTGGAAGGGTACCTTGATTTTATGCTGCAGGCCACCGGAATTATTTTCTACATGCTGTTCATGAAAAAATTCCTGGACACAGACAACCGGCACCCTTTCCTCTCGCGGCTTTATACGACCGGTATTACCATACTGCTGGTGTCGATGCTCCTTTTTAGCTTCCTGCATTATTTCAGCAATAATTACACCCTTGAATACCTTACGGAAACCCTGACCAAGGTGCTGCTCCTGACCCTGATACTGGTGTACCTGACGTACAGCGTCCGTAACTGGGATGAAAAACTGCTCCGCTACCTTTTCTGGGGAAACCTTTTCCTGTTCATCTTTGCCGCCCTTTCGCAACTGGGCATTGTGTTTGACCAGCAGTTCCGGAAACTACCCGGTCTGCTGAGTTCTTCTGTGCTGTATTATGAAGTCGGGCTCTTTCTTGAGCTGACACTTTTTTTGGCGGGGCTCAACTATAAAAACCGGCGGAATATCATCAGCCAGACAAAGGAAAAGGAAACCCTGAAAGCGCAGAACCTGCTGAAGGAATACGAAAAGGAATTAGCCGTGTACAAGGCCCAGCAGGAAGAACGACAGCGGATCTCCACCGATATGCATGATGAACTGGGTGCGGGGATGACGGCCATCCGCCTGATGAGCGAAATTGCCCGGAATAAAATGAAAGAAAACACCCCGGTGGAGATCGAAAAAATATCCCATTCAGCGGATGATGTGCTGAATAAGATGAACGCGATTATCTGGAGTATGAACAGCGGCAATGACACACTGGACAACCTGGTTTCCTATATCCGGTCATATGCCATTGAGTATTTTGACAGCACCCCGGTACAATGCAGGGTCCATGCCCCGGAACAGATACCGGAAAAAGAACTTTCGGGAGATAAACGGCGGAATGTATTTCTCAGTGTGAAAGAAACGCTCAATAATATCCTGAAACATTCCGGGGGAACAGAGGCGATCATTGAGATCAGCACCGGGTCTTCGCTTCATATCCGCATTTCAGACAATGGCAAAGGGATTGACCTGGACAACCTTCGGCAATTTGGCAACGGCCTGAAGAATATGGCCCGCCGGATGGAAGGGATCGGGGGAACGTATCGGATCGAAAACCGGAAGGGCACGGTGACGACACTGGACCTGCCTCTTTAATGTTGCTTCCGGGTAACAGCCACCATAAGACATAACCAGCCAGCTATAAAAAGCAATCCCCCAACCGGTGTTACCGGCCCGACCCAGGCGGTACTCATTCCCTTTATCTTCAAATAGGTCAGCACATAGATAGAACCGGAGAAGAGGAGTATTCCGGCCAGGAAAAGATTGGCAGCCCACCGTAAAACGGATGAAGAAAACCGTTCGAACAATATCCCGATGGCCAGTAATCCCAGTACATGGTACAACTGGTATTGCACGGCGGTCTGGTAACTGCGCAGGATCACCGCATCGGAAGTGATCTTCTGTAATCCGTGAGCGCCGAAGGCACCAATGGCCACTGTAAGGGCGCCGAGAAAAGCGGCTATTCCCAGGTAATTCTTATGCATGAAAAATGGTTTCAATTAATTTATCCAGGTGAACAGGTTCTTCGTCCACCACCAGTTCTGCCTGTTCGTAATAGATCCGGCGGTCCGAGAACTTCTTGCTGATGAAACCCCGCAACTGGTCATCCGACAGGTTCCTGATCAGCGGCCGGTTTTCTTTTTCTTTTATCAACCGGGAAAAAAGGGTTTCCGCCGGAGTATTGATCCAGACCGTGGTACCGGCATTATTCATGTACTCAATATTGTTGAAATAACAGGGAGTACCCCCTCCACAGGCCATGATAAAACGGTCATGACTCTCGGTAATAATGTGCAGGACTTCTTTTTCCAGCAGGCGAAACCGTTCCTCTCCTTCTTCTGCAAATATTTCGGGGATGGATTTACCGGCCTGTTCCGTGATCTGTTCATCCAGGTCAAAAAAACGGATTCCCAGTTTATTGCTGAGCAAATGGCCCCAGTGTGATTTGCCGGAGCCCATAAAGCCGATAAAGAATACTTTCATTGTAGCGCCAACGCGTCCAAAACCCGGAAGGACCCGTCTGAATTTTAAAACTTTCCTTGTTAATTTGAATATTTTTCCGCCTGTTAGTCCGAAACTCAGCCATACCGCAAGCCGGAAGAGACCGTTTGAAAACCGGGTCACTTACCGATCCGGAATTCTTCCCGTCTTACTTAAACGCATTAAACCCTGTCACATCCATCCCCGTGATCAGCAGATGAATATCATGGGTTCCTTCATAGGTGATCACACTTTCCAGGTTCATCATATGACGCATCACGGGATATTCACCGGTGATGCCCATACCACCCAGCATTTGCCGGGCATCCCGGCAGATCCCGGTGGCGATCTCACAGGAATTCCGCTTGGCCATACTCACTTGTTGGGGAGTTGCTTTGCCCGCTGTCATCAATACGCCCAGTCTCCAGTTCAGTAATTGTGCCTTGGTGATCTCTGTGATCATTTCAGCCAGTTTTTTTTGTTGCAGTTGAAATGCCCCGATCGGTTTTCCAAACTGGATCCGTTCCTGTGAATAACGCAGGGCTGTATCATAGCAGTCCATGGCGGCCCCGATCACTCCCCAGGCGATCCCATAACGGGCTTTGGTGAGGCAGCTCAGCGGACCTTTGATTCCTTTTACGCCCGGCAGTATATTTTCTTTAGGCACTTTCACATTGTCAAAAACCAGTTCGCCCGTAGCGGATGCCCGCAGGCTCCATTTACCATGCGTGGTGGGAGTGCTGAATCCTTCCATTCCTCTTTCCACGACCAGGCCCATAATATCCCCTGCTTCGTTTTTCGCCCAAACTACGGCCACCTGGGCAAAGGGAGCATTACTGATCCACATTTTAGCTCCGTTCAGGATTACATGATCACCGGCATCCTTAATAGTAGTCAGCATGCTGCCCGGATCAGAGCCATGATTGGGTTCAGTAAGTCCGAAACAACCCAGCCATTCACCACTCGCCAGTTTGGGTAAATATTTTTGTTTTTGTGCTTCGCTTCCGTACGCGTAGATCGGGAACATGACCAGGGAGCCCTGCACCGAAGCAGTGGATCGTACCCCGCTGTCACCCCGCTCCAGTTCCTGCATCATCAGCCCATAAGCGATATAATCCAGTCCCCCGCCGCCATACTCCACCGGTACCGTGGGACCGAAACAGCCCAATTCGCCCAGTTGCTTCACGATCTGCTGCGGAAACTCGGCTTTCTGCGCATAGTCTTCAATGATGGGTGATATTTCTTTCTTTACATAGGAGCGTACTGCCTCCCGGATCATTAAATGTTCTTCCGTCAGTAATTCATCTACTGCAAAATAATCAGGGCTTTGGAAAAGGTCGGTGCGGGCTGCCATTGCAATCGAAATTTAGTTGGAACAAAGGTAACGGATAAATGAAAAAGGGAGTTATTTTATGACCGTTGGTCAATCAGCACAATCCCGTAAGATAATGACTCATTTCTTTCTGGTACTCCCTGGCAATCTTTCCTGCCTTCTCTGCAAAATCCGTACCCGCTGATGCAAAAATGATGGCCCTGCTGGCATTGACTAATAGACCACAATCCCTGTTCATGGCCTTTTCTGAAATTTCTTTCAGGCTGCCGCCCTGGGCTCCCAATCCCGGCACCAGGTAAAAATGATCCGGGGTGAGTTTGCGGATCCGTAGGAAGGAATCCGCCTGCGTAGCACCCACGACAAACATGGTATTCTCCGGTGTACCCCAGCGGGAAGCCGTTTTCATTACCTGTTCGTACAACAGGCCATCGCCGGCCGGCTGCAGTTCGAAATCCGCAGCGCCCTTATTCGATGTCAATCCCAGTACGATCGCCCATTTACCGGGATGCTGCAGGAAGGGCTTCACACTGTCTTCGCCCATATACGGGGCCACGGTCACGGAATCAAAAGGCAGGGTTTCGAAAAAAGCTTTTGCATACTGATCGGAGGTATTGCCGATATCCCCCCGCTTGGCATCCGCAATTTTAAAGTGATCCGGCCCGATATACCGCACCGTTTTCTCCAGCGCAACCCAGCCTTTCACGCCCAGTGCCTCGTAGAAAGCCGTATTGATCTTATAACTGACACAATACTCCATTGTGGCATCAATGATTGCTTTGTTAAAAGCAAAGACCGGGTCGGGGTCACTCAGTAAATGTGCCGGAATTTTGCTGATATCGGAGTCCAGTCCTACACAGAGATAAGATTGTTTTTGATGGATCTGTGCTACCAGTTGCTGACGTGTCATGCCGCAAAAATACAGGATGCCCGGTAAGAAATAAGGAGGAGTTATTCCCTGCGGTTTATTTCAATAAATCCCGGAGCCGGTTTACCAGGGACCAGACTTCTGTGTACGTATTATACAATGGCACGGGAGCAAAACGGATCACATCCGGCTCCCGCCAGTCAACGATAAAACCGTCTTTCATCAATGCCTGGTACACTTCTTTCCCGTTCTGCAGCATCAGCATGGATACCTGGCAGCCGCGGTCAGCAGCATTCCCCGGGGTTATAAACCGGATTTGCCGGCCCCCGGTCTCGCGGTCCAGTTCTTCGAGCAGCGACCAGAGATACCCGTTGAGTTTTTCTCTTTTTTGCTGGATATTTTCCCAACCGGCCGCCTCAATGATTTCAAGAGCGGCCCGGTGTGCTGCATAGAGAAAAATAGCGGGCGTACTCAGTTGCCAGCCTTCCGCCCCGGGCATGGGAACAAAGCCTTTCTCCATTTTAAAGCGCTGGTGGATATCATAGCCCCACCAGCCGGCAAAACGGGGCAGGTTTTTATCATGGTGCCTTTCATGCACAAAGACACCCCCGATGGCACCGGGACCGGAGTTCAGGTACTTGTAACTGCACCAGCAGGCAAAGTCCACCTGCCAGTCGTGCAGGTGAAGCGGAATATTCCCCGCAGCATGGGCCAGGTCAAATCCGACGATGGCCCCGGATGCATGACCGGCTTCGGTAATGGCCTTCATATCAAAACGCTGACCCGTATAATAATTGATTCCCCCGAATAAAACCAGGGCCGTTTCTTCCCCATGTTCCCGGATCACATCAATGATGTCTTCGGTACGAAGGATAAACTCTCCTTCCCGGGGCTTTACTTCAATAACGGCATCACCGGGTTCAAATCCATGATGACGGGTATGGGTTTCAAACGCATACTGATCACTTGGAAAGGCCTTTGCCTCACAAATGATTTTGAACCGCTTCCCCGCCGGCCGGTAAAAGCTCACCAGCATCAGGTGCAGGTTGACGGTGAGCTGGTTCATTACCACCACTTCGGAAGGTATTGCACCCACCACTTCCGAGACTGTTTTTGTCAGGAGATCATGATAATGCATCCAGGGCTCCGGCGCCTGAAAAAAAGACTCCACTCCGAGGCTGGCCCAGTCCTTCATGATCTTATCGATATACCCTGCTGTGGTCCTGGGTTGCAAGCCTAAGGAGTTGCCCAAAAAATAAACCTGCTCTTTCCCTTTTAGTTCCGGTATTATAAACCGCTCCCGGAAAGAAGACAGTGGGTCTTCCCGGTCGAGCTGAAGGGCGAAATCCCTGGTAGTATTCATGTCCGCTATCGTTTTTAAAAAGCACCGGTACGTCCGCCGTCAACCGGGATGCTCGTGCCATTGATATAAGATGCTGCCGGGCTGGCCAGGAAGGCGGCCAGGGCAGCGATCTCCCGGGTTTCCCCAAATCGCTGTGCCGGTATTTGTTTTTTCATTTGGGCAGACAGTTCCTCCCTGCTAATCTGCTGCACCGCCGCATTCGTGCTGATCAGGCTGTCCAGCCGGGCGGTTTTTATAAAGCCGGGTAAAATATTATTCACGGTAATACCCTCCGCCGCCACTTCCATTGACAAGGTTTTGGCCCAGGCTGCCGTGGCTGCCCGGATGGTATTGGACACCCCGAGATTGGGAATGGGGACTTTTACCGAAGTGGAGATCACATTGATAATCCTGCCATAACCAGCCGCTTTCATTCCCGGAAGGAGGGCCTGTGCCAGGTGCTGGTTATTGATAAGGTGTTGCCGGAATGCCTGAAGAAACTGCCATTCGCCCGCTTCCTGTACCGGGCCCGGGGGTGGTCCGCCGGTATTATTGATAAGAATATGGATCGCTCCTTCCGCGGCAAGTAAAGCCGCTTTTTCATTCACCTGATCGGTTGATTGAAAATCGGCTATTGCATACCGGTGTTTTTGTCCCTGGCTGCAATCAAGTGTACTGACCGCCGCTGCGAGGCTGTTTTCATTTCTGGCCAGTAAAATGCAATCCGCACCCAGCAGGGCCAGTTCCTGTGCAATGGCCAGCCCGATGCCCTGGGTGCTGCCACAAATCAAGGCTGTTTTATGCCGGAGAGAAAGATCCATACGGCAAAATACAATTTAATTGAACAGGTCCGGATAATCCGTAATGATCCCGTCCACCCCTATTTTCTTCAACGCATCAATCGTTGCTTTCTCATTTACCGTCCAGGGAATGACTTTCATATTCAGGTCATGGCATTTTTTCAGCAGGGACTCATTGACCAGCTGATAGCCCGGGCTATAGATGCTGGGAGTAAAGGCAAGCGCCTTCAGTTGCTCCTCCAGGGTACGCTTATCATAGTCTTCGATCAGCATGGCTGTCTTAACGGAAGGATAATGAAGGTGCAGGTATTGCAGGGTTCTGAAATCGAAGGACTGGATGATTACATGGTCCTCCAATTGTTTTTCCCTGATCAAAGCCATCAGTGAGTCCACAAACTCCGCCGGACCCGGATGATAAATGGTATCGGTAAGCGGCTGGGTCTTTGTTTCGATATTGTAATAAGGGAAAGGCCTCCTGGCCATCATCATATACTGTTTCACCGCTTCAAATACATCAGCGAGCAGCGGCTTAACCGCTTTCATCTTCTCCTGCCGGGGGAAGCGGGGATGTGGTTTCAGGCCCACATCATAGCGCTGCACTTCGGCATAGTTCATCTGGTAAATATTCAGGCTGCGTTCTTCTTTTGCCATAACCGGGCTGCCATCCGGTTTTGTGCTGATCTCATGATTAAAGAACGGTTCATGCGATAAGATCATTTTTTTATCCTTGGTAAACACCACATCCATCTCCAGTGTGGTAACGCCCATACCCAGCGCATGGATCATGGCGGGGATGGTATTTTCCGGCATCAGGCCCCGGCAGCCCCGGTGGCCCTGCTTATCGAATACCCCTTCGGTATAGGGAGGCCTGGCTGTTTCCATACCTGCTTTTTGTGTTTTCTTACTGCCGGAACAGGATAGCACCATGACCAGCAGTACCGGGATCAAATATTTTATCATGAGGGGAATACTTTCGTTTTCCGGCTTTCCATCAGGTCCCCGATCAGGCGGGCATCTCCTTCCTGTTTTTTCAGTTCACTGACAATAGTATCATAACTTTTTTCATCCCGGTTCTGGCTCAGCTTGAGTACATTGTCCAGTTCAGTCACTTCCACTTCAAACCCAATGATCGCTTTGACCAGTTTCTCCAGGTATGCTGCCGGCAGGTTATCATAGATGGTGGGAGAAGCTGTATTGCCCTGTTCAAAATGCAGGGACAATTTTTTCAGGATCCCGGTCATTTCTACCTCTTCGGTCCACCGGATGGTTCCTCTTGCATGCACGGATATATAGTTCCAGGTAGAAGCCTGCTGCGGGCTACCGGTGTACCAGCTCCCGCTGACGTAGGCATGCGGACCGGTAAAGATCAGCAGGGCCTGCGGATTTTCTGAAAGCGCTTTGTGATGGGAAGATTTCCGGGCAATATGACCGGTGATAAAAATTTTGCCCTCCTTTTCTTCTATCAGTACCGGAACCTGTGTTGCCTCTACGCGGCCCCCCGCATCTGCCCCAATCAGGGTAATGAAGGGATATTGATGCATAAAAGCCAGCAGCTTTTCCCGGTCGTTTTCCTTGTAATGAGGGTAATTATACATTCTATTCGGGGTTTGAAGTTGGAGGCCTGCCTGCTGCCAAGTTGGAAGTTAACCCTTTTTAGCAATTTCTTCATTACTCAGGCACAATCCAAATTCTGAAACAGCTAATTTCACTTTCTTGTGTCAATTTCCCTTCCGTGGCTTTTTCTTATAAGCAGAAGAAGTCAGGTAACCAAGAAAGGCCTTGATCTTTTTTCCCAATTAACTCAGAAAAAGTCAATCGCTTTTCCAGCGTTTCTATGTTAATATAGCTACGGTCAAAAGCACGGTAAAGTTGGGAACGTACTTCTCCGTTAGAGCCTTTGGAGATAACCAGGAATTGTGAAAACTCTTTATTGGTAAACCGCTCAAACCCTTCAGCAATATTGTCCATAACAGAACCGGATGAAGCCCTGATCTGGTTTCTCAAATTAAAGTCTTTTGCAAAGTCGTCTGTCCTGGTCAATTCAAATATTTCTTTCGCCTGCTCCCTGGCCAGCTTCCAAATTTCAAGATCTTCGAACCGGGTGATGGTTGCCATAAAATTGAATTTTCAGGATAAAAAAAACTGATCTATTCGAAATATAAATCAGCCCAAATATCCTGTAAAATTCAACTACAAACAGGTACCGTCTCCGGATGTGGAAATTTTCAATACGCTGACAGTTTCAAACTTTAGTAAATCGCCCCATAACACGAAACCTCCAACATCCAACCTCCAACCTCCAACTCCATGCGGGTTATACCTTTTCCGCAATCTTCTCCCCCGGCATATTCGCATTCCGCATCGCGATACTCCGCACCACGTAGGATGCGAATCCTTCAAAGGCTTTCTTAGTCACCGCATCATCACTCACCATGATGGGCACACCCTGGTCGCCGCCTTCCCGGATGCCCTGCACCAGCGGAATTTGTCCGAGGAAGGGAAGGTCATATTCATCAGCCAGCCGTTTGCCGCCTTCCTTTCCAAAAATATAGTATTTATTATCCGGCAATTCGGCCGGTACAAAATAACTCATGTTTTCCACGAGCCCGATAATGGGCACATTCATCTGTGCCTGCCCGAACATAGCGATCCCTTTCTTGGCATCAGCCAGGGCCACATCCTGCGGAGTGGTCACGATCACGGCACCGGTAACCGGAACCGTTTGCATCAGGGTCAGGTGGATATCACCGGTGCCCGGGGGCATGTCCACCACCAGGTAATCCAGCTCGTCCCAGTACACATCGGTCACAAATTGCCGTATCGCACTGCTGGCCATTGGGCCCCTCCATACCACCGCATTTTTCTCATCCACCAGTAAACCGATACTCATTAATTTGATACCAAACCGTTCCAGGGGAATGATCATCCCCTTCCCTTCTATTTCCATCATCATGGGCCGTTCCCCTCTTACGCCGAACATAATAGGTACACTGGGACCATAGATATCGGCGTCCATCAATCCCACTTTGGCTCCGCCCTGTGACAAGGCCAGGGCCAGGTTGGCCGCCACGGTGGATTTGCCCACGCCCCCCTTTCCGCTTACCACCGCAATAATATTTTTCACTTTCGGCAACACCGCCCCCTCGTCCACCCGCTTGGTCGTGGTATTGGACGTAAAATTCACCTGCACCTGCGCTTCCTTATTCACCAGGAGTCTGACAGCATTGATACAGGCATTTTTTATCATTTCCTTCAAGGGGCAGGCCGGGGTGGTCAGCACCACGGTAAAAGAGACCTGGTTACCCTCAATTTCAATATCCTTTACCATGTTAAGGGTCACCAGGTCCTTGCCCAGGTCTGGTTCCTGTACGTTGCTGAGTGCTTCCAGTACTTTTTCTTTCGTCATTTTCCAAGTATTTGTTAAAAGTGAATAAGACGGGCAAAGTTAAACATACGGGGGGCAATTTGTTTTACGAAATCAGCAACTTGTCTTTATTTTTGGCACAGTGAAGAAAATTATACTCTATACGGGTTTACTGCTGTTTTTGTTACCCGAAAAAAGCAGTGCCCAGTTCGAAACCTCCCGTGACTCTGTAGTGCAGCTGTTCGGTATCATCATGACGGCTGACAGTCTTGTGGGTATCCCCGCAGTCAGTGTCATGGTCAAAGGGCAGAACCGGGGGACCATTTCCAATAACCAGGGTGTTTTTTCTATTGTAGTACTCAAAGGCGATGAAGTGGAATTCACCCACGTATCTTATAAATCCAAGTCGGTAAAAATTCCCAAAACACTTGAGGGCAACCAGTACAGCGTGGTGCAGCTGATGGTGGCCGATACCGTGTACCTGCCTGCCACTATTTTAAAACCAAGGCCCACAGCGGAACAATTTGCCCGTGATTTTGTAAAGAATGAGGTGCCTGATGATGAATACGAGATCGCCCGGAAAAACACCAGTGCCGCCAAACGAAGGATCCTGATGCGCACCACCCCCGGGGATGGCGGAGAAGCCACCCGCATACAACTGAACCGGGTAGCCACCCGCGCCACCTACCAGGGACAAACCCCGCCGCAAAATATTTTCAATCCTGCTGCATGGGCCGATTTTATACAGGCCTGGAAACGGGGGGATTTTAAGAATAAAAACTAAGGCCCTGCCCCACGCGGAAATTTTGGTTGCCTTTTCTTACTTAATCAAACCGGTTCGTATTTTTTCCAGTAGCCTTAGTACGGGTAACAGTTGCCGTTCCTTGTTTGTATAGGGCGGTTCGCAACCCGGATATATGGCCCATGTCCGGCTAACAACTGTTCGGAATTTACTTCTTATCCCTATTTTTGCGCTGTATATATAATTAAGAAATCAGCCCGGCGGAGTGCCCAATGCTCCATCCGGGGCAAAGGAAAATTTCAATTTTTATGAGCTTCCAGGGGGACATTTCCGTTATCGGCGCCGGTACCATGGGTAACGGTATCGCCCATGTATTTGCACAATATGGATTCCGGGTGACCCTGATCGACATATCACAGGAGCAACTGGATAAAGCCATTGCCACGATTGGCAGGAACCTCGACCGCATGGTTACCAAAGAAGTGATCAGTAAAGAAAAGAAAGAGGAAACCCTGAAGCATATTACCACTTCCACTTCTATCGCCGAAGGAGTAAAAACGGCCGGGCTGGTAGTGGAAGCGGCCACGGAAAACACAGACTTGAAACTGAAGATCTTTCAACAGGCAGATGCGGCGGCGCCGGCGGATTGCATCCTTGCCAGCAATACCTCCTCCATTTCCATTACCCGAATAGCTGCTGTCACGAAAAGACCGCAACGGGTGATTGGAATGCATTTCATGAATCCTGTCCCGGTCATGAAACTGGTCGAGATCATTACCAACCCTGCCACCACAAAGGAAGTAACGGATACTATTGTATCCCTGAGTAAAGTCCTGGGCAAGGTCCCCTGCGTGGTGAATGATTTCCCGGGCTTTATTGCCAACCGCATCCTGATGCCCATGATCAATGAAGCCATTTACAGTCTGCAGGAAGGCGTGGCCGGTGTAACCGAAATTGATACGATCATGAAACTGGGCATGGCCCACCCGATGGGACCACTGCAATTAGCCGACCTGATTGGCCTGGATGTTTGCCTTTCGATTATTAATGTATTATACGAAGGATTCGGCAATCCCAAGTATAAACCTTGCCCCCTCCTGGAAGATATGGTGAAGGAAGGCAAACTGGGTATAAAAACAGGGGAAGGTTTTTATGTGTACACCGCAGGGAGTAAGGAACTGGTGGTGAGCGGGAAATTTAAATAAGGCCCGGCGCAGAATGATTCATTCGAAAAAAAGCAAAAATCTTATCGTTTCTGCCAGCATCCCATTCGCTGTTTTTTTGCTGGCAGTAGCCCAGCACTACCTTGAATACTATTTCAGGTTTTCAGGAAAAAACCATTTTGTCTATGGTTACGGAAGTTCATTCCGTTTTTTTATTCAATTGGGACTTGCCTTCTTCGGGTTTATCAGGGGGACGGGCTTATTGACCGGAAATCGTGACTACATGAATACCCGGGAACGAATAGCCTCAGGACTTATCTCAATGAGTCCGGCTCTTTATATATTATTGGCGCTGATTATTGCATTCATCGATAGCTAGTACATGCTCTATCAGGACTGTCCACCTGAAACGGCCTGATCCAGGGGAGTTAGCTCCACCCCTCTCAGTTCCTTCAGGCGAAACAACACTTCATTCAACCGGTTCTTCGGGATGCCGGCATCCATACTGCAAAAAAGCTGCATTTCCTGCCGGAGTACGGTACAGTCAAAATGTTTGACGACCCGCATTACTTCGTTCATCTGGGTATAGTCAAACTGGATATGGTAATTGAGTTGTATCGGTTTTACCACGGCAGGTGTAACCTGCAAGGCAAGGGCCGCGGATGATTTATACGCATTGATCAGTCCGGGTACACCTAGCAATGTACCACCGAAATAACGGACCACCACAATGAGGATATTCGTGAGCTTACGACTGTCGATCTGGCCCAGTATGGGCTTACCTGCCGTACCGGAAGGCTCCCCGTCATCACTGACACGGAAGCTGTTTCCATCCAGTCCCAGCCGGTAGGCAAAACAATGGTGTACAGCTTTCGGGTGTTCCTTTTTCAGGGCCGCCAGTTTTTCTTTAAAGTCGGCCACATCGCTCAGCGGATAAGCATACGCAATAAAGCGGCTGCCCCGGTCCCTGAATTCGGCCTGGCCCGTTTTTTCAATCGTATTGTAATAAAAGGATTCTTCTGCTGGTTCAGCCACGTGCCGGTTTTTAATCAGTAAATAATAGGCTGGATAAACGTGATCGCCGCATATCCATCATTTTTTTATACGCCCGGCATTCTGCCAGGTTTGGATCTCATCCTGCGCTAGTTTCGTTGTTTCCTTCATTGCCCCATTTTCTAAGAACGGTGCGGCCAATCCGGTTCCCGTCTTCATCGCTGTATTCGTGATCACCCGGGCTTCATCCCAAAGGCCTGTATCAATAAAAGACTGCAGCAAGCGGCTCCCGCCTTCCACCAGTACACTCTGGATATTCAATTGGTGCAATGCAGGAAGGAGCTGCGAAATAAGGCTTTTATTTTTTTCCAGCCGGTAATAAACCAGGTTTTGTTTTGTCTCCTCTTTTACGGCATTAAAGACAAAGGTTTTTTGTTCACCATTGAATAATTGAAGCGAAGAAGGCAGGCGCAGGTCCATATCCACCACCAGCCGGACGGGCGAAAGCCCGGGCCATAAACGGTTCGTCAGGGCCGGGTCATCCTGCAAGGCCGTATTCGTGCCCACCAATATAGCCGCTTCCTCACTTCGCCAGCGATGAACCAGTCTGTCTGTGTATTCATTGCTGATCCGTAATCTTTTCATAGCGGTATTTTCAGTCATTCCCCCCTCAGTGAATGGAGAGTTTGCTAAAAATCCATCCGCAGTCTGTGCCCATTTCAGGATCACATAAGGTCTTTTCATTTCGTGAAAAGTGAAAAAGCGTTTATTCAGTTCCCTGCATTCTTGTTCCAGCACTCCTTCAAGGACTTCTACGCCGGCAGCCCGCAGTTTTTCGACGCCCTTCCCATTTACCGCTTCAAACGGGTCACGGCAGCCGATCACCACTTTCGGTATTCCCGTCCGGATGAGCAGGTCTGCGCAGGGCGGTGTTTTGCCGTGATGAGCACAGGGTTCGAGGGAGACGAAGGCGGTCAAACCCGTGGCCCGGTCACTCAAAGAGAGCTGAGCACTGTTTATCGCATTCACCTCCGCATGTGCCTCCCCGTATCGCTGGTGCCAGCCCTCCCCGATAATGCGGTCGTCCTGTACCAGGACAGCCCCGACCATGGGATTCGGTGCAGTATAACCTGCCCCTTTACGAGCCAGTTCGAGACAACGATACATGTATTTTTCGTGCTGATCCACTGTCATCTTAATCCGGCAAATATACGGAATGGGGTGGGTGTTAGTTGTTAGCTGAGCGCTGTTCGCCCTACTATCTGCTCCCCAGGAATACGATAGCCCATTCATTTCCCGGCTCCTTATCAGAAGCCCCCACTCCCACTCACTATTCACTAAATTTGCATACATGAAGCTACAGGAAGCCTCCTTCTCCTTATTAAACAAGCTCCGGACCATCTATTCCGCAAGCGAAGCGGCTGCCATCACCGACCTGGTCATGGAGCAACTGACCGGATCGGATAAAACAGAACGGATGCTTTATAAAAGCAACCCCATAACCAGGGAGGAAGAAGAAAGGCTCGGGTATTACACCGAAAGATTATTGCAGCAGGAACCGGTTCAATATGTGCTGAATGAGTCCTGGTTTTGCGGGCTGAAATTTTATGTGGACAAAAATGTACTGATCCCCCGTCCCGAAACGGAGGAACTCGTGGAATGGATCATTTCGAACTGCAAATTTCCTATTGACCAGCTGGAAATACTGGATATCGGTACCGGCAGCGGTTGTATTCCCGTTACCCTGAAAAGAAGACTCAGGAAAGCGGTCGTTACGGCCTGCGATATCAGCGAAACGGCGCTTGGGGTGGCCCGTAAGAATGCTGCCCGGCTTGGTGCGGATGTAAATTTCCTGCAACTGGATATACTGGACCGCGGCAAATGGTCCCTGCTGCCCCGCTTCGATATCATTGTCAGCAATCCACCCTATATTCCGGAAAACAACAAAGAAAACATGGAGCCGAATGTACTGCTGTATGAACCGCATACAGCCCTGTTTGTTCCGGATGACAATGCGTTGCTCTTCTATAAAGCCATTGCAGAACTGGGAGAATCACACCTGAACCCGAATGGAACCCTTTTCTTCGAGATACATGAAGATTTGGGCCCGGCCCTGTTGAATTTACTGAAAAAGGGAGGCTACCAGGCCGAAATAAAGAAGGACTTGCAGGGAAAGGACAGGATGGTAAAAGCAATATTGGATAAGAGATAAAGAGTAACGTAAAGGAAAAACAGTACACAACTACTGCTTCCTGAATTTGGTGCGTTTTTCCATCACCCCATTGCTGTAATAGTCGAGAATCACATAGTCTTCATTCAACAGGGAAACTTTGTTATTATAAACCACCGGGGATCCGGCCGGCATCAGCTGCAAATCATTCGTAGCGGGGTTGTATTGATAGGTACCATGCCCGGCAGGCACATCATTGTAAGAAGAATATTCCCCTTCCCCGGTAAAAGAAATATGAAATGGGAACCGGGAAGCGGGTTCCCAGGTATTGGCCCCGGAAGTGCTTGCCGTATAGTTCGCTTCTTCCACCCAGTTGCCCACAATCGTACTGGTCTTTTCCTTTTTACAGGAAAACAGGAATACAGAGATAACAAGGAAGATTGCAGTTCGTTTCATTGATTGGATTGACCCTGCAAATGTAAGCGCCTCAACCGGGGAAAGGCTGGTAATTCTACTTAGGATAATCCGTAAAAACGGGCCGTTGAACAGGTATTTCGCTATTGCTGCACCCTGGCCACCACTTTGGCCGTATCCCTTTTGGCAATGCCCATGACATGGAATACCCCTCCGTAATACGCACTGGTATCCGCATTGATCACCACGGTGGGCGTATCCACAAAGGCTTTTTGTTTCCGGATCTCCAGGGTCAGCAGGGAATCAAAACTGGCCGCGTCCACTTTGGTGGAGCCGATAAAGTATTCCTGGTCTTTATTGATGGAAACCATTATATCCTGTTTGGCCTTGGTCTCCTTCTTTCCCCGGGGCAGTCCCACGGGTACTACATTCGGGTTGGCCAGGGTGGCAACGATCAAAAAAAACATCAGCAGGATGAACAGGATATCATTCAGCGAGTCGGTAAAGACCTCGGATTCGTCTCTATGTTTCTTTCTGAATTTCATTCGGGTAATTTAACGGGTGGGTTCCTGCAGGATGTCCAGGAAATCAGCGGAGGCCGCTTCCATTTTATTGGCTGTTTTGTCAATCTGTGTATTCAGGTAGCTGTGCGCCAGGTAGGCCATCAGTCCGATTACCAGGCCGGAAATAGAAGTGATCAGTTTTGTATAGATACCCCCCGAGATAATACTTACATCAAATTTATTCGCGGTCGTGATGCCGGAAAACAACTGCATCAGCCCGATCAGGGTACCCACAAAACCAAAGATCGGCGCCGCTTTGGAGACCACGGAAAGGATGGCCAGGTTCTTTTCCAGCTTATACATTTCCAGGGTTCCCACATTGTCCATGCTTTTTTCAATACTGTCGATCGGTTTCCCGATCCGCTGGATCCCTTTGTCGATGATCCGGGCAACGGGATTATTGGTATTCTTGGCAAAATTCCGGGCAGCGGTCACGTTCCCGCTTACGATATTGTCGCGGATAATGTTCATAAAATTTCCGTCGATCCGGGCCGCATTCCGGATGGCAATGGACCGTTCGGCAAAAATATAAACACCCAGGAGCAGCATGGCTCCCAGGGGAATCATGATCCAGCCCCCCATTTGCAATAATTCAAAAAAACTTAACTGCCCGTCATGATTGGCATCGCCGGCCAGGCTCTGTGTGGCTTTCGTCAAAGAATCGGTAATCTGCAGTAGATCGATCATACTTTTCTCTTTAGGTGGGTAAAAGTAGTGCAAGACTACTAAAAAGATTTCTGTTTATTTTCAACACCTGTCAACATTCGGGGGTAAGAACGAGAAAAAGCATGCCACGTTGTATAAGCTGAGTAAGTTTTGGAGTTCTTTAACAGCTGAAGCCGGGAAGACCGGAAGTATGAAAGACAGAAAGCCTGGAAGATTCATTTCTCATTATAGAAAGATTCTTCCAGGCTTTTATCTATATATAACCAATTTAACAGCCTGCAGACTGCAGACTTAAGACTGCAGACTACTTCCCCACCCCCGCCTGCTTCACCATCAGCGCCTGTATCTGTTTCATCGTTCCTTCCATTCCATCGGGACTGCCATCCAGGAAGATCACATTCCCCTTACCGTATTCCGCAAAATTTTTGATGGCTTCGGTCCACATACTGAAAAGAATCACATTGGTATCGAGGTTGGCCTGTTTCATTTGTTCGGCCGCTTCGGTCATACCTTTTGCCACTTCCTGGCGGAACAGGGCCACCCCCTGTCCACGTAACCTGGCGGCTTCTTTCTCCGCTTCCGCAGAGATCTTGATGGCATTTCCTTCCGCCTCGGCCGATTTGGTCTTGGTGATCAGCAGGGCCTGTCCCTCGTTCTCTGCCGCCGCTTTCAGGTTATTCGATGCCACCACTTTGCTCATGGAATCCAGGATCATTTTATCAAATGTGATATCATTGATCTGCAGGTCCTGCAGGTGATACCCCCAGGTTTCCAGTGTATGATCGATCTCAAATTTCACATATTCGACGATCTCTTTGCGCAATCCCAGTATCTCTGCCTGTTTCTTGGTGGCCACGAAGGAACGGATATTTCCTTCAATGGTCCGGATCAGGGCCTGCATCAGGTCCTTGTCGGCAAAAAATTTAAACGCCACTTTCTTGATGGTCTCCTCATCGGCATTCTGCACCGAATAGAGGAGCATGCTTTTGAAGTAAACATTGGCCTGGTCGGCCGTAACGGCCTGAAATTCCAGTTCCACAGAGCGGTTCTGGATCGATACTTTTTTATACACCTGTTCGATAAGGGGAATCTTGAACCGGAGTCCCGGAGTGGCGATCCGCTGGTATTTACCAAACAGGGTGATTACCCCGATATACCCCTGGTTAATGGTAAAAAGGCCACTGAAAAAGATGACGATCAATACCAGTATCCACCAGTTATGCGCCATGAAATTTGCGAAATCCATAGTTTAAAATTTATGATATAAAATGAAGGTACAATTATTAGCTCTTTTCCTCGCAGATACAAACCAGGTGCACCAGGGTCTCCACCGCTTTGTTCATATCCTGCACGCTGATGAATTCCAGCCTGGAATGGATGGCCTGTTCGCCCGCGAATAAATTGGGACAGGGCAGGCCCATAAAGGAAAGCCGGCTGCCATCGGTGCCCCCGCGGATACTTTCCATCTTCAGGGTCAGTCCCGCCCGGGTAATGGCCTCTTTCGCAAAATCAACCACGGAGGTGTTGACGTCCAGCACCTCCTTCATATTCCGGTACTGTTCGGTTACCGTGAATTCAAATGAAGCTTTGGGGTAGGTCCGCATCCGCTCTTCAATCTGTGTACGCAGGTAGTCCTCCTTCTTTTGCAGCCCCCCGGTTTCAAAATCACGGATGATAAAATCGATCGTGCATTTTTCCGCGATACCTTCCACTCTTACCGGGTGGATAAAGCCTCTTTTCCCATCTGTAGATTCGGGCGAAAGCCGGTCTTTGGGCAGGGCAGCCAGGATCTCCCCGGCAATCTTCATGGCATTGATCATTTTATCTTTTGCATAACCCGGGTGAGCAATCACCCCGTGAATGACTACCTGTACGCCATCGGCACTGAAGGTTTCATCTTCCAGGGAACCGGCATCTCCTCCATCGAGTGTGTAGCCGAAATCGGCACCCAGCTTCTTAAGATCCACTTTCGCAGTGCCCTTCCCTACTTCTTCATCGGGAGTAAATAATAGTTTAATAGTACCGTGTTTCACTTCCGGGTGGGTCATTAAAAAATGGGCCGCATCCATGATCTCCGCCACACCGGCTTTATCATCCGATCCGAGCAGGGTGGACCCGGAAGCTGTAATGATATCATGACCGGTAAGTTTCAGCAGGTACGGGTATTCACCCACCCGCAGCACCTGCGTGGTATCGTCCGGTAAAATAATATCATGCCCCTGGTAATTTTTGTGCAGGATGGGTTTCACATTCGTACCGCTGCAATCGGGTGCCGTATCCATATGCGCACAAAAGCAGATCACCGGCACCGTCTTTTCAGTAGTAGCCGGGATCGTGGCATATACATAACCCCATTCATCCATATGAGCATCTTCCAGCCCTATCTGCTGCAATTCAGCCACCAGGATACGCCCCAGGTCTTTTTGCTTTTCGGTAGTGGGAAATGTGTTGGATTGCGGATCACTTTGTGTATCAATCTGGACATAACGCAGAAACCGTTCTGCCGCCGTGAAACTATATTGCTGAAACATACCTGTATAAATAGACTCCGAAGATACGACGAAATGAGAACCGCCTGACTCCCCCTTGACAAAAACAAAGAATATGACTATCTTTTAATTTCAAACTAAAACCAACAACATGAAAAAGTGGCTCATCGGCTCCCTGGTTGGGGCCATCCTCGTTTTTGTATGGCAATTTTTATCCTGGGCAGCGCTCAACCTGCATGGTGAAGAAGCGAAGTACACCCCTGCGCAGGACAGCATTCTCCAATGCCTTTCCTCCACCCTGAAAGAAGATGGCAGTTACATGCTGCCCACCGTACCCCCCGGCGCTTCCATGAGTGAAGGAGAAGAACTGGGCAAACAAATGGACGGGAAACCCTGGGCCTCGGTCACCTACAAAACCTCCTATTCACACGGCATGACAAGGCCCATGATCCGGGGTTTCCTGGTGGACCTGTTCATCATTTTCTGCCTGATCTATGCACTTACCCGTGGCGGAACCCCAACTGCCATCCGGGTTGTTGCAGGATCAGTCGCTGTCGGCCTCATCACTTTTTTTTATGGCCCTTATACGCAGCACAACTGGTTCCAGACACCTACGGAAACATTGTATGGTCATTTGATTGATGCCCTGGTAGCCTGGGGACTGGCCGGTATCTGGCTGGGCTGGTGGCTGAACCGGAAAAAATAAGAAAGGGATATTGTAAAAAAAGTTCAGCGCCGATGCGCTGAACTTTTTATTTTGAAACCGTTGAAAAGATTGTATTACGGCAGAATGATCAGCGGGCTGCCACCCACGATCTCTACTAATTCAAGATCAAAAATCAGGTCCTGCCCGGCAAGGGGGTGATTGGCATCCAGTAAGACCGCAGTCTCCTTAATCTCCACAACGGTAACCTGGAACTGTTGTCCCTGCCCGTCGCTCATCACCAGGGGCATCCCGGTTTCGATTTCCATATCAGCCGGGAAACGCTCTTTGGGCATTTCGATCACCATGTCCGGATTCCGGGGGCCATAAGCGTCCAAAAAAGGAATATTGATAGTTTTCTTTTCGCCCACGGTCATCCCGGTCACGCCATCATCGAAACCTTTGATGACCATCCCGCTGCCCACTTCAAATTCCAGTGGTTCACGCCCCTCAGAAGAGTCAAATGTTTCCCCTGAGGTTAATTTGCCATGGTAATGTACTTTTATTTTGTCCCCACTTTTTACTTGTGACATACGTATCGATTTTGATTAAAATAAAGGCTGCAAGGTAGGCTAAAAACAGCCAATGCAACCAATTTTATCTGTGGTAAGGTCTTTGTTACAAATTGGTGTATTTTACCAATGATTTTAAAACACCGGTATGAAAAAACTCATCCCCCTCCTTCTCTTGTTTCTCGCGTTTAACAGCCCCGCCCAGGACCCCGTCAAAAAGATCCTGGCAGGTGCGGACAGGATCCCTGTTTACCTGCCGCTGTTAAAAGGGCACAGTGTCGGGATCTTTGCGAACCAGACTTCCCTGGTAGGCAATACCCACCTGGTGGATACACTTCGTAAACTTGGTGTGAATATCAAAGTAATATTTGGCCCGGAACACGGATTCCGGGGCACCGCCGATGCGGGGGAAAAAGTAGGAAACTATACCGACCCGCAAACCGGCATCCCTGTTATCTCCCTGTATGGCAGCAAGCGAAAACCCAGCGCAGCAGATGTAAAGGATGTGGACCTGCTGATTTTCGATATCCAGGATATCGGGGTCCGGTTTTACACTTTTATTTCATCGCTGCAGGAATTTATGGAAGCGGCATTTGAACTGGGTAAACCGCTGATGATACTGGACCGGCCCAACCCCAACGGGCATTATGTGGATGGCCCGGTGCTGGATATGAAATATAAATCCTTTGTAGGGATGCAGCCGGTTCCGGTTGTGTATGGCCTGACCATCGCGGAATACGCGTTTATGATCGCCGGTGAAAAATGGTTATCCGAAAAAGCCAATGCGAAATATGCGTATTACAAAACGGCCCAAAACTCGGTGGACACGCCTTTCCACTTCCAGGTGATCAAATGTGCCAACTATACGCATAAAAGCCGGTACGTATTACCGGTCCGCCCCTCCCCCAACCTGCCGAATATCCAATCCATTTATCTCTATCCCTCCACCTGCTTTTTCGAAGGCACCGTTCTGAGTGAAGGCAGGGGCACTGACCGGCCCTTCCAGGTATTTGGTCACCCGTCGCTACCCGCTAACCTCTATTCTTTTACCCCAAAACCGAATGAAGGGGCCAAAGCGTCGAAATGGTATGGCCGGCTCTGCTATGGCTGGAGACTGGATGGCACACCGGAAGAAGTACAAACCAAGGTGGATAACAGGGTACAACTGAAATGGCTGCTGGAAGCATACAGGCTCTTTCCTCAGAAAGACAGTTTTTTCATTATTCCCCAATCAGGAAACATGGAGCAGTCTTTCTTCAACAAACTGGCTGGTAATAATGAGTTGTGGCAACAGGTAAAAGCGGGTACCCCGGAAGCCGCTATCCGGAAAAGCTGGGAGCCGAAACTAGACGAGTACAAAACCATCCGGAAAAAATATTTACTGTACGAAGATTTTGAATAAGCCGGCCGGTACCCAAATCAACCGGTTAATTTTCGACCGTTATTAGTTTATGAAAGAAAGCGAGTTTTACTAACTCAGCTGTATTCTTTGCATCCAGTTTAGCCAGCAGGTTTTTACGGTGGGTATCCACGGTACTGGCACTGACAAAGATTTTTTCAGCGATTTCATTATTGGTCATTCCTCCCGCGATCAGTTCCAGCACTTCTTTTTCGCGCCGGGTCAGGAGCGGCGCGGCCACCAGGCTGCTCTTCCGGAGGGATTGTGCTACTTCATCACTCAGGTAGGTTTTTCCTTTTATCACGGCGTTGATCGCCTCCATCAGTTCCTCCTGGGTGGCATTCTTCAGTACATACCCGGAAGCCCCGTTATCCATCATTTTCTGGATAAAGCTCTGTTGGTTAAACGTGCTCAGCCCGATGATGAAAACAGCGGGGTATTTCTCCTTTACCTCCTTACACAGGTCGATCCCGCTTTTATCCGGCAGGTTGATATCCATCAGGATCACATCCGGCTGCTGCTGGCGCAAAAAAGCCAGGCAGGAATCCGCGGTCATCGCATGGCCTGTCCACTCCACATCCTTTTCGTGCTGCAATAAAGAACGGATGCCCTCAATGACCATATAATGATCATCCACAATAAAGATCGTTGTCGCCATTATGTAGTTAATTCAATATGAACTGATGTTCCTTTCCCGGGTGCGGACTGCACATCCATTTTCCCTTTCAGGTATTCCACCCGGCTCCGGATATTCGACCAGCCTATTCCTCCGTCACTTTTCAAAATTACGGGATCAAACCCTTTCCCGTCGTCTTCCACCGTAATATTGATTCCCTCGCCGGTCTTCCCTAATTGTACGATCGCTGTCCGGGCGGCTGCATGTTTCATTGTATTATTGATCAGTTCCTGTACGATCCGGTAAATCGCGATTGCAGTGGATTGTTCTACCGGCACATTTTCCATCCCGATCGACTGGTAGGTTACCTGGAGCGCCCCGGAGCGGTTGATCTCCTCGCAAAAATCCCGTATGGCGGTAGATAGCCCGAATTTGACCAGGGCTTCAGGCATCATATTGTGCGCCACGCGTCGCATTTCCCGGATGGAACTGTCCAGCATGTCCATGCTGCGTTCAAACGCCTGCTGGTTCTCGGGCGTCATGATCAGGTTTCCTTTCATAGTTTGAAATGAATATTTAATACCCGAC